>JAGIBL010000009.1 GCA_017744365.1 Nocardioidaceae bacterium | reverse complement strand
TTCGGCGAGGCCGTCCCGGCCCAGGCGCTGGCCCAGGTCTGCGAGCTCACCTGGCAGCTACGCGGCCAGGCCGAGGGCCGCCAGGTCGAGAACGCGAAGGTCGGCATCACCGCCAACCAAGGCCTCTTCGGCCACGGCTCCTCGGTCATCCTCGCCCGCTGAGACGTCCGATCGCGCTCAGTAGAAACCGCGCCCCGACTTGCGTCCCAGCAGTCCCGCCGAGACCATCCGGTCCAGCAGCGGCGGGGGCGCGTACTGCGGCTCCTTGAACTCGTCGTACATCGACTTCCCGATCGCCTGCACCGTGTCCAGGCCGATCAGGTCGCACAGCGCGAGCGGGCCCATCGGGTGCCCGCAGCCCAGCGTCATCGCCCGGTCGATGTCCTCGGCGGTGGCGAACCCGGCCTCGAACATCCGCACCGCGGCCAGGAGGTAGGGCACCAGCAGGGTGTTCACGACGAACCCCGCCCGGTCCCGGGCGAGCACCGGTGTCTTGCCGAGCACGTCGGTGACCAGCTCCTGCATCCGGTCCACGAGGGCCGGCGCGGTGAGCACGGAGGGGATGATCTCGACCAGCCGCATCGCCGGCACCGGGTTGAAGAAGTGCAGCCCGATCACCTCCTCTGGCCGGCCGGAGGCCGCGCCCAGGTGGACGATCGGCACCGACGAGGTGTTGCTGGCCAGCGTCGTCCCCGCCGCGGTGACCGCGCCGAGGCGGCGGAACAGGTCGATCTTCAGCTCGGGTGCCTCCGGCGCCGCTTCGACCACGAGCTCGCAGTCGTGCAGGTCCTCCAGGTGCTCGGTGGTGCGGATCCGGCCCAGGACCTCGTCGATCACCGTGGCGACGGCGCTCCCGCCCGACCACGCGGCCGCGCGCTCCTTGGGGTCGTGCCGGACCAGTGCCGTGGTGATCCGGTCGAGCGCCGCCCGGCACGCCTGCTCGTCGACCTCGACGAGGGTGACCGTGAGGCCGGCGCGGGCGAAGACCTGGACGATGCCGGCACCCATCACCCCGCCGCCGACGATGCCGACCCTGCTCAGCTCCATCAGGCGAACTCCACGCCCTGGGCCAGCGGCAGCTCGTCGGAGTAGTTGATCGTGTTCGTCGCGCGGCGCATGTAGCCCTTCCACGCGTCCGATCCTGACTCGCGACCGCCTCCGGTCTCCTTCTCGCCGCCGAAGGCGCCGCCGATCTCGGCGCCCGAGGGGCCGATGTTCACGTTCGCGATCCCGCAGTCCGAGCCCGTCACCGAGACGAAGCGCTCGGCCTCCCGTACGTCGGTGGTGAAGATCGACGAGGACAGGCCCTGGCTCACCTCGTTCTGCAGCCGGACCGCGTCCTCGAAGTCGCGGTAGCGCAGGACGAACAGGATCGGCGCGAACGTCTCGTGCCGGACCACCTCGGTCTGCGCCGGCATCTCCACGATCGCCGGTGTCACGTAGCAGCCGTCGCCGGGACCCTCGGCGCGGCCGCCGCCGGTGCGAACCGTCCCACCGTCGGCGACGGCCGAGGCGAGCGCCTTCTCGAACGACGCGTACGCGGCGTCGTCGACGAGGGGACCCACCAGCACCGAGGAGTCCAGCGGGGATCCGATCGGAAGAGACTCGTAGGCACTCGCCAGCCGGTCCAGCAGCGCGTCGGCCACGTCCTCGTGGACGATCACCCGGCGCAGCGAGGTGCACCGCTGTCCCGCGGTACCGACCGCCGAGAAGACGATGCCGCGGACGGCCAGGTCGAGGTCGGCCGACGGCGCGACCACGGCGGCGTTGTTGCCGCCGAGCTCGAGGAGGACCCGGCCGAGACGGGCGGCGACCCGCGGCGCGACCTCCTTGCCCATCCGGGTGGATCCGGTTGCGGAGAGCAGCGCCACCTGCTCGTGGTCGACCAGCTGCTCGCCGACGGCGGCGCCGCCGAGGACGAGGGGAGTCAGCCCGGCGGGCGCGCCGGCGCGCTGGGCGGCTCGCTCGACGAGAGCGGTCACCGCGAGCGCGCTGAGCAGCGTCTTCTCCGACGGCTTCCACACCACGGTGTCACCGCAGACCAGGGCGAGGGCCGCGTTCCACGACCAGACCGCGACCGGGAAGTTGAAGGCGGAGATCACGGCGACGACCCCCAGCGGGTGCCACTGCTCCATCATCCGATGACCGGGACGCTCGCTGGCGATGGTGAGGCCGTAGAGCTGCCGCGAGAGACCGACCGCGAAGTCGCAGATGTCGATCATCTCCTGGACCTCGCCGCGACCCTCCTCGAGGATCTTGCCGCTCTCCACGGTCACCAGGACGGCCAGGTCGTCCTTGTGCTGGCGGAGAAGCTGACCCAGCTCGCGGACCACCTCACCCCGGACCGGGGCCGGCACCGAGCGCCAGCCCTCGAAGGCGGCTCGGGCGGTGTCTACGGCGGCCAGCACCTCGCCAGGCCCGTGGGAGCGCAGCCGGCCGAGCTCGGAACCGTCCACGGGCGTGTGGCAGACCAGGTCGCCGTCGTCGGTGAACGGGTCGGTGACCCCCAGGCGTGCCAGCTTCTCCAGCGCGAGAGATCGAAGGTCGGTGTTCATCGGCTCTCCCCCCAGAACAGAGCGCGGGCATTGCCGCCGAGCAGCCGCTCGAGCACGTCGTCGCCGAGGTCCAGCGCCCGCCACTCCTCCAGCACCCGGCCGAAGGGCATCACCGGCCAGTCGGTGCCGAACAGCACCTGGCCGGTCAGCAGCTTGGGCAGGTAGGTGAACAGCACGTCCCAGCCGGTGCCGGGCTGCCCGACGTACCGGGGAGCGAGGCCGCCGAACTCGAGGTAGACGGTGGGGTGCCGTCGGGCCACCGCGCAGAACTCGGTCACCCACGGCCAGCCGGCGTGGCACGCCACCAGCCGCAGCCCGGGGAAGTCGCAGGCCACCTGGTCGAGGAGCTCGGCGCGCTCGTGCCGTATCGGGCTCATCCGCGAGTAGTTGATCCCGGTGTGCAGGGCGACGACCAGGCCGAGCTCCTCGGCGCGCGAGTAGACCGGGTAGAGCCGGCGGTCGTCGATGTCGAGGTCGAAGAAGGCCGGCTGCACGTTCACGCCCACCAGGCCGAGAGCGGCGATCTGGTCGACCTGGCGCGCCGCCGCGGTCGGAGAGGACAGCGGGAGGTCGATGGTGCCGACGCCGCGGAAGCGCTCGGGGAACTTGGCGACCAGGGCGGCCACCGCGTCGTTGAGCTGGGTGGCGTCGGCGTCGTCCTCGTACTCGGCGTGCAGCACGGCGCGGGCGATCCCCGCGTCGTCGAGGCCGTTGAGGAGGGCGTCGAGGGTGCCGGCGGCGGTCTTCGCGGTGAGGTCGAGCACTCGGTCGTACTGCTCGTGCAGGAGCTCCGGCGAGCTGCCGCGCACGCGGACCCTCAGCTCCTCGGGCAGCCGCACGCGTGCATCGATCAGCTCCATCGTCGAACCTCAGCTTCTAGTTATTTGATCGGTCGTTCGAGAAGTAAAGTTGATCGAACGCTCAACTGTCAAGACGGCCTCAGGCCGAGCAAGTTAGGCGAACGTTCGATAGACTTCCGGCGTGAGCGCTGCTGCCGACGCACCGACGAGAGTGATCCGGACCGTCCTGGGCGACCTGCCTGTCTCCGAGGCGGGCCATGTCCAGCCGCACGAGCACGTGCTCTGCGACATGTCCGGCATCGTCAAAACCTGGGGCGTGGACGCGGTCTGGCCGGCCGTCGCCGCCGCGGACGCCTCGGCCGGCCGGGTGGCCGCGGAGGCGCCGGCCACCTCGCGGGAGCTGATCGAGGCGCCGGTCACCCTGGAGAGCTACGACCGGATCCGGCGCGAGGTCGTCAACCTCGACAACCTGCGGCTGACCCGGGTCGACGACGCGATCTCCGAGCTGACGCACTACCGAGCCGCGGGCGGCGGCACCATCGTCGACTCCTCAGCCATCGGGATGGGCCGTGACCCCGCCGGCCTGGCTGCCGTCTCCCGGGCCACCGGCGTGCACCTGGTGATGGGAAGCGCCTACTACGCGCGGCAGTACCACCCACCCGGCCTGGACGCGCAGAGCGCCGAGGCAATCGCGGAGACGATCGTGGCCGACGTGCGCGACGGTGTCGGCGACAGCGGCGTGCGCGCCGGGATCATCGGCGAGGTCGGGCTGAGCTGGCCGGTGCACCCGACCGAGGCCACCGTGCTGGCCGGGGCCGCCCGGGCGCAGGCCCACACCGGCGCGGCGCTGCAGCTGCACCCCGGCCGGGACCCGCGCGCTCCCGTCGAGGCGATGCGCGCGGTCGTCGAGAACGGCGGTGATCCGGCGCGCACGATCATGTCCCACGTGGACCGTACGCTGTGGGAGCCGGCCGCGCTGACCGAGCTCGCCCGCACCGGCTGCTACGTCGAGCTGGACCTCTTCGGCCAGGAGTCGAGCTACTACGCGTTCAACCCCGACGCCCGGCGCCCGAACGACCGCACCCGCGTCGAGTGGATCCTGGACCTGTGCGAGCAGGGGTTCGAGAACCGCATCCTGCTCTCCCAGGACATCTGCCAGAAGGTGTACCTGCGCAAGTACGGTGGCCCGGGATACACCCACCTCCTCGAGAACGTCGTGCCGCTAATGCGCCGGATGGGCCTCGGGGAGTCCCTGATCCACACGCTCACCCGGGACAACCCCGCAACCGCCCTCGGAATGGAAGCGAGCAGCTGATGGCTCCGACCGCAGAACGCCGGACCGCGACGCCGCGCGGCCGGGCCGCGAACAGCAAGCGGGTCCGCTCCGAGCAGACCGAGCTCAACCTGCTCTCCACCTCGACGTGGCTCTTCTCCGAGCGCGGCTTCCACGGCACCGGTATCCGGGACATCGCCGACGCGGCCGGGGTGGCGGTCTCGGCGATGTACTACTACGCCGCCTCCAAGGACGAGCTGCTCGAGGAGATCATGAAGCGCTCGCTCACCGTGCTCGACGATGCCGGACGGGCGGCGGTCGCCGACGTCGACGGCGCCGCCGAGCGGTTGGCGATGCTGATCGGCTCCCACGTCGCGTTCCACACCCGCAACCCGCGGGCGGCGCGGGTCACCGACCACGAGTTCCGCGCCCTGCAGGGCCCGGCGAAGCAGCGCGTGGTTAAGCTCCGCGACGCCTACGAGGACCTCTGGAACCAGGTCATCAGCGCCGGTGTGGCCGAGGGTGTCTTCGTCGACCGTGGCGCCACCGCCCGGCTGGCGCTGCTGCAGATGACCACGGGCATCGCGCACTGGTACAACCCGCGCGGCGCGCTCGGCCCCGCCGAGCTCTGGGCCGACTTCGCGACGATGGCGCTGGCCCTGCTCGGCGCGAACCGGAAGGGCAAGCCGGTGGAGCTGGCGAGCCTCGAGCTCGGCTCGCCCGCGGTCCTGCTGGAACGGGTGGAGCTGAGCATCGAGCCGCGCTCCAAGCCCAAGGGCCTCTGAGGTCCGGGCCCCGGAGCACCCCGTCTCAGCCGACCCGCTTCTCGACCTCCCCGAGGGCGTCCTCGAACACGTCGACGAACCAGGCGCAGTCCTCCTCGGAGAGCACCATCGGCGGCTTGATCTTGATGACGTTCTCGTCCGGGCCGTCGGTGGAGACCATCGCGCCGCGGGCCTTGATCGCCTCCTTGAGCAGCCCGGCGTGCGCGGTCGCCGGCGCCCGGCCCTCGTGACTCAGCTCGATGCCCAGGAACAGGCCCTCGCCGCGGACGTCACCGATCAGGGGGTGCCCGGCGGACGCGCGGGCCAGTCCTTCCTTGAGCTGGCGGCCGCGGTCGGAGGCATTGGCCTGCAGCCGCTCGTCGCGGAGAACGTCGAGCACCGCCAGCCCGACCTCGGCCGAGACCGGGTTGCCGCCGAAGGTGTTGAACCACTCCATCCCGTTGGCGAACGAGCGCGCGATCTCGGGGGTGGTCACCACCGCGGCCAGCGGATGCCCGTTCCCGAGCGGCTTGCCCAGGGTGACGATGTCGGGCACCACGCCGCCGAGCTCGAAGCCCCACAGGTGCGAGCCGACCCGGCCCAGGCCGACCTGGATCTCGTCGGCGACCGTGACCGCGCCGGCCTCACCGGCCAGCGCGAAGGTGCTGGCCAGGTAGCCCTCGGGCAGCACGATCTGGCCGCCGCAGCTCTGCAGCGACTCCACGAAGAACGCCGCGGGTGCCCGGCCGGCGGCTCGGATCCCGTCCAGCTGCTCGGCCACCGAGACCGCGTACCCGGCGACCTGCTCGGTGACGGGCAGCTCGTGCAGCCGGCCCCGGTAGACGTCGGGGAGCTCGCAGACCCAGGTCCCGTGCGGCTGCCCGAGCCCGCCGGCCCGGTTGAACTTGTAGGGGCTCAGGTCGATCTGCGAGGTGAGGTTGCCGTGGTAGGCATGGTCGAGCACCAGAACGTCGCGCTGCCCGGTGTGGGCCCGGGCCAGCCGCAGGGCCAGGTCGTTGGCCTCCGAGCCGGAGTTGACCAGGAAGCAGACGTGCAGCGGATCCGGGAACAGCTCGACCAGGCGCCGGGCGTACTCGACGACCGAGGCGTGCAGGTAGCGGGTGTTGGTGTTGAGCACCTGCGCCTGGGCGTGCGCGGCCGCGACCACCCGCGGGTGCGCGTGCCCGACGTGGGCGACGTTATTGACCAGGTCGAGCCAGCGGCGCCCGTCGCGGTCGACCAGGTGCGCGCCCTCGCCGCGGACCACGTGCGCCGGGTCGGCGTAGGAGAGGCCGAGAGCGGTGCTGAAGTTCGTCCGCCGGCGCCGGAGCAGGTCGATGTCGGTGCGCACCGGCCGCCGGCGCACCGGCTGCGGGTCGCCCAGGAGCAGGTTGGGGTCCGGGAAGACGCTGCGCCAGAGGTCGAGCTCCGCCTCCGGTACGGCGCTCACCAGCTCCTCGCCGCCGACGCCCGGCAGGGCGCACAGCTGGACCCGCACCTGGGCGGCCGGGTAGCCGACACCCTCGGTGGTGCTCGCCCGGCCGAGCAGGTCGCCGGCGCGGACCCGGTCGCCCGCGCACAGGCCGTCGACCTCGAGGCCGCTGAGGGCGATGCCGAGCTCGGGCCCCGTGTCCGCACGGTGCCGCAGCACCACGCCGTCGTCGGTCACCGAGGTCACCTCGCCATCGAGCGGCGCGCGCACCTCGGCGCCGGGGATGACGGCGAGGCCACGGTCCACCCGCACCTCGTCGGTGCCGGGCACCGCGTCGCCGTACGGGCGGTCGAAGGCACCGGCGAGCCGGTCGACGGGCGCCACCAGCGGCACCGGCCGGACGCGCCCGGACTCCAGGTGCTGGCGGACCTCGCGCGCGAGCGGGTTGGCCTCGAAGCCGAGCGCGTCGCGCAGCCGGCAGTGCAGCAGCACCGGGTCGGTCGCGGACAGCCGCACCAGCGCTTCCCGGACGCCCTCCTGGCTGATCAGCAGGTAGGCGTTGCCGGGGGAGCGGGCGAACTGGTGGGCGGACATCGCGATGCTGGTGGCCAGCCGCAGCCTGACCAGGTCGAGCAGCACGGCGAGCTCGGCGGCCGCCAGCGGGTTGGCCTGGTGGTAGCCGAAGGCGAGGTCGACGAGCGCCTGCTCCGGGTGGTCCACACCCTGCACGGCGTACGCCGCGGCGACGGCGAGCTCGGCGATCCGGGGCACCCGGGCGACGTCGCCGAAGTCGATGAAGCCGGCCACCGAGCCGTCGGCGCCGAGCACGATGTTGTGCTCGTTGAGGTCGTGGTGGACCACCTGCTCGGGCAGGTCGGCCAGGGCCGGCGCGATGCTGGTGGCGTGCTCCCGGAACACCGCGCGGACCAGGTCGCGCAGCTCCTCGTCCACCTCCTCGGCGTACGGCGCCACCTGCGCGGCCGCGGTGATCCGCCAGGGGAGTGCCTCGCGGCCCTCGGCCGGGTGGTGGTAGCCGGCCAGGGCCCGGTCCAGCTCGCCGATGCGGGCGCCCAGGTCGTGGAGCAGCGTGGGATCGGCGGTGCCGACCGGCCAGGGCGTGCCCTCGATCCAGGTGAGCGCGCGTGCCGGGCGGCTGCCGTCGGTCCACGGCACCAGGGTGGTGAGCTCGCCGGCCGCGGTGGGCACCGGGACCGGGGTGGCCACCCGGAGCCCGGCGCAGGCCAGCCGCAGCAGCACCTGGTCCTGCAGCTCCAGCTCGGCCAGGTCGGTGCCGGGGCGGTGCAGCTTGAGCACCACGCGTTCGTCGGCGGAGGTGACCAGGAAGTTCAGGTCGACCTCTCCGTCCAGGCGGCGTACGTCGCCGCGCAGCCCGAACAGCGCCGCCGCGACGTGGGCGGCGTGCTCCTCCTCGATGGTGTTCGGCACGGGACCTCCTGGAGTATCGATGTTTGTCAAACGTTCGCTCAAAAAACGCTCCACGTCAAAATCCTTCCGGGTGTTGACAAGCCTAGTTCGTTGAGCGATCGTTCGACTAACTAAATGTCCATCTCGGTAGCCCGAAGCAGGTACGCATGAATCTCTCGCGCTCGATCGCCGCGACCTCCGCGGCCGTCGTCCTGGCTCTGACCGTCGCCGCGTGCTCCTCCGACTCGAGCAGCGGCACGAAGGGCGGCTCGCCCGCCGCCGGCAGCCTGGTGACCACCACGAAGGCCGGCACCGAGCCGGTCGACGAGATCACCTGGGCGCTCTACCGCGACCCGACCTCGATCGACCCGATCACCGCCGGCGACTACCCCGAGCTGACCGTGACCAGCCTGATGTGCGAGTCGCTGTTCAAGCAGGAGCCCGACGGCACCGTGGTGCCCGGGCTCGCCAGCGGGATCACCTTCCCGTCCCCGACCACCGCGGAGATCGCGCTCAAGGACGGCGTCACCTTCGCCGACGGCAGCCCGATGACCGCCGACGACGTGGTCTTCAGCATCGAGCGCAACCGTGACCCCAAGCTCGGCGGCTACTGGGGACCGGTCCTCAACCGGATCAAGACGGTGACCAAGAAGGACGACCACACCGTCGAGATCCAGCTGACCGAGCCGGACTACTGGCTGCAGAACGCGCTCTCGTTCATGGCCGGAGTGGTGGTGAAGAAGGCCTACGTCGAGGCCAAGGGCAAGGACTACGGCACCCCGAAGGGCGGGGAGATGTGCACCGGTCCGTACAAGCTGGACTCCTGGCGCACCGGCGACGTGCTCTCGGTGGTCGCCAACGACTCCTACTGGGGCCGCGAGGCGAAGCCGCTGGTGCACAAGATCGACTTCAAGGGGATCCCGGACGAGGCCACGCTGACCTCGGCGCTGCAGACCGGTGAGGTCGACGGCAGCTACCTCGAGCTGCCGCTCAGCACGCTGGACCAGGTCACCACCGGCGGGACCGTCGACATCTACCGCGGCCAGTCGTACACGATCGACGCGTTCATCGTCGCCGACACCACCCGCGGGCTGCTCGAGGACGTCCGGGTCCGGCAGGCGCTCTCGCTGGCCTTCGACCGGCAGTCCTACGTCAGCGCGCTCTACAAGGGCACCGCGACGCCCGCCCGCGCACTCGGCAGCCCGGGCACCTGGGGCTACGAACGCGACGTGTTCGAGCAGGCCTGGAACGCGCTGCCCGACCCGAAGGCCGACATCGCCGCCGCCAAGAAGCTGATCGAGGAAGCCGGCGTCACCGGCAAGACGCTCACCCTGGGGATGAGCAACGAGATCAACAAGCTGGCCACCGAGGCCAACGCGATGAAGACGGCCGCGGAGAAGATCGGCCTCAAGGTCAAGCTCTACTCGCTCTCCGCGGACTCCTATAGCGGCTTCTTCCTGGACCCGAAGGTGCGCGCGAAGGTGGACGGGTTCTTCACCACCAACTTCCCGACCTGGGCCGACCCCGGCCGGCTCTACTCCTCCTTCGCGGTGCCCGGCGCCGAGCAGGACTACGGCAAGTACGACAACCCGGAGGTCGTCACGCTGCTCCAGCAGGCCCGTGGCGAGGCAGACTCGAAGAAGCGCGCCGACCTGGTCGTGCAGGCCCAGTCGATCCTGGCCAAGGACCTGCCCTGGATCCCGATCGTGGCACCGGACACGGTGCTGGCGCTGAACAAGAAGCTGACGGGTGCGACCGTGACCTCACAGCACTACTACGCACCCTGGGCCCTGGACCTGGGAGGAGTGGGCTAGTTGACGAAGTACCTGTCCCGCCGGCTGCTGATGCTGGCGGTCACGCTCGCGGTGTCCAGCTTCGTGGTGTTCTCGGGCATCCGGCTGGCGCCCGGCGACCCGATCGCGGCGCTCGCCGCCGGCCGGTCGCTGCCGCCGGAGAGCGTGGCCGCGCTCCGCGAGCGCTACCACCTCGACGCGCCGTTCTTCGAGCAGTACCTGACCTGGGTCGGGCACGCGTTCCGCGGCGACCTCGGCGTCTCGATCACGCTGCGCCAGGACGTCACCGACCTGATCGGCGCCCGCGTCGGCACCACGCTGTTCCTGGTCGGCTACGCCACGCTGATCATCATCGTCGTCGGCCTCGCGGTCGGCCTGCTCGGGGCGCTGCGCCCCGGGCGGGTCGACTCCGCGGTGGTGGTGACCACCTCGGCGATGGTGGCGGTGCCGCCGTTCGTGGCAGCGATCGTGCTCATCGCCGTGTTCGCGGTCGGTCTCGGCTGGTTCCCGGCGTTCGGCACCGGCAGCGGTTTCCTCGACAGCGTCCGGCACCTGACCCTGCCGGCGTTCGCGCTGGCCGGGGCGGCCACCGCGAGCCTGGCCCGGGTGACCCGGGCCGCGGTGCGCGAGCAGCTCGAGCGCGAGCACGTGCAGACCGCGATCAGCCGCGGGATCAGCTACCCGCTGGTCGTCTGGCGGCACGCGGTGCGCAACGCGGCCGCGCCGATCGTGACCCTGACCGGCATCACCGTGGCCTCGCTGATCACCCTGGCCGCGGTCGTCGAGCGCACCTTCGGGCTCAACGGCCTCGGTGCCTACCTGGTCAACGCCACCCTGTCCAAGGACCTGGCCGTGGTGCAGGGCATCTGCCTGGTCATGGTGGTCGCCTTCATCCTGATCAACACCGTCGTCGACGTCGTGGTCGCGCTCATCGACCCGCGGGTCGCCCTGGGGCAGCGATGAGGTCCGCCAAGGTCGTCGTCGGCCTCGCCCTGGTGCTGGCGATCGTCGGCCCGTGGCTGGCGCCGTACGACCCGAACGCCTCCGACCTGGCCCGCAGCTTCGGCAGCCCGTCGCCCGACCACCTGCTGGGCCTGGACTCCCAGGGCCGCGACATCCTCTCCCGGCTGCTCACCGGCGCCCGCAGCTCGCTGCTGGGACCGCTCGCGGTGGTCGCGGTGAGCATGCTGGTCGGCGTGCTCGTCGCCCTCGTCGCCGCCTGGGCCGGGGGCTGGTTCGACGCGCTGGTCTCCTCCACGCTGGAGATCATGTTCGCCTTCCCCGGCCTGCTGCTGGCGATGCTGGTCACCGCCGTCTTCGGGCCCGGTCTGTGGACCGCGGCGCTGGCGCTCTCGGTGGCCTACGTCCCCTACACCGCGCGGGTGATGCGCAGCGTCGCGATCACCGAGCGCGGCAAGGCCTACGTCAAGGCACTGGAGATCCAGGGCTTCCGCGCCACCACGATCTGCCGGCGGCACCTGGTGCCGAACTTGAGCCCGCTGATCGCCGCGCAGGCGACGCTGTTCTTCGGCTACGCCATGGTCGACCTGGCGATCCTGTCCTTCTTCGGCCTCGGCGTGCAGTTCCCCAACGCCGACTGGGGCGTCATGGTCGGCACCGGCCAGTCCGGCGTGCTCCAGGGCCACCCCGCCGAGGCGCTCTCGGCCGGTGCCTGCGTGGTGCTGCTGGTGATCGCGGTCAACGTGCTCGGCGAGCGGCTGGCCGGCGTGGACGCCGCCCGGCTGCGGCCGCGTCGGGTGCCCCGGCGGCTGCGGTCCCGGCAGATGGTGCCCGGAGGTGCCGCATGAGTGCTCTGCTCGACGTCCGCGGCCTGGACCTCAGCCTTCCGTCGTACGACGGGGAGCGGCCGATCCTGCGCCAGGTGACGTTCTCCATCGGCGCCGGGGAGTCGCTGGGCCTGGTCGGGGAGTCCGGCTCGGGCAAGTCGATGACCGTCCGCTCGATCGCCGGGCTGCTTCCCCGCGGTGCCCGGGTGGGCGGGAGCATCGTCTTCGACGGCACCGAGCTGGCCGGCTGCTCGGCCGCCGTACGCCGGGCCAGCCGATCCCGGATGGCGCTGGTCTTCCAGGACCCGCGCGCGCACATCAACCCGGTGCGCAGCATCGGGGACTTCCTCACCGAGGCGCTCCGGCTCAACCGCAAGGTGCCCCGGCGCGAGGCGGAGGCGCGTGCGCTCCGGGTGCTCGACGACGTCGGCGTCTCGGACCCGGCGCGCCGGCTGCGGCAGTACCCGCACGAGCTCTCCGGCGGGCTGCTGCAGCGGGTGATGATCGCCAGCGCCCTGCTGGTCGAGCCCGAGCTGCTGCTCGCCGACGAGCCCACCACCGCGCTGGACGTGACCACCCAGGCCGACGTGATGGCCATCATCGACGACCTGCGTCGCGACCTCGGGCTGGCGCTGCTCTTCATCACCCACGACCTCGACCTGGCCGCCGCGGTCTGCGACCGCACCGCGGTGATGTACGCCGGCGAGGTGATCGAGGTGCAGCCCGCCGAGGAGCTCCACGAGCACCCCGAGCACCCCTATACCCAGGCACTCACCGCGGCCCGTCCCAGCCTCACCGGGACCAGCCCGCGGCTGCCGGTCACCCCGGGCCGGCCGATCGCGGCCTTCCAGGTCGCCGGCGGCTGCCCGTTCGAGCCGCGGTGCGCGTTCGCCACCGACCGCTGCCGCGAGGAGCGGCCGTCCCTGCACGAGCACGGTCACGGGGTGGTGGCCTGCCACCACGCCGGCGCGCTGGATCGGGGGCCGGTCCGTGCCTGAGCCGATCCTGCGGGCCGCCGGCCTGACCAAGACCTACGGTCGCACCACCGTGGTGGACGACGTCTCCTTCGTGCTCGAGGCCGGGGAGTCGCTCGGCATCGTCGGCGAGTCCGGCTCGGGGAAGACCACCGTGGCCCGGATGATCGTCGGACTGGAGACGATCACCGCCGGCACCGTCGAGGCCTGCGGCAGCGACCGGACCCGGCCGGCCCGGTCCGCCCGCGAGCGGCGCCGCCGCGGCCGGGACGTGCAGATGGTCTTCCAGGACCCCTACCAGAGCCTGGACCCACGGCAGACCGCCGGTGCCGCCATCGCCGAGGTCCTCCGGCACCACGCCGAGACCCGGACCGCGGACGTGGCCCGGCAGGTGCGCGAGCTGGCCGACCTGGTCGGGCTCGACGAGCGCCAGGTCGGCTCCCGCCCGGAGAACCTGTCGGGCGGCCAGCGGCAGCGGGTGGCGATCGCCCGCGCGCTGGCGGCCGACCCGCAGGTGCTCATCCTCGACGAGTCCGTCGCCGCGCTCGACGTCTCCATCCAGGCCCAGGTGCTCAACACCCTGGCCGACGTACGGGAGCAGACCGGCGTCAGCTACCTGTTCATCAGCCACGACCTGGCCGTCGTCCGGCAGGTCACCGACCGGGTCGTGGTGATGAAGGACGGCACCATCGTGGAGAGCGGGGCGACGGCCGAGATCCTGGACAGCCCGAGCCATCCGTACACCCAGCTGCTGCGTGCCAGCGTGCCGCGACCGGGGTGGAAACCCCGGCACCGAACCCGACGAGAGCCGACGAGAGAACCAGGAGCCTCCCACTCATGACGACCACACCCGACCGCGCGCTGCCGGACCCGATCGGCACCACCGACCTCGGCTGGCCGAGCGCGACCGAGCTGGCCGCGGCGATCCGGACCGGGGAGGTGAGCTCGCGCGAGGTCACCGAGCGCTGCCTCGAGCGCATCGACGCGATCAACCCGGCCCTGAACGCGATGTGCACCCTCCGTCCCGAGGAGGCCCTCGCCACCGCCGACGCCGTCGACCGCGCGGTCGCGAACGGCGACGAGCTCGGCCCGTTCGCCGGGGTGCCGACCGCGATCAAGGACCTGCACCCGGTCCAGGGCTGGGAGCTGTGCAGTGCCTCGGAGGCCGTCGGCCGGGTGGTGATGCCGAACGACGCGGTCGCGGTGCGCGCGCTGCGCAACGCCGGCTTCGTCTTCGTCGGCTCCACCACCTCCCCGGAGTTCGGCACCGTCTCGGTGACCGAGTCCACCCGGCACGGGGTGACCCGCAGCCCGTGGGACACCGACCGCAGCCCGGGCGGTTCCAGCGGAGGCGCGGCCGCCGCGGTCGCCTCCGGGATGCTCCCCATCGCACACGGCTCCGACGGCGCCGGCTCGATCCGCGAGCCGGCCAGCTTCTGCGGCCTGGTCGGGATGAAGCCGAGCCGCGGCCTGGTGCCCGGGGACGCCCTCTGGATGGAGGGCTACGCCACCGAGGGCGTGCTCACCCGGACCGTGGAGGACACCGCCGCCGCGCTGGACGCCTTCGCCGCGGAGAAGCCGGTCGGCTGGTACCGGCACCCGGCCCCGCCGACCAGCTACCGCGCGGCCGCGCAGCGCGACCCGGGCCGGCTCCGGATCGGGTTCAGCACCCGGCCGGCGTTCCCGCAGCGGGTCGACCCGGCGGCCGCCGCGATGGGCCGGCAGGCCGCCGAGCTGGTCGCCTCGCTGGGGCACGAGGTCGTCGAGGTGGACATCCCCGGGCTGGACCAGGAGTGGTTCCAGGAGAAGTTCGAGATCATCTACGCGACCGGGTCCGCCGACGTCGACGTGGTCGACGAGGACCGGGTGGAGCCGCTGAACCGGACGCTGCGCGCGGCCAGCCGCCGGACCGACTCGCTCACCTACGTGCGCGCGGTCGCCGACGTCCAGCTGCAGGCGCGCGAGATGTACCCGCTCTGGGACGACGTCGACATCCTGCTCACCCCGACGAACCCGGTGCTCAGCCCGGGCGAGGGCGCGCTCTGGCAGGGCCAGGACGCCGACCCGTGGCTGCCGCTGCGCCGTGCCGAGGAGACCGCCTCGCTGACGGTGATGGCCAACGTGCTGGGGCTGCCGGCGATCTCGGTCCCGCTGGTCGAGCACACCAACGGGATGCCGCTGGGAACCCAGCTCATCGGCGGCAACAACGACGACTGCACCGTGCTCGCGCTGGCCGGGCAGCTGGAGCGGGCCTTCCCGTGGCGGCACCGCCGCCCCGCCGGGATCCCGCTGTGAGTGAGCAGCTTCCGGTGCTGGACCGGATCTCCGACTACGTCGCGCACTGGGCGCGCGAGCGCCCGGACCGGGAGGCGCTGGTCGACGCGGTCACCCGGACGACCTATCGCGAGCTGCGCGAGGAGGTGGACCGTACCGCGGCCGCCCTGGTCGCCGCCGGGGTCCGTCACGGCGACCGGGTCGCGATGCTCGGGCGGCCCCGGCCCGCGTGCTTCGCGCACTTCCTGGCCACCGCGAGCACCGGCGCGATCTGGGTCGGGCTGAACCCGAAGTACACCCCCGACGAGGTGGCCGCGGTCGTCGAGGACTGCCGCCCGGTGCTGCTGTTCGCGCTGCTCGACCTCGACGAGGACACCGTGGCGGTGCTGAACCGTGCCGCGGCCGCGGTACCGGGGCTGCGGGTCGTCGTGGAGCGGGACCACCCCGGGCTCGGCGAGCACGTCCTGCTGGCCGAGCTTCTCGAGCAGCGCTGCGACGAGACCGCGCTGGCCGCGGCCCGCGCCGCCGTGGCCGGGGCGGACGCGGCGGCGATGATCTACACCTCCGGCACCACCGGGCGCTCCAAGGGCGCGCTGGTCCCGCACCGCGGGCTGGCCCGGTGCGGCGTGATCCAGAGCAGCCGCTGGTACGGCGACGCGCCCCGCAAGCTCTGCGACCTGCCGCTGAACCACATCGGCGGTCTCGGCGACATCTGCACCTCGATCCTGACCGCCGGCGGCACCACGGTGTTCATGGACCGGTTCGACCCGGCCGGCGCGCTGCGCACGGTCGAGGCGGAGCGGCTGACGCACCTCTACTGCATACCCACGCAGCTGCTGGCGATGGTGGCCACCCCCGAGTGGGAACACTGCGACCTGTCCTCGCTCGAGTGGATCCTGTGGGGTGGAGCGGCGGCGCCGCAGAGCCTGCTGGAGAAGCTGGCCCGGCGGGTTCCCCGGCTCGGCACCTCCTACAGCCTCACCGAGTCGGTCGGGTCGGTCACCTACACCGACGAGGACGCGCCGCTGGACGTGCTCAGCTGGAGCGTCGGCAAGGTCGACCCGCGCTACGACGTACGGGTCGACGAGTCGGGGGAGATCCTGATCCGCGGCGACCACATCACCCTGGGCTACTTCGGCCGCGAGGAGGCGACCCGCGAGGCGATCGACGCCGACGGCTGGCTGCACACCGGCGACCTGGCCCGGATCGAGCCCGACGGCAACGTGCGCCTGGTCGGTCGGCTCAAGGAGATGTACAAGTCCGGCGGCTACAACGTCTACCCGCGCGAGGTCGAGTCCGCGCTCGAGGAGCACCCGGCGGTCACCCTCGCCTCGGTGGTCGGGGTGCCGGACGAGCGCTGGGGCGAGATCGGCGTCGCGTTCGTGGTGGCCGCCGGTGTCGACGGCGCCGAGCTGGAGGCCTACCTGCGCGAGCGGCTGGCCAACTACAAGATCCCCAAGCAGATCCGCATCGAGACCGAGCTGCCCAAGCTGCCCATCGGCAAGGTCGACAAGGCAGCGCTGCGCCGCGCCGTCACCGCCTGACCACACTCCCTCCGACGAAAGCGAGTCCTCCCGTGACGCTGACCCCTGCCCAGAATCAGGCCCAGAAGTCCCTCCAGAAGCCGGCCTTCCTCGACGGCACCGTCAAGGGCCTGTTCATCGACAACGAGTTCGTCGAGCCGCGCGAGCACGCGCTCATCGACGCCCTCGACCCCGCCGACAACAGCCTGCTCGCCCAGGTCCACGCCGCCGGCCCCGCCGACGTGGATCGTGCGGTGGCCAGTGCCCGCGCCGCCCTCGAGGGTCCGTGGAGCCGGGTGAGCGCGGCCGAGCGCGGCCGCCTGCTCTGGCGCCTGGCCGACCTGGTCGAGGAGCACGCCGACGAGCTGGCGCTGCTGGAGACGCTCAACAACGGCAAGCCGCTGCGGCTGGCCCGCGGCGACGACCTGCCCGAGACCGCCAACGTGTTCCGCTACTTCGCCGGATTCGCCACCAAGAACGGCGGCCAGACCATCGACGTCGCCGACGTGGACGCGCACGTCTACACCCTGCACGAGCCGATCGGCGTGACCGCCGGGATCATCCCGTGGAACTACCCGCTGGCGCTGGCGGCCTGGAAGCTGGCGCCCGCGCTGGCGGCCGGCAACGTGATGATCCTCAAGCCCGCCGAGCAGACGCCGCTGTCGATCCTGCGGCTGGCCGAGCTGGTGCGCGAGGCGGGCTTCCCGCCCGGCGTGGTGAGCATCCTCAACGGCTACGGTCACGTCGCCGGCGAGGCGATCACGCAGCACCCCGGGATCGACAAGGTCGCGTTCACCGGCGAGATGAGCACGGGACAGCGGGTCGCGGTGGCCGCCTCGGGCACCCTCAAGCGGGTCACCCTGGAGCTGGGCGGCAAGTCCCCGAACGTCGTCTTCGCCGACGCCGACCCCGAGCAGCTGCGCGCCGGTGCGCTCTGGGGGATCTTCTACAACATGGGCCAGGACTGCTCGGCCGGTTCCCGGCTGCTCGTGGAGGCGTCGATCTACGACGACGTGGTCGCCAACCTGGTCGAGGACGCGGCCGCGCTCAAGGTGGGCCCGGGCATCGAGGCGGACACCGACATCGGCGCGCTGGTCTCGGCCGGGCACACCGAGCGGGTGCTGGGCTACCTCGAGCTGGCTGCGCACGAGGGCAGCGTCCAGGCGGGCGGGGGTCGTGCGGCCGGGCTGGAGCACGGCAACTTCGTCGCCCCGACGGTGATCACCGGCACCCCGGAGGACGCCCGGGTGGTGCACGAGGAGATCTTCGGCCCCGCCGTGGTGGTGCTGCCGTTCCGGGACGAGGACGACCTGGTCGCCCAGGCCAACGGCACCGCCTTCGGGCTGGCCGCGGGGATCTGGACCCGGGACGTCGGTCGCGCCCACCAGGTCGCCCGGCGGCTGCGGGCCGGCACCGTCTGGGTGAACACGTACGGCGACGCCGACGCTGCCGTCCCCTTCGGCGGCACCCGGATGAGCGGCTACGGACGCGACAAGGGCGCCTACGCCATGGCCGAGTACTCCCAGGTCAAGGCCGTCTGGGTGAACACGGCCCGGCCCGCCTGAGCCGGGCCGGGCTGGCGCAGGCGGGCCGGCCCGGCTCAGGAGCGGTCGGCGACCCGCTGCGCCCAGGACGGGCCGTAGTGCTCGTCGAAGACTGCCCGGACGACCGCGGCCACCGCCTCCGGCGCCTTCTCCATCGAGCCGGCGTCGTGCGGTGGCTGCGGGTCGTACTCGATGGCCAGCTGGATGCCCTGGGAGTACTCCGGGCTCTCCAGCCGGTCGGCGAGCACCAGCGCCATGTCGATGCCGGAGGAGACGCCGGCCGACGTGATGATCCGGTCGTGCACCACCACCCGCTCCGAGGTCGGGGTGGCGCCGAAGACGGCGAGGCTGTCCAGCTCGCACCAGTGCGAGGTCGCCGGCAGACCCTGGAGCAGCCCGGCGGCGCCGAGCAGCAGCGAGCCGGTGCACACCGAGGTGGTGAACCGGGTGGTCTCGTGCGCGGCGCGCAACCAGCCGAGCAGCTCTTCGTCCTCCAGGAACCGCTGGGTGGTGCTGCCGCCGGCGACCACGACCACGACCGGCGCGGTCACCTCGGCCAGCGGCACCGTCGGCAGCGCGAACCGGGGCTGGTCGGCGACCACCGTGCCGCCGTCGGGGGAGACGAAGACGACGTCGGCCTCGGGCAGCCGGGACAGCACCTCGAACGGGCCGGTGGCGTCGAGGGACGTGAAGCCCTCGTAGATCAGGATCGCTGTGCGCATCGGAAACTCTCTCGAAGTTGATCGAATGTTCGACTAAAGTCTAGGCCATGAGCAGCGCCACGACCAGGGTCCTCCGAGCAGACGTCGTCGTCATCGGCGCCGGAGCGGCCGGCCCGGTGGTGGTGCGCAAGCTGCTCGATCACACCGACGCGGACGTCCTGCTGATCGAGGCCGGCGCGGACTACGGCCGCCACGACACGGGCTCCTGGCCGGCCGACCTGCTCGACGCCGACACCCTGCCGGACAGTCACGACTGGGGCTACCGAGGTCCGGGGCACGGCGGGACCTGGGCGTTCGGCCGGGCCCGGGTGGTCGGCGGCTGCACGGCGCACAACGGCTGCTCGCAGACCGCGGGCGTGCGTGCCGACTACGAGGCGCTCGGCATCGACTGGGCTCCCGGTGAGCTCGACGCCCGGGTCGCGGCGCTGCTGCGCGAGGGCCGTGCCGAGCAGCCCGCCGAGGACGAGCTGACCCCGTTCCAGGGCGCGATGCTGGACGCCTTCGCCGAGACCGGCATCGCCCGCACAGACGACCTCGCCGACCTCGACGGGGTGGCCGGCTGTGGCCCGGCGCCGATGAACTCGCCCGACGGGGTGCGCTGGAACAGCGCCTTCGGCTACCTCGACGACGTGCGCGACCACCCGCGGCTGCGGATCCTCGCCGGCGCCGAGGTCGACCGGCTGGTCGTCGAGCACGGCAGCGTGGTGGCCGCCCTGGCCCGGGACGACGCCGGCGCGGTCACGGAGGTGCGCGGCGACCGGTTCGTGCTCTGTGCCGGCGCCTACGGCAGCCCGGAGATCCTGCTCCGCAGCGGGATCGGGCCGGCCGACGAGCTGCGCGCCCTCGGCATCGAGGTGGCAGTCGACCTGCCCGGTGTCGGCGCGAACCTGCACGACCACGTCACCGTCGAGGTGCGCTTCGCGGCCACCGAGACGCTGGTCGCGGCCACCGCGGCGTTCGGCGCCGTTCGCCGGGCTCCCGACGAGCAGGTGATCGCCAAGGCGCGCAGCGGGCACGGGCCGGCGCCGTACGACCTGCACCTGTTCCCGTTCACCGACCTGGCCAGCGGCCGTCTCGAGGCGGTGATCCCGGCGGGGGTGGTCGCGCCCCGCTCCCGCGGCCGGCTCCGGCTGGTCTCCGCGGATCCGGCGGCGCGGGCCGAGCTCGACCACGGCTACCTGCGCGACCCGGCCGACGCCGCGGCGCTGCGGGCCGGGCTGGACCTGGTCCGCGGCGCGGCGGCCACCACGGCGCTGGCGCCGCTGCTCGGCGCGGCGGTCCCCGACCCGGTCACCGGCGCCGACCACACCTTCTTCCACTACTGGCACCCGGCCGGCACCTGCGCGATCGGCAGCGTGGTCGACACCACCGGCCGGGTGCACGGGCTGGCGAACGTGCACGTGATCGACACCTCGCTGTTCCCGCAGGTGCCGCGGGCCACCACCCATCTTCCGACCGGCCTGCTGGCCGACCGGCTCTCCGACGACCTGGTCGGACGAGCCTTCCCTCCACCCGACCGAGAGGTGTCCCGTTGAGCACGCTGACCCACGTACGGCACGCGACCGTCCTGATCGAGATCGGCGGCCAGACGATGCTGGTCGACCCGATGCTCGGCGACCAGGACGCCTACGCCGCCGTCGAAGGAACCATGAACCCGCGCACCTGGCCGCTGGTCGGGCTGCCGGTGCCGGCGCGCGACGTGGTCGCCCGCGCCACCGGGGTGCTGTTCACGCACACCCACGTGGACCACGTGGACGACCTTGCGCTGGGTCTGGTGGCCGAGGCCCGGCTGCCGGTGTTCTGCCAGCCCGAGGACGAGGCCGAGCTGCGTCGCCGCGGCGTCGAGGACGTCCGCCCGGTCGCGGGGAGCGCGACCTTCGGGGCGCTGTCGATCGTCCGCACAGGCGGGCGGCACGGCACCGGCGAGACCGCGGACCTGATGGGCCCGGTCTCGGGGTACGTGCTGGTCGACCCCAGCGCCAGCGACAGCGTGTACGTCGCCGGCGACACCGTCTGGTGCGCGGAGGTCCGCGACGTCCTCGACGGGCACCAGCCGGTGGTCACGATCGTGAACAGCGGCGAGGCCCGGATGGAGGACGGCGACCCGATCACCATGTCCGCCGCGGACGTGCTCGCGGTGGCCCGGGCGCTGCCGGCCACGGTCGTCGTCGCGGTGCACCTGGAGGCCCTCAACCACTGCGGCCTGACCCGGTACGCGCTGGCCGAGGAGGTCCGGGCCGCCGGGGCGCGGGTGTTGATCCCGGCGGACGGCGAGCGGATCGAGCTCGCCGTCTCCGCCCCGGCGTCCTAGGCCTGGATCAGGCCAGCCCGAGGTGCCGTCGTACGGCGTCGAGCGAGCGGTCCTGCTCGGCGCCGTACAGGTCCTCGGGTGCGGCGATGTCGGCGCCGACCACGTCGGAGAGCCAGCCGGCGTCGAGCCCGGCCTCGTCCTGGGAGCGGTCCACCTCGCCGGTGCCGGTCAGGTTGGAGGAGAAGATGCCGGCCGCCGAGCGCGGCAGGAAGTCCTCGTAGACGATCGGCGTCGCGGAGACCAGGCCCAGGCGCAGCAGGTCCTCCAGCCTCGCCTCGGTACGTCCGCTCGCAGGGGTCCCGGGCGCGACGTCGTAGTGGAAGAAGGCCAGGTCCTGCTCGCGCCAGGCCGCCTCTTCGGTGGGCAGCATCCGGTTCCACACCTGCGCGGCCGGCTCGCTGGAGCCGTCGACGGCGGCGGTGACCTCGTCGTACCGGGTCCGGCCGGCCGGGGTCAGCGCGATGCCGCGCGCCTCCACCTCGCCGAACCGGACCCGCAGGCTGCCGCTGCCGATGCTGCCGTCGGCCTCGAGGAACCGCCGCGGTTCGGCGAGCGCCCGGAACGACGTCTGCCGCAGCAGCACGTCCGGCCCGTCCCAGGCCGGCGGACCCTGGATCGCGTCGATCATCTCGATGCCGCGCGCGGTCATCGACCGGTACAGGTCGTCGATGTCGAGGACCCGCGGGGTGAGGTGGTTGATGTGCGTGCTGCGCACGCCACCGATGTCCGCGGCCACGCTGGAGACGGCCTCCAGCTCGCGGTACCAGGCCCGGTCGACCGGCTCGGCAGAGAGCGCGAACGAGCCGACCGCCAGCTCCAGGAATCGCCCGGCAGCGGGCTCGGCGAGACCCCCCTCGGCGCCGGCCCGGTCGGCCAGCGCCAGCAGCTCCTCTCCGAAGAGCCGCCGGCTCGCCAGGAACGTCTTGAGCCGCCGCTCGAGGTCGGCGTCGAAGAAGCGCCGGTCCCCGGTGGCCAGCAGTGAGGTGAAGACCCGGAACGGGTTGACCGCCAGCTCCTCGCGCGAGCGCGGCCGGAACGCGGTGGAGACCACCGGGATCGGGTCCGGGTAGGCGTCGCGCAGGTCGTAGAAGCCGGTCGGGTACATCCCCATCGCGGCGAAGATCCGGGCCACCTGGGCCAGCTCCGTCGGGGTGCCGACCCGGATCGCGCCGTGCCTCTCCGCGGTGACCCGGTCGATGGAGCCGAGCCGCTCGGCGCGTGCGGGGTCGCGGCGCAGCGCCCGCTGGTTCACCTCGCCGGAGACCTCCAGCAGCGTGGTGTAGGCGGGCACCTCGCGCCCGTAGAGGGTGGAGAGCCGGTGCGCGAAGGCGGCGCGCAGGTCGGTCGTGGTCATCGTGCTCATCGGTCGTCCTCCTTGGTCCGGACCTGGCCGCGCAGCTCCATCGCACGGTGCACCCGTTCGCGGGCGAGGTGGCGCGCCGCCTCGTGCGGCAGCGTGCCTGAGGCCTCGGCGTGCTCGAGGACCGCGACCGCGTTCGCGCGCATCTTCGCCGAGACCATGGTGAACACCTGCGCGGGCTCGACCGGGAAGGGCGAGTGCCGTGCGTCCATGGACAGCGCGGCCGCGACCACGCCGCCGGCGTTCGCGATGAAGTCCGGCACCACGGCGATGCCGCGCTCGTGCAGCTGCTGCAGTGCCGGCCCGGTGGTGGGCATGTTGGCGCCCTCGACCACCAGCCGTGCGGTGAGCGCGTCGACGTGGGCCGGGTGCACCACGTCCTGGAGCGCGGCCGGGACCAGGATGTCGGCGGGCGCGGTGATCGCCTCGTCGGGTGGCCGCACCGGCCCGTATGCCGCGACGCAGTCGTCCCCGAGCTCGCGGGCCAGCTCGTCGAGCCGGTGCACGTCCAGACCGTCCGCGTCGAGCACCGCGCCGCGCGAGGTCGAGGCGGCCACCACGACGGCGCCGAGCTCGGTCAGCCGCCGCGCGGTGGCCCGGCCGACCGCACCGAAGCCCTGGACCGCGACCCGGGCTCCCTCCATCGGCAGGCTGATGCATGCGGCGGCCGCGTCCGTTGCCTCGGCCACGCCGTACCCCGTCACCCCGAGCTCGTCGTACGGGAGACCGCCGAGCGCCCGGGGCAGCCCGACGGCGACGCCGCGGGAGTCCAGCTCGTCGACGAAGATCGCGGCGTCGCGCTCGGAGAGGCCCATGTCCAAGCCGAAGACGTACTCCGCAGGCACCTCGGCGGCCAGGGCGCGGGCGAAGGCGCGCAGCTGCTGCTCCTTCGCCGGTCCGTGCGGGTCGCCGAGGATGCCGGCCTTGGCGCCGCCGTGGAACAGGTCGACGGCCGCCCACTTCCAGGTCATCGTCCGGGCCAGCCGCATCACCTCGGCGACGCTGAGGGTGGCACTCATCCGGGTGCCGCCCTTGCCCATCCCGCGGGCGGTGTTGTCGATGACCAGGACGCCGCGCATGCCGGAGCGGCGGTCGGAGACGCAGACGACCTTCTCAGGTCCCCAGTCGTCGACCGCGGAGAGGATGTCGGGGTGCATGGCGGGTCCCTTCAGTCGGGTCGGGTGGTGTCGAGCAGCTCGGCGAGGTGGAGCGAGGGCCGACCGGCGAGGTCGGCCAGCTGGGTGCGGCAGGAGAACCCGTCGGCGAGCACGACCGCGCCGTCGGGCAGGTCGCGGACCGCGGGAAGCAGCTCCAGCTCGGCGACCTGCACGGACAGCTCGTAGTGGCCGCGCTCCATGCCGAAGTTGCCGGCCAGCCCGCAGCAGCCGCCGACCTGGACCACGGTGGCGCCGGTCCGGGCGAGCAGCTCCGCGTCCGCGCTCCAGCCCATCACCGCGTGGTGGTGGCAGTGCGGCTGGGCGAGCACGGTGGTCCCGGTGAGGTCCGGCGGCTGCCAGTCCGCGGCACCGAGCAGCTCCGCCAGGGTGCGGGTCGCGCCGGCGACCTCGGCCGCCTCCGCGGTGCCGAGCAGCTCGACGGCGTCGTGCCTGAGCACCGCGGTGCAGGACGGCTCGATGCCCACGATCGGGGTGCCCGCGCGGGCGTGCTCGACCAGGGTCTCGACGGTGGCGGCCAGCCGGATCCGGGCGGCGTCGAGCTGACCGGTCGAGATCCAGGTCAGGCCGCAACAGGCGTCCGGCGCGGAGAGCACCGGTTGATAGCCGGCCGCCTCGAGCAGCCGCAGGGTGGCCTGGCCGGCCTCGGGGGTGAACGTGTCGGTGAAGGAGTCGACGAAGACCAGCACCGGTTGACCGGCCCGGGACGGCGCGCCGCGGCCGGCGTGCCAGGAGCGCAGCGAGCGCGGCGCGAACGCCGGCACCGAGCGTCGTAGGTCCGCACCTGCGACGAGCAGCGCCAGCCGGCGCAGCGGACCGATCCGGAGCAGGGCGTTGAGCAGCCGCGGCATCCGGCGGCCCAGTCGCATCCAGTGCGGCAGCCGGCCCAGGCTGTAGTGGCTGCGCGGACGCAGTCGGCCGCGGTAGGACTGGTGCAGCGCCTCGGCCTTGTACGTCGCCATGTCCACGCCGGTCGGGCAGTCGGACAGGCAGCCCTTGCAGGCCAGGCAGAGGTCGAGCGCCTGGTGCAGCTCGGGGGAGCGCCAGCCGTCGGGCAGCTCGCCGCGGATCAGGTCCTGGAGGAGCCGTGACCGGCCTCGGGTCGAGTCGCGCTCCTCACGGGTGGCCCGGTACGACGGGCACATCACCTGGCCCGGGCCGGTGTGCGTGGCCCGGCAGCTGCCGACCCCGGTGCAGCGGTGCACAGCTTGGGCCAGGTCGCCGAGGTCGCGGCGGTAGCCGAAGGCGAGGTCGACCGGGGGCGGGTTGCGGATCACCAGCCGCAGGTCGTCGTCGAGCCGGGCTGGGGCGACCAGCACGCCGGGGTTGAGCACACCGCCGGGGTCGAAGACGCCCTTGACCTTCGCGAAGACCTCGAGCACCTGCGCCGAGTACATGCGGCCGAGCAGCTCGCTGCGCGCGCGACCGTCCCCGTGCTCGCCGGAGAGGGTGCCGCCATGCGCGGCGACGCAGTCCGCGGCTTCCTCGATGAAGGAGCGGAATCGGCCCCGGCCGCCGGGGGCGTCCAGGTCGAAGTCGAGCCGGACGTGCAGACAGCCCTCGCCGAAGTGGCCGTAGGGCATCGCGGTCAGCCCGTGCCGGTCGAGCAGCGCGTCGAAGTCCCGCAGGTAGCTGCCCAGGCGCTCCGGTGGTACGGCCGCGTCCTCCCAGCCGGCCCAGGCAGGTTTGCCCGAGGGCGCCCGGCCGGCCAGTCCGGCGCCGTCGGCACGGATCCGCCACATCCGCGCGACCTCGCCGGCGTCGGTGAGCAGCACGTGGTCGGTGATGCCGAGCGCGCGGACCAGCCGCCGTGCCCGGTCGGGCAGCCCGGCCTCGTCGTCGCCGGAGAGCTCGACCAGCAGCCAGGCCCGGCCGCGGGGCAGCGGTGGCACCGCGCCGGGTCCCAGCCGGGTCCGCACCGCGTCCACGAGCCGGCGGTCGAGCCCCTCGCACGCGGTGACCCGGTGCTCGAGGACCACCGGCACGGCGTCGCCGGCCGTGGCGAAGTCGTCGAAGCCGAGCACCAGCAGCAGCCGGGCCGCCGGTACCGGGACCAGGTCGACCTCGGCCTCGGTCACCACTGCCAGGGTGCCCTCGCTGCCGACGAGAAGTCCGGTCAGGTCGGCGCCGTTCTCGGGCAGCAGCCGGTGCACCGCGTAGCCGGAGACCTGGCGGGAGAACCGGCCCAGCTCGGTGCGCAGCGGCGCCAGGTTCGCGGCCACGACCGCGTCCAGCGCGGCACGTCCGGCGTCGAAGCCCGTGGCGAGCGCACCCGGCGCGCGCCGTACCAGCAGCGTCTCGCCGGTGCCGGTCAGCGCCGTCAGCGCGCGCACGTTGTCCGAGGTGCGGCCGTAGGCCAGCGACCGGGAACCGCAGGAGTCGTTGCCGATCATTCCACCGAGCGTGCACCGGCTGCCGGTGGACGGGTCGGGGCCGAAGCGGAGCCCGTGCGGCGCGGCAGCGGCTTGCAGGCCGGCGAGCACCACCCCCGGCTGCACCCGGCCGCTGCGGGCCTCGGGGTCGAGCGCGAGCACGCGGTTCAGGTGCCGGCTGGTGTCGAGCACGATGCCGGCGCCGATCGCGTTCCCGGCGATCGAGGTGCCACCGCCACGGGCGGTCAGCGGGACGCCGGTGCGCCTGGCGACGTCGAGCACGGCGGCGACCTCGTCGTGGTCGTGCGGCCGGACCACCACACGCGGTGGCACCCGGTAGAGGGAGGCGTCACTGGCGTAGACGGCGCGGTCCACCGCCGCGCCGGAGACGTCGCGGACCCCGGCGGCACGCAGCTCGGCGACCAGCTCCCGGCTCTCCACCAGGGTGCTCCTCTCGGCTCTTAGTTGATCGAACGATCTATAATAACCACAACCCTTGACGACGCAGTGTGATGGACCTTACGTTTCGTTCATCGAACGTTCGATCAGAAATGGGGTTCCCACGATGCGCAGGTCACCTCGACTCGTCGCCACCGCCCTGGTGCTCGCGGTAGCCGCCGCCACCGCGCTCGCCGGCTGCGGCTCCGACGGCGGCGCCGCGACCGCGGACTCCGCCCAGAAGCCCCGTCGCGGCGGCGAGGTCACCGTGCTCCGGTCCGCCGACATCGATGCCTGGGACCCGGACAAGGCGCTAATGATCGAGACCTTCGAGACGCTGCCGCAGGTGATGGAGGGCCTGGTCCGGCCCAACCCCGAGGGCACCGACGTGCTGCCCGGCCTGGCCGACCGCTGGGAGATCGACGCGGCCGCCAAGACGATCACCTTCCACCTGCGCGAGGGCGCCGCGTTCAGCGACGGATCTCCGGTGACCGCGTCCGACGTGGCGTTCTCGGTGGGCCTGTGGCGCAAGAACGTCGCCTACGGCACCCTCTACTCGGCCATCACCGGCACACGCACGCCCGACGACCGGACCGTGGTGATCACGATGAGCCGGCCGAGCACGTTCACGCTGTCCTGGCTGGCGAACGGGACTGCCGTCGTGGTCCCGAAGGACTTCGACGGCAAGACCCGGGCTGACTTCTTCAAGAACCCCATCGGCGCTGGCGCCTTCGAGATCAAGAGATACGTGCCCGGACAGTCGCTCACCCTCGCCCGGAACCCGCACTACTACGACCCGAAGCGGCCCTACCTCGACCGGCTCACGTACAAGGTCGTCACCGACCCCAACCAGCAGCTGCTCCAGTTCCAGAGCAAGCAGGCGCAGATGATCGAGTCGGTCCCGCTCGACCTCGCCCGGCAGTTCTCCGCCACCGAGCGGCACGTCGTCGAGCCGACCGCGACGGTGCACGCCGCGTTCGTGAACACGGCCTCGGGCCCGGGCCGGGACCTGCACTTCCGCGAGGCGGTCTCGCACGCCATCGACCGGGACACCTACGTGAAGTCGGTCTTCGGCGACATCGCCAGCCCGGCCAAGGGCGGGCTTCCCACCGGTGTCCAGGGCTCGGCGACCTGCGGCTGCAGCTACGACTTCGACCTGGCCAAGGCCAAGCAGGAGCTCGCGGAGTCCTCCTACGACGGCTCGCCGGTGGTGGTGCTGGTGGACTCGTCGTCGCAGATCACCACCCGGGGCGGGGAGGTGCTCGTGGAGATGCTCAAGGCGGCCGGGATCAAGGCGGACCTGCAGCCCGAGGAGGGCCAGGTCATGTTCGACCGGTACTCCAAGGGCGACTACGACCTCGAGCTGGCCGAGGTCTCCAGCGTCTCGCCGAGCGTGGGCGACATCTTCGGCCTGGTCTCCTACATGGTCCAGGCCAGCGACAAGGACAAGGTGATCACCACCGCGTTCGACAAGCTGGACGTGGCGGCCACCGACACCGCCCGCACCGAGGCCACCACGACCGCCGAGGACTGGATCGGCAGCAACCTGCCGTACGTGCCGATCGCCAACCCCGGCCGGGTCTACGCGGTCGCCGCCACCGTCCGCGGGCTCGCGGTGACGCCGTACTTGTCCTACCCCGCCGACCGGCTCTGGACGCGGTGACGTGGAGGGCAGCGGCTGGCGGCTGCTCGGCCGGCGCCTGCTCCAGGTGCTGCCGGTGCTCGGCCTGCTCCTGGTCGTCGTCTTCGCGCTGCAGGCGCTGATCCCCGGCGACCCGGCGCGCGCCATCGCCGGCCCGCGCGCGACCGAGGCCCAGGTGGCGCACGTGCGCGCGGACCTCGGCCTGGACGAGACGGTCACCACCCGCTTCGCCTCGTACGTCGGGCGCCTGGCCGGTGGCGACCTGGGCGAGTCCAACCGCTCCGACGTGCCGGTCACCCAGATCATCGGCCAGCGGGTCGGCGTGACGCTGTCCCTGCTGCTCGGCGGGCTCGTCGCCAGCGTCCTGCTCGCCGGCCCGGCGGCCCTGGTGCTGGCGCTGCGACCACGCAGCCGGGCGGCCTGGGTGATCGAGCGGGTGCTCTCGGTGGCGATCAACCTGCCCTCGTTCTGGGTCGGGCTGATGCTCGCCACCGTGGTCGGGCTGCGTGCCGGGTTGCTGCCGGTGGGCGGGCTGGAGCCCGGCCTGGGCGGCCACCTGCGCTCCTACCTGCTGCCCTGCCTGACCATCGGGATCTCGCTGTCGCCGTTCCTGGCGCGCAGCGCCGCGACCAGCCTGCGCGAGGTGGTCGCCTCCGACTACGTGGTCACCGCGCGCTCGGTCGGGGCGTCCGGGACGTTCCTGTTCCGGCGGCACCTGCTGCGCAACGCGCTGCCCCCCACGGTCACCCTGCTCGGCTTCCAGGCCGGCGCGCTGCTGTTCGGCACCGTGATCGTCGAGCAGACCTTCGCCCTGCCGGGCCTGGGCGCGGAGATGATCACCGCCGCCGCCCAGCGCGACTTCCCGGTCGTGCAAGGCCTGACCCTTGTCTTCGGCCTCGGCATCATCGTCTTCAACCTGCTCGCCGACGTTGCCGTCTCGGTGCTGGACCCGAGGACGCGGACAGCATGAGCCAGGCAGTCGCGGGCGTGCACGCCTCCTCGCGGTCCGGCCGCCGGATGGCGCTGCCGCGGTTCCACCAGGTCGCCGCGGTGGTGCTCGTGCTCGTCGCCGTCGTGGCGATCGCCGCGCCGTGGCTCGCGCCGTACTCGCCCTCGGCCCAGTCGCTGGACCAGATCCGCCCGCCCAGCGGCGCGCACGCGCTCGGGACCGACGCGCTCGGCCGCGACATCCTGTCCCGGATGATGTACGCCCTGCGCACCGACCTGCTGCTGATCGTGCCGGCGGCGGGTCTGCCGATGGTCGTCGGCACCGTCGTCGGCACCCTGGCCGGGTACGCCGGCGGCGTGCTCGACGCGGCGGTGCGCTGGATCGCGGACGTCTTCCAGGGCCTGCCGCTCTACATCTTCCTGGTCGCCCTGGTCGCCGCGATGGGACGCGGCCCGGCCTCGCTGCTGGTCGCCTTCACCGCGCTCGGCTGGATCGTCT
Organism: Nocardioidaceae bacterium; assembly: GCA_017744365.1. GTDB lineage: Bacteria > Actinomycetota > Actinomycetes > Propionibacteriales > Nocardioidaceae > Marmoricola. Next base: position 99,488 of record JAGIBL010000009.1, on the reverse strand, counting down.
ACGCCCGGCTGGTGCGCACCGAGGTACGCCGGATCAAGACCGCCGGCTTCGTCGAGGCCGCCTACCTGCTCGGCAGGTCCTCGCCCCAGGTGCTCGTCCAGCACGTGCTGCCACACGCGCTCAAGCAGACCGCGACGTACTTCGTCCTCGACCTGGGCATGGCACTGCAGGGCGTCGCGGTGCTCTCGTTCTTCAACCTGGGGGTGAAGTCCGGGACCCCGGAGCTGGGCGCGATGGTCGCAGACGCCCAGATCTTCATCCGCAGCAGCACCTGGATGGTGGCGCTGCCCGGAGCCGCGATCGTGGTCCTCGGCGTCTGCATCGCGGCAGTCGGCGACCACCTGAGCTCGAGGACCCGAGGAGAGTCCGATGGCCGCTAGCTCGCTGGAGGTCGAGGGCCTCGAGGTCGTCACCCGCGCCGGAGTACCCATCCTCGACGACCTGTCCTTCCGGGTCGCCGAGGGGCAGGCACTCGGCATCGTCGGGGAGTCCGGCTCCGGCAAGTCGGTCGCCCTGCGCGCGACGATGGGACTGCCGCCGGCCGGGACGAGCGTCCGCGCCGGCACCGTGATGGTCGGGGATCGCCGGGTGCCTGCCGGATCGGTGACGCCGGCCGGGGTGGCGATGGTCTTCCAGGACTCCTTCACCTCCCTGGACCCGACGATGCGGCTGGGCAGCTACTTGGCCGAGACCGTGGCGCGGCACCGCGGTGCCACCATCGCGGCGGCCCGCTCGCGCGCACGGGAGCTGCTGCGCGACGTCGGGATGACCGAGCCGGAGCTGCGGATGCGGGCGTTCCCGCACCAGCTCAGCGGCGGCCTGCGGCAACGTGCCGCGATCGCGCTCGCCCTGGCCACCGATCCGCGCTACCTGCTCTGCGACGAGCCCACCACGGCGCTCGACGTCACCCTGCAGGCCCGGATCCTGGCCTTGCTCAAGGCGCGCCAGGGTGCGGCAGGGCTGGGCCTGGTCTTCGTCAGCCACGACATCGCGGTGGTCTCCCAGATCGCCGACGTGGTCGCAGTGATGTACGCCGGACGGATCGTCGAGATCGGGCCGACCGCCACGGTGATCGGCTCGCCGCGGCACCCCTACGCGCAGGCGCTGGTCGCCGCGCTGCCCGACCTGGACCGACCGGGCACGCGGTTCCTGTCCATCGCGGGCACGCCGCCGGACCCCAGCGAGTTCACGGCCGGCTGCCGGTTCCAGGCGCGCTGCGGTCACCCGGGCACCGGCTGTGACCAGCCGCTCGCCGGGCTCGACGGTCGCGACCACCGGCACCGCTCCGACTGCCTGCACGAGGACACGCACCCGGCAGGGAGGGCGTCATGAGGACGCTGCTCGAGGTGGAGGACCTGCGCGTCGACTTCACCGTCGGCGCTCACGGCCGGCGCCGCCGCCTGCGTGCGGTGGACGGCGTCGACCTCGTCGTCCGTGAGGGCGAGATCCTCGGGCTGGTGGGGGAGAGCGGCTGCGGCAAGTCCACGCTGGCGCGCACCCTGGTCGGGCTGCAGGCGCCCTCGGGCGGGCGGATCAGCCTCGGCGGCGATCTGCTGCCGCGCCGCCGTCCCGCTGCGGTGCGCAAGCGCATCCAGATGATCTTCCAGGACCCCGGCTCGTCGCTGGACCCGAGGCACACCGTGCGTGAGGCGCTGCTGGCGCCGCTCCGGGTGCACCGGCTCGCCGACGGCGCGGGCGAGGAGGCGCGGGTCCGTGAGCTGATGGGCCTGGTCGAGCTGCCCGAGCGGCTGCTCGATGCCAAGCCGCGCAGCCTGTCGGGCGGTCAGCGCCAGCGGGTGGCGATCGCCCGGGCGCTGGCGGTCGAGCCGGACGTGCTGGTCGCCGACGAGGCGGTCGCGGCGCTCGACGCCTCCGCGACCGGGGCGATCCTCAACCTGCTGGCCGACCTGCGCACCTCGCTCGGGCTGACGGTCGTGTTCATCTCCCACGACCTGTCCGTGGTCCGCGGCCTCTGCGACCGGGTGGCGGTGATGTACCTGGGCCGGGTCGTCGAGCTGGGGCGCACCGCGGAGATCTTCGCCCGTCCGCGGCACCCGTACCTGCAGGCGCTGCTGGCCGCGGTGCCGCGGGTCGGCGCGCCGATCGCGGCCCCGCCGCTGGAGGGCGACGAGCCGCCCTCGCTGCTCGATCCACCGTCGGGTTGCCGGTTCCGGACCCGCTGCCCGGCGGCCTTCGACCGGTGCGTGACCGAGGAACCCGCCCTGGTGACGCGCGGTGGGGCGCTGGTCGCCTGCCACCTCGCTGATCGCTGCTGAGTCCGCAGCAGGGTCGGAGCGCCTCATCCCTCGGCGAGCGTCCGCAGCCACTTCCGCAGCAGTGCCGTCTCGGCCTCGCCCAGCTGCTGCTCGGCATCGCCGAGGGCGTGCAGCAGGCCTTGGGCGAGCGTGCCGGCCGGCGCGGGCTCGACGACCTGGGCCTCGGGAAGCCCGGTGATGGCGGCGACCGTCGCGTCGCGCACCGCGGCCGAGAGCGCGAGGTCCGGCTCCTCGGCCGTGATCAGGAACAGGGTGACGCCGACGTTCGCCGCGAGCACGTGGTCGGCGGCCTGCTCGGCGGGGACCGCGAGGCGCCCCTGCTCCGCGGCCTCGCGGCACAGACCGACTAGGGCGGCGCGCGGGGCGGCCGCGGCGGCGGGCCGCCGGTGCGGCGTCACCTGGCCGTACATGAGCGCGTAGAAGCCGGCGTTCTCCAGCCCGAACCGGACGTGGGCGTCCCAACCGCGACGGATGTCCTCGATGGGGTCGCCGGTGCTCTCCGCGGAGCTCTTCAGCGCCAGGTAGCTGGCGAAGCCGTGCTCGATCACGGCGTCCAGCAGGCCTTCCTTGCTGCCGAAGAAGTGGTACAGCGTCGGCAGCTTCACACCCACCTGGTCGCAGATCGCGCGCAGCGGCACGTCCTGCCCGGGCGTCGCGCTGATGAGGGCCGCCGCGGCGTCCAGCAGGGCCTGTCGTGTATCGCTCTTGCGGATCTGTGTCACATCGATATAGTAACCGCTGACGAATGATACAGAGATTCTGTATCGAATAGATATTCGGAAGGACCCTCCATGACCACCCACTCCCTCGAGGGCAGGAACGCCCTCGTCGCCGCCGGCGCCAAGAACCTCGGCGGCCTCATCAGCCGCCAGCTGGCCGAGGCCGGCGCGAACGTCGCGATCCACTACAACTCCGCGTCCACGCGGGCCGAAGCCGAGGAGACGCTGGCCGCGGTCGAGGCAGCCGGGCGCAAGGGCATCGTCCTCACCGGCGACCTCACCCGGGTCGACGCGGTCGAGGCGCTCTTCGCCGACGCTGCCGCCGCGCTCGGCCCGATCGACGTCGCCGTCAACACCGTCGGCAAGGTGCTGCGCAAGCCGATCGTCGAGACCTCCGAGGAGGAGTACGACGAGATGCTCGACGTGAACGCGAAGGCCGCGTACTTCTTCCTGCGCGAGGCTGGACGGAACCTGGCAGACAACGGCAAGGTCGTGACCATCCTCACCTCGCTGCTCGCCGCCTTCACCGACGGCTACTCCACCTACGCCGGCGGCAAGTCGCCGGTGGAGCACTTCACCCGTGCCGCTGCCAAGGAGTTCGGCGCCCGCGGCATCTCGGTGAACTCGGTGGCACCCGGGCCGATGGACACCCCGTTCTTCTACGGGCAGGAGACGCCCGAGCGGGTCGCGTTCCACAAGTCCCAGGCGATGGGCAACCAGCTCACTCAGATCGAGGACATCGCGCCGATCGTGAGGTTCCTCGCCACCGAGGGCTGGTGGATCACCGGCCAGACCATCTTCGCCAACGGCGGCTACACCACGCGCTGACGACCGCCACCACGGAAGGGAGATCACCATGACCACCACCGACGTACCCGAGCCCGTTGCCGGCCTTCTCGACGCCGTCAACCGCCACGACGAGGAGGCTTTCCTGGACGCCTTCACCTCCGACGGCTTCGTCGACGACTGGGGCCGCACCTTCACCGGCCGCGAGGCCATCGACGGCTGGAGCGGCAAGGAGCTGATCGGTGCCCGCGGGCACCTCGCGGTCCAGAGCGTCGAGACCAACGCTGCGGGTGAGGTCGTCGTGGTCGGCGACTGGCGCAGCGAGTACGCCAACGGCCTGAGCCGGTTCACCTTCGTCGTCGACGGCGACCAGGTCGCCTCGATGACGATCCGCGAAGGCTAAGCAGAGCGAAGCGACTCGTGCCGGCCAGCCAGCCGGAGCCACATGTCCCACGCTCTGGCGACCTGGCCGGCATTGGTCTGCGCGGCCGCGCGGCCCTCGCCCGGCGTCAGGTAGTCGACGTCGGCCAGGGGGAGCCCGCGCAGCTGCAGGGCTGCGTTCTCCTCGGCGTACACGGCCCGGTAGACCGCGAGCGGCAGCGACGGGGCGACCGCCACGGACCCGTGTCCCCGCATGAGCGCGAACGGCGCCTGGCCCAGTGAGGCGGCCAGCGCGGCGCCGAGACGGGCATCGCGGACCAGCAGGTCGGTCGCGTCGCCGGCCACGTCCCGGATCTCGAAGCGGGCGACCCCGTCGACGAGGAAGCCCGCCATGTGGAACACCGCCCGCAGCGGCGTCGAGGACAGCCCGAACGGGATCACCGAGGCCGAGTGGCTGTGCACCACGGCCTGGACATCCGGCCGTGCCCGGTAGATCTCGGCGTGGATGAATCGCTCCAGGTACGACGACGCCGGGCCGTCGGTCTCGCCGTCGAGGTCGTACTCCTGCACGTCCTCCGGCGTGACCAGCACCGGCGCCATGTTGCGGGCCAGCAGGAAGCGGTCGGCCCGCTCCTCGCTGCGCACGCTCACGTGGCCGAAGGCGTCGAGGACGCCCTGGTCGAAGAGGATGTGATTGGCCTGGGCGAGCTGCACCCGCAGGTCGGTCATCGGCTCTCCTCGGGGAAGGTCGCCCCGGCGGCGCGCAGCAGGGCGACCAGGTCCTCGTCGGACGTCGCCCGCAGGTTGTTGGCGCGGAACGGGTTGCGCGCGCTGGCCTCCAGCATCCGCGGGCCGTCGACCGGGCCTTGCCCGATCGCGGCGAACGACGGCTCCAGGCCGAGCTCGCCGTACAGCTCGTCGACGAGCGGCAGCAGGCCGAGGGTCTCCTCGTCCAGCGCGGGGGTGTTGAAGCGGGCCACGTGCGGTAGCAGGACCGCGTTCTGCAGCCCGTGCGGCACCCGCACCGCCGGCGAGGACGACAGCGCGTGCACCAGGGCCAAGCCGCTGTTGCCGCACGCCATGTTGGCCGCGCAGCTGGCCTCAAGCAGCTCCTGCAGCGCGTCGTCGTTGTCGCCGCTCGCATTGGTGCCGTCCTCCGCCCCGGCCGCCGCGCGGGGCAGCCGGGCGATGATCGAGCGGGCCGCGGGGACGGCGGTCGCGGCGCTGAAGTAGCTCCCACCGCGCGACCACAGTGACTCCAGCGCGTGTGAGAGAGCGTCGAGCGCCGAGTACACCAGTGGTGCGCGCGGCAGCGACCGGAGCACGGTCGCGTCCAGGACCGCCGCCCGGGGAGCGCACAGCTCTCCGCGGACGACGATCTCGTTGTCCCGCTCGGCCTCGTGGAGGACCAGCGCGTTCGACACCTCGCTGCCGCTGCCCGCGGTCGTGGGGACGGCGATCGTCGGCGCGGGCATCTCGACGACCTTGTCGCGGCCCTCGTAGGCGTCGATGCGCTGGTCGTTGGTGAGCCGGATGCCGACCGCCTTCCCGACGCCGAGGGCACTGCCGCCGCCGATCGCGAGCACGCAGCGGGCTCCTGCCGCCCGGGCCCGTCCCGCCGCCCGCTCGACGACCTCGACGTCGGGGTCCGGGTCGACCAGGATGCGTGCCACCGCCACGGCCCCCGGCGCGTGCGCGAGCACGCGGTCGAGGACCCCGGCCTGGTCGAGCGCGGTGTCCGCGACGACCGCGACCTCCCGGTGGCCGAACCCGGCGACCAGTTCGTCGAGCCTGCTCAGGCTGCCGATCCCGCTGACGACCTCGGTGCGGACCGCGAACCGGGGGAACGCCGTCGTGGTCACGCCAGCTCCGAGGTGATGAGGTCGGCGGCGCCGGTGCGGCAGACGTTGGACTCCAGCATCCGCGCACACGAAGGGCAGACGTACTCGCGCAGCTCCAGCTCGGGGTGCAGGCGCAGCAGCGGGCCGTGCTCCGCCGGCGGGACCGTACGGCGGCGCGCCGCTCTCTTCCAGTCCGGGCCGAGGCCGAGGTCGTGACCGCAGGAGCAGCGCACGTGGCCGTCCTCGCCGACGGACAGGTCCGGGGTGAGGCAGCGCCCCTCGACCGGAGCGGCATCCGCCGACCCGGCCGACGGTGACTGCCCGAGCCGGTCGGACCGGATCGCGGCGCGCCGCTCCTCGGTCGCGGCGACATCCAGGCCGAGGCCCTCGTCGAGCACGACGCCGTAGATCGCGGCCGCCGAGGCGCGGCTGACCTGGCGGGTGGCGACATCGTGGGCGACCGCGGCGGGATCGCGGTCGATCGGGTCGCCGTAGCCGCCGCCGCCCTGGAAGGAGTAGGAGACGACGTCGCCGCGCCGAAGCGTGAAGAAACCGGGCTTGGCGTTCATGATCTCGCGCTCGCCAGCCCACGTCTCGTGGTCGGCAGCGGAGCCGACCAGGCCCACCGGCGAAACGCCCTCGACCCGGTGCAGCAGCTCGTTGCGGTTGCACGATCCCTCCAGGCCGCCGAAGATCCCGGCGCTGTTGGGCACCTCGACACCGTGGCCGACCAGCATCGCCTGCAGCTGGTCGGTGCCGTGCGGGGTCAGCGCCAGGCCCACGGTCGAGCCTCCGCGCTGCCGGCCCGCGCCGGCGGAGTCGGGCAGGATCCCGCGGTAGAGGAACAGGATCTGCCCGTCCGCCTCGTGCGACTCGACGTTCGCGATCGCGGGTCGGGGCACGCAGAAGTCGCCGGAGGCGGTGAGGCCGTCGTGGTCGCCGTACGCGCCGCCGCCGCCGGCGGTGGAGTCCAGCAGGAAGGTGCCGTAGGGGTCGCCGTCCGGGTAGAGCCCGTTGAGCACCATCACGCTCATCGAGCCCTTGGTGACGCCCGCTCCGTGCCGCGCGACGTCCGGCGAGGTCGTCACCAACCGGGACAGCGCGCTGAACGAGACGTTGGTCACCACCCAGACCGCCGAGACGGTGGCGCTGGAGACCGGCGCCGGCCAGGTGGCGTTCGCGACGGTCCCGGCGGGAGCGGTGATCGAGACCGGGCGCAGCAGTCCCTCGTTCCAGCGCAGGTTCGGCGCCAGCGTCGGCAGCAGCGCGGTGAAGACCCCGGCGACCAGGCCGGAGTAGGTGCAGTTGATGAAGCCCGGTGCCTGTGCGGAGGTGCCGGTGAAGTCGAAGGCCAGCTCGTCGCCGGTCTTGGTCACCGTGACCCGGAACTCGTAGAGCTTGTCCTCGTGGCCGTCGTGCTCGATCCAGTCGACGGCCCGGAAGACGCCGTCGGGGAGCTCGCTGAGCACCTGGCGCAGCTCGCGCTCGGAGTGGTCGAGCTCGTGCGCCATCACCTCGAGCACCGTCTCCAGGCCGTAGCGCTCGAAGAGCTCGGTCAGCCGCCCGGCGGCAACGTTGTTCGCCGCGATCATCGCCTTGAAGTCCAGCCCGACGGTCGTCGGCATCCGGGTCATCCCCATCAGCATCGACCAGAGGTCCGCACGGATCTCCCCGCGCTCGACCAGCTTGATCCCGGGCAGCAGCATGGCCTCCTCCTGGATGCCGCGCGCACCGAGGCTCCAGCTGCCGAAGTTCATCCCGCCGACGTCGATCTGGTGCGCGCACGCGCCGACCCAGGCGACCCGGCGGCCCTCGGCGAAGACCGGAGCCACGAAGGTGACGTCCATCTGGTGCAGGGCGCCCTTGTACGGGTCGTTGAGGACGAACATGTCGCCTTCGGAGATCCCCGGGTTCGCCTCGCAGTCGGTGATGATGTTGCGCACCACGCTGGCCATCGAGCCCGAGTGGAACAGCACCTGCGGGCCCATGGTGACGACCGAGCCGTCGCCCAGGTAGATGCCGACATTGAAGTCGGTCGCCTCGGTCACCACGGGGGAGCCGGAGACGTTCTTGAGGGTGATCGCCTGCTCCTCGGTGATCGCCGAGAGCTTGTTGCGGATGACCTCGAAGGTGATCGGGTCGAGAGTCGTGGTGCTCATGCGTCTGCTCCTGTCCGGGGGGAGATCAGCAGGTTGCCGATCGCGTCGACGTGCACCGACTGTCCGTGGGCGACGTAGACCGTGGTGGTGGGGTGCTCGACGACGACCGGGCCGGTCATCGGGCTGTCCGGCTGCATCGACTCCCAGTCGACGACGGCGGCGTCGAGCCAGTCCCCGGCGCGGACGTCGAAGACCGGCCGGGTGCGTGGCGCCCCGGCGGGCACCGGGACGAACGCCCGGAACGCCGGCTTGACGGTCCGCCCGATGCCCGCCACCCGGAACGTGGTCAGCTCGATGCCGGCCTCGCGGAAGCCCGAGCCCTTGCCGTAGGTGTCCTCGTAGGTGCGCTCGAAGAGCAGCACCAGGTCGCGCAGGCAGTCCGGATCGGCGAGGTCGCCGGGCACCGGGATGATGAGCTCGTGGGTCTGGCTGCGGTAGCGCATGTCGACGGAGCGGTCGATGACGATGTCGCCCTCGGCCACGTCGTCGCCGGCCAGCTTGGCCAGCACCTCCGCCTCGAGCTCCTTGAAGATCGTCTCGACGTGGGCGCGGTCGAACTCCTCCCAGGGGGCGGCGCTCGCCCGCGAGCTGCGCAGCGACTCCGACCGCTCGGCTCCGTGGTGGATGTCGGCGCTGAGAGCGCCGTACGCGCTGTGCGCCATCGAGGTCGCCGGCACCACGATGGAGGCCACGCCGAGCTCGGCGCCGAAGCCGGCGCAGTGCATCGGGCCGGCGCCGCCGTACGCGTAGAGGACGAAATCGCGCGGATCGTGGCCGCGGCCCACGGTCAGCTCGCGCAGGGTGTCGGCCATCCGGGCGTCGACGATCTCACGGATGCCGGCGGCTGCCTCCACCACGCTGATGCCGAGCGGCTCGGCGATCTGGGTGCGGATCGCCTCCTCCGCGGCCGCCTTGTCGATCTCCATCCGGCCACCCAGGAAGTTGTCCGGGTCGATGACGCCGAGAGCGACGTCCGCGTCGGTGACGGTGACCTGGGTGCCTCCGCGCCGGTAGCAGACCGGGCCGGGGTAGGAGCCGGCGCTGGCCGGGCCTACCCGGAGCTTGCCGTTGACCACGGTGGCGATCGAGCCGCCGCCCGCGCCGATCGCGGTGATGTCCACCATCGGCGTGGCCACGTGGTACTTGGCGACCTCGGTGACCGCCTTGACCACCGGCTTGCCGTCGACGACCAGGCCGACGTCGAAGCTGGTGCCACCCATGTCGGAGGTGATGATGTTGCGGTGCCCGAGCTGGGCGGCGAGGTGGTGGGAGCCGAGCACGCCTCCGGTCGGTCCGCTGCCGAGCAGGAGGACCCCGCGCTGCGCCGCGTCCCGGGCGTTCATGACGCCGCCGATGCTGTTGAGCACGCTGAACCTGCCGGTCAGTCCCTCGGCCCGCAGCCGCGCCTCCAGGCTCTCCAGGTAGCGCTCCACCACCGGGCCCAGGTAGCTGTTGAGCACGGTGGTCGCGGTCCGCTCGTACTCGCCGAGCACCGGGTTGACCTCGCTGGAGAGGCTCACGTACGCCGAGGGGCCGGCGATCTCGCGGATGATCTCGCCGATCCGCTGCTCGTGCGCCGGGTTGCGGAAGGACCACAGCAGGCAGACCGCGAACGAGGTGATGCCCGCGTCCACGAGGCGCCGCACCTCGTCACGGACCGCCTCCTCGTCCAGGGGGACGACGACCCGGCCGGCGTGGTCGACCCGCTCGGGCACCTCCGCGATCAGGTCGCGCGGCACGATCGGGTCGGGATAGGAGCGCTCGCTGAAGTCGCCGAGCTTCTCGACCGGCACGCCTGCGGTGAACCCCATCAGCCGCTGGATGATGAGGGTGTCGCCGAAGCCCCGGGTGGTGAGCAGCCCGGTGGCCCGGCCGCGGCGCTCGATGAGAGCGTTGGTCGCCTGGGTGGTGCCGTGGCCGAAGGTGACGACCTTGGCGAGCAGCTCGCTCACGGTCTCGCCGCGGTGCTCGGCGACCAGCGCCAGCGCGTCGAACACCCCGACGTCGAGCGAGTCCGGCGTGGTCGGCGCCTTGGTGGCGTGGACCTCGCCCTCGGCGTCCATCACCACGATGTCGGTGAAGGTGCCTCCGGTGTCGACGCCGATGTAGAGGTCGTGGCTGCTGCCCGACCCGGTGTCGTGGTGAGTGGTCATGGTCATTCCTCGGGTTTCCTCGGTTCCTAGTTCAGCGCAGGTGGGCCAGTTCGGGGAGCCCCGAGGCTCCCGAGCGGTAGGCGGCGGTGGCGAGCGACTCCGGGTCGAGCTCGTCGCCGGCGAGCTCGGCGACCACGCGCCCGTCCCCGACGACGAGCACCCGGTCGCAGAGGTGCGCCAGGTCCTCGTACTCGACGCTGACCACGACGGCGGCCATGCCGTCGGCGGCGGCGTAGGCGAGGAGCCGGAAGATCTCGGCCTTGGCGCCGATGTCGACGGCCTGGGTGGGCTCGTGCACGACCAGCACCCGTGGCCGCGTCGACATCCACTTGCCGATGACGACCTTCTGCTGGTTGCCGCCGCTGAGGTTGCCGGCGGTCACGTCCGGGTTCGCGGGGGAGACCGCGTAATCGCGGACCACGCCGCTGGCGAGACGTTGCTCGGCGCGGGCGCTGAGCCGGCCCCAGGAGCGGAACCGGCGCAGGTGCGGGATCGCGACGTTGGCGCGCACCGAGACCGTGGTGGCCAGGGCGCGGCGCTTGCGGTCGGCGGGGACCAGGGCCAGGCCGGCCTGGACGCGGGCGCGCACCGGGGTGGCGCCCGGCGAGATCGGCCGGCCGGCCACGGTCAGGGCGCCGCGGGCCCCCAAGCGTGGGTCCATCAGCAGGTAGGGCACGTCCTCGAAGCCGGAGCCGGGAAGTCCCGTGACGCCGAGGATCTCACCGGCCGCGACGGTGAACGACAGATCACGTACGGCGCCGCCGCGCAGGCTCTCCACGACGAGAACCGGTGCCGCGTCGGCAGCGCTGCCCTCCTCGGCGCGGTCGGGGTAGTACGACTCGATGGCCCGGCCCACGATCTGCTCGACGAGGCGGTCGTGGTCCAGCTCGGTCACCGGTGTGTCCGCGACGATCCGGCCGCTGCGCAGCACCGCCACCCGGTCGGCGGTGGCCAGGATCTCCTCGAGCCGGTGGCCGATCAGCAGGACGCCGACGTTGCGGCCGCGGGCCAGGTCGCGGACCCAGCCGAGCATCGAGCCGGCGTCCTCGCGTCCGAGCGCCGCGGTCGGCTCGTCGAGGATCAGTGCCCGGAGACTCGGGTCGCTCTCCGGGCCGGCCGCGCGGGCGATCGAGATCTTGGCGGCGTCGGCCAGCGAGAGCGAGCCGGCGTCGGCGCGGACGTCGACGCCGATCCCGTGCTCGTCGAGGAAGGCCTGCGCCCGGCGTCGCTCGGCCGGCCAGTCGAGCCGGCGCAGCGAGCCGGTGGCGAGCCGCTCGGCGAGCAGGTTCTCCAGCACTGACATCCCCGCGACCATCCGCGTGTCCTGGTGCACGAAGCGCACACCGGCCGCGCGGGCCTGGCCCGGGTGGATGCGACCTTCCATGCTGCGCTCGCCGAACCGGACCTCGGAGCCCGGGTCGGGCTCGTGGTAGCCGCTGAGGATCTTGACCAGGGTGGACTTGCCGCTGCCGTTGGCGCCGACGAGCGCGGTCACCTCGCCGGCCCGGACGTCGAGGTCGACGCCCTGGAGGACCGGGACGCCCGCGACGTAGGACTTGCGCACGTCGCGCAGCGTGATGACCGCCGTCATCGGGATCACCGCTTCCAGAGCCGGGCGAACAGGTCCGCGGAGGCGCCGCTGCCGGCGTACCAGGAGCCGTCGTCCGCGGCCTTGCCGTCGAGCTTGAGGTCGCCGACGTTGGTCTTGTCGAAGATCCGCACCGGCGCGACCACCTTCGTCAGGGTCGGCTGCCCGGCCATCGCGCGCAGCAGCTGGTCGGCCTCCAGGTAGGCGAGGGCGTCGAGGTCGATGCCGACCATCGCCTTGATCGGCGAGCCCTTCCGCAGCTCCTGCAGGAACGGCAGGTTGCCGTTGACCGTCACGACCTTCACGTCGTTGCGGCCGGCCTGGAGGATCGCCGGGTCGGTGAACTGCGTCATCGGGTCGAAGGCAGGGACCACGTAGGTGATCCGCGGGTTCTTGACCAGCTCCGAGCTCGTGGTGGGGCCGAGGTCGTTGGCCCAGTTCGCGAGCGTGACGCCCTTGACGCTCAGCGAGCAGTCGGGGCAGGTCCGGTCGAGCCGGGCCGCGAACGCCTTCTGCTCCGAGACCGAGCCGACCACATCCGGGGCGGTCAGGAAGAGCACGTCGGCCTTGCCGCCGGAGTCCTGGACGATCCAGTCCGCGGCGAGCTCGCCGGTGAGGCCGAACGGCTGGCTGGTCTGACCGGCCAGGCCGGAGAACAGCGGCGTGGTGGTCACGTCGACGGCGGCGCCGGAGAGCACCGGGATGCCCGCCTTGGCCGCGGCGGCCAGCGACTCGCCGTACGTCGTGGGCTCGGGGCCGTCGACCTGGATCGCATCGGCGTGCTGGGCGATGCCCTGGCGGATGCAGGCGCCGGCGTCGACCGGGTTGCCCTTGCCGTCGCAGGTGGTGACCTCGACGCCGACACTGCCCAGAGCCTCGGTGAGGTTGCGCCCGATGCTCGCCAGGAACGGGTTGCCGGCGTACTGCGTCACCCACCAGACCCGCTTGCCGCGCAGGCCGGAGACGTCGAAGGCGCTGCCGGTGTACGACGCCTGGACCGGTCCGCGGTGCGCGGTGACACTCGCGGTGACCTCGGCCGGGACGCTGCCCGTGCTGCCGGAGTCGGCCTGGGACTGCGCGCCGCAGGCGGCCAGGACGGCGGTGAGGCCGAGCACGGACAGGGTGCTGACGAGCCGGGCCGCGCGTGCGGTGCTCCGTGGTGCAGGGGACATCGGCTTCTCCTTGGTGAGGTGCGGTGAGGGGTGGCCCGAGCTCATGCACGCCCCGACGGGGCGGCCATCGCGGCGATCCGCGAGACGGTGACGGCGACGACGACGGCGGCGCCGTAGAAGACGTCGCGGATCCAGGCGTCCAGGCCGACGAGGACCAGGCCGCTGATCCCGGTCGCGAGGAACAGGACGGCGATCATGGTGCCGACCGGGTTGGAGGTGCCGGGCTCGACGATCGCGGAGCCGAGGAACGCGGCGGCGAAGGCGGGCAGCAGCAGCGTCTGCAGCGAGGTGGGCTGCAGGCCGCCCGCAATCCCGACGACGACGATCCCGGCGGCGCCTGCCAGCAGGGCGGTGGCGACGAAGCTCAGCACCTTGGTCCGGGCCACCGGCAAGCCGGAGAGCCGGGCGACCTCGGCGTTCTTGCCGATGAACACCGCGCCGCGGCCGAACACGGTGTGGCGGTAGACGAACCACATCGCCACGCCCACGCCGATCGCCAGGTAGAAGGCCGTGTTGACCCGCAGCACGGGGGTGTTCAGCAGGTCGCCGAGCGCTGGCGAGACGCCGCTGATCGTGAGCGAGTCGCTGATCCAGACCGAGAGCCCGATCAGCAGCGTGCCCATGCCCAGGGTGACGATGATGCTCTCGACGCCGATCCGCACGGCGAGGAACGCGTTGACCAGGCCGACCGCGGCCGCGGTGGCCAGCCCGACGGCGACGGCGGTCCAGATGCTCAGGCCCTGCACGGCGTTCAGCTGCGCGGTCATGGTGGCCGTGACGGTCATCGTGCCCGCGATGGAGAGGTCGATCTCACCGGTCACCAGCGTCGGCACCAGGGCCAGCGCGAGCAGCAGCAGGACCGCCTGCGAGCTGAGCAGCGAGGTCAGGTTCGCCGTGGTCGGAAACGTGTCCGGGGCCAGCAGGGCGAAGACCGCGAACTCGACGACCCAGACCGCGACGATCCCGTAGCGGTAGCCGAGCGACCGCCATGCGAGCGGGGTGCTGTTGTCCATCGGAGACCTCGTTCCTGGGGGAGTGACGACCGTCACGCCGGTTTCACCACTGTGTTGTCTTGCAGAAACCAAGACCAGATACTTCTGAGATGCAGAAGCCAGAGAAGTCCCGCGAAGTGCCGGCGTACATGGTGTCCTCGGTCGATCGCGCGCTGCGGCTGATCCAGATGCTGCGCGACGAGGGGGAGCTGCGGCTGCGCACCGCGGCGCGGGACCTGGGCGTCGCCGAGTCGACGGTGCACCGGCTGATGTCGATGCTCGTCTTCCACGGCTTCGCGGTGCAGGACGAGTCCAAGGCCTACCGTCCCGGGCTCGCGCTCGGAGTGGGTCCGGTGGGGCTGTCCTGGACCCGGCAGCTGCGCGACGTCGCGGTTCCGCACCTCGAGCTGCTGTCGAACCGCACCGGCGAGACCGCCAACCTCGTCGTCCGGGTGGGCACCAAGATCCACTTCCTGTGGAGCCAGGAGGGCAACCGGACGCTGCGCATCGTCTCCCGGATGGGCGCGGTGCTCCCGGCGAGCACCTCGGCCGGCGGCAAGGCACTGCTCGCGGACCTGCCCGACGAGACGCTGCGCCGGCTCTACCAGGGCACCGGCGCGGACGCGATGGGCGACGCCCTCGGCGACCGAGAGCTGGCCCGCCTGCTGCGCGAGCTGAAGGCCTGCCGCCGCAACGGCTTCGCCACCACGAACGAGCAGACCGAGAAGGGCGTCAGCGCGGTCGCCGTGCCGCTCCGCGACGCCACCGGCCGGGCGATCGCCTCGATGTCCGTCTCGGCGCCGTCGGCGCGGTTCCGCGAGCTGCTGGCGCCCGAGTCGATCCAGCTCATCCAGGCCAGCCAGCACGAGCTCCAGAACGACGTGACCGCGCTCGGCCTCTAGTCAGGCCATGATGTTGACGACCTTCTCCTCGGTGTAGGAGAGCAGCTCCTCGAGGCACTCCTCCTTGCCACCGACGCCGGAGCCCTTCACGCCGCCGTACGGCACGTTGAGGAAGTGCTGGGAGGAGCCGTTGACCCAGACGAAGCCGGCCTCCAGCGCCCGCGCGACCCGGACGGCGCGGTCCAGGTCGCGGGTCCACACGCTCCCGGTCAGGCCGTACTCGACGCTGTTCGCGATCGCGACCGCCTCCTCCTCGGTGTCGAAGGGGATCACCGAGAGCAGCGGGCCGAAGACCTCCTCGCGGGCGATCCTCGAATCCGGCGCGACGTCGACCAGGACGGTCGGCGCGACGAAGAGCGACCCCGCGAACTCCTCGCCCTCGGGACGGCCGCCGCCGGTGCGGACGCGTGCGCCCTCGGCGCGGGCGATGTCGAGGTAGGACATCGACTTGTCGAACTGGGCGCGGTCGATCATGGTGCCCTGCTCCGAGCCTGCCTCCAGCGGATCGCCGATGGTGCGCGCCTCGACCAGCGCGACCACCCGGTCGACGAGCTCGTCGTGCAGCGACCGGTGCACCAGCAGGCGCGAGTTGGAGCCGCAGGACTGGCCCGACCAGGTGAAGTTCATGCCCGCGACCGCCCCGGCCGCGGCCTTGTCCAGGTCAGCGTCGGCAAAGACCACCATCGCGTTCTTGCCGCCGAGCTCGAGGGTCACCTGCTTGACGCCGGTCTCGGCCGCGGCCCGCTGGATGGCGCGCCCGGTGGGCTCGGAGCCGATGAAGCCGATCCGCCGCACGGCCGGGTGGCGCACCAGCCGGTCGGGTGCGGCCGGACCGTTGCCGACCACGACGTTGACGACGCCGGGCGGGAACACCTCGCGGGCCAGCTCGGCCAGTCGCAGCGTCGAGAGCGGCGCGGCCTCCGGCGGCTTGGCGACCACGGGGTTGCCGGCGACGAGCGGGGCGGCCATCCGGCAGGCGAACATCAGCGGGTGGTTGTAGGGGAAGATCTTCGCGGTCACCCCGACCGGCTCGCGGACGGTCAGGTGCAGGTTCTCGCTGGCCGGGATCGTCGCGCCCTTCATCTCCAGGGCGAAGCCGGCGAACATCCGCATCTGCGCCAGCGCGATCTCCACGTCGAACCGCGCGTTGGAGATCGGCGAGCCCGCGTCCACCGTGTCGAGCAGGGCCAGCTCCTCGCCGTGCTGCTCGACCAGGTCGGCGAACCGGCGGACCAGCTCGGCGCGCCGCAGGGCCGGCGTGGCGCGCCATCCCGGGAGCGCCGCGGCGGCTGCCTCGACCGCCCGGTCGACGTCCTGCGGCGCGGCGTCCGGGACGTCGGCGATGACCTGCTGGGTGAACGGGTCGCTGACCTTGAAGGTGGCGCCGCCGGTGGCGGGCACCAGCTCGCCGCCGACGAGAAGCCGCCACTCGCGTCCGACCAGCGCGGCGATCTCGGCGGCCCGGCGGGTGCGGGCATCGGTGACGGGCGTCGGTCGGTTCATCTCTTCCTCCACGGTGACTGCGCCGGGCCGGATGCCGGGCACGCTCCACCCTCGCGCAGGACAGAATCTGAGTGGGAGATATTTCCGTAGGACAGAAGTGGATCAGCGAGCCGGCGCGGCGTCGGCGAGCGGCACCACCGGGTACATCGGCGGCTCGTCCTCGGGGAACAGGGCGGTCGGGCCGTAGATCCAGTCGGTGTAGGTGTAGTCGTGCGGCTCGCGACCGCGCAGCAGGGCGTTGCGGCGCTCCCGCGGCTCGCCGCCGAGGTGCCACAGCTCTCCCCAGGCGCGGGCGGTGAGCACCACCCGGCGGCAATGCTCGGGGCGGACGGCCTCGTACGCCGCCAGCGCGGCGTCCCAGTCGACGCGTCCGCCGGCCCCGGTGAGCCGGGCGACGTGCTCGGCGAGGCCCCAGCCGTCCTCGATCGCCATGATCGCGCCCTGTGCCATGTACTGCAGCGGCGGGTGCGCGGCGTCGCCGAGCAGGGCGATCCGGCCGGTCACCCAGGTCGCGATCGGGTCGCGGTCGTACATCCGCCACCACTTGTCCCGCCACATGTGCGGGATCCCGGCGCGGACCGCGTCGCAGGTCCCGGCGAAGGCGGCGTCGAGCTCGTCGGGGGTGCCCCAGTCGTCCATGCCCGCGCGCGCCTTGGGCGACTCGAAGACGGCGACCTGGTTGAGCAGCTCGCCGCCGCGCAGGCCGTAGTGCACGAAGTGGCAGCGCGGTCCGACGTACACGACGACCTCGGAGAGGTCCACCGGGCGGCCGGTGGTCTCGGCCACGGGCACGGTGCCCCGGTAGGCGACGTACGCGGAGGAGACCGGCTCGTCGTCGACGAGCAGTGCCCGCGCGACCGAGTGCAGGCCGTCCGCGGCGAGGACGACCGTCGCCTCGTGGACGTCGCCGTTCGCGAGCGTGACCCGTGCCCCTGCCGGGGTGTTCTCGTACGACGTCGCGTGCGCGTCGGTGACCAGCTCGACCCCGACCCGCCGGCAGGCCCGCAGGAACAGCCCGTGCAGGTCGCTGCGGTGGATCACCAGGTAGGGGAAGCCGTAGCGCCGCTCCAGGTCGACCAGGTCGAGCCGGGTCAGCTCGCTGGCATCGAGGGCGTCGCGCATCACCATGGCCCGGGGCACGACGCCGAGCTCCTTGGCCTCCTCGAGCAGGCCGTAGTCGTGCAGGATCCGGGTGCAGTTGGGGGCGACCTGGATGCCGGCGCCCACCTCGCCGAACTCCGGTGCCTGCTCCAGGACGCGGACGCGGAGTCCCTGGCGGGTCAGCGCGTAGGCCGCGCCGAGGCCGCCGATGCCGCCGCCGACGACGACGACGTCCGGGAGGGGTGAGCTGCTCATCAGGGGTCCTCGGGTCTCAGAGCCACGGACCGAGGTCCGGGGCGTCGGTCAGGGCGTGCGGTCGTCCGGCCAGCCAGGCAGCGACCTCCGGCAGCGGCCCCTCGACGGAGGGGACCTCGCCGCGGCGCGCGGTGATGTCGGCCACCAGGGCCTCCAGGAAGTCGGCGGGCAGGTCGGCGAAGCGGGTGCCGAGGTCGAGGTCGACGGCGTGCACCAGCACCTCGCGCGCCCGCAGCCAGGGGATCTCGGTCGCCGGCAGCAGCCGGCCCTGGGCGGTGCGCACGTCGCGGCCCCACTCCTCCTCGCCGAGCTCGTGCAGGCCCTGGTCCAGGGCAGCCGCGGCGCGTGCCTGCCAGCCGGCCAGCTCGGCGGCGGACATCCGCGCGCCGCGCTCGATGCCGGCGGCCCGCTCCTCGGCGGACGCGTACATCGGGGTCTCCACCCCGGTCGCGGCCCAGGTGGCCAGGTTGCCCAGCGCCTCGGCGTTGCCGGCGAGGTGGGCGACCAGGTGCCGGCGGGTCCAGCCGGGCAGCAGGCTCGGCGCCGAGAACGACTCCTCGTCGAGCCCGGCGACCGCCGCGTCGAGGAGCTCCTGCCCGGTGCGTACCCAGCGCCGGGCGTCGTCGGTGGTGCGGGCCATCACGCCTCCTCGACGACCCGGTTGACGCAGGCGCCGAGGCCCTCGATCTCGGTGACCACCGTCCGGCCCGGGGTCAGGTAGACCTGCGGGTCGCGGGCGTGCCCGACGCCGGCGGGGGTGCCGGTCGCGATCAGGTCGCCCGGGTTGAGCCGCACGACGGTGGAGACGTACTCGACCAGGGCCACCGGGTCGAACAGCAGCGTTCCGGTGTCGTCGCGCTGCATGACCTGGCCGTCGACCGTCGTGCTGACCTCGAGTGCCGGGCGGACGCCGCCGGGGAGCTCGTCCGGGGTGACCAGGTACGGCCCGACCGGCGTCGAGGAGTCCCAGATCTTGCCCTGGGTCCACTCGATCGTGCGGAACTGCCAGTCGCGGACGGAGACGTCGTTCATCACCGTGAAGCCGGCGATCGCCGCCTCGGCCTCGGCGCCGGTCGCCCGTCGTACGGGAGCGCCGATGACCACGACCAGCTCGACCTCCCAGTCGAGGGCGTCGGTCTCGGCGGGCTTGACGATGTCGTCGCGGGCCCCGATCAGGGTGTCGGCGAACTTCGGGAAGAGCGTCGGGTACGACGGCAGCTCGCGCCCCATCTCCTTGATGTGGTGGGTGTAGTTGTGACCGACGCAGACGACCTTCGACGGGTTCGGCACCACCGGCGCGAAGTCCGCGCCCTCGACCGGGTACGACGCACCGGTGCCGGCCGCGTCCCGCCAGCCGGGCCGCGCGAGCAGCTCGCCGAGGTCGGCGGCGTCCAGGTCGACCAGCCGGTCGCCCTCGAGCCGGACCGCGCGGGTGCCCTGCTCGGTGCGCAGGGTCGCGAGCCTCATCGGACGGTCTCCTGGCGATCGAGCCCGAGGGCCTCGAAGACAGGGGCGTCGCTGAACCGGAACAGGTCGAGAGCCCCGGAGTCGGAGTCGGTGTCGCCGGCCTCGGAGCGGGCCGAGAACGCCTGCCAGGCCGGCACCACGAACAGGTCGCCGCGGCTGACCGACCAGGTCTGGTCGCCGACGGTGACGGTGCCGGAGCCGTCGAAGACCTGGTAGACGCTGGAGCCGGTCTCGCGCACCGGCGCGGTCTCGACGCCGCGGACCACGCGGTGCAGCTCGGCTCGGATCGTCGGGAGCACGTCGCCTCCGGTGGAGGGGTCGGTGTAGCGGACCGCGGCGTGGCCGGGCTCGACGGTCCCGCCGAAGCCCTCCCTCTCGACGGCCAGCTGGTCGGTCAGGGCGCGGTCGGTGTGCTCCCACTTGTAGGAGAGCAGCGGCGTGCCCGGCCTGACCTCGCCGACGCCGACCGGGCGCAGGCCCGGATGGGCCCAGAGCCGCTCGGAGCGGGAACGTTCCGGCGTGGTCCGCTCGGCGGCGCTGAGCTCGTCTCGGCCGAACTCGAAGAACTGCGTCTCGGTCACGTACTGGAACGGGATGTCCAGGCCGTCGACCCACGCCATCGGCTCGTCCGTCGCGTTGTGGTGGGCGTGCCAGTTCCAGCCGGCCTGGGGGAGGAAGTCGCCGCGATTCATCGGGACCGCGTCGCCGCCGACGACCGTCCAGACCCCGGAGCCCTCGACAACGAACCGGAAGGCGTGCTGGGTGTGCCGGTGCTCGGGGGCGTCCTCGCCCGGCATCAGGTACTGGATCGCCGCCCACAGCGTCGGGGTGGCGAACGGGCGGCCGCCCAGCGCCGGGTTGGCCAGCGCGATCGCGCGCCGCTCGCCGCCGCGACCCACGGGCACCAGCTCGCCGGCGCGCTCGGCGAGGCCGACCAGGTGGGCCCACCTCCACAGGTGCGGAACCGCGCGCGAGCGCGGGTGCGCGGGCATCAGGTCGCCGATCTCGGTCCACAGGGGGACCAGCAGCTCCTGCTCGAACCCCCGGTACAGCTCCTCGAGAGCGGGGGTGACGTCGGGTTGGTCCGGTGCGGAGACGGCCTGCAGCCGGACGGCGGTGTGGGCGGAGGTCATGCCGCTACGCTCACACCTTGCGCGAGGAGCAGAACAGATGATTCTGTTCCACAGAACCTCAGGGAGGGTCGTGGACAAGCCGCTCAAGAATCCGCCGGCCTACGCCATCGCCAGCGTCGACCATGCGCTGCGCCTGGCCACCGTGCTCCAGCTGGAGGGACCGCTGACCGTGGCGGACGCCGCGATCCGCCTGGGCGTGGCCCGCTCGACGGCGCACCGGCTGCTGCAGATGCTCGTCTACCGCGACTTCGCCGCGCAGTCGGCCGACAAGTCCTACCGGGCCGGACCGGTGCTCGAGCTCGCCGCGCACTCCCGCTCCGAGACCGCGCGGCTGCGGTCCGCGGCGCTGCCGGTCCTCCAGCGCCTGGTCGACGTGGTTGGCGAGTCGGCGAACGTCGCGGTCCGGATCGGGGCCACCGCGCGCTTCGTCGTCTCGGTCGAGTCGCGCCAGTCGCTGCGGGTGGGGTCGCGCGAGGGCATGGTCTTCGCCGCGCACCGCACCACTGCCGGGCTGCTCATGCTCGCCGAGCTCGATCCCGCGGACCTCGCTGCGGTCTACGACGCCGAGCACGCGGCCGCCGTGGAGGCGCCCGACCTGCGCCGGCTGCGCCGCGAGCTGACCCTGATCCGACGGCAGGGTTTCGCCGTCAACCGCGAGGAGTCCGAGCGCGGCGTGGTCGCGGTGGGTGTCCCGGTGGCCGACGGACAGGGGCGGCCGGTCGCCGGGCTGTCGGTCTCGATGCCGTCGATCCGCTACGAGCCGGAACGGCTGCCGCGCCTGGTCTCGCTGCTGCAGGAGGCGGCCCGCTCGATCGGCGCCCAGCTGGCCGACTGAGCGTCATCCCCTCAGCCCGGTTGCGCCGCGGAGCGCACCACGTGCTCGAGGTGACGCGGCAACCTCCGGCGCGCAGCCGGGTCGAGCCCCTTGACGACCGCGGCCTCCACGGCCGCGGCCGCTGACCGCGACACCTTGAGCACCTCGAGCCCGAGCGGCGTCAGGGTGACCACGCGCTGCCGGCGGTCCTGGCCCGAGGGCACCGCCACGACCAGGTCGCGGCGTGCGAGCCGGTGCAACAGGCCGGTGACCGAGGCCTTGTCCAGGTCGAGCGCGGCCGGGATCTCGCTCTGCCGCACCTCTCGGGTGCCGGCGACGAGAGCCAGCAGGGTGAACTGCTGCGGCGTGAGCAGGGTGCCGGCGACGTCGGTCCACGTCGCCTGGTGCTGCTGGCTGCAGATCCGGACGAGGCGGCCGAACGCCCGGCTGGTCTCCTCGACGGTGAGCAGCCCGTGCTCGGCAGGCACCTCGGTGGTCGGCCACGCGGCGGGGTCGTCGCTGGAGGCGTAGGCGATCGTGCGCAGCGCGTCGATCAGGGCGTCCCGCTCCGCGTCGGTGAGCACCGAGAGCAGCCGCCGGTCGGCCTCGCGCACACCGATGAGGTCGGTGCGTACCACCTCCACCGCGGCCTCGTGCGGCCAGATCCGCAGGCGTCGGGCGTCGGCGAGGTCGGGCTCGATCCTGACCAGACCGTCGCGCTGGAGCCGGCGCAGCGTCTCGCTCACGGTCGCCTGGTCGATGGAGGCCAGCACCGACACCGTCCGCTGGTCGGCGCCCGGAACCTGGCAGACGGCGAGCAGCGCCGCGAACTGCGTCGGGGTCAGGACCGGCTCGCCGGCCGCTCCCCGCGACGCCCAGTGCCGGCGGCGGACGGCTCGCAGCCAATGCCCGAGATCCAGCGCAGCAGGCTGAGAAGCCACCCGGAAACTCCTCTCGATCGCGCCGCCGAGTCGACCGCGATTCTGGCCTGCAGAACCTGCGTGTGCTCTGCCGGTCGGCGGTGAACCATTCTGGCACAGATACATCGTGTACGAACAGATCTAGACGCGAGCCCGGGCTCCTGAGGCAAGATAGCAGGAACCTGATGGATCAGCCAGATCCATCGACTACGAACGAATGGGAGGCGCTGTGCCCGAGTCCGACACTCGTGACGACCGGTCCGCGATCGCCCGCAGCACTCGCTACGGCCTGGGTCGGGCCGGTCACGCCCTGGCGGTGGTCCTGGCCGCCTGGTCCGTCTCCTTCGCCGTCCTGTTCCTGCTGCCGGGCGACCCCGCGCTCAACCAGGTCGCGGGCGGGGACGCCGGCTCGATCGTCAACCAGGCCGAGCTCGCCCGGGTGCGGGCCGAGCAGGGCTTCGACGATCCCGTCGTGGTCCAGTACGTGCACCGGCTCGGTGACGCGCTCACCGGTGACCTCGGCACCTCGATGGAGACCGGGCGGCCGGTCACCGACATCCTGCTCGAGGCGCTCCCGCCGACGATCGCGCTGATCTCCGGGGCCCTGGTCATCGGGGTGGCGCTCGGCGGCGGCCTGGCGCTGGGCGCGACCTACACCCGCACCCGGTGGCTGCGTCAGCTGCTGCTCGCACTGCCGCCGGCCGGCATCTCGCTGCCCACCTTCTGGGTCGGCCTCATGCTCATCCAGCTGTTCTCCTTCAACCTCGGCCTGCTTCCTGCGATCGGCTCCTCGGGCCTGGAGTCGCTGGTGATGCCGTGGCTGACCCTGGCGCTGCCGACGGCCGCGACCGTCGGGCAGATCCTCGCCAAGAGCCTCGCCCAAGCGCAGGCCGAGCAGTTCGTCACCACGGCCCGGGCGATCGGGCTGCCTCGCGCGGTCATCCACTTCCGCGACGTGCTGCGCAACGCGCTCATCCCCGCGCTGACGATCTGCGGGACCCTGATCGCCAGCCTCATCGGCGGGTCCGTGGTCATCGAGAACGTCTTCTCCCGGGCCGGGCTCGGCCGGATCACCGTGCACGCCGTCCTCAGCCGCGACGTCGCCGTGGTGCAGGGGACGGTCGTGCTGGGCGCGGTCATCTTCGTCGTCGTCAACCTGCTGATCGACCTCGCCTACCCGCTGATCGATCCGCGCCTGCGCATCCACCAGGAGGTCGGTTCGCGATGAGCGAGATCATGCAGGAGCTCGCGGCCCAGGCCGCTCCGCCCCCCGCGCCGGAAGAGGTCGAGGGCCCGGCCGTCGAGATCGCCCCCGCCCGGGGGGCGCGTCTGCGCGGCATCGCACGAGCCGCCGTACGGCGTCCCGGGGTGGTGCTCGCCGTCCTGGTGCTGCTGGTCGCGGCGACCGCCGCGTTCTTCCCGGGCCTGTTCACCGGCACCGACCCGCTGGCCACCGACCCGCGCAGCATCCTGCTCGCGCCCGGCGCCGACGGACACTGGCTCGGCACCGACGCGGTCGGCCGCGACCTGTTCAGCCGGGTGGTCTACGGCACCCGGGAGTCGCTGCAGGCCGCCCTGCTCGCGATGACGATCTCGCTGGTTCTCGGTTCCCTGGTGGGTCTCGCCGCCGGCTACCTCGGCGGACTGGTCGACACGCTGCTGATGCGGCTGGTCGACGTGATGCTGGCCTTTCCCGCCCTGCTCCTCGCGATGGCCGTCATCGCCGCGCTCGGCTTCGGCAGCGTGACCGTCGCCATCGCGGTCGGCGTGGTGGGGGTCGCCGCGATGGCGCGGCTGATGCGCTCGGAGGTGCTCCGGGTCCGCACCCACGCGTACGTCGAGGCCGCCGCGCTCAGTGGGACCCGGACGCCGGCGATCCTTGCCCGGCACGTGCTGCCCAACGCCGCGGGGCCCGCCCTGGTGCTGGCCGCGCTGGACTTCGGCACCGCGATCCTCGCCGTCTCGAGCCTGAGCTTCCTCGGGTTCGGCGAGCCGCCGCCGTCCCCGGAGTGGGGCGCCCTGATCTCGGCCGGACGCGACTACCTCGCGACCGCGTGGTGGCTCAGCGCCTTCCCGGGGATGGCCATCGCCGCCGTGGTGCTCTCCTCCAACCACGTGTCCCGGGCGATCAGCGAGCGGGTCCGGTGAGCGCGATGGAGAAGCCGGTGGAGAGCCAGCCCGTGCTGCGCGTGGAGGACCTGCAGGTGGAGTACCGCACCCGCCGCGGGGTGCTGCCGGCGGTGTGCGGCGTCAGCCTCACTGTCGACCCGGGCGAGGTGGTCGCCGTCGTCGGGGAGTCCGGCTCCGGCAAGAGCACCCTGGGCCACGCGATCATCGGCCTGCTCCCGGAGGCGGGCGTCCTCACCGGCGGCCGGGTCACCCTCGGGGGCGCGGAGCTCACCGGCCTCTCCGAGCGCGGTCTGCGCGCGGTGAGGGGACGACAGCTCAGCCTGATCCCGCAGGACCCGATGACCGCGCTCAACCCGGTGCGCCGGGTGGGGGAGCAGGTGGCCGACGCGCTCGTCGTGCACGGGCTCCACGATCGCGAGCAGGCACGGGCCCGCGCGGTCGAGCTGCTCGACGAGGCCGGCCTGAGCCGCCCCGGCCTGCGCGCCCGGCAGCACCCGCACGAGCTCTCCGGCGGCATGCGGCAGCGCGTCCTCATCGCGATGGCGCTCGCCTGCCGGCCGGCCCTGGTCATCGCCGACGAGCCGACCAGCGCCCTCGACGTGACGGTGCAGAAGCGGATCCTCGACCAGATCGCGGCCGTCACCCGCGAGCACGAGACCGGTGTCCTCCTGGTCACCCACGACCTCGGGGTCGCGGCGGACCGCGCGGACCGGGTCCTGGTGATGGCGCGCGGCAGGATCGTCGAGCAGGGCCGCACCGACGAGGTTCTCGGCCGTCCCCGGCACGCCTACACGCAGAGGCTCATCGCCGCGGCCCCCGGGCTGACCAGCCGGCGCCTGGTGACCGAGCGGGAGCCGGCCGACGCCGCCCCGGTCGTCCTGCGGGTGGACGGCCTGGTCAAGGAGTTCGCGGTGCGCGGCCGCGGCCGGACCGAGCGGGTCACCGCGGTCGACGACGTCTCCTTCACCCTGCGCCGCGGCCGCTCGCTCGGCATCGTCGGCGAGTCCGGCTCGGGCAAGTCGACGACCGCGCGCCTGCTGATGGGCCTCGTGGCGCCCGACCGCGGCCGGGTCCTGGTCGGCGGGGAGGACCTGACCGCGGCGCGCGGGCGCCGGCTGCGCGAGCTCCGGCGGAACCTGCAGCTGGTCCACCAGAGCCCCTACTCCTCGCTGGACCCGCGGATGCGGGTGCAGGAGATCGTCGCCGAGCCGCTACGCGCCTTCGGGGTGGGCGACTCGCGCGAGCGCGCGCGCCGGGTCGGCGACCTGCTGGAGCGGGTCGCGCTGCCGGCGAGCTACGCCGACCGGCTGCCCGCCGAGCTCTCCGGAGGGCAGCGGCAACGTGTCGCGATCGCCCGCGCGCTGGCGCTCGACCCGGAGATCGTCGTGCTCGACGAACCGGTCTCGGCCCTCGACGTCTCCGTGCAGGCCCAGATCCTCGCGCTCCTCGCCGAGCTGCAGGCCGACTCCGAGGTGAGCTACGTGTTCATCTCCCACGACCTCGCCGTGGTCCGGCAGATCTGCCACGACGTGGTCGTGATGAAGCACGGCGCGGTCGTCGAGAGCGGACCGGCCGAGGCGCTGTTCGCCAGCCCCGGCGAGGACTACACCCGCCAGCTCGTCGAGGCCGTGCCGGGTCGCGGCCACACCCCTCAACCCTCCGGGCACGCGGTGACCCGGTGACCACCACCCCTGGGAAAGGACCGTTCCATGAACACGAGTGAAGCCCGCCGGACGCCGGCATCCTGGCGCCGAGCGACCGCGGCGACGCTGATCCTCGCGGTCTGCGGCGGGGCCCTCACCGCCTGCGGCGGCTCCGCCGGATCGGCGGGCGGCGGCACCACCCTGAGGATGGCGATCCCCGCCGACGAGGGCTGCATCGACCCGGCCCAGCTGCTGGGTCGCTCGCAGCTGACCCTGGCCCGGGCGATGGTCGACTCGCTGGTCTTCCAGGACGGCGAGAAGTACCAGCCGTGGCTGGCCTCGGCCTGGACGGTGAGCCCGGACGCGAAGACCTTCACCTTCGAGCTGCGCGACGACGTCACCTTCTCCGACGGCAGCCCGCTGACCGCGCAGACGGTCGCCGACAACCTGCTCACCGTGCAGCAGATGGGCGCCAAGGCCCGTCTCGGCTCGAGCTACCTCGCGACGATGACGGCGGCCAAGGCCACCGGCGAGCACCAGGTCACGGTCACCTTCAGCGAGCCGAACGCCTCGTTCCTGCAGGCCGTCTCGACGCCGTCGCTGGGCATCGTGTCGAGCAAGACGGTCCACCAGGACCCGGCCAAGCGCTGCCTCGGCGAGTTCAGCGGCAGCGGCTCCTTCGTGCTGGACAAGTACCGCAGCAACGAGCAGATCGACCTGGTCAAGCGGAAGGGCTACGACTGGGCGCCCTCGATGCCGCACCGCGGTGATGCCCGCTACGACGCCGTCACGGTGAGCATCGTCCCGGAGAGCGGCGTCCGCGCCGGCACCCTGGTCAGCGGCCAGAACGACTACATCACCGAGATCCAGCGCTCCGACCTGAAGACGCTCGACCGCGACGGCATCGCGATCGAGTCCCGGTCGAACCCCGGGATCGCCCAGCAGCTCTGGGTGAACCCGAAGGGCCCGGTCCTCTCCGACGTGGCGGTCCGCAAGGCGCTCGAGATCGGCGTGGACCGCGAGCAGCTCATCGACTCGACGCTGACCAAGTACCAGAAGGTCGCGACCAGCGTGCTGTCGTCGACCACCCCGGGCTACGTCGACCTGGCCGGCGAGATGACCCACGACGCCGCGAAGGCGAAGAGCATCCTCGAGGACGCCGGGTGGCGGCCGGGCGCGGACGGCATCCGCAGCAAGGACGGCCGGCGGTTGCGCGTCTCGCTGCTGTACGGCAGCCAGCTCTACGGGTTCCTGGTGCCGCTGATGGAGCTGCTGCAGCAGCAGCTCAAGGAGCTCGGCATCGAGCTGACGCTGCGCCCGCTGCCCGACGCCGACGCCAACACGGCCTGGATCGAGGGCGACTACGAGCTGCGGATCTCCGCCCTGACCCGCTCCGACGCCGACGCGCTGCGCACCGGCATGGCCGGGCTGGACGGGGCGCTGGACAAGCTGCTCGAGGAGCAGGCCCGGACCGTCGACCCGGCCAAGCGCAAGGAGATCGTGGCGCAGGCGCAGAAGATGATCCTGGAGCAGGGCTACAGCGTCCCGATCAACGAGCTCGCGCTGCCGATGGCCCACTCCGAGGACGTCACCAACGTGGTCTACACGACCGACTCGCTGGTCCTGCTCGCCGAGCTGGAGCCGCGTTGACGCCCACCCGCGACTACCTCGTGGTCGGCGCCGGAGCCATCGGGGGGTCGCTCGCGCACCACCTCGCCGGCGCCGGCCACCGGGTCCGCGTGGTCGACGCCGACCGCGAGCACGTCGAGGCGATCCGCCGCGACGGGCTGCGCCTGGTGACGCCGGCCGGCCAGGTGCGCACGGCCCGGGTGCGGGCCTGCACCCCGGAGGAGGCCGGTGCGGTCGAGGAGTCCCGGGTGCTGCTCGCGACCAAGCTGCAGCACGTCGAACCGGCGGCGGCGTGGCTGGCCACCGCGCTGGATCCCGACCGGGTGCTGGAGCCCGTGGTCTACCTCTGCCAGAACGGCCTGAGCCACGGCCGCGCGGCCCGGGCGCTGCCGCGGGAGTGGCTGGTGCCGGCGCTGGTCAACTTCGCCGCGGACGTCGTGGCCCCGGGCACGGTGCGCTCGGGCGGCCCGGGCCTGGTCGCGGTCGGCGAGCTCGGCCGCGGTGCGAGCCGGCGCGTCCGTGAGCTGGCCGAGGACCTCGCGGGCTTCGGCGAGGTCGAGGTCAGCGAGGACATCGTCTCGACCCTGTGGGCCAAGCGGATCCTCGGCGCGCTCATCACCGCCACCGCGCTCGTCGACGCCGACATCGACACCGTGGTCGCGGCTCACCGCGAGGTGATGGCCGGGCTCGCCGCCGAGGTCACCGAGGTCGCGCTGGCCGAGGGCAGCCGGCCGCCCGTCATCGACGAGATCGATCCGCTGGCCCTCGGCGGTCGGCGTGGCGACGCCGCCCGGGAGGCCGCGCTCGACGCGGTGGTCTCCTTCCTGGCCGGGATGACCGGCAAGCGCCGCAGCGGGGTCTTCCGCGACATCGTCGTACGACGCCGCCCGACCGAGGCGACCCACGAGCTGGGCGACCTGCTCGAGGCGGCCGCCGCGCACGACGTACGGGCTCCGCTGCTGGCCGCGCTCCGCGACCGCCTCGGCGACCTCGAGTCCGGCCGACTGTCCCCCGCGCCCTCGGTCCCGGCGGACCTTGGCGCGGACCTTGGCATCGCGCACACCGAAAGGAACCACCGATGAGCACGCTCACCATCCCGGCCGGCAACGGCACCCTGAAGCCGCGCCGGCGCGACCGGCAGCTGCGCTTCGGCCTGATGTGGCCGAACTCGCCGTCGCCGAACGTGACCTCGCGCCGCCAGGCCGACCACAACCCCGACGTGCTGGCCGTCGCCTCGCACGTCCGGCTGGCGCAGACCGCCGAGCGCATCGGCGTCGACTTCGTCTTCTTCGCCGACGGCTACACCCACCACGGCGCCGACAACGCCCGGGTCGGCCACGGCGAGCCCTGCATCTCGGCGCCGGTCTGGGCGCCGGTCGTGATGGCGGCGACCGAGCACGTCGGCGTGGTCACCACCATGCACGCTCGCTACCACTCGCCGGTCGTGCTCGCGCGCCTGGGTGCGAACCTGGACGTGCTCAGCGGCGGGCGCTGGGGCTGGAACATCGTCCCCGGCGCCAAGGGATCCGAGGAGGCGCTCTTCGGCTTCACCGACACCGTCGAGCACGACGAGCGCTACGCCGTGGTCGAGGAGACCCTGGACGCGGTGCGTGCCCTGTGGGGCGCCGGCGGCGAGCCCATCGACTTCGAGGGCCGGTACACGCGCCACCGCGGAACGCCGCGCGGCCCCTACCCGGTGCAGGCCTCGCCGATGATCTTCAACGCCGGGGTCTCCGAGGCCGGCAAGAGCTTCATCGCGCGCAAGGCCGACTACGCGTTCTTCGCCGTCACCGACGACCTCGCCCGGGTCAAGGACACGGTCGCCGACCTCGCGGCCCGCACCGAGGCCGCCGGCCGGGACCCCCTCGACGTCAGCGGTGCCGGCTCGATCGGCATCGTGATCGGGAGCTCCTCGGCCGAGGCCCAGGAGAAGCGTGCGGCCATCGAGGAGAGCGTCGACATGGACGCCGCCCGCGGCTGGGCCCGCGGGTTCCTGGGAGGCAGCCAGACCTACCAGCAGACCTTCGGCAGCGACCTGGACGCCGCGGCCCGCAAGATCGGCATCGCCGCCGGGAGCACCGTCCTCGCCGGCACCGGCGCCGAGGTGGCCGAGCAGCTGGTCGAGATCCACCGGGCCACCGAGCTGCGCGGGTTCATGATCCTCACCCTCGACTGGAACCCGGACGAGGTCGCCCTGCTCGGCGACGTCTTCCCGCACCTGGAGCGTGCCGGGGTCTGGACGCCTCCCGCGGAGCGGGGCTGGTCCTGGTGACCATCCGGACCGCCGACCCCGACCCGACCACCGACCGGAGCACCGACCGGACCACCGACCGGACCACCGACCGGACCACCACGAGGAGCACCCCATGACCGACGACCAGGACGCGCTGATGTGCCGGCGGAGCCCGGCCGAGATCGACCGCGGCCTCGCCGGTGCCGGCTCGTTCGCCCCCAGCGCCCTGCGGGCGTTCGACCTGCACGTGCACTACCTGCCCCCGGCCTACCGCGACCTGGTGCTGGCGGCCGGGATCACCAAGCCCGACGGCTTCTCCGGCGGTGTCCCGGCCTGGTCGGCCGAGGACCACCTCGCGCACATGGAGCGGCTCGGCATCGAGACCTCGGTGGTCTCCATCTCGACGCCGGGCGTGGTGCTGGGCGGCGACGCGAGCCCGAGCACCGTGGCCCGGGCCGCCAACGAGGGCGGCGCCGCGCTCGTGGCCGACCACCCGGGACGGTTCGGCTTCTACGCGGCCCTCCCGGTCCCGGACGCGGACGCGGCCCTGGCCGAGCTCGAGCACGCGGTCGACGAGCTCGGCGCCTGGGGCGTGTGCCTGCTGACCAACGTGGACGGCTGCTACCTCGGCGACCCGGTGCTGGAGCCGGTGATGGTCGAGATCTCCCGGCGCGAGCTGCCGCTGCTGGTGCACCCGACGCAGCCGCCGGTGCTGGTGCCCGAGGTGATGGCCGGCTGGTCCCGGTCGATGTACGAGTACTTCTTCGACACCACCCGCGCCCTGACCAACCTGGTCTTCTCCGGCCAGCTCGAGCGGCATCCCGGCGTCAAGCTCGTCGTGCCGCACGCGGGGGCAGCACTGCCCGCCCTGGCACAGCGCATCGAGCGCAACGTGTGGCGGGCCAACGCCTCGACGGCCGACGGCGCGCCGGGGTACCCCTCGTTCGTCGAGACGCTGCGGCGCTGCTGGTTCGACCTGGCCGGCAGCGTGCTGCCCTTCCAGCTTCCGTCCCTGCTGGCGCTGGCCGACTCCGACCGGATCGTCTACGGCAGCGACTACCCCTTCACCAACGACGTGATGGGCGCTGACCTCGCGCTCGACCTGCGCACCTCCGACGCGCTGGACGACGGCCTGCGGACCAGGATCCTGCGCGACAACGCGGTGGGCCTGTTCCCGCAGCTCGCCGCGGCGCGGGTGGGCGCATGAGCGGCACCCGGGACTTCGCACAGGCGAAGCGCTACCGCGGCTACCGGTCCTTCGAGTACCTCAGGCCCGGGACCGACTACCACGCCTACGAGTGGGAGACCGAGATAGACCGGCTTCCGCTGCACCCGCTCGGGCTCGACGAGGAGCAGGCGGCTCGCGCCGAGCGGCTCCTCCAGGAGTCGCTGGTCATCAGCCTGCACGACCACCCGCAGGTCTACCCCCGGGACATGTCGCTGGCCGTCGAGTACGCCGCCCGCGGCCGCACGCCCCTGGGCTACGAAGGTCTCTCGTACTCGGGCCTCGACGTCGTCTTCGACAACCTGGCCGGCCCGACCGGCTGCATCACCAGCACCTACGGCTGGTCCTGGAACGACGTGATCTACGACCTCGGCCACCGGCTGGCGGACGTGGCCCACCAGGACTACGTGCGCGTCGTACGGACCCTCGGCGACCTCCACGACTGCCGCGCGCAGGGTCAGCTCGGCCTCGTGCTCGCGCTGGAGGCCGCGACGCCGATCGACAACGACATCGACCGGCTCGACCTGCTCTACGGGTTCGGCGTCCGGCAGCTCGGCCTGGTCTACAACGAGGCGAACCTGCTGGGCGGCGGCCTCAAGGAGTGGCGCGACGGAGGCCTGACCCGCTTCGGCCACCGGGCCGTCGAGCGGATGAACGCGCTGGGCATGTCCGTCGACCTCTCGCACGCGGGGGACCGGACCACGCTGGACGCGATCGCGGCGTCGGCGGCCCCGGTGATGATCACCCACGCAGGCGCGCGCGGCGTGTGGCCCAGCGAGCGGATGAAGCCCGACCACGTGCTGCGCGCCCTGGCCGAGCGGGGCGGTCTGCTGGGCCTGGAGTCCGCGCCGAACTCGACCCTGACCGCTGAGCACGACGGGCACTCGATCGACTCCGTGATGGCGCACTTCGAGTACTGCGTGGAGCTGATGGGCATCGAGCACGTCACCTTCGGGCCGGACACCCTGTACGCCGACCACGCCCGGCTGCACCAGGAGTTCGCGGCCGTCTTCGGCAGCACCGGCGGCACCGAGCCGAGCACCCCGGACCCGGACTCCCGCGTCGGGGTCACCGACCCGGTCAAGCCCCGAGCCGACCACTGCGCGGGCATGGAGAACCCGACCGAGAACTTCCGCAACGTGATCGGCTGGCTGGTCGGCCACGGGTACTCCGACGAGGACATCGCTGCCGTGGTCGGCGGCAACACCCTGCGCGTGCTGGAGGCCACGTGGTGACGACCTGGTCGCTGCGCGAGCGCGCGGCCGCGCTCCAGGCCGACCTGGCCGGCCTGCGGGACCGGCTGCACCGGGAGCCCGAGCTGGGCCTGCACCTGCCGCGCACCCAGCGCACGATCCTGGACGCACTGGACGGCCTCGGCCTGGACGTGCGCCGCGGGACCGCAGCCACCTCGGTCATCGGCATCCTCGACGGGGACGCCCCGGGACCGACGGTGTTCCTCCGGGCGGACCTCGACGCGCTGCCGGCCGAGGGCGGCGCCGAGGAGCCCGGCGCGATGCACGCCTGCGGTCACGACCTGCACGCCGCGATGCTGGTCGGCGCGGCCCGGCTGCTCTGCGAGGCGAAGCCGGCCCGCGGTCGGGTGGTGCTCCTCTGGCAGCCCGGCGAGGAGGGCCACGACGGGATGCGGGCGATGCTCGGCGAGGACCTCGGCGAGCTGGTCGAGTCCGCGGGTGACGACGCGGCGAGCTACGGCCTGCACGTGCTCGCCGGGAGCCTGCCGCGCGGCGTCTTCGCCGGCCGGGCCGGTGCCTCGCACGCCGCCACCGCGTCGTTCACCGTGCGGCTGCGCGGCCCGGGCGGCCACGGCGCCTTCCCGCACCAGGCCCCGGACCCGGTGGTCGCCGCCGCCGACCTCATCACCCGGTGGCAGACCCGGATCGCCCGCGACGTCGACATCTTCGACCCCGCGGTCCTCACCGTCGGCGCGATCCGCGGAGGCGAGGCCGCCAACGCCATCGCCGGGCTGGTCACCCTCGAGGGCACCACCCGGTGCTTCTCGCCTGCGCGCCAGCAGTCGCTCGCGGCACTGGTCGCCGAGACCGCGCACTCCGTCGCCGCCTCGCACGGCGTGAGCGCCGAGGTCGACTACCTGCCCGGCTACCCGCCGGTGGTCAACGACGCGGAGGAGGTCGCGCGCTTCGCCGAGGTGGTCGCCGGGCTGCTCGGAGCGGACCGGTACACCGACCTGCCCGCGCCGCTCCCGGCCGGCGACGACTACGCCCTGCTGCTGGACCGGGTGCCAGGTGCCTTCCTCATGGTCGGTGCGGGGCTGCCGGGCAAGGACGGCATCGAGCACCCGAACCACTCGCCGTCCGTCGTGTTCGACCCGGCCGTGCTCGCCGACGGCGCCGCCGTGCTGGCGGCCGTGGCGCTCGCACGGCTGGGCGGGCCCGCGGCCGGCGCGCCGTCGTACGGATCGACGAGAGCACAGGAAGGGAATCGCGTCGCATGACAGTCACGAGCAACGAGATCCGCCCGGAGCGCTACCGGGCGGCGCTGGGGCAGTACCCGACCGGCGTCACCGCGATCACGGCGACGACCGGCTCGGGCGAGCACCTGGCGATGATCGTCGGGACCTTCAGCTCGGTCTCGCTCGCGCCGCCGCTGGTCTCCTTCATGGCCGCGCGCGACTCGGCGTCGTTCCAGGCGCTCTCGGCCCAGCCCACCTTCTGCGCCAGCGTCCTGGCCGGCGACCAGGAGGACGTCTGCCGGGCGCTCTCGGTCAAGGGCGCCACCGACAAGCTCGCCGGCGTCGACTGGCAGCCCAGCCCGTTCGGCAACCCGGTCGTCTCCGGGTCGCTGGCCTGGATCGAGTGCCGCGTGCAGCAGCAGATCGAGGCGGGGGACCACGTCATCGTGATCGGCGAGGTCGTCGGCCTCGAGGTCACCGGCTCGGGCCTGCCGCTGCTCTTCCTGGGCGGCGGGTACGGCCGGTTCTCCCCGCACTCGCGGGTGATGCCGGCCGCGCCGGACGTGATGCGCCAGCTGCGCCTGGCCGATCTCGGCCGCGGTCCGATGCAGGAGCTCAGCCAGCGGCTGGGCCTGGAGTGCGCGCTGGTCGCGCCCGTCGAGGACGTGCTGGTGCGCATCGCCAGCGCGCTGCCGCTCGACCGCGACCTGCGCCCGGCGCCGGTGGGCGTCCGGCTGCCGTTCGTGCCCCCGATGGGGGCGGCGCTGGTCGCCTGGGCCGATGACGACGGCCAGCGCCGCTGGTTCCAGCGCGCGCCGGTCGAGCTCTCCGAGGAGGACCGGGACGCCTACCGGGCGGCGCTCGCGCGGCTGCGCGAGCGCGGCTGGGCCGTCACGCTGGCCGACGACCGGCTCCGCCGGCTCGACGACGTGATCCACGACCTCGAGGCAGGCGCCACCGCGCCGATGCCCGACGACCAGCCGCTGGGGCCCGAGGTGTACGACGCCGACCTGCGGCCCGGCGCGACCTACGACGTCCGCAACATCTCCTGCCCGGTGCTCCAGGACGGCCGCGCGGTCATGTACCTCTCGGTCTTCGGGTTCGCTCCCGCGGTCAGCACCGAGGAGCTGGTGGAGGCGGCCGGCCTGGCGCTGGAGACCACCCGGGAGATCGAGCGCCGGGCCGCGGAACGGAGCGGCTGATGCGGTGCGACTTCAGCGGCAGGGTCGCCCTGGTCACCGGTGCGACCGGTGAGATCGGCGCCGGCGTCGCCGCGGCACTGCTGGACCAGGGCGCCACCGTGTGGGCGGTCGACCTGCGGCCACCGCCGCGGGTGCCAGGCGTGGCCGCGGAACGGGAACGGTTCGTCCAGGCCGACATCACCGACGCGGGCGCGGTCGCGGACCTGGTGGCGCGGATCGCCGCCGAGGACGGCGGACCCGACCTGGTGGTCAACGCCGCCGGTGGTCCCGGCTCGGTCCGCACCCCGGTCGACGAGGTCCGCGACGAGGACTGGGCCCGGGTCGTCGCGCTCAACCTGGACGCCGCCTTCTACGTCTGCCGGGAGGCGACCCGTGCCCTCAAGCGGCAGCGACGGCCCGGCTCGATCGTGAACATCTCCTCGGGTGCGGGACGCACCTACTCGCGCACCGGCGTCCAGGCCTACGCCTCGGCGAAGG
This sequence comes from Nocardioidaceae bacterium, assembly GCA_017744365.1. Taxonomy (GTDB): domain Bacteria; phylum Actinomycetota; class Actinomycetes; order Propionibacteriales; family Nocardioidaceae; genus Marmoricola. The sequence continues at coordinate 64,356 of JAGIBL010000009.1, read as the reverse complement.
CCGGCGTGATCGGCCTGACCAGGCAGCTCGCGCGCGAGCTCGGCCCGTTCGGGATCCGCGTCAACTGCGTCGCACCGGGGTTGATCCGCACCAACGGCACCCGCGACGAGCTGGCCAGGCTGCCCGAGGAGCGGCTGCGCGAGCACCTGAGCGGTGTCGCCCTGGGCAGGCTGGGCGAGGCGGACGAGCTGGTCGACCCGATCCTGTTCTTCCTCGACGACGGCGCCCGCTACGTGACCGGCCAGACGGTCAGCGTCGACGGCGGCGCGGTGATGCTCGGCTGACGGTGTCACCGGTGTCAGGCGGGCACGTCCACCCCGGCCCGCCGCAGGTCCGCCTCGATGTCGTCGCGGGCCTGGGCCGCCATGTCCACCAGGGTCTTCCGCAACGCCGGCGTGAACCGGCCCGACGGCACCGCGACGGAGAGCGCGGCGATGTGCTGGATCCCGGACGAGCCGGCGATCGCGACCCCGAGGGCGACGACGCCTTCCTCGGTCTCCTGGTCGTTGAGGGCGTAGCCCTGCCGTCGTACCCGGTCCAGCGCGGCCAGGAACCGGGCGAAGGTCTCCTCGTCGAGGTGGTCCGCGGTCAGCGCCGCGCGCGGGTCCCGGAACAGCCGCTCGAGCACCGAGGGGTGCAGGTGCGCCAGCAGCGCCTTGCCGCCCGAGGCCAGCCGGGCCGGCAGCACCGCGCCCTGCCTGTCGCCGATGCGGAGCACCTTGCTCGACTCGACCGTGTCCAGGAACCGGACCTGGGACCCCACGCGCACCATCAGGTTCACCGTCTCGTCCACCCGGGTGCAGAGCAGCTCGAGGTGCGGGGCGCAGACGTCGCGCAGCCGCCGGGTCCACTCCAGCCGTGCCGGTGGCGCGCCGAGCGACGGGCCCGCCTCGTAGCGCCGGGTGTCGTCCTGGATGGCGAACCCGCGGTACACGAGCATCGACAGCAGGCGGTGCGCGGTCGAGGGAGCCACCTGCAGCTCCCCCGCCGCCTCGGAGACCCCGAACGATCCCTGGTCGCGCAGCATCTGGATGAGCCGCAGCACGTTGTCGACCGAGTTGAGCCGGTAGGCCGGCCGGTGCCGCTGACTCGTCTTCTCCATGGCAGAAGAGTCTCGACGGTCGGATCGGTCCAGGGCAACCTTTCCCCTTAACCATCAGGGCAACACGGTTCCACATGGCAGAACTTTCGTGCGCCCTCCGACAGGGCTGCTCCACGCTGAGGCACCACGTCAGCGAGAGGAGCGAGATGACCCTGCCCGGCAAGCCGCGCCGGTCCGACGACCGGATGCGGTTCGGTCTGATGTGGCCGAACACGCGGTCGCAGAACGTCACCTCGGGCGTCGTCGCGGCGCAGAACCCGGACGTGCTCAGCCCGCAGGCGCACCTCGACCTCGCCCGCACCTGCGAGGACATCGGCCTCGACTACGTCTTCTTCGCCGACAGCTACACCGTCAACGGGCCGGCGAGCGTCCGCGTGGGTCACGGCGAGCCACGGCTGTTCGCGCCGATCTGGGCCGCCGCGGTGATCGGCGCGACCCGGCACCTCGGCGTGGTGACCACCCTGCACACCCAGTACCTCGCTCCCGCGCTGATCGCCCGGATCGGCGCCAACCTCGACGTGCTCAGCGGCGGCCGCTGGGGCTGGAACGTCGTGCCCGGGTCGAAGCCCGCCGAGGCCGACCTGTTCGGCCTGCCGGACCGGCTCGACCACGACGCCCGCTACCAGGTCGCCGCGGAGACGGTTTCCGCCGTCAAGGAGCTGTGGCGCAACGGGCTGGAGCCGACCTCGTTCCACGGCGAGCACGTCGACGTCACGGGCGCCCTGTGCGGACCGGTGCCGGTCCAGCGTCCGTGCCCGCCGTTGTTCAACCCCGGCCTGTCGCCGTCCGGCCTCGACCTGATCGCCGGCGAGTGCGACTTCGGCTTCTCCGCCGTCGTCGACGACCTGGCCCAGGTCCGGGCGAGCGTCGACCGGCTGGCCGCTGCCGCGACGGCCGCCGGACGGCACGACGGTCCCGAGCTGGTCGGCTCCATCGGCATCGTGCTCGGCGAGTCCCAGGCCGCGGCGGAGGAGGAGCACGCCCGCCTGCTCGGGTCCGTCGACCTGGACGCCGCCGCTGGGTTCGCCGACTTCTTCCTGGCCAGCAGCCGCACCTACCAGGAGCTCTTCGCCGACGACGACCGCGAGCAGCTGGTCCGCCGGATCGCCCTCGGCGCCGGCAGCACCGTGCTGGTCGGCACCGCCGAGCACGTCGCCGAGCGGCTCGTCGAGATCGAGCGGGAGACCGGCCTGCGGAACTTCCTGCTGCTGCCCTTCCTCTGGTCCGCCGACCAGGTCGGCCGCTACCGGAGCGTGCTCGACCACCTGGAGAAGCGCGGCGCCTGGACGCCGCCGGAGAGCCGGGGCTGGTCGTGGTGAGCCCGGTGGTGGACCCGGTGATGGACCCGGTGCTCGAGGTGCAGGGGGTCTCGCTCTCCCTGGGCGGCCTGACCATCCTCGACGACCTGTCCTTCGCGGTCGGCCGTGGCGAGGTCTGCGCCCTGATCGGTCCCAACGGCGCCGGCAAGACCTCGCTGTTCAACTGCGTGAGCGGCGTCTACCGGCCCTCGGCGGGTCGGATCAGCATCGCCGGCCACGACGTGACCGGCCTCAAGCCGCACGAGCGGGCCCGCCGCGGCGTGGCCCGCACCTTCCAGAACCTCGGCCTCTTCCCGAGCCTCAGCGTGCGTGCCAACGCGATGGCCGGCGCGCACACCCGGCTGCACGCCCGGCTGCTGCCCGAGATGCTGGCCGCACCCTGGGCTCGCGCCGAGGAGCGTGCGCTGCAGGAGGAGGCCGATCTCGTCCTCGACGCCCTCGACCTCGGGGCGGTCGCCGACACCGCGGTCACCGCGCTGCCGTTCGGGACCCAGAAGCGCGTCGAGATCGCGCGGGCCCTGATGGCACGGCCGGCGCTGCTGATGCTCGACGAGCCCGCCAACGGTCTCTCCGACGGCGAGGTGGACGAGCTCGCCCACGTCGTACGGGGGATCCGGGACCGGTACGACCTCTCGATCCTCCTGGTCGAGCACCACATCGGGTTCGTCACCGGTCTCTCCCAGCACGTCGTGGTCATGGACGTGGGCCGGCAGATCGCCGCCGGCACACCGGCCGCGGTGACCACCGACCCGAACGTCGTCCGCGCCTACCTGGGAGACCCGCTGTGACCGCGCACCCCCTGCTCGAGGTCCGCGAGCTCTCCGCGGGCTACGGGTCCACGACGGTCCTGCGCGACGTCGAGCTGCGCATCGACGCCGGCGAGGTCGTCGTGCTGCTGGGCCCCAACGGCGCCGGCAAGACGACGTTGCTGCGCGCCCTCACCGGCTCCGTGCGCGCCCACGGCGACCTGCGGTTCGCCGGCGCCTCGCTGGCCCGTACGACGACCGACGGCCGCGCCCGGCTGGGCATCGCCCACGTCCCGCAGGGTCGCGGCACCTTCACCGACCTCACCGTCGAGGAGAACCTGCTCGTCGGCGGGTACACCCGTCGCGACCGCGAGGCGCGTGCCGACCTGGACCGCTGGTACGACTTCTTCCCGCGGCTCGGCGAGCGCCGGCACCAGCTCGCCGGCAGCATGAGCGGAGGCGAGCAGCAGATGCTCGCGGTCGCCCGGGCCCTGATGCTGCGCCCGCGGCTGCTGCTTCTCGACGAGCCCTCCCTCGGCCTCGCGCCGGTGGTGACCCAGGCCCTGTTCCGCCAGCTCGGGCGGCTCAGCACGGAGACGGCCCTGACCATGCTCGTCGTCGAGCAGGCGGCGCACCTGGCGCTCGGCATCGCCTCGCGCGCCTACACCCTCACCCACGGCACCATCTCCGCCCCGCTCTCCCCGCAGGACCTGGCCGACCAGGAGGAGCTGCGCAGGGTCTACCTCGGCGCCGCGCACGCAGCCGGCCAGGCGCAGACGACCACGAAAGGACGCACGGCATGGACCTCTTCCTCCAACGGCTCGTCGACGGCCTAGCCAACGGAGCCATCTACGCCGCGCTCGCCCTCGCCATCGTCCTGGTCTTCCAGACCAGCGGCATCGTGAACTTCGCGCAGGGCGAGATGGGCATGCTCGCCACCTACCTGGTCTGGGCGCTGACCGACGTCGGCGTCCCCGTCCTGCTGGCCATCCTGGCCGCGATGGTGGTCTCCTTCGCCGGCGGAGCGGCGCTGGAGCGGCTGCTGATCCGGCGCATCGACCCCGAGGACCACCTGGTCACCGTGCTGGTGATGACCGGGCTGTTCACCCTGTTCGGTGCGCTGGCGCTGATCTTCTTCGGCTCCGACGGCCGGCAGGTGCCCTCGCCGTTCCCGGAGGGCTCGCTCGCCCTGGGCTCGGTGCGGGTGCCGTACGCGACCATCGGCGCCCTGCTCGTGCTCGGGGCCGTGTGCGCCGGGCTGGCCGTGCTGCTGCGCTCCACCAAGCTCGGGCTCGGGCTGCGCGCCGTCGCCCAGAACCGGGCCTCGAGCGCGCTCTCCGGGCTGCCGGTCGGCCGCCTGCTCGGCATCGGCTGGGGCCTCGCGGCTGCGCTCGGTGCCCTGGCCGGCGTGCTGGTGACCTCGCTCGGCCTGTACCTGGAGCCCTCCATGATGCTGCCCGTTCTCGTCTACGCGATGGCGGCGGCGACGCTCGGCGGGCTCGACAGCGGGGTCGGCGCCGTCGTCGCCGGGTTGCTCCTCGGCGTCGCGGAGAGCCTCGCGGTCGGCTACGTGAAGGTGCTCGGCACCGAGTCGGCACTCGGCGTGGCCGCCGTGGTGATGCTGCTGACGATGGCTCTGCGCCCGTCCGGCCTGTTCGGCACGACGAAGGTCGCACGGGTATGACGATGCCGCTCAGCGCGCCCGCCGTGGCGCCCGTCGTCGCTGCCCGGACCCGGGTCCGGATCGGCTACCTCCTCGTCCTGGCCGCGATCCTGGCCGCCGCCGTGGTCCCGTTCCTGGCACCGCCGTACGTCGTCCAGAACTACACCCGGGTGCTCATCGTCGCGCTGCCGACCGTCGGGCTGAACCTGCTCACCGGCTACGGCGGTGTCATCTCGCTGGGGCAGAGCGTGTTCTTCGGCCTCGGCGCCTACGTGACCGCGATCCTGGTCGCCGACCACGGCTGGGCCTGGTGGCAGACCCTGCCCCTCGCGGTCGCCCTGCCGCTGGCCGCGGGGGTGCTGATCGGCATCCCGTCGCTGCGCATCCGCGGCGTGTACTTCGCCATCGTCACCCTCGTCCTCGCCGCCTGGTTCCCCAACGTGATCCAGCGGTTCAACGAGACCACCGGCGGCAACCAGGGCAAGTCGCTCACGGTGATGCAGGCGCCGGGCTGGCTGGGCCTGGCCCAGGACCAGTACGGCTACCTCGTCTCGCTGTGCTTCCTGCTGCTCGTGCTGCTGCTCCTGCGCAACCTGGCGCGTGGCCGCACCGGCCGGGCCCTGACGGCCATGCGCGACAACGAGGTGGCCGCGGCGACGCAGGGCGTCGACGTGGCCCGCACCAAGATCTACGTCTCGGGCCTGTCCGCAGCCGCCGCCGGCCTCGGCGGCTGCCTGTACGCCGCGACCCAGGGGATCGTGTCCTCGGAGACCGCCTACTTCACCGTTGTCGGGGCCATCGAGTTCCTGGCCGCGATGGTCATCGGCGGCGCAGGCACCGTCCTCGGCCCGATCGTCGGGGCGCTCGTCACCGAGCGGCTGCCGGTCCTGCTCTCCGACGTCGATCCCCAGCTCGCGGTCGCCGCCTACGGCGTCCTGCTCATCGTCGTCGTCCGCGTCATGCCCGCGGGCCTGGTCGGCTTCGCCACCACGCTCGCGCGGCGCCTCACAGCTCGGGTCACCCAGCACCACACGACCGTCAACGCACGAAATGAAGGGAAACCGTGATGTCCCGTCGCAACTCGAACCGTCAGCTGGTTCCGCTGACCTGGTGCCTGGCAGGCCTCCTGCTGGTGGCTGCCTGCGGAGGGCGTGGCTCCGACGCCGACACCGGGGGCGTCAAGAACGACTCGGGGGTGAAGGTCGCGCAGGTCGTCAAGAAGGACGACTGCACCGGCTACCAGGCCTCGCCCGGGATCTCCGACGACGAGATCAAGCTCGGCTCGAGCTACCCCGACAGCGGTCCGCTCGCCTCGATCGGCGAGACCAACAAGGGCATGGAGTCCTACTTCAAGCACCTCAACGAGTCCGGCGGCATCAACGGCCGCAAGATCACGCTGATCGGCAAGGACGACCAGTACGACCCGACCAAGGCGTCGGCCAACGTCAACGAGCTGCTGCAGAAGGACCGCGTCTTCGCGATCGTCGGCGTGCAGAGCACCACCGGAACGATGGCGGTCTGGGACCAGCTCGCCCGGGAGTGCGTGCCGATCCTGGAGTCCACCATCTCCTCGGCCACGCGCGACCAGCGCGCCGCGCACCGCAACGCCATCGACGGCCTGGTCCCGTACGCCTCGGAGGGCTACGCGCTGGCCGGCTACCTCACCAAGACCCTCGGTGAGAAGAAGGTGGCCGTCATCACCCAGGACGGCAGCTTCGGCGACGCGGCCGCCCGCGGCGTCGAGCGCGCGATCGAGGAGAACGGCGGGAAGCTCGTCGCGCACGAGTCGTTCCAGGTCACCGACCCCACCGTGCGCTCGCAGGTCACCACCCTCAAGGCCAGCGGCGCCGACGCGCTGGTGGTCATCGCCGCCGGGACCAAGTGTCCGCAGATCTTCGACACCGTCGCCGCCAGCGGCTGGAAGCCGACCATCGCGACGACGTTCACCTGCAGCAACACCACCCTGATGGGCCTGGCCAAGCCGGCCAGCACCGACGGCATCATCAGCGACGGCTGGGTGCGCGTGCGGACCGCGGACGACCCGGAGTCGAAGACCTTCCTCGACGCGGTGAAGAAGTACGCGCCGGGCGTGAACGCGTCCTCGGAGAACGTGGCCATCGGCTGGGCCCAGGGCCAGATCGTGGCGGCGATCCTCGAGCGTGCCACCGAGCTGACCCGCGTGGGCGTCATCAACTCCGCCCTCGGCCTCGACGGCGTCGCGGTCCCGATGGCGGTCGACGGCGTGAAGGCGAGCACCTCGGCCGACGACTCCGCCCCCATCGAGTCGGTGCAGATCCGCACCTTCGACTCGGCGGCGGGCGCCTGGACTCCCGTCACGACGGACGCTCTGGTCGACATGACCGGGAAGCTCGGTGACTTCGAGTGACCGCACCGGCAACCACCGGCCACTCCACGCGTCGCAGGCGCGTGGAGTGGCCGGGCGGCGAGCTCGCCGCCGTGACGATCGGCGTCGCGCTGGAGGCGTTCGACAACCAGTCCCAGCTGCGGCTGGCCGGGCGCCCGGGCGAGCGCGACAGCTTCTCCCTCTCCTACGGCGAGTACGGCGTGCGGGTCGGCGTCTGGCGGCTCCTCGACCTCTTCGACGAGTACGACGTCAAGGCCTCGTTCTCGGTCTCGGGCAAGCTGGCGCAGGAGTGGCCCGAGGTGGTCGCCGCGGTCCACGCGGCCGGCCACGACCTCGTCGGCCACGGCTGGGTCAACGACGTCTTCCTCAACCAGGCCGATGCCGACGCCGAGCGGGACATCATCCTGGCCACCCTCGATGCGATCGAGGCGGCCAGCGGCGTCCGGCCGCAGGGCTGGGCCAGCCCGGCCAACTCGAGCACCGACCGGACGCTGGAGATCATGGTCGAGGCCGGCATCGCGTGGTCCGGTGACGACGCCAGCGACGACCTGCCCTACGTGCAGCCGGTGGGCGAACGGGCGCTGGTGATCCTGCCCAAGGCCAACCTGGCGAGCAACGACCTCGTGCACTGGATCCTGCCGACCAACAGCCCCTCGGTGTTCGCGGAAGGATTCACCGACTCGCTGTCCGTCGCGGTCGAGGAGGGCAGTGCGGGGCTGCCGCAGTGGGCGGACATGGTGCTGCACTGCCACATGGCCGGGCGCCCGGCCTTCCTCCCGACGCTGCGACGCTGCCTCGACCTGGCCCGCCGGACCGAGGGCCTGTGGTGGACCACCAAGGACGAGCTCGCCGGGTGGACGCGCGAGAAGGGCTTCGCCCGGTGACGGCGCTCGCGGTCGAGGTGGACCGGATGCGCCAGTCGCCACCGCGCTACTCCGAGCTGCCCGAGGGGCGGTGGGTCGACGTCGGCGGCCTGCGCACCTGGGTCGCGTCGGCGGGCACCGGGACCCCGGTGGTGATGGTCTACGGCGGCAGCTTCGGCGGTGCCGGGGCGGCCAGCGGTGCCTACGCCTGGGCGCCGACCTTCCACGGCCTGGCAGAGGACCACCGGGTGCTGGTCTTCGACAAGCCCGGCCAGGGCTTCACCGACAAGCCCCACCGCCTGGAGGACTACACCATGAGCGCGGTGGTCCAGCACCTGCTGGACCTCCTCGACCAGGCACGGCTGGGGCCGGTGCACCTGATCGGCCACTCGCGCGGCGGCTACATCGCGACCCGGGCGACGCTGCTGCGGCCCGACCTGGTCTCGTCCCTGACCATCGTCAACAGCGGGACGCTGACCTCCGGGGTCGGCACCAACGAGGTCGTGCTGGGCGGTCCGCCGATGGGGCCGTCGCGCGAGAGCGTGCGCTGGGTCTACGAGAGCTACATGCACAACACCGCGGCGGTGACCGACGAGTTCGTCGAGCAGTCCTGGGCCGTCATCCAGCACCCCGAGTACCAGGCCGCGCTGCGCGACATCCGGGAGAACGACCTGATGGCGAACCTGTTCCTGCCCGAGCTGGCGAAGGACAAGCGCGAGACGCTGACCTGGCTGGCCGAGGGCCGGCTGCAGCGGCCGACCCTGGTGGTGTGGGGACGCGACGACCGGACCGCGCACCTGAGCCGTGGCCTGGGGTTGTTCGAGCAGCTGGCGAGCTGGGAGCGCCGCACCAGCCTCGCCGTGACCGACAAGTGCGGGCATTTCCCCTACCGCGAGCACCCGCGCTGGTTCGTCGAGCGGGTACGCCGGCACCTGAGCGAGGTGGACCACCATGACTACTGAGACGACGACACCGGTCGAGCTCGCGCACACCGACCGGGGCAGCGGGCCGGTCGTGGTGCTCTTGCACGGAGGCACGACCGGCGCGGCGCCGTACGCGGCCTCCGCGGCGCTGCTCGATCCGCTGGCCGACCTGCTCGCCACCGACCACCGCGTCGTCGCCGTGGACCGGCCCGGCTGCGGCGCGAGTCCCGCCGAGACGCGCGAGCAGCTCGGGTACCGGCACGCCGAGGACGTGGTCGGGGGCCTGCTGGACCGGCTCGGGATCGCGGCGTGCCACCTGGTGGGCCACGGCGAGGGCGGTCTCCTCGCCCTGCTGCTGGCCCAGGCCGGCTCGCCGCGGGTGACCAGCTGCACCGTGATCGCCGGCCACGAGGCCGCGCCCACGGGCGACTCGCCCTCGCAGCTGCGGCTGGCTCACCAGCCCCGTCCGGTGGCGAGCCGCCGGGCCCAGGCCTGGACGCTGGAACGGCTCTCCTACACCCCGCACCACCTCGTCGACGGGCTCCTGGACACCCTCGCCGCGCAGGCGGGCAGCGAGGCCGGGGTCGCCCGTACGACGCTCGCCGAGGCTCACACCGGCTACCTGCGCACCGACCTGCTGGCGGCGAAGGACCGGCTGTTCGGGTTCGCCCGCGACACCGGCTACGACGTCCCGATCACCCTGGTCTGGGGGACCCACGACCCGCTGAGCCCGGTGGAGCGGGGAGTGGCGCTGATGGACCTGCTCGCCACCACCCGCGCCCCGCTGGACCTGCAGGTGGTCAACCGGGTCGGGCACTTCCCGTTCCGGGAACGGCCCGGCGAGGTGGCCGAGCTCGTCCGCTCCGCGGTGCGGCTGGCGGAGGCACGCGCATGACGACGGCTCCTTCTGCCACTCGCACGGCGCTGGTCACCGGGGCCGCGGTCGGCCTGGGCCGGACGATCGCCGATCGCCTGGCCCGCGCCGGCGACCGGGTGGCACTGCTGGACGTGGACGCCGGCCGCCTCGCGCAAGCCGAGGAGGAGCTGTGCGGAGAAGGGCACGACGTCGTCGCGGTGACGTGCGACGTACGCGACCGCGACGCCGTCGAGGCCGCCGTCGCCCAGGTCGTGGACCGGTGGGGCGGGCTGGACGTGGCCGTCAGCAACGCGGGCGTCGCGGGCGCCCGGCTGCTGCTCGACATGGACGCCGAGGAATGGCACCGGGTCGTGGACATCAACCTCACCGGCACCTTCCACGTCATCACGGCGGCAGCCCGGGCGATGATCGCGACCGGGGGAGGCGGGGCGATCTGCTGCATCAGCAGCGGCGCCGCGCTGTTCGCGCGTCCGGCCGCCGGCCACTACTGCACCTCGAAGGCAGGCGTGCTGATGCTCGCGAAGGCGCTCGCCCTGGAGACCGGCCGGGACGGCGTCCGGGTCAACGTGGTGACCCCTGGCCTGGTCGACCACGGCTACCGCGAGGGACTGGGGGAGTTCGTGCCGGCGGCGTACGCGCAGATGATGCGCGACAACACGCCCATGGGCCGGCTCGGCACCGCGGACGAGGTGGCCGATGCGGTGCAGTTCCTCTGCTCCGCGCAGGCCGAGTTCGTGACCGGGGCCGTCCTGTCGGTCGACGGAGGCAGCAGTGCCGGGAAGTACACGGTTCCGTGGGGATGAGGAGCGAAGGAGGAACGATGGAGCTTCGCTCCCTGGTCGCGACGGCCTCCCGGGTGGTCGCCGGGCACGGTGGCGGCGATCTCATCTGGGGCCACGTCTCGGCCCGTGACGAGGACCGCGACGGTTACTGGATCAAGCAGTCCGGCTGGGGGCTCGAGGAGATCACAGCCGAGCGCGTGCACCTGCTCGACCGGGACGGGGCGATTCTCGAGGGTGCCGGCCCCAGGCACGTCGAGTACCCGATCCACGCCGAGGTGTACGCGGAGCGGCCGGACGTGGGCGGCGTCGTGCACGTCCACAGCAGGAGCGCCGTCGCGCTGGCTGCGCGAGGGACGCCGCTGCTCCCGGTCAGCCACGAGGGCAACTACTTCGCCCCGCACGGGGTGCCGCGCTTCACCCGCACCGCCGACCTCATCACGACCGCCGAGCTCGGCGCCGCCGTGGCCGAGGTGCTGGGCGAGGCCGCCGGGATCTTCCTCGTCAACCACGGTGTGGTCACCGTCGGTCCCGACCTGCCGAGCGCGGTCCTCGCGGCGATCGTGCTGGAGCGTGCCTGCGAGGTGCAGCTGGCCTGCGGAGGAGGTTCCGGGGAGGGCCTGAGCTGGTCCGATCCGGCGGAGTCTCTGGCCAAGCGCGAGCACATCTACGGCGGCACCGCCTCCGAGCAGGTCTGGCGCTACCTGGTCCGGCGCCTCGACGGCGCGGACTGATCCCTCACGCCCCGGGGACCGCTCTGCGGCGGCGCAGAGCCTCCTCGGTCTCGGTGTCCATCATGTCGAAGATTGCCGCCAGCAGGGCTCGCTTGAGCCCGGGCGGCAGGCAGCTCAGGCGGCGCGCGGCCAGGTACGCCTCGACGTACGTGCCGTAGTCGTCGGGATGGCCGGCCAGGACCTTCCTGGCGCAGTCAGGGGGGAGCAGCGAGCAGACGGCCTGCAGGATCCGTCTTCGTTGTCGGCTGTTCACGATGGGCCTCCAGCACGGGCACCAGGTTCAAAGTGCCGGATCGCGGAGGTCGAGATCGCGGTTCACACGCGGCACCGAGGCCCTGACGTACCTGGTGTTCCGGGGACTAGGGGAGGGAACGTGAAGGCCGATGGAGTTCATCTCGACGATACGCCGCCGCGGCGCTCAGTCCTAGGGTGTGGGGGCATGACCTCCCGTGCCCGGATGCCCGCCCTCGACCTCTTCCTCGGCCTCGCCGCCGCGACCGGGCTGGTCTCGGTCGGCGTCGCGTCCGCGCAGGCCGGCGGCGGCTCGTTCCTCGCCGACGTCTTCGCCAGCCCGGCCTCGACCACGATCGCCCTGGACCTGCTGGTCCTCGGCGTCGCCGTGGTGGTCTGGGTGGTGGTGGAGGCGCACCGGCTCGGGATGCGCCGGCCCTGGCTGTGGGCCGTGCTGGCGGTGCCGTTGCCGGGCGCATTCGTGGTGCCGCTGTTCCTGCTGCTCCGGGAGCGACGGCTGCGGGCGTGAACCCGTGGACATCTCCACCTACGCAGTAGTATGTTCTGCGCAGGAGGTCTTCCATGCGCTTCGCCCTGACCGATGACCAGCTGGCGCTGGGTTCCGTCGTCAATGACGTCTGCGCCCAGCTGTTTGCTGACGGCGCCGTCCGCGAGGCGCGGGACGACGGTGGCGCGCTCCGGGCCAAGGCCTGGTCGACGCTGGTCGAGCTCGACCTGGTGGGGCTGCTGGTCCCCGAGGAGCTCGGGGGCGCCGGCGGCTCGGTGACGGACGCCTGCGTCGTCGCCGAGGTGCTCGGGAAGCACCTGGCGCCGGTGCCGTACGTCGGGACCGCGATCGCGGCGGCCGCGATGCTCCGGTACGCCGGACCGGAGCAGGACGCCCTGTCCGGTCTCGCCCGGGGCGAGGCGTTCTCGGTGCTGCTCGGCCGGCACCTGGAGGAGCCGGCGGCGGAGGCCCAGGTTGCCTTCGACTGGACCGACGGGGCGCGCGGGGTGCTCCTCGACCCCGACGGCCGGGTCCGGGTGGTCGACCTTCCCGGGACCACGCTGCTCGACGACATCGACCCACTGCACCCGCTCGGCCGGATCCGCCCGGTGCCCGCGATCGGCGCGCTCGAGGACGGTGCCCGCCGCGCCCGGGCGATCGCCTGGACCGGAGCTGCCGCGCTGCTCACCGGTCTCGCCGCCGGTGCGCTCGACCAGGCGGTCGAGTACGCGCGGCAGCGCGAGCAATACGGCCGGCCGATCGGCTCGTTCCAGGCCGTGCAGCACCTGTGCGCGGACATGCTCGTGGACGTGGAGACGTCCCGCTCCATCGTCCACGGGGCGTCCTGGACGGTGCAGCACGCGCCCGTCGAGGAGGCCGAGCGGGTCGCCTCGGCCGCCAAGTCCCATGCCGGTGCGGCCGCCGTACGGACCTGCGAGTCCGCCATCCAGGTGCTCGGCGGGATCGGGGTGACCCTCGAGCACGACGCCCACCTCAGGCTGCGCACGGCGCACCTGCACCAGGCCGCCTTCGGTGGCGCGGACGCCCCGCTGCTGCTGCTGGCCGCACGAGCTCTCGAGAGGACCTGACCCGATGGACCTGCGCGACTCCCCGGAGGAGGCCCGGTTCCGGGCACGGCTGCGGACCTGGCTCGCCGAGAACGTCCCCGACGAGCCGGAGCCGACCCGGCTCGCGGACCGGTGGCCGCTCACGCTCGACTTCCAGCGGCGTCTCTACCAGGGCGGCTGGGTCGCGCTGACCTACCCGGTCGAGGTCGGCGGGCAGGGTCTCGGGGTGATGGAGGAGGCGATCCTCAGCGAGGAGCTCGGCCGGGCGAACGCGCCCACGGTGCTGCCGCTGAGCCACCTGGCCCGCCCGCTCTACACCCTCGGCACCGAGGAGCAGAAGCGGCGCTACCTGCCGGCGCTGCTGGCGGCCACGGAGATCTGGTGCCAGGGGTTCTCGGAGCCGATGGCCGGCTCCGACCTGGCGTCGCTGCGGACCCGTGCGGTCCGCGAGGGTGACGAGTGGGTGCTCTCGGGCCACAAGATCTGGACCAGCTACGGCGTCTTCTCCGACTACTGCCTGCTGCTCGCCCGCACCGATCCCGGGGAGAAGGCGCACCGCGGGATCTCCGCGTTCATCGTGCCGCTGGACTCTCCGGGCGTCACCGTTCGGGCGATCGTGCTGGCCAACGGCGACGAGGAGTTCGCGGAGGTCTACCTCGACGACGTCCGGGTCCCGCACGACAACCTGCTCGGGCGGCCGGGCGACGGCTGGCAGGTCGCCATGGAGGTCATCAACCACGAGCGCGGCGCCGTCGACACCGGCTACCTGCCGAAGTTCGACCGCTACCTCACCGAGCTTGCGGCGGCGGTGAAGGAGCAGCAGACCCCCGTCGACCGAGCCACCCTGCGCGCCTTGGGCGAGGCGGCCGCCTCGCTGGAGGTGCTCCGGATGCACTGCCTGCGCACCTTGAGCGACCGGGCGTCCGGCGTGCTCTCCGGCCCGGAGAGCTCGGTCGACAAGCTGCTGATGACCGCCGTCGAGCAGAAGCTCACCCAGGTCAGCATGGCGCTGCTCACCGACACCACCGGAGCGCACCGGGCCCGTTGGTTCGACCGCTACCTCTACGGCCGCGCCGCGAGCATCTACGGCGGCTCCTCGCAGATCCAGCGCAACATCCTCGCTCAGCGGCGGCTCGGGCTACCGCGCTGAGCCCGGTGCCGGGCGGGCCGTCGCTCAGGCGACCAGGCCGTCGACGGTGTAGTCGGCGAGCACGGCGGCGATCCGCTCGCGCTGCGCGGCGGTGTCCTTCGAGCCGCCCGGCCGGAACCAGACGTGCATCCAGTTGATCGCGCCGAGCAGGGCCTTGACCACGAGCTTGGCGTCGGTGTCCCGGAAGACCCCGGCTGCCATGCCGTCCTTGACGACCTGCAGGTAGTGGTCCTCGAACTGGCGGCGCATCTTGAGGATCTTCGCCATCGCGGCGTCCTGGTTGCGGCCCTCGCCGGCCAGGTGGATCTCGATCTGGAACTGGCCCGCACCCATGTAGGTGTGGTGCTCCATCATGTGGATCGCGTGCCGGCGCACCATCTCGCGCAGCTTCGCCGCCGGTTCCAGGTCGTCGCGCTCCGCGGTCGGCCCGATCGCCTCGAGTGCCCACTCGAGCCCCTGGTGGTGGATGCCGATGAAGAGCTCGCCCTTGGTGCGGAAGTAGTGGTAGACGCGGCCCTTGGTGGAACCGAGCACGTCCGCGACGTCGTCGATGGAGGTGGCCGCGTAGCCGCGCTCCGAGAAGGCGAGCGCCGCTGCGTCCAGGATCTCGCGGGCGCTCATCTGACGCTTGGGATCCTGGGAGCGGCTCAGTGCGGTGGACTGCCTCATGCGCGACATACTACTGAGCCGGATGCGCCTGCGGTATCGCCCGACCGATCCCGAGTCGGGCTGCTGCCTCGGCCAGGTGGCGGTCGACGCCCGTCCTGGCGTCGTCCACCTCCACCGGCGAGGCGCCGGCCCGCCGCCGGCGCTGGTAGATCGCCTCCTTGATGACGGCCGCGCGCCAGTGCTCGAAGGCGAGGAACGCGGGCAGCTGCTCGATGCTACGACCCGAGAGTTCCGCGTAGCGCTCGGCCAGCTCGGCCGCGCCCGGAAGGCCGGCCTCACGGGCGATGTGCTGGGCGCGGTGCGAGTGGAGGTCGCCGGTGCCCTCCCAGTAGGCCAGCAGGTGCGCCAGGTCGGTGAGCGGGTGCCCGAAGGTGGCCAGCTCCCAGTCCAGCACGGCGAGCACCGGGCGCTCGGTCTCGTCGGCCGCCTCCTCGCCGGCGACGATGGTGTTGCCCATCCGGTAGTCGCCGTGCACGAAGCTCAGCTCCTGCTCCGACGGCAGGCGGTCGGCCAGCTCCGCGGCGATCAGGTCGACCGCGGGCAGGTCCCGGTGCGGGCGGTCGTGCCAGCGGTCGTGCCAGCGGCGCAGGTGGCGCTCCATCACGTTGCCGCTGCGGCCCGGCTGGTAGCTGGGGAACGACGCCAGCGGTACGGCGTGCAGCTCGGCGAGCACCCGGACCAGGTCGGCGCAGATCCGCCCGCGCGCCCGCGACGGTACCGGCGCCAGGTCCGCCGCCGTCTGGACGACGATCCCGTCGACGAAGTCCATCACGTAGAACGGCGCGCCCAGCAGTGTCTCGTCGGTGCAGAAGCCGTGCACTACGGGGACCGGGACGGGCGTCGGCGCCAGCATGCGCAGGATGTCGTGCTCGCGGCCCATGTCGTGCGCCTGCTCCGGGATCAGTCCGACCGGGCGGCGGCGCAGCACCAGTCGCCGGTGCGCGCAGGTGGCCAGCAGGGTCAGGTTCGAGCTGCCGCCGGTGAGCAACCGGAGGTCGGTGAGCAGGCCGGCCTCGGGTACCAGGGCGCCCAGGTGCTCGGCCAGCCCGGCTAGGTCGACGTCCAGTCCGGCGATGTCGAGGGCCGCCATCAGAACAGGTCCCCGCCGGCCGCGCCCGCAGTGGTGCCGGTGCGTTCGTACGCGGCGATCACGCGGCGCCCGGACTTCCACCGGTGCACCTCGTCGGGCCCGTCGATGAAGTGGTGGCCGCGTGCCTCGGCGAACCAGCGGGCCAACGGCAGGTCCAGGGAGTAGCCCAGCGAGCCGTGCAGCTGCAGGGCGCGGTCCACCACGCTGCTGAGCATGTCCGCGACGAAGACCTTGGCGATCCCGTTCTCGGTGGCGATGTCCTGGCCGTTCTCCAGCTTGTAGGCGATGTGCAGCACCATCAGGCGGGCGAGGTAGAGGTCGCGGGCGCAGTCGGCGAGCTGCCACTGGACACCTTGCAGGTCGCCGAGCCGGCGGCCGAAGGCGGTGCGCTCCACGCAGCGCTTCGCGGCCATGTCCAGGGCGGCCTGGGCCTTGGCGATCGAGCGCATGCTGTGCCGCAGCCGCCCGTAGCCGAGCCGGTGCTGAGCGAGCACGAATCCGTCGCCGCGCCCGCCGACGAGGTTGGCCGCCGGTACCCGCAGGTCCTCGATCCGGACCTCCGCGTGCCCGTGCACGATCTCGCCCTCGACGTGGGTGAGGCCGACGTCGCCGAGCACCGGGATGTCCCGCACGATCCGGTAGCCCTCCGCGGGCAGCTCCACCAGGAAGGCCGAGTACTGCCGGTGCCGTGGCGCGTCGGGGTCGGTCTTGGCGACGATCATCGCGAGGTTGGAGGTGGTCGCCCCGCTGCTGAACCACTTCTCGCCGTTCAGCACCCAGGTGTCGCCCTCGAGACGAGCGGTCGTCTCCATGCCGGTGGCGTTGGCGCCGGCGACGTTCTTCTCGGTCATCGAGAAGCAGACCCGGGTGCGGCCGTCGACCAGCGGCCGCAGGAAGCGCTCGTGCTGGTCGGCCGAGCCGTGCTCGAGGATCGTCAGCATGGTGGCGTCCGTGGGCGACATGCAGTTCAGCGCCCAGCCGCCCAGTCCGGAGAAGGACCGGCCGACCTCGATCTGGACGAGCGCGTTGCCCAGGTGGCCCAGGCCCATCCCGCCCCACTCCGCCGGGATGAACGGGCACCACAGCCCGGCGGCCCGCGCCTGCGGCTGCAGCTCGGCGACCAGGTCCCAGTAGCGGCGGGTGCCCAGCTGCTCCTCGGCCGGCAGGACCGTCTCGTCGATGAAGGCGGCCACCCGCCCGCGCAGGTCCTGGAGCTCGGCCGGGAAGGAGAAGTCGATCATGGTCGTCAACCTACGTAGTAGTATGCGATCGTGCAACCCACTCCTTCCGCTCCCGCCCCGCCGGACTGGTTCGTCAAGGCCCTCGACGAGAGCGCCGAGCTCGGCGCCACGGTGGTCGACGGCGTCTCGATCAGCCATCGCGCCTGGGGACAGGCCGGCGCGCCGGGCGTGGTGCTGGTGCACGGCGGGCTGGCGCACGCGCGCTGGTGGGACCACGTCGCGCCGATGCTGACCGGGAGCGGCCGCCGCCGGGTGCTCGCCCTGGACCTGTCCGGGCACGGCGAGAGCGGCCGGCGCGAGCGTTACGGCATGGAGACCTGGGCCCGCGAGGTGGCCGAGGTCGCCGTACGCGGGGGCTTTCCGGAGCCGCCGGTCGTGGTCGGGCACAGCATGGGCGGCCTCGTGGCGCTGCACGCCGCGGTGGCGTACGGCGGCCTCGTCGGCGGCACCGTCGCGATCGACAGCCGGGTCTTCGAGCTCTCCGCGACCGAGGTCGCCGAGAACGAGGTGCGGGCGCGGACCCCGCCGCGGGTGTACCCGACCCGGCGGGCCGCGGTCGCCCGGTTCCGGCCGGTGCCCGCGCAGCACGCGTTGCCGTACGTCCGCACGCACGTGGCCGAGACCTCGGTGCGGGCGAGCGCGGAGGGGTGGACCTGGAAGTTCGACCCGCGGATCTTCGGCGGCCAGGAGTTCGACAACCGCGTCTTCGCGAAGGTCGACGGCCGGGTGCTGGTGCTGCGCGCCGAGCACGGCATCTCGCCCGCCGGTGTCGAGGAGCTGGTCCGGCTGGCCGGTGGCGTCCCCTGCGTGGAGATCCCGGCCGCCGGCCACCACGTGATGCTCGACCAGCCGCTCGCCCTGGTCGCGGCGCTGCGCACGGTGCTGGCGGACTGGCAGCCGGTCGGCTGAAGCGGCCGCCGGGTGACCTCGACGTGAACCGTTGACAACCTACTCAGTCGAATGCATCCTACTGAGAAGAATGGAAATCCGACCGAATCGAGGTGCCATGCGCACACAGTTGAAGGCCACGGCCGCGGTGATCGCCGCCGGCGCGCTCTGTCTGACAGTCGCCGCCTGCGGAAGTGACGGCAGTGGTGACGGGGGAGATCGCGCCTCCGACCTGACGGCCTCGCAACAGGCCGCGGTCGAGGCCGCGAAGGCGTCGTACGAGAAGTTCAGCGCGACCCAGGCGCTGGACGCCGTGCCGCCGCTGCCGTCGGCGCCGCCCACCGGCAAGACGATGACGATCATCACCTGCTCGCTGCCGGTGTGCATCACCCTCTCCGACGGCGCCGCCGACGCGGCCGCGAAGATCGGCTGGAAGCTGACCACGCTGAACTCCAACAGCACGCCGGAGGGCTTCGTCTCCGCGATGAACCAGGTTGCCGCGAACCCGCCGGACGCGCTCACCTACATCGGCACCCTGCCGGACTCCTCGATCAAGTCGCAGCTGGCCAAGATCAAGGCGGCCGGCACCAAGATCGTGACCATCTCGCCGATCGGCGACCCGCTCAAGGAGGGCAGCACGGTGCAGGCCGTCTCCGGCGGGCCGGCCGACGTCGCCCAGTCCGGGAAGCTGATGGGCGACACGGTCGTGGCCGACGCGAACGGCCCGGCGAAGTCCGTGTTCGTGTGGGACCCGACGTACGCCGGGGTGTGGGGCAAGATCAAGACCTCCTACCAGGAGGTGCTGGGGAGCGCCGGCAGCAAGCCCGGCATCCTGGAGGTCTCCAACGCCAACATCGGTAAGACCGTGCCCTCGCAGATCGTCAGCTACCTGCAGGCCCACCCCGACACCGAGTACGTCGCCCTGGCGATCGTCGACTACAACACCGGCCTGGAGGCGGCACTCAAGGCCGCGGGCCTGGCGGGCAAGGTCAAGATCGTCAGCCGCGCCGCGAACCCGTCCGCGCTCAAGGCGATCGCGGACGGCAGCCAGTTCGCCTCGGTCGGTCTCGAGCTCGCGGGGATGGCCTACCGGTCCGTCGACCAGCTCGCCCGGCTGATGATGAACGTCCCGCTCGGTGACCGGCTCGACAAGCCGGGCTGGCAGCAGATCTACGTCAAGAGCAACGTCACCCAGACGTCCGAGCAGCCCGAGCCGCCGGACTACGTCAAGGCGTACACCACCGCCTGGCACGTCGGATGAGTGACGCCACCGCTCGCCCGCGGACGGTGCTCCGCCTCGGCTCGCTCTCGAAGACGTTCCCGGCGCAGCGCGCGCTGGACGAGGTCGACCTCGAGCTGCGTGCCGGCGAGGTGCACTGCCTGCTCGGGCAGAACGGGTCCGGGAAGTCGACGCTCATCAAGATCCTGGCGGGCTACCACGCGCCCGACCCGGGCGCGACGGCGACGCTGAACGGTGAGCCGTTCACCCTGGGCAGCCCCTCGATGCGCGAGCGGGCGGTGGCGTTCATCCACCAGGACCTCGGCCTGGTGACCGAGCTGAGCGCGGTCGACAACCTCGCCCTCGGTCATCGCTACGCCGGGCGCTGGTGGCTCTCGGGACGCCGCGAGCGCCGGGCCGCTGCCCGGCTGCTCGCCGAGTTCGACCTGGATCTAGACCCGGAGCAGCCGCTGTCCGCGGCGACCCCGGGGGAGCGGACCATGCTGGCGATCGTGCGCGCGGTGGCGGCGACCGGCGGCGAGCCGGCACTGCTGGTGCTCGACGAGCCGACCGCGTCCCTGCCCCAGCACCAGACCGAGCAGCTCTTCGGGCTGCTCCGCCGGCTGCGGGACCGGGGCGCCGCGATCCTCTACGTGACCCACCGGCTCGGCGAGGTCTTCGAGATCGGCGACCGGGTGACGGTGCTGCGCGACGGGCGCCGGCGGACCACCTGCCCGGTCGGCGACGTGGACGCGGACCAGCTGGTGGAGCTCATCATCGGGCACGCGCCGGCCGCGTTCGCGCCGCCGCCGCCGTCGTCGACCTCCGAGGTGCTGCTCACCGCGGACGACGTGGCCGGCGGCCAGGTCGGGTCCTTCGGCCTGGAGGTGTACGCCGGTGAGATCGTCGGCGTCACCGGGCTGATCGGCTCGGGGTACGACCAGGCGCTCGGGCTCACCTTCGGCGCGCGCGACCGGGACCGCGGCGACGTGCGGCTGGACGGCCGGGCGCTGCCACCCGGCCGGCCCGACCTGTCGATCGCCGCCGGGCTCGCCTACGCACCGGCCGACCGGAAGCGGCTCTCCACCATCCAGGAGTGGACGGCCCGGGAGAACGTGGTGCTGCCCCGGCTGCCCTCGCGCGGCCCGGCCCGCTGGCTCGGCCCGCGGCTGGAGCGCCACGAGGTGCGGCCGTGGCTGGACCGCCTCGGCGTGGTGCCGCGGGACCCCGACCGGCAGCTCTCCCTGCTCAGCGGCGGCAACCAGCAGAAGCTGGTGATCGCCCGCTGGCTCCGCGTCGATGCCCGGGTGCTGCTGCTCGACGAGCCGACCAGCGGGGTGGACGCCGGCGCCAAGGCCTCCATCTACGAGGCGCTCGCCGGCATCGCCGCCCAGGGACGGGCAGTGGTGCTGTCCTCCTCGGACGCCGAGGAGCTGTGCGCCGTCTGCGACCGCGTCGTGGTGATGCGCCAGGGCGCCGTCCGCACCGTGCTGACCAAGGGCGACCTCTCCGTCGCCCGGATCGTCGGCGAGACCATCCGTGACCTCCCCGAGGAGACCCGAGAAAGGGTGACCAGCTCATGACCGTCGACTCCCAGAGCATCGCCGCCGAGCCACGCGAGACCGGTACCGAGGTGCGGGACGACCGGCTCCTGAGCCGGCGGCGTCCCCGGCTGGCGCCGTACAGCGGCGTGCTGCTGCTGATCGGCTTCGTCGTCTTCTTCTCCCTCCGGCTCCCGGACACGTTCCCGACCACCGCGACCGTGACCAGCATCGCCGGCGACCAGTCGATCACGCTGATCCTGGCGCTCGGCCTCCTGGTCACCCTTGCCGTCGGGCAGTTCGACCTGTCCGCGGCGCAGACGCTCGGCATGAGCGCCATCGTGTGCAGCGTGCTGATGGCCGAGCACCACGTGAACCCGGTGCTGGCGGTGCTGCTCACCTTGCTCGCCGGGCTCGCGGTCGGCTCCGTCAACGCGATCCTGGTGACGGTCGTCGGCATGGAGAGCCTGATCGCCACGCTCGGGATGAGCTCGGTCCTGCTCGCACTGACCGGGCTCTTCTCGAACTACCAGTTCGTCGGGCCGGTGCCGGCCGGGTTCCAGAGCTTCGCCAACCACGAGGTGCTCGGCTTCCCGGTGATCGCGCTGTACGCGCTCGGGCTGAGCCTGCTGGTCTGGTACGTGCTCGAGCACACCCCGCTGGGCCGGCGTGCGTTCGCCGTCGGCGCGAACCCCGACGCCTCCCGGCTGGCCGGTGTGCGCACCGGCCGCTATGTGGCCGGCTCGCTGATCGCCGGCTCGCTGCTCGCCTCGGTCGCCGGGATCCTGGTCACCGCGAAGATCGGCAGCGTCGCGCCGACGCTCGGTCCGGCCTACCTGCTGCCCAGCTTCGCGGCCTGCTTCCTGGCCACCACCCAGATCAAGCCGGGCCGTTTCAACGTGGGCGGCACCGTGCTCGCGCTCGTGCTTCTGGCCACCGGCGTCAAGGGGCTGCAGCTGATGGGCAACAAGCTCTGGGTGACCGACATGTTCAACGGTCTCGCGCTGCTGGCCGCGGTGAGCGCGGCGGTGCTGAGTGCCAAGCGGGCGCCGCGGCGCGAGCGACGACGGTCGCGCTGAGTTGAGAAGCGCTGGTCTCAGGCGCCCGTCCAGACCGGGGGACGCTTCTCGGCGAAGGCGCGGGCGCCCTCGAGCGCGTCCGCGGAGCCGACGACCCGGTCGACCAGCGGCTGCTGAGCGGCCATCGCCTCGGCGTCGGTGTGGCCGACCGCGAGGGCGACGATCTGCTTGCTGGTCCGGACCGCGAGCGGCCCGTGGCCGGCGATCCGGGCGGCCAGGGCGCGGGCGCCGGCCAGCGCCTCGCCCGGCTCGGTGAGCACGTTGACCATGCCGTGCCGGTACGCCGTCTCGGCGGCGAGCGGCTCGCCGGTGAGGGCGAGCTCCATGGCCAGGTGGTAGGGCAGCACCTTGGGCAGCCGGAGAAGGCCGCCCGAACCGGCGACCAGGCCGCGGCGCACCTCGGGGATGCCGAACCGGGCGTCGCGGGCGGCCACGATCAGGTCGGCGGTGAGGGCGAGCTCGCAGCCGCCGGCCAGTGCCCAGCCCTCGACCGCCGCGATCAGCGGCTTGGCCGGCGGCCGGTCGGTGAGGCCACCGAACCCGCGGCCGGGCAGCACCGGGATCTCGCCGCGGGTGAAGGCCTTGAGGTCCAGCCCCGCGCTGAAGGTGCCGCCGGCCCCGGTGAGGATGGCCACGCTCAGGTCGTCGCTCTCCTCGAGCTCGTCGACGGCCGCGGCGATGCCGTGCGCGACCTCCAGGTTCACCGCGTTGCGCGCGTCGGGCCGGTCGATGGTGATGACCGCGACCCCGTCGGATCCGGCCTCGAACCGCACGCTGCTCATCGCGTGCCCCCGGTCACCAAGGGCCAGAGCTCGTCCGGTCCTGCGGCAAGCACGGTCCCGCCGAGCGACGCCGACCAGGCCGCCTCGTTGCCGGCCTCGTCGCGCCAGGCCCAGAGCCGGGTGCTGCTGAGCCGCAGCGGGTGCTCCTCGGTGTAGCCGAGGGCGCCGTGGATCTGGTGCGCCAGTGTGGCGACCACGCCGGCGGCCTGGCTGGCGACGGTCTTGGCCGCGGCGACCGCGACCTCGTCGCCGCTGCCCTGGTCGAGCGCCACGGCGGCAGCCTCGACGGCGACCTTCGCGAGGAGCACCTCGCCGGCCATCGTGGCCAGGTGCTGCTGCACGGCCTGGAACCGGCCGATCGGGCGGCCGAACTGCTCGCGCTCGCCGGCGTAGGTGATGCTCAGCTCCAGCGCCCGGCGCGCGGCGCCGGCGATCAGCGCGGACCGCGCGAGGGCGGCGCGCCGGCCCAGGCCAGTGGCCAGCCCCGGCACGGCTTCGAGCACCCGGTCGGTGGGGAGCGTGGTGTCCAGCACGACGTCGTCGCGCGGCTCGCCGGCCAGGTTCCTTCCTTCCCGGACGGCGACCTCGTCGCGGCGCAGCAGCAGCACCTGCTCACCGGCCAGCAGGACCAGGTGCTCGGCGCACCGGGCCCACGGCACCCGCGGAACCGTGCCGGTCACGTGCACGTCGTCGGCGCCGGGGGTGAGCTCGAGCCGGTCGGCCACCGCGGCCGTCAGCGGGCCCGCGGGGACCGGTGCGCCGGCGGTCGCGAGCAGCCAGCCGGCCAGCAGCGCGGTCTCGGCGACCGGTACCGCGGCGGCGTGCTCGCCGAGCGTCTCCAGCACCGCGACGGCGGTGGCCACGTCGCCGCCGCTGCCGCCCCGGTCCTCGAGGACCGCGAGGGTGGTCACGCCGATCTCCTCCAGCGCGGTCCACAGCGGCGCGTTCCACGTCGCCTCAGCGGCGTGCTTCGCGCAGGCTGCCCGGACGCTGGACTCCAGCGCCTCGATGATGTCGTTCATCGCACCCCCAGCTCGCGCGCGACCACGCCGCGCAGGATCTCGTTGGTCCCGCCCCGCAAGGTGAATCCGGGGCTGTGCAGCACCGACTCGGCCAGCATCCGGGTCACTTCGTCGGTGGCGCCGGGGTCCGGCTCGACCCGGACCAGGGTGCGGACCAGGTCGATGACGGTGCTCTCGAAACGGGTGCCGAGGTCCTTGACCGCGGCGGCCTCGACCGCCGGCGCGACCCCGGCCTCGAGGCGCCCGGCGACGGCGAGGGAGAGCTGGCGCAGCGCCCACAGCCGGGCCACCGTGCCGCCGAGCGCGCTCGCGCCCCCGGGACCGAGCGAGGGGACGGCTGCCGCGAGCAGCGGGAAGGTGGACAGGATCCGCTCGGGGCCGCTGCGCTCCATCGCGAGCTCGCTGGTCACCTGGTGCCAGCCGTCGCCGGGCTCGCCGAGGACCCGGTCGTCGGCGACCAGGACGTCGTCGAGGACGACCTCGTTGAAGTGGTGCTCACCCGTGAGCAGCCGGATCGGCCGGATGTGCACGGCCGGGTGGGGCAGGTCGATGATGAACTGGCCGAGCCCGGCGTGCCGGTCGCCGTCGGCGAGCGGGGCCGTCCGGGCGAGCACGACCAGGGTGTGCGCGAGGTGCGCGCCGCTGGTCCACACCTTGGTCCCGCTGATCCGCCAGCCGGCGTCGACCCGGGTCGCCCGGGTTCGTACCGAGGCCAGGTCGGAGCCGGTGTCCGGCTCGCTGAGCCCGACGGCGAAGAACCGCTCGCCACGAGCGATGCCGGGCAGGTAGGTCTGCTTCTGCTCCTCGGTGCCGAACCGGAGCAGCCCCGGGCCGGACTGCCGGTCGGCGATCCAGTGCGCGGCCACCGGGGCGCCCGCGGCCAGCAGCTCCTCGGTGACGACGAACCGGGCCAGCGCGCCGGCCGCGCGGCCGCCGTACCGGGCGGGGAAGGCCATCCCGATCCACCCGCGCTCGCCCAGGCGGCGGCTGAACGCGGCGTCCCAGCCGCCCAGCCACTGGTCGCAGTGCGTGCTGAACCGGCCCGCGGCCAGCTCCTCGTCGAGGAAGGCGCGGACCTCCTGCCGCAGCCCCTCCAGCTCGGCCGGCAGCGTCACCGGCCGCAGGTTCCACAGGTCCATCGGGTGCTGCCTCTCTGTCGTCGTCAGCGCACGGCCCAGCGGCCCGTGTACGCCGGGTCGGTCACCTTGTCGCGGAACGCGCGGTAGGCGATCGGGGCGTCCTCGGTGGCCAGGTTGACCGCCTGCGCGCGGGCCTCGTTGTCGAGCGCCTCACGCAGCGTCTGGGTCGCTCCCTGGTGCAGCAGCGCCTTGGACTGCGCCAGGGCGACCGGGGGCAGCGCGGCGAGCCGGCCGGCCAGGTCCGTGACGAAGTCCGCCAGCTCGTCGGCCGGCTTCACCCAGGTGACCAGGCCGAGGGCGTGCGCCTCCTCGGCGCCGATCATCTCGGCGAGCATCAGCAGCCGCTTGGCCTGGTGCAGGCCGACCAGCCGGGGGAGCAGCCAGGAGCCGCCGAAGTCCACGGAGAGCCCGCGGCGCGCGAACAGCTGGCCGAAGCGCGCGCCCGTCGAGGCGACCACGAAGTCGCTGGCGAGGGCGAGGCTGGCGCCCGCGCCGACGGCGACCCCGTCCACCTGGGCGATCAGCGGCTTGGGGAACTCGTGCACGGTGACGGCGACCCGGTCGAGCCGGCGCATCTTGGTCAGCGGGTGCTCGCCGGACGAGCCGCCGAGGTCGGACCCGGAGCAGAAGGCGCCGCCGGCTCCGGTCAGCACGACCGCCCGGACCTCGTCGTCGGTGGCCAGGTCCTCGAGGGTGTCGCGGAGCAGCCGCCAGCCGGCCGGGTCGAGGGCGTTCTTGCGGTCCGGCCGGTTGAGGGTCACCCGGGCGGTGCCGCCGTCGCGGTCGAGCAGGATCGCGTCGTCGCTCATCAGCGGCCTCCGAAGACCGGCGTACGGCGCTCGCGGAACGCGGCCATCGCCTCGGCCGCGTCCTGGGTGCTGTGTACCACCGCCATGTGCGAGGAGATCAGGTCGAGCGCCGTCCGGGCGTCGGTGCCGGCGGACTGGTACGCCGCCCGCTTGATCATCCGCAGGGTGATCGGCGGCTGGGCGGCGAGCCGGCTCGCGAACGCCTGCACCTCCTCGGCGAAGCGGTCGTCGTCGTACACGTGGTTGGCGATGCCGAGGCGGCGCGCCTCCTCGGCGTCCACGAAGTCGCCGGTCCACATCAGCTCCAGGGCCTTGCCCATCCCGACGATCCGGGGCAGGTAGTAGCAGCCGCCGTCGCCGGGGACCAGGCCGATCCGGATGTAGCCCTCGGACATCCGGGCCGAGGACGCCAGCAGCCGTACGTCGCACATCAGTGCCATGTCCATGCCGGCGCCGACGGCGGTGCCGTTGACGGCCGCCACCAGGGGCTTGTCCAGGTCCTCCACCGCGCGCGCGACCTGGTGGATCCGGTCGGCGAGGAGCGACTTGACCGCGAGCGGACCGGTCGCCTCCGCGGCGAACGCGTCCAGGTCGATGCCGGCGCAGAAAGCGTCGCCGGCGCCGGTGACCACGACCACCCGGACGTCGTCGTCGGCGGCCGCGGCCCGCAGGGCCTGGGCCCAGCTCTCGATCATCGGGAAGGTGAAGGCGTTCTTCACCCGCGGGCGGTTGAGCAGGATCGTCGCGATCCCGTCCCGCACGGTGTACTCGAGGTCGGCCACGTTTCTACTCCAGGTGGTTGCGCGGTCAGGTTGTCCGCGACATACTACCACGTAGGTTTTTTCTGAGGAGGCATGACATGGACTACTCGCGCCTGGCGCCGTCGCTGCTGGTGGAGGAGGAGGGCCCGCTGCGGATCGTCACGCTGAACCGGCCCGAGGAGCTCAACGCGGTCGACGACCACCTGCACGAGGCGCTGCGCCGGGTCTGGGACCTCCTCGTCGACGACGAGGAGGCGCGCGCGGTCGTCATCACCGGTGCCGGCCGCACCTTCAGTGCCGGCGGCTACGTGCCGAACTTCATCCGCAACCACCACGACATCACCGCCCGGCGCCGGGACATCCGGGAGGGCGAGCGGCTGGTCCGGGCCATGCTGGCCTGCGAGCTCCCGGTGGTGGCGGCGGTCAACGGGCCGGCCGTCGGGCTCGGTTGCAGCCTGGCGTCGATGTCGGACTTCGTGGTGATGGCGGACGATGCCTTCATGAGCGATCCCCACGTGAAGATCGGGCTCGTCGCCGGCGACGGCGGCGCGGTCACCTGGCCCTGGATGACCAGCATGCTCACCGCGAAGGAGTACATCCTGCTCGGCGACCGGATCCCGGCCGCCGACGCGCTCCGGATGGGCCTGTGCAACCGGGTCGTGCCCGGCGCGGACGTGCTGGCGACCGCGAAGGAGTTCGCGCTCCGCTTCTCGGCGCTGCCGGCCCAGGCCGCGCGTGACACCAAGCGCGCCCTCAACCTGCACCTGCTCGACTCGGCCACCTCGGTGCTCCCCTTCGCGCTCGCCGCGGAGTACGAGTCCTTCGGCACCGACGACATCAAGACCCAGGTGGCGCAGTTCCTGGACAAGTCCGACCGGGAAGCGGTGCGCGAGGCATGAACGACCGACTCGACCCGAGGCTGGACCCCGCGGCGACCGACTACGTGCTCAGCACCACCCGGTCCGTACGCCGGCGGCTCGACCTCGAGCGCCCGGTCGAGCGGGAGGTCGTGCTGGACTGCCTGCGCCTGGCGATCCAGGCCCCGACCGCCAGCAACCGGCAGATGTGGCGCTGGCTGGTCGTCGACGACCCGCAGGTGCGTGAGGGCGTCGCCGCGCTGTACGCCGAGGAGACGGTGCCGCGGATCCAGCGGCGGCGTGCCCGGACCGAGGACCCGCAGACCCTGCGCGTACTGGACAGCGCGATGCACCTGACCGAGGTGCTCGCCCGGGTGCCGGTGCTGCTGGTGCCCTGGCTGGCCGAGCGCACCGACGCGCCCCGGCCGACGCCGCCGGTGGCGTTCTACGGCTCGATCTTCCCGGCCATCTGGAGCTTCCAGCTCGCGCTGCGCTCGCGTGGGATGGGCTCGGCGCTGACCACGCCGTTCGGCTCCCGGCTCGAGCCGCGCTACCGCGACCTGCTCGGCCTGCCCCACGAGAGCACGCCGATCGCGCTGCTGCCGGTCGCCTACACCGTGGGTGACGAGTTCAAGCCCGCCCGGCGCCCGCCGGTCGAGGAGATCGTCCGCTGGAACCGCTGGAGCGACGATGCGTGAGGTGGTCGTCGTCGACGCGGTCCGGTCCCCGATCGGCAAGCGGAACGGCGGCCTGTCCGGGCAGCACGCCAACGAGCTGCTCGGCGACGTGCTCCGCGGACTGCTGGACCGCAACGCCCTGACCGGTGCCGAGGTCGACCACGTGATCGGCGGCTGCGTGGGTCAGCTGGGCATGCAGGCCGCGAACGTCACCCGCAACGCCTGGCTGACCGCCGGCCTCCCGCTGGAGGTGCCGGCCGTGACCGTCAACGCCCAGTGCGGCTCCTCGCAGGAGGCCCAGCTGATGGCGCACGCGCAGATCGCGGGCGGCCTCGCCGAGGTGGTGATCGCCTGCGGCGTCGAGGTGATGAGCCGGGTCCCGCTGGGCAGCAACATGCCCCCCGACGGGCCGCACGGGCACCCGCGGGGAGGCCGGTACGCCGAGGTGTACGAGCCGGTGATCCAGTTCGAGGCCGCCGACCGGATCGCCGAGCGCTGGGAGCTGAGCCGCGACGAGCTGGACGAGTTCGCCAAGTCCTCCCAGGACCGGGCCGCCCGCGCCTGGGCCGAGGACCGGTTCGCCGGCCAGCTGGTCCCGGTCGGGGGTGTGGAGCGGGACGAGGGCCTGCGCCCGACCACCCGCGAGGGGCTGGCCGGGCTGCGGCTCAACCAGCCCGACCGGGTGCCGGCCAGCCTGCACACCGCGGGCAGCTCCTCGCAGGTCTCCGACGGGGCGAGCGCGGTGCTGCTGATGAGCCGGGAGCGCGCGGACGCGCTCGGGCTGCGCCCGCGGGCCCGGCTGGTCGACTCGGTGCTGGTCGGGTCGGACCCGGAGCTGATGCTGACCGGCCCGATCCCGGCGACCACGGCGATCCTGGAGCGGACCGGTCTGGCGCTCGGCGACATCGACCTGGTCGAGATCAACGAGGCCTTCGCCGCGGTCGTGCTCGCCTGGGTCAAGGAGCACGGCGCCGACCTGGACCGGGTCAACGTCAACGGCGGCGCGATCGCGCTCGGCCACCCGCTCGGCGCCACCGGCACGGTCCTGGTCACCAAGGCCGTCCACGAGCTGGAGCGCACCGGGAGCCGCTATGCCCTGGTCACCATGTGCTGCGGTGGCGGGCTCGGCACGGCCTCCGTCCTCGAGCGGTGCTGAGGGGAGGCAGAGGATGATGGACGCGACGCCCCGGCCGTGGATGACCGGCGAGGCCGTCGACCTGTTCGCGATGGCCACCGCGTTCTTCGACCGCGAGGTGCCGGCTCATCGGGAGCGGTGGGAGGCGCAGCGGCACGTGGAGCGGGACTTCTGGCTGCGCTGCGGCGAGCTGGGCCTGCTCTGCGCCAGCATCCCCGAGGAGTACGGCGGCGGCGGGGGCAGCTTCCTGCACCAGGCCACCATCCAGGAGGCCTACGCCCGGCACGGTGACCGCTCCTGGGGCAACGCGATGCACACCGGCGTGGTGGCGCACTACGTCCACCACTACGGCACCGAGGAGCAGCGCCGCCGCTGGCTGCCGCGGATGGCGACCGGCGAGCTGATCGGGGCGCTGGCGATGACCGAGCCGTCGGCCGGGTCGGACCTCAAGGCGATCCGGACCCGGGCCGAGCGGACCGCGGACGGCTGGCGGATCAACGGCTCGAAGATCTTCATCACCAACGGCGGCAGCGCCGACCTCGTGGTGGTGGCCTGCTCGACCGACCCGTCGAAGGGAGCGAAGGGGATCTCCCTGCTGGTGGTGGAGACCGAGGGCGCGGAGGGGTTCACCCGCGGCCGCCCGCTGGACAAGATCGGCCAGCACGGCTCGGACACCAACGAGCTCTTCTTCGACGACGTGCTGGTGCCTGCGGAGAACCTGCTCGGCGCCGAGGGGGAGGGCTTCGCGATGATGATGGGCCAGCTGCCCCAGGAGCGGCTCATCATCGGCATCACCGCGGTCACCGCCACCGAGCTGGCCGTCGCGGTCACCACCGAGTACGTCAAGCAGCGCGAGGCCTTCGGGGCGCCGCTGTTCGACCTGCAGCACGTCCGGTTCGAGCTCGCCGAGTGCGCCACGCTCGCCAAGGTCGCCCGCACCTTCCTCAACGACTGCATGGCCACCCACCTCGACACCGGCCTGGACCTGCCGACCTCGAGCATGTGCAAGTGGTGGCTCACCGAGGTGCAGTGCCGGGTGATCGACAAGTGCCTGCAGCTGCACGGAGGCTACGGCTACATGACCGAGTACACGATCGCCCGGCTCTACGCCGATGCCCGGGCGCAGACCATCTACGGCGGCGCCAACGAGATCCAGAAGGAGCTCATCGCCCGGTCGCTGTGACCGGCCAGGGCATTGACCTCCGACCTACGCAGTAGTATGTTTTCTGTTCATCAGCCCGACCGCTCGGCTTCACGAAGGACTCGCCAGTGACCGCCACCCACGCCCTCGACGGCATCGTCGTCCTGGACCTCAGCCAGGTCTACAACGGCCCGTACTGCACCCTGCTGATGTCCCAGCTCGGCGCCGAGATCGTGAAGATCGAGCCGTTCGGTGGCGAGCCGGTGCGCTGGCGGGTCGTGGGCGAGCAGCAGACCGCGGCCTTCGAGCTCCTCAACGGCGGCAAGCAGAGCCTGCGGCTGAACCTCAAGGACCCGCGCGGCAAGGAGCTCTTCCTCCGTCTGGTCGAGCAGGCCGACGTGGTGGTGGAGAACTTCGCGCCGGGCACCCTGCAGCGGCTCGGCCTCGGGTACGACGAGCTGGCCGCCGTCAACGAGCGGGTCATCCTCGCCTCCGGCCGTGGCTACGGCGCGCGCACCCCGCAGGCCGAGCAGCGGGCGATGGACCTGACCATCCAGGCGGTGTCCGGGGTGATGTCCGCGACCGGGCACCCGGACCAGCCGCCGACCAAGGCCGGTGCCGCGGTCGCGGACTTCTTCGGCGGCACCCACCTGTTCGGCGCGATCATGGCGGCGCTGTACCAGCGCACCGCGACCGGCCGCGGCCAGCACGTCGAGGTGGCCATGCAGGACGCGGTGATCCCCTCGCTGACCTCGAACATCGCCGGCTTCCTGGACAGCGGCGGCACCCTGCCCGAGCGCACCGGGAACCGGCACGGCGGCCTCGCGGTCTGCCCGTACAACGTCTACCCGGCCGCCGACGGGTGGGTCGCGATCCTGTGCATGACCGACGGGCACTGGCAGACGCTGTGCCGGCTGATGGACCGCCAGGACCTGGCCGACGACCCGACGTGTGCCACCCCGCCGGCCCGGGTCGCGCAGATGGACAAGCTCGACGACATCGTCGCCGGGTGGGCCGGCGGGATCGGCCGTGACGACCTGGTCGCCCGGCTGCAGCAGGCCGGGGTGCCGTGCGCGCCGGTTCTCAGCCTGGCCGAGGTGATGTCCGGCCCGCTGGTCGGCACCGACGCGATGATCCGGCCGGTCGCCGGCGAGAACGGCGAGATCGGCTACGTCTTCGGCAGCCCGCTGCACCTGAC
Source organism: Nocardioidaceae bacterium (assembly GCA_017744365.1). Classification (GTDB taxonomy): domain Bacteria; phylum Actinomycetota; class Actinomycetes; order Propionibacteriales; family Nocardioidaceae; genus Marmoricola. Next base: position 32,781 of record JAGIBL010000009.1, on the reverse strand, counting down.
CGGCTCGGCCCCGGTGCCCAGCACCGCCGCCCCCGCGCTCGGCGAGCACACCGACGACGTGCTTGCCGCCAAGCTCGGCCTGACCGCCGACGAGCTCCGCCGGCTGCGCGACGAGAACGTCGTCTAGGAGAACCGATGACCGTCGACGAGTCCGTCCTCGCCTCGATCCGCACCCAAGTCGGTGTCGAGACCAGCCACGACCTGGGCCAGATCACCGCGGTGATGATCCGCCGCTACGCCCGGGCGATCGGCGAGACCAACCCGCTCTACTACGACACCGACGTCGCCCGGGCCCACGGCCACGCCGACATCGTGGCGCCGCCGAACTTCGTGACCGCGGTCTCGGTGTGGGACGAGGGACCGCCCGAGGAAGGACTGCGCTCCGACGGGGTGCCGCTGAGCGCCCTCGAGAGCCTGCCCGCCCAGGGCGTTCGGGTGATGGGGGGTGGCGAGGACATGGAGTTCCACGCGCCGATCACCGCGGGGACCTCGGTGGTCGAGCGGACCGCGATGCTCGACGCCGAGCTGGTGCAGGGCAGCAAGGGCGCCTTCATCGTCGTGCGCTACCGGCACGAGTTCGTCGACCAGGACGGCCGGCTGCTGCTGACCTCGACCCGGAAGGTGCTGCTCCGATGACCGCCACGACCACCGGCCCCCGGCTGGACGACCTCCGGATCGGCGACCGCATCCCGGAGCTGCGCCGTACGCCGACGCGGGTCCAGCTGTTCCGGTACAGCGCCATCACCTGGAACACCCACCGCATCCACGTCGACCCGGAGTACGCCGCCGAGGAGGGCTACCCCGACGTGCTGGTGCAGTCGCACCTGCACGGCGCCTTCCTGGTCTCGCTCTGCACCGACTGGATCGGCACCGCCGGACGGCTCGTCCGGCTGGAGGTCTCGGTCAAGCGGTTCGCGGTGCCCGGCGACGTGCTGGTCTGCGCCGGCGAGGTGACCGGGATCGAGCCGGTCGACGACACGCAAGGCCTGGTGCACCTGGACCTGACCGAGACCCGCGAGGCCGACGGGGTGGTGTGCGCGATCGCCAGCGCCTCCGTCGCGCTGCCGCGATGAGAACGACGAGAACGACGAGAACGACGAGAAGGACGAGATGACCGACGCGCGAGAGGTGCTGCGGATCGGCAACTGCTCCGGCTTCTACGGGGACCGGCTGGCCGCGGCCCGGGAGATGGTCGAGGGTGGCCCGATCGACGTGCTCACCGGCGACTACCTCGCCGAGCTGACCATGCTGATCCTCTGGAAGAGCCGACAGCGGGACCCCGCTGCCGGGTACGCCACCACGTTCCTGACCCAGATGGAGCAGGTCCTCGGCACCTGCCTGGACCGGGGCATCAAGGTGGTCAGCAACGCCGGCGGGCTCAACCCGTCAGGGCTGGCCGCCGAGCTGGGCCGGCTCGCCGAGCGCCTGGGCCTGCACCCGAGCATCGCCTACGTCGACGGCGACGACCTGCTCGGCAGGATCCCCGCGCTGCAGCGCGACGGTGAGTCGCTGGCGCACCTGGGCACCGGGCAGAGCCTGGCCGAGGCCGGTGTCGAGCCGGTGACCGCGAACGCCTACCTCGGTGGCTGGGGCATCGCCGCCGCGCTCGACGCCGGCGCCGATGTGGTGGTCTGCCCGCGGGTCACCGACGCCTCGCTGGTGGTCGGTCCGGCCGCCTGGGCGTTCGGCTGGAAGCCCGACGACTGGGACCGGCTCGCCGGCGCGGTCGTCGCCGGGCACGTCATCGAGTGCGGGCCGCAGGCCACCGGCGGCAACTACTCCTTCTTCACCGAGCTCGGGGACTCCGGCGGCCTGCCGGGGTACCCGATCGCCGAGGTCTTCGACGATGGCTCCAGCGTGATCACGAAGCACCCCGGCACCGGCGGCGCGGTCACGGTGGAGACCGTCACCGCGCAGGTGCTCTACGAGACCGCGTCGCCGGACTACCTGAACCCGGACGTGATCGCCCGGTTCGACACCATCGAGCTCTCCCAGGAGGCTCCCGACCGGGTCCGCATCGGCGGCGTCCGCGGGCTGCCCGCGCCGGAGACCACCAAGGTCTGCCTCAACTACCACGGCGGCTTCCGCAACAGCGCCACCTTCATCCTCACCGGGCTCGACATCGAGGCGAAGGCCGAGCACACCGTGCGTGCCCTGGACGAGGCCCTCGGTGGGCTGGACACCTTCGCGGAGGCCGACGTACGGCTGCTGCGCACCGACACCCCGGACGCACCGGCGAGCACCGAGGCCGAGGCCCGGCTGCGGATCACCCTCAAGGACGCCGACGAGACCCGGGTCGGCCGGCGGTTCTTCAACGCCATCGGCGACTTCGGGATGAGCGGCTACCCGGGCATGTGGATCGAGCGCGCCGAGCGCAGCGCCAGCGCGTACGGCGTGTACTGGCCGACCCTGGTGCCCGCCGAGGTGCTCCGCCCGGAGGTCGTGCTCGCCGACGGCCGGCGGCTGCCGGTGCCGGCTCCGCCGACCACGCCGTACCGCGGCTACCAGGGGCCGCTCGAGGAGCCGCGGACGAGCGTCGCTGCCGAGGACGAGGAGACGGTGCTGGCCCCGCTCGGCCGACTGGCCGGGGCTCGCTCCGGCGACAAGGGCGGCAACGCGAACATCGGCCTGTGGGCGCGCACCGATGCCGGCTACGCCTGGCTGCGCGAGCACCTGGACGTGCCGATGCTGCGGCTGCTGCTCACCGAGGCGGCCGACCTGGAGATCGACCGCTTCGAGCTGCCGAACCTGCGCGCGATCAACTTCGTCGTGCACGGGCTGCTCGGCGACGGGGTCGCCGCCACCACCCGGCCCGACCCGCAGGCCAAGGGACTAGGAGAGTACGTGCGTTCCCGCTACCTGGAGATTCCCCAGGCGCTGCTGCCTGCACCCGCCGGCGCTACCACCGGCGCGACTATCGGCGACCGGCAGGAGGTGGCGGCCCGATGAGCGTCTCGATGACCAAGCCCTGGACACCGCTGACCGAGGAGAGCCTGGGCCAGGTGCCCGGTGCCCTCGGGGTGTTCGAGGTCGCCGACGAGGGCGGCACCATCGCCATCGACTACGCCGGCGGGCACAGTCCCTTCGGGCTGCGCGGCCGGCTGCAGGAGTGGCTCGGCCAGCCGGGACTCCGCTTCCGCTACGAGCGGACCAACGCGTACCTGTCCCGGTACCGCGAGCTGGTGCAGGTGTTCGCCAACGAGCACGGGGCACCGCCGCGCAACCTCGCCGACGCCGGCCACCGGCTCGGGCACATCCGACCGAACTAGAACGGGAGAACAGCAACCATGGGCTTCGCCGTCACCGATGTGCAGCGCGACCTGATCGACAACGTCCGGCGCTTCGTCCGCACCGAGATCGTCCCGCTCGAGTTCGAGCTCGACCCCGACGAGGGCGAGCTGAGCCCCGACGTCCTGGCCGGGCTGGTCGTCAAGACCAAGCAGATGGGCCTCTACAACATCGACGTGCCCGAGGAGTTCGGCGGCGCCGGGCTGGACATCGTCACCCGGACGCTGCTCGCGATGGAGATGTCCCAGCACCGCGCCGGCCTGTACGCCCCCTGCTACGCGGCCTTCGGGCAGCCGGACATGGGCCAGCTCTACGACGGCACCGAGGAGCAGAAGGAGCGCTACCTCTACCCGGTGCTGCGCGGGGAGAAGAAGTCGTTCTTCGCGCTCACCGAGCCGTCCGGCGGCAGCGACCCGGCCCGGTCGATCCAGACCCGGGCCAAGCGCGACGGCTCGGACTGGATCATCAACGGCAGCAAGACCTTCATCAGCGGTGCGGACACCGCCGACTTCGGGCTGGTCTTCGCCCGGACCGGTGACCAGGGCTCCGGCCGCGACGGCATCACCTGCTTCATCGTGGACGCGGACACCCCGGGCTTCTCGGTCCGGCGGGTGATCCACACGCTGCGCTCGGGCCACTACCCGACCGAGCTCTCCTTCGACGACGTCCGGGTGCCGGCCTCGGCGGTGCTGGGCGAGGTCGGGCAGGGCTTCTCGCTGGCCACCGAGCGGCTGACCAAGAACCGGATCCCGTACGCCGCCGGCTGTCTCGGCGTCGCGATGATGGCCCACCGGATGGCGGTCGAGTACGCCGGCACCCGCTCGGTCTTCGGCGCCAAGCTCGCCGACCACGAGGGCATCCAGTGGATGCTCGTCGACAGCGAGATCGACCTGCGCTCGGCGGCGCTCATCACCCTGGACGCGGCCGAGCGGGCCGACAGCGGGAAGCCGTTCCGCACCGAGGTGGCGATGGCCAAGATCGTGGCAACGGAGGCGGCCGGCCGGGTCGTGGACCGGGCCATCCAGATCCACGGCGGGTACGGCGTGACCAAGGACCTGCCGCTGGAGCGCTGGTACCGGGAGCTGCGCATCCGCCGGATCGGCGAGGGCAGCACCGAGACGCAGAAGATGATCATCAGCCGCGACATGCTCCGCGGCCGGTACACCGGGCTGCTGGACCGATGACCGAGGAGCGTGTCCGGGCCCTGCTCGACGTGGCCGGCCTGAAGGTCGGCGCGGACGAGCTGGCCTCGATCGCGCGCGACTACCCGACGCTGCGCGGGCAGGCCGACGCGGTGCACCGCGGGGTCACCGACGGCGCTCTGGACACCTCCACGCCGACGGTCTTCCCGGCCGTCGCGGACCTGCCTCCGTCGCGGCCCACCGTGCCGGGCGCCACCATCGAGCAGACCGCTGCCCGGCTGCGGGACGGCAGTACCACGGCCGTGCAGCTGACGGCCGGCGCGTTCGCCCGGATCGACCGCCTCGACGAGGAGCTGGGTGCCTACGTGAGCACCTTCCGCGAGGCCGCGCTGGAGGCGGCCGAGCGGGCCGACCAGGAGCTCGCGGCCGGGCGCGACCGGGGCCCGCTGCACGGCATCCCGGTGGCGGTCAAGGACGTGCTCGCCACCGTCGAGGGCCCGACCCGGGCCAACAGCAGGGTGGTGCCGCCGGGCTGGGACGGTACCCGGGACGCGACCGCCGTGGCGCGGGTGCGCGCGGCCGGCGGGGTCGTGCTCGGCAAGACCACCACGAACGAGTTCGCCCTCGGGCTCAACGACCCGGCGGTCGGCTTCCCGATGCCGCACAACCCCTGGGACCCCGCGCGCTACGCCGGCGGGTCCAGCAGCGGGAACGCGATCGCGATCGCCACCGGGATGGCGCTGGGCGGACTGGGCAGCGACACCGCCGGCTCGGTGCGGCACCCGGCGGCGCTCACCGGCACGACCGGTCTCAAGGTCACCCGCGGCCTGGTGTCGGCGGCCGGACTGATGTCGCTCGCACCGACGCTGGACACCGTCGGGCCGATGGCCCGCTCGGCCTGGGACTGTGCGGCGCTGCTGCAGGCGATCGCCGAGCCGGCCGGGAGTGCTCCGGTGCCGGCGTACCCGGCGCTGCTGACCGGCTCGGTGGCGGGCCTGCGGATCGGGGTGGCGCCGTACTTCCTCGACGAGGGCAACGTGGCCCCGGTGGTCCGGGCCCGGGTGAGCGAGGCTCTCGACGTGCTCCGCGCCGCCGGTGCGGAGGTCGTCGAGGTGGACCTGCCGCACGTCGACCTGGCCCGGATCGCGACCACGATCGTGCTTCTCTGCGAGGGCCTGGCGCTGCACCGCGACGAGCTGGCCGCGCGCTGGTCCGACTACGGGGTCTACGTCCGCGGACTGCTCGCCCGGGGTGCCCTGTACGGCGGCAACGACTACGTCCAGGCGACCAGGATCGCGGCCCTCTTCCGTGCCGAGGCCGTGGCGGCGCTGGGTGACTGCGACGTGATGGTCGCGCCGACGATGGCCAACGGCGCCAGGCTCCTCCAGGAGACCGACCCGACGATGATGGACCGCTGGACGACGGCGGCGTTCACGCCGCAGTGGAACCTGGCCGGCCTGCCCTCGTGCGCCGTCCCGGTCGGTGTCGACACCCAGGGCATGCCGGTCTCGATGCAGGTCATCGGCAGGCCCTTCGACGAGGCCACCGTGCTCCGGGTCGCGGACGCCTACCAGCGACTGACCGATTTCCACCTGGCGGCGCCCGCCGTACCAGCCGAGTGAAGGAGACCCCATGACCGACAACCCCGCATCCGGAGCGAACCGGCACGTGGGCACCAGCCCGTTCGGGCCCGAGGACCAGATCGGCCGGCTGAACCTGATGACCCCGGAGTCGCGGCAGGCCGTGATGAGCCGGGTCGATGCCACCCAGATGTTCGACCTGTCCGTGGACTACTTCATCGGGATGCCGTCGTGGCAGCTGATGGGTGACCCGCCGTACCAGATCTGGATGACGCACACGCCGCACGGAACCGTCGTCGAAGGCGTGCCCGGGTTCCCGAAGGAGATGCCCGAGTACGTCAGCTACTCCGGCGACACGGTGCTGATGTACACCCACACCGGGACCCACATCGACACCTTGAACCACTACGGCTACAACGGCCGGATCTTCAACAACTTCACCGAGCACGAGCACCTGGGAAGCCGTCACTGGGAGGTCTCCGGTGCCGACAAGATGCCGCCGATCGTGGCGCGTGGCGTGCTGCTGGACTTCGCCGCGCTGCGTGGGGTGGAGATGCTGCCCGACCGGTACGGCATCACGCCCGAGGACGTCGAGGAGTGCCTGGCCGCCCAGGGCGTCGACGTCCAGGAGGGCGACGTGGTGCTGATCCGCACCGGCCGGATGAAGAACTGGCCCGACAAGGAGGGCTGGGGCGGGAACCCTCCGGGCATCACCCGCGCCACGGCGGTGCACCTGGTCGAGAAGGGCGCGATGATCATCGGCTCGGACACCATCTGCGTCGAGCAGGGCCCGGCCGAGGACGAGGACAACTACACGCCGGTGCACACCTTCATGCTCGCCGAGGCCGGTGCCCCGCTCGTCGAGGCGCTCAACCTCGAGGAGATCGCCGCGGCCGGCGTGCACGAGTTCGCCTTCCTGGCCGCCTGCCTGAAGCTGCGCGGCGCCACCGGCTCGCCGATGCGCCCCTGGGCGTTCCCGCTGCGCCGCGAGAGCTGAATCGAACCACACGACAGAGGAGAGATGGACATGAGAGACGCCGTGATCGTGCAGGCCGTGCGGTCGCCGATCGGCAAGCGGGCCGGGATGCTCGCGGGGGTGCACCCCGCGGACCTGTCCGCGCAGGTACTGCAGGGGCTCGCGACCGCCGCGTCGCTGGACCCCACGCTCGTCGACGACGTGGTCTGGGGCTGCGTCGGGCAGGTCGGCGAGCAGACCTTCGACATCGGCCGCACCGCGGTGCTGTCGGCGGGCTGGCCGGAGTCGGTGCCGGGCACCACCGTCGACCGCCAGTGCGGCTCGTCGCAGCAGGCGATCTCGTTCGCGGCCGCGAGCGTGATCGCGGGCCACGGTGACGTGGTCGTGGCCGGCGGCGTCGAGTCGATGTCCCGGGTCCCGATGGGCAGCTCGTACGGCGACCAGGTCCCGATCGGCACGCTCTACGAGAAGCGCTACGGCCCGGGGATGCCCAACCAGGGTCTCGGGGCCGAGGAGATCGCCCGGCGCTGGTCGCTGAGCCGCACCGACCTGGACGCCTATGCGGTCAGGTCCCACCAGCGCGCCGCCGCCGCGGTCGAGGCCGGTGCGTTCGAGCGGCAGCTCGTCGAGATCGAGACCCCGGACGGGACGGTGCGTGCCGACGAGGGCATCCGGCCGGAGAGCACGGTGGAGACCCTGGCCGGCCTGAAGACCCCGTTCCAGGCCGACGGCGTGGTCAGTGCCGGCAACGCCTCCCAGATCAGCGACGGTTCCGCCGCGGTGCTCATCACCACCTCCGAGGTGGCCGCCGCCCACGGCTGGACGCCGCTGGTGCGGGTGCACACCGCTGTGGTCGCCGGCAGCGACCCGAACATCATGCTCACCGGCCCGATCCCGGCGACCACCAAGGCGCTGGAGCGCTCCGGGCTGAGCCTCGAGGACATCGGCGCCTTCGAGGTCAACGAGGCGTTCGCCTCGGTCCCGCTGGCCTGGCAGGCCGAGTTCGGCGTGCCGGAGGAGCGGCTGAACCCGCTGGGCGGCGCGATCGCGCTCGGTCACCCGCTCGGCGGCTCGGGTGCGCGGATCGCGACGACGCTGGTCCACCACATGGTCGACAACGGCATCCGCTACGGGCTGCAGACGATGTGCGAGGGCGGTGGCCAGGCCAACGCCACCATCTTCGAGCTGCTCGCGTGAGCGCGGCTCGGCACTTCGCGAGCATCGAGGAGTTCCGGGCGGCGGCCGGGTCCGACCTCGGCGCGGGCGACTGGTTCGAGGTCGACCAGGAGCGGATCGACGCGTTCGCGGCGACGACCGAGGACCACCAGTGGATCCACGTCGACGTGGACCGGGCCGCGGCCGGACCGTTCGGCGCACCGATCGCGCACGGGTACCTGACCCTGTCGCTGATCCCGGTCCTCGGCCGGGGCATCTTCACGGTCGGCGGCACCCGGATGTCGGTCAACTACGGCCTGAACCGGGTGCGCTTCCCGCAGCCGGTGCGGGTCGGGTCCCGGATCCGTGCGCACGCGTCGCTCGACGGCGTCACCGACACCGCGGCCGGGACCCAGGGCGTCGTCCGCTACACCGTCGAGATCGACGGGGAGGCCAAGCCCGCCTGCATCGCCGAGACGGTCCGGCTGCTGGTGCCGGAGCCGCGGCCGGCGACCGAGAACGAGACGAGGAGATAGACATGGGGCGCTACCAGGGACGGGTCGCCGTCATCACCGGAGCGGCACGGGGGATCGGGCTGGGCATCGCCACCCGGCTGGCCGAGGAGGGCGCCTCGGTCGCGGTGCTCGACCTGGACGAGGCCGGTGCCGAGGAGGCCGCCCGGTCGCTGCCGCTGGCCCCCGGTGCGAAGGCCGTCGGCCTCGGCGCGGACATCGCCGACGGGGCCTCGGTCGAGACCGCGGTCGGCCGGGTCGTCGCCGAGCTCGGCGGCGTGCACGTGCTGGTGAACAACGCCGGCGTGACCCGGGACAACCTCGTCTTCAAGATGACCGAGGACGACTGGGACTTGGTGATGCGGGTGCACCTGCGCGGTGCCTTCCTGATGACGAAGGCGGTGCAGGCGCACTTCGTCGAGCAGCGCTACGGCAAGGTGCTCAACCTCTCCAGCACCTCCGCGCTCGGCAAGCGCGGCCAGGCCAACTACGCCGCCGCGAAGATGGGCGTGCAGGGCCTGACCCGCTCGCTGGGCATCGAGCTCGGCCCGTTCGGCGTCAACGTCAACGCCATCGCCCCCGGGTTCGTGGTCACCGAGATGACCGACGCGACCGCGGCCCGGCTGGGCATGGGCGTCGAGGAGTTCCGCCGGCTCGGTGCCGAGCGGAACCCGGTCGGCCGCGTGGGTCACCCGGAGGACATCGCGGCGGCGGTCGCGTTCCTGTGCAGCGACGAGGCGTCGTACATCACCGGGCAGACGCTGTACGTCGACGGTGGCGCCAAGATCTGAGCGATCGCCGCGCTTAGGTCCCGTGGGGACATGCGCGGACCACCTCGACCGAGACCAGGTTGTCGTCGACCACGAGGAGATCGTGAGTTCCGGTCTCGGTGATGGGCAGGCACTGCTGCGGCCCGAAGACGTTCGTTGCCAGCCCCGACGGCGAGAGGACCTCGCCGAACTCGCTCATCGTCAGCAGGACCGTCTGCCCCGCGACCGCGGAGAAGCGCGCGCGGGCGACGCCGGGGATGGTCGTCGTTCGGACCCAGGTCGGTTCCGCGCCCATCACCAGGTCCGTAGTGGGCGCGAGGGAGAGATCAGGGCCGAGTGACATGTCGGACGTCGTGCTGCGCGGCAGGTAGCGCAGGGTGTAGCTGCCGCTGGTCGCGATCCGGAAGAACGACGTCTGGGTGTCGGTGTTGTCCCACACCCGATCGGGTTGCAGGGGACTCCCCGCAGGATCCAGGAACACCCGCAGGCCGATGCCGTCGGTCGAGGAGGGATAGATGCTCTGGTCGAGGACCACCAGGTCGCCCGACTGGGCCAGCAAGCGTGCCTCGACGACTTGCCCGGGCAGGTCCTGCTGGATCCTGCAGCACAGGCCGGCGACGTCGAACCCGACGACCTTGGGAGTGGTGGCCCAGATCTCCACAGGATCCGTGGTGATCGGAAGCGGGTGCCATCGCAGTGTGTAGGTGCCGGTGCTCAGGGCGCGGAAGCTGGTGATGTCGCGCGTGTCGGGCATCTCCTCCACGACCAGTCCGCCATCCGGGCCGAAGACCTCGGACCGCCCCGTCACCGAGATCAACGTGCCGGCAGTTGCGGTCACGGAGAGCGGGACGACGCCCTCCGCGTCCGGAAGGACGTGCTCGATCCGGGTCGCGTCGTCGAGCACCAGGGGGATGGGGGGCTGAAGCACCGAGAGCGTCGCCGAGTAGCCGGCCAGGCGCGAGCCCGATGGCCGCACCGTCAGGCGAAACCTCTGCGGTTCGACCCGCTCGAGCGAGAACCGCCCGTCCGGTCCCGCGACCGCGGCCAGGTCTCCCGAGTCGACCCAGGCACTCGTTCCCGGATCCCAGCGCTGGCTCCACAGAGCGACCAGGGGGACCGTCACCCCGGTCACCCGGGTCGCCCACACGTTGCCGGGTCGCAGCACGGCTGACACGGTCGTACGGACGACGGGGGTCCAGCGAACGGACAGGGTGACGGGCCGGCTGGAGGCTGCGGGCTGACCCTGGCTGCGCGGCGCGAACACCCGGTACAGCTGGGTCCCTCGCGGTGGTCGGACGACGAACCGGTAGGAGTGGGTCGGTCCGAGGGTGCGCCGGGCGACGTTGGACCAGGCACCTCCGAACCGGCGCTGGAGAACGACGACCCGGCCCACCCTGGCGGCAGGCGACCTGCCCGACAGGACCACGGTGGAGCCCGACATGAGCGTCGTGTGGTCCGCGCGGAGGCTGATGGAGACGGCAGCCTCCGCAGGCGCGGCGACGGCTCCCACGGACATCGTCAACGCCACCACGGCACCAGCCAAGAACCGCATCCGGAATCCTCAGCGGTAGTTGGTGAACTGCACCGCGAAGTCGTAGTCCTGGCCCTTCACCAGGGCGATGACCGCCTGCAGGTCGTCGCGGCTCTTCGAGGTCACCCGGAGCTCCTCGCCCTGGACCTGCACCTTGACCCCCTTGGGGCCCTCGTCGCGGATGAGCTTGCCGACCTTCTTGGCGTCCTCGGAGGTGATGCCCTCCTTGAGGTTCACCGTGATCTTCGACTCGCGGCCGGACTGGCGCGGCTCGGAGGCGTCCAGGATCTTCAGCGAGACGTCGCGCTTGATGAGCTTCTCCTTGAACACCTCGAGCACCGCGCTGGCGCGGTCGTCGGCGTTCGCGGCGATCTCGACGGTCTTCTCGCCGGACCACTTGATCTCGGCGCCGGTGCCCTTGAAGTCGTAGCGCTGGGAGATCTCCCGGGCCGCCTGGGAGAGCGCGTTGTCGACCTCCTGGCGGTCGATCTTGCTCACGATGTCGAACGACGAGTCGGCCATGACCGGGTTCCTCCTGTGCTGATTTATCTCTGACGCCGTTGCTGCGCTATCCTCGGCTGCGCTGCTCACCCTAACGGCGTGAGCGAAGCACTGGCAGGTTGCCCGAGCGGCCAATGGGAGCGGACTGTAAATCCGTCGGTGTATACCTACGCAGGTTCGAATCCTGCACCTGCCACCCACGAGATGGCCCGGACCCGCAGCGAGCGGGGCCGGGCCTTCGTCGTTCCCCGTACGCCGGCCCGCGGCCCTCGCCCTGAGCGTGGCTGGGTTGCCATGTCCCGCCTGATTAAGTCTACTATCTCAGTAGACAAAAGTGATCAGAACGAGGAGGCCGCGTCATGACCCGCACCGCCGTCGTCGTCGGCAACCCGAAGCCCGCCAGCCGCACCCTGCGCGCGGCCACGTACGTCGCCCGCGAGCTCGGCGGGGGCGATCCCGACCTGGTCGTCGACCTCGCCACCCTGGGACCGGCGCTGCTGGACTGGTCCTCAGCCGTCGTCGCCGACCTGGTCGAGCAGGTCGGCCGCGCGGACCTCGTGGTCGTCGCGAGTCCGACGTACAAGGGGACCTACACCGGTCTGCTCAAGCTGTTCCTGGACCGCTTCGCCGGCGGCACCGGGCTGCGCGGGCTCGCCGTACCGCTGCTCCTCGGCGCCGGACCGGCGCACGCGCTGGCACCCGAGCTCACCCTGCGCCCGGTGCTCACCGAGCTCGGCGGCACCGTGCCCGGCCGCGGCCTGTTCGTGCTCGACAGCGCCCACGACGACCCGGCGGCGTACGCCGACTGGCTGACCGCCACCCGCCCGTACGTCGCCAGCTGGCTCGCCCGTCCGGTCGAGGCCGCCCGGTGAGCGCGGCGCGCGTGGAGCAGCCGGTGGAGCCGCCCGTGGAGCGCGGCCTGTTCCCGACCAACCAGGACCTGGACCAGGATCGGCTGCGGGAGGCGTTCGGCACCTTCCCGAGCGGGGTGGTCGCGGTCGCGGCCGAGGTCGACGGCCGGGTCACCGGGCTGGCGGCGAGCTCCTTCACCTCGGTGAGCCTGGACCCGCCGCTGGTCTCGTTCTCGATCGCGAACACCTCGAAGACCTGGCCGGACCTGCGCCGCGCCCTGCACCTCGGCGTCACCGTGCTCGCCGACCACCACGGCGTCGCGGCCCGGCAGCTCGCCGGTCCCGTCGAGGCCCGCTTCGACGGGCTCGACGTGGTGCTCAGCCCGGAGGGCGCGGCGACGCTGGGCGACGGGCTCGCCAGCTTCGACACCACCATCGAGACCGAGGTCGAGGCCGGCGACCACACCATCGTCCTGCTCCGCCTGCACGCGGTGCGCAAGGTCGAGACGCGCCCACCGCTGGTGTTCCACCGCAGCGGGTTCCGCCGGCTGATGGCCGACTGACGTCCCGGGCGTCTTGTATCTTTGAAGATACAAGACGAGATTGTATCTTTCGATATACCTAGCGCCATGTTACTTTTGTGATGCAGATCCGGTCTGTCATTCATGAGATACATGGAAGAGGTGAGACGCGTGGACCTCACCAGTCCTGCGGCACTGGGTCAGGCGGTGCGCCGAGCGCGCCGTGCTGCTGACCTGTCCCAGGTCGAGCTGGCGGATCTGGCCGGCCTTTCGCGCCTCGTCGTCACCCGCCTCGAAACCGGGCAGGCCAACGTCACCTTGGACTCGCTCCTCCGCGTCGCTTCCGTTCTGGGCATGACGCTCGAGGCGACGTGGGACCCCAGCGCGGCGACAACACGACCGCTGCCTCGGAAGCGCCCGCGCCGGGAGCGGGCCACCACCCCGAAGGCGGGGCTCAAGCAGGAGACGAAGACGGCTGCCAAGCCGACGGCGGCGGCCAGGTCCCGGTCGGCTGCGCGGCCGAAGACAGGGCGAGTGGCGGTGCCCGTCGACCTGGCGGCGGTGCTCGACCGTACGGCGGGCACGTGACCAACACGCTCGCGGTCGTGATGGAGGGCGTGGTCGCCGGGACGCTGACGATGGCGTCGCGCGGAGGAGCGCTGTCCTTCCGGTACGAGCCGAGCTACGCGGCGGACCCGAACGCCACGCCTCTCTCGGTCGGCCTTCCCGTCGACACCGTCGAGTACCGGGGGTCGGCCGTGACCAACTGGCTCCGGAACCTGTTGCCCGACAGCTCCGACGTGCTCGACCGGTGGGGGAGGCTGTTCGGCGTCTCCTCGAACAGCCCGTTCCGGCTTCTCGAGCACGTCGGGCGGGACGTCGCAGGTGCCGCGCAGTTCGTCCCGGTCCCCGATGGCACCGCCGCCGAGACGATCGATCTCGCCGAGCTGGCCGACGGCGGCGTCCAGTGGCTCGACGACGACGAGCTCGCCGCGCGCCTGGCCGAGGTGCGGACGGACCCAGCCGCCTGGACCCCCGAGATGCAGGCCGGACTGTTCTCGCTGGCCGGGGCGCAGGCGAAGCTCGCGCTGCGCTACGACGAGAAGACCGACCGCTGGGGCCTGCCGACCGGTGCCGAACCGACCACGCGCATCCTCAAGCCCTACAACGACTCGCTCCCCAACCACGCGCTCAACGAGCACCTGACCTTGAGGCTGGCCTCGCAGGTCGGCCTCAACGTCGCCACCAGCACCGTGGCGGACATCGGCGGCTACGCCGTCCTCGTCGTCGAGAGGTACGACCGCTTTCTGGTCGAGGGCTCGATGCGCCGGGTACACCAGGAAGACCTGTGCCAGGCGCTTCGCCTTCCTCCGGGCGCGAAGTACGAGACCGACGGCGGGCCGGGAATCGTCGCGATCGTCAAGCGTCTCGAAGCGCTGCAAGGGGTGGCCGCGCGAGCCGACGTCGACCGCTTCCTGGCGGCCCAGGCGTTCGCGTGGGCGACGGCAGGAACCGACGCTCATGCGAAGAACTACAGCCTGCTGCTCGCCGGCTCCCAGGTGCGGCTCGCGCCCCTCTACGACCTGCAGAGTGCGGCCCCGTACTTCACCTACGACCGCCGCAGCGTCCCGAAGGGCGCCATCTCGAGCTACACCGCCGGGCTCGCCATGGCGGTCGGCGGGACGCGACGGTTCCACGACGTCACCATCAAGTCGTGGCGGAAGCTCGCCGAGGACATCGGCCGCACGGACGACGACGTCCTCGCGATCGCTCACTCGGTCGTCGACGCGCTCCCTGCCGCGGTCGCTTCCGTGGTCGGTAGTGCCGAGGCGCTCGCCGGGCACCGTGGCCAGGCGCGGTTCTTGAAGACCTACGAGGCCACCGTCGTGAAGCACGCCTCGGCGATGAGGCATCTCCTGGACGGCAAGAAGCCCTACGGCGTTCGCTAGCCGGCCTCACCCTCGAGCAGCCCGAGGAGCCGCGCCTTCACCAGCACCTCGTCGCGGGACCGGGCGTCGAGCTTGCGGCGCAGGTTGGCCAGGTGGGTGCGCACGGTGTTCACCGAGACGTACGTCGACTCAGCGATCTCGGCGAGGGTCCGGTCGGTGCCGAGGTCGCGGAGCAGCTCACGTTCCCGGTCCGTGACGGTGACGATCTGCACCGAGGGCGGGTAGACGTCGCCGACGCCGCGCTCGTCGAGCAGGGCCAGCAGCGGACCCAGCGCCGGTACGTCGGCGAGCAGGTCGTCGAGGGCCGCGCGCGGCACCGTCGCGAGCGCTCGCGGCACCTGGTGCTCGACCACCTGCGCGACCGCGCGCTGCAGCGCGGCGACCGCCACCGGACGGTCGCCCGTGGCCAGGTGCCCGGCGGCGGCGACCAGCAGCGCCTCGGTCCGCGCGCGCTTGCTGGTGGACGGGTCGGTCGCCATCGCCGCGACCACGTCGAGGGCCTCCGGGACGCGCTCGGCCAGCAGCAGGGTCCGCGCCCGGTGCACCTGGGTCAGCCCGGCGACGTCGGCAACGCCCTCGAGCTCGGCCAGCGCGTGGTTGGCCTGGCCGGAGGCGAGGTGGATCTCGGAGCGCACCAGCGGCACCAGTGGTCCGGCCAGGCCAGTCCCGGTCTCCTCCGGGCCTCGTGACTCCAGGGCGTCCCGGAGGTAGCGGCGAGCCCGGGGAGTGTCTCCGTGGGTCAGTGCCTGGCGGACGTGCAGCCACAGGAAGACCGCCCACTGGCCGTGCCGCTGGCTGGGGTGGCACGCCTCCTGGAGCCGCTCCCCGGCGTCGTCGTCGAGCCCGTCGGTCGCGTGGATCGCCGCCGTCCCCGCCTCCAGCGCCATCCCGAACCAGTCCATCCACAGCTGCGGGCGCCGTTCCTCCTGCTCGCCGCGCTGCCGCCACTGCGCGCTCGCGGTCCGGTTGCCGGTGAACGCGTCGAGGAGCGCGACCTGGTTGGCGATCGCGCGCGCGGTGTGCCCGTACTCGTCGCGGTCCCGGTAGGTCCAGGCGTCGAGGAGGAAGCGGCGCGCGGTGCCGAGGTCACCGGCCCGGAACGCGGTGATGCCGGACTGCAGGTACCAGTAGGGGAGGACGCCGCTGCGGTCGCCGTACAGGGGGTAGACGCTGGCCCCGGCCAGCGGGACCGCCTGCTGGACGATCTCCATCGCCTCCTCCCAGCGCCCGAGCCGCCGGCGGGTGTTGAGCGGCAGCAGCGCCTGGCGCAGCCGTAGGTCGCCGTTGCGGAGGAACTCGTCGGTGGCCTCCTGCGCGGTCCGGGGCAACCGGACCGGGACCGTGCCGACCGGCAGCCGGCCGAGGTCCTCGAACCGCCAGGCCAGCCCTGGGCGGTCGGCGGCGAGCTCGAGGGGGAGCTCCGTGGCGGCGGCGTACACCTCGGCGCCGTACTCGGTGTGCGCCAGGTCGACCCCCGCCCGGTCGAGGATGTCGGCGGTCCGGGCGTGATCACCGGCTGCCCGCGCAGCCAGCAGCGCCTCACCTGCTTCGGCCGGCGCGAGACCGGCGGACGTCGGTTCGGGGGGCACGACTCGTCCTCCTGTGGGAGATGCCGGGCAACCCGGCACGGGAGTGCCGCGCCCCCGCGCGCGACCCGCCCAGGCTAGCCGGGCGAGGCGGGATGAGAGCAGGGATGAAACAGGGGATGAGATCGCGCGCCACCCCGTGACCCGACCTCGCGGGACCCGTTGGGCGCGACGACCGAGTCCCCCGTCCGTCCCGGAAGGCCCTGTCGTGAAGAACGCCGCCTGGTTCGTCCTGCTGCTCTGCCTGGCCGGCGGTGCGCTCGGCGGCTGCTCGTCGGCGGACGACAAGCGGGCCGCTCACGAGCCGCGCGAGCACACCTGGTCGCGCCAGCAGGCCGTGGGCGCCTACCGGGCGGCGATGCAGCCGGTGACCCGGGAGCTGGAGGCGCTCGCCGCGATGCCGACCTCGGCCCGGCTCGAGCAGACCCGCGCCGCTCTGCGCACGTTCGCCCGTGCCTCGGAGAAGGCCGCCGGCACCCTCCGCGCCGGGTCGTGGGACGTCGACCTCCGCACCCATGTCGACGGCCTCGTCGCCGCGCTGACCGACCAGGCGGAGTTCCTCGACGAGCTCGCCGCGAAGCCGGACCTGGCCGCGGTCCGGGCAGCGGCCGAGCAGTCCGGCCGGACGCTGCTGCTCACCCGGACCAGCGCGGCCGCCGTCGAGAAGGACCTCGGCATCGGCGACCGGCTCCTCGACCTCGCAGCCTCGGGCACCTCGTGACACACCGCTCCATCCCCCTCCCGAAATGAGACAGGAATGACAGACCCCCTCCACCGAAGGGCCCACACCCGGGCCCGCGCCCGGGCCGGGCGGACCCTGGTCGGCATCGTCGCCGCGATGACCGCCGGGCTCGGCCTTGTCGTGGCCGCGCCGGCCTCGGCCGCCGGCAGCGGCGTCCTCGACGTGGTGATCTCGCCGGTGAACATCGGCGACAGCACCCCGATCACCGAGCTCACCGGCTCGGCCACGACGCAACCGGTCACCTACAAGGTGCAGTACTCCTGCACCGCCGCGGCCTGCGACGACACCACGGTGGCGTTCACCCCGCCGCCCGCCGACCCGTGGGGCCTCACCCCGGACGGGCGCTCGATCCTGCGCTACGCCAGCTGGGTCGCCCCGGCCGCTGGCGGCACCATCACCGGCGACGACGTCACCGGCAAGGTCATCGACCTCGGCGACCTCGCGGCCGGGACGTCGGGCACGTTCTCGGTGACGTACAACAACCCGGGCAGCACCAACGGTGAGGTCCCCGGCGGCTCGTTCTTCACCGACGGGTCGGACATCCCGATGTCCGCGACGGCGACGTCGTCGTCGGCGTCCTCGAAGACCTCGGACACGCACATCACGTGGCACATCGGTGTCCGGCCGGCGCCGACGACGGCGCTGACCAGCGGGCGAACGCTCCGGGTGGACACCCCGGTGACCATCCAGCTGGCCATGAACGGCGGCAACATGTCCGGTGCCGCCGGGCAGAACATCGCCGGCGACGGTCGCTTCGTGGCCACCGGCGACTACAAGGTCGTCTACCACGCCCCCGCCCAGGCCGTGATCGACGACGCCATCCTCAACGGCACCACCGACCCGTCGGCGGTCATCGACCACACCGCGAACACCATCACCTGGACCAAGGGCTCGCTCGCGAACCCGTCGTACGGGGCTCGCGGTGGCTGGGGACTCGGGCTCGGCTCGTACAACAGCAGCGGCGCGGCCGGCAACAACGGCCTGGTCGGTCCCGACGACGACGCGTTCTGGACCAAGCGCCAGGTGGTCGTGCACTACCCGCTCTCCGCGTTCCCCGAGGCCGACGGCAGCGGGTGCAACTTCCGCACCCAGGTCACCGGCACCCTCGACGTGAGCGTGCACTACCTGGACGCCGCGCGCACCGCGGCCTCCGCCTCGTCCACCTCGAACGAGTTCGTCGCGTGCGGCGCTCCCTTCGGCGGCCTGACCTCGAGCAAGGTGGTCGTCGGGGGCGTGACCTCGACCAACGGCGACGGTGCGATCGGTCAGGTCTACGCGCTCAACGTCCCGGCTCCCGGCACCACCGATGCCGGCAACCGCGCCTGGCGGGTGGGTGCGTCCAACAACGGCAACGTCGACGGCACCGTCGTCATCGACGAGCCGGACCTGGCGCAGGACCACGTCAAGGTCAACCGGATCACGACCCAGTCGCTGGTGAGCAGCCTCGCGGCCTTCTCGGTGCCGGACGACTTCGCCGCGACCGTCGAGTGGACCGACAACAGCGGCGCGACCGGTACCGAGGACCTGGCGGTCGGCCAGTTCGTGGACGCCGCGGCGGGCCGCTGGTTCACCAGCGCCAAGGTGACCGCGCTGGTCCCGGCCGGCAAGGTGCTGCGCACCGACGGCACCACGACGACGCTGAACATGGACTTCCGGTTCAAGGTCGACGACGGCGCGGTCCCGCTCATCGGGGAGCAGCGGACCAACACCGCCGACGTCACGATCAGCTACCCCGCGGACGCGGACGGGGACGGCGTCGACGACGACTACGTGACCGCCGCCAACGGCACGCCGCTCCCGAGCCGCTCGGTCGCCCTGTCCGCCTCCCGGACGGTGCAGTACACCCAGCCGCTGACCACGCTGAACGCCACCTTCGCGACCGCCCCGGTCGTCCAGGGCGGCGGCCAGGTGCTGCCCGGCACCCACGTCACCTTCGGCGTGCGTGGCTCGCTGAGCCCGGCCTGGCCGGGCACGGCGATCGCGCCGCAGACGGTGTTCATCGCACCGCTGGGCTGGAAGATCGTCGCCGGCTCGGGGTCGCTCAGCGCGCCCGGCACCGGCGTCTTCGCCTCGATCCCGTCGGGTGTGACCTACCGCTACGGGACCGGCACCTTCGGCACCGACGTGCGCGACTACGTGGTGGCGACGTACCCCGACACCGTCGCGCTGAGCTCGACAGCCGGGAACCTCTGGCCGACGCTCTCGGCCACGGCGTACCCGACCAACCAGGCGGTTCCGGGGGTCGTGCCGAGCGCGGCCGTGTGGACCGGTGACGCCAGCGGCACCTGGACCGACGCGACCACGAACGCCTTCCAGACCGCGCCGAACCAGTTCCGGTTCTCCAGCGGCGGGTTCGCCGCCGACGCCCCGGACGTGGACGGTGACGGCAACACGAGCGAGGAGCGCTCCACCAACGCGAACGCCTACGCCAACCTCGCGGTCGGCGCCTCGGACGGCCTCAGCGTGACCAAGGAGCTCTGCGTGCCGATCGAGGCCACGCCGGGCCTGTGCAACTGGCAGGCCACGCCCGGTGCCGAGCACCTGGTCAAGGCGGACGCGGGCTCGGTGCGGTTCCGGGTCCGGGTCACCAACGCGGGCAACACCGCGCTGCACCAGGTGATCGCCTACGACGTGCTCCCGTACGTCGGCGACACCGGTCTGCTCGCCGGTGCCGGTCCGCGCGGCTCGCAGTTCGCGCTGCCGCTGAGCTCGGTCGACTCGGTGTCGCCGGGCGTGACCGTGACGGCGTCGGCTTCGACCAACCCGGCCCGGCCCGAGGTCAACCCGGGTGCGACCGGCACCACGGACGACTGGGGCGCGGTGGCCGCCGGCAAGAAGGCGATCCGGATCGCCGTGGACGGCGACCTCGCCGTCGGTGAGGAGAAGACCGTCGAGCTGACCACCACGCTCGGCACCGGCCTGCACCAGGGTCAGGTGGCGTGCAACAGCGTCGCGGTCGACTCCCAGGAGACCCTGCCCGCCGAGCCGCCGTCGGTCTGCGTGACCCTCGACGCGCCCGACAACGCGCCGCCGACCGCGCAGATCACCAGCCCGGCCGACGGTGCCGTGCTGGAGTACGGCGCGGACGTGACCGTGGCCTTCGCCTGTGCCGACCCCGACGACAACCTCGCCTCGTGCGTGGGCGTCGACGAGAACGGCCACCCGGTGACGGCCGGCAGCGCGGTGGACACCACCTCGCCCGCGACGCACACCCTGACGGTGACGGCCACCGACGACCTCGGTGAGACCGGGACCGCGACGGTGACGTACACGGTCAAGGAGAAGCCGAACGTCCCGCCGACGGTGGCGATCGCGAAGCCGGTCGACGGTGCGACGTACTTCGTCGGGCAGGAGGTGCCGGCGGCGTACACCTGCGCCGACTCCGACGGAACGGTCGTCTCCTGCACCGGTCCGGTCGCGCCCGGCGCGAACGTGGACACCAGCTCGGCGGGGACCAAGCAGTTCACGGTCACGGCCACCGACGACAAGGGGGCCACCGCCTCCCAGACCGTCAGCTACACGGTGGTCACGGTCAAGGGCATCTGCCGCGGTGTCCCGCTGGCGCTGCTCGGGATCAACATCAACCCGGCCAACAGCCCGGCCTCGCCGTGCGTCACCGACACCAGCACCAACCTCGGCGTCCACGTCGTCATCACCCCGGCGATCCCGCTGCTCGGTGTCCCGGCCAACGAGGTGCGGACCGGCCTGCTGAACGCGTCGACGAAGTCGGGCCCGGGCTCGGCCGCGGCGAAGGCACAGGTGGCCAGCATCAAGATCAACCTGCTCGGGCAGACGATCGAGGCCACCGGGCTGACCAGCTCGGCCTCCTCGACGCTGAGCAGCTGCTCCGCGCCGGCGGCGCTGGGCGCGGCTTCGTCGATCGCGACCCTGCGGATCAACAACAAGCCGGTCCTCAACCTCGACCAGCCCGTCTCGCTGCCCCTGGTGGTGGGCTCGCTCGGGCTGAACGAGCGCGCGGTCGCCGGCAGCACGGTCACCCAGTCCGCCCTGCACCTGACCGTGCTGGGCCTGGTGGACCTCGCGATCGCGCAGTCGACGGCAGGAGCCACCTGCTGACGCGAACCGCACCCCGTCGGCCCGGGTTGCCCCTTTCGGGGGCGGCCCGGGCCGTCGGCCGCTAGGTTCCAGGCGTCCGCCCCGTTCAGTTCTGGAGGATGCGATGCAGGACCGGTTGCGTCCGGCGACCCTGGCTGCGCTCTGCCTGACCGAGTTCGCCGTGCTGGCCGCGCTGACCGTCCCGGCGGTGGTCGGGCTGCAGCTGCGGGTGGCACGGTTCCACGACGGGCTGTCCCCGGAGTCCCGGCTGAGCTGGGTGACCACGACCGGTGCCGTCGCAGCGATCCTCGCGACCCCGTTCTTCGGCTGGCTCAGCGACCGCCGGATCCGCCGGACCGGCCACCGCGGGCCCTGGCTCCTCGGCGGCGCGGTGGTCGGCTGCACGGCGATCCAGGCGGCCGCCCAGGCGCCGGACCTGCCTCTGCTGGTGCTCGCCTGGGCCGCGGCGCAGGCCGGGTACGGCGCCACCTTCGCCGCCCTGTTCGGCACCTTGTCGGACCTGGTCCCCCGCGCGGACCGGGCCCGTGTCTCCGGACTCTTCGCCGCCTCCGGGATCGCCTCGGTCGCCATCGGCGGCGGCTTCGCGGCCCTGCTGCTCAGCGGCCGGCTCGGTTCGTTCGGCACCTCGACCACCGTCTTCACCGCGTTCGCCTGGCTGTCCGTCCCGGTGGCGGTCTTGGCCACCTGGCACCTGCGCGGGTACGCCACCAGCACGTTGGCCTCCGTCCAGGTCCCGCTCGGCAGCCCGGTCGGCAGCCCGGTCGGCAACCAGCACGGGAGCGTGCGCGAGGGACTGCTGGCCCTGGCCGGGGCGGGCCCGGCGTTCTGGTGGCTGCTGCTGCAGCGGGTGCTGGTCCAGGCCTCCTACGTCTGCCTGACCGTCTACGCCGTCTTCTTCCTGGTCCGCCGGATGGGGGAGAAGCCGCACGACGCCGCGACGCTGGTCGCCGGGATCACCGCGATCGGCGGCCTGGTCGCGATGGTGGTCGCGGCGGGCGCGGCCCGGATGCTCGCCCGGCAGATCGGCTATCGGGCGGCGATGGGCAGCGGGGTCGCGCTGCTGCTGGTGGCGAACCTGCTGCTGGCCATGGCCACCGAGCGCCCGGCGTACGTCGTCGCGCACCTGTGCGCGGGAGCCGGGCTCGGCACCTACCTCGCCCTCGACCTGGTGGTCGCGATGACCCTGGTGCCGGCGGGGGTCGCGGGCCGTGTGCTCGGCTACTTCAACGTGATCCGCAAGCTGCCGCAGGCGCTGGTGCCCTCGCTCGGCCCGGCGGTGCTCGCGATCGGCGCGGGCGACGTCACCGGCGCCGACCGGTCCCAGAACTACTTCGCCCTCTTCGTCGCCGGCAGCCTGCTCGCCCTGGTGGCCCTGGCGCTCACCGGCAGGCTCGTGGTCCCCGACCGCCGCGAGGCCAGCGAGATGCACGTCACGGGAGCACACTGAACCCGGACCCTGAACCCCACGACCCCGTGGATCGTGAGATGGGTGGAGGTGCTGAACACGCCATGCCCGAGGACCCGACCGCGCTGATGCGGCAGCTGCACGACGAGCACGCCCGTGCGCTCTGGGGCTTCTGCCTGCACCTGACCGGGGACCCGGTGCGCGCCGAGGACGTCGCCCAGGAGACCCTGCTGCGCGCCTGGCAGCACCCCGAGGTCCTCGACGGCGCCCGCGGCTCGGCCCGGTCCTGGCTGTTCACCGTGGCCCGCAACCTGGTCATCGACGAGTGGCGCAGCAAGCGCTACCAGAACGAGCGGGCCACCGACGAGGTCCCCGAGCCGGGTGATCCGGAGGACCAGACCGACACGCTGCTGCAGGCCTGGGTCGTCGCCGAGGCGATCACCCAGCTCTCTCCCGAGCACCGCGCGGTGCTCCTCGAGTGCTACTACCGAGGCCGCTCGGTCGCGGAAGCGGCCCGCCGGCTCGGCGTCCCGGAAGGAACCGTGAAGAGCCGGACCCACTACGCCCTGCGCGCCCTGCGACTGGCCCTGGAGGAGATGGGGGTGGGCGGATGAGCTGCGGGCACGAGCACGAGGACGGCGCCTACGTCCTGGGTGCGCTCTCGCCGGAGGAGCGGGCCGCGTTCGAGCGGCACCTGCCCGGCTGCAAGACCTGCGCGCGCTCGGTGCGCGAGCTGGCCGGTCTGCCCGGCCTGCTGGCCCGGGTGCCCGCGGAGGTGCTCGACCCCGACCAGCCGACGCCGCCGGTGCCGGACACGCTGCTTCCCTCGCTGGTCCGCCGGGCGCGCCGCACGCAGCGCCGGCGGACCTGGGCAGCGGCCGGGCTGGTGGCGGCGGCGGTCGCGGTCGTCGGCGTCTCGATCGGCATCGTGGCCACCCACGACGACGGCCCGCCCTCGGCCGCTCCGACCACCGTGGTCACCACCGCGGCGCCGCGGCAGTTCACCCCGATCGGGTCCGTGCCGATCTCGGGCTGGGTCTCGCTGACCCCGGTCGCCTGGGGCACCCGGGTCGACCTGACCTGCACCTACGAGGGCTACGCCGAGAAGCCGGTCGTGTACTCGATGGTGCTGACCCGCAAGGACGGCAGCGTCGAGCAGGTGGCGTCGTGGAAGGCCTTCCCCGGGCGCACGATGCACATCGCCGGCGCGACCTCGACCGACGTGGACGACATCGCCCGGGTCGACGTGCTGACCGCGACCGGCCGGGACGTGCTCGAGCTCGTCACCGGCTGACGCGCTACTTCCCGAAGGCGTCGAGGAACCTGTCCCGCAACCTGTCCATCCGCCACACGGTCGCCTTCGGCGACGGCAGCAGCCCCGGCTGCCAGCCCCAGCCGTCGATCCGGCGCAGCACCGCGGGGTCCTGCGCGATCACGCTGACCGGCACGTCGTGGCCGGCGTTCCGTCCACTGACGTAGGTGTGCGGCTGGTGGTCGCCGAGCACCAGCACGACCAGGTTCGGGTCCCGGTACGTCGTCAGGAACGACGTCAGCGCCTGCCAGGTGTACTCGACCGACTTGCCGTACATCCGCTTGACGGCCTCGGGGTCGGCGAAGACCTGCTTCGACGTCGGCGACTGCGGCTGGTCGTCGTACACCGAACCGTCGCCGACCTGGTCCCACGGCACCATCGAGGGCAGCGGCGTCCACGGGTGGTGGCTGGAGATGAGGTCGATCTCGGCCATCACCGGCTTCCGGCCGGAGGGCGCGAGCTGCTCGCGGCGGAAGTGCTCCAGCGTGTACTGGTCGGGCATCTGGGCGTAGCCGAACTTCGGCCCGGCGTAGCCGACGTTGCGCGAGTCGTAGTACTGGTCGAAGTCGTAGAAGCGCTGCCCCTCGGGCCAGTCGTGGGTGTCCGCGGGCACGTCGAAGACGGTGTGCCAGCCGGCCGCGCGGAACAGGCTGGTCAGGGTCATCCGGTCCGCGCCGAGCAGCTGCCGGTACCGCCGCTGGCTGTTCACCCAGAGCCCGGACTGCAGCGAGGAGTGCGCCAGCCAGGACCCCGCCCCGAACGTCGGGGAGGTGAGGAACGCGCTCCGGCTCCGGTAGCCGGCGGTGTCGAGCGCGGCCGTGCCCTGGTCGAGCACCTTCCGGATCCCGGGCGCGTACGACGTGTCCTGCACCGCGACCCGGCCGTAGCTCTCCACGAACACGACCAGCACGTCCTTGCCGGCCAGCCCGGCCAGCAGCGCCTGCGGGTCCTGAGCCGCCCGGTCGGCGTACGGGTCGGCGTCGATCTCCCGGGCGAACGCGTGCGCGTCGGCCAGGTCGGCGCGGACCTGGCGCACCTCGTCGACCGTGAGCGCGGCCGCCCCGCTGCCGGCCACCGGCAGGCCGATCGCCGCGCAGAGCACCCAGACGGTCGCGAACACCGACGCGGCCCGCACCGAGAACCGGACCCGGCAGCGAGTCACCTCGACGACCCGGAGCACCGCCAGCGGCACCACGACCAGGACCGCCAGCGCGAGCAGCGCGGCCAGCACGGCGACCGCCCGGGCCCAGCCGGTGCCGACGGAGTCACCGAGCACGCCGACCCCCGGGCCCAGGTAGGACCAGTCGCCGACCGGGTGGAAGTCACGGTCGAAGACGGCCTGGAAGGAAGCGTCGAGCACGGTGAGGAGCAGCAGCAGCCCGAGCAGCAGCCCGGCCAGCGTCGCGAGCACGGTGCGCACCCGTCGTACGGGCACCAGGGCCAGGGCCACCACGAGCAGCACCTCGACCGGGAGCCGCAGCAGCGCCGAGACGGTCAGGTCGTGCCGCACCGCGGGCGCCACCAGGGCCAGCCAGACCAGTGCGAACGCGAGCACGGTGCCCGACCGGACCGCCAGCGGTGGCCGCGGCGCGCGCCAGCGGTCGACGCCCTCGCGGGCGAACGACTCGGCGAGCAGCAGCCCGGTGAGCGCGACCAGCGCGCGGGCCGCCAGGTCCGGAAGCGGCAGCGCGACCACCGTGGCGAGGACGATGCCGGTGACCGCCGCGACCACCCGGCACCACGGCCGCGACCGCGTCGGCGGGGTGCGCAGCGGCGGCACCAGCACGAACAGCGCGCCGCAGGCGTACCGGGCCAGGCCGAGCGCCAGCACCCAGCCGCCGAGGTCGGTGGCGGCGATCGCGCTGAGCACCAGGATCAGCAGCGCGTCGGCCTCCTGGTCCAGACGGGCGCCGTGCCGGGTGGTGGTGCCGGTGGCGCGGGCGAGCCGGCCGTCGACGAAGTCGGAGAGGAGCGCGGACCCGGCGAGCACGCCGAGCAGCCATCGTGGGCCGTCGGCCAGGGCGACCGCCGCCACCGCCACGGTCAGGGCGAACCGGGCACCGGTGACGAGGTCGGCGGCTGTCGGCTTCTCCCGCGGGATGTGAACCTGGTGCACAGCGCCTCCGTGTAGGGGGTACGACCACAGACACGGACGGACGAGCCGCGAGGTTCAGGACGGCAGGAGGACCAGTGCAGGAACGCGCGTTCTGGGTGCGTCCCGGGCAGGGCGAGATCCGGCCGGTCGAGGTGGCCGAGCCCGCCCCCGGCGAGGTCCGGGTGCGCTCGCTGCGCTCGGGTGTCAGCCGCGGCACCGAGACGCTGGTCTTCCGCGGCGCCGTCCCGCCCGACCAGCACGAGCGGATGCGGGCGCCGCACCAGGACGGCGACTTCCCCGGCCCGGTGAAGTACGGCTACCTCAACGTCGGCGTGGTCGAGGCCGGCGAGCCCGACCTGCTCGGCCGCACCGTCTTCTGCCTGCACCCGCACCAGACCGCGTACGTCGTCCCGGCCGCCGACGTGACGCCGGTCCCCGACGGCGTCCCCGCGGACCGGGCGGTGCTGGCCGGGACCGTCGAGACCGCGGTGAACGCGCTCTGGGACGCGAGCCCCGCGCTCGGCGACCGGATCGCGGTGGTGGGCGCGGGCATGGTCGGCTGCTGCGTGGCCCGGCTGGCCGCGGCGATCCCCGGCGTCAAGGTGGAGCTCGTCGACGTCGACCCGACCCGGGCCGAGGTGGCCGCCGCGCTCGGGGTCGCGTTCGCGCATCCGGACGAGGCGGAGGGGCACCGGGACGGTGTGATCCACGCCAGCGCGACGGCGGCCGGGCTGCGGCGCTCGCTCGAGCTGCTCGCACCGGACGGCGAGGTCGTCGACCTCAGCTGGTACGGCGACAGCCCGGTCGCGCTCGACCTCGGCGGCGTCTTCCACTCCGGCCGGCTGCGGATCCGCGCCAGCCAGGTCGGCGAGGTCGCGCTGGCCCGCCGGCACCGGCGCACCCGCGGCGAGCGGCTGGCCCTGGCCCTCGAGCTGCTCCGCGACCCGGCGTACGACGCCCTGCTGACCGGCGCGTCCGCCTTCGACGAGCTACCCGCGCTGATGGCCGACCTGGCCGCCGGGCGGCCCGCGCTGTGCCACACGATCACCTACCCCGAGGAGAGCTGATGTTCGGTGTCACCGTCCGCGACCACGTGATGATCGCGCACAGCTTCGACGGCGAGGTCTTCGGGCCGGCGCAGCGGCTGCACGGCGCGACGTACGTGGTGGACGCGACCTTCCGCGGCCCGGACCTCGGCCCCGACGGGATCCTCGTCGACATCGGCCGCGCGGCCGACGAGCTCAAGGACGTGCTGGCCGCGCTGAGCTACCGCAACCTCGACGAGGTCGACGAGTTCAAGGGCATCAACTCCACCACCGAGGCGGTCGCGCGCTGGGTAGCCGACCGGCTGGCCGAGCGCTTCGCCGGTGACCCGGAGCTGAGCGGCCTGGTGGTGACGCTGCACGAGTCGCACGTCGCCTGGGCCAGCTACGAGAGGCAGCTGTGAGGGTGCACCTCCTCGTCCCGGCCGGCTTCGCGACGAGGCCGACCGGCGGCAACGTCTATGACAGGCACCTGCGGGCGGGGCTGCTCGCGCGCGGCTGGGAGGTGGTGGTGCACGAGGTCGCCGACGCGAGCGAGCTCAGGGTCCCCGACGACGCGCCCGTGCTGGTCGACAGCCTGGTGGCGTCGTGGGCGGCCGGGGCGCTGCTCGACGAGCCGGTGGTCCCGCTGGTGCACATGCTCTTCGGTGTTCCCGGCGAGCGGGCGCTGCTCGCGCAGGCGCCGGCGGTGCTGACCACGAGTGCGTGGACCCGGCGGCAGGTGCTCGCCGACCGTGCTGTGGACCCGCGCCGGGTGCACGTCGCCCTCCCCGGGACCGAGCTCGGCCGGCTGGTGGTAGGCCGTGCGGGCGGGACCGAGCTGCTCTGCGCGGCGACGCTGACCGAGGCCAAGGGACAGGACGTGCTGCTCGCGGCGCTGGCGCGGCTGGGCGACCTGGACTGGCACTGCACGCTGGCCGGGTCGCTCGAGGCCGATCCCGAGTTCGTCGACCGGCTGCGCAAGATCGCCGCGGACGAGGGCATCCTCGACCGGGTCCGGTTCGCCGGCGAGACCGACCCGGTGCCGTACCCGGAGGCCGACCTGGTGGTGCTGCCGACCCGCGCGGAGTCCTACGGGATGGTCGTCACCGAGGCGCTGGCGCACGGGCTGCCGGTCGTCGCGAGCGCGGTCGGCGGGGTACCCGAGGCGCTCGGTGACGTCGGCGGTGCGCACCCCGGGATGCTGGTCCGCCCGGACGATCCCGACGCGCTCGCGACCGCGCTGCGCCGCTGGCTGACCGACGACGCGCTGCGCCGCTGGCTGCGCGGGGTGGCGACCGAGCGCCGCGCGACGCTGCCGACCTGGGCCGCGACGGCGGAGGCGGTCGCCGCGGTCGTGGGGGAGCTGCGATGAGCCAGCTCCTCGAGACCCGCGCCCCGGCTGCCCCTCCTCCGGAGGCGCCCACCCGTCCCGACCGTCGCTGGTTCGGCGTGGCCGGCGGGGTGCTCGTGCTGGCCGCGCTGGTCTGGACGCTCGGCACCGGCCCGTTCCTGACCGGCCTGCGCGACACCCGCCCCTGGGCGGTGCTGGTCGCGCTCGTCGTCACCGCCGCGACCACCGCCTGCTGCGCGCTGCGCTGGTCGCTGGTGGCCGACCGGGTCGACGACCCGGTCCCGGTACGTCGCGCGTTCGTCGCCTACTACCGCTCCCAGCTCATCAACGCGACCCTGCCCGGCGGCGTGGCCGGTGACCTGCACCGTGGGGTCCGGCACGGCTGGCGCGGGGTGCTGTGGGAGCGCGGCATCGGCCAGCTGGTCCAGGTCGCCCTGGTCGGCGCGGTGCTGCTCCCCGGGGACTGGCGCTGGATCGGGCTGGCGTCCGTCGGCCTCGCCGTGCTCGCGGGCGGAACCGTCACGATGCTGTCGGCGCTGAGCACGGCCGGGCATCTCCTGGTGTTCCTGGTCGCCGCCGCCGGCACCGGCCTGCCGCTGACCACGCTGATCCCGATCGGGGCGCTGGTGCTGCTCGGCTCGGCCATCCCGCTCAACGTGGCCGGCTGGGGACCGCGCGAGGGCGTCGCCGCGTGGGCGTTCACCATGTTCGGCTCGTCGGCCGCGACCGGGCTCGCCGTCTCGATCACCTTCGGCGTGCTCGCCCTGGTCGCCACCCTGCCGGGGCTGCTCGTGCTGGGGAGCAGCCGTGGCTGAGACTCCCTACACCTTGCTCTCCTGCGGGATGTCCCTGGACGGGTTCCTCGACGACGCCTCCGACCACCGGCTGCTGCTCTCCAACGCGGCCGACTTCGACCGCGTGGACGAGGTCCGGGCCGGCAGCGACGCGATCATGGTCGGCGCGACCACGGTCCGCCACGACGATCCGCGGCTGCAGGTCCGCTCGCCCGCGCGCATCGCCCGACGTCGTACGGCGGGACTGGCGGAGCAGCCGGTCAAGGTCACCGTCACCAACCGCGCCAAGCTCGACCCGGAGGCCAGTTTCTTCACCACCGGTACCGGTCCGAAGCTCGTCTACTGCGCCAGCGACACCGTGGACATGGCCACCGAGCAGCTCGGCCACCGGGCGACCGTGCTCGACGCGGGCAGGCCGGTGGCGCTGCGCCGCGTGTGCGAGGACCTGTACCAGCGGGGCATCCGCCGGCTGATGGTCGAGGGCGGTGGCGAGGTGCACACCCAGCTGCTCACCGACGGCCTGGCCGACGAGCTGCGGCTGGTGGTGGCGCCGATCTTCGTCGGGCATCCGGACGCGACCCGGTTCGTCGGCCCCGGGGACTTCCCCTTCTCCGGGGCCCGGCGAGCCCGGCTGGTCGAGACCCGGCCGATCGGCGACGTGGTGCTGCTGCGGTACGCGCTGTCCGACCGCTTCGCCCTCGACGCGTGGTGACACACTGACGCGCGTGCGGGCCTTTCTTCGTCGCGTTCCGGGGTGGCAGCTGCTCGTCCTGCTCAAGGCGCTGGTCGTCGGCGGGGAGCGCCGCGAGGCCGCGGTGGCGATGCTGCTCAAGCCGGCCAACCTGTTCCAGCCCTACACGACGACGTCGGCCGACCGCTATCCCGGCGAGCTGGCCGCGGTCCGCGAGACCGTGGGCGAACCGGCCCGGATCCTCTCCTTCGGCTGCGCCAGCGGCGAGGAGCTGCTCACCCTGCGCCGGGCGTTCCCGGCCGCCGCGATCCACGGCATCGACATCAACCCGCTCGCGGTCCGGACCGCCCGCAAGCGGGTCCGCGGGGACCGGGCGATCACGGTGACCAGGGCAGCCGACGCCGCGGCCGAGCCGCCCTCGTCGTACGACGTGGTGCTGGCGCTCGCGGTCTTCCGGCACGGCGCTCTCAAGCACGCCCCGGCCCGCTGCGACGAGCTGATCCGGTTCGCCGACTTCGAGCGGACCGTGACCGGGCTGGCTGCCGCGGTCCGGCCGGGCGGGGTGCTGGTGATCCGGCACGCGAACTTCCGCTTCACCGACACCGCCGCCGCGGCCGGGTTCGAGGCCGTCCGGACCGGGTTCGGCTCGGGCTCGGCGGCCGGGCCGACGCCGGTCTACGGCCCTGACGACCGGCTCCTCGACCCGTCCTGCCGCGACGACGGCGTCTACCGGCGGCGGACTCAGAACAGCCGGTAGCTGCCGACCACGCTGAGCACCTCGGGGGTGGGCGCGGACTCGACCCAGGTGCCGAGCCCGGCCTGGAACGCGAGGAACTCGGGGTAGGTGGGCAGCGGGTTCTCCAGGCCGTCGTCGAGCTGGAGCAGCACCACGTAGTCGCGGGTGCCGTCCACGCGGGCGGAGGCGTAGCGCAGGCCTTCGGGGCGGTACTCGTCGAGGGCGGCGAACAGCTTGCCGACGGCCGCCTCCAGGTCGGCGACGTGCTCGGGCTTGACGGTGGCGCGCAGGATGCGGGTGCTCATGATCTCTCTCCTTGATGTCGCACGGGGATGTCACACCGGCGGGCTGCCGGGGGTCATCTGGATGACCCCGCACCCTGAGAGGATGTGACCGATGTCCACGACGTACGACGTGCAATGGCAGGCAGATCGGTTCTCGGAGCAACGTGGCCGGCTGCGCGGCGTGGCGTACCGGATGCTCGGCTCGCTGGCCGACGCCGAGGACGCGGTGCAGGAGACCTGGATCCGCTTCGGTCGTACCGACCCGGCCACCATCGAGAACCTGGGCGGCTGGCTGACCACCGCGGTGAGCCGGGTCAGCCTGAACATGCTGCGCACGCGCGGCCGCCGCGCCGAGACCGGCCTCGACGGATACGTGCCCGATCCGGTCGTGCACCTCGACGACGTGCACGACCCCGAGCAGGAGGCGCTGCTCGCCGACGCGGTCGGCCTCGCGCTGATGGTGGTGCTCGACGCGCTCTCCCCGGCCGAGCGGGTGGCCTACGTGCTGCACGACCTGTTCGACGTGCCGTTCGAGGAGATCGCCACGCTGCTGGACCGCAACGAGCCGGCCACGCGCAAGCTGGCCAGCCGGGCGCGGCAGCGGGTGCGTGAGGCCAGCGTCGAGCCGGACCGCGACCTGGCCGAGCAGCGCGCGGTCGTGGACGCCTTCTTCGGCGCCGCCCGCCGCGGCGACCTGGAGAGCCTGGTCGGCACGCTCGACCCCGACGTCGTGCTGCGTGCCGACCGCGGCGCCGGCCAGCGGCTCCTGCTCCGCGGCGCCCGGACCGTGGCGAGCCAGGCCACCATGTACGCCGACCCGACCTCGGTGCTGCGCCCGGTCGTCGTCAACGGCGGCGCGGGGGTCCTGGTGCTGCGCGACGAGGTGCCGGTCTCGCTGATGGCGTTCACGGTCGTCGGCGGCAAGGTCGTGCGGATCGATGCGATCGGGGACGCGGAGCGGCTGGCCCGGATTCTCTGAGTTACTGGGGATCGGCTTGCGCGCTTGATGTCGTGGGAAGGTGGATGCGTCGGTGGTTGCCGTCGCGGGAGTGTCGTCCAGCACCCCTCGTCCATCTGGCGGCCCGTGTCGACACTCTGGCCCTGCGGTCACCCCTGGCGAGGCTTCGTGTCGCCACGCGTCGCTTTGACGCTGGCACGTCGGCGGCCCTGGCCGCCACGCCCGCCTGCCCGTCGCGGCCGGCGGGGTGGGAGGACTGCACGTCGGTGCACGTGACCTGACCCAGCCGCACCGGCGGGCCAAGCCGGCGCAGCCGGGTTCATCCTCACCCCAGGTGACCGTGACCCGCGCGGCGGGGCGGCGAACCAGGGCCGCCGACGTGCCAGCCTCAAGGCGTGGCGTGGCGCAGCGACACCTCCTCGGGTCACCGCAGGGCAGTCGCTGCGACATCGGCATCGACCGCTGGACGAGGGGGCCCTGGGCGACGTCCCCGCCCACCGCAACCACAGCCACCAACCCGCCCCCGAGCACATCCGCCCAAAGAGCCGAATTCCCTTGCCCACAAGCGATTCCGAGCACCAAGAAATGTCGGCGCCCCCCTCTAGGTTGGAGACATGCACCGGACCCGGACCCTCGACGAAGCCGCAGCCCTCGCGGCCGTTCGTCGCACGCGCGCCGAGCGCGACGCCGCCGAGGTCCGGCACTTCCACGAAGTCCTGGACTGGTGCCTGCTCCACGTCGTCGAGGACCCTTCCGAGGATGGCGCGACCTGGGGTGACAGTCCGGTCCTGCTGGCCGGTGAGGGTGCCCCGCAGGTCAGCGAGTTCTGCGTCTACGACCTCGGCGCCGCGTTGGGGATCTCGCTGGACGCGGTGCGGACCCTGGTCGGTGAGACCCTCGAGATCGCGTTCCGGCTGCCGCGGATCTGGTACCGGGTCCAGGCCGGGAC
>JAGIBL010000008.1 GCA_017744365.1 Nocardioidaceae bacterium | reverse complement strand
CGCACCTGCGTGCACCCCTACTGCACCAAGAACGCCCGCTGGGCCGACCTCGACCACATCATCGAATGGACCCTCGGCGGCCGCACCGACACCTGGAACCTCGCACCCCTGTGCCGATCACACCACCGCAACAAGACCTTCTCGTCTTGGACCTACACGATGATCGAACCCGGCTGCTACCTCTGGCGCAGCCCGCTCGGCCAGGTCTACCTCCGCGACGGCTCCGGAACGCGTGACCTCACGCCCCGGCCCGTCGACCCACCCGGCGGGTGACCTGCTCGCTGGACGGGCCTCACTTCAGGCTTGGTTTTCGTGGATCGGTCACAGCTCTTGATTCACTTCGGTCGGCGGTCCAGCGACTGCTCACGTTGTATTCGGCGCACGCCAACCGCGCGACGCGTCCGAGCAACTGGCCTGTCTTTTCCAGGTTTGCTTCCGTCACCCGGCGCCCGCCGCGGTGCGCGAGCCAACTCATGAAGTAGACCTTCTGGCTCCTCGGTGGGGGGCCAGAGCCTGGCAACTACTTCTGGTGACTGGAAAGGCGCTCTCGTCACAGCAGTAGGCACGTGCTCGTCCATGACCCGGAAGAACTCCCTAACGCTGAACGGATAGGCCGGATTCGGCTCGATACCTAGTGCGTCCAACACACCGCCGTAGTCACGACCCAGGTACGGGACTACCTGACAGCGGCCCCTGACCTCGAGCCTGAATGCAGAGGGCTTAGACCCTCGAATGCCGGTCAGAAGAGCCGGCGGAAGCAGCTCACTCCTCCAGCGGCGGGAACCCCACCACCAGGGCGTACAACGCCGGCAGGAAGCAGACCAGCACCAGCACCACCCACAACCAGAACGGCACCGCGGGCTTCAGGTCCACCCGCAGCTGCCCCTGCCTGTCCTCCTGGTCGACGTGGACCGTGCCCACCTCTCCGTCGCGCATCACGACGCTGGGCCCGTGGTGCGCGGTGAGCCGGATCGGGAGCAGCCCGGTGCCGACGTACGTGGCGTCCGCTCCCCCGGACCTGCTGGGCGCGAAGGCGAGCTGCTCGGCGTTGACCAGCGGCCGGTACCAGGCGATCGCCAGGGTCGCGACCAGCGCGCCGAGCGTCAGCGTGACCGGCAGCTTCCAGTCCCGGTTCACCAGCGCGCGCACCGCACCGACGACCAGCCCGCCGACGATGAGCACCGGGGCCATGGTGACCAGCCAGCCCGCGCCCCACCAGGTCATCCGGACCTCGCCGACGACCTCCTTCGGCCCGAGCCGCCACGGGTCCGGGCCCGGGATCACGCCCTTGGTCGTGATCGTCCCGTCCTCGTGCACGCGGTAGACCCGGTGGCTGTAGGTCACCCGGGAGTCGCCGGGCGCGTGGAAGCTGATGAAGTCGCCCTTCTCCAGCGACGCGAAATGGGTCGGCTTCACCCAGAGCAGGCTGCCGACCGGCGCGACCGTGCCCATCGACGGCGTCTCGACCCGCTCCCAGCGGCCGCCGTCGAGGCGCCACGCCAAGCAGAAGGCGAGGAAGCCGCCGATCACCGCGAACGCCGCCCAGGTGGCCAGCCGGCCTCGTCGAGCGTGCCCGGTCATGGCACGAACACCATCGAGGCGTCCGCCCAGCTGAACGTCTGCGACCAGGAGCTCGGGGTGGGCAGGGTCTGCACCCGGTGCGCGAGCGGGGCGTAGAGCCGCAGCCCGTTGACGTAGGCGTTGTAGGTCGCGTCGCGGCTGGTGGTGATCGTCGAGCTCTGGGTCTGCCCGGCGTCCGGCGCGGGCACCGCGTGCCAGCTGCCGTTCGCGAACGTGGACAGCTTGGTGCTCGTCGTCACCGTGCCCGCCGGGTTCGCCACCGTCCAGGCGATGTCCAGCATCGAGCAGGGCGAGGTCGAGCCGAGCACCGGCAGCGTCCCGGTGTAGGTGGTGGTGCCGGTGTCATCGAGCAGCCAGAGGTGGTTCACCGAGCCGAGCGCGGTCAGCCTGCTCTTGAAGTCGGCCGACGAGGTGGCCGCGAACAGGTTCGCCTCCTGGGCCGCGGAGGTGGTGACGCTGCGGACGAAGGCACCCGCGAGGGACCCGTTGAGGTAGGGGGTCGTCGGGGCGTTCACGACGCCGGTCGCGTCCACCCAGCCGAGGTGCCAGTACCCGCCCGACGAGGCCAGCGTGACGACCGCGGTCCCCGAGACCGAGGTGTTGTCGACGTACAGGGTGCCGGTGAGGGTGCCGAAGCTGAGCATCGCGAAGTGCCAGGCGCCGTCGTTGTAGCTCGCGGCCGAGACGCCGAAGCCGGAGCCGCCGGCCGCTCCGGTGACGCGGTAACGAATCTTGCCGGCGTTGTCCATCCAGAGCATCGGGGAGCCGGCCGCCGAGGTGGCGTCGGTGCTGCTGCTGTCCAGCGAGATCAGCCCGCCGCCGCTCGCGTAGCCGCTCGGCACCTTGAACCAGACACCGATCGTCAGCGAGGTCTGCAGCGCGACCGGCACCTGCACCACGTCGGCCGCGTAGGACCGGCTGTTCGCGAGCGTGATCGCGTTGCTGCCACCCCACGGGTCGGCCTGCTGGAACGACGTGTCGTAGCGCGGCAGCATCGGGTCCGACGCGGTCGCCGCGTCGGCGAGCTTGACCGGCGCGCACGAGGCCGCGGAGAGCTCCGACTGCAGCTTCGTCCCGGCCAGGGTGCCGTTGTTGGTGATCGAGTCCGAAGGCGCGATCGTGCCCGTGCACACAACCGTGCCGGCCACCCGGGCAACGGACGAGCACGTGCGGGCGCCGTACGCGTGCGTGAAGGCGAGCGCGCCGGTCGCGACCCGATCGGCGCTGTTGGTGACCGCGGCCGTGGTCCAGCCCGACCGCGTGCTGGTCGACCCGAGGGCGAGGACCAGCAGCGCGATCAGCCCGGCAGCCCCCAGCCTCACTTGACCAGGGTCCAGGTGAGCGGCTGCGAGACCGTGACTCCCTGGGCGAGCACCGACGCGGCGGCCGGCAGCGCGGTGGTCACCCGGCAGGTCCAGGACGCACCGGCGTTGAGGTCACCCCCGGTCGCCGTGTGCGTCTTCGTCGCGGTCGGCGGCGCCGCGGCCGCGTAGACCAGGTCGGTCCACGCGCTCGCGGCGGCGTACGTGCTCCCTGGCAAGCAGGAGATCGCCACGGTCAGGTCACCCGAGGTGCACACGTTCGCCGCTGCCGGCGTGCCCGAACCCGCCGTCGGCGTCTGCGAGCAAGCCCCCGGCGCCAGCTGGAACGTGGACGCGTTCGCCGACCCCAGGTTGGTGAAGGTGACGTCCACGCTCTGGCTGGTCCCCGGAGTGAGCGGGGTGGCCGTGCCGCCGTACTTGTTGATCGTCGCGCAGGTGGACACGTTCGTGGTGGGCGCGTCGCTCGAGGTGCAGGTCACAGCACCCGAGGTCTCGCGCAGGATCACCGCCTGCGTGGTGGCGACGGTGTTCTGGCTGTTGCCGACCACCGCCGTCGTCCACGAGGAGAACGTGCCGTTCACTCCCAGAACCAGGACGAGCGCGGCGATCGCACCGCTCGCCCAGAGCAGTCCCTGACGTCTGCTCATCTCAGACCTTGGTGAGGGTCCAGTTCAGCTGCTGCAGCGCGGTCTGGCCGGAGACGCCGGCCGGGCTGCCGCTGGGCAGCGTCACCACGAGGGTGCAGCTGGTGGCGGCGCTCGGGGTCAGGGTGCCGATGGTGGCCGGGCCGGCGGCGGCGAACGCGCTCAGCGTGGCCGGGCCGTACTTGACCGTGCCGTCACAGGTCACCGTCACCTGGACGTAGTCGCAGAGGTTCGAGGTCGAGGTGGTCGCGCCGCCGCTGGTCGAGCAGGCGTCCGCGTCCAGGGTCAGGTCACCGGTCGCGGTGCCGGTGTTGGTCATCTGGACCGTGGCGGTGGCGCTGTTGACGCCGTCGGGGTCCAGCACGCTGCCGCCGTACTTGTTGATGGTCGAGCAGGTGGCCTCGTTGGTGGTCGTGGTCGCGGTGTCCACGCAGGTGGCGCCGCCGGAGGACTCGCTCAGTGCGACCGCGCCCTGGGCGGAGGTGGTGTTGACGTCGTTGTGGACAAGTGCGGTGGTCCAGGTCGACAGGGTGCCGCTGACCCCCAGGATCAGCAGGGCGGCGGCGATCGCGCCGCTGCCCCAGAGCAGCGGTGCGCTGCGGCGACGCTTGGTGTTCTCGTGGTGGTCGTGCATGGGCTTAGTCCTCCCGTAGCCATGGCCCTGAAAAGGCCCTCGGCGTACGACGGGAAATCCGGCGCCGGGATTACGCGAGAACGCGAACTTTCTCAGCCGAGCACGCGGGCGCAGCGGCCCAGCACCTCGACCACGTCCCGCCCGAAGCGGACGTCGCACCGGTGCCGGGTCTCGCCGGCCCCGATGTTGGCCACCCACTCGGAGACCGCCCGGGCGTGGGCGTCCGGCAGGTCGCGCTCGTGCGCGGGCTGGGGCATCCAGCCCTGCTCGCCGTACAGCTCGACCGCGACCCGGACCACCCCGGGTGGCATCGACAGGCTCAGCGACATCGTGCTGGTCCGGCCGCCCTCGTGGGTGAGCACCAGGTGCACCAGGTCCCCGGTCCCGCGGGCACCGGCGACCTCGACGACCGGCCCGAGCGCCGGGAGGAGCTGGGAGAGCATGTGCGCGCCCACATCCCAGAGGGCGCCGTTCTTCTCGCGGCGCCACGCGGAGTCGAAGTACGGGCTGTCCGGGCCCTGGCTGGTCAGCCAGTCCACGTGCCCGCCGAGCGGCCCGGTCGCGGTGGCCGCCACCAGCCACTCCTCCCACGGCGGCACGAACCGCTGGGTGAAGAAGACGACCGTGCTCAGCCCGCGGGCCTCGACAACCTCGACGAGCCGGTCCGCCTCGGCCAGGTCGAGCGCGATCGGCTTCTCCAGGAACAGGTGCTTGCCGGCCTCGGCGGCGCGGAGCGCCAGCGGCGCCTGCGCGGCCGGCGGGACCGCGAACGAGACCGCGTCCACCTGACCGAGCAGCGCGTCGAGGTCGTCGTACGGCGTCACGCCCGCCGGCGCCGCGGCCTCCGCCTTCTCCGGCGACCGGCCCCAGACACCGACCAGCTCCACGTCCGGGTGCACGGCCAGGCCGGCGGCGTGCACGGTCCGGGCCCAGTAGCCGGTGCCGACCAGGCCGACGCGCACGGTCACAGCCCCGGCTGGTCGGGGATGTTGGCAGCCAGCACGATCAGCGTGATCCCCACCCCGGCCAGCGCGACGACGTCGAAGATCCGGCCGCGCACGCGGAGCATGCCGGCCTCGTCCTCGTTGACGAACAGCCGCATCCCGGAGGCGAAGACGAACGCGACCCCGACCAGCGCGATCCCGCGCCGCCACGGCCCGAACGCGACCAGGCCGAAGCCGACCAGGGTGACCGCGACCACGACCAGGTAGATCAGTCCCCCGAAGGTCGACGGCCGCCGGCTGGTCACGGGAGCGGTCACCGGACCTGCGACTCGGCGCTGGACTTCTCGGCGATGGAGACGACGTTCGCCAGCAGCATCGCCCGCGTCATCGGGCCGACGCCGCCGGGGTTCGGCGAGACCCAGCCGGCCACGTCCCAGACGTCCGGGGCCACGTCGCCGGCGATCTTGCCGTCCACCCGGGAGACGCCCACGTCGAGCACCGCGGCGCCCGGCTTGACCATGTCCCCGCTGACGATCCCGGGCACCCCGGCGGCGGCGACCACGATGTCGGCCTTGCGCACGTGCGCGGCCAGGTCGACGGTCCCGGTGTGGCACAGGGTCACGGTGGCGTTCTCGGTACGGCGGGTGAGCAGCAGCCCGAGCGGGCGGCCGACGGTGATGCCGCGGCCGACGACGACCACCTCGGCGCCGTTGATCGGCACGTCGTGGCGGCGCAGCAGCTCGACGATCCCGTACGGCGTGCAGGGCAGCGGGGCCTCGCGCCCGAGCACCAGCCAGCCGAGGTTGGTCGGGTGCAGCCCGTCGGCGTCCTTGGCCGGGTCGATCAGCCCGAGCACCCGGTTCTCGTCACGCCCGCGCGGCAGCGGGAGCTGGACGATGTAGCCGGTGCAGGCCGGGTCGGCGTTCAGCTCGGCGACCGCGGCCTCGATCTCCTCCTGGCTGGCCGTCTCGGGCAGGTCCACCCGGATCGAGGAGATGCCGACCTCGGCGCAGTCCTTGTGCTTGCCGTTGACGTACCAGCGCGAGCCCGGGTCGTCGCCGACCAGGACGGTGCCGAGTCCGGGGACGATCCCCTGCTCGCGCAGCGCGGCGATCCGGCCCTTGAGCTCGTCCTTGATCGCGCCAGAAACCGCGAGTCCGTCCAGTCTTCGTGCCGTCATCGCGCCAATCCTTTCATCGAGACGTGCAGCCGAAACGAAGCCGACCCGGCCGAAACGCACCGGAGGAGCGCAGCGGGGGAGGGTGGCTTCTGCCGGGTCGGCGCCGGGAGCAGGGCCCGCAGCGCGACACCGTCAGTGAGCAAAATGCCTCGTTCCCGTGAAGTACATCGTCACCCCAGCCGCCTTGCAGGCCTCGATCGTCAGCTCGTCCCGCACCGACCCACCCGGCTGCACGATCGCGGTCACGCCGGCGTCGATGAGGATCTGCGGGCCGTCCTCGAACGGGAAGAACGCGTCGCTGGCCGCGACCGAGCCGGCCGCCCGCTCCCCCGCGCGCTCGACGGCGAGCTTGCAGGAGTCGACCCGGTTGACCTGGCCCATGCCGATGCCGACGCTGGCGCCGTCCTTGGCCAGCAGGATCGCGTTCGACTTCACCGAGCGGCAGGCCCGCCAGGCGAACGCGAGGTCGGCGAGCACCTGCTCGGAGGCGGGCTCGCCGGTGGCCAGCGTCCAGGTGGTCGGGTCGTCGCCCTCGGCCTGGAAGGCGTCGGCGTGCTGGAGCAGGACGCCGCCGCAGATCTGCCGGAAGTCGAGCCCCTGGCCGCCGTGGCCCTCCGTGCGAAGGATGCGGATGTTCTTCTTCCCCTGCAGCACCTCGACCGCGCCCTCGTCGTACGACGGAGCCACGATCACCTCGGTGAAGATCTCGGCGACCTGCTCGGCCATCGCCACGCTGACCGGGGTGTTGGTGGCGATGACGCCGCCGAACGCGGAGACCGGGTCGCACTCGTGGGCGCGGCGGTGCGCCTCGGCGACGTCCGTGCCGACCGCGATGCCGCACGGGTTGGCGTGCTTGATGATCGCGACCGTGGGCTGGTCGCCGTGCTCGTAGGCGGCCCGCAGCGCGGCGTCGGTGTCGACGTAGTTGTTGTAGGACATCTCCTTGCCGTGCAGCTGCTCGGCGGTGGCCAGCGTGTCCCCGCCGAGGCTGCTCACGTAGAGCGCGGCGCCCTGGTGCGGGTTCTCGCCGTAGCGCAGCACGGCCTTCTTCTCCCAGGTCGCACCGACCCAGGCCGGGAAGCCGGTGGACTCGCCGTTCTCGACCGTCGAGTCGGTGAGCACCGAGCCCATCCAGGAAGCCACCTGCACGTCGTACGTCGCGGTGTGCACGAACGCCTTGGCGGCCAGCGCCTCGCGCTCGGCCTGGGTGAAGCCGCCGTTCTTCGCGGCGGCCAGGGCAGCCGCGTAGTCGGCGCCGTCGGTGACGATCGCGACCGAGGCGTGGTTCTTCGCGGCGGCGCGGACCATCGAGGGGCCGCCGATGTCGATCTTCTCGATGCAGTCCTGGATGCCGGCCCCGGAGGCGACCGTGTCCGCGAACGGGTACAGGTTGACCACGACCAGGTCGAACGGCTCGACGCCGAGGTCCTCGAGCTGGGCGACGTGCTCGGGCAGCCGCCGGTCGGCCAGGATGCCGGCGTGCACCCGCGGGTGCAGCGTCTTGACCCGGCCGTCGAGGCACTCGGGGAAGCCGGTCAGGTCCTCGACCTTGGTGACAGGGAGGCCGAGGCCCTCGATCAGCGCGGCGGAGCCGCCGGTGGAGACCAGCGCGACGCCGGCCTCGTGCAGCCCGCGGACGAGGTCCTCCAGGCCGGTCTTGTCGTAGACGGAGACCAAGGCACGCTTGATCGGAACCCGGTTGCCCATGGGCGCACTCCTGAAGATGCTCGTGTGGTGAGGGCACCCAGGCGTTCGATGCGACCTCGACTCACTCCCTGCTGGTGACCCAGCTGCGCCAGTCGTGTGAGGGCGATCCTACGGGCTAGGGGCGGCCGAATCGAACCCGCCGGTCGGCGATGGTGAGCCCCTCCCGGGCCATCCGGCCGACGTTCTCCACCAGCATCGCCCGCTCGGCGACCTTGATCCGCTCGTGCAGGGTCGCGACGTCGTCGTCGTCCTCCACGGGCACGACCGTCTGGGCGATGATCGGGCCGGTGTCGATGCCCGCGTCGACGACGAACAGGGTCGCGCCGGTGACCTTGACGCCGTACGCGAGCGCGTCGCCGGGGCCGTTGGTCCCGGGGAACGACGGGCACAGGGCGGGGTGGGTGTTGACCACCCGGTCGGCGAACCGGGTCAGGAACTTGGGCCCCACCAGCTTCATGAACCCCGCCAGCACCACCAGGTCCGGTTCGAAGGCGGCGACGGTGTCGGTCAGGGTGAGGTCCCAGTGCTCGCGCGAGGACGACTGGCCGACCTTGCGCACGAAGGTCGGGATCCCGGCGCGCTCGGCGCGGGCCAGGCCCTCGATGCCGTCGCGGTCCGCGCCCACGGCCACGATGCGGGCGCCGTACGACGGGTTCGCGCTGGCGTCGATGAGGGCCTGCAGGTTGGTCCCCGAGCCGGAGACGAGGACGACGATGCGAGCGGACACGGGGAGAAGGCTAGCCGCGGCGGCGCTGCCACCAGGTGGCGAGGACCCCTCCCAGCAGTCCACCGCCGCTCATCAGCCCGGTGGCGAAGACCAGTACCTCGGCGGTGGGCGCACCGATGTCGGCCAGCCGGCCGGTACCCATCGGGCCGCCCGCGAGCGCGATCGCGAGGGTGATCAGCACGCCGGCGCCGAAGCCGGACCCGGCCCCGCGCATCGCGGCGACGTCGTAGGGCGGGATCTGCTCCGCCGTACGACGGG
The DNA here is from genome assembly GCA_017744365.1 of Nocardioidaceae bacterium. Classification (GTDB taxonomy): domain Bacteria; phylum Actinomycetota; class Actinomycetes; order Propionibacteriales; family Nocardioidaceae; genus Marmoricola. The sequence goes on along the minus strand of JAGIBL010000008.1, from coordinate 138,886 downwards.
AGAGGCCGACGCCGACCGCGGCGGCCAGCGCCGGCACCGCGAGCAGCCCGGCCATCCAGCCCGGGGTCGGCCCCTGCTCGGGCAGCGCGGCCAGGACCGGGAAGGCCGGCACCACGCCCAGCGAGACGGCGGCCGTCGGCGACACGCTGGTCCCGGTGCCGACCGCGAAGCCGGGGCCGAGCAGGTACGCGCTGCCGAAGAGCACCGCGTTGGGCGCCAGCAGGGCCGCCACCGCGGTGTAGGCGACCGCGTCGCCGGTGCTCAGCCCGAGCTCGGAGAGCACCGTGGCGGCCTCGTCGAAGGAGAGCAGCAGCGCCACGCAGACCAGCACCGCCGAGGCGGCGACCAGCATCAGCGCGCCGGCGATCGCGCCGGTGGCCAGCTCGCGGGTCCAGGCCGGAGCCAGGTCGAGCCAGGCGTCCAGCCGGCCGGTCCCGGCGGCGAGGCCGAGCCCGCCGGCGATCCCCGCCACGAGCAGCGCGCCGAGGACCGTGCGCGGGAGGCTCCCGGTCGAGCAGACGACCGCGACGACGACCCCCACGACGACGTACGCCGCCGCGAAGATGCCCGCGCCCCCGGCCAGGGTGCGGTCGTCGGTGACCTCGACGGCGTTGCGGGCCGCCCAGCGTCCGCACCGGAACGCGACCAGGACCAGCATCATCGTGATCGTCAGCGGCACGATGCCGAGCGGGAGCCCGGCCACCGTGATCCGGGTCCCGTGGCCGAGCAGCCAGCCGTTGGCGCCGACGCGCAGGGCGTCGGTGGTGTCGCCGTGCCCGCCGCCGTCGGCGAGGAACCAGCCGGTGAGCGCGAGGGCCATGCAGAGGACCAGGCCGACCCCCGCCGCCGCGAGCCCGCCCAGGGCCGCCGCGGCGCTCAGCGGGCGTCCCGCGGGCTCCTCGGCGGACGTGGCGAACCGGGCCGGACGCGTGAACAGGTCGGTCATCTCGCTCACATCCTCACCCGAGGACGGGTGCGGGCCGCGTACGCCACGCAGGTGATCGGCACTTCGTGCCTTCGCGTAGCCTCCTTCTGTCATGCCCACCGCTGAGGAATTCGACGAGTTCTACGTCACCAGCCGCCGCAGGCTCGTCACGCAGACGTTCGCGCTCACCGGCGACCTCGGCGCCGCCCGGGTCGCCGTCCGCGACGCCTACGTCGCCGCCCGCCACCACTGGCGCAAGGTGGGCGCCCTGGCCGACCCGGAGAGCTGGGTGCGACCGCGGGCCTGGACCACCGCCCAGCGCCGGCACACCGCCCGCCCCTGGCACAAGGAGAAGCACCTCGGCCCCGACCAGGTGGCCGTGCTGGAGGCGCTGCACAAGCTCACCGACCCGCAGCGGCGGGTTCTGATCCTGACCCACCTGGCCGCGGTCCCCCTCGACGACATCGGCCGCGAGGTCGGCCTGACCCGCGAGCGCACCGAGGAGGCTCTGCAGTCCGGGAGCGTCGCGCTGGCGATGGCGCTCGACTGCGACACCACCGACCTGCGGGCCCGGCTGGAGACCCTCGACCAGGCCGCCGGCACCGTGAAGCTGCCGCGCGCGCCGATCATCCGCCGCAGCGGGCTGCGCCGGCGACGCAACCACGCGCTGGTCGGCTCGGCGGTGGCGATCGGGCTCACCTTCGGCGCCGGCGCCCTCGTCGCCGTGGGCGCCCCGGCCGAGCCGCCGCCCAAGCCGGCCGCCCTGGTCAGCAAGCGGATGCTGCTCCAGGACGCCCAGGTCGCGACCCTCGCGCCCACGCAGACCTGGATCGGCCAGGCTCCCACCGACAACACCCGGGGCACCGGCATCAACGACCCGAGCCGCTGCCAGAAGGCCCGGTTCGCGGACCCGAACGGCCTGGGCACCTGGGTCCGCCGGTTCACCGCGGGCGGGGCCGGGACCGCCCGCAACGCCGTCCAGACCGTGGAGATCTCCAGCACGCCGGGCGCGGCCACCCAGGCGTACGCGACCACGCTCGGCTGGTACGCCGGCTGCAAGGTCGCCCGGCTCCAGCTGGTGGACGCCTACGCGGTCACCGGCGTCGGCGACCAGGCGCAGATCCTGCGACTGCGGATTCCGGCGCAGCGCGACCGCGCCTTCGTGGTCGGCATCGCCCGCACCGGAGCGCTCACCACCTCGACCGTGCTGGAGACGCTGAGCACCGAGCCGGCCGCGGCGAACACCCTGGCGGGCGTGCTCGCCGCCTCGGTGCGCAACCTGTGCTCGTCCTCGGTCGCCGGCGACTGCATCGGCGCCGTGGTCACCCGGCAGACCCTGCCGCCGCCCTCGGGCGAGGTCGCCGGGATGCTCGCCATCGCGGACCTGCCGGTGATCGCGAACGTGATGCAGCCGTGGGTGGGCACCGACCCGGAGACCGCCACGGTGAACCCGGCCGCGACCACCTGCGACAAGGCCAGCTTCCTCAAGGCCGGGGCCATCAAGCCGCTGACCCGGACCTTCCTGATCCCGCGCACCCGGCTGCCGGAGCGCTTCGGCCTGACCGAGACGATCGGCCGGTTCCGGACCGCGCGCGCCGCCGCCCTGTTCGTCAACCGGGTCGCCACCGCGATGAAGACCTGCCCCGACAAGCAGCTGAGCAGCACGGTCGGCAAGGCGGTCGTGGAGGCCAAGGGCTACCGCGGTTCGACGTACGCGCTGTGGCGACTGGAGAACCAGGTCAACCAGCGCGAGGACACGGTGGCGTTCTGGATGGGGATCATCCGCGTCGGCCCCTACGTCGCGCAGGTGAACCTGACGCCGGTGGCCCGGTACGACGTCAGCCAGGGCACCTTCCGGGCCCTGGTCACCCGCGCCCGCGACCGACTCTTCGAGGTGAGCCCATGACGACGCGTTCCGATGCCGAGGCGCTCGACGCCACCTCGCCGCTGGCGCACACCCGGGACCGGTTCCGCGTCCCCGAGGGCGTGGTCTACCTCGACGGGAACTCCCTCGGCGCGCTGCCCGTCGGCGTGGCCGCGCGGCTGGCGCGCGTGGTGGAGGATGAGTGGGGCGAAGGGCTGATCCGCTCCTGGAATGACGCGCGTTGGATGGAGCTCGTCAGCCGGATCGCGACCCGGATCGCGCCCCTGGTGGGGGTCTCGCCCGCGGACGTGCACGTCGGCGACTCCACCAGCGTGTCCCTGTTCAAGACGATGGTGGCCGCGGCCCGGTTGCGCCGTGAGCAGGATCCCGCGCGCCGGGCGATCGTGGTCGAGCCGAGCACCTTCCCCACCGACGGCTACATCGCCGCCGGTGTCGCCGACCTGCTCGGCCTCGAGCTGCGCTGGTGCGACCCGGCCGACCCGGTGGCGGCGGTCGACGAGGACGTCGCGCTGCTCTCGCTGACCCACGTCGACTTCCGCAGCGGCGCGATGTTCGACCTGCCCGGGATCACCGCCGCGGCGCACGCGCGCGGCGCCCTGGTCCAGTGGGACCTGTGCCACTCCGCGGGTGCGGTGCCGGTCGACCTGACCGCCGCGGACGCCGACCTCGCCGTCGGGTGCACCTACAAGTACCTCAACGGCGGCCCCGGATCCCCCGCGTTCACCTGGGTCGCGCCCCGGCTGCAGGCCGACCTGCGGCAGCCGATCACCGGCTGGATGGGGCACGCGGCGCCGTTCGCGATGACCCGCGACTACGAGCGGGCGCCCGGCATCGGCGGCTGGGCCTCGGGCACCCACCAGGTGCTGGCGCTGTCCGCGCTGGAGACCGCGCTGGAGGCGTTCGAGGGCGTCGCCGTGGCCGACCTGCGCACCGCCTCGCTGTCGCTGACCGACCTGTTCGTCGCGCTCCTCGACGAGCGGCTGCCGGACCTGGAGATCATCACCCCGCGCGAGCACGCCCGCCGCGGCAGCCAGGTCTCCTTCCGGCACCCGCAGGCGTACGGCGTCGTGCAGGCGCTCATCGCGCGCGGGGTGATCGGCGACTTCCGCGACCCGGACGTGGCGCGGTTCGGGTTCACGCCGCTGTACCTGCGGCACGTCGACGTGTACGACGCCGTCGAGCACCTGGCCCAGGTCCTCGCGGGCGAGGAGCACCTCGACCCGTCGTACGCGGACCGCAACCCGGTCACCTGAGACCGCCGAGGCGTCTCACCTGAAACCCAAAAATGCACCGAGGCGTCTCAGTTGAAAGTTCTGACCTTTCACCTGCGACGCCTCGGCGTCGGTGTGGCTTTCATCTGAGACGCCTCGCCACCTAGACCATGCTTGTCCCTGCGTGACGCGAGCCGGATCATGGGGTCATGTTCTGGTCGATCGTGCTCGCCGTCCTCGCCGTGGTGCTCCTGCTCGGCTGGCTCCACGACCGGCGCCGGAAGGGCCACCTGCGGCGGGTCGGGTCCCCCGACGACGATCCCGCCATGACCACGGCAAAGGCCGAGTTCCAGCTCCGCCAGCTCCGTGGCTCCGACCCAGGTCAGGGCGGCTGAACGACGAAGGCCCCCGGGAGAACCCGGGAGCCTTCGCTGCTGATCGCGAGGATCAGAGGTTCTGCATGATCTCGCGCATGAGCGCGGCGGTCTCCGACGGCGTCTTGCCGACCTTGACCCCGGCGGCCTCGAGGGCCTCCTTCTTGGCCTGCGCGGTGCCCGAGGAGCCGGAGACGATGGCGCCGGCGTGGCCCATGGTCTTGCCCTCGGGGGCGGTGAAGCCGGCGACGTAGCCGACCACCGGCTTGGTGATGTTCGCCTTGATGTAGGCCGCGGCCCGCTCCTCGGCGTCGCCGCCGATCTCGCCGATCATCACGATGGCCTTGGTCTCCGGGTCGTCCTCGAAGGCCTGCAGCGCGTCGATGTGGGTGGTGCCGATGATCGGGTCACCGCCGATGCCGATGGCGGTGGTGAAGCCGAAGTCCCGCAGCTCGTACATCATCTGGTAGGTCAGCGTGCCGGACTTCGAGACCAGGCCGATGGGACCCTTGCCCGCGATGGTGTGCGGGGTGATGCCGGCCAGCGACTGCTCCGGGCTGATGATGCCGGGGCAGTTCGGGCCGATCATCCGGGTGCTCTTGCCCTCGAGGTAGGCGAACACCTCGGCGGTGTCCTGCACCGGCACGCCCTCGGTGATGACCACCAGGAGCGGGATCTCGGCGTCGATCGCCTCGATGCAGGCGTCCTTGGTGAACGCCGGCGGGACGAAGGCCACGGACACGTCCGCGCCGGTCTCCTTCATCGCCTCCTCGACGGTGCCGAAGACGGGGAGCTCTTTGCCGCCGAGCTCGACGGTGGTACCGGCCTTGCGGGCGTTCACGCCACCGACGATGTTCGCGCCGGACTCGACCATGAGGGTGGTGTGCTTGGCACCCATCCCGCCGGTCATGCCCTGGACGATGATCTTGCTGTCGGAGTTCAGGTAGATAGCCATGTCAGTCCCCTCAGACGTTCGCCAGCTCGGCGGCCTTGTCGGCCGCGCCGTCCATCGTGTCGACCTGCGTGATGAGCGGGTGGTTCAGCTCGTCCAGGATCGCCCGGCCCTGCTCGACGTTGTTGCCGTCGAGACGGACCACGAGCGGCTTGCTCGCCTCGTCGCCGAGGATCTCCAGGGCGCCCTTGATGCCGTTGGCGACCTCGTCGCAGGCGGTGATGCCGCCGAAGACGTTGACGAACACCGACTTGACCTGCGGGTCGTTGAGGATGACGTCGAGGCCGTTGGCCATCACCTGGGCGTTGGCGCCGCCGCCGATGTCGAGGAAGTTCGCCGGCTTCACGCCGCCGTGCTTCTCGCCGGCGTACGCGACCACGTCCAAGGTGGACATGACCAGGCCGGCGCCGTTGCCGATGATGCCGATCTCGCCGTCGAGCTTGACGTAGTTGAGGCCGAGGTCCTTGGCCTTCGCCTCGAGCGGGTCGGCCTCCTCGCGGATCTCGAAGTCCTCGTGGTCGTGGTGCCGGACCTCGGAGGCGTTGTCGTCGAGCGAGACCTTGCCGTCCAGGGCCTCGAGCTTGTCGCCCTCCAGGCGGGCCAGCGGGTTGACCTCGACGAGGGTCGCGTCCTCCTCGACGAAGACCTTCCAGAGGTTCTGCACCAGGGTGATCGCCTGGTCGCGCAGCTCGGCGGGGAACTTCGCCTCGTCCACGATCGCGGCGGCCTTCTCGGCGTCCACGCCGGTCAGCGCGTTGACCGGGATCTGCTTGACGGCGTCCGGGTTGGTCTTCGCGACCTCCTCGATCTCGACGCCGCCCTCGACGCTGGCGATGCAGAGGTACGAGCGGTTCGAGCGGTCGAGCAGGAAGGAGAAGTAGTACTCCTCCACCGGCGGGGTGGCCGGCGTGATCAGGACGCGGTTGACGCGCAGGCCCTTGATCTCCATGCCGAGGATGTTGGAGGCGTGCTCGAAGGCCTCGTCCGGCGTCTTCGCGAGCTTCACGCCACCGGCCTTGCCGCGGCCGCCGGCCTTGACCTGCGCCTTGACGACGGTCACGCCACCGAGCTGCTCGGCGGCGGCCTTGGCCTCCTCGGCGGTCTCGACGACGACCCCGAGGGTCGTGGTCACGCCGTGCTTGGCGAAGAGCTCCTTCGCCTGGTACTCCATCAGATCCACGGGTTCACCCATCTCTTGATGCTGGTCGGGGGGCCAGTCGTCGAACAGGCGTCGTACGACGCTGAGCCACAGGTGAGCGTAAACCCGCCGTCCGGCCCGGCGTGACACGGGTCAGGAGATGGACCGGTCAGGAGAGGGACTCGGGGAACCGCTGCGCGACCCAGTCGGTGATCTCCGTGGTGGTCGCGCCGGGGGTGAAGATCCGGGCGACGCCGAGGTCCGCGAGCAGCGGCAGGTCCTCGTCGGGGACGATGCCGCCGCCGAAGACCACGATGTCGGAGGCGTCCCGCTCCGCGAGCAGCTCCATCAGCCGCCGGAACTGGGTCATGTGCGCGCCGGAGAGCACCGAGAGCCCGATCAGGTCGGCGTCCTCCTGGATCGCGGTCTCCACGATCTGCTCCGGGGTCTGGTGCAGACCGGTGTAGATCACCTCGTGACCGGCGTCGCGGAGCGCCCGGGCGACCACCTTCGCCCCGCGGTCGTGACCGTCGAGCCCGGGCTTGGCGACAACGATGCGCAGCATGTCCGCAGGCTACCCGGGCAGCCGCCGCGCGGGCCCGCGGTGGGAACTGGACTGCACCAGTTCCGGTGCGCGCCGTACCCGTATCTGGCAGGGTCCGTTGTGCAGAAAGATGCAGTGCACCAATTTCACTCTCCCGTGACCGTTCCGTTACTGTGCCTCGGGTCAGTGACGAAACGTAGCGAATGACTTTGGGGAAGCATGGGTAACCACCGGGCAGATCGGCGCGGCCACCGTGCCGCCGTCAGCCCGACCCCGGCGACCAGTACCGCCGGGGGCGCTCGCGCCGCGGGCGGCAAGCGCAAGGCCACGCGCCGGCAGTCCCCGCCCAGCCTGTTCCGCAAGGTCCCCGCGGTCCCGACCATCGTCGGCACCGTCGCCATCGCCGCCGCCGCGACAGGCGCGATCGGCTTGGGCGGCGGCCAGCTCCCTGGCGCGCAGAACATCGAGCTCTCCGCGGGCGCCGCGGACTCCTTCAGCGGCACCGACGCCTTCAACTTCACCGGCAGCGACGCTCGCGCGGTCGCGCTCAGCCGGGACTCCCGCGACCGGGCCCAGCAGGAGGCCGCCGACGCGCAGCTCAAGGCCGCGGTCGAGCAGCAGTCGCAGCAGCGCAACGCCGAGCTGGCCTCGCTGGCCGCCTCGGCGCAGAAGCGCGCCGACCAGATCGCCAAGAACCTCTGGGTGGTGCCCACCGTCGGCTACCACCTGACCGCCCGGTTCGGGCAGTCCAGCGGGCTGTGGTCGCACAACCACACCGGCCTCGACTTCGCCGCCCCGAGCGGCACCCCGATCTTCGCCATCGCGAACGGGGTCATCACCTCCGCGGGCTACGACGGCGCCTACGGCAACAAGACCGTGGAGACGCTGCCCGACGGCACCGAGATCTGGTACTGCCACCAGTCCGAGATCGGCGTGAACGTCGGCGACAAGGTGATCCAGAGCCAGCAGATCGGCCGCGTCGGCAGCACCGGCAACGTCACCGGCCCGCACGTCCACATCGAGGTCCGGCCGGGTGGTGGGGATCCGGTCGATCCCTATCCCGCGTTCATCTACCACGGGGTGACACCCTGACGGTCGCGGCTGCTTGAGCGTTCAGCGCCCTGCACCCAGCGCCCACCCGGCGCAAGCCGCCCTCCTCCGCTGCGCTCCCCCGGTGCGTTTCCGCCGGGTGTGCTTCAGTGCGGGGTTGCGACCGAAACCGTGGCTGCCGTTGTCTAGAGCTTCTCGACGGGTGCGTACCTGAGGAGGAGGCGCTTGACCCCCTCGCTCCCGAAGTCGATCGACGCGACCGCGTTGGCCCCCTGACCCTCGACGGTCACCACCGTGCCCAGCCCGAACGAGTCGTGCTGCACCCGGTCACCCGGATCCAGCGACGGGACCTCCTTGCCGGCGGTCGCCTTGCTGGCCGCGTCCGCGCTTGCCGTCGCCGAGGAGAACCGCCGCTGCATCTGCGCGCGGCCCCGCCCGGTGAGCGTGCCGGTGGTGGCGAACCGGGAGCCGAGGTCCTGACGGGCCCAGGAGGTCTGCTCGGCCGCGGTCCGCTTCCAGTCGACGAGGTCGACCGGCAGCTCGTCGAGGAACCGCGAGGCCGGGTTGTGCGCCGGCGCGCCCCAGGCCGAGCGGACGACCGCGCGGGAGACGTAGAGCCGCTCGCGAGCACGGGTGAGGCCGACGTACGCGAGCCGCCGCTCCTCCTCCAGCTCGGGCTTGTCCGAGAGCGAGCGCATGTGCGGGAAGACCCCGTCCTCGAGCCCGGTCAGGAACACCACCGGGAACTCCAGCCCCTTCGCGGTGTGCAGCGTCATCAGCGTGACCACGCCCGGGTTGTCCTCGCCCTCGGGCGCGTCCGGGATCTGGTCGGAGTCGGCGACCAGGGCGACCCGCTCGAGGAAGTCCGAGAGCCCGGGCGGCGGGGCGTCCGGATCGGGCTGATCGAGGGGATCGGCCGACGGGCCCGCCTGCGGGTCGTCGGCGAACTCACGGGCGACCGCGACGAGCTCGGCCAGGTTCTCCACCCGGCTCTCGTCCTGCGGGTCGTCGGAGTCCTCCAGCTCCTTGAGGTAGCCGCTGCGGGTCAGCGTCTGCTCCAGCACCACGTCGACCCGCTCGCCCGCGGCCACCATCGACTGCAGCTGCTCGATCATCTCGACGAAGCCGTTGATCGCGTTCAGCGAGCGGCTGGCGATGCCCGGCGCCTCCCCCGCCCGCTGCAGCGCCTCCCAGAAGGTGATCCGCTCCCGGGCCGCGAACGCACCGACGAACTCCTCGGCCCGCTCGCCGATCCCTCGCTTCGGCACGTTGAGGATGCGGCGCAGCGAGACCAGGTCCGACGGGTTCGCCAGGGTGCGCAGGTAGGCGAGCGCGTCCTTGACCTCGCGGCGCTCGTAGAACCGGGTGCCGCCGACGACCCGGTACGGCATCCCGACCCGGATGAAGACCTCCTCGAACACACGCGACTGCGCGTTGGTCCGGTAGAAGACCGCCACGTCACCGGCGCGGGCATCCCCGGAGTCGGTGAGCCGGTCGATCTCCTCGGCGACGTACCGGGCCTCGTCACGCTCGTCGTCGCCGACGTACCCGACGATCTTGGCGCCGTCGCCGGCCTCGCTCCACAGCTTCTTCGGCTTGCGGCTCTCGTTGCGCTCGATGACCGCGTTGGCGGCGGTGAGGATCGTCTGGGTGGAGCGGTAGTTCTGCTCCAGCAGGATCGTGGAGGCGTCCGGGAAGTCCTGCTCGAAGTCGAGGATGTTGCGGATGTTCGCGCCCCGGAAGGCGTAGATCGACTGGTCCGCGTCGCCGACCACCATCAGCTCGGCCGGCGGGACCTCCTGGGACCCGGTCTCCTCGGGGTTGTTGGCGCAGAGCTCGTGGATCAGCGCGTACTGGGCGTGGTTGGTGTCCTGGTACTCGTCGACGAGCACGTGCCGGAACCGGCGCCGCCAGTTCTCGCGCACGTCCGGGAACGCCCGGAACAGGTGCACGGTCATGGTGAGCAGGTCGTCGAAGTCGAGCGCGTTGGCCTGGCGCAGCCGCTCCTGGTAGATCCGGTAGGCCTCGGCGTAGGTGCGCTCCTGGTCGTTGCGGGCGTCGGCGGCGGCCTCCTCGACGTCCTGCAGCTCGTTCTTCGCGTTCGAGATCCAGTGCAGGATCGCGCGCGGCTGGTAGCGCTTGACGTCGAGGTCGAGGTCGCGGCAGACCAGCGTCATCAGCCGCTTGGAGTCGGCGGCGTCGTAGATGGTGAAGTTCGACTTGAAGCCGAGCTTGTCGGCCTCCTTGCGCAGGATCCGCACGCAGGCGGAGTGGAAGGTCGAGACCCACATGATCCGGGCCCGGCCGCCGACCAGCTCCTCGACGCGCTCGCGCATCTCGGCGGCGGCCTTGTTGGTGAAGGTGATCGCCAGGATCGAGCCGGGGTGGGCACCGCGCTCGGAGATCAGCCACGCGATCCGGCGGGTGAGCACCCGGGTCTTGCCCGAGCCGGCACCGGCGATGACCAGCAGCGGCGCGCCCTCGTGGACGACGGCCTGCCGCTGCGGCTCGTTGAGCCCGGCGAGCAGCTCCTCGCGGGTCGGCCGGTGACGCTTCCGGGGCTGCTCCTCCTCGGGGGGAGGGGCGGTCGGGAGGCCGGGGATCGGGAACTGCATGCTCATGTTGGAGTCAGCCTACGGGGCTCGACCGACAGGCCTCGGCCGTCGCGAGCGTCGCTAGACGCGGTGCCTGGCAAGGCCGAGGAAGGAGGCGGCCCGGGGTTGGCCGTCGACTGACGAGAACGCCGCCAGGTGCCGGGGATCGCGGCGCGCAGCAGTCCATGGGCCTGTTGGTCGAGCCCCTTGCTCCGACGATCCCCGGCCAGCCGGGGCCTAGTGGGCGCCGAGCGACTCCCAGTACTCGTTGAGGGTGCCGTTGACCTTGACGAACCAGATGATCGGGCCGAGCAGCGGGAGCAGGAACCACAGGCCCCACAGCGCGGAGAGCGTCCGCGGCCGGCCGGTCGCCTCCTGCATGTTCCCGATCTCGTTGGGGGTCAGGAACATCATCACCGGCGAGACGAAGAACCAGATCACCACGGCCAGCGGGCCGCCGAGGCCCTGGCCGGTGTGCCGCTTCAGCTCGCCGTGGGTGAAGCCCATCCAGAAGAACGTGTAGATGCCGAGGGTCAGCACCGTCCAGAGGAAGCACAGACCGGTGGAGCGGACCTTGCCGATCGGGCCGAGGCCCACGGGCTGGACGCCGTACGACGGCGGCGGCGGTGCGTAAGCAGGAGGCGCCTCAGGAGGCGGAGTCTGTTCGCTCATGCCCGGCAACCTAACTCAACTTGCTCGCCGGCGTTCCGGTTTGTGTGCCACCGCGCTCCACCAGTCCGCCGTGGGCAGCGGGCCGGTGGCGTCGAATCGCTCGCCGGGCCGCGGCATCGCCAGCCGTACGTCGTGCGCGGCCGCCTCCTCGACCACCCAGTCGGCCGGCGCCGCCCAGGTGTGGAAGGCCAGGTCGTAGGTGCACCAGTGGATCGGCAGCATCACGCCGCCGTGCACCTCGAGGTGGGTCCGGACCGCCTCGGCCGGGTTCATGTGGATGTCGGCCCAGCGGTCGTCGTACGCGCCGATGGGGAGGACGGTGAGGTCGAACGGGCCGTGCTCCTCGCCGATCCCGGCGAACGCCGGGGTGTAGCCGGTGTCGCCGCCGAAGAACACCCGCCGAGACCCCGCCGCGATCACCCAGGAGGACCACAGCGTCAGGTTGCGCACGAAGCCGCGACCCGAGAAGTGCCGGGCCTCGGTGCAGGTGAGGGTGAGATCGCCCAGCGTCACCGAGCCGTCCCAGTCGAGCTCGACGATCCGCTCCTCCGGCACGCCCCAGCCGCGCAGGTAGCTGCCGATGCCCAGCGGCACCACGAACGGCACGTCCTGCAGCGCGGTGAGCGCGTCGATGGTGGCGGTGTCGAGGTGGTCGTAGTGGTCGTGCGAGATCAGCACGGCGGACAGGCGCGGCAGGTCGGCCAGCTCCATCGGCACCGGATGGCTGCGCTTGGGCCCGACGGTCGCGGACGGCGAGACCCGCTCGCTCCACACCGGGTCGACCAGCACCCAGTGACCGGCGACCTCGAGCAGCACGGTGGCGTGCCCGAGCCAGGTGGCGCCGAGGTCGGAGGCGGTGGCCGGCAGGTCGGGGGCGACCAGCGGCACCTCGCCGGCGGGCCGGCCGCGGTCGCCCTTGCGAGCGAAGTCGACGGCCATCGAGCCCTGGTTGCCGTTCTCGACGACGAGCGAGGGCAGCCGGTTGTGGAAGGCGCCGTCGTGGTACTGCGGCGACGAGTAGCCCTGGGGCCGGCCCCCCATCGAGCGGCGGACGCCCCTGGCCGCGCCGGCGACCGGTCGGACCAGGGCGGACGCGGCGGCGACGCCGGCCACCAGCGGCAGGCTCAGCACGGAGTGACGTCGTCTGTTCACGTCCTCCATTGTGCGCGCCGCCTGGTGGCCGCGCCGGTTCTCACGGGCGAAACGACACGTGAAGACGGGCCGAACGTCTGGCAGGCTCGGACCATGCGCGAGAGAAACGTGCTCGGTGGGGAGCTGGAGTCGTGCGGGACCGACCCGGTCACCGGGTTCTACCGCGACGGGCACTGCAGCTGCGGGCCGGAGGACGTGGGCGTGCACGGGGTCTGCGCGGTGATGACCGCGGAGTTCCTCGAGCACCAGAGCGCCGTCGGCAACGACCTGGTCACGCCGCGGCCGGAGTGGCAGTTCCCCGGGCTGCAGCCGGGGATGCGCTGGTGCGTGGTCGCCGCCCGCTGGCTCCAGGCGTACGACGACGGCGTGGCCGCCCCGGTGGTGCTGGCCGCGACCAGCGAGCAGGTCCTCGAGATCGTCCCGCTCGACGCGCTGCGCGAGCACGCGGTCGACGTCCCGGACGACCTCAGCAGCCTGTGAAGAAAACCCGCGATCCGGCGTAATACGAGAGTCTCCAGTTCCGTCTTTGCGTGCATGCAACTGCCTCACCGTCGCCGCGCGCTCCACGCCCTCCAGGCCCTGGCCGCTGCCACCCTCGTCCTCGCCAGCACGCTGCTGACCCCCGCGGCCCAGGCCGCCGGTGGCACCGGCGAGCCCGGACCCTACGCCGCGATCGTCACCTCCTGGCCGAGCACCCTGATCCCGCTCGGACCCGGCGCCTACATCTCCAACCAGAAGCTGGAGACGATGACGTTCACGGGCACGGCCGTGGTCGGTCGCGGCTGCGGCGGTGTCGTGGCGGTCGGCCTGCGCAACCCGGGCCCGCAGCCGCTCCTCAGCGGCATGGTCCACTCGGGTGGCAACCCGGACTACGACTGGTACCAGCCCTACAGCGTGCAGATCCAGGGCGGCACCTGGCAGCTCCACGTGCCGTTCCCGAACCTGGCGTACCAGGACGGCACCTACGACCTCCAGTTCGTCCAGTACTGCAACGGCGTCTACTACGGCACCCTGGTCACGTACACGCTGGACACCCAGGTGCTCCCCCCGGTGGTCTCCTCGAGCGTGACCGCCGACCAGGACTCCACGATCATCACCGGGACCGGTGAGCCGGGTGCCACCGTGCACGTCAAGGCGGGTGCCTGGGGCGAGGTGACCGCCACCGTGGCCGCGGACGGCACCTGGTCGGTGGACTATCCGCACCTGTTCCCGGTCGGCACCACCACCATCACCGCCTACCAGGTGGACCTCGCGACCAACGTGAGCGAGCCCGGCACCGCGGACGTCACCATCGTCGCGCCGCCGGACGACCCGGAAGACCCGGTCGATCCGCCGACCGATCCGCCCACCGACCCGCCGGTCCCGGCGCGGCCGCCGACGGCCGTCGTGAAGCCGGTGAAGCACCACCGCCCACCGGCCATCACGACCGGCTACGCCGAGACGGTGCCGTCGTCGTCGCGGCGGTCACCGATCGCGCTCGGTCTCGGCGTCGCTGGTCTGGTGACCGTGCTCGGGGGCGCACTCCTGCTCCGGCGCCGCCGGACCTCGTGAGGTACGTCGCCGCCCTGGTGGTGAGCACGGGCGCCTGCCTGCTCGCCGCGGCGGCGCTGTGGCCGAGTGCCGCGGGCCCGGCGGCGTTGCGGCCCGGCGAGACCGTGCGGCCCGAGGTCCTGTACCGGACGACCGGCAGCCCGCGCGCCCCGCGGCTCGCTCCCGTGCGGACCCAGCAGCGCGAGGCCGGGCCGGACCGGATCACGATCCCCGCTCTCGGCGCCGCGCTGCCGGTCGTCCCCGCGCCCGTGCGCCACGGCCGGATGCAGGTGCCCGGTGGCGTCACCCGGGTCGGCTGGCTGACCACCTCGGCCGGTCCGGACGCCGCGCACGGGGTCTCGGTCTACGCGACCCATCGCGACACCGGCGGCGGTGGACGCGGTCTGCTCTCCCCGTTCGCGGGCATCGAGCGGCTCCGGCCCGGAGCGACGCTCACCGTCACCTGGCACGGGCGCGACCACCGCTACCGCGTCGTCCGGGTCCAGCACGTCGGCGCGGACGCGCTGCCCGCGAGCATGATGCGCCGGACCGGCCCCCGGCAGCTGGTCCTGGTCACCTGCGGCGGCCGGCTCCGGGTCGGCCAGGACCACCGGCTGCAGTGGACCGAGCGGATCCTGCTCTGGGCCGAGCGGACCCCGTGACCCGCCTCAGGCGCGCGCGACCATCGACCACGCCGAGGCGCTGATCTCGAAGGGGCCCTCGGGCAGCTGCTCGCGCAGCCGGTCCCGCAGCCGGTCGCGGGCGTCCTCCTCCAGGCCGGCCACGTACGCCCCGGCCGGCCCGACCCCCAGGGTGTAGGGCTCCCACCAGTCGTCGAAGGAGGCGAACGGGACCACGACGGTCAGGTAGCCCTCGATGGCGTCGCCGAGCCCGGCCTCTTCGGCCAGCTCGACCAGGTGCCCCCGTCGTACGCCGGCGAAGTGCGACTCGGTCCGCGCCTGCGGGTCCAGCTCGAGGACGGTCCGCCAGTACAGCGACAGCGGCGCGGCGTCGCCGGCGAAGTCCCAGACGTTCGCGGCCACGATGCCGCCCGGCCTGACCACGCGGCCCATCTCGCGCAGGCCGGCCACCGGATCGGTCATGAAGTGCACCACCAGCTGGGCCAGCGCGGCGTCGAAGGCGGCGTCGTCGTACGGGAGGTCCTCGGCGCTCGCCCGACGCACCTCGACGCCCGGGCACCGGGCCCGCGCCGCCTCGACGAAGGACGGGGACGGATCCACGGCGGCCACCCGGTCCGGCCCGAACGCGGCGACCAGCCGCTCGGTGAGGATGCCGGGACCGCAGCCGACGTCGAGGACGCCCTCGACGCCGTCGAGGCCGACCTGCTCGAGGAACACCTCGGCGAGCGGCTCGGAGAAGCGCCCCATGAACCGCCCGTAGGAGTCGGCGGCGACGTCGAACGTCATGCCGGGAGCGTACGACGACGACGCGCTCTACATTTGCTCACGTGACCAAGCTGATCGCCGCCCTGCACGCCCCGCTGGACGTCTCCCCCACCCTGCGCGAGCGCCTCGGCGCGAGCCGCCTGCAGGTGAACCTCGACGACGCCGACGTGGCCCCGGCGATGCGCTTCGGCCCGGGCGAGCCGATCGTCGCGCTGGTGAGCACCTGGGACGCCGACCCCGCCCGGGTGCTCGACGTGCTGGGCGAGACCGACCCCGGCCTGCACGCGTACCGCGTCACCGAGCGGGTCCGGCTCGACCCCGCGCCCGTCCCGGACGGCGAGCGCCTCGACGTGCTCGCCAACGTCGCGATCCTGCGGCGGCCCGCGGACATGAGCCGCGAGGAGTACCTGGAGTACTGGATGGTCCAGCACACGCCCATCGCGATCCGCACCCAGGCCACCTCGGGCTACGTGCAGAACATCGTCGAGGACGCGCTCACCCCGGCCTCGCCGGAGATCTCCGCGATCGTCGAGGAGCACTTCCCGATGGCGGCGATGACCGACCCGCACGCGTTCTACGGCAGCGGCGGCGACGAGGCCGAGCTGCAGCGCCGGTTCGCCGAGCTGATGGAGTCGGTGGCCCGGTTCGGCGCCGACAAAGGCCTGGACCTGGTGCCCACGAGCCGGTACTCCTGGACCCGTTAGAAGTTTTTCTCGGGTCGTGTCGAAAGGCCCGGTCCCCGTACGACGTACGGGCAAGCAGGCCACCGGGGAGCGGTGGCTCCCCGCAGGACAAGGAGAGAGCAATGCCGCGATTCATGGGCTTCGTGAAGATGGAAGAGGGACAGGGCAACCCGCCGCAGGCCCTGTTCGACGCGATGGACGAGTACATCGGCAAGGAGGCGGCCGCGGGCACCTTCCTCGACGGTGGCGGTCTGTTCGGCGTGAACGACGCGGTGAACTTCCTGGTCCGCCAGGGCGAGGTGACCCGGGTCGACGGGCCGTACGCCGAGGCCAAGGAGGTCGTCGGTGGCTGGGCGCTGCTCCAGTACGACAGCCTCGAGGACGCGATCGCCGGCCAGCAGGAGTTCGCCGACCTGCACGCCAAGTACTGGCCCGAGTGCTCGATGGTGGCCACGCTGCGGCAGGTCTCGGACGAGCCGCCGGAGGCCGCGGACGCCTGAGTCTGCTCGTGCTCACCCGGGCGGCTAGCCTGCCCGGGTGAGGCTGGAACACGAGCGGGCAGCAGAGTCGATCACCACCACCTGGCGTGCGGAGTCCGCGCGCCTGGTCGGTGCGCTCACCCGGATGACCCGGGACGTCTCGCTCGCCGAGGACCTCGCCCAGGACGCGCTCGTCGCCGCCCTCGAGCAGTGGCCCGACGTGGGCGTTCCCGACAACCCCGCGGCCTGGCTGATGACCACCGCCAAGCGCCGCGCCGTCGACCACTTCCGGCGCGCCGACACGCTGCGCCGCAAGACCGAGCTGCTCGGCCACGACCTGCAGGAGGAGGACCCGATGCCGGACCTCTCCTCCCAGGTCGACTTCATCGAGGACGACGTGCTCCGGCTCGTCTTCCTCTCCTGCCACCCCGCCCTGACCGCCGAGTCCCGGGCCGCGCTGACACTGCGCCTGGTCGGCGGGCTGACCACCGCCGAGATCGCGCGCGGGTTCCTGGCCACCGAGTCCACCATGGGCCAGCGGATCTCCCGGGCCAAGAAGGCGCTGTCCGAGGCGAAGGCCGAGTTCGAGCTTCCCGTCGGCGCCGAGCGCGAGCAGCGCCTCGACGACGTGATGGCGGTGATCTACCTGATCTTCAACGAGGGCTACACCGCGACCGCCGGCGACGACTGGATGCGGCCCGAGCTGGCCACCGAGGCGATCAGGCTGGCCCGGATGCTGGCCGAGCTGATGCCCGAGGAACCCGAGACGCACGGGCTGCAGGCGCTGCTGGAGCTGCAGGCGTCGCGCACGCACGCGCGCACCGACGCCGAGGGCAACCCGGTCCTGCTCGAGGACCAGGACCGGACTCGGTGGGACCAGCTCCTGATCCGCCGCGGGCTGGCCGCGCTGGAAGCGGCCGAGCTGCTCGCGGTGCGCGGCAAGGCGGTCGGCAAGTACTACCTGCAGGCGGCGATCGCGGCCCGGCACGCGCGGGCGAGCACGCCGGCCGAGACCGACTGGCGGGCGATCGCGACCCTGTACGACGTGCTCGCCACCGCCGCACCCGGGCCCATCGTCGAGATCAACCGCGCGGTCGCGCACGGCCGGGCCTTCGACCCGGGCGCCGGGCTGGCCGTGCTCGAGGAGCTGCCGGCCGGCGCGCTCGCCGGATCGCACCTGCTGCCCAGCGTGCGCGGCGACCTGCTGGCCCGGGCCGGGAAGCACGCCGAGGCCGCGGCGTCGTTCCGGGAGGCCGCCGGGCTGACCCGCAACGAGCGCGAGCAGGCGATCCTGCTGGGGCGCGCCGAGGAAGCCGAGAAGACCGAGCGGGCGGTGTCGAAGGACGGCTGAGCCGTTCGACGTACGACCATGACGACGACCACCGACACTCAGTTCACCGCCTCGGCGGACGGCACCCGGATCGCCTACTCCCGGCAGGGCACCGGCCCCGCGATCGTCTGCGTCGAGGGCGCGCTCTGCCATCGCGCGATGGGCGGCGCGAAGATCCTCACCGATGCACTGAAGGACGACTTCACCGTCTACGGCTACGACCGGCGTGGCCGCGGCGAGAGCGGTCCTGGGGCCAGCCCGTACGACGTGCAGCGGGAGGTCGAGGACCTGGCCGCCGTGCTCGCCGCGACCGGCGAGACGCCCTTCGTGTTCGCGGCCAGCAGCGGTGCCGCGCTCGCCCTGGAGGCCGCTCGCCAGGGTGTGCCGATCCGCGGCCTGGTCTGCTACGAGGCGCCGTTCATCGTCGACGACACCCACGCGCCGAACGACCCCGCCCTCCCGGAACGGTTCGCCGCGCTCGCCGAGGAGGGACGCCGGGGCGAGGCGGTCAAGCTGTTCATGAAGACGGTCGGCGCTCCCGCGCCGATGGTGGCGCTGATGCCGCTCTTCCCGGTCTGGAAGTCGCTCAAGGCAGTGGCGCACACGCTGCCGAACGACTTCCGGATCTGCATCGACTTCGAGCAGGGACGGCCGCTGCCGGCCGGGCACTACGCGACGGTCGAGGTGCCGACGGTGGTGATCGCCGGCGGGAAGAGCCCGGCGTACCTGCGCAACGCCCAGGCCGCGATCGCCGACCAGCTGCCGCACGGGCGCCTGGTCACGCTGCCGGGCCAGACGCACATGATCCGCGCGAAGGCGACCGCCCCGGTGCTGCGCGAGGCGTTCGCCCAGGACGCGTAATAAGCGGCGCAGTTCGACCGTCTACGGGGTCACCAGTGTGGCCGAAGAAGACAGGACGGATGATGCGACGAACTCTCGGCGTAGCAACGACGGCGATCATGTTCCTCCTACCCGCCCTCACTCCCTCACGGGTCCAGGCGACATCGGCAGCCGGCGCGACGCTTTCACCGAGCGCGTCGACAGCGCGCGGCAGCCAGCGCAGCGGTCGGGTCCGGGGATCCTGACGCCGCGATCGAGCGCGCACTCCGCCGACGAGGCGCAACCCACATCCATGTCCACCCGGGTACGCCGCGCCCAGAGGTCGCCCGCCAGCGCATCGGAGGCCTGTCTCCGGACATCTTCGCGGTGCGGACGTCCTGGGCGGACTGGTACCAGAACGGCAAGAAACACGTCGCGTTCTACGGCAATTGGAACTTCCGCAACTCCTTCATCGGGAGCGGGTCAGCGTACGACGCCTCGGCCATGGCAATCAGCGGCTTCTCGTCGACGTGCTGGACCAACATCGACACCGGAATCATCGTTCAGGACGATCGTGGCTACAGGCACGACCTGGGCTGGCTGAAGAACTCCGGCCACCAGACCTCGGTCTTCGGCATTCAGGATCGAACCAAGGCATTCCGCCTGTACAACGACATGGGCATGGTGTGGATCGTCATGCGACGCGATCGAAGTGGCACGACCTGCACCGGGCGCAAGACAGGAAAGTTCTACTACGAGCACAACGAGGGAGGCACGGGTGGCTGGTCGGCGTCTGTCACGATCAAGGTCCTCTCGATCAGCTACAGCGGAAGTGGCGGCCAGCGCCTCCAGAAGGCCACTCCGATCAGCTACTACAACTGAGGGGACCCGCAGTGAACCCACCTAGGAGCACTGGCTACTTCGTGCTCGGAATCGGCACCGTGCTCGCGCTCGTTCAAGCATTCAGTCAGAGCACGCGTGATCTCGACATGCTGATCTGGTCCCTCCTCGTGCTGGGCGCAGTGGTGGTGCTCGCCGCGCGCGAGTGAAGGACCGAACCGCGGTCAGCCGTGCTCGACGTGGGCGTCGGCGCCGGGGAACATCAGTCCCTCGTGCCCGTCGCTCCACCGGACCAGGTACGGCGGCGTGCCGTGCTCGCCGTGGACCTCGATCACCTCGCCCACCTTGCGCGCCTCGCCGACGTGCCGGCTCTCCACGACGAGCCGGTCTCCCACCTTGGCCTCCATCGCGCCACCTCCCTGAGGGTCTTCGCCCAGCCTGCTCCGTCGCGTCGGCGCGCCGCAAGGGCTAGTCGAGAAGGCCCTTCTCCTGGGCCTCGGCGACGATGGCGCGCACGTTCTCGACCGCACCGCAGTCGTCCTCGATGAGGGCGTTTCGGGCCTTGACGAAGGCGGCGCCGAGGCGCTTGCGCTCGTCCTCGTCGACTTCCTCGCGGGCCGGGTTGAGGATGGTCAGCTCCTCTTCGGTGAGGTGGTGGTTGACCTTCTCGGCGAGCTTCTCGACGAGGTCGTCGAACTCCTCGCTCTGCAGGTCGTCGGCCTCGAGGACGGCCAGCAGCGCCTGGTTGCCCTCGGCGTGCTCCTTCTCGCCGTGCTGCTCCTCGCCCTTGGTGATCGCGTCGTCGTTGCGCAGGGTCGGGTACACCTCGTGCTCCTCGGCCTCGGCGTGGGCGACGTGCAGGGTGGCGAAGACCGCACGGACCGCGGCCCGGTCGCTGGTGCTGTCGCGCAGGTCGCGCAGCAGCTCCTCGAACCGGTGGTGGTCGTCCAGGATCAGCTCGACGACGTCGCCGGCTTCGGGGAGGGTCAGGTCGAGATCGGTCATGGGATCGCGTTACCCCGCGCCCGGCACGGCCATGCTGCCCCGCTCAGTGCGTCAGCTTGAGCCCGACGACGCAGCCGAGCAGGCCGAGGATGAGCAGCAGCCGGACCACGGAGAACGGCTCGGCGCCGGTGGCCATCGCCCAGGCCACCGTGGTGCCGGCGCCGATGCCGACCCAGACGGCGTACGCGGTGCCGACCGGCAGGTCCTTCAGGGCGTAGGCGAGACCGGCCAGGCTGGCCGTGGTCGCAACGGCGAAGACCAGGGTCGGGACGAGGCGGGTGAAGCCGGCGGATCGGTCGAGGGCGGTCGCCCAGACCGCTTCGAGGAGACCGGAGACGACCAGCAGGAACCAGGACATGACGAGCCTTCCGGTCCCGTCTTGTCGCTGTCCGGGTACGGGTACCCCTCGTCCGGGAGCCCGAGCGCGGACTCTGCCGCCAGGGTCTCAACCCCGGCGCCCCGAGGCAAACCGGGCGGTTCAGTCCTCGGGCGCCGCCATCAGCCCGCCACGGCTGCGCCAGGACATCACCGAGCCCAGTGAGCGCGCGGACATGACCGAGAAGGCGCTCAGGAACGAACCGACCGAGAACGCCGATCCGAACGAGCCGATGGACCCGATCGAGAGGAACGATCCGGTGCTGCCGATGGACAGGATCGAGCCCTTCGACCGGATCGAGAGGATCGAGTCCTCGGAGCGGTAGGACCAGCGAGAGTCACCCATGGCCCCGACGCTAGAGCCTTCGAGGCTCAGGAACCGCTCTCCCAGCTGACCTTCTCGTCCCCGTCGGCGGAGAGCAGCACCTTGAGCTCGGCGATCTCCCGCCCGTTCTGCAGCGTGAAGGCGACCAGCCCGGAGACCTCCCGCTGGCCGGCGATCGCGACGGTGCCGGGCAGCAGCTTGCCGGCCCGAACACCGGCCACCCGAGCAGGCCGGTGCTCGACCCCGAGTGCGTCGACGGCGACGATCCGCGCGCTCAGCGGGAGCGTCCAGCGGCTGACGCCGTCGTTGTGCACGGTCAGCCGGACCGCGACGAGATGGGTCCCGGCGGCGACCGTCCCGCCAGACGGCCGGGTCGCGACCGGTGCGTCGGCGCCGACCCGCAGCGCCGGGTGGAACGTGCTCGCGCCGACCGAGACGGTGGTGCCGAAGGCGGGGGCGGGGTCCGCGACGAACAGGCCCTTGCCCCACTCGACGAGGTGCGGGACCCGCGGTACCACCGAGACCAGCAGCACGACGACGAGCGCGGAGAGCAGTGCCGGGGTCAGCCCACGCATCCGCGAGGTCGTGCGGGGAGGTGCCGGGGCGGCGGGAGCCGGTGCCGGCGCTGGAGCAGCGACCGGATGCGCGGGAGCCGCGGCCGCCCTCGCGACGCTCTTCGCCGACGCCTCGGCCTGACGGGCCGCCTCGATCCGGGCCGCGGCGGCACGGTCCGCGGCGATCCGCTTGGCGGCGGCCTTCTCGGCCGCGATCCGCTCGCGGGCGGCGCGACGCGCCTCGCGCTCGGCCCGGGCCTGGGCCTCCTCGGCCTGCTTGCGCTCCTCGATGGCGCGCTTGCGCTCGGCGACCGCGCGGGCCTGGGCCTCCTCGGCCTGGCGACGCTCCTCGGCGACCCGGGCGCGCTCGGCGGCGACCCGTTCCTGCTCCTCGGCGGCTCGCTGCTCCTCGGCCGCGCGGTGCTCACGCTCCTCGGCCTCCTGGCGAGCACGCTGCTGGGCGGCCTGGTGCTGGGCGGCCTGGTGCTCGCGCTCCTCGGCGAGCCGGCGCTCCTGGGCGAGCCGGACGCGCTCTTCGGCGGCCTCGGCGCGCGCCTCGGCCTCACGAGCGCGCTGCTCCTCGACTGCCCGGTTCTCCTCGGCTGCCCGGTTCTCCTCGGCTGCCCGGTTCTCCTCGGCGACCCGGTTCTCCTCCGGCGCTCGGGGCGGTGCGGCCGGCGCGCGCACGGGACGCGGCGGCTCGAGGGCTTCTTCGACGACCTCGTCGGCGTTCTCTTCGACGGACTCGTCGACGGGCTCGTCGACGACGGGGACCGGCGGTGGTGGCGGAGGCGGCGGCACCACCAGCTCCTGGACGATCGCCTCGATGGTCTCCACCGAGGCATCCGGCTCCTCCGCCGTACGACGAAGCTTGCGGCGCACCTTGCTGCGGTGCCGGGCCGGAACGGCCGGAACCTCGGCCGACTCGACCGGGACCGTCCGCGGCCCGGCGGGCGCCATCGCGGCGCCGACCAGACGGCCGACCTGCTGCTGGGTGGGGGTGTCGAACACGGCCGGCAGCTGCGTCAGCAGGTCGAGGATGTTCTCGGTCGAGCAGACCGCCACCTCGCCGGCGACGCCGGTGACCGGCTCGCCGTGCACCAGGCAGAGCACACCGGCGACCGGGTGCGAGCCGAGCAGCCCGCGCACGGACTCGGCGACCGCGGCCACCTGGTCGACCTCGGCGGTGCGCGGGGCGCCGCCGGCGACCATCCGGCCGTCCCGGAAGGTGACCGCACCGGGCCAGGGGGTGTTGTTGACGACGAAGACCCCCGAGGGACCCACCACGACGTGGTCGGCCGCGGCGTCGGGGTCACCCTGGACGGCGACGTCGTGCAGGACCAGCCAGCCGAGGACGCGGAGCAGGTCGAGACCCGCCTGCGCGGCCTGCTGCTCGTCGCTGGCCTTGCCGGACCTCACCTTGCGGCTGCCCGGCAGCGCCCGCCGCTCGGCAGCCTCGGCGCGTGCTCCCCCCATGTCACCCTCCTAACTGGGATTTTAGGTGCATATCGGACATCTATCCCATCGTCCAGAGGGGTGGTTCACCTGAGACCTTGGTCCCGGGAACCGGCGCGCGGACGCCACTCTCTACGCTGACCGGCGTGAACTCCCCCGAGCTGCAGGTGACCCGCCGCGACGGCGTCGTCCAGGTCGTCTTCCACCGTCCCGAGCGCCGCAACGCGTTCACCAGCGCGATGTACGCCGCGATGCGCGACCTGTGCGAGGAGTTGCGCGAGGACACCGCCACCCGGGTGCTCGTGCTGCGCGGCTCCGGGGGCAAGGCGTTCGCGGCCGGCAACGAGATCTCCGACTTCCTCGACCGTGACGTGGTCGCCTACGAGGAGAGCATCCGCGAGCTGCTGGTCGCGCTGTTCGAGCTCCCCCAGGTCACCATCGCCGCCGTCGAGGGCGCCTGCGTCGGCGGCGGCCTCGCCGTCGCGACCCACTGCGACCTGCGGGTGTGCACCGCGAACGCGCGCTTCGGCTACCCGATCGCGCGCACCCTGGGCAACGCGCTGTCGGCCTCGATCGTCTACCGCTGCGCGAGCGTGTTCGGGGAGTCCCTGACCCGGGAGATGCTCATGACCTCACGGCTGGTCTCCGCCGACCGGGCGTACGGCGTCGGCGCGGTGCTCGGCGTCGTCGAGGACCTCGATGCCGAGATCGACGACCTGGTGGACGGGCTGCTGCAGGCCTCGGGCGTGACGCTGCGCGCGACCAAGTCCCAGCTGGCGGCCCGGGCCGCGTTGCTCGAGGCCGAGCCCGACTCCGATCCCGCGCTGCTCACCGAGGTGTACGGCGGACCCGACTTCGCCGAGGGCGTGCGGGCGTTCCTGGCCAAGGAGAAGCCGGGCTTCGCCCGCTGAACCACCTCCGGATCTGGCTACTTCCGGATCTGCAGCGTGAAGGACTTCGTCACGCTCGCGCCGGCAGCATCGGTGACCTTCACGGTGAACGTGCTGCTCCCCTGCTTGGTCGGCGTCCCGCTGATCGTCGCGGTCGCGCCGTTGCCGGTCAGGGTCAGGCCCGCCGGCAGCGAGCCCGCGGTCCGTGCCCAGGTGTAGCCGGGCGTCCCGCCGGTCACCTGGATCGTCGTCGTGTACGCGGTGCGCAGCTTGCCGGTCGGCAGCGTCGCCCCGGTGACGAAGCTCGGTGGCGGCGCGGCGGCCGGGTTGATCGTGACCGAGCCCGACCGCGACGCGGAGGCGCCGAGGCTGTCGGTGACGGTGAAGACCGGTGTCCAGGTGCCTGCGGCGGTCGGCGTGCCGCTGACCGCACCGGTGCTCGGGTCGATGCTGATCCCGGTGGGCAGGCCGGTGGCGCCGTAGGAGTACGGCGCGGTGCCGCCGGAGGCGCTCACCGGGCTGGCGCCGTACGGCGTGCCGACGGTGCCCGAGGGCATCGCGGCCACGCTCACGCTCAGCGGCGTCGGGCTCGACGGGGTCTGGGTGGCCAGGCTGACCTGGTAGTTGCCGAGGGACCCGTACGACGAGTAGCCGCCGGGCGTGGCCGGGTCGCCCTGGCCGGTGCCCTGGACCTGCGCGGTGTAGCTCGCCCCGCCCGCGGGCGCCGTGAAGGTGGCGCTGGCACCGAGCCCGGAGGCGACGAACGCGCTCACGCGCGCGCTGGCCGGGTTGGCCGTCGCGACCACGGCGCCGCTCGCGTCGCGGATGGTCAGCAGCACGTCGAGGTCGGGGAAGCCGGACGCGTTCGCGACCGCGACGGTCGTGCTGCCGGCCGCCGTGAACGCGTAGGAGTCCACGTCGGTCGCCTTGGCGACGATGCCGTTGACCGCACCACCGTTGCCCAGCGCGACCGGACCGGCGGCGTCCTCGTCGGTTCGGTACGCGGCGCCGGTCGCGATCTGGGCGACATCGTCCTGGGTGGTGTTGTTCGCGCCCGGGTACTCGCCCTTCGACCACTGCGAGATCGGCTGGGAGTAGCTGGCGCCCATGATCGGCGCCCACCCGTTCGCGCCGGAGTAGTAGCCGGAGGTCGCGGTGCCGTCGTGGTTGAGCCCGAAGTTGTGCCCGACCTCGTGGCTGACCGCCTCACCGATGTACTTGCCGTTCTTGGTGGTGCCGTTGGAGAAGATCCACGCCGGCTGGTAGTAGCCGTGGTTGGTGCCGCTGGTGTTGAAGACGTTGACGTAGGCGATGCCGCCACAGCTGCACTGGGTGTAGATGGTGCCGCCGTTGGTGATCAGCGCCCGGGTGCCGTAGACGGTGTCGGTCGAGGAGGTGCGGTCGATCGCGGCCGAGCCCGGGTCCTGGGTGGTGACGTTGACGTCGTACGGCGCGTAGTCCTCGGCGACGACCTGCCACACCTTCTGGATCTCGGTGAGCTCGGCATCGGAGAAGCTCGTGTCGACCGTCGTGTCGATCGAGTAGGGCTCGGCGACCAGGGTGGCGCCATAGGAGGCGTTCCACGCGGTCCCGGTGATGGTGCCGCCCTTGAAGTCGAGGTAGATCGTCTTCGACGAGCCCGGCTTGGACTGCAGCGTGAAGGTCTCGCTGAGCGGGCCGACCGTCAGGGGCAGGTCCGTGGCGCTCGCGGCCGCAGCTCCCATGCCTGCGGCCGCTGCGCTCTTGTCCGCGGGTCCGGCCGTCGCGTCGACGTAGAACGCCGTCAGGCAGCGGTCCACCCAGAGCGCCTTGTCGGCCGCCTTGCTGGCCAGGCCCGGCACCGAGCCCGCGTTGCGCGCCTCGGCGCTGCGGAACGCGCCCGGGTTCGACCGCTGCAGGTCGCCGGCGCGCGCGGGCTGGGACAGCGCGGGCTTGTCACAGCGACCGGGAGCCACGGCGTTCGCCGGTCCGGTGACCAGGGCGCCACCGGCCACGGCGAGCAGTCCAGCGATCCCGAGGGCGGCACGGGTGCGAAGAGCCATGACCAGAAGTGAAGCGGGTCCGGCGCCCTCGCGTGGGCGAAATCAGGCGATTTCCTCCAGCTCGCCGCCGTCGCGGGTCCCGCCGACGAACTCGACGATCCGCTGCACCACCGCCGGGTCGCGCAGGATCTTGCGGTGGCCGAGGCCCTCGGTGGTGACCAGCGGAGCGCCGATGCTCTGCGCGAAGTCGACGACGTCGTCGTACGGCGTCTGCCGGTCGCCGCGGTCGGTGAGCACCAGCGTGGGTCGCGCCTCGGTGCGGGCGGCCTGGATCCGGGCGTCGAACTCGGTGATCGGGAGGCCGATGAACTCGTCGACCGCACGGTCGAAGGCCCGCCGCGTCCGGTGCCCGAAGCCGAGCGCCTGCTGGAAGGCGTTGAACAGCGAGACGGCCTCGACCATCGGCGCGACGAAGACGAGACGTCTCGTTCCGAGCCAGCCGTCGTTGAGGGCCAGGTAGGTCGAGATCGTGCCCATCGAGTGGGCGATCACCGCGTCGGCCGGCCCGAAGCGGGCGAACACGTCGTCGAGCGCGCGGGCGAACTCCACCCCGTTCGTCCGGCGTCCGCCCGGACCGGGGTCCGAGGCGCCGTGCGCGGGGGCGTCGAAGAGGACGGCCCGGTAGCCGGCCCGGGTCAGCGGCTCGACGAGCGCCCCGAACTGGGACCCGCGACCGCCCCAGCCGTGCATCAGGTAGACGGTCCGGTCGCCGGATCCCCACGCCTGCCCCCCAATCGTCGCCCCCTGGCTCGTCACCGTGAACGACTCGCCACCCGGCGGCACCGGCAGGTCGGCCATCCGCGGCGGCGCGGCGAACCAGAGGTCGCGGGCCAGCCGGCCGGCCAGCCGCGGGACCAGGTACTCGCCATAGGTGAAGAACAGCCGAGTGGCGCCATTGCGGAAACGAACGATCGTGCTTTTCTTGGGGTGCTTCACGAGGAGGCTCCTTCGTTCTCGTGGCTCAGGCGCTCGCGGCG
Organism: Nocardioidaceae bacterium; assembly: GCA_017744365.1. Lineage (GTDB taxonomy): Bacteria > Actinomycetota > Actinomycetes > Propionibacteriales > Nocardioidaceae > Marmoricola. The sequence goes on along the minus strand of JAGIBL010000008.1, from coordinate 111,679 downwards.
GCGATGAGCTGGTCGACGGCGGCGCGGGTGTGGTCCAGCGCCTTCGGGTCGTGCAGCAGGCGTGCGGTGTGGTGGTAGGCGTACATCAGGCCCTGCAGGGTGAACGCGAACTGCTCGGTGTCCAGATCGGCGCGGAAGTCACCCTCGGAGACGGCGGTGCCGGCGACCGTGGCGATGAACTCGGCCCAGTCGCGCTGGTTGCGGACCAGGGCGTCGCGCATCGGACCGGGCTGGTCGTCGTACTCGATCGAGCCGGTGACGAAGATGCAACCGCCCTGCAGGGCTTCGGTCTCCCAGACCAGCCAGTTGTCGAGCAGGGCGCGGACGCGCTCGATGCCGCGCGGGCGGGACAGGGTGGGCCGGATGACCAGGTCGGTGAACCGCTCGCGGCCACGCTCGAGGGTCTCCAGCTGGAGGGCCTCCTTGGACCGGAAGTGCGCGAACAGCCCGGACTTGCTCATCCCGGTCTGCTCGGCGAGCTGGCCGATCGTGAGCGCGTTGAACCCGACCCGGGACGCGATGCCCACGGCCTCGTCGAGGATCGCCGCCTTGGTGGCCTGCCCTTTGCTCACGCGCACGAGAATCGCACGACCGTTCGTTTTTGGTCAAGGGATTTCACACCAGCGACCGCAAGACGGCTCCGAGCTGCGCCGGCAACGGGATCGGCTCGGCGTGCCACGGCCCGCGCCCCTCCTGCGGCAGGCCCGTCGGGCCTGCGGACGCCGTCGAACCCCGCGATGTGGTGGCCAGCCGGAACTTCCCGTACGAGGACACCGGCCGGAAGTACTCGCTCGTGGCGCGCTCGAGGAAGAACCAGCCCTCGTCGCCGACCTGGCTCCAGGTGAACCCGTTGACCTCGAACCCGATCCCGTCGAGGGTGTAGCCCGGTTCGGCGACGCGGACGAGCTCGGTGGTCAGCACGCCCTTCGGCATCTCGATCGGTCGCAGGGCGACGAAGCGCAGCCGGAAGCGGTGGGTCCGGTCGCCGGTCTGCGGCCCCGGCCCGACCGCGACGACCTCGGCCCGGAGGACCATGTCGCTGGCGAGGACGAGGTCGGAGAGGCTCCCGAAGGAGACCGGCTCCTCGGCCTCGATCCGCGCCGCCGGCCGCGCGGGGAACCGTGGTCGATCGGGGCCGCCGGCGGGGAGGTCGTCCAGCGAGCCGAGGATGTGGGACCAGGCGGACATGGCTACTCCGTTCCCTCGGGAGTGCTGCAGTACTTCCTGGTCTGGGAGCCGCACGCGACCATCTGCCACCGGATCACCAGCGTGTGCGGCTTGCCGTCGTAGGTGTAGTCGACGTACGTGCGGGCCACGCGAGCCCCGGCGGGGCCGACGATCATCTCCAGGAGCAGCTCGGTGAATCCGTGGTTGGTCGTCTCACCGCCGTTGCACCGTTGGCTGATCGTTCCGTCGACAAGGCCGAACGTTCCGCCCAGCCTCGCGTTGCTCAGGTTCGGCGGGAACCCGCCTCCGGAGTAGATCAGTGTCCAGGTCAGGCCGGCCCCCGACCGCTCGCTGAGAGGGGGAACGCGCCGCAGCTGGTATCGCACTCCCAACGGTTGCGGCTCTCCCGAGGTCCGGACACGAACAAGCCGAGCTCGCGCACCGGCCTTGGTCACGCAGAGCGCGAGAGCGCCGAAGGTGACCGGCCACGTTCGCTCGCCTGTTGGGGCGTCGGCGGAGACACCACCGGTCGCGCTGGTCGCCGAGAGCACGCCCTGCCCGTCGTCGTGAACGACCCGTGCGTCCGCGGGCGGGTGGCGCACGATCCAGACCGCCGCAACGCCAACGACCAGAGCCAGCACGACGGCGAGGCGTCGCGCTGACTCAGCCACGCTTCTTCTCCATCACCTTGCTGGAGTACGAGGGGTGCCTCTCCTTGCCGCACATCAGCTGGTGACCGACGATTTTGTACTTGAGAAGCTGCGAGCTCGAGTACTGGCGCTCGATGCTCAGGTCGATGCCCAGGAGTGCGTGGAGTTTCACCGCGCCCCCGTAGGAGTACGCAAATCCGTCGCTGCGATCGCGCCACCACTTGCCGGGCAGCACGGGCACACAGTTCTTGAAGTCGGGCCTGGCGATGTCCGTCTTCGCTCCGACGCCGCCAGTCTCCACGAGCGGCTCCCAGGCGTAGTGATCGCATCGCGAATCGAGGAACTGGTAGCGATACTTCCGGTACTCGATCTGCTTCTGGTAGCTCCGCGAGCCCCGCGCGGGATCCCACTCGAAGCCCCACCCACCACTGATCTTTCGGGTGCCGGAGAGCTGCCAGGTCCCGTACTTGCCGGACCCGCTGGCGGCCAGCCCGTAGGTCGCGCCCTTGGAGGAGTCGACGTACATCCACGCCGACGACTGCCCGACGGCATACGTGGTTCCGATCGTGGTCCACACCAGCTTCTCGTCGACCTGCTTCTTCCGCGGATTCACCCCCACGCAGTTCCCGGCCGCCCCTCGCTCCGACCCCGCGCGCCGGCTCAGCAGGGCCATCTCCCCCGCCCTCGCCGGACGCGTGCGCCCGTCGTACGCCGGGATCCCCCGCGCGCCGCGCTCCACCCGCACCGCCGCCTCCGCGTCGACCCACCGCACCCCGGCCCCGGTCCGGACCGCGCGGGCTGAGGTCGTCGTGGCCCAGGTCGCGGTCCCGCCACTGCCGAGCGCCACCACCTCGAAGGTCACGACACCGCCGGGGTCGACGTACGCAGGAGGCACGACCGACGGCGCCAGCCGCACCCGCAAGGTCCCGCCGGACAGCGACGAACCGGACAGCGACAGCGCCGAGGCCGGCAGCCGGCGCAGCGCCGCCGACTCTCCGTTGCCCAGCCTCTTCACCGTGGCCGCGCTCGGCTCCAGGTTCACGCTCACGCCGGACAGCGCGACACCCGCCGGCACCGGCGCCGTGAACGCGACCGGATCTGATGAGGCACGGGCCGGCGCGACCACCGCGAACGGCAGCGCCAGGCTCACGACGAGGATGGCGAACAGCTTCATGGGGACCTCCCGAGAGCGATGCGACAAGGTCACCGACCCTCCCGGACCAACCGGGCGAAGTCCACGCAAGAGTGCGATTCGGGCACCAAAACTTGGCCCGATTGTAAACATCGGGCAAGAAGGCTACGGCCGGTTGCGTCCCAGGTCGTCGTGCGCCTGCACCCACTCCTCGGCGACCACGGCCGAGCCCAGCGAGAGCTCGCCGGCGAGCACGGTGGCGGCCATGATCTCGGCGAGCTTGCGGACCTTCCCGGCGCCGTAGCAGCCGAGCATCTCCAGGCCTTCGCGCTGGGTGGCGAGACCGGTGCCGCCGCCGTACGTGGCGACGATCAGCGACGGCAGCGTGACCGAGGCGTAGAAGTCGCCGTTCGGGAGCAGCTCGGAGAAGCCGTAGAGCGCCGAGGACTCGGCGATGTTCGCGACGTCCTGGCCGGTGGCGATGAACATCGCGGTGAGTCCGTTCGCGGAGTGGTTCCCGTTGTTGTTGGTGACCGACATGATCGAGCCGAGCTGGCCCTTGAGCCGCGCCGCCCAGAGCTTGTCGGTGGAGACGTTCATGTGCTCCTCGACGAGCGCGGCGGGCAGCGTGATCTCGGCGACGACGCGCTTGCCGCGGGTGTGCAGCATGTTCACCACCGAGGTCTTCTTGTCGGTGGCGAACTGGCCCTCGAGCAGGAAGTGCAGCTCACCCGGGTAGTTCTGCTTGATCCACGCGCAGGCGGCGAAGGTGGCCTTGCCGGTCAGGTTCTGCCCGGCCGCGTCGCCGGTGGTGTAGTTGAACCGGGTGTAGAGCAGCTTGGAGACCGAGAACTTCTGGATCTCGACGAGCCGTCCGGAGGTGGTCGTGGTCTGCGCGGCAGCCGCGATCTCCTCGACGTGCTCGTCGAGCCACTCCCCGAACGCGCGCGCCTCGCGTGCGTTGCCGAACGAGAACACCGGCGCCCGCTGCATCCGGTCGTCGAGCACGGTCGTGGTGATCCCGCCGGCCTCCCGGCACAGCTTCATCCCCCGGTTGTACGACGCCACCAGGGTGCCCTCAGTGGTGGCCAGCGGCACGAAGAACTCACCCTGCGCGTGCTCGCCGTTGACCAGCAGCGGGCCGGCCAGCCCCAGCGGCACCTGCGCGACGCCGAAGAAGTTCTCGATGTTCCCGGGCAGCGTGGCCGGGTCCAGCGAGTACCGCGCGACGTGCTCGGCCTTGGACTCGGTGTGCTCGCGCACGAACTCCTGCCGCGCCGTGATCGCGCCCGGCGCATAGTTGTCGTCGGGGTCGCGCGGAATCCTGGGAGAGGTCATGCGCAGGAGGATGCCACGCCCCGGTCGGTCCTACGTCGTGACGGACCCGCGCACGGCCTCGGCGACCGCGTCCACCTCCCCGGCATCCAAGCCGCGCCACGGTCCGTCCTCTGCGGACTGACGACCACTCGGCCCGGTGCTGGCCCCGGCCACCAGGAACCGCCCGTCCGACGAGGCCAGGCGCATCCAGCCGTCGCCGGAGCGAGCCAGGAAGTACCAGCCCTCGTCGCCGACCCGGCTCCAGCCGACCCCGTTGAGGGTGAACCCGGTGCCGTCACGGGTGTAGCCGGCCTCGGCGAACCGGACCAGCGCGGTCGCGACCTCGCCCTTCACCAGCTCCACCGGGCGCAGCGTCACCGACCGCAGCAGGAACCGGCCGCCACCGGCCTCCGGCCCGGGCCCGATCGCGACGACGACGGCCCGGAGGACGACGGCGCTGGCGGCCCCCATCGTCGCGAGGCTGCCGAACGACTCCGGCTCCTCGGCGTCGATGTGCCTGGTCGGCGCCGTCGGGAACCTCGGCGCCGAGCGCGACCCGCCGGCGTGGACCGGGAAGTGAACAGAACCGCCGACGTACTTCCAGAACTCATCCATGTGTCCTCCACTTCCGCGGGCCCGGCCGGCCCACGACGTAGACCAGGACCCCGAACGCCGACAGCGAGCCGACCAGCACCCAGGCCGGGCCCGGCACCTGGGCGAGCACGCTGCTCATCCCGCGATCGGCGGCCACTTTGCCGCCGTACACGAGCGCGAGGACGTCGAGCGCCGCCCCGAGAACCGGCCCGAGGCGGAGGTCGATGACCGCGGGCACGAAGGACGCGGCGACGAGGACGCCCGATGCCCGGGCGATCGCGGGATCGCCGAGTGCCCAGGCGACCGGTACGGCGAGCAGGGTGACGCCGCCGATCAAGGTCACCGCCCAGACGAGGCGGGCCCGGCCGAGCCAGGTCGGCGCCGCCGGCGGCGGGTGCTGCACCTGGTCGTCGAACGTGGTGCCGACGATCATCGCCAGGGTTCCCGGCGCCAGCGCCCACAGCGGCACCTCGCGCTCGGCGCCCCAGACCTGGATCGAGACCGCACCCCAGACCGCGAACAGGATTGCGACCAGGACCGCGACGTACCCGGCCGGCAGGGCGCGGTGCGCGACCAGCCAGGCGCGGACGAGGGTGGTATCACTCATCCCAGGGCAGCCGGATCTGGTCGAGGCGGCAGCTGCGCAGGGCATCGAACGCGGCCACCACCCAGTCCTGCTGCGTCGCCGCCGGCGCCGACCGCAGCCATGCGCCGGCCTCCGGGCTGAACACCGGCGGCTGGTCGTTGCCGAGCCGGGTCTGCACCCAGGACGCGATCAGCTCGCGCGCCGCGAAGGCGCTCTCCGGTGGTGGCTTCTCGGCCGACCACGCCGGGCAGGGCGCCGGAAGTGCGATGGCGTGGCTGGCCGCGAACAAGGGGTAGCGGTCGACGTTCGCGTGCGCCGGCAGGATGACCAGGCCGCTGCCGGGACTGCCGCGGTAGCCGGGGATCTCTTCGACGTACGTCGCCGGCACCGCGGCTCCCGCGTCCGCGAGCACGGCACCGACCCGCTGGAGCTGGCCGGCGACCGGGCCGAGCGAGCGCCGGTGCGACGGCGCGAGGCACACCCGCGGCGCTCGCTCGGCGCACGCGCTCGGCCGCTCGCCCGAGCTCACGAAGCTGTAGTCGCCCCCGACCTCGAGACCGGCGACGCCGACGACCGCCAGGGCGAGTGCCCCGGCCAGGACCCCGCGCGCAACCTTCGGGGCGACTCCGAGCAGCACCGCGGGAACGACCAGCGCGGCGAGGGTGACTCCGAGCAGGCAGAGCTCCTGGAAGGCGACCACCCCGGCGTCCCAGGTCGTCCCCGCCAGGCTGCCGGTCGTCGGGCCCTGGCGGAGCACGTTCGGCCCGATGCCGAGTGCCGCCGCCGTGCCGAGCAGGAACAGCGCGGGCGCGACCAGCACGACGACGATCCGCTGAGGCCACAGGTGCCCCGCGATCGCACCGAGCGCGGCGTAGCAGGCGAGCAGCAACGGGACGATCGCGAGGAACCAGCCTGCGAACGGTCCGCCGTGCGGGACCGTCGCCGTCGCGAGCAGGCCGGCGACCAGCCCGAGAGCGAACCCGGCGAGCCCGGTCAGCGCGGCGACGGCGGCCATCCTGGCCGGCACCATCCATCCGCGGAAGGCACCGTCGTTGAGCGTCGCCCGGGAACGTTCGCCGGCCGCCAGCCAGGCCGCGAACGCACCGACCGCGGGTCCGGTCAGGACCGTGGTGCCGACGAGGTGGTCGAGCGTCCAGTTCCACTCGCCGCGCCAGGGCGTCCCGTGCCCGGCGACGACCAGGACCTCCAGCCCGACCACGACGACCAGCACAGCCGCGGCACGCCGGACCGTCGTGGTCACCGCGCGCCGATCGTGGTCCGCAGGGCCAGGAACGCGGCCTCGTGCGGCGACAACCCCGCGCCCGCGGCGACCAGGCCGGCGCCGAGCTCACCGAGAGCGGACGGGGTGTCGTCGAAGACGATCCGTCCGGCGTCGAGCATCAGCACCCGGTCCGCGATGGGCACGATGTCGTCCATCACGTGACTGCTCAGTACCACGCAGGTGGTGTCGCCGAGATGGTCGACGAGCTTGCGGATCCGGACGCGCTGCTCCGGGTCGAGGCCGTCCATCGGCTCGTCGAGCAGCAGCAGCGCCGGGTCGGCCAGCAGCGCCTGGGCGATGTTGACCCGCTGCACCATCCCGCCGGAGAGCGAGGCGAGCCTGCTGTCCGCACGATCGGTCAGCTCGACCACGTCCAGGACACGTGCCACCGCGGCGGCACGCTCGCGACGAGGAACGCCGCGCATCCAGGCCAGGTAGGTCAGGAACTCCTCGACCCGCATGCCTGCGGGCGGCGCGAAGACCTGCGGGGCCAGCGCCACCCGTCGTCGTACGCCGAGGAGGTCGCGCCGGTAGTCCTGGCCATCGACGACGAGGTCGCCGGCGTCCGGGCGCAGCACCGTCGCCATCGCGTGCAGGAGCGTGGTCTTGCCGGCTCCGTTGACGCCGACCAGGCCGGTGACGCCGGAGGACAACCTGAGGGTGAGGTCGTCGAGGACCAGCCGGTCGTCGTACCGGTGGCTCAGTCCGGTGACGGCGACCCACGGGACGGCGCCGGGCTGCACCCGGACCGGGGTGGTCATCAGTAGCTGAAGCTCTTGGTGACCTTGGCGGAACACGGATCCGAGGCCCAGCTGTGGTTCTCGCAGACCTTCATGGTGCCGCGGGCCTGACTGCCGGCCGACGACAGGTAGCGCGCGGTGTAGTCGGCGATCCAGGAGCCCGAGGTGGTGTTCTCGGTCGACTTCTTCGCCGAGTAGCACCACTCGGTGCCGGCCCCGGTGCCGCAGGGCTCGTAGAAGTAGAAGCTGGTCTCGACGTAGATGCCGCTGCCGCCCGGACGCGGGTCCTTCTGCCAGCTGTAGCTGCGCGCGCTGACGTCGCTGTTGTTCTTGAAGTCACCGTAGGCGTAGCCCTGGGCGACCTGGTTGTCGTACACCTTGAGCGGCGAGCTGGCGCTGTACCAGGTGGCAGCCATCACCGGCGGCGCGACGAGCACGCTCGCGACGACCAGGGCCAGCAGCCCGAGAAGGCGCTTGCGCGCCCGATAGATCCTCTGCACCGAGATCCCTCCTTCTCACACCGGGACGGTCCCGGCGGATGGGTTCGATCTTCGGTGTTGCCGCTGATGATTTCCACTGATAAGCCTGGTGAAGCCCTCACTTTTTCCCAGACGCGCGACTCACATCGACATCGCCATGGACTGGTGCAGTCCCGGCAGCAGCTCCGGGTGGCTCGGCACGAACAGGGCGAAGGCCACGATCGCGACGCCGAGCACCTTGGCGAAGACAGGGCCGTACCGCCAGGTCTTCTCGACGAGCACGACCGCCGCGATCGCGGCCATCCAGGCGAGGTTCATCACCCCGACGACGAGGAGTACGACCATCAGCCCCCAGCAGCAGCCGACACAGAAGGCGCCATGGCGGACGCCGACCTGCAGGTCCCGGGTCCGGCCCTTCACGTTGGCGTAGTGCAGCAGCAGCGTGATCGGCGACCGGCAGTGGCGCAGGCAGAGGTTCTTGACCGGCGAGAACTGGTAGAGGCCCGCTGCCACCAGCGCCCCGGCTCCGACCCACGTGGCAGCGGTGGGTTCCCGCTCGGCGAGGGTCCCGCCGGCTCGGGCGAGCCCGAACGCGACCACGCCGAACACGCTCCAGGTGGTGAGGTAGCCGGCCACGAGGGCACCGGTCCTCAGGTCGCGCACCCGGCGCGAGGGCTCGCTGCGCAACCGCTGCAGGTAGAGCGAGACCACCGGGTGGATCGAGGGCAGCATCATCGCGGCCATCATCACGGTCCACAGCGCCACGAACCCGAGCACGCCGAGCCCCATGGTTCCCGGGGCCGCCGGCATGTCGAGGGCGTACCAGACCGTCACGATCCAGGCGGCCAGCGAGCAGCCGAGGAGAACGACGGTGCTCGTGGAGCGGGTGGCCGCTCCACGAACCGTGTCCGCCATGTGTCAGGCCGACCAGGCGAACGGCGCGGAGAAGGAGTTCTTCCCGCTGGTGTCCCAGGTCAGGCCGAACGCGTTCACCGTCGCCGTGGTCGCGGTGCCGGCGGCGAGGGTGTCGGCCGGGAAGCCGACGCCGCTGACGCGGATGCCCTTGCCGGTGGAGTCCATCGGCGAGACGAAGTCGACCACCGTGACGTCGACCAGGTCACCGATCTTCACGCTGTGCTGGAAGCCGTCGTTCGTGTACTCGATCGGCGCCGGGCCACCGCCGACCATCTCGCCGATCAGCGGGGCGAGGTCCGCCAGCGGTCCGCCGACCTGCCCGCCGAAGATGGCGTTGAGCGCGTTCACCTGGTCCTCCGACGCCTGGTCGTCGATGAGCAGGGCGGCCTTCCAGTTGCCGTCGGTCATCATCGCCGGGGCGTCGGCGAGCATGCAGACGGTACGGCCGGCCAGGTCGACACCGTCGGAGGTGCCCTCGTCGATGTGGAACGCGAGTGCCACCGTGCACCGGTCAGTGTCGGCGGCGACGGTCAGTCCCGACGTCGAGCAGGGGCAGATCATGTCGCAGCTGCAGTTCTCGAAGTAGGTTCCCTGGATCTCCCACGTCATGGGGATTCCCTTCAGATCGGGCGAAGATCTGGTGCAGGCGGGACCCGAGGCCCGTCGTGGGGTGTCTCGCCGGCCGGCGCGGTCGGCTCTGGGGCGAGCGTATGCCTGGGACAGGGTCGTGCGGGAGACCCGACCTGACTATCTGGCATGCCCGGCGGCCGTCGCGGGCACTAGGGGTCCGTGGCGCGCACCGGTTCTCGGGCCCAGGGCGTGACGGCCATCGCCCTCGGTGTCGCCTGCCTGCTCGCCGGCGCCGGCCCGCTGTCGGCTCCAGCACAGGCCCAGGTGCCCGACCCCAGCACGCCCACGGCGTCGGGGCTTCCGCTGCCGGCGCTGGTGACCGAGGCACCGGAGACCATCGCCCTCGGCGAGCAGGCGCGGATCCGGCTCACCGTCGACGGTGCCGAGACGACCGGGGAGATCGCGATCCTCGAGGTGCTCGACGGCGAGACCTGGACCGCGACCGACTCCGACCGGGTCGCCGCGGACGAGACGGCGTCGTTCACGACCACGCCGGAGGAGCCCGAGTCGTACACCTTCCGGGTCCGGCTGCCGGCGACCACGCGGCACCGCGCCGCGAGCAGCGAGCCCTTCGCCGTTCGGGTGACGGCGGCGACCGGACCGGCTCCGCTCACGGCCGCCCCGGCCCGTGGCCTGTGCGGCGGCGACGACGACCCCCAGCGACCCGACGGCCGCCGCTGGGTGTGCACGTACGACGACGAGTTCGACGGGACCACGCTGGACCGGCGGTACTGGGTCCCGCAACGCAGCAGCGCGGCCAAGCTCGCGACCGGCACCAGCACGCAGCCGTCCTGCTTCACCGACTCCCCCGACACCATCGCGGTCCGCGACGGCGACCTGGTGCTCAGCGCGCTGGCGCTCGACACGCCGGTGTCCTGCGGCGGCGGCCAGGCGAGCCTGGTCTCCGGGATGGTCAGCCACCTCGGCACGTTCGCCCAGACCTACGGCCGGTTCGAGGTGCGCGCGAAGGTGCCCTCGTGGAGCGGCAAGGGCCTGCAGGAGACCTTCTGGCTCTGGCCTGTCGACCAGCTGAAGTACGGCGTGCAGCACCCGGCGTCCGGCGAGATCGACTTCGGCGAGTTCTACAGCAACTACGCCTACCTCAACGTCCCGGTGATCCACTACCTGTTCGACCCGTACACGATCAGCTACGCCACGAACACCAACATCTACACCGCGCACAAGTGCTTCATCCGGGCCGGCGAGTACAACACCTACACGCTGCTCTGGGAGCCCGGGCGGCTGACGATCCAGGTCAACGGCACCCTCTGCCTCGTCGACAACTACATCGCCACCAACGCGCCGGCCGACCACCCGAACGCGCCCTTCGACAGCCCGTTCTACCTGGCGCTGACCCAAGCCTTCGGGGCCTCGGGCAACGAGTACGACCCCGCGGTGGCACCGCACGCGTCGAGCACGCGCGTGGACTACGTGCGGATCTGGAACTGAGGCACGGGCCCTACAGCTGCCGCATCGCGGTCGTCGTGAGCACCAGCTCCCCCAGCTCGTCGGAGGCGTCCGTGTCCACCTCGGCCTCGATGACCCAGTCGTGATGACCAGCCGGGTCGGCGAGGGTCTGCCGTACCAGCCAGAGGTGACCGGTCCGCTCGATCATCAGCAGGTCCGGTCCGTGTGCATCGGCGTCGGTGCCCACGGTGTCGTGCTCGGCGTAGTACTCCTCGAGGGCGGCGTCCCATGCCTGGCGCGTCATCGCGACCTCGCGCGGCGGCTCGAACCTCGCCGCATCGAGATCCTCCAGCGCCGCCAGCCCGGGGATATCGTCGCGCGCCACCAGCTGCACCCGGCGCCACATCGCGTTGCGGATCATCACCCGGAACGGGCGCTCCTGCTGCGACAGCGGCCGTGGCGGCGGCGGTGCCCCCTCGACGACGGTGCGTGGCACGTGGTCGGGGTCGGCCAGCGCCTCCCACTCGTCGAGGAGCGAGGAGTCCGTCTGCCGTACGGTCTCCCCCAGCCACTCGACGAGCTCGTCGAGCTCAGGGGTCCGGTGCGCGTCGGGCACCGTCTGCCGCAGCGTGCGATAGGCGTCGGAGAGGTAGCGCAGCACCAGGCCCTCCGAGCGGGCGATCTTGTAGCGGCTCACGAAGTCGGTGAAGCCCATGCCCTGCTCGTACATCTCCCGCACCACCGACTTCGGGTCCAGCGCGTCGACCGGCAGCCACGGGTGGCTCTGCCGGTACGTCTCGAACGCCGGCTCGAGCAGATCCGCCAGCGGCTTGGGCCAGGCGACCTGCTCGAGCAGCGCCATCCGCTCGTCGTACTCCAGGCCGTCGGCCTTCATCTCCGCGATGGCCTCGCCGCGGGCCTCGTGCTGCTGCGCGAACAGGATCTGTCGCGGCTGGTCCAGCACCGCCTCGATCACCGAGACCACGTCCAGGACGTACGCCGGTGCGTCGGTGTCGAGCAGATCGAGCGCCGCGATCGCGAACAGCGCCAGCGGCTGGTTGAGCGCGAAGTCCTCGGGCAGCTCGACGGTGAGGACGTACCGGCGTCCGAACTCGTCCGGCTCGTCGAGGCGCTGCAGCACACCGTTGCGGACCAGTCCGCGCGCCAGCCGGAGTGCGCGCCGGGCCAGCTTCAGCTGCGTACGACGGTCCTCGTGGTTGTCCATCAGCAGGCGGCGCATCACCGCGAACGCGTCCTCCTCGCGCGCGACGACGTTGACCAGCATCGCGTTGTCGACCTTCATCCGCGACCGCAGCTGCTCCGGGGCACCGGCGACGAGCTTGTCGAACGTCGCCCGGGTCCACACCACCGTGCCTTCCGGCGCCTTCTTCAGCTGCGCCTTCGACTTCCGCTTGGCCAGCTTGGCCTCGCTCATCGCGGCGTTCTTCGCGTCCGCCTTGGCCTGCGCCTTGGCGTTCTCGATGACGTGCTCGGGTGCCTGGACGACGACGTACCCGGAGGTGTCGAAGCCCGGACGGCCGGCGCGGCCCGCGATCTGCAGGAACTCCCGCGTCCGCAGCACCCGCTGCTTCTGCCCGTCGAACTTCGCCAGCGAGGTGAACAGCACCGTGCGGATCGGCACGTTGATGCCGACGCCGAGGGTGTCGGTCCCGCAGATCACCGTGAGCAGGCCCTCCTGCGCGAGCTGCTCGACCAGCCGCCGGTACCGCGGCAGCATCCCGGCATGGTGCACGCCGATCCCCCGGCGCAGCAGCTTCGAGAGCGTCTTCCCGAACCCCGCCGCAAACCGTACGCCGGCCAGCCGCTCGGCGAGTCGTTCGTCCGGCTTGGCTTTGGCCGCCTTCAGCAGCGACGTCGCGTGCTCCACCGCGGCCGCCTGCGTGAAGTGCACGACGTAGACCGGCGCCTGCCCGGTCGCGACCAGCTCCTCCAGGGTGTCGCCGAGCGGTTCCAGCGACCAGCTGAAGTGCAGCGGCACCGGCCGCTCCGCCTGGTCGACGATCGCGGTCTCGCGTCCGTTGCGCCGGGTGAGGTCCTTCGCGAGCTCGCTGGTGTCGCCCAGGGTGGCGGACATCAGCACGAACTGCGCCTGCGGGAGCTCCAGCAGAGGAACCTGCCACGCCCAGCCGCGCTGCGGGTCGGCGTAGTAGTGGAACTCGTCCATGACCACCAGGCCGACATCGGCCTGCGCACCTTCGCGCAGCGCGATGTTGGCCAGCACCTCCGCGGTGCAGCAGATGATCGGCGCGTCCGGGTTCACCGAGGCGTCCCCGGTCAGCAACCCGACGTCCTTCGCCCCGAAGATCGCGCACAGCGCGAAGAACTTCTCGCTCACCAGCGCCTTGATCGGCGCGGTGTAGAACGACACCCGGTCCTCCGCCAGCGCCGCCATGTGCGCCCCGGTCGCGACCAGGGACTTGCCGGATCCGGTGGGAGTAGCGAGGACGACATTGCTGCCGGCAAGGACCTCGAGGATTGCCTCGTCCTGGTGCGGGTAGAGCTCCAGCCCCTGCTGGGCGGTCCAGCCCAGGACCCGCTCGTACGCCGCGTCACTCACGCAGGCACCCACTCGTCGGGACCGACCACGAGCTCGGGGCGCCGGATGCGATCTCTGAGACGTTGATCGGACGTGATCAGGACGGTCCCCAACCGCTCGGCGGCGGCGACGTACACCATGTCGTAGAACGGGTGCTCGTCGTAGCGGCGAGCCAGGTCCCAGGCACGCTCCAGATCGTTGTTCACCGAGTACCGGATCAGCGGGAGCTGATCCAGGGTCGTGAACGCGTCGTCCGCCGCCACCGGCGTCCAGCGCCCCCGCCGCACTCCCGTCAGCAGGGCGTTGGCCACTTCCTGGATGAGCAGGTGCGGCGCGTGCAGCTCGGCCCCGGCCGACTCGAGCCGCGCGAGCAGACGCTCCTCGGCTTCGCCCCCGGGGAGCGGCATCACCCACTCGACGACGATGCTCGCGTCAAGAACCGGCACCGTATCCCCGCTCGTACCGCTCCTCGAGAAGGATGTCCCGCGCGCTCGCACCGGGCGTGGCGGCCGGCCTGCGGGCCACCCGTTCGTCCCTCACGGCGATCCACTCGGCGAGAGTCATGGTCGAGCGGCTCTCGCCGCCCTCCGGCACCGCCTGCAGCTCGACCTCGCGCCGCGGGATGAGCAGCTTGGTCCCGTCCTTGACGGCGTGCACCTTGCCGGACCACACCCATCGGCGGATGGTCTCGGGAGATCGGGAGGCCAGACGCGCGGCCTCGCGTACGTCGACCATCTCGACGCCATCGACCACATGCATGTAGAAACGTTACTACATCACTGGAGGACACCCGTGGACGCTGTCCGGTCAGTCAGGCGCAGGGAGGTTCACAGCGCACTCGGCTTCGACGGCGTCGGTGAGCCGATGGAACTCGTCGTGGAGCTCATCGGGCACGTCACGACCAGTCTCAACGGCCGCCCGCGCTGCCGCGATGACTGGACGCCAACGCGCGGGCGCGGTCCCCTGAAGCACCGTGAGCACAGCACGACGAGCACGGCGACCAGCCCCCGGCGAACCTCAAACCGCGGCGTTGATGGCATCGATGTCGTGGCCATCGAACGATCGGGGCCAGATTTCCGATCGCATGCACGAGTTGTCATCCACATCGTTGGACGCCGCCCGATGCCCGAGACCCGCAGTGTGGCCGAGCTCGTGGCAGCCGAGCGAAAGCCAGTCGCCGGCCGACCGCCCGGTCATGGTGCGGGTGTTGAACTGGACCTTGAAGACGTCACAATTGCCGGTCAACCAGTTGACCCCGTCGGGGCAGCTGGTCCGGCCGAACCAAGAAGTGTTCCCGTAGTCAGCGTCGTAGATGTCGACGTCTCCGCTTCCTTCGAACGTTGCCGTCATGTCGTCTGCTCGATTGAGCTGGTCGCGTCCTCGCACCGCGGCAGAGTCACCGAGTGAAGTCAGGCTGTGCCGGTCCATCCGGTGGATGCCGTTGTCCGGGTCACCGGAGCTGGCCTTGCTTCCGTGACCGGCCTGAGCAGGCGGAGCGACAGCCGTGAGCAGCACCACCACCAGTGCGACGACCCCGGGCCTCACTTGCGGGCTCCTGACTGGCGGACGTGTGCCGAGACGGTGTCCGGTCGCCCGATCGGCTGTCCGATCCAGGGCCCTTCATGCGCCGGGTCGTGGCCCGTCGGCCCTCGCATGTCACCGCGCAGCACGAACTTGCCGTACGACGAGATAGGAAAGAGCACGCCATCCTCGCCGCGATCTAGGAAGTACCAGCCTTGGTCGCCCACGTTGCTCCAACGCAGGCCGTTGACGACGTATCCCGTTCCGTCGGCTTCATACCCCTCTTCCTCGAAGGTCACCGGCTCGCTGGCAGCAACTCCCTTCACCACCTCGTCGGGTTGCAGCGTCACGTTGCGGAAGTAGATGCGGTCCGCATCGCTCTCGCCCGCGGACCGGCCGGGAGCGACCTTGACCACAGTCCCCCGGACGACCACCGGGCTCGTGGTCACCATGGCGTCGAGCGTCGTGAAGCTGTGCCGTTCCTTGGCCTCGGCGGAACGCTCGGGGTGGTCAGGCATCGCCGGCGGGGCGCTTCCGCTTTCCGGCGTCGTTGCGCCGCACGCCGTCACCAGGAGCGCCACAACGGCGAACCAACCTGTTCGAACTCGCACAACCCCTCCCGGGTGACTCGACGTCGTTGCGTCGAAATTCCCAGGAATTCCCAGCGTCGTCCAGCGAAGTATCGAAGAGGTGCGAGTTTCTTGGATGCGATCAGGTGCGCTCGGAGACGGTCCGAGCCGAGCTCACTGGAAGCCGCTGGGCAGCCGCGGCGTGTACGGCGCCTCGAGCGCGGCGATCTCGTCCTCGGTGAGCTCGACGTCCAGGGCCGCGACCGCGTCGACCAGGTGCAGCTCCTTGGTGGGGCCGACGATCGGCGCGACGACCGAGGGGTTCTTCATCACCCAGGCCAGCCCCACCTGCGCCATCGGGATGCCGCGGGCCTCGGCGACCTTCTGGACGGCCGCGACGATCGGCTCGTTCTCCTCCCCGACGTACCGCTGCTGCAGGGAGTCCGTGTCGGCGCGCTTGGTGGCCTCGCCCCACGGCCGCGCCAGCCGGCCCTTCGCCAGCGGGCTCCACGGGATGCTGCCCACGCCCTGGTCGGCGAGCAGGCCGAACATCTCCCGCTCCTCCTCGCGCTGCAGCAGCGAGTACTGGTTCTGCATCGAGACGAACCGGGTCCAGCCGTTCAGGTCGGCGGCGTGCTGCATCGAGGCGAACTGCCACGCCCACATCGACGAGGCGCCGAGGTAACGGGCCTTCCCCGCCTTGACCACGTCGTGCAGCGCCTCCATGGTCTCCTCGACCGGGACCGCGGGGTCGAAGCGGTGGATCTGGTAGAGGTCCACGTAGTCGGTGCCGAGCCGGGCCAGCGAGGCGTCGATCTGCTCCATGATCGCCCGCCGCGAGAGCCCCGAGCTGCCCGGCCCCTCGCCCATCGGGAAGAAGACCTTGGTGGCCAAGACGACGTCCTCGCGGCGGCTGTACTTCCGGATCGCGCGGCCGACGATCTCCTCCGAGCTGCCCGCGGAGTAGATGTTCGCGGTGTCCCAGAAGGTGATGCCGAGCTCGACGGCCTTCTGAAAGATCGGCGCGGCGGCGTCCTCGTCCAGCGCCCACTCCACGCCGCGCGCGGGATCACCGAAGCTCATGCACCCCAGCGCCACGCGGCTGACCTTGAGACCCGAGCTGCCCAGTCGTGTGTACTCCATGGGCTCGAAGGTACTCGGGAGCGCTAGCCCCTTCCGAAGCCCGCCTCGCGCGCCTTCACGATCGCCTCGGCGCGGCCGTTGGCGTGCAGCTTGGCGTAGATCCCGGAGACGGTGTTGCGCACCGTCTTGTTGGAGACGAACAGCTTGCGCGCGATGGCGTCGTTGCTCGCGCCGGCGGCGAGCAGGTCGAGCACCTCGCGCTCCCGCTCGGTCAGGTCGGCCAGCGCCGGCAGCGCGGCGGGCGCCGCGGCGGGCGCCTGGAACAGCCCGGCCACCCGGCTCGCGAGCCGGGCCCCGAAGACCATGCCGCCCTCGTGCGCGGCCCGGACCGCGGACAGCACCTCCGACGCGCCGGACCCCTTGAGCAGGTAGCCCGAGGCGCCGGCGCGGATCGCGCTGACCACGGTGTCGTCGTCCTCGTTCATGGTGAGCATGACGACGCGGACGCCCTCGTGCTCGGCGGTGATCCGCCGGGTGGCCTCGATGCCGTCGAGCTCGCCGGGCATCTGGATGTCCATCACCACGACGTCAGGCTGCTCGGCCGCGACCAGCGTGAGTGCCTCGGCGGCATCCGCGGCCTGCCCGACCACGTGCGTGCCCTCCATCGCGGAGAGCAGCGCGACGAGTCCGTCCCGGACGATGGCGTGGTCGTCGACGACGACCACTCCGATGCTGTCGGTCCCGCTGCTGTCGTTCACTGCTGTTCCTTCCCATGGGCGCCGAGCGGCAGCACGGCGCGGACGATCGTTCCGCCAGTGGGCGGGCAGCTGACGTCGGTCCGGCCGCCGAGCTCGGCCGCGCGCTCGCGCACCGAGAGCAGGCCGACCCCGGCCTGGACGTCCTCGCCGATCCCGATGCCGTCGTCGGCGACCTCGGCGACCAGCTCGGAGCCCGAGCGCTCCAGGCGCACCAGCGCGGAGCCGGCGCCGGCATGCCGTACGACGTTGGTCAGCGACTCCGCGACGATCCGGTACGCCGCCACCTCGACGGCCGCGGACAGCGCACCGAGGTCGGCCGCCTCCACCTGGACCGGCAGCGGCTGGTGCTCGGCGAGCTGGCGGATCGCGCCGACGAGTCCCCGGTCGTCGAGCGCGGGCGGGCGCAGCTCGTGCACCAGACGTCGTACGTCGGCGACGATCTCCTGCACGTGCGCGCGGACCGAGTCGATCTGCGCCGCCGCGCCACCGGGGTCGGCGTCGACCAGCAGCCGCGCGGTCTCCAGCTGGTAGACGACGCCCGCCATCGCCGGGCCGAGGCCGTCGTGGAGGTCGCGGCGGATCCGCCGGCGTTCCTCCTCGCGGGTGCTGACCAGGCGCTCGCGGGACAGCTGCAGCTCGTCGGCGAGCCGGCCGGTGCGGGCGGCGGTGGCGGCCTGGCGGACCAGGTCGCCGAGGAGCTTCTCGTCGCGGGCCGAGAGCCGGCTGCGCAGGCCGCGGGCGGGCAGCACGAGCCGGCCGACCTCCTCGTCGCGGTAGGTGATCGGCAGGGTGCGGACCTCGGCCGGGCGGTCGCCGTACGTCGCCGTGAGCCGTTCTCCTCCGGAGCGGTCGACCTCGACCGCGACGTACCGGACCCCGAAGGCGTCCGCGACGGCACGGGCCACGGCGGCGAGCTGGGCGGGCCCGTCGTCGATCGACTCGAGGCTCGCGGCGAGGCCGGCCATCACGTCGTACCGGTTGCCGCGGGTGCCGAGGACCCACCCCTGGACGAGGCGGACGAGCCGCTGCCGCAGCGGCCCGTAGCCGAGCGCGGTGACCAGCAGCACGACCGTGACCAGCTGGCGGTCATCGAGCCCGCCGAGGGCGTCGGAGAGGAGGGCGACGACGAGCAGGTCGACGGCGAGGAGGCTCAGCGCGACGGCGCCGAGCACCAGGGTGCGGACCAGCAGGTCCTCGACGGGGACGACGGCCGGGCGGACCACGCCCACGGTCATCGCCGCGACCGGGAGGACGGCGACGACCACGATGACCGGGTCGACCGCGGAGCCGATGTCGGCGACGGAGACGACGGCGATGGTGAGCACGACGACCAGGACGGCCCAGACCAGCCAGCGCATCTGGTCGCGGTCCGCGCCGCTCGAGCGCCGGTACCGCAGCAGCGCGGTGAGCAGGGCGACGAAGACGCCGGCGAAGGTGAGGATCCCGCTCAGCGGGTGCAGCACGTCGGCGGCGCCGTCGAGGGCCGAGAGCGCGAGGTAGTTGTAGTCGACGACAGCCGGCAGGTGCTCGACGTCGGGCGCTGAGGTGACCGGCGCGAGGATCACGATGAGGATGCCGGCGACCATGCCGGCGAGCGCGCCGATGCCGAGCCGGCCGAGCCAGCCGGAGACGAACCGGCCGGTCGGGAAGATCAGCAGCAGGGCGGCGATCCCGAGCGGGAGGACCGCGCCGAACCGGTTGAGGAACCACAGCGCGAGGTTCGAGCCAGGGTCGGCGCCGTCAGCGGTGATCGCGAAGCGGACGTAGGACTGGGAGAAGCCGTCGAGCGCCCAGACCGCGGCGATCGGCAGGATCGCCCAGCCGAAGCGCTGCCGCGGGTCCTCGCGAGCGATGACCAGGGCGCAGAGCGCGAACGCGAAGCCGGCGATCGTGTACGTCGCCCCGAAGCCCGGACCGAGCTCGATCCCGGGGCCGCTGTCCGGCGCGGCGATGTCGAGGACGAAGGAAGCGACGACCAGCACGAAGGACGCGAGGGTCGTCGTCCAGGCCGCGACCAGGGCCGTTCTCGGCGCGCGCCGAAGGCCCGGCATCGTGGATGCCGGGCCTCCGGAGGTGATGGTGATACTCATCGGTGGTCGTACCGTAGTTCGCCCGCCGATCAGGCGTGAGCGGAACGGTGCGCCCGGTCCCCGGCCAGGAAGCCGATCGAGGTGACGATCAGCCACAGCGCGGCGATCGGACCGGCCATGTACTCCAGCGGGGAGATGCCGAGCAGCATCGCCAGACCGCCCATGATCAGGCCGACGCGACCGATCCAGCGCGGCACCACCGCGAGGCGGCTGGTGGCGTAGATCGCCACACCCGCCAGGCCGGCGAGCACCCAGACCCACGGGATGGTGCCGATCCAGTTGTTGTAGATCGCGGCCGAGGAGTCCGGCACGGTGTCGTTGTCCCCGGTGGCGTAGGCCATCATGAACTCGGTGTCGAGGCCGGCGCCGAGCACGGAGACGACCGCGGTGCCGAGCAGGCCCGAGAACGCGACCGTCGGGGCGATCGAGTCCCCCGCGCCGCGGCGCAGCCGACGGAACAGACCGGCCGCGAACACGACCATGAGGATCGCGCCGAGAGTGGTGACGCTGTGGAAGGCGAACATCACGCCGGCCTTGTCCTCCAGGGCCTTCGAGATGCCGTCGGTGGTCCCCTTGAACTCCTCGCGGTAGACGACGTCCACCATCGAGGAGGTCACGATCGTGGCGGCGCCCAGGACACCGGCGCCGAGCCCGGCCAGGGCCCAGAGGCGGGAGCTGCTGCGGGTGGTCGCGGTGGGCTCGCCTGCGACGGTTCGGACGTCGGAGCGGACCGGGTTGCTGGTGGCGACATGAGTGGACACGGTGTTTCCTTTCTGGTCGGCCGGGGCACGTCGCCTCCGGCAGTGACCAGACAGTGCCGGGCCCGGTGTCCCGGGGCCCAGGGACACGGGGGCAAGGGTTTGTCCCGGGGTCTCGCCCGTCAGAGGCGCCGCATCGCCGTGGTCGTCAGGACCAGGTCGCCCAGCTCGTCGGAGGCGTCGGCGTCCACCTCGGCCTCGATCACCCAGTCGTGGTGACCTTCCGGGTCGGCGAGGGCCTGCCGGACCCGCCAGCGGCGGCCGCCGCCCTCGATGACGCCGCGGTCGATCACTAGCAGGGCCGGTCCGCGCGCGTCCGCGTCAGTGCCCACCCTGTCGTGCTCGGCGTAGTACTCCTCGAGGGCGGCGTCCCAAGCCTCCCGGGTCATCAGTGACCCACGATCTCATGTATCAACGCGAGCGGGTGCGCCACACTTGCCTCGTGCAAGAAGCAGAACTGGCCGAGCTGATTGCACGTATGCCTGCGGATCTTGCAATCTGGCACTCCGGTACAGACGCGCTTCCAACGATGCTCAAGTTGCTTGCGATGCGACGGATCGAACAGCTAGCACGCGAGGGCCTTCATCCTGCGCTCAGGGCACCCGATCACTTGCGGGAGTCCACTCGGTCCGTCGAACGCTTCACCCACGCCGCACAATCGATGGTCAGATGGAATGCGGATCACGGCACCAATCGGCCGTCTCCTGTCCCCCCATCACACCCATCCAACCCCCAACGTGGGCGTCAGCGACGGAGGGGCCGCCGAACGATCGCACGAGGGATTGGCTTCAAGGACATCGAGATTGCCTGCGATCTTGCTGCGGATTGGGAGGCGCTCGACGCGATTCGCTTCGGCCTAGTCACAGGGGACGTCAGCATTCGAGATGCGCGAGGACGGCATATCTGGATCCGTAACCATCGCCGCGCCGACGTAGAGGTACTTGACATACTTTTGGAGCAGGTGACGATCCTCAATCCGCAGAGCGCACCCCAAGACCTGAGCCAAATCAGAGCCTGGTTCGTTGCGAACCGCGGTCATCCCCATAGGGTCCATGACCTCCCCGAGTCCCTGCGCCGATCGGCTTGGCGGGATGCGCACGCAATGCTGGAAGAACAAGGAACGTCCGTCCCCAGCGACACGGACCTCGGCGGAC
The DNA here is from genome assembly GCA_017744365.1 of Nocardioidaceae bacterium. GTDB lineage: Bacteria > Actinomycetota > Actinomycetes > Propionibacteriales > Nocardioidaceae > Marmoricola. Next base: position 90,290 of record JAGIBL010000008.1, on the reverse strand, counting down.
TGACTCTCGATGAGGCTCGGGCCTGTTATGCCGTCCTGATCGCACAGCTATTCATCAACGAGCTCTGTGCCATCCATCTGGAGAGCGAGGCATCTCTTGTCTGGGGGATCAAGCCGCATAATCTCCAGCGACTGCTCCAACGCTACGTCGATGCGCCGGTCGCTAGAGCTTTCGTGGATCTGACGCGATACGCGAAGGGACGCAGCCCGGTTTCTGCTCCCCTGATCCCTCATCGAGATCTGCTGATGATCCCGGCACCTCTGGTGTCTCCGGTGGGATTCGAACGCACGCTACTCAGAGCCGCCAGCGCGGATCCTGGTCGGACCGGCGGCCTGGGCAGGGTCCTCGGTGACCGTGCGCGCCGCTGGGGGCAACGGCTTAGGTCAATACCGGAGTGTGAAGTGGCGGAGCGTGTTCGCGTGAAGGACGCAACTGGGCGGACTCTCGGCGATCTCGACGTTGTCGCGTGGGACCGCACGCGTGCTTTTGCGGTGGTATTCGAGACAAAATGGCCCATCGACGCCGCCACTCTCGTCGAGGGTGCAAAGGTTGATGCGCACTTCGCCTCTGGTCGCAAGCAGCTCGGCCAAGTCCGTGACGCCCTGGCGTCGCGAAACGCAACTCCGGATTGGCCCCGTGGTTGGGACCTACCCGAGTCAACAGCGTTCAGCTGGTGGGTCGGATCCGCCCAACAGCTCGACAGCACTGCCGCCGGATCCGACAGCGACATTCGTACAACGTCGCTACGCCTCGTCGAGCAAGTTCTACCGCAGCCGAACCTCCGCGCGTTCATCGACGCGCTCGTTTCCTTCCCGATGCCCCAGCAGGGTGCTGACTTTGATCTAGTTCCACGTCAAGTCGAAGCCGGCCGTTATGTTCTCCATTTCGACGCGATCGAGATGCACGGAAAGCCTCCGGTGCCCCCGCCAGAGCGGCGAAGGTCTGCTGGTTGGACCTGAGGGACGCCACCGGCTAGAGGCTGACGCGACTTTGGAAATCAGAGGCTCTTCCCTCTCACCACCGACTCGATGCGATCGGCAGCTTCTTTGGGGTCCTCGTGCTCCCAGACACGCACGACCGTCCATCCCTGCACTTCCAGCGCTTCAGTCGTCTCGCGATCACGCTGAGCGTTCCGCGTGAGCTTCTCCGCCCACCAGTCGCTGTTTCGTTTCGGCCACGTCGCATGCTGAGGACAACCGTGCCAAAAGCAGCCGTCGACGAAGACAGCGACTTTGACCCGAGAGAACACCACATCGACTCGGCGGCGCGGCATCCCGGGTTGCGCGACATTGACGCGGTAGCGTAGCCCTCGGGCGTGGAGAAGCCGACGAAGCTCGAGCTCCGGTTTAGTTCCGAGGCTTCGTTGACTGGACATCCGCAGCGACGTTGCCTCGTCGGTGGCGAGGCTGCGTGAACGGGCCTTCTGCGACACGCCGACCATTCTGCAAGAAGATGCCAATCCTTGAGGGTTGCGGTGGCTACTCTCGCTACCATGGAGCGGGAGCAGACTGGCGGCACCAGGCCAGCTGTGCGAGTGCTCGATCTCTTCTCCGGAGCTGGCGGACTTTCTGAAGGTCTGCGCACTTCTTCTCACACCGCTGACTTCACCACAATACGGGCAGTCGAGTCAGATCCTGCGGCGGCCGCCACGTATAGCGCGAATCACGGCGCAGGCTCCGTATTTACCGGACCGATCGAGAAATGGCTCACCAGCGAGGAAGTTCCGGAGGCCGACGTAGTGATCGGCGGACCGCCATGCCAAGGGTTCTCCGCTCTCGGCAAGCAAGACGTCAACGACAAGCGGAACAGCCTATGGTGGCAATACGCCGAAACCGTACAACGCGCCGCTCCCAAGTATTTCGTTCTTGAGAACGTCCCCCAGTTTCTATCGTCTCAACAGCGAGTCGAATTTGCGCGCCAGTGTGAATCAGGTGGACTGCTCGAGGACTATGCATTCCAGGCAAAGGTCCTGAACTCAGCCAACTTCGGGGCTGCTCAGATACGTAAACGAGTGATCGTAATCGGGCATCACCGCGATTTGGAGTTTCCCGGATTCCCCGCGCCGACCCACTCCGAACCACAATGGGTTACGGTGCGTCAGGTCATCGGCAGGTTGCGGGCACCAACACACGTCATCGACCTGCCGGACCGGTGGACGAAGCATGAGGGCAGGATGCATCCGGGGCGCTTCCGCTCGACCGAACTGCACGTGACACGCCATTACGAAGACACATCTCTCCGCCGGTTTGCGCACATCCCTGCGGGCGGAAATCGGTTCGATATCCCCGATCAGCTGCTTGCTCCCTGCTGGCGAAAGCACCAATCAGGAGCCGGAGACGTCATGGGTAGGCTCCGATGGGATCGCCCTTCAGTCACAATACGGACCGAGTTCTTCAAGCCAGAGAAGGGCCGCTACCTTCATCCGTCCGAGCATCGGGCAATCACTCATCGCGAGGCCGCGCGGATTCAAGGGTTTCCCGATGATTATCGATGGGTCGGTTCTAAAGTCCAGATCGCGCGCCAAATCGGCAACGCAGTGCCCATAGCCCTTGGAGCTGCGATTGGCCGACTACTCACCGACGCGTTGCGCGCCTAGGCGTTCTCACGGGCCTGGGTAGCTCTCTTCGTCCCATAACGCTCCCGCGCGACCTCGAGTCCATGTTGTGCCAGGGCGCGCCCTCCTCGAATCGATCCTTCGGTCGTATCAAATGCGGAGGGCCCAAGCGGCAGATCACTCCAATCAACCTGCGGCCGCGCCTTAGAGGTGGCCCAATCGCCGTATGCGACTAGGTCATCCGCCTGGAACCCGACACGGGCTTCCGGGGGGCTTCCAGCTGTAATCAGGTTGAGGACCCTCGCAACGTTATTCACCTCGGCAGCCTTGAGCGCACTACCTTCTGAGGTCGTCAGAACGTCCAGGATGCCCAACCCGAAGGAGCGACATCGCGCGATAGGGCGGTGAAGATAGCTGTTGATGAAGTCCTGCCTGATGAAGGCCCGCTCGACCGGGTTGTAGTCTGCACCATCCCTGAATAGTTCCGCTCCCCACCACAGCCTGGCCAGAGCCTGCTTGTGGACCGGGCCGAACCAGCGATCGTCGGTCACACCTTTAGCTCCGTCCCAGCGCCACACGACGTATTGCCGGGAGGGAACGCAGGCGAGCCAGTGCCAAAGGAATCGATCCGCTGCCTCAGCGCGCGTCAGTCGTAGCGCGTAATGAAGCCGTGGCGCCAGCCAGCGATCACTTTCCGATCGATCGCTCGACCACTCCCCCTTGGCGACACGAGTCGTGAAGTCGCGCATCAGATCGCGGAACGCCGTCAAATCGACAGTCTTACCTCCCTCGCGCACGACCTTCTCTGTCGACTCTTCTGAAAGTGATTGGCCGTCGGATAGCTTCGAATGATCGCCAGCGTCGAAAACATGAGTGGCGCGCATCAACACCTCGGTCTCAGACACTCCAGACCTCCCCAAGGACGCCGGCAACAACCCCGGCGTTGCCGCTAAGTCTGTCGATCGCATGGTCTATCTCCGACCACAGTTTCCGTCTTTCGACCTCGCTCTGCAGTGAGGTCAGCAGCTCATCCACCGTCTCGACTGACGGCACCTCGCCGGCTACAGCGCGCAAGATATCCGCAAGCACGCGATCACTCGGCAAGTTCACTCCGCCATCATCATCCATGAGGCCCTCCGCCTGCGCGCATGCCTCTCGAAACAATGCTTCAGTTGTGTATTTCGCGATGCTGCTGCCCAGAAGCTCACGCAACCTCCGCTTCTCTTTATGGCCACTTCCCTCGAGGATCTCTTGCAGTCCCCTGATCCCCCGATTCAGAAATAGGACAGGCTTCGGCTCGCGGAAGTCGACGAGCGCATAAGAGCCGTAGGTGGCGTTAAGATGCTTGGCCTCGGGAGCCGTGAAATCCACCCAGCGGATCTCAATCGGGGGCGCGCCGGGCGGGCGGGGCGCGTCTACAGGATCGATCACCATCGTCCACGGGTCTGCTTGACCGATGACGTGCATCTTCGGCGGGCCATCGAGGACCAGCGCTTCGACACTTGCAACACCCGCAAGCCACTCCCTGCGAACTGCAGTAGTTGCTACAAATCCATCCTCATCCCTATCGAGACGAACTGGCGAACGGAAATTCGCTCGCGGCGCCGAGATCACAACGGTCGCCGAATCCACCTGCACCCCACTCGGTGAGCCTTCTGTAGTTCGCAAGTCGAGGCTGAGGGATGCTTCGGTCCAGTCACTGAGCAGATCCAGGCGAACACGGCGAGCTGCCTCGTCGACTATTCCGGAAGGAACGCTTGCATCCCCGTCGACCGACCCAACCGATACTTGGAGCATCCATGGCGAGCGAAATTGAGGCCACGCAAAGCGCGCCGTCACTGTCCGTCCTCCCTCACCGCAGGTAGTGGATGCACCTTCCCAACAAGCACGTCGATCGCTGCTTCCTCAGCGGGGATCGGAAGGTCGACCACGGATCGCCCCTTGAACACCGACGTCACTCTGCGTTTCCTGGGCTTCGGCTTCACGAATACTGTCGAGCGTTCATCAACAACCTCTCCGTCGCTCACGACTTCGATCTTCTGCCATTCGACGGTCTGTCCCTTGCCGTCGAGGCCTACGAACTTCAGCCTCGGATCGAGTTTCCATCCTTCCGCCCTGTTGGGAGCGTTGACGGAGAACACCACATCCCAGCATCCATCGACGACCTTCCAATCGGTCAGGGTGATCGATGGCCCCGCCTTCGGGCCGACTCCGACTCCACGATCCCCGGGATCGCCCGGGAGGAAGCGGAGATGTTTGAGTATTGCTTCGGGGCCCTTGTCCGCAACATTCACAGGACTTCCAAGGAGCTCGAACAACGCCTTCGCAACCTCGTCCTCGATGGCCTTCAGGTTCGGAATCCACGGAGCGCGGTATCTGCCGTTCAGGTTAGCTTGGGACGACCCAGCGGGTATCCATTGATCATGCGCGGGCGGCTCAGCAAAACGGAGAAAATCATCGGCTCTCAAATCGTTCTCGGTAGCTGACGCGGGATTGATCGATGCCCCTGCCAAAAGGAAAGCGTGAAACGTCGATTCGTACTCTCGGTGGATGCGCTGCACTACCATCTCTGGCTGCCGCAACAAGCACACTTGATTCTCCAAGGAGTCCGCAACACCGTCAGACAACGTCACGACCAACTTGGCGCGATGTTCGAATGGAGGGTGATCCTGCAATCCGTCGACCCGCTGAGATACCTGGATCGGGATGTCGCGAACCACCATCGAGTATTCGCCTTCGAGTTTGTCATCTACATCGCCAGCATCGAAGCGTCTCAGCGCCTTCACCAGTTCTGTGTATTGGTCCTCGGGGTCGACGATCTCGTCCATCAGCACTTCGCCATCATCGACGACCACGACAGAAACCTTCATGCGCCCGCGCGTGAGAAGGGGCCAAAAGTTCTCCTCGATACCGGACCGCAACGCGCGAGCGACCTCCAATAGACCATCGCCACCTGCCTGACCCCGATCAGGCTGATCAGGATCGTAAAAGCCGATCAGCAGGGCAGTTGTCCCCGGACGAGAGTCTTTACGGTCGAGATGTAGGGCCTCAACAAGCTCGTCGCTTGCCCAGAGGGACTCGACATCGGCTTCCTCTGCTTGGCAAGCGCCGAAGAAGCCCCTTCCCTCGAAGGTCTTTCCATTGACCTTGTGTCGTACGCCTTGATTTACGCCGAAGACGCGGTTCGCCACTTTGCCTTGAACTGCGTCCTCGGCCCTAAGTCTCGAGTTGAACAGCACGGTCTGAAGCCAGGAGAATCGCCAGTAGACCGCCTTCCCGAGCCCGAAGGATCCTCCCGCAGCCTTGTCCTTTCCCGAGAACAGATCGAGCCTGCAAAGCTTGATGAAGTTGCCGAACTCATCCTCAGGAGTCTCGTCATCGGGGAACTCTGGTCCCGTCAAGCCTTTGCAGCCGTAGTCGGAGACCTGTAGCAAGAGCAAGTCGTGGCTTTCGCCAAGAGCTTCGACGCCCGCCTTGATCTGACCCGCAGCCACTGCACTCGTTGCGACGTCGGCCATTGCGCCGAGATGCTCAACCAGAATGGGCCAGCCGACCGCAGCCTCGAACCTCGAACGCGCTTCTGGCCCTAGGCGGATGAAGGTGTAGACGAGCTCCGAAGTCTCGTCACGCGAAAGGCGTGCATCATTCGAGTTCTGGGCGCTCTCGCGGGCAAGGGACTCGAAGCCAGAACCTACAGTCCATTGGTTGGCGTTGCCGTAGTTGCCGTAGGCCCGATTGGCTCTTTGCCACTGCCACCGAGGATCCATCACGATTGCACCTAACTAGAGAATGTTTCGAGTCGGCCGATGTTGCAAGCGACTCACTACTGAAGCTTGAAGACCGTCTCTCTGCCTGCTGCCGCATCCCTGAAGCGAGACTTGACTGCGCGAAGTTCCTGCTCGAGGGCCCGCACGATCTGATTGGCGTCACCTTCGTCGTACTCATAGTTTGACTTGTTCGCGAGATTGCCGACAAGTCGTATGGCATGTATCGCTTTGTCAGTTCGCGCCTCTGCCAGGGCTACGAAGCGCTCGCGTCTGTCCCGTGCCATGTCCACCTCCCGGCGTCGTAGGGCGTCGACCAAGTAGAGCATCATGGTCCTACATATGCAATATGTAGAGCCGTTTTGGATCACAAGGATCCCGAAGATTATCTGCGGAAGGCGCCATTCAGCGGTTACGTGTCTCGCATGTACTTGACACAAAGGCAGGAGCCCTCGGGTGATCTTGGGTTCTAGGGGTCGAAGCAACACCTGAGTGATCCAGGAGTTGCGATGCAGAACGAGAACGGGCGCCGTCCCTATCGGGGGCGGCGCCCTTCTGCTGCCCGGATTCGGTTCCTTGAACTGTTGGATCAGGGCATGACCTCCAAGCAGGCGTCGATAGAGGCTGGCGTGCATGAGCGCACCGGTCGGGACTGGGCCAAGGGCATCACCAAGAGCAATGGCCGGTGGTTCACCTTCGACGGGCATCTGGTGTGGTCCTCTCCGCGGCAGCGGCCGAGGCCACCGAGCGAGAAGGTGATCTCTGCCCGATTCCTCTCGGTCGAGGAGCGGATCGAGATCGCCGACCTGCGCCGCCAGCGGCTCTCGGTGCGCGAGATCGCGCGACGCCTGGACAGGAGTCCCTCGACGATCAGTCGAGAGGTGCGCCGCAACGCCCATCCGGGTTCCGGGGACTATCGGCCCTGGGCGGCTCAGGAGCGGTCCGCGAAACGTCGCGCCAGGCCCAAGCAGTCCAAGATCGCCGCTGACCCGGTGTTGAGAGACTTCATCGCCCAGGGTCTGCGGCGCAGGTGGAGTCCCGAGCAGATCTGCCGCCGGCTCAGACGCCAGTTCCCCGACCGGCCGGAGATGCACGTGGTCCACGAGACGATCTACCAATCGCTCTACGTCCAAGGCCGCGGAGAGCTGCGCCGCGAGCTGGCCAAGTGTCTGCGCACCGGCCGAGCAGTCCGCCGGCCCCAACGTCGCCCGGATCAGCGTCAGTCACGTTTCGTGGCGCCGATGCTGATGATCAGCGAACGCCCTGCCGAGGCCGAGGACCGCGCGGTCCCGGGCCACTGGGAGGGCGACCTGATCATCGGTGCCGGGCACCAGTCGGCGATCGCGACCCTGGTCGAGCGCCACACCCGCTACGTCCTCCTCGCCCACCTGCCCAAGGGCCACGCTGCCGAACAGGTCCGCGACGCCCTGGTCGCCACGATGCTGACCCTGCCCACCCACCTGCGTCGGTCGCTGACCTGGGACCAGGGCGGCGAGATGAGCGCCCACCACCAGTTCACCATGGCCACCGACATGCCGGTCTACTTCTGTGACCCGGCCAGTCCCTGGCAGCGCGGCAGCAACGAGAACACCAACGGCCTGCTGCGCCAGTACTTCCCGAAGGGAACCGACCTCTCCCGACACACCGCCCTCGACCTGGCCGAAGTCGCCGTCGAGCTCAACGGCCGACCACGCAAAACGCTCGGCTGGGAAACCCCAGCCGAGCGCCTTGCTACCTTGCTTCAGTTCTAACCCCGTGTTGCGACGATTCCTAGAAACCGCCAATCCCCGGGGGCTCCTGCCTTGGTGAGCGCCTCCTTGAGCCTCGGCTCAGCTGCAGCCCGAGGTACTCCCACACCCCTCGCACACGTAGCAAGAGCCAGCCGGCCGCATCTTCGTCCCGCAGGTCATGCACAGCGGGCTGTCCACGGCCGTCCCGGTGATCTGCTCCAGGAGCTCGGCGCTCGTGTGCGCCTCGGCCGGGGCCGGCTTCGCGAGCTCGATCTTCGGAGCCGGAGCAGCGGCCTCCTCGACAGCCGGAGCCGCGACAGCCTCGTGGGAGATCAGCTCCTCGGCCCCACCGGTCTCCTCGACCGGCTCGTACGAACCCGTCTCGAGGTGGCGCTGGCGCTCCTCGGCCGAGTAGATGCCGAGCATCGAGCGCTCCTCGAAGGACATGTAGTCCAGCGCCAGCCTGCGGAAGATGTAGTCCATGATCGACTGGGCCATCCGGACGTCCGGGTCGTCGGTCATGCCGCTCGGCTCGAAGCGCAGGTTGGTGAACTTCGAGACGTAGGTCTCCAGCGGCACGCCGTACTGGAGGCCGATGCTGACCGCGATCGAGAAGGCGTCCATCACGCCGGCCAGGGTGGAGCCCTGCTTGCCGAGCTTGAGGAAGATCTCGCCGAGCTCGCCGTCGGCGTGCGCGCCCGAGGTCATGTAGCCCTCGGCGCCGCCCACGGTGAAGCTGGTGGTCTTCGCGGCGCGGCTCTTCGGGAGGCGCTTTCGGAACGGCTTGGCGACCTCGACGACCTTGACCTCGGCAGCGGCCTCGGGCGACGCCGACGAGGCGGCCGGCTTGGCCTTGGCGTCGGCCAGCGGCTGGCCCACCTTGCAGTTGTCGCGGTAGACCGCGGTCGCCTTCAGCCCGAGCTTCCAGGACTGCAGGTAGATGTCCTCGATCTCCTCGACGGTCGCCGTCTCAGGCAGGTTGACCGTCTTGCTGATCGCACCGGACAGGAACGGCTGGGTCGCGGCCATCATCCGGACGTGGCCCATCGGCTTGAGCGCCCGCGCACCCATCGCGGTGTCGAAGACCTCGTAGTGCTCCTGGCGCAGGCCGGGGGCGTCGATGACGTGGCCGTGCTCGGAGATGTACTCGACGATCGCCTCGATCTGCTCCTCGACGTACCCGAGCTTCTTCAGCGCCCGCGGGATCGTCTGGTTGACGATCTGCATCGAGCCACCGCCGACGAGCTTCTTGAACTTGACCAGCGAGAAGTCCGGCTCGATGCCGGTGGTGTCGCAGTCCATCATGAAGCCGATGGTCCCGGTCGGGGCCAGCACGCTGGCCTGCGCGTTGCGGAAGCCGTTCTTCTCCCCGGTCTTGAGCACCTCGGCCCAGGCCTTCGTGGCCAGCTTGTGCACCTGGCTGTCAGCCACGGCCAGCGTGCGGACCACGTCGTTGGCGGCCTGGTGCTTGCGCATCACCCGCTTGTGCGCCTCGGCGTTGCGGGCGTAGCCGTTGTACGGGCCGACCACGCCGGCCAGCTCGGCCGAGCGCTTGTACGACGTACCGGTCATCAGGCTGGTGATCGCCGCCGCCATCGCCCGGCCGCCGTCGGAGTCGTAGCCCAGGCCCATCGCCATCAGCAGCGCGCCCAGGTTGGCGTAGCCGATGCCGAGCTGGCGGTAGTCGACGGTGGTCTTGCCGATTGCCTCGGTCGGGAAGTCCGCGAAGCAGATCGAGATGTCCATCGCGGTGATGATCAGCTCGACCGCCTTCGCGAACAGCGGCGCGTCGAAGGTGTCGTCCTCCTTGAGGAACTTGAGCAGGTTCAGGCTCGCCAGGTTGCACGAGGAGTTGTCCAGGCTCATGTACTCCGAGCACGGGTTGGACGCGGTGATCCGGCCGGTCTCGGGGTTGGTGTGCCAGTCGTTGATGGTGTCGTCGTACTGCAGACCCGGGTCGGCGCACTCCCACGCGGCCTTGCTGATCTTGTGGAACAGGTCGCGGGCGTCGACGGTCTCGATGATCTCGCCGGTGGTCCGCGAGCGCAGCCCGAACTCGGTGCCGTCCTCGACCGCGCGCATGAACTCGTCGCTCACGCGCACCGAGTTGTTGGCGTTCTGGTACTGCACCGAGGTGATGTCGGCGCCGCCCAGGTCCATGTCGAACCCGGCGTCGCGCAGCGCGCGGATCTTGTCCTCCTCGCGCGCCTTGGTCTCGACGAACTCCTCGATGTCGGGGTGGTCGACGTCGAGGACGACCATCTTCGCCGCGCGCCGGGTGGCGCCGCCGGACTTGATGGTGCCCGCGGAGGCATCCGCACCGCGCATGAAGGAGACCGGGCCGCTGGCGGTGCCGCCCGAGGTCAGCAGCTCCTTGCTCGAGCGGATCCGGGAGAGGTTCAGGCCGGCGCCGGAGCCGCCCTTGAAGATGAAGCCCTCTTCCTTGTACCAGTTCAGGATCGAGTCCATCGAGTCGTCGACGGAGAGGATGAAGCACGCGGAGACCTGCTGGGGAGAGCTGGTGCCGACGTTGAACCAGACCGGGGAGTTGAACGAGAAGTACTGGTGCACGAGCAGCCAGGTGATCTCGTGCTCGAAGATCTCGGCGTCCTTCGGCGAGGCGAAGTAGCCGTGGTCCTCGCCGCCCTGGCGGTAGGTCTTCACGACTCGGTCGACCAGCTGGCGCAGGCTCCACTCGCGGGCGTCGGTGCCGAGCGCGCCGCGGAAGTACTTGGTGGTGACGATCGTGGAGGCGTTGACGCTCCAGAAGTCGGGGAACTCGACGCCGCGCTGCTCGAAGACGGACTCACCGGTCTTCCAGTTCGTCTGGACGACGTCGCGTCGCTCCCAGGTGATCTCGTCGTACGGGTGCACGCCCTCGGTGCTGAAGACCCGCTCGATCTTCAGGCCCTTGGCACGCCGGCTCCCCTGTGCCGCCTTGGCCCCGCTCGCCGTCTCCGTCATTCCTGGTTCCCCTTTGCCTCGTTCGACACTGAACTGATCTGGTCCTGCTGGTGCTGCTGTTGTTCGATGCTGGTGCCCGGCGCGCAGCTTCCCCACTGCGCACCGGGCGGCTCTTGGTCAGCCCGTGGGCTGAGGCCCGACTGGAACGGGCTGGCGCTCCGCTCGGAGCATCGCGATCTCGGTCTCGAAGTCGTCGGCTGACTCGAAGCTGCGGTACACGCTGGCGAACCGGAGGTAGGCCACCTCGTCGAGCTCGCGGAGCGGGCTCAGGATGGCCAGGCCGATCTCGTTGGCCGGCACCTCGGCCCACCCTCCCGCACGGAGGCTGTCCTCGACGGTCTGGCCCAGCCGGGCCAGGTCGTCCTCGGAGACCGGGCGCCCCTTGAGGGCCTTCCGTACGCCGGCGATCGCCTTCTCGCGCTGGAACGGCTCACTGGTACCGCAGCGCTTGAGGACGGTCAGCTGCATCTGCTCCACGGTGGTGAAACGCTTCTCGCAGGTCGGGCACGTACGGCGACGCCGGATCGCCGAGCCGTCCTCCGCCACCCGCGAGTCGAGGACCCGGGTGTCGGTGCCGCGGCAGAACGGGCAGTACATCGTCGAGGTCCTCCTCTCGTGGGTTCAACCTGTGGCTGAGGCTGTGGATTCCGGTGGATGACCGGCCCTTGCCTGTGTAGAAGTCGGTGTTTCTGTGGAACTAGATGTGGAAAACCACAACGTTGTAACTACTAGATGTAGTGGTAGAACCTACGCCGCGCCGCAAGGCTTCGCAACAACAAACACGACAAAGTTTCGGCGACCTTGCGACCGGGGCAAACGCGCAGGTCAGAGCGCATGTGCACGTTCCAAGACCGGCGTGTCGTCCCGGTGTCGCGTCCAGTCTGACGGTGACCACCGACAGTTCTCGGCCGTCCCTGGAGCCGTTACCCACCGGGGCGTGGATGGCTCGGTCAGAATGGCCGCCATGGGGAGGCACCAGGGGCCCGGCGGGACAACGAGCGGGCCCGCGAGCGAGGACGGCGCGCAGCCGCGGCGCCAGCGCCTGCTCGCGCTCGCCCTGGGGATCACCGCGACCCTCGTCGCCTGGGGCTACCTGGTCTGGGCGGCCATCGACTTCGGCAGCAAGGCGCGCGACGGCGAGGGCATGCCGGCCTGGCTGTTCCTGCTGCTGGCCACGCTGGGCGCGACCACGTGCCTGTTCGTCACGCTGGTCCTGGTCGGGAAGGTGCTCGCCACCCTGCGTGGCCAGGCTCCCCCGCCGCGGGTGCCGGGCGGCGGGAAGCGGGCGGCTCGTTGACGATCGTCGCCTCCTTCCTCTTCGACCTGGACCAGGTCCCCTCGTGGGAATCGACCCGGGCCACGCTGCTGCGGGAGCTGGTCATCGCCGGCCGCGAGGGCGAGGCGGTCGCCGCAACGCTCCGCGAGGGCGGCGTACTGCTTCACAACCTCGCCTACACCGACGCCGAGCTCACCGTCAGCGAGGGAGGCCGCCGCTCCAGCCTGACCCGGGTCGGCCGCCCTGAGGTCTGGGCGTATCTACTCGCCGAGCTCCGGGCGGCGCTCGAGGACGGCCGGCACACCACCGACCCGGAGGAGGTCGAGCAGGTGCTCAGGACGCTCGGGATGGAGGCGATGTCGCTCGGCTACCTGACCGAGGAGCAGACGGCTCGGCTCGACGGTCTCCTGCGCGGGACCCCCGGCTACCTCGGCACCGTGACGGTCGACCGGGCGCACCCGCTCCTGTACCGCGTGCTGTGGGCCGGCCTGATCCCCATCGTCGAGATCAAGGACACGCGCATCTGGCTGCTGGACACCCCCGGGAGCTTGGACGAAGAGCGGTACGAGCTGGTGGACGAGCCCGCCTACTGGTGGTCGGAGGTCGGCGCCGAGTCGCTCGGCTGGACCAACAGCCTGGAAACCGAGCACGAGCACCCCACCCGCGTCGAGCCGCTGCCGCGGTCCAAGCGCGGAGCCCGGTTCGTCGAGGGCTACGAGCGCCTGACCGCGCCGACCCCGGTGCAGCGGGCTCTCGCCTCGCTGCCGCGAGAGTCACCGGACGCGCCGGCCGAATTCACCGTCGACGCGCGACGCGTGCCCGGGCGGGAAGACGCCGTCGTCGCCGAGTCGAAGCTGCGGGGCTACCTGCTGAACCCCGACCACGAGAAGGGCGGACCCAAGGCGCGGCTCTTCTCCGAAGCCCTGGGCATCGATCGCGACGACTGGCAGTTCCTGGCCGAGCAGCTGAGGCGCGGAGTCCTCAACGCTCCCCTGTACGAGACCCGCAGAGATGCCCACGGCGTCAAGTTCCACACGATCGTTGCCGTCCAGGGACGCAACGGCGAGGTCAAGCCGGTGCTGGCGGCCTGGGTCGTCCGCCCTGGCGAGGCACCTAGCCTGGTGACGGCGTACCTGGCCAAGCGGGGCACTGCCCCGGACACCGAGGTGTTCGACGTGGCGCTGCCTCGACCGGGCGAAGAGATCGCGTTCGAGGACCTGTGGGCGCTGGCGAGTCAGGCAGCCGACGACGCGGCCGCCCTACACGTGCCGATCCCCATGAAGGTGGTGGGACCCGGTACTGCCAGTTGGGTTTCGAACGGCGAGGAGGGCGTGGCGAGCGTCCGGGTCTTCGACGCGCGACGCGGGTTCGGGAAGTGGTTGCGCAACGAAGGGCTGGGCCATGCGGGACACCTCTCCGGGTCCTGGCTCTTCGCGCCGCCCCGGGGTTACCAGCCCGCGAAGGTGTGGGCCGAGACGTTCGTCGAGGTGCTCAGCTGGCACGGCATCGGGTGCGAGGTACACGCCTCGATGACGTGAACCGGCGGCCCGTCAGCCGAGGTAGCCCTCGACCTCGTTGGCCGGCCGGACGGCGGCGGCGGACGGGTCCTCGCCCGCGTCGCGGAGCGCCTGGCGCTGGCGGAGCAGGTCCCAGCACTGGTCCAGCTGGACCTCGAGGTCACGCAGCCGCGCTCGCTCCTCGTCCGGCTTGATCTCCCCCGCCTGCAGCTGGGTCCGGAGCTCGTGCTCCTGGGCGACGAGGTCGGAGATCTGCTCGTGGATGCCGCGATCGCTGGTCATGTCGCCGAGTATGCCCCGCGGGGGTGACCGTCAGGAACGGTCGGCGAGGCGTCGTACGAACTTGAGGCCGGACCAGACCTCGTCGACCGCGCAGACCTTCACGTCGACGACCCCGGCGTCCAGGCCGATCTGCCTGACGACGTTCTCGTCGAGGTCGGTCTCCCAGCCGAGCTTGCGGGCGGCCTTCTTGGGCCAGCAGACCCAGATCATCCCGGCCTGCTCGGTGTGCTCGATGAGCGTCGGCATCCGCTTCGCCAACGAGTCGAGCGACGTGTGGAACGTCAGCGTGATCGCGGCCACCTTCGGCAGCCGGGTCGTGGTGGCGGCGTCCAGGGCGAAGCCGCCGGGGGCCTTGTCGAGGAAGACCGTCTGGCCCTCCTTGACGCCGAGCTTCTTCTCGAGCGGCGTTCCTGAGTACCCGGCCATGGGCCGAAGGTAGCGGTTAGATTCAGCCTGTGCGGACCCACCTCAAGCTCAAGCTCGCGTACGTCGGACTGGCGATCGCCGACACCTGGCTCTCCGGGTCGGCGCACCCGCGGGCCCACCAGGCGCGCGTGGTCACCAAGCCGCTGCTGATGCCGACGCTGATGGCCTCGCTCGCGACCAACCCGGCCGCGGCCGGCTCTCCCCTGCGCACCAGCACCCTGGTCGCCCAGGCGGCCGGCTGGGGCGGGGACCTTGCCCTCCTCGGGGACGGCACCAAGAACTTCGCGCTCGGCAGCGGGTCGTTCGCGGCCGGGCACGCGGCCTACATCGGCGGCTTCCTCGCCCACCGCAGCCAAACCCGCCGGCGCGGACCCAAGGCGGTCGCGGCGCTGTGGGCGACGACGGCACCGGGGATGGTGTTCGGAGCCGCCCGGCAGGAGAAGGTGCTCGGCCCGACGATCGCCGGGTACTCCGCGATGCTGGCCGGGACCGTCGCCGCGGCCACCCAGCTGGACCCGGCCCTACCGAAGTCCGCGCGCCGGGCGAGCATCCTAGGCGCGGCGCTGTTCATGGTGTCGGACTCGATCCTCGGCACCCGGAAGTTCCTGCTGAAGAACCCGCCGCCGCGGCTCGAGTCGGCCGTCATGGGGACGTACACGGCGGCGCAGTTCCTGCTCGCCGAGGGCGCGGCGCACGCCTGAGGAAGACGAAGGGGCGAGACCGAAGTCTCGCCCCTCATCTCTTCCCCTCCTTGCAGCCGGGGTCGAGGCGGCCGCGCGGAGTATCTATTCAGTTGTGGCGTGCTCGGCGGGGGGCCGGGCAGGCACGTTCGTGGATCAGCCTTGGATCAGCCGACCGGGACGGCGAGCTTCTGGCCCACCTGCAGCCCGCTGCTCGGCAGCGAGTTCAGCTGCTGGAGGCGGTGCACCTTGGAGCGCACGTCGCCCGACCCGGGCAGCTTGCCGGCGATGTCGTACAGGGTGTCGCCGGGCTGCACCTCGATGATCCGCACCTGCTCGGGCGTGCCGGCGTCGCGGGTCGCGGTGGCCCAGCCACCGGCGGCGATCATCACGGCGAACGCGGCGAGCAGGAACACGGCGAGCACGACGATCCGGCCACGGCGGGTCAGCCGCACCGTGCTGCGGCGGGCGCGGGCGCGGGCCGGCGCGAATGCGGGCGAGATGCTCAGCGTGCTCATCGGTCTACCTCCTGGGGAAGCCCGGCTCCGTTGAGCCGGTAGGTCTGGTGACCCCTGCTTGTGTCGGACCTAGTTCTACGGAGGACCACCGACATTTCTCCGGCGGCCGCTCGATCAGACGTTCGATCGAACACGTGTACGAAGGTAGAGCAGGTGTTCGAACGGTGTCAAGAACATACGTTCGAACGCGGCCCCGGAGACGGAGCACGACCCGGGAGATCTTCCCGGCCCTCCCGGGAACCGGCCCGATCCGCCGGCGGCCGCCGAGGCGGAGCCTCGGAGGAGTCCGATCCCGCTCCTCCCAGGAGGTCGTCATGACCCAGCTCGACACCACTCCCGCATCCACCCACCAGGAGACGAGCAGCTCGCTGCCCCGCTGGGCCGGCGGCTTCGCCCTCGCCCACGTGGTCCTGCTCTTCGCCGGCTTCAGCCAGGAGGTCGTGGTCGCGCACGGCACCTCGCTCGCCGACCTGCAGGACAAGTACGGCGGCGCGGCCATGAACCGCGTCCTCGCCGGCGGCTACGTCGAGGCGCTCGCATTCGTCGTGCTCGTGCCCGCCCTGGTCCTGCTCGCCCGGCTCTTCGGCCGCCGTACCGAGACGGGGCGGGTGGCCTCGCAGACCTTCCTCGGCCTGGGCCTGGTCTACGCGGCGAGCACGCTGGCCGTCGGGTTCGCCCCGGGCGCCGCGGCCGTCTACGCCGCGCACCACCACGTCCCGATCACGACCATCGCGACCGTCAACGACATCCGCAACTACAGCTTCGTGCTGCAGGTGGCGACCGGGCTGGCCATGGTGCTGGCGCTGAGCATCGCCGCGCTGGCCGAGCGGACCCACGTCCGCTGGGGCTGGGCCGGCGTCGCGGTCGGCGGTCTCGGCCTGGCGATCACCCCGTTCGCGCACAACGCCACCGACATGGTCCGGATGCTCTGGTGGGTCGGCCTGGCCGTCCTCTGCCTGCGCGACGCGGGCGGGCGCCGGACCCGCTGAAGGACCGGCGACAGGACTGTCGGAAACCGCCCCGCACCGGCACCGCGATGAGTCACCCTGGCCTGGTGAGCAGGACGCTGGCCGTGCTCGCGGTCGTCGTCGCCGTCACCGGCGAAGCGGTCGCGATCGCCGCCTCCGAGACCGGCACGGCCCGGCTCAACGAGGCGGCGGTCGCGGCCGTCGTCGTCGCGTACGCCGCCGTCGGCCTGCTCATCCTCTGGCACCGGCCCGGGCACCCGGTCGGCCGGATCGCCGTCGCGATCACGCCGGCGTGGGGCATCGGCGAGGCGCTCGTCGCCACGTCGTACGGGACCCTGCACCTGCACCCCGGCGACGTCGGCGCCGCCTGGGCCTCGGTGCTCGGCAGCTCGCTGCGCGGACTCCCCTGGCTGGTGGCCGTGCTCTGGCTGCCGCTGCGGTTCCCCGACGGCGCTCCGGCCACCACCCGGCTGCAGCGCGTTGCTCGTCGTACGTCGCTCGTCACCATCGCCTGCTTCACCACCGCGAGCCTGTTCATGCGGGACCTCACCGACACCCGCCTGGACTCGATCGACAACCCGCTGGGCGCCCCGGGGGTCCTCGGGCTGCTGGCCGGCGGACTGGCCGGCGTCTCGCTGCTGCTCGGCGTGATCGCGATCGGGCTGGCCACCGCGGTCCTGGTGCAGCGCTACCGGCACGGCAGCGCGCTGACCCGGCAGCAGACGCTGCTCTTCGGGCTCGCGTTCGTGCCGCCCATCGCCGCGATGGCCGCGAGCGCGAGCGACGCCGCCGACCCGTGGCTGTTCGGGCTCGCCACCGTGCCCTTGCCCGCGGCCATCGGGATCGCGGTGCTGCAGCGCCGGCTCTACGACATCCAGCTGCTGGTCAACCGGTCGCTGACCTACGGCTCGCTGTGGCTGGCGATCGCGGCGCTGTACGCGGTGGTCGTCGGCGGGGTCGGCGCGATGGCCGGGCAGCGCGGCGCGAGCTGGCTGGCCTGGCTCGCCGCCGGCGTGGTCGCGGTCAGCTTCGCGCCGCTGCGAGACGGCCTGCAGCGCACCGCGAACCGGCTCACCTACGGGCAGTGGTCCCAGCCCACCGAGGTCCTGGCCGCGACCGCGCGCCGGCTCGGCGACGCCGCCGACGTGCCCGGCCTGCTGGCCGAGCTGGTCGAGGAGGTGGGCGCGGCGCTCGGCCTCGCGCACGTCGCGATCACCGCCCCGGACGGGCGGGTCCTCGCCGTCCGCGGCACCGTGGCGGGTCCCGTCGACGAGCTGCCGATGACCGCGTACGGCGACACCGTGGGCGTGCTCTCCTGGGACCGGCGGCCGCTCCGCGAGACCGACCGTGACCTGCTCGCCGACGTGGCTCGTCAGCTCGGCACCGTGGTGCACGCGGCGGCCCTGCTGGACGGCCTGCGCGGCGCCCGCGAGCGCCTCGTGGTCGCGCGCGAGGAGGAGCGCCGCCGGCTGCGCCGCGACCTGCACGACGGACTCGGGCCGGCGCTGGCCGGGCTGACCCTCCAGGTCGACACCGTGCGCAACCGGCTGCCCGACGGCGCCGACGACACCGGGCTGCTCGGGCTGCGCAGCGGCATCCAGGCGACCGTGCTCGACGTGCGCCGGATCGTCGAGGGCCTGCGCCCGGCCGCGCTGGACGACCTCGGCCTGGTCGAGGCGGTCGCCGCACTGGGCACGCAGGCCGCGCTGCCGGTCACCCTCGAGGCCGCCGACCTGCCCCGGCTGCCCGCGGCGACCGAGGTCGCGGCGTACCGGATCGTCCAGGAGGCGCTGGCCAACGCGGCGCGGCACGCCCGGGCGCGGTCGGCCTGCGTACGGATCCACCGCAACGGCACCGCCCTGGTCGTCGAGGTCGCCGACGACGGCACCGGCGTGGTGGTGCCGCGCGCGGACGGCGTCGGGCTGGGCAGCATGCGCAGCCGGGCCGAGGAGATCGGCGGGCGGTTCACGCTGGAGGCGGTGCCCGGGAGCGGGACCCGGGTGGTCGCGCGGCTGCCCCTCGACGTCGGGGTCACGCCATGATCCGCGTGCTCGTGGTCGACGACCACCCGCTGTTCCGCGACGGGCTCACCGGCCTGCTCGGCACGATCGCCGACATCGAGGTGGTGGGCTCCGCGGGAGAGGGCGAGTCCGCCGTACGGCGTGCCGCGGAGCTCGCGCCGGACGTGGTGCTGATGGACCTGAACATGCCCGGGCTGCCCGGCCTGGAGGCGATCCGGCGGATCGTCGCGCTGCCGTCCGGCCCGGCGGTGCTGGTGCTCACGATGGTCGACGACGACGAGACCGTGACCGCCGCGCTGGCCGTCGGCGCGCGCGGGTACCTGCTCAAGGGTGCCGTCCAGGAGGAGGTGCTCGCGGCGGTGCGGACGGTCGCGGCGGGCGGGGCGGTCTTCGGGGCGGGGGCGGCTCAGCGGGTCGCGTCCGGCGCAGTGCATACGAGGGCCTCCGGCCCGTGGCGCCTCGGAGACCTCACCCCCCGGGAGAGCGAGGTGCTCGCCCTGGTCGCCGCGGGGCGCAGCAACGCCGAGATCGCCCGCGAGCTCGGGCTCAGCCTGAAGACCGTGCAGAACCACGTCGCCAACGTGCTGACCAAGCTGCAGGTGCGGGACCGGACCCAGGCGGCGCTGCGGATGCGCGGACTCTAGGTTCCGGACGGGCCCCGGCACGACACGCCCGTTCGAACATGTGTTTGAACTCGGCGGTCCTTCGGGGCTACCGTCACTCCATGGCGACTGACAGCAACCGCTCGGCCGAGACCCGGGGCACGGTCAGCGAGCTCCCCGACGCTCCCCCGGACGCGACCGGGCTCACCCCGCGGCAGCAGCGGATCCTCGCGTTCCTGCGCGACGCCATCGAGCAGCGCGGCTACCCGCCGAGCATCCGCGAGATCGGCGAGGCGGTCGGGCTGGCCAGCTCCTCGAGCGTCGCCCACCAGCTGCGCGTGCTGGAGCAGAAGGGCCACATCAAGCGCGACCCCAACCGGCCGCGCGCGCTCGAGGTGTTCCTGCCCGAGCTGATGGCCGCCCGCAAGGCCATCTCCAGCGCCGACGACTCCGAGCCCGACCTCACCGGGATCGGCGACGCGCTGCCCGCGGCCACGCACGTGCCCCTGGTCGGCCGGATCGCCGCCGGTGGCCCGATCCTGGCCGAGGAGCGGGTCGAGGACGTCTTCCCGCTGCCCAAGACGCTGGTCGGCGAGGGCACGCTGTTCCTGCTCGAGGTTGCCGGTGACTCGATGGTGGACGCGGCGATCTGCGACGGCGACTACGTGGTGATCCGGCAGCAGCCGACCGCGAACAACGGCGACATCGTGGCCGCGATGCTCGACGGCGAGGCCACCGTGAAGACGTACAAGAAGAAGGGCGACCAGGTGTGGCTGATGCCGCACAACGCCGCCTACGAGCCGATCGACGGCAACCACGCGACCATCCTGGGCAAGGTCACCGCGGTCCTGCGCCGGATGTGACGTTAATGGGAGGCGGCTCGCCGGGATCGCGACGTAGGTTCTGGCGGTGAGCTCGGCGACCACCCCCCACGACAAGTCACCCAGCGACCGGCTCACCCGCCGAGGCATCCCGCTCGACCCGAACCTGCGCATCCTGGCTCTGGCCACCCTGGTCAGCCGGGCCGGCACCGGCGCGCTGATGACCACGTTCGCGCTGTACTTCACGCGCGAGGTCGGGCTGCGTCCCTCGACGGTGGGCATCGCGCTCAGCACCGGCGCCCTGCTCGCGATGGTCGCGCAGGTGCCGATCGGCCATCTCGGTGACGTCCGCGGCCCGCGTGAGGTGATGCGGCTGTGCACGATCCTGGCCGGCATCGGCTCGCTCGGCCTGCTCGTCGCCCGGACGCCGTGGGCCCTGATCCTGGTGATGGCCTTCGCGACCACCAACGAGGCCGGCGCGAACGCACTTCGCAACGGCTACATCGCGCGGATCGCGACTGGCGGCCAGGGCGTCCGGTTCAAGGCCTACCTGCGCGCGATCACCAACGTCGCGATCGGGTTCGGCGCCCTGCTCGGCGGCATCGCGCTGACCATCGACGAGTCCTGGGCCTATCTGGCCGTGTTCGTGCTCGACGCGGTCTGCATGATGTGCACCGCGCTCGTCTTCGGCCGGCTGCCGTACCTCGAGCCCGCTCCCCCGCGCGCCGCCGGCGAGCCTCGGCTGGCGGTGCTGCGCGACGTCCCGTACGTCGTCGTCACCGCGCTGTGCGGGATCGTGGCGATGCACTTCGTCGTGATGGAGGTGGGCATCCCGCTCTGGGTCAGCGAGCACACCGACGCCCCGACCTCGATGGTCGCGGTGATCCTCATCCTCAACACCGCGATCGTCGCGCTCTTCCAGGTGAGGATGGCCGGCGGCACCGACACCGTGACGCACGCGGCCGACGCGATGCTGCGCGGCGGGCTCTGGATCGCGGCCGGGTTCACCGTGATCGCGCTCAGCGACGGGACCTCCCGGGTCGCCGCGATCGGGCTGCTGCTGCTCGGCGCCTCCATCCACGTGGTCGGCGAGATGATCTCGTCGGGCGGGCAGTGGGGCGTCTCGATGGGCCTGGCCCCGATGGAGCGCCAGGGTCAGTACCAGGGTTTCGCCGGGCTCGGGTTCAGCCTGTCCAACGTGGCCGGACCGACGCTCATCACGCTGCTGTGCATCGAGTGGGGCCGGCCGGGCTGGTTCGTGATGGGCGGCCTGATCCTCGGTGCGGCCGCGGCGATGAAGCCGGTCTGCGCCTGGGCACTGGCCACGCGCGCCCGCTACGGCGCCGCGACCGCGTCCGGCTAGACCGCCTTCTTCAGCACCTTCATGGTGATCCGGGAGTCGACACGGGCCAGCGCCGGGTCGCCCATCAGCTGCGTGGTGACCCAGCGCTCGTAGGCGTCGAGGTCGGCCACCTGCACCCGGATCATGTAGTCGGGCACGCCGAACATCCGGCGCAGCTCGACCACCTCGTCCATCGCCGCGACCCGGGCCTCGAACGCCTCCACGGTGGCCAGGTCCTTGGCGACCAGGTCCGCGTGGATCATCACCTCGAACGCGCGGCCGACCATCTCGGGGTTGACCAGCGCGGTGTACCCGGCGATCACGCCGTCGGCCTCGAGCCTGCGGACCCGGCGCAGGCAGGGGGCCGGGGTGAGTCCGACCCGGGCGGCCAGCTCCTGGTTGGTGAGCCGTCCGTCCTGACGCAGCTGGTCGAGAATTGCGCGATCGAGGTCATCCATGGCTCGATGGTTGCGCGCAGGGCTCCTGACAGCAAGAACAAGCAAGCACCTTGCGCACGATTCTTCCTATCGTTGCGACATGTCCGCCGCCGTCGCCGTTCGCAGTGCCGCTCGTGAGGTCGGTGTGGTCTGGCTCGGGCTGGTCGCGCTCGGGACCGGCTTCGGCGTGGTCGTCACCGGCTACGGCTTTCCCTGGTGGCTGGCACCGCTGATCTCGCTCACGGTCTTCGCCGGCTCGGTCGAGTTCATCCTGGTCGGCATGCTCGCCGGCGGCGCCTCGATCGCCGCGATCGCGCTGACCACCTTCGTGGTCAACTCCCGCCACCTTTTCTACGGGCTGACCTTCCCGCTGCACCGGGTCGAGGGCCGGCTTCCGCGCGCGTACAGCGTCTTCGCGCTCATCGACGAGGCCTACGCCCTGACCGCCGGCAAGGACCCGGCCATGCTGAGCAGCGGCCGGATCCTGGCGACCCAGGCGGGGCTGCACCTGTCCTGGGTGGGCGGCTCGCTGCTCGGCGCGCTGGCCGGGTCACTGCTCGGCGACGTGGAGGGACTCGACTTCGTCCTCACCGCGCTCTTCGTGGTCCTCGCCCTGGACGCGTACGACGAGCGCCCGGACCGGGTCACGCTGCTGCTCGCCACCGGGGCGGCCGGGCTGGCGTTCCTGGTCGCGCCGGGGTCGATGGTCCTGGTGGCGATGTCCGTCTTCGCGGCCACCCTGCTGATCCGGCACCGTCGTGGGCGGCAGCATGCCTGACCCGTCGTACGTCGCCCTCGCGATCGGCGTCGCCGCCGCGATCACGATCAGCCTGCGGGCGCTCCCGTTCGCGATGCGGCGCCTGCTCGCGGGCTCGGCACTGCTGGCCGACCTGGGGCGGTGGATGCCGCTGGGCGCGCTCACGATCCTGGCGCTGTACTGCCTCTCGCGCATCGACCTCGGCGCCCCGGACCACGGCGCCGGTCCGCTCGCCGGGGTCGTGGTCACGGTCCTGGTGCACCGCCTCCGCCGCAACGCCGTCCTCAGCATCGTCGCGGGAACGGCCGCCTGCCTCCTGCTGAGCAACCTCCTGCCCTGGTGACCCACGACGTGGTCAGGGCTTGACCGGGGCGCCGCCGGGAGCGCCGCCGGGAGCGCCGCCGTGCGTACCCGGGCCTGCGAATGTCGCTGGTGGGGCGCGTGCGCACACCACCAGCCCCACGCGCGACATTCGCATGCTGGTTTACGTACGCGCGGCGGCTAGGGTCGCGGCGTGAAGCCCGTGGTCGTGGTCGGTGGCATCAACCTGGACACCCTGGCCCGGATCGAGACGGAAACCGTGCGCGGGAGCAGCAACCCGGGGCGCACGATCGCGGCGCCGGGCGGGGTGGGCCGCAACATCGCGGAGAACCTGGCCCGCCTGGGTAGCACGGTCCGGCTGGCCGGCGCGGTGGGGCGCGATCATGCCGGCGACCTGCTGCTCAGCGGACTCGGTCTGCTCGACGTCGACACCAGCCGGGTCAAGCGGCACGACAACCTGCGCACCGGCACCTACACCGCCGTCCTGACCCGGGACGGCGACCTGGACATCGGGGTGGCCGACATGGCCGCGACCGCCTCGGTGGTCCCGGCCGATCTGGGCGGCGGCCTGCTCGACGACGCCGGCTGGCTGGTGCTCGACGGCAACCTGCGTACGGACACGATCGAGCACGGCCTCCGGCTGGCGGCGGCGCGCGGGATCCCGGTCGTGCTGGACCCGGTGGGCGTGGCGAAGGCGGGCCGGCTGGGCGCCATCCCGGGCGTGCACACGTTCACCCCGAACGCCGCCGAGCTCACCGCCTGGGCCGGCGTCGACGACCAGGACGCGGCGATCGCGCACGCGCACGAGCAGGGCGTCGAGGTGGTCTGGCTGCGCCACGGCGCCGCCGGCAGCGTGCTGCACCGGGCCGGCCTGCCCGAGATCCGGGTCAGCCTGCCGCCCGCCGAGGTCGTCGACGTGACCGGCGCCGGGGACGCCATGCTGGCGGCGTACGTGCACCGCCTCAACACCGGCGCCGACCTGGAGGCCGCCGCCTGGTTCGGCGCCGCGGCGGCCTGGCTGACCGTCGGCTCGCCGAGCCCGGTGCACGCCGACCTCACCGAGATCCTGGTGGACCGAACCCTGGAGGAGCTGCGATGACCCTGGACCTGCGGATGACCGACGAGGTCCGGACCGCGCTGGCCGAGCGGCACCCGGTGCTCGCGCTGGAGAGCACGATCATCAGCCACGGGATGCCCTACCCGGACAACGTGGCGATGGCCCGCGAGGTCGAGGGCATCATCCGTGAGCACGACGTGGTGCCGGCGACGATCGCCGTGCTCGACGGAGTGCCGCGGATCGGCCTGGACGACGAGGGCCTCGAGCTCCTGGGCAGCGGCGAGGCCCCCGGAAGCGAGCACAGCATCCGCAAGGTCTCCATCCGGGACCTCCCGTACGTCGTCGCGCGCGGCGAGCACGGCGCCACGACGGTCGCCGCGACCATGCGGCTGGCGAGCCTCGCCGGCATCCGGGTCTTCACCACCGGGGGCCTCGGTGGCGTGCACCGCGGCGCCGCGCACAGCTTCGACGAGAGCGCCGACCTGACCGAGCTGTCGCTGACCCCGGTGACGGTGGTCTCGGCCGGGGTGAAGTCGATCCTCGACATCGGGCTGACCCTCGAGCGGATGGAGACCCTCGGCGTGCCGGTCCTCGGGTACCGCACCGACGACTTCCCCGCCTTCTACACCCGTACGTCGGGCTTCGCCGTCCCCCTCCGGGTCGACTCCCCGGGGGAGATCGCCGCGCAGATGAAGGCCAAGGACGACCTCGCCATCGCCGGCGGGATCAGCGTCGCGAACCCGATCCCCGAGGCCGACGAGATCAGCCACGACCGGATCGACACGATCATCGAGCAGGCGCTCGGCGACCTGGACCGGCTCGGGATCACCGGCAAGGACATCACGCCGTACCTGCTCGGCCGGATCGTGGAGCTGACCGGGGGCGACTCGCTGGCCGCGAACATCGCCCTGGTGAAGAACAACGCCCACCTCGGTGCGGAGATCGCGCGGGAGTTCTCGGCAATTTTCTGACTTTTTACTCAAATCGGGCAAACCGGGCCCGATACGAGGAGTGTGAACCCCTCCCCTCGGATCGCTCGACGCCTCATCGTCCTCGGCCTGGCCACCGTCACCACGGTGGCGACGTTCGGCGTCGCCCACGCCGAAGGGACGTCCGCCGGCCGGCACGGCCGCCTCATCGACCGGCCCCAGCACGGTAGGGCCGCGCTCGCCGCGCTCGGCACCCGGCTGGACCAGGCCGCCCGGCTCAACCGGATGAGCGCGTCCGGCCTGCGCAGCGTGCTCGACCGGGACACCAGCGCCTGGCTGGGCCGCGACGGCCGCTTGTTCTACATCGAGGAGGCGCCCACCGCCGCCGAGGCGACGACGGCGCAGGCGACGACGGCGCAGGCCTCGGTCGCCCCGATCTACCCGGTCTCGCAGACCTTCGCGCTGCACAGCCTGCCGGGCTCGAACCACACCATCTACCTCGACTTCGACGGCTTCACCCTGCGCGCCGGCGGCTTCTGGGACGTCCAGGGCAACATGACCCCGGGCGCCTTCGAGGGCTTCAGCATGGACGGCAGCCCCGCCTTCAGCGACACCGAGCGGGCCGTGGTCCAGAAGGTCTGGCAGATCGTGGCGGAGAAGTACGCGCCCTTCGACGTCGACGTCACCACCCAGGACCCGGGCGCCGCGGCGTACAACCGGGACGGCTCCGGCGATCCGACGTACGGCGACCACGTGGTGTTCAGCGACGACCCGGACGCCGTCAACCAGGCCTGCGGCGGCAGCTGCTCGGGCATCGCAATCCTCGGCGGCTTCGACTACACCGGGGACAACACCGACAGCTACGAGCCGGCCTGGGTGTTCACCTCCAAGACCCACGACCTGCCGGCGCTGATCGCGCACACCGCCGCGCACGAGATCGGGCACACCTTCGGGCTGCACCACGACGGCATCTCCGGGGGCGCCACCTACTACGCCGGCCAGGGCAACTGGTTCCCGCTGATGGGGTCGAGCCTCAACGCGGTCGGCCAGTTCAGCAAGGGCGAGTACAGCCGCGCCAGCAACACCGAGGACGACCTCGCCGTCATCGCCGCGAACGGCGCCCCGTTCCGGGCCGACGACTTCGGCAGCAGCATCGCCGCGGCCACCGACCTCGGCACGCGCTCGTCGTACGGCGTGCGCGGCGTGATCTCCTCGGACCGCGACGCCGACGTCTTCGCGGTGCGCCGCGGCTGTACCACCGGGCTGACCGCGGCTGCCTACGGCATCGGCGAGGGGCAGGCCGTCGACCTCCAGGTCAGCGTGTACGACGCCGCCGGAGCACTCGTCGCCAACGCCGACCCGGCCTCGGGCCAGGACTACAACCAGCCGCACAAGCCGACCGGGCTGAACGCGACCGCCACCGCCAAGAGCCTGCCCGCCGGCGCGGCCTACGTCCGGGTCGCCGGCGTCGGCCACGGCAGCCCGGCCACGACCGGGTACTCCGGCTACGGCAGCGTCGGCGGCTACCGGCTGAGCATCTCCGGCTGCGAGGGCGACGGCGGCGCCTCGCTCTCGGCCACCTCGACCAGCGTCACCCGCCCCTCAGCCCCGCGTACCCGCCGCGCCAGCGCGGGTGCGCGGGGTGGCGCGGTGACCGCGATCGCCCGCTGGGCCGCCCCCGCCTCGAACGGCGGCGCGGCGATCCGCGGCTACCGGGTGCGCGCCTTCCGGGTCGACAGCCACGGCCGGGTCGTGCGCGGGTACACCTCCGCGCTGCGGCCGGCCTCGGCACGCAGCCTGGTCTGGCGGCTCCCGAAGGGCCGCTACCGGTTCCGGGTCCTCGCGATCAACCGGGTCGGTTCCTCCCGGCTGTCGACGTACTCGGCCATCGTGACCGCACGCTGATCGATGGGAAATTTCCGGCAAAATCGGCCACGCGACCGGGCGCGGCACTGCAGAATCTCGCCCATGCGTCTGACGCCCTCCCGCAAGCTCCTGCTCCCGCTCGCCCTCCTGCTGCCCCTCACCTCGGCCCTCGCCTTCGCCCCCGCGCACGCGGACGACGACGGGACCGGGCGGTCGAGCCGGTCGACCCGGCCGGCCCTGAGCGCGCGTGCGGTCGGGGGCGACGACGGGCACCGGGTGCTCGACCGTCCCCGGCGCGGTGCCGCCGCGGTCACCGCTCTCGGCGATAACCTGAAGACCGCCGCGCGCCGCAACCACCTCAGCGCCACCAAGCTGGCCGGCGTCCTGCGTGAGGACAAGACCGCGTGGATCGCCCCGAACGGCCGGTTGTTCTACGCCGAGACCGCAGCCGACGCCGACTCCGCGCCGCGGCCGGTCGCCCAGGACATCGCTCCCCCGACGGAGCCGCTGGCGAGCACCTTCCTCCTGCACAGCAAGCCGGGCTCGGCGCACACGATGTACCTCGACTTCACCGGGCACACCCTGGCCGCCGGCAACGAGTGGGTCCCGAACGGCTACCCGGCCGGGGTGGCGTTCAACGGGTTCAGCATCGACGGCACGTACGGCACCTTCACCGCCGACGAGCAGGCCTACGTCCAGGAGGTCTGGCGGATCGTCGCGGAGAAGTACTCCGCCTACGACGTCGACGTCACCACCCAGGACCCCGGCAGCGCCGCGCTGAACCGCGACGGGGCCCTGGACACGACGTACGGGAGCCGGATCGTCTTCACCAACGACTCCCGGGCCAAGCCCGCCGCGCTCTGCCCGTCGGGCTGCCTGGGCGTGGCCTTCGTCGGCTCCTACGACGACCCGGCCGACGCCACCGGCACCTCCGAGCCGGCCTGGGTCTACACCGCCGAGCTCACCGACATCCCGTCGTACGCCGCCAACGTGGCCGCGCACGAGGTCGGCCACAACCTCGGCCTGCTCCACGACGGCACCCTCACCGCGGGCGACGACAGCTACTTCGGCGGTAGCGGCAACTGGTTCCCGATCATGGGCGCCGGGTACTACGCGGTCGGCCAGTTCAGCAAGGGCGAGTACGGCGACGCCAACGAGACCCAGGACGACCTGGCCGTGATCGAGTCCCACGGCGTGCCGCAGCGTCCCGACGACTGGGGCGACGCCGCCACCCCGAGCCCGCTGGGCCAGGCGGTCACCTACGCCGAGGACGGGGTGATCGAGAACCGGACCGACGTGGACGCCTTCACGGTCGACCGCACCTGCACGGCACCGATGACCGTCCGCGCGACCGGGATCGGCGAGGGCCAGGCGCTCGACATCCAGCTGACCGTCACCGGTCCGAGCGGCACCGTCGTCGACGACCCCGAGTCCGCCCAGGTCACCACCACGTTCCCGTTCACCCCGACCGGGCTGGACGCCGAGCTGATCGTCAGCCAGGGCACCGGCAGCTACCAGATCGAGGTCGACGGCGTCGGCCACGGCTCCGCTCTCTCCGGCGGGTACTCCGACTACGCCAGCATCGGCCAGTACCACCTGACCATCACCGGCTGCGACGGCGCCAGCGGCAACACCCCGGGCGCACCGGCCACGGTGACCACGACCGCCGCGCCGCGCACCACCACGGCCACCGTCAGCTGGACCGCCCCCACCGTCGTCGGCGACGGCGCGGTGACCGGCTACCGGATCAGCGGCTCGCCCGAGGGCACCATCGACGTCCCGGCGGGCACCACCTCGCGGCTGCTCAAGGGCCTCTCTCCCGGCACCACCTACGCGATCCAGGTCTCGGCGCTGAACCAGTTCGGCGCCGGGACGCCCGGCTCCGACGACCTCTACGTCCCGACCTACCTGCCGGCGACGGCTCCCGGCCTCTCGGTGCGGGTCATCCGCAACACGCTCCGGGCCACCTGGTCCACGCCGGCCAACCCCGGGCACGCCGAGTTCACGCTGTGGCGGCTGAGCATCAACGGGCAGATCTTCGACGACCCGTACGGCGACCACAGCGGGTTCGACATCAGCGGCTTCCCGAACGGCTCCTTCACCGCCCGGCTGGTGCTCTTCGCCAACGCCGACTACGGCACCTCGACGCCGCCGGCCACCCGCACCTTCAGCGTCGGCGCCTCCGCCCCGCGGATCGGGCGGGCCGCCTCGGGTGCTCGCGGCGGGAAGGTCACCGCGACCGCGCGCTGGGCGGCACCGGCCGTCCTCGGCGGCTACCCGATCCGGGGCTACAAGGTGCTCGCCCACCAGCTGAACAGCCGCGGCAAGATCGTGCGCACCTACGGGTCCACGCTCCGTTCGGCAGCCAGCCGGAGCTACGTGTTCCGGCTGCCCAAGGGCCGGTACCGGTTCCGGGTGGTCGCGCTGAACGCCCTGGGCTACACAGCGGCGTCGCGGTACTCGACGATCGTCACCGCCCGCTGACGGCTGTGAGTCTCATTACGAGACTCGCACGTAATGAAAGTCGGCGTCCTGCCGTCTGGCAGGCATGGATCCCGCCATCACGCTGCTCTTCGTCGTACTCCTCGCCATCCCCGCGGTCATCGTCGTGCTCGGCGTCCGGCGCGAACGTCGCCGGTCACGAGCACCGGGATGGGAACTGCGCACCGGAACCGTGCTCGGACAACCGGTG
Organism: Nocardioidaceae bacterium; assembly: GCA_017744365.1. GTDB lineage: Bacteria > Actinomycetota > Actinomycetes > Propionibacteriales > Nocardioidaceae > Marmoricola. Next base: position 60,766 of record JAGIBL010000008.1, on the reverse strand, counting down.
CTCCTGACCGACAGCAGCTTCGCTGCCCGTCCCGGCGCGCAGGACCGGATGCTGCTCGAGCAGTTCCGCCCCGGCACCGAGGTGGAGGTCCTCCTGCCCACGGGCGTGCTGCCCCCGGGTGCCTCCACCGAGTCTTCCGCCCCCGCGACGGCCCGGCTGACCGCGCGCTTGACGGTCGGTGCCGTGAAACGGAGCCTGCGCGGTGGCTGGCCGACCGCGAACCTGGGCTACGGCATCTACTTCGCCGAGTACGACGGCAGCGAGCTGCCCACGGCCGTCCCGGTGCTGCGACACCGCAGCCTCACCAGCCTGCGCTTCGACCTCGACGGGCTCGGCATCGTCGGGGCCGACAACCGGGAGCAGGCAGTGCCCTGGGCCCAGGTCGACTTCTCCAACGGTCCCGATCTCAAGGTAAGGATCCCCGGGTACGGCGTCCTCACGTTCGAGGAGCGGCATCTCGGTGCGTCGTACCGGGTCACCGAGGAGCTGCTCATCAAGTACGGCACCTTCCGGCAGCTGCACTTTTGAGCCGGGTCACCGCCCGCTGAGCCGCTTCAGCGCGTCCCGGACCACGGCCGGGTCGGTGGTCGTCCACATCGGCGGCAGGCTGGCCCGGAGAAACCCGCCGTACCGGGCGGTCACCAGGCGAGGGTCCAGGATCGCGACCACGCCGCGGTCCTGGGTGGTCCGGATCAGCCGGCCGGCGCCCTGGGCGAGCAGCAGGGCGGCGTGCGTGGCCGCCACCGACATGAACCCGTTGGCGCCGGCCTTGTCCGCGGCCCGCTGACGCGCGGACATGAGCGGGTCGTCGGGGCGCGGGAACGGGATCCGGTCGATGAGCACCAGCTGACAGGTCTCCCCCGGCACGTCGAGGCCCTGCCACAGGCTGAGCGTGCCGAACAGGCAGGTGTGCGGGTCACCGACGAACTGCCGGGAGAGCTCGGGCAGCTGGGCGTCACCCTGGCAGAGCGTGGTCAGGTGCGGCAGCCGGGACCGCACCTCCTCGGCGGCGGTCTCCGCGGCCCGACGGCTCGAGAACAGCCCGAGGGTGCGGCCGTCGGCGGCGTCGACCAGGTCCACGATCTCGTCGAGCTGGGTCTGCCCGAGGCCGTCGCGGCCCGGCTGGGGCAGGTGCTTGGCGACGTACAGGATGCCCTGCTTGCCGTAGTCGAACGGCGAGCCGACGTCGATGCCCTTCCAGGTCGAGCCGTCACCGTCGCGGGAGAGCCCGAGCGAGCCGGCGACCGCGGTGAAGTCACCGCCGAGCTTGAGGGTGGCCGAGGTGAAGACCGCGGTCTTCTCGGCGAGCAGCCGGTCGCGCAGCGGGCCGGCAACCTCGAGCGGGGCGACGCAGAGCTGGTTGCCGCCGCGGCGCTCCTCGCGCTCGGCTACCCAGAGCACGTCGTACTCCGAACCGGCGGCCATCCGCTCGGCGGTGCTGAACAGCTCCTGCGCCCATGCCTTGGCCTGGGCCAGCGCGGCGTCCTCGCCCGTGTCCTTGGGCAGCCCGCTGATGACCGTGCGGACGGTGTCGCGGACCACCTCGAGCGCCATCGCGATCTCGGCCGGCACCGGGTCGAGCCGTCCCGGCGGCGCGCTCGCGATCGCCGCGCGCAGGGCCTCGCCGGCATCGGCCAGGTCGTCGGCCTCGACGCCGTCCACGTGCCGCTGCGCGCGACGCGCGACCCGGTCGACCTCGTTCGGGGAGAGCTCGTCGGTGGCCGCCTGGGTGACCCGGGCGGTCAGCTCGTGCGCCTCGTCGATGACCACCACGTCGTAGTCGGGGATCATCGGGATGCCCTCGATCGCGTCGATGGCCAGCAGTGAGTGGTTGGTGACGACCAGCTGGGACTTCGCGGCCCGGTCCTTGGCCCGCTCGGCGAAGCACTCCACGCCGTACGGGCACTTGGCCGCGCCCAGGCACTCGCGCGCGCTGACGCTGACCTGCCGCCAGATCCGGTCGGTGTGCCGGGGCGCGTTGTCGCGCTCGCCGGTGCCGCCGTCCTCGGCCTCGGACTCCACCCACTCGCGCATCGCGACGACCTCGGCGCCGATGCCACCGGCCGGGACCTCGATCAGCGCACCCTGGTCGTCGGGCACGCCCTCGCGAACCCGGTGCAGGCAGGCGTAGTTGGAGCGGCCCTTGAGCACCGCGTACGTCGCGTCGGTGTGCAGCACCTCGCCGGCCGCCTCGACCAGTGCGGGGATGTCCCGCTCGACCAGCTGGTGCTGCAGCGCCAGCGTCGCGGTCGCGACCACGACCCGGTCGCGGTGCAGCAGCGCGGGCACCAGGTAGCCCAGCGACTTGCCGGTGCCGGTGCCGGCCTGGACGAGCAGGTGCTGGCCGGACTCCATCGCCTCGGCGACGGCCTCGGCCATCTCGATCTGCCCGGGCCGTTCCTGCCCGTCGACCGCGGCGACAGCGGCGGCGAGCACGTCGCGCACGGTCGGGGTCTGCTCGGGCACCTCGGAACCCTACCCGGCCGCATCCCCACGACCCGTCTCGCCACCGGGCAATGGCAAGGACCGTCAGGCGGGCAGCGCCTCGAGTGCGACCACCGCCAGCGGCAGGTCGGCGACTCTCCGGAACACCGACGAGTCGGGGTCGGCCCAAAGCGCGGCGACGTCGGCCGGGCCGCTCACCAGGTCGCCGCTGAGCCGGCGGCCGCTGTTGCTGCTGAGGATCCGGCCGTGCTCGTTGATGACGGCCAGCGGCGTGCTCGTCGAGCGCAGCGCCGGCAGCAGCAGCTGCTCGGCGGTGGCGACCTTGACGTCCGCGCCGCCGACGCCGAGGAACACCTCGTCGACCACGACCGGGATGGTGAAGGTCAGGGTGTAGTCGTCGGTGCACAGGTAGTCGACGTACGGGCCGGTGACGTGCCGCTGGCCGGTGCGGTGCGGGACGGCGTACCAGGGCAGGTGCTCGTAGTCGTAGAAGCCGACCGCCTGCGGGTCGCTCTGCACCACCAGCCGCTGCGGCCGGTCCTCGGCGTCGCGGGCGAACCACTCCAGCCACCAGCGCGCGTCCTCGAGGGCCCCGACCCCGGCGACGAAGCCGGCGCCGTGCACGACGCCGCCCGGGGCGAGCCCGGCGGTGATGACCGGATCGAGGCGGGTCAGCTCACCGCTGCGGCGCGGGAGGGGCCGGGACAGCGTGGACCGGGCCGCCTCGCTGATCTGGGAGACCAACCCGAATGCGGAGGACGTGATGGCCTCGAGCACGGCGAGGACCTCGACGATGCCGTCCATCACGCCTCCTGGTTGAGCTTGAAGTCGATCAGGCGCACGGTCGCGTCGGCGACCCTGCTCTCGGCGGCCGACCGGGCCGCCTCGGCGTCGCGGCCGGCCACGGCCTCGACCAGCGCCTGGGAGGAGGTCACCACCTCGGCGTGACTGTCGTCGTCCCCCAGCGCCAGCCAGAGCAGGGTTCCCACCTCGGCCTGCAGGTCGACCTCCTCACGGTAGAGCCGGGGTGACTGCGCCGCCACCGCCACCTCGATGCTGAAGTGCGCGTCCGCGCGCCGCCGGGCGCCCGCATCCGGGGCGGAGGCGAGCTGGCCGGCCACCCGGCGCAGCCGGTCGACGTCCTCGGGGCTGGACCGCCGCGCGGCCAGGGCGGCGCACGAGCCGGCGACCGCGGCGTAGACGTCGCCGAGATCCCGTACGTCGACCAGGCTGAGGCTGGCGAGCCGCTCGCTGGCCAGCCCGACCGCGACGTCCCGGGTGGCGCGCACGAAGCTGCCACCGCCCCGGCCGCGCCGGGTGACGATCAGGCCCTGGTGCCGCAGCGAGGACAGCGCCTCGCGGATGGTGACCGTGGAGACCCGGAACAGGCCGGCCAGGTCGAGCTCGCCGGGCAGCTGCTCGCCGTCGGGCAGCAGGCCTAGCGCGATCGCGTCGGTGAGCCGGCGAGCGACCAGGTCGGAGCGGCTCATCGACTCCAGCGGGGCGAACACCGCAGCTGTCGCATGCCCGTAGAACGGGATCGACACCCCTGGCTCCTTCCTCGCCGTCGTTGCGAATTCTTGATGGAAGCGTCATTGCGCTTTGAAATCTGATCTCATATGTTTCCACACAAAGACGTGAGGAGGAACACGTGTCGGAAACTGCCGCGATCTCGCTGCGGGATCTCTCCAAGTCCTTCGGGACGGTCCAGGCGGTCGACGGGGTCGACCTGGACATCGCCGACGGCGAGTTCTTCTCGATGCTGGGCCCGTCGGGCTCGGGGAAGACCACCGTGCTGCGGATGATCGCCGGGTTCGAGCAGCCCACCTCGGGGACGATCCTGCTCGCCGGCGAGGACGTCACCGGCCGGCCGCCGTTCGCCCGCGACGTCAACACCGTCTTCCAGGACTACGCGCTCTTCCCGCACATGAGCGTCATCGAGAACGTCGAGTACGGGCTGCGGGTCAAGAAGGTCGGCAAGGGCGACCGCCGCCGGCGTGCCGCCGAGGCTCTCGAGACGGTGCGTCTCGGTCACCTCGGCAGTCGTCGCCCCGGCCAGCTCTCTGGCGGCCAGCGCCAGCGCGTCGCGCTCGCCCGGGCCCTGGTGAACCGGCCGAAGGTGCTGCTGCTCGACGAGCCGCTCGGCGCGCTGGACCTCAAGCTGCGCCGGGAGATGCAGATCGAGCTCAAGGAGATCCAGCGCGACGTCGGGATCACCTTCGTCTTCGTCACCCACGACCAGGAGGAGGCGCTCACCCTGAGCGACCGGATCGCGGTCTTCAACGACGGCCGCATCCAGCAGGTCGCCTCCCCGCGCGAGCTCTACGAAGGGCCGCAGTCGGCCTTCGTCGCCGGGTTCGTGGGCACCTCGAACCTGCTCACCGGCCCGGCCGCGCGCGCGGTCGTGGGCCGCGAGGGCACCTTCAGCATCCGCCCCGAGAAGATCCACCTGGACGCCGTACCGGAAGGCGCCCGCACCACCGAGGGCGTGGTCCGCGAGGTCGTCTACCTCGGCTCGGCCAACCACTACGTCGTCGACCTGGACGCCCCGCCGGACGGCTCCGGCGACCAGGCCACCCTCACCGTGCTGCGGCAGAACCTGAACGCCGAGGACAACCGCGTCAGCCGTCGTGGCGAGCGCGTCCGGCTGGGCTGGCTGCCCGAGCACGTCATCGACCTCTCCGCATCAGAAGCACAACCAGCACCCATGGAGGAGACCGCATGAAACGAGCACGCACACTGTCCGCCGCGGCCGCGATCGGGCTGCTCGCCGTCGTCACGCTGACCGGCTGCGGGTCCGACGACGGCGACAAGAAGGGCGGGACCGGCTCGGCGGGCTTCACCGCGCCCGACCTCAAGCCGCTCGACAAGCTCGGCAAGAACGAGGGCAGCGTCAACATCCTCGCCTGGCCGGGCTACGCCGAGGACGGCAGCACCGACAAGACCGTCGACTGGGTGACGCCGTTCGAGAAGACCACCGGCTGCCAGGCCAACGTGAAGACGTTCGGCACCTCCGACGAGGCCGTCCAGCTCATGAAGAGCGGCCAGTACGACGTGGTCTCGGCCTCCGGCGACGCCTCGCTGCGACTCATCGCCTCGGGTGACGTGGAGCCGGTCAACACCGACCTGGTGCCGAACTACGCCGACGTCTACCCGTTCCTCAAGGACAAGCCGTGGAACTCGGTGGACGGCCAGATGTACGGCATCCCGCACGGCTACGGCGCCAACCTGCTGATGTGGCGCACCGACAAGGTGAACCCGGCGCCAGCCGACTGGGGCGTCGTCTTCGACCCGGCGCAGGCCGGCAAGTACAAGGGCAAGGTCACCGCGTACGACTCGCCGATCTACATCGCCGACGCCGCGCTGTACCTGATGAACACCAAGCCGGACCTGGGCATCAAGAACCCCTACGCCCTGGACGACAAGCAGCTCGCGGCCGCGGTCGACCTGCTCAAGGAGCAGCGCGCCAGCATCGGCGAGTACTGGTCGGACTACGCCAAGGAGCAGTCGGCCTTCAAGACCGGCGACTCGGTGGTCGGTACCACCTGGCAGGTCATCGCCAGCCTGGCCGAGGGCGAGAAGACCCCGGTCAAGGCGATCCTGCCGGACACCGGCTCCACCGGCTGGTCGGACACCTGGATGGTGGCGACCAAGTCCAAGCACAAGAACTGCGCCTACGCGTGGCTCAACCACATCATCAGCCCGGAGGCCAACGCCGCGGTGGCGCAGTGGTTCGGCGAGTCCCCGGCGAACGGCAAGGCGTGCGCGATCGCGGAGAAGGGCTTCTGCGAGACGTACCACGCCGGCGACGCCTCGTTCGCGGACAAGCTGCACTACTGGACCACGCCGATCAAGCAGTGCCTGGACGGCCGTACCGACGTCCAGTGCACCGACTACGCCCGCTGGACGCAGGCGTGGACCGAGGTCAAGGGGTAGCACGCTGACCACCACCACGATGGAGCAGGGCGCCGCCGGGAGGAGCACTCCCGGCGGCACCCTGCACCGCCACCCCCGGCTGCGGCTCGGTCTGCTGCTCGGTCCCCCGATGCTCTGGCTCGGGGTGGCCTACCTGACCGCCCTCGGAGCCCTGTTCCTGACGGCCTTCTGGACGACGAACTCCTTCACCGGGGACATCGAGAAGGTCTGGAACCTCGACAACTTCCGCCAGCTCTGGGAGATCGGGGTCTACAAGACCGTCGCCTTCCGGACCCTGGCGATCGCGGTCTCGGTGACGGTCGTCGACGCCGTGATCGCCTTCCCCATCGCGCTCTTCATGGCCAAGATCGCCTCGCGGCGCTGGCAGCGGATCCTGGTGATCGCGGTGCTGATGCCGCTGTGGGCGTCGTACCTGGTCAAGGCGTACGCCTGGCGCGCGATGTTCTCCGCGACAGGCCCGGTCCACTGGCTGCTGGACCCGTTCGGGATCAGCTCGCCGGGCTACGGCCTGACCGCGACCGTGGTGACGCTGGCCTACCTGTGGCTGCCGTACATGATCCTGCCGATGTACGCCGGCCTGGAGCGGGTGCCGAACTCGCTGCTGGAGGCCTCGGCGGACCTCGGCGCGAGGCCCGGGACGACGCTGCGCCGGGTGATCCTGCCGATCCTGACGCCGGCCGTCTTCGCCGGCTCGATCTTCACCTTCTCGCTCACCCTGGGCGACTACATCACCGTCAAGATCGTCGGCGGCGCCAACCAGATGCTCGGCAACGTGGTCTACGACAACTCCGGCGCCGCCGGGAACCTGCCGTTCGCCGCGGCCGTGGCCACCATCCCCGTCGTCATCATGCTGGTCTACCTGGCCGTCGTACGCCGGACCGGAGCTCTGGACGAACTATGACCCTCTCCCGCAACGCACGGCTCCTGCTCGCCGCGGTGACCGGCCTGGTGCTGCTGGTGATCTACCTGCCGCTGGGTCTGGTGCTGGTCAACTCGTTCAACACCTCGACGTCGTTCACCTGGCCGCCGAGCGGCTTCACCACCAAGTGGTGGGACGCCGCCTGGCACAGCGCCGGCGCCCGGGACGCGCTCGCGCTGTCGCTGGAGGTGGCCGCGTTCGCGACGGTGATCTCGCTGGTGCTCGGCACGATGGCGGCCCTGGCCCTGCAGCGCTACCGGTTCTTCGGGCGCGACGCGGTCTCGCTGCTCATCATCCTGCCGATCGCGCTGCCCGGCATCGTCACCGGCATCGCGCTGCAGAACGCGTTCACCAAGATCCTCGGGATCAGCCTGAGCTTCTGGACGATCGTGATCGCGCACGCGACGTTCTGCATCGTCACCGTGTTCAACAACGCGGTCGCGCGGCTGCGCCGGGTCGGCGGCAACCTCGAGGAGGCCTCGATGGACCTCGGCGCGGGCACGTTCACCACCTTCCGGCTGGTGACGTTCCCGATGCTGCGCTCGGCATTGCTGGCCGGCGGACTGCTCTCCTTCGCGCTCAGCTTCGACGAGATCATCGTGACCACGTTCACCGCGGGCGCGGGCTCGCAGACGCTGCCACTGTGGATCTTCGAGAACATGTTCCGGCCCAACCAGGCCCCGGTGGTCAACGTCGTCGCCGCGGCTCTGATCGTGCTCTCCATCGTGCCGATCTGGCTCGCGCAGCGGCTCAGCGTGGACGACGAGGGGCTTCCTACCGCCGCTCCGTGACCCGCCGCTCCGTGACCCGCCGCTCCGTCACGCAGACCCGGCTGTCCTCGTCGCCGAGCCGGAAGGTGTCGCTCGCCCGGGCGGTCGAGATCCGGGCCACCGCGCGGTAGGACAAGCAGTCGTACGGCGGGTGCTCGACGGTCCACCGCGCCGGCCAGCCGGTGTTGCTCTGGCTGAACCGCGCGCTGCGTCCCTGGAGATCCGCGTGGGAGGTCCGCGAGATCCGCTCCCCTCCCGGCGTCGACCAGTGCTGGACCAGGTCGGCCGCGGTGCCCACCGCGACGGGAACGGCGCTGTCCCCGCAGGAGACCGTGAGGAGGGCCGAGAGCGACGGCTCCCGCAGCCGGAGCTCCCGCGCCCGCGCGGACAGGGTGCCCTCGAGGGTGAGGTGCACGCAGGCACCCAGGGTCTTCGACCACCGGTCGCTGCTGACCTGGAAGTGTCTCGTCCCGGTCGGCGGCGTCGGCGAGGCGGGCCAGACCAGGACCGCGGTGAGGACGAGCACCCCCAGCGCGACCTCCACGGCCACCACGGCCGTCCTCCAGCTTGCCTGCACGTTGCCTCCTCGTCGCTGTCTTCCCAGCGGAAGACGGACGAGGAGGCGCCGGCATTACCCGAAGACGCGAAGAACTTAGGCCGTCGGCGGAGTCTCCGGCGCCGGAGGAGCGGCCGGAGGAGCGGCGGGGGCGTTCGTGCCGAAGTCGACCGTCGGCGGCACGTCCTGGCCCGCCGGGGCCTCGTAGAAGTCGCGCTGCTTCACGTTGGCGATACCGGAGAAGAACATCCACGGGATCGTCACGACCAGCTTGTTGAGCGTGGCCACGGCGTCGTTGTAGTACTGCCGCGCGAACGAGATCTGGTTCTCGGTCTCGGTCAGCTGGTTCTGCAGCTCGATGAAGTTCTGGTTGGCCTTGAGGTCGGGGTAGGCCTCGGCGACCGCGTTCACCCGGACCAGCGCCTGGGACAGCGCCTGGTCGGCGGCCGCCTTGGCGGGCACGTCGTCGCCCTTGGCCGCGGCGGCGACACCGGCCCGTGCCCGGGTGACCTCCTCGAAGACACCGCGCTCGTGGGCGGCGTAGCCCTTGACCGTCTCCACCAGGTTGGGGATCAGGTCCGCGCGCCGGGTCAGCTGGACGTCGATCCCGCCGAGCGCCTCCTGGGCGCTGACGTCGCTGGTGCGCAGCTTGTTGAAGCCGGTGACCACGAAGCCGGCGAGCGCGAGCACGAGGACGATCACGATGATGGCGATGAGCATTCCCTACCCCTTCCGTTGCGTGTATCTAAGCGCACGTCGTACGGCGTCACCAGGAGCCGCCGCCCCCGCCGCCGCCTCCGCCGCCGCCGCTGAACCCGCCGCCACCCCCGCTGAAGCCGCTGCCCGAGGAGCTCTGGGTGGCCTCGTAGGCCGAGATCGCCGAGGAGACCGCCGAGTCGAAGCTGGAGACCATCTGGCTGACGAACAGCCCGGTGTGCACGCCGCTGTAGCCGTTGAAGTAGCTCGGGGCGGGCGGCTCCTCGCCGGTCTCGACGCGGTATTTCTTCGCCCACTCCTCGGCGCAGTCGAAGGCGACCGCCCAGGGCAGGTAGGCGGTGTAGAGGTCCTTGCGGCCGGCGAAGTCGAACCGGTCCTGGGCCGAGGGGGTCGACAGGATCCGCCGGAAGCCACCGACGCGGGACCACAGCTCGCGGCCGGGCGCCGTACGACGCGTGCCCGCGCCGCTGAGGCCGACCCCGAACGCACCGATCCCGAACAGCCCCGGGATCAGCGCGAGCACCGACATGGCGAAGGGGTTCCAGGCGCCGAGCGCGACCGCGGCCCCCGCGCAGAGCAGCAGCACGAACCCGCCGAAGCCGCCGAGCCCGCTCGACTCCATCAGGCCCGAGGTCAGCGCCCAGCCGGTGGTGTTGCCCTTGAACTCGCTCAGCGAGGACTTCAGCTTCTGCCCGGCGCCCGCCGACCCCGGCGAGGCGCTGAACGTCTGCCCCTGCCCGACCACGCCGAGCGAGAAACCGGCCTGCTCGGTGACCTGGTCGAGCCCGCGCCAGACCTCCGCGGGCGCCTTGCCGTCGACGGTCCAGGTCTTGCCGCTCTGCCTCAGCGCCACCGCGTCCTTCTCGGCGGCGTACATCATCGTCGCCACGAACGCGGTGTTGTCGACCCGCTCGGTGAGGATGTAGGCCGCCTGCGCCGGGCCGATGCCGTCCGGCGGCGCGTACATCAACGGGAACGCCGGCTTCTTCTCGTACGTCGACCGGCTCAGCGCGTAGCCGAGCCCGCCCGCCAGCAGCGCCACCCCGACGACGGCCCCGAGCGTGCCCGTGCTGGTGCCGAGGACCGGGTCGAGCCACGAGGACCAGGGCGGCCCGCTCGCGTCCGGCGTGGGGATGTCGAGCCCGGTCTTGATGGTCACCGGGGTGTGTGGGGACAGCGCGCCGGTCTTCACCGTGAGCGTATCGGTGTCCTCGCCCTCGGCCTGGCAGCCGGACGTCGCGTCCGCCCCGACCGCGCAGCGCAGGTTCGTCGCGGGTGCCGGCAGGTGCACGGTGAGCTGGGATCTCTCGATCGGCAGCACCCAGCCCGAGGGGATCAGGTCCCAGTAGAAGTCGGTGCGGTTGCCGTCGGTGCCCTTCGCCAGCGCGTTCTCGATCCGGTAGCTGATCGTGTAGACGTGCGAGCCGGTCATGGTCGTCTCGGCGCGGCCGATCTTGATGTTGCGGTACCGCCCGCGGCCCTCCTTCAGCACCTCGAACCTCTCGGCGAGGCCGTCGCGGGTGACCCGGATGTCCTCGGGCACCAGCCGGTTGCCGCTGCCGTTGGAGTCGCGGGTGTCGAAGAACCGGAAGATGCCGTGCTTGAGGCCGCTGAAGCTCACCGTCAGCGTCTCGGTCACCTTCAGCTCGCCGTCGGCGGCGACGTCGAAGGCGGCGCGGTAGTCGGTGATGGTGTCGGTCGCGGCCTCGGAGCTGCCGTTCGAGGTGAACGTGAGGCCGCCGATGGCGATGACGACGACCAGCAGGATCAGGCCGAGGAGCCGGCCGACGAGCACCTTCATGCCCGTGAGGCTAGCGAGTCGCGGGCTCGCTCTCCGGAGATTCGGCATAGGGCTCCAGCTCGGCGGCCAGTGCCTCGCTCACCCGCGCGTGCACGACAGTGCCGTCACCGGTGTGCTCGGTCGCGATGACCTCGCCGGAGTCGTGGATCCGGCTGACCAGGTCGCCGCGGCTGTACGGGAGCAGCACGTGCACCTCGATGTCGGGCCGCGGCAGGTCCGCCTCGACCGCGGCGAGCACGTCGGGGATGCCCTCGCCGGTCTTCGCCGAGCAGACCACCGAGTGCGGCTCACGCTGGCGCAGCCGCGCGATCGTGAGCGGGTCGGCGGCATCGGACTTGTTGATGACCACCAGCTCGGGCACGTGCTGGGCGCCGATCTCGGCGAAGACCTCGCGCACCGCGGCCAGCTGACCCTCCGGGTCCGGGTGCGACCCGTCGACCACGTGCAGGATCAGGTCGGCGTCGGCGACCTCCTCCAGGGTGCTGCGGAAGGCCTCGACCAGCTGGTGCGGCAGGTGCCGGACGAAGCCGACGGTGTCGCTCATGGTGTAGACCCGGCCGTCGCTGGTCGTCGTACGACGAGTGGTCGGGTCCAGGGTGGCGAACAGCGCGTCCTCGACGAGCACGCCCGCGTTGGTGAGCCGGTTGAGCAGGGAGGACTTGCCCGCGTTGGTGTAGCCGGCGATGGCTACGCTCGGGACCGCGTTGCGCCGGCGCTCACCGCGCTTGGTGTCCCGGGTGGTCTTCATGTGCGCGAGGTCGCGGCGCAGCTTCGCGATCTTGTTGTTGATCCGGCGGCGGTCGGTCTCGATCTTGGTCTCACCTGGACCACGGCCACCGATGCCCTCGCCGCCGGCGACCCGGCCACCGGCCTGCCGGGACAGGTTGCCGCCCCAGCCGCGCAGCCGCTGCTTCATGTAGCTGAGCTGGGCCAGCTCGACCTGCGCCTGGCCCTCCTTGGACTTCGCGTGCTGGGCGAAGATGTCGAGGATCAGCGCGGTCCGGTCGACGACCTTGACCTTGATCTTGTCCTCGAGGTTGCGCAGCTGGCTGGGGGCGAGCTCGCCGTCCATGATGACCGTGTCGGCGCCGTTGGCCTGCACGATCTCGCGGACCGCGTCGACCTTGCCGCGGCCAATGTAGGTGGCCGGGTCCGGCTTGTCGCGGCGCTGGTAGACGTTGTCGAGCACCTGGGAGCCGGCGGTCTCGGCGAGCAGGGCCAGCTCGGCCATCGAGTTCTCGGCGTCCTCGACGGTGCCCTCGGTCCAGACCCCGACGAGCACGACCCGCTCCAGGCGGAGCTGGCGGTACTCGACCTCGGTGATGTCCTCGAGCTCGGTGGACAGGCCGACGACCCGGCGCAGCGCGTGCCGCGCGGCCAGGTCCAGGTCACCGGTGGTCTCTTCCGGGTCCTGGTCGTCGTACGCCGGGGGCGTCTCGTCCTCGTCCCAGCCGGCGGTCTCCTCGAGCTCAGCCCCCAGGGAGAACTCGGTGTCGAAAGGTTCAGGTGCGTTCGTCATACGGGTTCCAGGGTAGGCCGTGCCGCAACCGGATTCGCCACCCGGACCGCGCATGATCCCGCGAGGGCGGGGTACCGCGCGGAACGTGACCGACCAGTCTCATGACCGCAGCGCAGCGGAGCCCCGCGACGTGATGGACTCCGAGCCCAACGTCGGCGAGCACAGCGGCCTGGCCGGGGACATGGGCGTCAGCAGCGAGCGGGTCGGCCCCGTCGAGGGCCAGAACGAGCCGTTCACGACCGGCGCGAAGAGCACCGACTCCCCCGACCCGGGCCCGGACGCGCCGCCGGAGCAGTCGGCCGCGAACGGGTAGCCGGCTCCCAGCCTGGAGCGAGAACGCCCGGCCAGCCTCCTTACGCAGCGAGGTGGCCGGGCGTTCAGGCTTTCGAGCTCCTGGAGGGCCTTACTTGGGAGGCATCCGGATGCCGCCGTCGACGCGGATGGTCTCGGCGTTCATGTAGGAGTTGGTGACGCACTCGACGACCATCGAGGCGAGCTCGTCGGCGACGCCGAGGCGCTTGGGGAACAGCACGCTCTGGCCCAGGTGCGCCTTGAACTGCTCGGAGGCCTCGCCCTCACCGTAGATCGGGGTGTCGATCAGGCCCGGGGCGACGGTGTTGACGCGGATGCCCGAGGCGGACAGGTCGCGCGCCACCGGCAGCGTCAGGCCGACCACGCCACCCTTGGACGCCGAGTACGACGCCTGGCCGATCTGGCCGTCGAAGGCGGCCACGCTCGCCATGTTCACGATCGCGCCGCGCTGACCGTCGGCGTCGGGGGTGTTCCGGCTCATCGCGGTGGCGGCGAGGCGGATCGCGTCGAAGGTGCCGATCAGGTTGATCGCGATGACCTTCTTGAACGCGTCGATGTCGTGGGCCGAGCCGAACTCGCCGTCCTTGCCGATCGTCCGCTGCGCCCAGCCGATGCCGGCGGAGTTGACCAGGGCCCAGAGCGGGCCGAGCTCGACGGCCTTCTCGACGGCGGCCTGGATCTGCTCGGTCTGGGTCACGTCGACGCTGACGAACGCCCCGCCGATCTCCTGCGCGAGGGCCTCGCCCTTCTCGGCGTTGAGGTCCGCGACCACGACCTTGGCTCCCTGGGCGGCGAGCTGACGGGCACAGGCGGCGCCGATCCCCGAGGCGCCGCCGGTGACGATTGCACTGGCTCCGTTGATGTCCATGCGGCGCATCCTAGAGATGCGAGTCAGACCAAGGTGGTCGCTGTGGCGAGGAACACCTGCTCCAGGTCACGCCGGGCCTGAGCCGAGCCGGCGATCCGCAGCCGCGGCACCAGGCTCGCCTCGTCGGCGCCCTGGCAGAGCTCCACCAGCGCGGCGGCGGTGCCCTCGATGGTCAGGTCCGGCTGCGCGGAGGTGTCCGGGCGGACCAGGCGGCCGTGGCTGACCTCGAGCCAGTGCTCCTCGCCGTCGAGGAGGAACCGGATCCGCAGCTCGACGTCGAGGGCGGCGAGCGGCTCGAAGAGCGCCCCGAACCCGCCGAAGATCGCGTGCCGCGGCTTCACCTCGCCGTCGACCGGGTCGGCCATCATCGGCAGCCCGAACCGGGCCAGCGCGCGCAGCACCGGGATGATCCGGCGACCCTGCGGGGTGAGCGCGTAGACGACCCGGGCGGCCGGCGCAGGCAGCTCGCGCTGCTCGACCAGCTCGTACTCCTCGAGGTCGCGCAGCCGCTCGGTGAGCAGGTTGGAGGCGATCCCGGGCAGCGCGGAGCGCAGGTCGGTGAACCGGTGCGGCCCGAAGCTGAGCTCGCGCAGGATCAGCAGCGTCCAGCGGTCGCCGATCCGGTCGAGCGCCACCGCGATGCCGCAGTACTGCTCGTAGCTCTTCCTGGTCCTGGCGGTCACGTCCCCCACCCTACGTCCGGTTGTGATTCTGATCTATATGGTTGAGATTTTAAACCATCTAGTCCTAGGGTCACCCCATGACTTCCGCGACTCCGGCCCGTACGACGGGTCCGTGGGCGGTGCTCGGCATCGCCAGCCTCGCCGCGTTCATGGTGTTCCTCGACACCCAGGTCCTCTTCGTCGCCTTCGAGGACATCCGGGCCTCCTTCCCCGGCGTCTCGTTCGCCACCATGTCCTGGACGCTGTCGGCGTACACGATCGCGCTGGCCGCCGCGCTGGTCCCGGCCGGACGGCTGGCCGACCGGTTCGGCCGCAAGCGCACCTTCCTGGTCGGGCTGGTCGCGTTCACGCTCGCCTCGGCGCTGTGCGCGGTGGCCACCTCGCCGGCCCTGCTGGTCGGGTTCCGGGTGCTCCAGGCGCTCGGGGCGGCCGCGCTGGTGCCCGCCTCGCTGGCGGTGGTGCTCTCGGTCTTCCCGGCCGAGAAGGTGCCTGCCGCGGTGGCGATCTGGGGTGCCATCGCCGCCCTGGCCGCGGCCGTCGGGCCGACCGTCGGCGGTCTGCTCGTGGACGGCTGGGGCTGGCGCTCGGTCTTCCTCCTCAACCTGCCCGTCGGCCTCGTCGCGTTCGCGCTGGCCTGGCGGCGGGTGCCGGAGTCGCGCGAGGCACGGGTCTCGCGCTTCCCGGACCCGCTCGGCATCGCACTGCTGGCGGGTGCGCTCAGCCTGCTCGCGCTCGGCATCGTGCAGAGCGACCAGTGGCACTGGGGATCGGCCCGCACCCTGGGCGTCCTCGCCGCCGGGCTGGTCGTGCTCACCGTGTTCGTCGTGCGCACCCTCGACCACCCGCACCCCGCCCTCGACCTGTCCCTGTTCGGCGCCCGGTCGTTCCGGTGGGCCAACATCGCCACCGCGGCGTTCACGATCGGGTTCACCGCGATGTTCTTCGCCCAGGTGCTGTTCCTGACCCAGGTGTGGGGCTACGGCATCGTGAGGACCGGGCTGGTGATGATGCCCGGACCGATCGTGGTGATGGTGCTCGCGCCGTACTTCGGCCGGCTCGCCGGGCGGGTCGGGCAGCGCTCGCTGCTGGTCCCCGGCGGACTCGTGTACGCCGCGAGCAGCCTGTGGCTGCTGGCCGTGATGGACACCGAGCCCTCCTGGGCCGCGCACCTGCTCCCGGGCACCCTGCTCGGCGGCCTCGGCGTCGCGATGGTGATCCCGCACCTGACCAGCGCCGCCGTGCAGGGCCTGCCGCCCGACCAGTTCGGTGCCGGCTCCGCGGTGAACCAGGCGATCCGGCAGTTCGGAGCCACCTTCGGCGTCGCGCTGACCGTGGCCCTGCTCGGCACGGTCACCCCCGCGAACGTGCTCGGCCACTTCCAGCGGGTCTGGTGGCTGCTGGTGGTCTGCGGGGTGCTCACCTCGCTGGCCTCGCTGGCCCTGCCCCGGCGGCCGGTCTCGGCCCTTCCCGTCCTCGACGAACCCACCCCGATCGGAGAAGCAGCATGACGATGGCACCCGACAGGCTCGCCACGATGACCGGCCTGGAGACGATGCAGGCGATCTGCGCGGGCGAGCTGCCGCCGCCGACGATCGCGACCCTGCTGGGGATGCACCCGGTGGAGGTGAGCGAGGGCGTCGCGGTCTTCGAGATGCGGCCCGACGAGCGGATGATGAACCCGATCGGCTCGGTGCACGGCGGCATCGCCGCGACCATCCTGGACTCGTGCCTGGGCTGCGCGGTGCACACCACCCTGCCGGCCGGGGTCGGGTACACCACCGCCCAGCTCAACGTGCACTACCTGCGGGCGATGCAGCCCGGGATGGGGCTCGTGCGCGCGACCGGGACGGTCATCCACCGGGGCCGCAAGCAGGCGACCGCCGAGGCCAAGCTGGTCGACGCCCTGGGACGGGTGCTCGCCCACGGCACGACCACGTGCCTGATCCTGGGCGCTTAGAGGTCGGTCAGCCCCTCGGCGACGAGCACGGCCGGGCCGGTCATCAGGATCCGGTCGTCCTCGGTCCAGACGATGGTCAGCGTGCCGCCCGGGACGTCCACCCGGTACGACGTCCCGCGCTCGGCTTCGTCGGCCAGCGCCGTCGCCACCATGACCGCGCAGGCGCCGGTGCCGCAGGACCGGGTCTCCCCCGAACCGCGCTCGTGCACCCGCATCGCCACGTGCCGCTCGCCGCGACGCACCACGAACTCGACGTTGACGCCCTCGGGGTAGACCTTGCGGTCGTACTCGGGCTCCTCGGCCAGCGAGCCGGCGTCGGCCAGGTCGTCGACGAAGGCGACCGCGTGCGGGTTGCCCATCGAGATCCTGGTCGCCGGCCAGGAGCGGTCGCCGACCGCCACCTTGGTCTCCGCGAAGACCTCCGGGCTGCCCATGTCGACGGTGATCGCGTCGCCTTCGAAAGTCAGCTCCTTGACCCCGTCCCGGGTGGCGATCCGCAGCGGGTCCCGCGGGTCCACGTCGGCATGCGTGGCCAGGTAGAGCCCGAGCACCCGGATGCCGTTGCCGCACATCTCCGAGACCGAGCCGTCGCTGTTGCGGTAGTCCATGAACCAGCGCGCCTCGCCCCGGGCCGCGACCGCGGCAGGGTCCTCGGTGGCGTCGGTGCGGACCACCCGGATCACCCCGTCGGCGCCGATGCCGGCCCGCCGGTCGCAGAGCCGGGCCACCTGCTCGGGGGTCAGCTCGTGCCGGCCGTTGGCATCGGGGATCAGCACGAAGTCGTTCTCGGTGCCATGCCCCTTGACGAAGGCATAGTCCTTGAGGAAGGCGTAGTCCACGCGGGCAAGTCTAGGAGCAGGGTCAGCGCCGGACCGGCCACACCACCTCCGCCGAGCCACCGCCGCGCCGGACCGGCTCGGCGACCGCGGTGAGCCGCCCGTGCCGGCCGATCTCGACCGCGGTGGCGGCACCGATCTCGGCGGCACTGGTGAACGCGTCGCCCGAGGGCACCAGCGTGTGACCGTACGGCACGAGCGCGTCCTGCCAGCGGGCGATGAACGCCGGCTCCGCGGTCACGTTCGCGGTGTTGCGCTGGGCCGCCCGGGGATCGGCGATCGCCTCCTCGATACTCATCCCTCGGTCGATCCGGTCCACGAGCATCTGCAGCACGGTCGTGATGATCGTCGAGCCGCCCGGCGATCCGAGCGCCAGGAACGGCCGGCCCTCGCGCAGCAGGATCGTCGGCGACATCGACGAGCGCGGCCGCTCGCCCGGCTCGATCCGGTTCGGGTCGCCGGCGCTGTAGACCGTCGAGAAGTCGGTGAGCTCGTTGTTGAGCAGGAACCCGCGCCCGGGCACGACCATGCCGGAGCCGCCGGTCTGCTCGATGGTGAGCGTGTACTCCACGACGCTGCCCCACCGGTCGACCACGGTCAGGTTGGTGGTGCTGACGTTCTCGGTGTCCTCACGCTCGCGTCCGCCGGCGCTCGCGCAGGCACTCGGAGGCGCGGTCACGTCGCCGGGTGGGACCGGCTTGGTGGCAGCGTGCGCCGGGTCGAGCCGGCAGGCCCGGCCGGCCGCGTACTCGTCGCTGAGCAGGGTGCCCAGCGGCACGTCGACGGAGGCCGGGTCACCGACGTAGGCGCCGCGGTCGGCGAAGGCCAGTGCGGAGGCCTCCAGGTAGTGGTGCAGCACCCCCGCGTCCCCGGAGTCGGCTCGTACCCGGGCCAGGTCGAAGCGCTCGAGGATGTTCAGCGCCTCGCCCACCGTGGAGCCGCCGCTCGAGGACGGCGCCATCCCGTAGACGTCGTAGCCCCGGTAGCCGACGTGGGTCGGCGCGCGGTCCACGGTCCGGTAGCCGGCCAGGTCACCGGTGCTCAGGAACCCCGGCGGCACCGGCAGCGTCGTGTCCGGCGAGGTCCGCGGATGCTGCACGTTGTCGGCGATCTCGGCGGCCAGCCGGCCGGTGTAGAACGCGCGCGGACCCCGGGCGGCAATCAGCGCGTAGGTCCGGGCCAGGTCCGGGTTTCGGAAGACCGAGCCGACCGCGGGCGCGTCCCCTCCGGGCAGGAAGAGCGCGGCCGTGGCCGGGAACGCCGCGAACCGGGCCTTGTTGTCGAGCGTCTGCTGCCGGAACGTCGGGTCCACCACGAACCCGTGGGCGGCCAGCCGGGTCGCCGGCGCGAGCGCGTCCGCCAGGCCCCCATGGCCCCAGCGGTCGAGCGCGCGCTGCCAGGTGGCCAGTGTCCCCGGCGTCCCCACAGAGACGCCACTGGTCACCAGCTCCGGAGTGAACCGGTACGGCGACCCGGTGGCCGGGTCGATGAACGCGTCGTGCGGCATCGTGGCCGGTGCCGTCTCCCGGCCGTCGATGGTCTCCACCCGACGGGTGCGTGCGTCGTAGTGGACGAAGTACCCACCGCCGCCGATCCCACTGCTGTAGGGCTCGGTGACACCGAGAGCAGCCGCCGTCGCCACCGCCGCATCGACCGCGTTGCCGCCGCGCCGGAGCACGTCGATGCCGATCCGGGTCGCGTCCGGGTCGACCGAGGAGACCGCGCCGCCGTAGCCGATCGAGGTGGCGTGCTTGACCGGTGCCGCCGGTGGTCGCCCGTGCACGGGGGCGGAGGCGACCGCGGGCGCGATCGCGGCGGGAACCGCGACCAGCGCGGCCGCGACGGCGAACGAGCGGAGGCGGCGAACGAGCATGAGCCCTCCCGAGATGAGGCACCTTGCTTCTGCGTCTCCACGGTCATACCCGTCTCGGCGCGACTTGATGCAACGTCAGCGAGCCACGCGGTAGCGGGCGCAGACGAAGTCGCGGTTGCGATCGGTCTCCACCAGCTCGAGCTCGATCCGCCGCGGCAGCAGCGGGGCGCCGCCGCCCAGGGTCACCGGCGCGTACTGGACCCAGACCTCGTCGAGCAGGCCGTGGTCGTGGAACTGGCCGACCAGGTCGCCGCCGCCGATGATCCACAGGTTCCTGCCGCCGGCAGCCTCGCTCATCGCCGCGTGCAGCTCGGGCACGCCCATGCTGGTGAACCGGATGTCGTGCTCGCTCTCCGGGAACGTCCGGTGCGTCACCACCCAGCACGGCACCTGGTAGGACCAGTCGTCGGGCGCGTTGTCGAGGAGCCACTGGTAGGTGTTCGCGCCCATGCACATCGCGCCGACCTCGGCGATGAACGCGTCGTAGGCCTGCGGGCCGTCGGGGTCGATGTCCCGGGTGACGAGCCAGGACAGCGAGTGCTCGGGGTCGGCGATGAAGCCGTCGATGCTGGAACCGGTGTAGTACTGGGTGACCATGCGGCCACGCTGCCAGAGGCCACCGACAGGACCGTGTCTTGCGCGGTTCTGTCGGACCGTCGTGCCATGGTCGGGACATGGACGTGGTGCTGATGCTGCGGGGCGAGTCCCGGTACTGCGGCGACTGCGGGACGGCGACGGTCTTCGTGCCGGTGGATGAGGGCGAGCACGACTGGGCGTGCACGGTCTGCGACGCCGCGGTGGTCGTGGTGCCGGTTCAGTCCTCCGAAGCGGCCTGAGACTCGACCTGGGCGACGATCGCGAGCGCCTTCTCGACGCGGCCGGGGTCGTCGTACGGGACCCAGCGGACGCGCGGGTCCTTGCGGAACCAGCTGTCCTGGCGACGGGCGAACCGGCGGGTGCCGGAGACGGTCTGCTCGCGCGCCTGCTCCTCGGTGAGCTCGCCGTCGAGGAAGGCGAGGACCTGGCGGTAGCCGAGCGCGCGGTTCGCGGTCAGGCCCTCGCGCAGCCCGTGGTCGGCCAGCCGGCGGACCTCGTCGACGAAGCCGTCTGCCCACATCCGGTCGACCCGCGCGGCGATCCGAGCGTCGAGGGTGTCGCGGTCGATGTCGACGCCGATCTGCACGGTCGCCGGGTCGGCGTACACCGGCGCGGGCAGGTTCGCGGTGAACGGCCGGCCGGTCATGGTGACCACCTCGAGCGCCCGCACGATCCGGCGGCCGTTGCTCGGGATGATCGCGGCCGCCGCGGCCGGGTCCACCGCGGCGAGGCGTCGGTGCAGCTCCTCGGGCCCGACCTCGGCGAGCTCGGCGTCGAACCGGGCCCGCAGCTGCGGGTCGGTGCCGGGGAACTCGAAGACGTCCAGGATCGCGCGGGTGTACAGCGCGGAGCCGCCGACCAGCACCGGCACGACGCCACGGGCGCGGCAGTCCGCGATGACGTCGCGGGCCCAGCCCTGGAACTCCGCGACTCCTGCCGGCTCCGTGACGTCGTACAGGTCGAGCAGATGGTGCGGCACACCGCGGCGCTCGTCGTACGGGAGCTTGGCGGTGCCGATCTCCATGCCGCGGTAGACCTGCATCGCGTCGGTGTTGACGACCTCGCCACCCAGGTTCTCGGCGAGATCGAGGGCGAGGTCGGACTTGCCGGCCGCGGTGGCGCCGACCACGGCAACGATCGGCAGCGCGGACATGCGGGCCAGTCTGCCAAGGGCGGAGGGCGCGAAATTCACGGCCCGTTCGGGCGCACTGGTCTATACCTGCCGGTCCCGGGGATGCATGCTGGGCACACCTCGGAGATCCCGGGGACTCGGGGGCAGCCTCGGGGCACCGACCAGAAGGACAGTGCGATGGGATTCCTCGACGACGCCAAGGAGAAGCTGGGCGACGCGGTCGACAGCCAGGGCGAGAAGATCGGTGACGGCCTGGACAAGGCGGCCGACCTCATCGACGACAAGACCGGCGGCAAGTACGGCGACAAGATCGACGCCGGTGTCGACAAGGCCAAGGACGCGCTCGACGGCCTCGACGGCCAGGACGACGACATCTCCTGACCCACGCCCGTGCCCGGTCCGGGTCCGCGTTTGCGGACGCCCGGACCGGGCACTTCGCTGTCATGACCGAGAAGATCCCCGAACCCACGCTCGACGAGGACCCCGACCCGGGCAACGCCGCCGGAGGGGTGGACGCTCCCGATGTCGAGGTCCCGTTCCCGCCGGTTCCCCCGGACGAGCCTCTCTCGGCCCAGATGGCCGACGAGGTTCCCGACGAGGTCCAGGAGCCCGAGCAGCCGGACTCCGAGGCCGACACCGACGACCCCAGCGCCGAGCCGACGGACTAGCCGCCGCGAGGGAGCGCGGCGTCAGTGCCCCTCGGTCACCTCGAAGATCTTGTCCGCCACCAGTCCGTGCGCCTCGCGGTGCACCCGGGCGGCGGTCTCGGCGTCGGGCGCCTCGACCAGGCAGAAGATCTTGCCGGCGTTCTCGTCGACCCAGTAGCTCTTGTACTCGACGCCGTACTGGCCCTGGATCTTGACGTCCTCGGCGTGCGCGCCGGCCACGTCGGCCGCGGTCGCGCCCTCGGGCATGGTCTCGTGTACGTCCATGAAGAGAGGCATGTTCACGTTCCTCCAGTGAGTGCTTGTCTGTCAGACTCAGCCTCGTGGCCCGGTCTCTCGAAGACCATGACCGCGCACCCGCCGTACCTGACCAGAACCCCACGGACGCTCTCGGGACCGCCCTGGACCGCTTGCAGATCGGGGGTGCGATCTTCCTGCACGCCCACTACACCGAGGGCTGGGCGTTCCGGTCGGTGCCGACCGAGGACCTGGGCGCGATGCTGGCACCGCAGGCACGCCGGATCGTGCCCTTCCACGTCGTTGCCGGCGGCCGCTGCTGGATCGAGGTGGACGGCGAGCGGCACTGGGCCGAGGCGGGCGACGTGATCGTGCTCCCGTACGGCGACCTGCACCAGATGGGCGGCACCGAGGACGCCGTGGTCGTCGAGGTCGGCGGCCTGGTCCCGCCCCCGCCCTGGGAGCAGCCTCCGTTCATCGAGCACGGGGCGGGCGGCGCGCTGACCCACGTGGTCTGCGGCTACATCACCTGCGAGGACCCGCTCTTCGACCCGGAGATGCGGGCGCTGCCGCCGGTGTTCGTGGTGCATCCCGAGGGACCGGCCGCGCAGTGGGTCCGCGCCAGCGCCGAGCTCGCGCTGCAGCAGACCGCCCTGGTCGGCACCACCCGGCTGGAGAGCCCGTCCCAGCTGGTGCGGCTGCTGTTCGTCGAGGTGCTCAAGCTGCACCTGGCCAGTGCACCGGCGGCGCAGCGCGGCTTCGTGCGCGCGCTGCACGACCCGGTGGTGGCGCCGGCGATGGCGCTGATCCACCGCGCGCCCGAGACGAAGTGGACGGTGCGGACGCTGGCCGAGGCCGGCAACGTCTCCGCCTCCCTGCTCGACGAGCGGTTCCGGGCGGTGCTCGGGATGCCGCCGATCCGCTACCTGACCACCTGGCGGATGCACGTCGCCCAGGACCTGCTCGCCTCCACCGACCTCGGGGTCGCGGTGATCGCGCGCCGGGTCGGGTACGAGTCGGAAGAAGCGTTCAGCCGGGCGTTCAAGCGCAAGCACGACGTCGCGCCGAGCGTGTGGCGCAGCCGCTAGAGGATCGCGCGCAGCAGGACGGCCACGGCGTCGTGGATCCCGGGCGCCTCGCTCTCCCGTGGCCCGGCGACGTTGAGCAGGCCCGGGGGAAGCCAGCTCCGGACCAGGCCGTGGTGGGCCGGGTCCGCGACCAGGTGCCGCTTCCCGAGCCTGCGGGCCAGGTCGATGGTGAGCAGGGTGCCCGGCGAGACCACCGACGGCGGCAGCAGGATCAGCGTCGCGTCGGTGTCCCGGACGTTGCGCTCGGTCCGCTCCCGCGGATCGGCCGACTCGGTCGGGGTCAGCTCCGGGAAGAGCCGCAGGACGCCGGGCGGCTCGGTCAGGTCCTCGGCCAGGCCGCCGGCCGGGCACCAGCCCCCGATCGGGATGCCTCGCTCGCGGCCGACCTCCAGGGCCGCGCGGTCGACGCCGGTCTGGCCGCCGGAGACGAGCCGGGCAACCGTCATCCGCAGGCCGGCGCGTCCGGCAGCGGCGCCGGGACGCCGACGGTCGGCATGCCGAGGCCGACACCCGCGGGCCTCGGCGCGGTGCGGTTCTCCCAGGCGTCGCCCGAGCGGGTACGGCGGATCGAGACGACCGCGCCGTCGGCGACCAGGTACGTCGGCGAGCCGTAGGTCACCCGGACCTCGGCGACGTCGCCGGGCCGGACCTCGACCGTGGCGCCGGACTCGTCGACCGGGGTGAAGTGCACCAGGCGGTTGTCGCGGGCGCGGCCGGAGAGCCGGTGGGTGGCGGCGTCCTTGCGGCCCTCGCCCTCGGCCACCATGACCTCGACGACCTGGCCCTCGAAGGCCCGGTTCTCCTCCCAGGCGATCTCCTGGACCAGCGCGACCAGGCGCTCGTACCGCTCCTGGACCACGGCCCGGTCGACCTGGTCGGGCAGCTCGGCGGCCGGCGTGCCGGGGCGCTTGGAGTACTGGAAGGTGAAGGCGGTCGAGAAGCGCGAGCGCCGGACCACCTCGAGGGTGGCCTCGAAGTCCTCCTCGGTCTCGCCCGGGAAGCCGACGATGATGTCGGTGGTGATCGCGGCATCCGGCATCGCCGTACGGACCCGGTCGATGATGCCCAGGTAGCGCTCGGCCCGGTAGGAGCGGCGCATGTCGCGCAGCACCTTGTCCGAGCCGGACTGCAGCGGCATGTGCAGCTGCGGCATCACGTTGGGCGTCTCAGCCATCGCGGCGATGACGTCGTCGGTGAACGAGGACGGGTGCGGCGAGGTGAACCGGACCCGCTCCAGTCCCTCGATGTCGCCGCACGCGCGCAGCAGCTTGCCGAAGGCGAGCTTGTCGCCGAACTCGACGCCGTAGGTGTTCACGTTCTGGCCGAGCAGGGTCACCTCGGAGACGCCCTCGGCCACCAGCGCCTCGATCTCGGCGAGGATCTCGCCCGGCCGGCGGTCCTTCTCCTTGCCGCGCAGGCTCGGCACGATGCAGAACGTGCAGGTGTTGTTGCACCCGACGCTGATCGAGACCCACGCGGCGTACGCGGACTCGCGCTTGGTCGGCAGCGTCGAGGGGAAGACCTCGAGCGACTCGAGGATCTCGACCTGCGCCTCCTCGGCGACGCGGGCCCGCTCCAGCAGCACCGGCAGCGAGCCGATGTTGTGGGTGCCGAAGACAACGTCGACCCAGGGCGCCTTCTCGGTGATGGTGCTGCGGTCCTTCTGGGCCAGGCAGCCGCCGACCGCGATCTGCATGCCCGGGCGCTTGGCCTTCACCGGCGCGAGGTGGCCGAGGTTGCCGTACAGCTTGTTGTCGGCGTTCTCGCGCACGGCGCAGGTGTTGAACACGACGACGTCGGCCTGATCACCATCGGCGACGGCGACGTAGCCCGCGTCCTCCAGCAGCCCGGAGAGGCGCTCGGAGTCGTGGACGTTCATCTGGCACCCGTGGGTGCGGACTTCGTAGGTGCGGGCTGTGCTCATGACCGGTCCAGGGTACGGCGCGGCGCACCGCACGACCGCATCGGCCGTCCGTCCCGGCTCAGCCTTTGTCGACGTCCGCGGCCCGGCGCAGGGTTTCGCTCTCGCTGATGATCGCCTTGAGCTCGCCCTCGTCGACCGGCGGACCGTGGTCACCCTGGCGCAGCGCCTCGATGACACCCTCGGCGGTGGCGTCCAGACCCGGCTCGTCGTCGTACCGGTCGGCCAGGTCCTCCGCGACCGGGTCGGGGGCGGCGGCCAGGTCGCGGACGATCTCGCTCTCGGGGGTCTCGACCGCCTCGTCGGGCAGCGGTTCCGGCGTCGGTCTCCACTCCGCGGCAGCCGGTCCGCCACTGCCGGCGGCAGCGCGCAGCAACGCGGCGGCGGTCCCCCGGACCACGCCGACGACGTACGCCGCCGACGACACCGGGTGGGTGGCCGCGTGGATCGTCCGCTGGACCAGGGACGGGGTGCCCATGTCGCCCTCCTCGAGATCGAGCCGTCGTCGTACGGCAGATCCAGTGCCCAATCGGAGCGTGACCAAACCGAGATGCGAAAAGCACACGCCGGGGAACGCCGGGCACTGGCGCGGGTACCTCCGGACCCGGTAGGAACGAGGCATGACGGAGCAGCTCGGGCTCGTCGTGCTCGACCACGTGAACAAGTGGTACGGGCAGACGCAGGCCTTGAAGGACATCAACCTGTCGATCGCACGCGGCGAGGTCGTGGTGGTCATCGGCCCCTCCGGCTCGGGCAAGTCCACGCTGTGCCGGACCATCAACCGGCTCGAGACCATCAACGAGGGCACCATCACGCTCGACGGCCGTCCGCTGCCCGCGGAGGGCAAGGCACTGGCCGCGCTGCGTGCCGATGTCGGCATGGTCTTCCAGAGCTTCAACCTGTTCGCGCACAAGACCGTGCTCGAGAACGTGACCCTCGGGCCGATCAAGGTCCGCGGGCTCGACAAGGCCGCCGCCGAGAAGAAGGCGCGCGAGCTGCTCGACCGGGTCGGCGTCGCCGGGCACGCCGAGAAGTACCCGGCCCAGCTCTCCGGAGGTCAGCAGCAGCGCGTGGCGATCGCCCGCGCCCTGGCGATGGACCCCGAGGTGATGCTCTTCGACGAGCCCACCTCGGCACTCGACCCGGAGATGATCAAAGAGGTGCTCGACGTGATGGTCGGGCTCGCCAAGCAGGGCATGACCATGGTGGTGGTCACCCACGAGATGGGCTTCGCCCGGACGGCGGCCGACCGCGTCGTGTTCATGGCCGACGGGGCGATCGTCGAGGAGGCCGCGCCCGAGCAGTTCTTCACCAACCCCAGCACCGACCGGGCCAAGGACTTCCTCGGCAAGGTGCTCCAGCACTGAGAGACGCGCTGTCCGGCGCCGGCTCTGTGAACCCTCGGGAAAGGAAGAGAACGATGCGTAGGAGAACCCTCGGTGCGGTGCTCGCCGCCGGCCTGCTGGCGGTCGGGCTGACCGCGTGCGGCAGCGACGACAGCGGCCCGGACGTCAAGGTCAAGGCGGCCGACAACCTGACCGGCGCCGCGAAGGCCCTGTCCGACAAGGGCAAGATCAAGATCGGTGTGAAGTTCGACCAGCCCGGCGTGAGCGCCAAGGAGCCCGGCTCGGACACGCCCGTCGGCTTCGACGACGAGATCGGCAAGATCCTCGCCGCGAACCTCGGCATCAAGGAGAGCGACATCCAGTGGATCGAGACGGTCTCGGACAACCGTGAGTCGTTCCTGCAGAACGGCACCGTCGACCTGGTGATCGCCTCGTACTCGATCACCGACGAGCGCCGCAAGGTCGTCGGCCAGGCCGGTCCGTACTACGTCACCGGCCAGCAGCTGCTGGTGCGCAAGGACGACGCCGACAAGATCAAGGGCCCCGACGACCTCAAGAACGTCAAGGTGTGCTCGGTGGAGGGATCGACCTCGCTGCAGCGCGTCGAGGACGAGTACGGCGCGAGCCCGGTGCCGTTCTCGACGTACTCGGAGTGCGTCGACCAGCTGGAGAACAAGACCGTCGACGCGGTGACCACCGACGGCGCGATCCTGCTCGGCTACGCCTCCAAGAACCCCGACAAGCTCGAGGTGGTCGGCGAGCCGTTCTCCGAGGAGCGGTACGGCATCGGCTACAAGAAGGACGCCGCGGGGATGTGCGACTTCATCAACGCCGCCCTGACGAAGTCGTTCGACGACGGCACCTGGGCCGACGCCTTCGACGCCACGCTCGGCAAGTCGGGATCGAAGACCCCCGACAAGCCGACCCTCGACCCCTGCCCGTGAGGGAGGTGAGCCTGCTTGGACGCCGTCCGCGACAACTGGCGTGACGTCCTCTACGCCTTCGGGCTGACCGTCGAGATCAGCGTCCTGGCGGGCGTCATCGCGCTCGTCCTCGGCTTCCTGCTCGGCGCGCTCCGGGTCTCCCCGGTGCCCGTCGGGCGGGCAGTCGCGGCGGTCTACGTCCGGCTGGTCCGGAACACGCCGCTGCTGCTCATCATGCTCATCACCACGTTCACCCTGCCGGTGCTGGGCCTGCGGCCCGACATCAACCTGAACGACTGGTTCGGCATCGACTCCCACAACCGGATGCTCAACCTGAACTTCTTCGTGCTCTGCGCGACCGGTGCTCTCGGGCTCTACACGGCGGCGTTCGTCTGCGAGGCGGTGCGCTCGGGCATCAACTCGATCCCGATCGGCCAGGCCGAGGCAGCCAGGTCGATCGGGATGACCTTCGGGCAGACGCTGCGGCTCGTGGTGCTCCCCCAGGCGTACCGCGCGGTCATCCCGCCCCTGACCAGCACGATGATCGCGATGACGAAGAACTCGTCGGTCGCGGTCGGGGTCGGCGTCACCGACGCGACGTTCCAGATGCGCAAGCTGAACAACGACAACGGGGACCAGATCCTGCAGATCTTCGTCACCTTCGCGATCGGCTACATGATCCTGGTGTTCCTGATCTCCGCGGTCGGAAGCCTCCTGGAGAGAAGGGCGGCCGCCTGATGGCAGCCAGCGTTCTGTTCGACGAGCCCGGCCCTCGCACGCGGGCACGGCACCGGCTGTACGGCGCGGCGCTGCTGCTCGTGATCGCCGCCTTCCTGGTCTGGATCTACCTGCGCCTGCACGACGAGGGGGAGTTCAGCCAGCGCATCTTCGACGACCTGTCCCAGGACAACGTGCTCACCGCGATCGGCGACGGCGTGGTGGCCACGTTGAAGGCAGCGGCGATCTCGATCGTGCTCGCGGTCCTCTTCGGCTTCCTGCTCGCGGCCGGCCGTCTCTCCGACCACGCCTGGGTCCGGGTGCCCAGCAGGTTGGTGATCGAGTTCTTCCGCGCCGTGCCGGTCGTGCTGATGATGATCTTCTTCTTCGGCTGGCTCGCCGTGAACACCGAGCTCGAGACCCAGCGCCAGGCCCTGATCGCCGTGGTCGCGGCGCTGATGTTCTACAACGGGTCCGTGCTCGCCGAGGTGTTTCGCGCCGGGATCAACGCCGTCCCGAAGGGGCAGGTCGAGGCGGCGTACGCAATCGGCCTGCGCAAGGGACAGGTGCTGCGGATGATCCAGACCCCCCAGGCGGTGCGCTACATGCTGCCGACGATCATCAGCCAGTGCGTGGTGACGCTGAAGGACACCTCGCTCGGCTACATCATCACCTACCAGGAGCTGCTGCGTGAGGGTCGCGGCATCGCCGAGTTCATCGGCAACAACCTGACCGTGTTCCTGGTCATCGCCGTCATCTACATCGCCATGAACAGCGTGCTGTCCGCGCTCGCGTTCTGGCTCGAGCGGCGGCTCGCCACCCGGGGCATCCGGCCCGTCGAGACCCCGGGCCTGGGTGCCGAGGACGGCTCCCACACGACGGTCGGCTGACTCACGCGCGCGACGGCCACCACAGCCGCGGGCCCGCCAGGGCCGCGAAGGCCGGCACCACCAGGGTCCTGACCACGAAGGTGTCCAGCAGCAGTCCGCAGCCCACGGTGAAGCCGAGCTGGACCAGCGTGGTCACGCTGCCGCTCATCATCGCGAACATGCTGGCCGCGAAGATCACGCCGGCTGCGGTGATGACGCCGCCGGTCGCGGTGACCGCGCGCGCCACCCCGGCTCGCGAGCCGTCCGGGGACTCCTCGTGGATGCGCTTGATGAGCAGCAGGTTGTAGTCCGCCCCGACCGCGACCAGCAGCACGAAGGCGATGCAGGCGACGGTCCACTCCAGCGGCACGTCGAGCAGGATCTGCCAGACCAGGACGGACAGCCCGATGGTCGCCGCGTAGGAGAGCACCACCGAGCCGAGCAGCACCGAGGCCGCGACCAGGCTGCGGATCAGCAGGAGCAGCACCAGGAAGACCGCGACCAGGGCGACCGTGGCGACCAGCCGGAAGTCGGACTGGGAGAGCCGCTGGATGTCCGCGTTGGTGGCGGCCATCCCGGTCGCCGACACCGCACTGTCCTGCAGGCCGCTGCCGTGCAGGCTGCCGCGGATGGTGTCGGTGATGGTGCCGACCCGCTTCGCGGCGGCGTGCCCGAACGCGTTGGTCTCCCCCAGCACGATCAGCCGGGCGACCTTGCCGTCGGGCGAGAGGTAGGCGCCGCTGGCGAGCGCGAAGCGTGGGTCCTTCAGCGCGCTCGGTGGCAGGTAGAAGCCGCCGGTCTGCGGACCCTTGGTGGCCGCGGACGCGCTCCTCAGGTACGACGCGGCAGACGCGAGCCCGTTCTGCAGCTCGCCCATCGCCCCGGCCACCTTCCCGGTGCCGCCGGCGACCTGGCCGCTGGCGTCCGCGAGCCGGTCGGTGCCGTCGGCGAGTCGGCCCAGGCTGGTGTGCAGCCGGCGCTGGCCGGAGAGCAGCTGCGCGGAGCCGTGCTCGGCAGTGTCCAGCCCGGCACTGATCCGGGCCAGGGCCTGGTCGAGGTCGCCGGTGCCGTCGGCGATCTTCCGCGCTCCCGCCGCCGCCGCGCGCAGCCCGGGCACCAGCTGGTCGCGCTCGGCTTCGTAGATCTGCCGGATGCCCTCGCGAGCGCGCTTGCAGGCGACGTCGAGACTGCAGGTCAGGCTCTTGGTCCGCAGCGCGTCGTAGGCGAGCCCGAGGCCGTCGACCGCGACCTGGGTCTGGGTCACCGCCGTGTCGAGTCCCTCGGCGAGGGTCCGCGCGGCCGCGCGCAGCTGCCTGGTGCCGCCGGCGGCCTTCCCGCTGCCGCTCGCGAGCCGCTGCAGGCCGTCGTTGAGGGAGCTGACGCCGTCGACCAGGCGGCCGGCTCCGTCCGCCGCGGCATCGGCGCCCTCGCTCAGGCGGCCCGCGCCGTCCTGCAGCTGCGCGGCGCCGTCGACGAGCCGGCCGGTGGCGTTCGTCCCGGCCTTCACGCGGTCGCTCGCCCGGCCGAGGCGGTCGCCGATCACACCGGCCTGGTAGCCCAGCGAGGCCTGGGTGATCGTGGTCCCGGTCGGCCGGGTGACGCCGCGCACCGAGGCGACGCCGGGGATCTGGGCGACCGCGTCGGCGGCCCGCTCCAGGGCGGCCAGGTCGCGCTGGTTGCGCAGGTCGTGGTCGGCGCTGACCAGCACGAAGTCGGGCAGCGACTCGTTGACCGGGAAGTGCGCGTCCATGAGCGCGTAGCCGTCGTTGCTCTCGGTGTCGCCCGGCTGCACCCGGCGCTCGTCGTAGCTCGGCTCGAACAGGGGGAACAGCGCGGCGAGCAGGAGCAGCGGCACCAGCCCGGCAGCGAGCACCCGGCCCGGCTTGGCCACCACGAGCGCCCCGAGCCGCTCCCAGCCGCCGGCGCCCGGCCGGTGCGGTCGCGGCTCGAGCAGCCCGCGGGCGCCGAGGATCGCGAGGAGTGGCGGGGTCAGGGTCAGCGAGATGCCGAGAGCGAGCAGCACGCTCACCGCGATCGGCGGGCCCGTCGTACGGAACAGGCCGACGTGCGCGAGGCCGAGGCACGCGGTCGCGAGCACCACGGTCAGCGCCGAGCCGAGGATCACCGCGGCCACCCGCGCGGTGGCGATGCGCGCGGCCTCGCGGGCCTCGACGCCCTCGCGGCGCAGCTCCTGGAACCGGCTGATGAGGAAGATCGCGTAGTCGGTGGTCGCGCCGAGCACCACTCCGGTGAGGAACGAGCCGGTGAACGTGGACACGTCGAGCACGTGCAGCCCGAGGAACGCGGTCGCGCCCCGGGCCGCGCCCAGGGCCAGGCCGATCACGCTGAGCACGAATGCGGTGACCACCAGGGAGCGGTAGATGACGAAGAGGATGATCGCGATGAGCACCACCGTCACCGCGGTGATGAGCAGGATGCTGTGCTCGACCTCGACGACCATGTCGGTGATCGTGGCCGAGGCACCGGTGACCTTGACGTCGAGCCCGGCAGGTTTGCCGGCGACGGCCTCCTCGCGGACGGCATCGACCTGGCTGACCGAGGTGGGCGCTCCGGTGTACCCGGGCACGCCGACGGTGAAGTAGATCGCCTTGCCGTCCTTGCTGGTCAGCGCCTGCCGCAGCAGCGGCTCGCTGACGTCCTGGACGTAGGCGACCTTGCTGGTGTCCCGGCGCAGCCGCGCGGCCAGGTCCACGACGTAGCGCTGGTCAGCCGCGGTGAGTCCACTCCCGCGCTCGGCGACCACCGCCAGGAACGCACGACTGCGGCCGTTGCCGAAGGTGTCGTCCATCGCCTTGACCGCGCGCAGCGACGGCGCGCTCGGCGGGACGAACGGCGTGCTGTCCTTGGCGACCACCGACTCCAGCTGCGGCACCAGCACGTTGACCGCGACCACGAACAGCAGCCAGCCGCCGATCATCAGCGGCGCCCGGGCGATGACGAACGCCGCCATCCGGCCCAGGGCGCTCGTGTCCGCCCGCGCGTTGTGCATGTACAGATGTTCACCGAGCAAGTGCTCGGACCGCGTCCTACCCCGGAACGAAAGCGCGTCTCCGCCCGGAGACGTAGGTCACTTCTTCTCGGTCACCCAGAGCTTGATGACGCCTTCGATCACGACGGTGCCGTCCTGGCGGACGCCCTTCACGCGCACGGGCAGGTCCGGGTCGTCGCCGGTCCACTGCGCGGCGTCGGTCTCGGCGATGCAGGTGATGTCCGAGTCGGCCTTCGCGGTGTAGGAGATGTCCATCCCCTTGGGGATCCAGCGCTTGTTGCTCGGGATCGTGGCCTCGGCGAGCGCGCCCATCGCGGCCTCGAGGCCGTTGCACAGCGCGATCGCGTGCACGGTGCCGATGTGGTTCTGCACGGCGCGGCGCTTGGGGATCACCAGTTCGGCGTGGTTCGGCTCGATCACCGTGAACCGTGGCCGGATGCTGGCGAAGTACGGCGCCTTCTGCGCGAACGCGAACGAGAACAGCCGGTCCCCGACGAACGGGATCGCGGTGCTCTTCTTGTACAGGTCTGCGACGTTGGCCATGGCTCGATGTTACTGCCGGGTAGGTTGATTGACTCCCATGACCTGCGCCACATCGAGCGAGCATCCGATCACGGTGTCGACGCGCCCGTCCGGCTGCGGCTCGTCGAACCAGAGCCCCTGGGTGAACCCGAGCTTGGCCAGCACCCGCAGCGACCCGGCGTTGCGGTGGTCGGGCGCGGCGAAGAGCTCCCGCACCGCCGGGTACGCCGGCCAGACGATGTCGCGCAGGAAGACCCAGAGCAGGCTGGTGCCGATACCGCGCCCGGCGAACGCCGGCTCACCGATCGCATAGTCGAAGCCGACCGCGTCCGGGCGCCGGCACAGCAGCGCGTACTCGGGATGGTCGCCGATCCGGTAGTCCTGCACGAACCCGACGGACCGGCCGTTGACCTCCCAGATCCAGAGCCGGGTCGGATCCTCCCCGCGCAGCGCCGGGCCGTAGTAGGCCGCGACCTGCTCGGAGGTCCGGTTCTCGTCCCACCAGCGGGCCACGTGCGGCTCGTTGACCCAGCGCACCACGTCGCCGAGATCGCCGACCGTCATCGGCCGGACCGAGAACCTGTGCTGCGGGTCGACCCGGAACCGGAGCGGGTCGCCCGAGAGGTCGGCCGCCAGGACTGGGCCGGCCGTGTGCTCCGGGGCGAGCCGGTCGGCGAG
Organism: Nocardioidaceae bacterium; assembly: GCA_017744365.1. Taxonomy (GTDB): domain Bacteria; phylum Actinomycetota; class Actinomycetes; order Propionibacteriales; family Nocardioidaceae; genus Marmoricola. The sequence goes on along the minus strand of JAGIBL010000008.1, from coordinate 27,869 downwards.
GGCCGCCCACGACTCCCCCGGCTCGGCCTGGGCACGGAGAACCTCGAACTCCATTCCCCCAGTCTGCCTATCGCATCTCGTGGCGGAGTGGTTTGATGGCGCGCGTGAACGAGAACGTGTTGCAGTTTGGGTTCGACCGGTACCTGCACGCCGTCGAGGAGATCGCCGCCAGCGGTGACTGGTCGCGGTTCGCGGACCTGTTCACCGAGGACGCCACCTACTGCGAGCACGCGTACGGCGACTTCGAGGGTCGTGAGCAGATCCGGGAGTGGATCGTGAGGACGATGACGACCTACCCCGGCAACGAGATGGTCGGCTTCCCACCGTCCTGGTTCGTCCTCGACCCGCCCACGAACCGGGTCATCTGCGACATCCGCAACATCATGCGCGACCCCGGCGACGGGTCGGTGCACGAGGCCTCGAACATCACCATCCTGACCTTCGACGACGCCGGCAACCTCGTCCGCGAGGAGGACATCTACAACCCGCAGAAGTTCGCCGACATGGTGCGGGAGTGGAGCCGGGTCGCCGATGCCCACGGGACGCTGTCGCCCGAGGGTCAGCGGATGCTGACTGCGCTCGGCGGCTGAGCGAGCGTACGAACTGCCCGCTCGGGGCCTGGCAGCGCGTACAAACTGCCCGCTCGCGCTCAGGGGCCGGCGTGCTCCGGATCCACCAGGTCGGCCTGCAGCTCCTCGCGGATCACCCGGTAGGCGACGCCGCTTCCGTGGCCCTTGCGGGCGAGCATCCCGAGCAGGCGACGGACGGCCACCTCCTCGGGCAGGTCGCGCACCGAGCGGAGCTTGCGACGCACCAGCATCCGGGCGGCTTCGACCTCGGCGTCGGTATCGACCTCGCCGAGGGCATCACGCGCGGTCTCCTCGTCGATGCCCTTGCGGCGCAGCTCCTGGGCCAGGGCCCGCTTGGCCAGCCCCCGCCCGGACTGGCGCTGGGCGATCCAGTCCCGGGCGAAGGCGGCGTCGTCGACGAGGCCGACCTCCTCGAAGCGGTCGAGCAGCCGGGTCGCGATGTCCGGCGGCACGTTGCGCTTGCTCAGAGCGGCGGCGAGGTCGGACCGGCTCCGGGCCCGCCCGGTGAGCTGGTCGAGCAGGATCTTCCGCGCGACCGACTCGGGGTCGGCCTCGGGGCCGAGGTCCTGCTCGACGTCAGGCTCAGAAGTCGATGCCATCCGGGTCGACCTCGATCGGACCAGCGTCGGCCGGGGCGTCCACCGTCGGGCCGACACCAAGCTTCTCCAGGATCCGCTTCTCGATCTCGTTGGCGAGGTCCGGGTTGTCGCGCAGGAAGCCGCGGGCGTTTTCCTTGCCCTGACCGAGCTGGTCGCCCTCGTAGGTGTACCAGGCACCGGCCTTGCGGATGATCCCCGCCTCGACGCCGACGTCGATCAGGCCGCCCTCGCGGGAGATGCCCTGCCCGTACATGATGTCGAACTCGGCCTGCTTGAACGGCGGCGCGACCTTGTTCTTCACGACCTTGACCCGGGTCCGGTTGCCGACCATGTCGGTGCCGTCCTTGAGGGTCTCGATCCGGCGCACGTCCAGGCGCACCGAGGAGTAGAACTTCAGGGCCCGGCCACCGGTGGTGGTCTCCGGCGAGCCGAACATGACGCCGATCTTCTCGCGCAGCTGGTTGATGAAGATCGCGGTGGTGCCGGCGTTGTTGAGCGCACCGGTCATCTTCCGCAGCGCCTGGCTCATCAGCCGGGCCTGCAGGCCGACGTGGCTGTCGCCCATCTCGCCCTCGATCTCGGCCCGCGGCACCAGCGCGGCCACCGAGTCGATGACGATCAGGTCCAGCGCACCGGAGCGGATCAGCATGTCGGCGATCTCGAGAGCCTGCTCACCGGAGTCCGGCTGCGAGACCAGCAGCGCATCGGTGTCGACGCCGAGGGCCTTCGCGTACTCCGGGTCGAGCGCGTGCTCGGCGTCGATGAAGGCGACGATGCCGCCGGCCGCCTGGGCGTTGGCCACCGCGTGCAGCGCGACGGTCGTCTTGCCCGAGGACTCAGGCCCGTAGATCTCCACCACACGGCCACGCGGCAGGCCGCCGAGACCCAGCGCGATGTCCAGCGCGATCGCTCCGGTGGGGATCACCTCGAGCGGGGCCCGGGTCTCGTCGCCCAGGCGCATCACGGAGCCCTTGCCGTACTGCTTCTCGATGTTGGCGAGCGCTACGTCGAGCGCCTTGTCGCGGTCGTTGCCTGCAGCCATGTTCTTCGTCCTTCTCGTGGTCCTGAGTTCGATGGGCCAGACGCTAGGCGCCGGCACCGACAACCGCTCAGGTCCGTCACGAACCTGTGGACAACGGCTGCTCGAGCCCGCCTGTGGAGAAAACGCTAGCCGAACATCTGTTCGAACACAGTACCGCCGCCCGCGTGTCGCGGGGCAATTGCGGAGGGGTGGGACCCCAGGACGGGGCGCCCATTCGAGGGGGAGGGAGGGGGCGCCCCGTCTCCTGCCAGGTATACCCCCTCGACCCAGGGACAAACGAGGACGGCGCGTTCAGGCGGCCAGCGGCGGGCGTCGTACGAGCTGGGCGGCCAGCACCGCCGCCACCAGCACCACGGCCGCGAACACCGACGCGAACCCGGCCAGCGCCGGGAACCCGAGCTCCCCGACGATCACCCCGGAGAACGCGCTGCCGCCCGCGGCGGCCAGGTTCATCACCAGGTCCGCACCGCCCTGGACCGTGGTGAGCGCCGACAGCGGCGCCTGCTCGGCGACCAGCGTGGAGGCGGACACGGTGGCCAGCGACCAGCCCACGCCGAGCAGGAACAGCCCGGCGAAGATCTCGTGCGAGCTGCCCTCGGGCGCCATCGCGCACAGCAGCAGCGAGACCAGCAGCACCACCCCGCCGGTGGCGAGCACCGGCACCCGGCCGAACCGGTCCGAGGCGAGCCCGACCAGCGGCGCGAACGCGAACATGCCGAGCACGTGCAGCGAGATGACGATGCCGATGATCTTCAGCGTCGCGTGCCCGTGCTCCATGTGCAGCGGCGTCATCACCATGACCGAGATCATCACCGCGTGCGCGGCGGCCAGGCCGGTGATCGCGGCGACCAGGACGGGCCGCTCGCGCAGCACGTCGACCAGGCGGGGTGCGGCGACCGCGGTGGTCGGCGTCGTCCCGGCGTGCAGCTCGCGTGCGACCAGCAGCGGGTCGGGCCGCAGCCGCGTGCCCACCACGAGCGCCGCGACGAGCATCCCCACCGCGCCGAGCGCGAAGGGCCCGGTCAGCCGCGGGATGCCGAGCACGTCGGCGGCGTCGGCGGCGGGACCGGTCAGGTTCGGCCCGAGCACCGCGCCGATGGTGGTCGCCCAGACCACGACCGAGAGCGCCCGGCCGCGGTTCTGCGCGGTGGCCAGGTCGGTGGCGGCGTACCGGGCGGCGTAGTTGGCCGAGCTCGTCGAGCCGAGCAGCACCGCGCCGAGGATCAGCAGCGGCATCGACTCGACCACGCCGGCCAGCACGACGATCCCGCAGCCGGCCGCGCCGAGCAGGTAGCCGGCGACCAGCCCGAGCCGGCGCCCGCGCCGGGACATGATCCGGGCCAGCAGCAGCGCGGCCAGGGCGGCCCCGAGGACCTGCGCGGTCTGCGCCATCCCGGCCAGCTTGTCGGAGCCGGAGAGCTTGCGGGCGAGCAGCGAGGCGGTGGCGATGCCGATGGTGATGCCGAGCGCGCCGACCGCCTGGGTGACCACCAGCGTCTGCACCGTCCGGCGCTGCAGCTGGGCAGGACTCGCGGCGGACGGATTCATCGGTCGCGGGCCGGCAGCTCGAGCGCCGCCCAGACCGCGCGCCAGACCTCCTTGGGCGAGTACCCGGCGTCGAGAGCCTCCTTGGCGGTCCGTCCGCCCAGGTCGGCCATCACGAAGCCCTCGGCCCACGAGCGCGCGTACGACGGACCGAGCGCGTCCTCCATCCGGGTCCAGAACTCGGTGTACTTCACCGGGTGGCTCCCGCGAGACCGATGTCGTGCAGGTGGTGGACCACGTCGTGCAGGTGGTAGACGCCCAGCGTCGCGACCGTGAAGACCGAGCCGTTGCTGCGCCGCCCGGGCCGGTCCCACTGCTCGCCGGTGACGCCGGCGTAGATCGCGGCCGCGTCGGCGGCCGCCTCGACCAGCTCGACGGTGACGGTCGCCGGGTCCTGCTCGGCGTAGCCCTGCTCGACCGCGGTCACGTCCTGGTCCCAGTTCGCGAACCGCGGGTCGTCCTCGGTCAGCATCAGCCGGAGCCGCTCGGCGAAGAGCAGGTGCACGTCGCGCACGTGGCAGGCGTACTCCAGGCGGGACCAGACCTCCGGGCGCGGACGGACCCGGGCGTCGGCGACGTCGAGCGCGCCGTACCAGCCGCGGGTGTTCGCGTGGATCAGCTCCGGCAGCGCGCTGACCTCGACCGAGGCCGGGTCGAAGCCGCACTCCGGGCAGGGCCGCTCCAGCACCCAGGTCCAGTCCTTGGTGTCGGGCTCTATGCGGGGGTCCAGAGTCACCGGGCCAGTCTGCCGCACCGGTTCCAGTGCCCCGAATGGGATGATCGGCCAGTGGTCCTCGACATCCCGCCAACCATCCGCGACGCCGTCGCCCCCGACCTCGACCAGGTGGCCGCGATCTACACCCACGAGTCGCTGCACGCCTACTCGACCTTCGAGACCGAGGCCCGGCCGGCGTCCTCGTGGGCGCACAAGGTCGACGGCGGGGACGTGTTCCTGGTCGCGGTGGAGGACGGCACGGTCCTCGGCTTCGCCTACGCCTCGCCGTTCCGCGACCGCCCCGCCTACCACCGCACCCGGGAGACCTCGGTGTACGTGCACGGCGACGCGCGCGGGCGGAAGATCGGGTCCCTCCTGTACGACGCCCTGCTCCCCCGGCTCCGCGAGGACGGCTTCCACACCGCCGTCGCGCTGATCGCGCTGCCCAACGACGCGAGCGTCCGGCTGCACGAGCGAGCCGGGTTCAGCCACGCCGGGACGATGCGCGAGGTCGGCGACAAGCTGGACCGGATGATCGACGTGGGGATCTGGCAGGCGATGCTCCAGCCGTCCGTCTAGCCGAACGTCACCGGCACCCGGTAGCTCTGCAGCGTGGCCTCGTACGGCGTGCCCGTGGTCGACGTACGCGACGCCGTCCCGCCGAGCTCGAGGGTGCCGCGCCGGACCGACCCGGGCACCTCGAAGCCGACCTCGGTGTCGTCCGCGGCCGGGTCGAGGTCGAGGCCCGGGTACCGGTGACCGGCGGGGTCGACGAAGGTCACGTCGCCGGGCCAGAGCCGGTAGCGCCCCGGTCGACCGCGGTAGCCGTAGTCCGCGGTCAGCACCAGGAAGGCGTCCCGGGCCCGGGTCGGGGTGCGGTCGCGCAGGAAGAAGCGCAGGTCCGCCGAGGTCAGGGTGACGTCACGGACGAACTGGTTGCGCTCCGGACCGGCGCCGCCGTCGAGGCCGATGCTGGTGGTCTCGGTCAGCGCGATCCGCTGGTCGATGCTCGCGTGCCGCTCGGCCACCGGTCGGTCGAGCACCACGATCCGGTCCTCGCCCTCGGTGCCGTCGAGCAGCGAGAGCGACTGGGTGAACCCGTCCGCGTCGACGACGAGGTCGACCTGCTCGACCCCGGGTGGGGCCAGCAGCGCGAAGGTGCGGCCCTTGCCGGGCAGCTTCTTGGTCTCGCCGTCGAGCACGACGACCGGCTTCAGCGAGCGCCAGGACTCGCACGGCGGCTTCTCGCAGCTGCCGTCGGCGATCCGGAAGCCGATCAGCCGGGAGCCCTCGTAGGGACGCCGCCAGCCCTCCTTGGTGTGCACCCGCTCGAGCTCGCCGACGGCGGTGACCCGCAGCCCCGCCGTCCGGGAGGAGAGCGCGAGCGGGGCGTCCGGCTTGGGAGGCGCGGTCCCGGTCGCGGCCACCAGGGTGCCGGCCTGGACCGCCTTGAACATGTCCTCGCCGCCGAACACGCTGCTGCGCCCGGCGAGCCCGGTGACCACCCAGAGGAGGACGAGCAGCGCGACGCCGCCGGCCAGCAGGGGGCGCGCGCGGAGGTCGGCGAGGCGGTGCACGCGACCAGGCTAGAGAAGGCGGCCTACGCCAGGAGCAGCTTGTCCAGACGTCGGTTCACCACGACCAGGCCGGCGCCGATCATCGCGACCAGGTAGACCACCGAGACCGCCGAGGCGCCGGTCACCGAGCCGGTGGTCAGCTCGCGGACCAGGACCACCGACCGGTACAGCGGGGTGCACGCGACGACGCTCGCCAGCCAGTCCGGGAAGGCGCTGAGCGGGAAGAAGGTCGCCGAGAACAGGAACAGCGGCAGCTGGCCGAGCACCACGTAGTCGAAGTCCTGCCAGGAGCGCATGAAGGTGGTCAGCCCCATGCACACCGCGCCGAACGCGGCCCCGATCAGCAGTGCCGCCGGCACGACCAGCAGCGCCCACCACGAGTGCACCAGGCCCATCGCGACCATCACCACCAGGAACGCCGCCGAGTAGGTGCCGCCGCGCAGCAGCGACCAGGACAGCTCGCCGCGGGCGATGTCGCCGGTGGTCAGGGGCGTGGCCAGCATCTGGTCGAAGAGCTTGTTGTACTTCAGCTTGAAGAAGAAGTTGTACGTCGAGTCGAGCAGCGCGCCGTTCATCGCGGAGGCGGCCAGCATCCCGGGCGCGACGAACTCGGCGTACGGGATCGGATGGCCGTGGAAGGTGAACCCGTCGACCAGCGCACCCACCCCGACGCCGATGGAGAACAGGTAGAAGACCGGCTCGAGGAACCCGGAGACGAAGATCCACCAGGCCGAGCGGTAGGCCAGGTAGTTGCGCTGCACCAGCAGGCCGGTCGCCGCGGCCGGGGACAGCGGCCTCACGTGATCAGCCTCCGCTCCAGGATCCGCGTCGCGAGCACCCAGCCGCCCAGGACGAGCGCGGCGAGGTAGGCCACGTGCACCAGTGCCATGACCACGTCGACCTCCCCGAGCACGAGCATCCGGGTCAGGTCCACGCCGTGCCACAGCGGCGTCACCCTGGCCAGCGCCTCCAGCGGCGCGTCCAGGTTGGCGATCGGGAAGAACGCGCCGGAGAACAGGAACATCGGGATCATCCCGAGCCGGAAGATCAGCGCGAAGCCGCTCTCGTTGGGCAGCGAGACCGTCAGCGCGTAGATCGGCGCGGCGAAGGCGAGGCCGAGCAGCAGCTGGGCGAGGAACGCCAGCACCACGCCGTACGGCGAGGAGAACACCCCGAACGGCGCCATCACCGCGAGGAAGACCGCGGAGACGACCGCGACCCGGAACACCACGAAGGCCAGGTGCGCGAAGACGACCTCGGGCACGCCGAGCGGGCTGGCGATCATCCCGTAGTAGGCGCGGTTCCACTTGATCATGCCCATCACCGGGTAGGTGACCTCGCCGAAGACCGTGGTCATCGCCTGCGCGGCGACCAGCCCGGGCGCGACGAACGCCAGGTAGTCGGTCGCGCCCTCGAGCTCGGCCGGGTCGGCCTTCACGAAGCCGCCGAGGAGCACGCCCATCGCCAGCACGTAGAGGAACGGCACCACGAAGGACGAGACGACCGACCCCTTCCAGGTGCGCTGGACGAGCACCAGCCAGTAGTCGGTCATCCGGGCGGCACGCCGTACGTCGACGGGCATCAGTCCACCAGCGTCCGGCCGGTCAGCCGCAGGAACACGTCCTCCAGCGTCGAGCGGCGCACCAGCGACATCACCGGGTCCAGCCCGCGGGCGTGCACCTGGGCGATGGCCTCCTCGCCGTCCGCGGTGTAGAGCAGCAGCCGGTCCGGGAGCACCTCGACGCGCTCGGCCAGGTCCTCCACCTTGGGCGCGACCCGCTCGTGCTCCCCGACGTTGAAGCGGAGCTCGGCGACCTCGCGGGTGGAGTAGCTGCGGATCAGCTCGGCCGGCGAGCCCTCGGCGACGATCAGGCCCTTGTCCATCACCACGAGCCGGTCGCAGAGCTGCTCGGCCTCGTCCATGTAGTGCGTGGTGAGCACCAGCGTGACGCCCTGCTGCTTGAGCCGGAACAACCGGTCCCACACGACGTGCCGGGCCTGCGGGTCCAGGCCGGTGGTGGGCTCGTCGAGGAGCAGCACCTCGGGCCGGTTGATGAGCGAGCGGGCGATGGTGAGCCGCCGCTTCATGCCCCCGGAGAGGTCGTCGACCTTGGCCTTGGCCTTCTCGGTGAGCTGGACGAACTCGAGCAGCTCGCCGACCCGGCGGCGCACCTCGGCACGGGGCAGCCCGAAGTAGCGGCCGTAGACGTAGAGGTTGTCGCTCACGTTGAGCTCGGTGTCGAGGGTGTCCTCCTGCGGGCACACCCCGATCCGCGACCTGATCTCCGGGCCGTCGGTGGCCGGGTCCAGCCCGAGGATGCGCAGGGTGCCGCCGGAGACCGGCGAGACCGCGGCCACCATCCGCATCGTCGAGGACTTGCCGGCGCCGTTGGGCCCGAGGAACCCGAACGCCTCCCCGCGGCGCACCTCCACGTCGATGCCGCGCACCGCCTCGACGACCTCGCCCGAGCGCGCGGTGAAGGACTTGCGCAGTCCCACCGCCTGGATCATCGCGTCGTCCACGGTCACCGACCCTAGACCCCGGCACCGACGAAGAACCGGCTTGCCGTACCCAACCTTTCCGCGACCTGGTGCGTCCTCGGTGCAGGGACCGGCAGGATGGAGAGGCGCATGACGACGGTGGTGCGGCCGGGAAAGCGGGTCGGCATGGCGACGGCAGCCGAGAGCGACGCCTTCGACGCGTTCGTGCGCGCCCGGCTGCCGCACCTGCTCCGGTTCGCCCGCGCGCTGAGCGGCGACGAGCACGCCGCCGCGGACCTGGTCCAGGACGCCCTGGAACGCACCCTGCTCGGCTGGCGGCGGATCGTCAGCGAGGACCCGGAGGGCTACGTGCGGCGCGCGATGGTCAACCGCAGCGTCTCGGTCTGGCGCAAGCAGCGCCGCGAACGGCTCACCGACGACCCGCCCCCGCAGCGCTACGACGACCCGGAGCGTGACCACGCCCTCTTCGCGGCGCTGCGCCGGCTACCGCCCCGGCAGCGCGCGGTGGTCGCGCTGCGCTACTACGAGGACCTCAGCGAGGCACAGACCGCGGCGGTGCTCGGCTGCTCGGTCGGCACCGTGAAGAGCCAGGCCCACCAGGCGATGGCGCGCTTGCGCGAGCTGCTCGGAGAGGAGCGGTGATGAACCTCGAGGACCGGCTGCGCGCCGGCCTGAACACGCCGATGGACGCCGACGAGGACCAGTTCCTCGACGCCGTACGACGAGGCGCGGGCTCGCGTCGCCGGCGCCGGGCCGGGGCCGCCCTCGCCGCCGGTGCCCTGGTGGTGGCCGGCGCCGCGGGGATCGCGGTCGGCGTCCAGCGGGACGATGCGGCGCCGCCCCGGCCACCGGCCACCCGGACGCCGTCCCCGACGCTGCCGGCCGAGGCCGCCCGCGGCGTGATCGACCTCGTCGTGAACAGCCCCGGCGAGGTGTACCGGCTGACCACCAACGTCGGCTGCGTGGCCTGCACGACCGTGTGGGCCCAAGCCCCCGGCGGCGACTGGATCCGGGTGCACGACTTCGGCTCCGAGGCGTACGACGGCCCGCCGCAACCGGTCTTCGGACCGGTCACGAACCTCGTGATGCAGGGCAGCGACGGGTGGGCCTGGGGCAACAAGCTGTTCTCGACCCACGACGGCGGCCGGACCTGGAGCGAGGTGGGTCAGGGTCCGGGACGGCGCACCGAGGCCGGCCACTCCGTGGTGATCGCCGGTCGGTTCGCCTGGAGCCTGTTCCGCTCGATCGACGCCGAGACCGTCCTGTACCGCAGCCCGGTCGACGCCGACGAGTGGACCGAGGTGCCGCTGCCCGACGGCAAGGCCGACAACCTGGTCCGGATCGGCGACGCGGTCGTGCTCGACGTCCAGGACGAGGGTCTGTCCAACCGCCGGCTGCGGACCAGCACCGACGGCGTGCGCTGGAGCCGGCTCGCGGCGCCGTGCCTGACCGACTCGCTGCTGCTGACCGCCGGCCGCAGTGCGTTCCTGGAGTGCCCGGGCAAGAACGGCGGGGCGCTGTTCCGCAGCACCGGCCTCGGCCCGTGGCAGCGGTTCGGCGGCACGATCCCCGCGCGGGCCGGCGTCTTCGCGCTCGGTGAGGACCGGGTGCTGCTCAACGGACCGCGCTCCTCGACGCTGGTCACCGACGGGGGCACGGTCCGGGTCAGCGGGCTGCCCGGAGGAGCGGTGACGTCGGCCGGCTCAGCGGAGGACCTCGCCTACGCGGTCGCCTTCGGCGAGGACAGCGTGGGCCGGCTGCACCGCTCGAGCGACGGCGGGCGCACCTGGACCCAGGTGGAGTGAACCCCGCGACCGGCGCCGCTTGACCAGAGCAGGCGCCGGTCGCGAGGACGAACCGGCCCGGGCAGGAGCTGGGATCCCGCCCGGACCGGGGTCTCGCCGGACGGCTCAGCCGAACCGTCCGTGCACGTAGTCCGACGTGCGCGGGTCCTGCGGGTCGGAGAACATCGCCTCGGTCGGGCCGTGCTCGACGACCACGCCCGGCGCACCGTTCTCGGCCAGGAAGAACGCGCACTGGTCGGAGACCCGCGCGGCCTGCTGCATGTTGTGCGTGACGATCACGACCGTGACGTCCCGGGAGATCTCCGCGATCGTCTCCTCGACCACCCGGGTCGAGGTCGGGTCCAGCGCCGAGCACGGCTCGTCCATCAGCAGCACCCGCGGCCGCACCGCGAGCGACCGGGCGATGCAGAGCCGCTGCTGCTGCCCACCGGAGAGGGCGGAACCGGGCTGCTTGAGCCGGTCCCGCACCTCCGCCCACAGGCCGGCTCGCACGAGGCTCTCCTCGACGAGGGCCTCCCGCTCGGACCGGGAGATCCGGGCCCCGGTGATCTTCAGCCCGGCCAGCACGTTGTCCTGGATCGACATCGCCGGGAACGGGTTCGGCTTCTGGAACACCATCCCGATCTGCCGCCGCGCCTCGGTCAGCCGGCGGTCGGCGTCGTACACGTCGACGCCGTCGAGCCGCACCGAGCCGGCGAGCGCGGCCCCGGGGACCAGCTCGTGCATCCGGTTCAGGATCCGCAGGAACGTGGACTTGCCACACCCCGACGGCCCGATCAGCGCGGTGACCTGGCCGGGCTCAGAAGTCAGCGACACCCGGTCCAGCACCTTGCGGCGGCTGAACCACGCCGAGATCGCCTCCGCCTCCAGGGCGGCCGGTCCGGCGCCGGCGGGGACCCGCGGCAGGATCGCGGTCTCGGGCGCCTCCAGGACTGCTGCGCTCATCACTCCTCCTTGGTCGAGCTCAGGTCGAGATCAGGTCGAGATCAGGACGACGTTGCGGGCCACCGAGCGGAGCACCAGCCCGGAGCCGCCGTACACGACGTGGATCACGTGCCGGCCCTTCTTGCGCGCCGGCAGCAGCACCGAGGTGTGCCCGCGCTGGGCGGCGGTGAGCGTGGTCCGGGCGATCACCCGAGTGCCGTCGTAGACCACGACCGGACCGGTCGGGTACACGCCCACCGCGGTGACGGTGATGGAGAGCCTGGCCCGCTTGAGGTGGCTCAGCCGCGACCTGCTCAGCCGGTTCGAGGCCGTGCTGGGCGCCTTCGACACGGCCACCGCGCGCACCGCGGAGGTGCTGGCCGAGACCGACGCCGAGCCGCCGTAGCCGACCTTGAGCGCGTGCGTGCCGGGCAGCAGCCTGGTGCCCGCGACCGTGAAGGTCGCCTTGCCGGAGACCAGCGCCGCGGACCCGATCAGCTTCGCGCCGTCGTACAGGGAGGCCGTGCCGGTGGGAGTGGTCCCGGTCGCGGTCACCGTCACCGGTACCGAGAACGCCCGGCCGTAGATCGCCTTCGCGGGCACGGTCGCCGTCGTCGCCGAGGTGGTCTTGCTGCCGTACACGACCTGCCAGGTGTCGCCGGAGACGAGGATGTCGGCCACCGCGTAGGAGTCGGTGGAGACCGGGTTCGCGTCGGCCTTGCTGGTGCGCAGCCGCAGCTCGTAGACCCCCTGGTAGCCGGCCGTCGCCGAGTTGTTGGGGAACGCGGCGGCGTGGTCGGTGACCTTGGTGTCACCCGAGGTGCCCTTGACCACCGGCAGGGTGGCGCTGACGGCCGCGGGCGCACCGGCCACGGGGTAGGCGTTGGCCGCGGTCAGCTGGGTGCCGGACCAGGTCCCGGGAACCTGGCCCGGCACCGGGGTGTAGGCGTAGAGGGTGGCGTGGTCGTCGCCGGCGCGCACCGGCGCCGAGGAGACCACGTACGACGCCAGCGGTGCGCTGGTCAGCGAGCCTCCGAAGATCTGGTTGCCGGCCGCGTCGTAGAAGGACAGGGTGCCGACCCGGTTCGGGTCGACGCCGGGGCCGGACTGCCACGGCGGCGGCACCGGGTCGGCCGCGGTCGCGCTCGTGGCGACCACCAGGCCGGTGGAGGCCGTGGTCGCGAGCAGCAGCGCGACGATCGCGGCTCGGAGGGTTCTCGGTCGGACGTTCACGGGTGTTCCTCTCGGGGTCTTTCGAGATCAGGAAGTCAGGGTCGGGTGGCGCTGGTGACCGACGGGTCCAGCAGCGTCTCGGTGGAGGTGGCGTCGCCGGTGGTGCAGCTGGCGGTGCCGGGTGTGCCGACGACCTGCCAGTGCCGGCCGTCCACCTTCAGGTCGAGCGAGGCGTAGTGCCCCGAGGGCGGTGCGTCCGGAGCGGCCAGGGCCAGCCGGAGCTGCACCGACCCGTGCCAGCGCGGCGGGAACGCGGCCAGGAAGTCCGCCAGGGCGACGTCCTTCACGGTGGCCTGCGCCATCGGGTGCGCCGGGTCGGTGTACCGGGCGGCCGCGGTCAGCTGCTGCCCGCTCCACTCGGCCGGGTCGGCGCCCTCCCGCGGCTGGTGCGCGAACAGGGTGGCGGTGCGGCCGGCCACGGCGTACGGGCCGGCCGCCGCCGTCGAGCTGACCACCCGGGCCACGAACGGCGCCGCGGAGGTCGACCCCGAGATCACCGGCTTCCCGGCGGCGTCGCAGAGCGTCAGGGTGCCGATCGAGGCGGGATCCTCGTACGGCGCCGCGGCGGCACTGCCCCGGGTGGTCAGCCAGACGATCGCGGCGGCCACGACGACGGCGACCGTCGCGAGTGCAGCCACGCGGCCCACTCGTGAGGCCGCCGCCGTCGTGCCCGTCACTGGACGTCGTTGCCGCGGTCGACGTACGCCGGGGTGACCCCGGCCGACTGCAGCAGCGCCTGGCCCGGAGCCGACTTCACCCACGGGGTGGCCCCCGGGTTGTAGAAGAGCGTCTGGACCCAGTTGAGGGTGCCGCCCGGCTGCCAGACCTCGTTGCTGTCGAAGTCGGCCTGCCGGAAGATCACGTAGTACGCGAAGGTGGTGCTCCACGCGCCGGCGCCGGTGTGGAGCTGGATGCCCGTGGTGGTGAGCGGGTCGGCCGGCGCGGCCACCGAGTACGGCGCGTTCGGGTTGAGGAAGTAGCCGCCGTCGAGCAGCGTGAACCGGCCCTTGGGGAACGGCACGATCGCGTTCGGCTTCTCCGCGTCCGGCAGCGAGGTGATCGAGGTCGGGTCGTTCTGCTGGACCTCGGTCGCGGCGGTCGGGTTCACCGCGGCGCCCCCGTTGAACTGCTTGAGCGCGTTGAGGAACACGGTGCGCATGCCGGCGCCGTTCTGCGGGATCAGCGGCTTGATCGTCGCCGAGGGTGCCGGGCCCGCGTAACCGGGGATCTGACCCCAGGTCGTGTACTGCCCGGTGTAGATCTTGACCAGGTCGTCACCGGTCAGGTTCGCCGGTGCGTTCGTGGTCGTCGCGGTGGCGATGTAGTCGATGTCGGTGGCGATCTGCACCGAGTGCAGCGCCGAGCCCAGGTTCTGCTGGGCCGCGGTCTGCTGCGCCGCGGTCGGCAGGTTGGGGCTGCGGGCGAAGCTGATCTTGTTCGCCGAGACGCCGTTCTTGCCGTCGTTGATGAGCGCGGTCAGGCCGGCGCTGCCGCCGTTCGGGCGCTGCACCGGCGAGGTGCCGGCCCGCAGGGTGACCGTGCCGTTGAGCTGGGTCGGGGTGCCGAGGGCCGGGTCGGTGAACGGCTTGCGGCCGTTGGCGTCGCCGGTCGCGTCGAAGCTGAAGATCCGGTACTTGTTGCCCGCCGCGTTGTAGCCCAGGTCGGCACCGTGCCCGTCGGCGAGGAAGTTCACCGAGTTCTGCATGATGTCCGACCCGACGCCGACGACGTCCTTGGGCTGGGGCGCCCCATCGGCCAGCGCGCTGTGCTGGCTCGCGGCCAGGGCTCCGGCGACCAGCACACCGACCAGGGCGGTGCCGGCGGCGGTCCTTCTCTTCGACATGGGTTCTACCTCTCTCGGGATTGCGTTTAATTTAATAAAGTTGATCGACATTAGCAAGATAGGTCGACGGGTGGTCTACATCACGGGTCCCTCGGTGGCGTCAGGCCAGGTTCGGGAGCAGTCGGAAGGTCAGCAGCGAGACCAGCCAGAGCGCCGCCAGCACCACCGGTGCCGCGCTCAGCCAGGCTGCCAGCGGCGTCCACCGCGACCGGGCCCAGGCCGCGCCGAGCAGTGTGCCGACCAGCAGCTGCAGGGCGAGCACGAGCTCGGCCAGGGTGCCGGTGGTCACCCGGCTGTCCAGCGGCTGCTCGTCGTCGACCTTCGTGGAGACCGGTCCGGGCGCCGCGGCCTTGCCGACCAGGGTCGCGTCGACGTACACGGGATCGGTCGGGGCCAGCCGGCCGAGCCGGTTGCCGCTCAGCGCCGTCACCAGGCTCAGTCGTCCCGAGCCGGCCTCCGGCGCCGCGGGAGCCGGGTCGCCTCCCCGCCGCGCGCCGGTCACGGCATAGCTGAACCGCCCCTGCGAGGTGGTCACCGTGATCCGGTCGCCGGTGCGCAGCTTCCCGAGCCCGCCGAACGGGCCGCCGTAGGAGAGCGCGCGGCCGAGCAGCACGCTCACCCCCTGCTGCCCGGGCAGCACGGTCCCGCGCAGGTGGCCCGGCCCCTGCTGCAGCTCGGTGGCGCTGGTGCCCTCGACGACGACCAGGTCGTCGATGCCCGCGCGCGGCGCGTCCAGCAGCGCGACCGGCGCACCGCCGGCGATCGGCGCGCCGGTCGGCACGGTGCCGAGCGCCAGCTGGGTGCGCAGCTCGCCGTAGAGCCGGTGCTGGGCGTGGTTCGCCTCGAAGGCGCTGAGCACCAGCACGTAGACGAGCACCCAGACGGTCACCACGCCGACCACCAGGAAGGCGCGCGCGATCCCGAGCTGGGCCTCGGTCCAGGTGCGCGCCGGCGGTGGCGCGCCGAGCACGGGCTCACGTCGTACGACGGTGCGCGGCTGCTCGAGCGTGCTCATCGCCGCACCTTCCGGGGAGCCCAGCGCAGCACCGCGCCCGCCAGCCCGATCACCAGGCCGGCGAACCCGATCACCGGCACGCCGTACCCGAGCGCGGAGTGCGCGCCCAGGGTGCGCAGCTGGTCGGTCACCGGCACCCCGGCCAGCGTGACCGGCGCCCCGGCCGGAGCCCCGGGGACGGCCGCCGGGACCGCTCCCGGGACGGATCCCGGCACCGCGCCCGGCCCGGCGCCGGCCGGTGGCTTCGCGACCACCGCCGGCTTGGGGTCCTGCGCCGGGTCCAGGAAGGGCACGAAGCCCTGCTGCGCGGCGACCGCCTTGGCCGCGCGCAGCGTGTAGCCGGCCAGCGCGCCCAGTGCGTTCGCCCGGGTGATCGGCAGGTAGCCGGGCGGCAGCTGCCCGTTCGCGATGCCGCGGCGCTGCCCGTCGGTGGCGGCGAACCGGAGCAGCTCGGCGGCCTTGGCGGCGTCGTCCTTCGCCAGCCCGCTGGTCGGCACGTCGGCGAAGACCGGGATCGTGCCCGGGTAGGCGTCCTTGCCGCGGGCCGAGGCCAGCGCCGGGTAGTCGACGGTCCAGGTCTTGTTCGCGGCGTCGGCGTGGAACAGCCTCGCCCCGGCCGCGAGCCCGGTGTCGTCCCCGGCGACGAAGGACGCCGTCTCGGGGTGCGCCGAGGAGCCCGGTCCGGCCTGCAGCCGCGCGGCGGTCAGGCTGTACCGGCTGACCGCGCTCAGCGGCACCACTCCGAGCACGAACCGGAACCCGGGCTGCTGGCGGCCCTGGGTCTGCAGCCGCAGCGTGGACGGGTCGTTGCGGTCCCCGTTCGGGCACTCGATGTTCACGTTCGAGATCGCGTACTGCATGTTGAGCACGATGGTGCTCACGAACGCGGTCGGGTTCGCGATCAGCGCCAGGTACGGGCTCGGGCTGTTGCTGTAGCAGGGGTTGGTCCAGCCGTCGATGTAGGACTTCGGGGCCAGGGTGTCGTCGAGCAGCGGCCAGGAGTAGACCGGCAGGTCCAGGCCCTTGTACTTCGGGTTGACCACCATCCCCCACGGGTCGGCGGCGCCGTCCAGCCACGCACGCGCGGCCGGGTCCTGGTCCAGGTAGCTGGTCAGCGCGTAGACCAGGTCCGCCTCCGAGGAGAGGGTGAGCAGGGCCGCGGCCGCCTCGGTGTTGGTCTTCTCGGGCAGGCCCGGGTTGAGGGCCTGGAACTCCGGGTCCAGGGTGATGTTCACCGGGTTGCCGCTCAGCGCCGGGTAGGAGTTCTTCACCAGCGCGTTGCCCGGGTAGGACTCGGTGAGCAGCTTGGCGAGCAGCCGCGGGTTCATCCGCAGCTGGGTGTACCGCTCCCCGTTCGCGTCGTCGACGACGTACCCGATCGCGAAGCCGGTGACCGCCACCGGCGCCTGCACCACCGGGCGGGTGAAGCCGCCATCGGGTGCTCGGCTGGAGAACGCCGCGCTGATCGTGCCCGCCTGCAGCAGCGTGCGCGCCGAGGTGTCCGCGGTCTGCACGTGCACGAACGGGTCCAGCGCCTTGTCGGTGCAGAACTTCGGCTGCCACTGACCGGTGGCCTCGTTCATCAGCGAGGAGCCGTAGACCTGCAGCGGCTTGGCCTTGGAGACGATCGCGCAGACGCTCGGCGCCACCGCGAAGCCCAGCGGCACGCTGATCCGGTTCCTCCAGTTCGACGGCGCCCACCACAGCGCGCCGGCGGTGGCCTGGTTGGGCCGGGTGCCGGGCAGCGCGAGCTGGCCGGGCGCGAACACGTCGTCGGCACGGCAGTCGGCGTCGGCCTGTGCGCCGGCCTCGGCGTCGGGTCGCTGCGCGGCCGGAAGCCTGGTGCCGAACCCGTCGCAGTCGATGCCCATGACCGGGATCGCGACCAGCGAGCAGGGCACGCTCGAGGAGCAGCCGAGGGTGGCGTTCTCCTCGGCGGTCCAGACGCTGAACCGGCTGCTGCCGCGGCCGTCCTTGCCGGTGATCCCGTAGGTCGTGTTGCTGGGGATGCCCGAGCCGCCGACGTTGGCCGACTCCGGTGCCATGCCGGCGCACCCGACCGTGCCGCCGGCGTAGGTGGTGCCGTTCGCGCCGACCAGCGGCACCCAGCGCTCCGCGAGCGCCGGCCGGCCGCAGAGCTTCGGCCGCGGGCTCGCCTCGTTGACCCGGGCGCTCCGCTCGGCCGCGGTCGCGTCCGCGTCGGAGCGCCAGGCCGGGTAGGCCGTGGTGTTGTCGTTGCGGAACCGCTCCGCCCAGGTCTGGGTCCAGCACGTCTCCGGCCGGATGCGCTTGGCCGGCGGCACGCTGGTGGAGTCGACGCCGCGGCACTGCAGCAGCACGAACGGGTACTCCTGGTTCGCCCCTTCGGCGGCGTTCACGTCACCGACCAGGCCGCCGGTCGGGTGCGCGCCGGACCAGGACACGGTGATCTCCTGGCGGCCGCGCAGGTTGCTGGTCGCCGAGACGCTGAGCTTGACCGTACGGCGGTCCAGCTGCGTGCTGCTGCCGTCGGCGGCGATCGCGGTCCGGGTGACCGTCCTCTCCTTGGTGACCGCGGCCGCGGCGGCGCTCGCCACCGGGGTGAGGACGCTCGCGGCCAGCAGCGTCGCGACCAGGACGGCCGCTCCCCGACGTACGGCGCTCAGTCGTGCGGCGCTCACGGGGTGCCTCCGCGACGACCCACCAGCCAGCGACCCACGCCGGCGGGCACCAGCAGCGCCAGCGCCAGCAGGGCGATGACGAGCACGGTCAGCGCGGCCGGCGGACCGGACCCGGCGTCGGCCGGCAGCGTCGTCGCGACCACGTTCCCGGCCGCGGTCGCATCGCTGCCGTCCACGGTGCCGTCACCCAGCGTCGGGTCACCCGTCGTGGGCGCCTTTCCGGTCCCCGGGCTCCCGGCCGTGGGCGTCGCGCCCGGGGCGGCCGGCCCGGTCCCGGGGTTCGTGGCCCCCGGCTTGGCCGTGCCCGGGTTGGCGTTGAACGCACCGGCCCCGGCGGCGCACGGACCGGCGCCCAGCTTGTCGCAGGCCGGCGGCTGGGGCGCGATCTTGGCCAGGTAGTTCTGGTTCGGCTTGCCGGGGATGAACGTCGGGTTGTGGCAGGTGCGCACGTCCCGCTTGGTCAGGTCGACCCCGGCGTCGGCGGTCTTCAGCTTCGCGATCTGCTGGAAGCCGGCCTGCACCAGGTTGACCGGCAGCGAGGAGTAGCCGACCGGGCCGATCTCGGCCTGCCCCTGGCAGATCGAGTAGTAGAGGAAGTCCGCGATCGTCTGCCGCTTCGCCGTCGTCATCCGGCTGTCGTCGGCGGCAGTCGGGATGATCGCGTAGACGTACGACGACAGCGGGTAGGTGCGCCGGTCGGCGTTCGTGTAGACGTAGTCGAGCTTCTGGGTCAGGTACGTCGGCGAGCTCGGGTCGTTGTTGATGATCGCCTTGGTGAGCGCGACGGCGACGTTGTACTGGGTCGGCAGCGTGTAGTAGCCGGCCTTGTTGAGCACCTTCGCGGCCGGGAAGTTCGCCAGCAGCGGGTAGGAGTACTCCTCCATCCCGATCGAGCCGTTGGCGCCGGCGCTCTTGATGAAGTTCATGACGCCGTCCGAGCCCGCCTGCGCCTTCTGGTTGCCGCTGGAGCGCCCGCAGTTGAGCGGGAAGTACTCGGTTTCCTTGGCCAGGCCGCCGTTGCAGGAAGCCCAGATCGCCGGGAACTGCTTGGCCAGGTAGGTCGTGAACTGGTTGGTGACACCGGCGCCCTCGGAGTGCACCACCGGGATGATCGGGATCGAGGGCAGCGCGTGGCCGTTGTTGTCCTTGGTGATCTGCGGGTCGTTCCAGTTGGTGATCTTGCTGGTGAAGATCTTCGCGATCGTCTCCCCCGAGAGCCGGACGTTGCGGACCAGCTTGCCGCCGACCTCGACGTGGTAGGGGAACGCGGTGCCGCCGGCGGCGATCGGCAGGTACGCGAACGAGCGTCCGAGCGGCGTGTCCGCCTGGCCGGTCGTCGGGTCCTTGCCGCGGAACGGGATGTCGGAGACCGCGAAGTCGTTGGACCGGTTGGCGTAGTCCTTGCGGCCCTGGGCCGCGCCGTTGGCGGTGAAGACCACGCGCAGGCCCTGGTTGGCCACGTCGGCGACCCACTGGTTGATCGCGTTGGCGGCCCAGGAGGAGCCGGAGCCCTGGATCAGCGCGTGACTGGAGGCGCCCTGGGCAGCCGGGGCGATCAGGGCGACGCTGGCGATCACGAGGGCGAGCGCGATCTTCTTCATCGGGACTTCTCTCACGGTGCCTTCTTGGTTCGGACGACGAGCCGCGCCAGCAGGAACAGCGCGAGGACGAGGGTGAGCAGCACGGTCGCGGCGGCGAACCCGCGCTGCGCGAACCGCGGGTCGCCGGACCCGACGGCGCTGTAGATGAACAGCGGCAGCGAGTTCATCGGGTTGTGGAACGGGTCGGCGTTCATGAACGTGGACGCGCCGGAGGTGAGGATCAGCGGCGAGGTCTCCCCGACCATCCGGGCGATGCCCAGGATCAGCGCGGTCGCCAAGCCGGGGCGGGCGGTGGGCAGCACCACGTGCCAGACCGTCTGCAGCTTCCCCGCCCCCAGCGCGTACGACGCCTCCCGCAGTCCGCCGGGGACCACGCGCAGCACCACGTCGCTGGCCCGGGCCATGATCGGCAGGCCCATCACCGCCAGCGCCAGCGCGGCCGCGAAGCCGCTGCTGGGGAAGTGCAGGTTCACGATCAGCACCGCGTAGATGAACAGGCCCGCGACGATCGAGGGCAGCGCGGTCATCGCCTCGATCACCACGCGCACCAGGCGGGCGAGGCGACCACCGACCTCGGACATGTAGATCGCGGTGATCACGCCCAGCGGCATCGCGATCGACACCGCGATGGCGACCTCGATCAGGGTGCCGGCCATCGCGTGCAGGGCGCCGCCCATGGAGAACTCGTCACCGGGCCGGACCCCGGCCATGTCGTCGGTGAAGAAGTTGCCGTGGAACAGCGCCGGGGCGCCCTTGATCGCGGTGGAGATGATCGTGCTCGCCAGCGCCAGGCCGACCAGGGTGGGCGCGGCCACCACGAGGGCGGTCACGATCCGGTCCGCGACGACGGGCCAGGGCCGGGTCAGCGCGGTCATCCCGGCGTAGTAGGCGACGAAGACCGCGCAGCCGAGCACGACGAAGCCGATGGTGCCGTGCAGCGGGAGCAGCTTGGTGTAGACCAGCCAGGTGGTGGCCAGGGAGCCGACTCCCGCGCCGACGAGGGTGAGGACGTCCTCGCGGGTGCGGGGGGCTGTCCGCCGTACGGTCTCGGTCTTCTGCTCGGTGCGTTCGAGGACGGTCGCGGTCACAGCTCGGTCTCCGCCCCGGACCTGCCGCGGGCGACGATGATCGCCGCGACGGTGTTGACGGCCAGCGTCATCAGGAAGAGCACGAAGCCGGCGGTGAGCAGGGCGGAGAGCTGCGCGGGGGTGGCCTCGCGGTAGCCGGTCGCGATCATCGCCGAGATGGTCGAGGTGCCGGACTCGAGGATGTTGACCTTGATCTTGAAGGCCTGGCTGATGATGAGCAGCACCGAGATGGTCTCGCCCAGCGCGCGGCCCAGCGCCAGCATGGTGCCGCCGATGATGCCGCTGCGGCCGAACGGGAGCACCACGGTCCGGACCATCGCCCAGCGGGTGGCGCCGAGGGCGAGCGCGGCCTCCTTCTCCCCCGCCGGCGCGCTGGAGAACACCTCGCGCATCACCGAGGTGGCCATCGGGAACATCATCATCGCGACCGCGATCGCCGCGATGAACGCCGAGCCCTGGTACGCCGGGTAGCCGGGCGCCTGGTTCCAGATCGGGTAGTCGACGTCCGTGTGCACCTTGAAGATCGGGATCCAGCCGAAGTACTTGCTGACCCAGTGCGCGACCTCGGTGGCGTGCGGCTGGACCACGACCAGCACCCAGAGCCCGAAGACGATCGCGGGGACCGCGGCCATCAGGTCGAGGATCCGGATCAGCAGCGGACGCAGTCGCGGCGGCGCCCAGTCGGAGATGAACAGCGCGGAGAGCACCGAGAGCGGGAACGAGATCAGCAGCGCGACCAGGGCGACCTCGACGGTGCCGAGCAGGACCGCGGCGATGCCGACGATGTCCTGGCTGGGCAGCCAGCGGTACTCGGTGAAGAAGGAGAGCCCGTAGTGCTGCAGCGTCGGGCGCGACTGCAGCCCGAGGAAGAGGCCGATCGCGGAGACGATCACCAGCACCAGCAGGCCGACCCCGCGGACCCCGTGGACGAAGAGACGGTCCTGCAGGGACTCGCGCGCCGTCAGCCGGCGGGGCAGGTCGTCGTCGAGTACGGCGGTCATACGGGGTGGTCCTTCGAGGTCGGCGGCCCAGCACGGCCGAGGGTGTGACGGGGAGGACCAGCCCGAACTGGCGTCTCACAATTAACTATATCTGATTACTCGACTTTGTCTTCCGTGTCTCATGTCTCAACCCGCCGAGGCGTCTCATCTGAAAGCCCGGCCCCCGCCGAGGCGTCTCAGGTGAAAGCCGGGAGTCCGCCGAGGCGTCTCAGGTGAAAGCCGTACGTCGGACTGTCGGTGCGGTGAGCGAGGATGAGACCCGTGCAGCAGTTCAGCGAGGCGACCCGGGTCTGGTTCCAGGCCGCCTTCGCCGCGCCCACGAACGCACAGACCGGGGCCTGGGAGGCCATCGGCGCCGGCCGGCACGCGCTGGTGGTCGCACCCACCGGCTCGGGCAAGACGCTGGCCGCCTTCCTCGCCTCGATCGACCGGCTCGCGACGACCGCGCGCCCTGCGTCGAAGCAGCATCGGTGTCGCGTCCTGTACGTCTCCCCGCTGAAGGCGCTGGCCGTCGACGTCGAGCGCAACCTGCGCGCTCCCCTGGCCGGCATCCGGCACACGGCCGAGCGTCTGGGCGTCGAGGTCCCGGAGATCAGCGTGGGCGTCCGGTCCGGGGACACTCCGGCGTCCGAGCGGCGCAAGCTCCAGACGACCCCGCCGGACATCCTCATCACCACGCCCGAGTCGCTCTTCCTCATGCTCACCTCGCAGGCGCGCGAGTCGCTGCGCGGCGTCGAGACCGTGATCGTCGACGAGGTGCACGCCGTCGCCGGCAGCAAGCGGGGCGCGCACCTGGCCCTCTCCCTCGAGCGGCTCGATGCACTGCTGGACCGGCCGGCCCAGCGGGTCGGGCTGTCCGCGACGGTGCGCCCGATCGAGGAGGTGGCCCGCTTCCTGGGCGGCTCGGCTCCCGTCGAGGTGGTCGCGCCGTCCTCGGAGAAGCAGTGGGACCTGCGCGTGGTGGTGCCGGTCGAGGACATGACGGCACTCGACGAGGACTCGGACGACGCCCGGTCGGGGAGCATCTGGCCGCACGTCGAGGAGCGCGTCGTCGACCTCATCGAGCAGCACACCTCGACGATCGTCTTCGCCAACTCGCGGCGGCTCGCGGAGCGGCTGACGGCGCGTTTGAACGAGATCGCTGCGGAGCGGGCCGAAAGCGCGGGACGCCGAGACGGCTCAGAGGAACACCCTCCGCAGAGCTCCGGGCGTTCAGCTGAGCCGTCTCGGCTGGTGCCGGCACAGGTCATGGCGCAGTCCGGGCAGTCGTCGGGAGCTCCTGGGGTGCTGGCTCGTGCGCATCATGGCTCGGTCTCCAAAGAGCAGCGCGCCGTCATCGAGGACGACCTCAAGCGCGGCCGGCTCCCCTGCGTGGTGGCGACGAGCAGTCTGGAGCTCGGCATCGACATGGGCGCGGTGGACCTGGTCATCCAGATCGAGTCGCCGCCGAGCGTGGCCAGCGCACTGCAGCGGGTCGGCCGGGCCGGTCACCAGGTGGGCGAGGTGTCCCGGGGTGTGCTCTTCCCCAAGCACCGCGGGGACCTGGTCCCGACGGCGGTCGCCGTCGAGCGGATGCGCACCGGCGGCATCGAGGCGCTGCGGGTGCCGACCAACCCGCTGGACGTGCTGGCCCAGCAGGTCGTCGCCGCGACCGCGATGGACTCCTGGGAGACCGACGCGCTCTTCGACCTGGTCCGGCGCACGGCCCCGTTCGCGCAGCTGCCGCGCAGTGCCTTCGACGCGACGCTCGACCTGCTCGCCGGGCGCTACCCGAGCGACGAGTTCGCCGAGCTGCGCCCGCGCATCGTCTGGGACCGGGTCAGCGGCACCCTCACCGCTCGCCCGGGCGCGCAGCGGCTGGCGGTCACCAGCGGCGGCACCATCCCCGACCGCGGCATGTTCGGGGTGTTCCTCGTCGGCGCGGATGCACGGTCCGGTCGCGGACGCGTCGGCGAGCTCGACGAGGAGATGGTCTACGAGTCCCGGGTCGGCGACCTGTTCACCCTCGGCACCACCACCTGGCGGATCGAGGACATCACCCACGACCGGGTGCTGGTCTCCCCCGCCCCCGGCCAGCCGGGACGACTCCCGTTCTGGACCGGCGACACCCTGGGCCGGCCCGCGGAGCTGGGCGAGGCCATCGGCGCGTTCACCCGCGACCTGGTCTCGCTGCCGGCCGAGGGCGCCACGGCCCGGGCCCGCGAAGCCGGCCTGGACGAGTGGGCCGCGGCCAACCTGGTCACCCTGGTCTCCGAGCAGCGCGAGTCGACCAACGCGGTCCCCCACGACCGGCAGCTCGTGGTGGAGCGGTTCCGCGACGAGCTGGGGGACTGGCGGATCGTGGTGCACTCGCCGTACGGGACGCCGGTGCACGCGCCCTGGGCCCTGGCGATCAACGCCCGGCTGCGCGAGCGGTACGGCGTCGACGCGCAGGCGATGGCCGCCGACGACGGCATCGTGCTGCGGATCCCCGAGACCGACCAGGACCCGCCCGGTGCCGAGCTGATCGCGTTCGAGCCCGACGAGATCGAGGACCTGGTGACCACCGAGGTCGGCGGCTCGGCGCTGTTCGCGTCCCGGTTCCGCGAGTGCGCGGCGCGGGCACTGCTGCTCCCCCGCCGCGACCCCGGCCGCCGCTCACCGTTGTGGCAGCAGCGCCAGCGCTCCGCGCAGCTGCTCGAGGTGGCCTCGCGCTACCCCTCGTTCCCGATCGTGCTGGAGACCGTGCGCGAGGTGCTCCAGGACGTGTACGACGTGCCGGCGCTGGTCGCGCTGCAGAAGCGGATCGCCGAACGCCGGGTCAAGCTGGTCGACGTCACCACCCAGCGCGCCTCGCCCTTCGCGCAGTCGCTGCTCTTCGGCTACGTCGCCGCGTTCATGTACGAGGGCGACTCGCCCATCGCCGAGCGCCGAGCCGCCGCGCTCACCCTGGACCAGGGGCTGCTCGCCGAGCTGCTGGGCCGCGCGGAGCTGCGCGAGCTGCTCGACGCCGACGTGCTCGCCGAGGTCGAGGCCGAGCTGCAGCGGCTGGCGCCGGAGCGGCATGCGCGCGATCCCGAAGGACTCGTCGACCTGCTGCGCCTGGTCGGCCCGCTGTCGACGACCGAGCTGGCCGCGCGGTCGTCGGTCCCGGTGGCCGATGCGATCGCCCTGCTCGCGCGGGCACGCCGCGTCGTCGAGGTCCGGGTCGCCGGCGAGGAACGCTGGGCCGTGGTCGAGGACGTGGCCCGGCTCCGCGACGGGCTCGGGGTGCCGGTGCCGCCGGGGACACCGGAGACCTTCACCGAGCCGGTGGCCGATCCGCTCGGCGACCTGGTCGGCCGCTACGCGCGCACGCACGGGCCGTTCACCGCGGCCGAGGTCGCCACCCGGCTCGGGCTCGGGGTCGCGGTGGTGCAGCAGACCCTGGTCCGGCTGGCCGCGCAGGGCCGGGTGCTCGACGGTGAGTTCCGCCCGGCCGGCGCGGGCACCGAGTGGTGCGACGCCGAGGTGCTCCGGATGCTGCGGCGGCGCTCGCTGGCCCGGCTGCGGCACGAGGTGGAACCGGTCTCGCCCGCGACGCTGGGCCGGTTCCTGCCCGCGTGGCAGCACGTTCGCGGCGACACGACCCGCGGGCTCCGCGGGGTCGACGGCGTCCTGGCCGTGGTCGAGCAGCTCGCGGGCTGTGCCGTGCCCGCCTCCGCACTGGAGTCGCTGGTGCTGCCGAGCCGGGTGGCCGACTACCAGCCGGCGTACCTCGACGAGCTCACCGCCGCCGGGGAGGTGCTCTGGGCCGGGCACGGGGCGATCAGCGGGTCCGACGGCTGGGTCTCGCTGCATCTGGCCGACACCGCGCCGCTGACGCTGCCCTCCTCCGAGGACCCGCCGTCCGCCGAGGCGCTCGCGGTGCTGGAGGCCCTGGCCGGGGGCGGCGCCTACTTCTTCCGGCAGCTGTCCGGCCAGGTCGGCTCGACCGACGACCAGGCCCTGGCCGCACTGGTCTGGGAGCTGGTCTGGGCAGGCCGGCTCGGCAACGACACGCTCGCGCCGCTGCGCGGGCTGACCCGCTCCGGCGGCTCGCACCGGACCCGCCGGCCGCCACCGCGCGCCCGGGTCTCCTCGGGGCTGCGCCGCCCCGGTCTGCCCTCGCGGTCGGGACCGGCGACAGCGCTCATGACAAGCATGGCCGGCCGGTGGTTCGCGCTGCCGGACATCGAGGCCGACGCGACCCGGCGTGCGCACGCGGCCGCCGAGGGCCTGCTGGACCGGCACGGCGTGGTCACCCGCGGGGCGGTGATGGCCGAGCGGGTCCCGGGCGGGTTCGCGTCGTCGTACCGGGTGCTGGCGAAGTTCGAGGAGACCGGCCGCTGCCGCCGCGGCTACTTCGTCGAGGGGCTCGGCGCGGCCCAGTTCGGCACCGCGGGCGCGGTGGACCGGCTGCGCTCCTACCAGCGCACGACCCCGCCCGAGAAGCTCGAAGCGGTCACGCTCGCGGCCACCGACCCGGCCAACCCGTACGGCGCCGCGCTGCCCTGGCCGGTCCTCGACGGCGGCCACCGCCCGGGCCGGAAGGCCGGTGCCCTGGTGGTGCTGGTCGAGGGCGAGCTCGCCCTGTACGTCGAGCGCGGCGGGCGCACCCTGCTCACCTTCGGGGAGGACCCCGACGTCACCGCCGCGGCGATCGGCGGACTCGGCGACGCGGTCCGGCGCGGGACGCTCGGCAAGCTGACCGTCGAGAAGGCCGACGGGGCCAACGTGCTGGGCGCCGACTCCGAGACGATCCGGGCCGCGCTCGAAACGGCCGGCTTCATCGCCACCAGCAAGGGGCTGAGACTGCGTGGGTGATCTGGGTGCCTGAGGGCGACACCGTCTACCAGACCGCGCGCAGGCTCGACGTGCTCACCGGCCACGAGCTGGTGAGCAGCGACTTCCGCGTGCCCAGCCTGGCCACCACCGACCTCTCCCGCCGACGGGTGCTGGAGACCGTGAGCCGCGGGAAGCACCTGCTCACCCGCGTCGAGGGCGACCTGACCGTGCACACCCACCTCAAGATGGAGGGCGGCTGGGAGGTCTACGACGCCGGTGCTCGCTGGCGCAAGCCCGAGCACGAGGCGCGGGTCGCGCTCACCACCGCGACCAAGCAGGCGGTCGGCTTCACCCTGATCGTCGACCTGGTGGCGACCGGCGACGAGGACCGCCTGGTCGGCCACCTCGGCCCGGACCTGCTCGGCCCCGACTGGGACGCCGAGGAAGCGCAGCGCCGGCTGGCCCGCCAGGCCCACGTCCCCATCGGCCAGGCTCTGCTCGACCAGCGGAACCTGGCCGGGATCGGCAACGTCTACCGCGCCGAGCTCTGCTTCCTCTCCGGCGTCGACCCGCACACCCCGGTCGAGGCCGTCCCGGACCTCCCCCGGATGGTCGAGCGCGCCCACCAGCTGCTGCTCGCCCATCGCGACCGGGTCAGTCGCATCACCACCGGCGACCGCCGCCCCGGGCGCCGCCTCTGGGTGTACCGCCGCCGCGGCCCCTGCCTGCGCTGCGGCACGCCCATCGCCTACGCCGAGCTGGGCCCCGAGGGACAGGAGCGCTCGGTGTGGTGGTGCCCGTCCTGCCAGCCCTTGCTCGGTGGGGCGGGTGGGCAGGGGTGAACATCCTCCTGGCCAAGTCCGGCAGCGCCTGGACAGAGCCGGCGACCAGACGCCCGATCCACCTCGACGTCGGCCGCGCGTTCGGCATGCTCCTCGCCGCGTTCGCTCTCGCGTTTGCCGGCGGTCCGTTCCTGGACGACGAGGGGGACGCAAGAGCCGGCGTTCCCGAGTTCGTACCGTTCCTACTGATCGGGCCCGCTCTCCTGGCTGCGCGTCCTGGCCGCGGCGGTGTCGTCACCACCGAGGACGGTCGGTCGATCGCGTGGGCCGGGAGGTCGCCGTCACCCTGGTGGTTGCTGCGCAAGAAGGCCCGTCGTGGCAATTGACGCAAACTGACATTGCAGCGACATTGCCACACCGGATCCCCTTGTTTTGAGGCGAATTGTCGGTGGTCGTCCGTAGCGTGGGGTCATGGTCAGCTGGATCCCGGAACGCGCGGCGAGTCACCCGTTGGTGGGGCTCGTCGGGGATCTGGAGCGCGCGCTCGACGAGACCGCGGAGG
>JAGIBL010000007.1 GCA_017744365.1 Nocardioidaceae bacterium | reverse complement strand
GTGAACGCGGTCGCTCGGTGCACAGCGGTCGACGCACTCTCGGATCCCACCATGCTCAACACGGTGGTCCGTCTTGCCGGCCCGGCGCCGGGCTCGCAGACAACTGCTCGGCGGCTTGAAGTCTCGGAGGTGCTGACGTGAACGACTTCGCCGACCTGGCCCGTGACTTCGAGAAGGCTCCAGCCAAGATCGCCTCTGGACTCTTCGACGCTTTCCGGGGCGCTGGCGAGGGCTTCCGCGACGACTGGCAGCACAACGCCCAGGCGACCTCTGGCGAACACGGTAAGCACTACCCGAACGCGATCACGACCGAGATGCGCACCGGCGCGCTGACGTCGATCGAGGTGGAGACGGGCCCGGAGTCGGGCAAGCGTCAGGGCGGCATGGGTCCGGGCTTCGAGTTCGGGTCGCAGAACCAGCCGCCGCACCTGGACGGCCTGCGCGCTATGCCCCTCGCTGAGCGCCGCCTGGACCGTCTCGCCGACGCTGCCATCGGATTCGCGCTGCCGTGACCACCACGCTCCTGGGAGCCGTCGCCAGTGCGACGGCCGCTGTGCCGCGCTTGTACCAGCTAGGGAAGGTCCCAGCCTCCCCGACCTATCCGTACGGCGTGTACTCGGCGGTGCTCGGCGGCGGTGGCTACTACACGCTCGACTCGGAAACGAAGCAGCGCTACGGCGTCGTCACGTTGCAGGCGTTCGGCAAGACGACGGACTCGGCCACGGACCTCCTTGAGGACGCTCTCGGCGCGCTGCTGGACAAGCAACTCACCTTCGACGACTACAAGCCGACGACGCCGCTCCGTGCCGCGCTCGATCAGCCGTCGATCAACCGCGACCCCAACGACACGGGTGTGATCGCGACCACGATGCCGCTCACCTTCCTCGCCAACAAGGAGACCGCCTGATGCCCGAATACGTACGCATCAAGGATCCCGTGAGCGGGGCTGAGTACACCTACGACGCGGCGAAAGTTGACGCGCTCGGGCTGCATGACGCGGTGATCGACAAGCCCGCTCTCGGCCCTGAGGGGATTCCGGCCCCGACCAAGACCCGCATGCCACTCGGTGACCCACTGCCCGGTAGTGCGCAAGAGCGCCGCCGCAACAAGACGTCCGGAGCAAAGGGCTCTGGCGAAGACGCCGGCCAGACGTCGGCCGCACCTGAGAAGGAGATCTGACCATGGCCGCACCGATCAAGCCTGGCCTGCACAGCGTCCTCAAGATGACGTCGTTCTGGCTGGTTCCGACGCTCTCGAATCCGCCAAAGAAGACCGAGATCGAGGCCGTTGGCGGCTTCTACATCACGTGCTTCCTCACCGAGGAGAACACGGGCTGGACGGTCCAGTTCAACAAGGGCTCCGCCCCCCGGCTGCTGTGCAACAACACGGTGCCAGAGGTGCTGCTGCCCTCGACCACGCAGGGCGTGGACATCGTTGGCGTCGTGAACCCGCAGGCCGCTTCGAGCGCGAACGACAAGAAGGCGTTCGAGTTCCTGCGCGCCGGATTCTCCGGGTTCATGGCACGTCGGCAGAACGTTCTCAACGACACGGCGGACACCACGACCGTGGGTGAGTTCCTGGACGCCCGGCCCGTGGACATCACGCCTGCGGTGATCGACCAGTCGGCGCAGACCGCCGAGGGCGTCTACGTCTTCAAGGCTGGCGTCGCGGTGACCGGAGACGGATTCGACAACATCGCCGTCGTCGCCGGTCCCTGATCCTCCTGGCGACCCGCCGCCGGGCTGCCGAGTACCGGCGGCGGGTTCCTCCCTACTCGGCATCCACTCGGCAAGGAGAATGAGCATGACCAGCATCACCCCTCGAACCACCACCGTCGTCATCCACCAGGGCGACGACCTCGACCGGCTGGCCGAGCTCGATCGGGCGGTCGCGCGCGCCGAGGAGACCCGACAGCGGGTCGAGAAGCAGGCCCGCGACGGGCAGAGCGTGCCACGTCTGATGGGGCAGGAAGATCCTCGGGTGGAAGCTCAGGCTGCGTACGACACGGCCGTGGCCGACCGCGATGCGTTCGCCGCTGAGGCTGATGGGCGCGGGGTCAAGGTAGTGCTCAACGCCTTGCGCCGACGCAAGTTTCGCGAACTCGTCAGCGATCACAAGGCGCGCGACGGGGTGGATGGCGACGCCGTCCTCGGCGTGAACATGGAGACGATGCCCGACGCACTCCTGCCGCTGTCGGTCGACGAGCCCGCATCGACCATCGATGGCGACGTCACCACGTTCCTGGACTCGCTCTCGGACTATGACTACTACGATCGCCTGTTCGTGACGGCGTTCGCGCTCAACCGCGGGAGCGCGGTCGCGGACCCTACGCTGCGGCTCGGGTCCAAGCCGAGCCAGACCTCCGACGCGACCTCGAACTAGCAGCGCGCTCCGGCCACCGCACGGTGGCCGACTTTCTCGACTCTCCCGACTCCGAATTCTGGATCGCACTGTGGGAGCGCGAGCACACGACCTGTCCCGTCCACCACGGGCCGATGAACGAGTGTCCCGATGATGAGCGGGACTGGTACCCGCAGCGCCGCATCTGCTGGCCGTCCGCACAGCTGGCGGCGGCGAAGCGACTCTT
Source organism: Nocardioidaceae bacterium (assembly GCA_017744365.1). Taxonomy (GTDB): domain Bacteria; phylum Actinomycetota; class Actinomycetes; order Propionibacteriales; family Nocardioidaceae; genus Marmoricola. The sequence goes on along the minus strand of JAGIBL010000007.1, from coordinate 161,775 downwards.
CGAGCTGATGCACAAGGACAAGCCGTATCACGACGGCAAGGAACAGCTCTGGTCCGAGACGCCTTCGCGAGCCACCCCGTTCCACTTCCTTGACGGCCACTCGCTGTACCTCGCCGAGACCGACGAGAACCCGGACGACGACTTCCTCAGCCAGCGAACTGGCCAGACGCGCCTATTCGGTCAAGCCAGTGAGGCTGACGAGTCGAGTTGAGCCGCCTACGTGGCTGGCCTCGCAGCGGTACGTGTTGCGAATCATCGCGCCGAATCCATTCTGTGAGTCGACTGCGCCCGTGAGTATGTAGCGCTGTTCGTTCACCTTGCTCACTGAATCCTCTGAGAACTCTGCAGGGCCGGGCGACTTCAAACGGTCCTTCACCCAGTCATGACACGCGATCTTGACGTACCCGCTGGCGTCCTCATTGCCCCCGCACGCCGCGACACAGCACCCGAGGGCTGCCAGTAGCGCCGCGATCAACGTTGCTCGCACTCGCTTCCCGTCAGTCATCCCCGCAACGTACCCCGAAGGGCGGTGTCACGGTGCCCGAACGCTCAGTGACATACACCTTCAAGGGCATCTTCACGAACCTGACGGCGGGCATCACGACCGCCGGGCGGAACGTCACCGAGCTGAACACCAAGCTCACCGCGCTCGACGCCAATGGCAAGAAGATGCGCGCCGGTCTCACGCAGATCGGTGACACGGCGGGCAAGGTTGGCTTGGCGGCTGCTGCTGGGCTCGGTGCCGCCGTTCTGTCTGCGGCGAACTTCGACCAGGCCATGTCGAACGTCCGCGCGGCGACGCATGAGACGGCCGCGAACATGGAGGCGCTGCGGGCAGCGGCGATCAAGGCGGGCGCTGATACCAAGTTCTCGGCCACCGAGGCAGCGAACGGCATCGAGGAACTGGCCAAGGCTGGCGTCTCGACCAAGGACGTGCTGGCTGGCGGACTCTCAGGCGCCCTCGACCTCGCTGCCGCTGGTGGCCTCGGTGTCGCCGACGCCGCTCAGATCGCCGCGACGGCACTCACCCAGTTCAAGCTCTCCGGCAAGGATGTCCCCCACGTGGCGGACCTCCTTGCGGCCGCCGCTGGCAAGGCGCAGGGCGACGTCTCCGACATGTCGATGGCACTCAAGCAGGCGGGCCTTGTCGCCTCGCAGGCGGGTGTCTCGATCGAAGAGACCACTGGCACGCTCGCCGCATTCGCGTCGGCTGGTCTGCTCGGCTCCGATGCGGGCACCTCGTTCCGCACGATGCTGCTGCGGCTCAACCCACAGTCCGCGCAGGCCGCCGACCTGATCAAGCAGTACAACCTCTCGGCGTTCGACGCGCAGGGCAACTTCATCGGCATGGCCCAGTACGCCCAGAAGCTCAAGGATGGCCTCAAGAACCTGAGTGTCGAGCAGCGCCAGGCGGCCCTCTCGACCATCTTCGGCACCGACGCCATCCGGGCAGCGAACGTGCTCTACGACCAGGGCGCGAAGGGCATCGCCGACTGGACGGACAAGGTCAACGACCAGGGCTATGCCGCCGAGACGGCCGCGATCAAGATGGACAACCTCAAGGGCGACCTGGAGCAGTTCAAGGGCTCCCTGGAGACGGCACTGATCGGTGCGGGCGAGGGATCGCAGGGTCCGCTCCGCAGTCTGGTCCAGGGCGCGACGGATGCGGCGAACGCGTTCAACAAGCTGCCCGGTTCGGCACAGGGTTCCGTGACTGCAATCCTCGGCCTGACTGCCGCGGCGGCCGGGACGCTCTTCGTGTTCTCTCGCGTGATGCGGGCCGTGGCCGAGACCCGCACAGCACTGGACCAACTCGGTGTATCGGGAACCCGGGCCGGAAGGCTTCTCAACACTGGCCTCAAGGTGAGCGCAATCCTCGCCGGCCTGGAGATCGTCGACTCAACTATCTCGTCGCTGTTCAACCAGAACCTCGACGACTCCAACCTCGGTCGGAGCCTCGAAGCGCTGGCTAGTGGCCGCGTCACGGGGGAGATTCGCGACAAGTTCGGCAAGGATCTGGATCACCTGGTGCGACAGCTGCATCAGGCCACGGATGACGGCCTCACCGGCTTCAACCGCGCGCTCGTGCAGAACTCTGGGCCGCTGAAGTCCATCATGCGAAACCCGTTCGAGAAGTTGCAGGACTCCAAGAGCGTCGGCTTCGACACGGCCGTCGACAACATCAAGAAGCTTGATGCGGCACTGGCCGCGTTGGTCGAAGGCGGACAGGGCGATAAGGCCGCCGCGATCATTCAGCGGATCAAGGATGCTGGGGCGGACTCCGACCTGCTTTCCCAGGGTTTCAAGCAGTACTACCTGGCGGTGGAGAACGCTGGGGACGCCGCCGATGCAGCGACCGGACCCACCGCAAACCTGTCGAGCAAGATCGGGGACGCTGGCAGTTCGGCCGCGCTGACGGCAGAACAGATCACTGGCCTGGCGCAGGCGATGCGGGACCAGCGGCAAGCTGCCCTGTCGGCCTTCGATGCGGAGACCCAGTGGCGGCAGGCCGTCAAGGACGCCATGAAGCAGGCCAAGGAGTCGAACGCTGGAATCAAGGGAAACAGCGACGAGGCGTTGAAGAACCGCGGCGTCATCTCCTCCCTGGCGGCAGCTTGGAACAACCAATCCGAGGCGGTCAAGAACAACAAGAAGCGGTTCGCCGAAGCCCGCCAGACGTTCATAGACACGGCGGTTGGAATGGGCGTGCCGATCGAGCAGGCCAAGCGGCTCGCGAGGAGCTTCCTGGAGATCCCGCAGTCTCGCGTCATCGACGTGCACGCGAATACGGGCCAGGCAATGACCGCGGCGCAGGCGCTCAAGAATCTCTTAGACGACCTGCACGACCGCAACATTCACGTGAAGGTCACGGGGTCGACGAACGCGACCGTGGCCGAGGCGACAGCGAACGCGCATGGTGGGTACATCGTCGGACCTGGCACGGCCACCTCGGACAGCATTCCGGCACGCCTATCGAATGGCGAGTACGTGGTCCGCGCTGCGGCCGTAGACAAGTACGGCGTCGCGATGTTCGACAGCATCAACTCGATGCGGTTCGCGGATGGTGGTCTGGTCGCTGCTGCTGACGCGATGATGCGCGCGATGCCGGCCTACGCAAACGGTGGCCGCGTGTGGGCCCCTGCCAGCGGGTCGAGCGGGCAGGGCATCGACTACAACCAGCTCGCGAACGCGGTCTCTGGTCGACGTCTGTTCGAGTACCGCGACAGCCGCGAGGCGCTCCTGTGGGCGATGCGGACCGCGCTGCGCGAGACGCCGATCGTGAAGGTTCCGAGTGACCCGGCGCTGCTGAATGGACTGATCTGATGGTCGCGGATCTCAGCGCCTCGGCGTACCTGGTCGATGGCGTGGATCTCGCATCCGCAAGCGTCAAGCTGACCCACGACGGATCCGGCCTCTGGACAGGGTCGGCCGAGAACATTGGGGTCACCACGTTCCCGGGCCTGAGCGGAGGAGGCATCGAGGGTGGCGTGTTCCCCCCGTACCTACGCTCCACGATGTACCTGATCCGCGGGACGAACTATGACGACGTGCTCGCATCCATCCGCGCCCTGCGTCGTCGCTGCAAGCCGGGCCTGACGGTCATCTTGTCGCGGACCATGCCGGATCCCGAGGGCGGAGCCTCGAACACCACGCAGACTGTTACGGCTCGGCGTCAGGACGACCGGATCGATTGGCCGTCCGAGACGGTAGCCACGCTGGACATTGACTGGCTCATCACCGGCGGCCCCTGGCTCGGCACCTCCATCAACATCGCCTCAGCAGCGGGTGCCCACGCAATCCTCGGCGACCTCCCAACCCGCGCCATGACGATCACCCTCGCCGCTGGTGCCGCCCGCACGGTCACGAACACCGTTGGTGGCGTCGTGGTGGCGGAGTTCACGTTCAACGCCACCGTGCCGACCGGCGGCGTCGTCGTCGATGTCGTCGCCAAGACTGCGAAGGCGATCACGGGCGGCACAGACCTCTCGTCGTCGCTGTCCTGGACGAAGCTGCACCCGATGCTGCTGCACCCGGGCTCGAACACGCTCACCGTGTCGGCCGGTACCGCGTCCATCGACTACCAGCCCGCTTACCAGTAGGAGATGCCGTGACCGCTCCGACCGTCGTCCCGTCGAACCATCCGAAGCTGGCAGAGCAGGCGCTGATTGCGCTTGGCACCGTGAAGATGATGTTCGTCACGGCAACCCACACCCCGGATCAGGACGCGAACGACTACATCAACGACGTCAACGCCAACGAGGCGGCGGGGACCAGCTACACGGCCGGGGGTATTGCGCTCACCAGTGTCACGGTGACGCTTGATGCTTCGACCAACATCGTCACTGTCGACGCGGCAGACATCACGACTGCGGGCCTCTCGGTCTCAGCTCGCTGGGGATACGTCTACGTCGACACCGGCACCCCGGCAACGTCGCCGATATTGGCCTACACCGACTTCTCTCAGGGAGTCGGGGGCAACACGACCGTCACGGGCTATCAGTTTGACTCGGCTGGCATCTACGCCTACGCGGTGGCTTAGCCCGTGGTCGTCATCGTCGGTGCTCGGGCGAGCGCCATCAACGTCTCCGGCAAGCCGGGCGTGGTGGCTTCGGTCGCAACAGGCGAATGCGCCGAGAACATCATCGTCTACGGCCTGCCGGGGCTGGTCCTTGAGCCCGAGGTTCCATCCACCGCGCCGGATGCCGTACGCGCCCGCGTGCTCACCAAGACGGGCACGTTCATCTGCCACCTGCCCCACACCAAGGGCCTGTCGTGGACCGACGAGCACAACTCGGCGGGCACGGGGTCGATCGACGTCACCCGGTACGACGACCTGGAGACCAAGTACCCGACCATCTGGGCCAACGGGAATCACGTGGTCGTCACGGTCGGCAACACGGACGTGTTCCGGATCGTGCTCGATGCTGAGCCTGGCTACAGCGTGGATCAGGCGACGGCGCAGCGGACCGACTCGCGCAGCGGCCTTGGCGCTCTCGGCGTCCTGAACTCCGGGATGCTGATCCCCGAGTACGGGTGGCGTCCGGAAGCAGCCGACGAGCGGACCTTCGACTACGGGTCGAACCCGAACATCGGCGGATGGCTCGTGGCCTCGGAGTGGCGGCGTCCAATCGGCAAGCTGGTCCGCTCTTCGTGGCGCTGGAGCTACAAGAAGCGGCACCTCCCGAAGGGGTGGCCGGACCGCAAGGCTCAGTGGCTGTGGTGGAAGAACCCGGATGGCACCGGTGTCCCGGACGAGATCTGCTACTTCCGCTCCTCCTTCACGCTCGCGAAGGCGTCGCGGGTCAAGTTCTGGGTGTGCGGTGACGACACGCTGGAGTTCCAGGTCGACGGCGAGGTCCGTGCGACCGCTGGACCGGGTGACTGGCGGACGCCGACCAAGATCGTGCTCCAGCTCGCGGCCGGGACGCACTACGTCGCCGCGAAGGTGCAGAACTCTCCAGCGACGGATGGCAACTCGAACCGGTCGGGCTTCCTGTGCACGATCGCACGCGTGCAGTCCGATGGAGACATCGTGGCCTACGTGCGCCGCTCGAACCCGGCGACATGGACGGTGCGGCGGCAGATGTCTGGGCCTCCGGGATGGTTCCCCGCACAGATCCTCAAGCGGCTGACGGATGAGCAGATCGCGCGGAATTGCGCTGGCCATTCGGGGATCACGTACGGGTTCTCGACGACGAAGGACTCCGCTGGGTCGGCGTGGACGAGTCGCCGGGACATGTCGCTGGCGGTCGAGTCGCTGGGGCTGGAGTGGCTGCAACGGCTGGTCGAGCAGGGCGTGGATGTGGCGATGACCCCCGGCATGAAGCTGAACGCCTGGCGTCGTCGCGGCGCGGACCGTTCGCGGGGAACTCAGGCAGTGCGGCTGACGCAGGTAGTCGACGAGTCTGGCGCACAGACGCCAGCGATCCGGAACTATCTGGCTGCACGCTCGCGGACGGGGTGGGTGGCTCGTTCGGACTCGGCCAGCATTGCGGCGAACGGCTTGCGGGAAGCGGGAGTGTCGCTCGGGTCTGCCCGCTCGTCCACGCAGACCTCGGCGTCTCTGGGCGCGATGCTCCCGGATCTCGCGAACCCGCCGCAGACCATCACGGTCAAGATCTCCGGCGCGGTCGGTCCGCAGCCCTACAAGCACTTCAACGTCGCGGACTGGATCGGGTTCAAGCGCTCCGGCGCGACCACCTGGGGACGGTTCCGGGTCATGTCGATTGCTGGCGAGGTCGACGACACCGGTCTGCCGCTCTGGACGCTCCAGCTGTTCGAGGACTGAAGGAGAGCCGATGCCGCAGCAGCCGTCCCGTCGCGACACCCCTGATGCCCTGGCCGTCATCCGCCACCAGCAGTCCTATCTCCGCAGCCTCGACCCGGGCTATCTCGATGGCCGGTTCGCGACACCGCAGCCGGTTCGTGACGGGTCGCTCCTGGTTGGCAGCGATGACGGGGGCGGCGCGGATGGTGCCTACCAGTGGCAATGGGAATGGGGCGACCGGCTGACCGTGACCGTTGCGGGCGCCCAGTCATTCCGGCTCTCGCACGTGCCCGATGAGGAGTCGGTGTTCCTGCGCTGGCATCCGCGTGGGCTCGGCACTGCGGGCATCGCGTGGCCGAACGAGCACTTCGTGGTCGATGAGGAGGCTCAGGTCATCATCATCTCCGACCCCGGGCACCTCATCGAGGTCAACGACGCGTTCTCCGCCCAGTACCGGTACATCTACGACGAGCCCGGCCAGGTTGTGCCCGAGTTCATCGGCGTCACGTCCGTCATCCGCACCACCACGAGTGTCGCGATCCCAGCGGGAACGCAGGCCGGCGACCTGATGGTGCTCACCGCTGCCGCGTGGTCGAGTGCGAGCACGAGCGACCCACGGATCGTCGGGCAGCAGCAGGGGCGGCCGTTCCAGCTCGTCGCTTGGGGGTACGCGGACGGTTCGATGACCCCGCTGGCGGTGAACATCGACGGCGCCGGGTTCAACCGGGCCGCCACGACCCTGACGGTCTACCGGGGCGTTTCGGTCGCTTCGTCGGCCTACGCGCTGGTCGGAGCGAACCCGATAACTGCTCCGACCTTCCCTAATGCTCAGGCGACCATCGTCGCCTTGTGCTGCTTCAACGCCGGGGCTGCGGGAACCGCCCCGGGCGACACCAGCGGGAAGTACTCCACTGACGGCATTGCAGACGACCCACTGGACTCGGTGTGGACCGGCCACTGGATCGACCCGATCGAGCAGACCTCTCCCCCTGGATCGTTCACGCTCAGCGGGTCCTTCGGGTCCGTCGATGCCGTCACCCTGCTTCTAGCAGCGAGCGAAGGGGGTCTCTGATGACTGCGCGCATCGCACCCGATGGCCTCGACCCGCTCTCCTCCGCATCGGCGGACGGGTACTACACGATCCAGAAGTCGGGCGTCCGGTTCCGCGAGTGGTACCGCCTCACAGCGGGTGCCGGTGTGGCGTTGACGCCGAATCCGGCAACGCACGAACTTCAAGTCTCAGCGGCGATTACTACCCGCCTACTCCCACTGACGACCGTCATCGGAGGCGTGCCGGATCTGGTCTGGGATGCCGACAACAAGCTCGTGTACTCGGAGGTGCCCGCGTGACCTCTCGCTGGCAGGATCACATCCTCGGACCCGACACCCACGCGAACCTTCCACCGGTCGGATCGGCGCCGGTCTATTCGCTGTATATGTGCACCACGCACAACGTGATCCACCGCAACAGTGGCGCGGCGTGGACTGATTGGGCGACCCTCGTCCCCCTGTCGCGGGTCATCAATGCACAGACCGGCACTACCTACACAGGGGTTTTGACCGACGCCAACCCTGGCGCGTTCCTGACCCTGTCGAACGCGTCCTCAGTCGCGTTCACCGTGCCCCCGAACTCCTCGGTCGCATATCCGGTCGGTTCGGTCATCGAGGGCGCGCAACTGGGCGCCGGCCAGGTGACCATCACGCCCGGATCGGGCGTCACCATCAACGGCACGCCTGGGCTGAAGGTCGCGGCCCAGTACGGCACCTTCGGGCTACTGAAGACGGCCACGGACACCTGGCTCGCCTACGGACGGCTGTCAGCGTGAGCCTCGGAGTAATCGCCGCGCACGCGGTGGTCGGTGGCACAGGGTCCGCCTACCTTTCCACATGCCTGTCCGACACCCCGGACATCATTCTTCCGATGTCCACGTACTCCTCTGGGTATGCCGACTCCTCGGGCAATGCCCGCCATCTCACCGTCCTATCCGGAACGGCCCCGGCTTCGACGGCCACTGGTCCTGATGGGGTTCCCAATGACGCCGCGGCGTGGGGTGGATCTGCCGGGTTCCTTCGATCCACGTATACGCAGACCGGACCGAGTTCCGGGACCTACGAGATGTGGTTCAGGTATGCAGCAGCACCGGCGGCCAACTTGATCCTCCAGTCGTGGTGCCCGAGCAGCGGCGTTTTCGGCGGGAACACCTACGTAGCGCTCCTGACGACTGGGAAGCTGTCCTTCAGCGTCAACGACGGCTCAGTGCAGGCGATTGATTCACCGTCGGCTTTGTCGACGAACGTCTGGCATCACGTCATCTGTTCGTGGGGAACTGGCGGAATGACCATGAGGGTCGACAAGAGCACTCTGATCACGGGTGCGAAGACGACAGCGACGGCACTCGCGAGTTCGTCATTCCGCCTTCACGGGTACTGGTCCGGCGCTTCGGACATCCTTCAGACCGGTGCTGTCGATATGGCGTGGGCCGCGTACTACCCCACCAAGCTCACCAACACCCGGACGGACGCGCACTTCGACGCGATGTGACCGCGAGCGCCAACGCATGACTGGACGTTCCACGGCGTAGTAGGCGACCACTCCGACGAGTGCGCCGACAGCGACGCCCCACGGTAGCGTCTCGGCATCGAACAGGCTCGGCAGCGTGTCATGCCAGAGATACATCGAGTACGACGTGATCCCACACCACACCAACCATGGACGGGCCAGCCAGCGCGACAGGCTTTCGTGCGACGCGACGAGCATGGCGCATGGAACGGTGGCGAAGATCGGCAACGCCAACCATGCGACGCTCCCGATCGCACACGTTGCGCCTATCAGGCACACGAGGACGTAGATGCCCATGGATCCGGCCCCAGCAGATAGTTGCACCGAGCGTGCCCGCACGTAGGCACCTGCAACCATCGCGGTTCCCGCACATTCGACGGACGTGTATGACTGGATCAGGTCTCCACCGAATGCCCGCCACATCCGCCATGCCATGAGAGCGGCGAACAGGATGACGAGGGATCGCGATAGATGCCTCCGTGGGACAGCGAGCAAGAAGAGCGGCCACAGTAGGTAGAACTGCTCCTCTACGCCGAGCGACCACGTGACACCGAAGGGCCACGTGTCGATGTGGTACTCGGTGTAATTCTGCGTCCAGGTGAGAGCACCGATGGCGTGTGTCCAGGAGATCCCGCCAACGATGAGGACCACCAGCACCATCACGAACAGCGGCGGCGCAAGTCGGGTCAGTCGGCGCGCATAGAAGGTCCGCAGCGACGGCCGGTCGAGCAGGATGCCGGTGATCAGGTAGCCGGACAGGACGAAGAACAGCGTGACGCCCGCGGCTGCGGCAGGTCCGACCTTGTAGTTCTGGAAGCCGTGACCAAAGAGCACGAGCAGGATCGCGACGCCGCGCACTCCATCCAACGTAGGCCGGTGCCCGAGCTGCCAGCCCTCCCGGGAATTCATGCCTACAAGAGTGCACCACCGGGCCGCCAGATACATCCCGAATCAGGTAATCGAAGGGACGCCGCATGTCTGACGCTCTCTGGATCGCGCTGCTATCCGGCCCGGTCGTTCTCGGTCTACGCGAGGGCGTCGCTTGGTTGCGGAACCACGGCAAGGAGGAGGCCGAGGCGGCGCTCACCGTCGACCAGCGGTGGGAGAAGCTCGCCGACCAGTACGAGGGCCGGATCACAGCGCTAGAGGAACGCGTGACAGCGGTCGAGGACGAGAACAGCGGTCTGCGCGACCGCCTCGCAGCAGCGCTTGCCGAGGTCGACCGCTACCGCGCCATCGCCCGCTCGCTCCTGCGCCAAGTGCTGCGCCTCCGCGAATCCCTGGCCACTCAAGGTGTCGAAGCTCCGCCCCTGCCCTCGGACATCGAGGACGCGTTCACCTCGCTCGACCTGCCCCACTGAGGAGCGCCCATGACCCGCCGCATCTACCACGTACCGCACGGCACCCCGTACCACCAGGAGAACAGCCTGCGCGGCATCCGCAAGGCCGCTGCCGAGGGCTACACCTCGATCGATCTGGACATGCAGATGACCAAGGACGGCGTGATCGTCGGCACTCACTGGGGCCAGCCGATGCTCCGAGACGGCTTCCGAGACCCCCTGCTGCCCCTCGCGCGCAAGGCCCGGGTGGCCGACATGAAGTGGCGACGCGTGCGCCGACTACGCACCAAAGACGGCGGCTACCGAATCCAGCGGCTAGAGACGCTGCTCGCCGAGTGCGCGCGCCTGGACATCGAGGCCGTGCTGGAGCCCAAGAGTGACCCGCGCTTCCGGACGGTCGCGACCTGGCAGCGCATCCGGGTCATGCAGCGCGTGGCCAAGGCACGGATCGCGGCCTATGCACTGCCCGAGCTGGGCGGAGCGGAGTCGATGAAGGCGGCCAAGGAGGCTGGCGTGAAGGACGCATGGGTGATTCGACATGGCTGACGACCGCTACGCGCGCATCACCTGGCGCGGCCACACCTTCGACCGCTACACCGTCGCCGCTCTCGAAGCTGTCGAGGCTGACATCGGGCGCACGCTGACGATCTACCAGGGCTCGTTCAACACCAGCGTCAGCGAGTCCGCTGGGACTCATGCTGGCGGCGGTGCGGTCGACTGCTGGTGTGACGACCTCTTCGGCCTCGACACAGCCCGCGCCCTCCGCCGCCGCGGATTCGCCGCCTGGTACCGCCCCGAGCTGACCCGCAACGGAAAGCGCATCTGGGGAGCCCACGTCCACGCGGTGCAGATCGGCAACCTGACCCTCTCTGTTGCCGCTGCCGCACAAGTCTCCGACTACCGAGGCGGGCGCAACGGACTCGCCGACAACGCACCCGACCCCGACCCCTGGCGACCCAACCCCATCGAGCCGTTCGACTACGAGGAGGACAACATGACACCCGCACAGTTCGTCGAGATGCTCAAGGACCCCGGCGTCCGCCAGGAGCTGCGTGACATCTTCTGGGGTACGCCCATCGACTCCAGCACCGCCACCAGCGGCAAGCGCAAGGCGTCCGGCATGCTCACCAGCATCGAGCGGGAGGCCGCGAAGTGAGCGCGCTCCTGGCCCTGATCCGCCGGGAGCCGGCCGTGGTTACCGGGCTGGTTCAGGCGCTGCTCGCCCTGCTCATCGCGTTCGGCGTCGAACTGTCGGCCAAGCAGACCGGTGCCATCCTCGCCGTGAGCGCCGCTGTTCTCGCGCTCGTCGTGCGGGCGCGCGTGCAGCCGGTGAAGCCGCAGGACTGACCGTGCACAAGGCCGCCGTCTGGGTCGCAGGCATCGGCACGCTGGTCGTCATCGACGCCGCTCTTGATCGCCGTCACGACGGCTCAACGCTCAGTGAGTGCACGAGGCTGATCTACCACACCGACACCGCGGTCGGTCGATGCGCGTTCCTCGCCTCGTGGGCCGGGTTCGTCACGTGGTTCCCGGTGCACATCCTGCGCCGCCGCTGACACCAGCTCGACACCTGCCCCGTCGTCACCTTCGGGTGGCGGCGGGGCGTTCTGTCATTCCCGGCCCCTCCGACACCACCGGCACCAGGTAGACCGCGTACCACCACTCGACCACCACCTGCTCACCGCGCACGAACAGCACCCGCGCCTGCCACTGCGGCGGGCCCGTGCGCTGCTCGACCTTGCGCCACTCCAGCACGAAGCCCTGCCGCGGTTCGCCCACGCCGAGGGGAGGCAGGAGCCAGACGTGACGGGTGGGCATGGGGGTAGTAGAACATGTGTTCGATTCCGCGTACTACTCCAGCTCGGGCGCGATGACCGACCCGGCGACAACCTGCCGCCCGTGCCCCGAGAGCAGGTCATCGAGGCGGTCCATGACCTCCGGTGCCGCCTCCCCCAGCTTCCTGCCGTAGACGTCGATGGTCGTGGAGATGTGCTCGTGTCCGATGCGTCGCTGAATCTCGGGCAGGCTCATCCCGGCCGTGTGGCAGAGCATCACGTGGGTATGACGAAGCCAGTGAGGCGTCGGCTTCCGGTCCCCGAGCCCGGCCAGCCTGACGGCCTTGGCCCAGTAGCGACGCCGGAAGGTGGAAGGCTCCCAGAGTCCGGTCGGTGATGCCGAGTTGGTGAACACGTAGTCGTTCGGACCGAGACCGATGAGTCGACGCCGGAGCATGCGGGCGCACTCGGCACTCACGTCGATGCGACGGAAGCCCGCTTCGGACTTGGCGCCAGCGACCACACCGGAGCCCTTCCGATTCACGTGCGAGACGTCGACGTACATCCGGCCCTCGTCCTCGACATTGCGCACCATGAGTGCGGTTGCCTCGCCGATGCGCCAGCCGGTCGAGGCCAGAAACAGTGCCAGGTCGGCGGCGTCCTCGTTCACCTGGTAGAACGCCTCGCGCAGCGCCAGCCACTCGGCCATCGTGAGGCCCTTGACCGACGTCTTGACCTTCTTAGGCAGCTCGGTCTCCTTGCACGGGTTGTGAGGCACGATGCCGCGGGTCCGGGCACTGGCCCACTTGAACATCCCGTGCAGGATGGCGTGCTTGTCGCCGACCGACTTCGCGCCGAGTCGCCGGCTCAGGTCCCGGTCGACCCAGGTCTGCACGTCGGCCTCGGTGATGTACGCGGCAGCCCTGTGCCCGAAGAACGGATCCAGCCAGTTGTAGTAGTCGCGCCGGTAGTCCGCTGCTGCGCGGGGCGTCAGGTCACGCTTCTTGTACTCCAGCCACCGTTCGGCGAGATCTCGCACCGTGATGCCCTGAGGCGCTGCGCGTTCGGCGCGCATCCGGAACGCCTCGTCGGCCCCGAATTGGTCGATCAGAACCTTGAGGTCTCGGGCGTCGCTCGGATTGTCGAAGGTCTTCGACGCCTGCTTGTTGCCATGCCTGTAGAGCACGCTCCAGGTCGGTTCAGCGGTCTTCGGGCGGTTCTCACGGATGCTCGCCATGACCCCATCCTCCCCGATTTCTGTTGACGCCTTGTTGATGTCAGTTCAAACAGAAAGCCCGTGACCTGCATTTCCGCAGGTCACGGGCCTATTCTACGTGTGGAGCTGGCGGGAATCGAACCCGCGTCCTCGAGCGCCGAACCAGGTCTTCTCCGGGTGCAGTCCGCGGTGTGCGCTTTTCTCGGCCCCGGTGCTTGCACGGACACGTGCACCGACGGGCTCAGTCGGGATTGAGTCCCGGTCAACCCTCCCGACGGAGGTCGACCAGCAAGTCTCCTAGATGACGCCAGGGTCCGGGACGGAGACGGATGCCCGGTCTGACGCTTCGATCACCGCTCAGGCGGCGAGAGCGAAGGAACTGCGCTTAGCGTTGGCAGTTATGGGTTTCCAGCGAACGTTTACGAGATGACGCTGGCTTCTCGACCCGCTTCTCCTGGGACTAGCGTCCCCAGTCGAAACCAATCAGCCCCTCTTGAGTTGTGAAACACCAGTCTACGGGTGGTAACCGAACAGACCCACCGCATTGTTCCAGCAGACGTCTCGCAACCAGTCCTCGTCGAGGCCCGGCGCGCGGCCGAGCAGGCGCGCCAGCCCCTCGTACTGGTGTTCGTAGGGGTACGGCAGGTTCGGGAAGTCGCTGCCGTAGAGGATCTTCGACCGCAGCCCGCCCAGACGCGGCAGCAGCGCCTCGGGGAACGGGTGGAAGAAGTCGGTGAACACCATCGTGGTGTCCAGGTAGGTGTGCTCGTACGCCGCCGCGAGGTCCAGGAACTCGGCGAACTCGGGCGCCCCGAGGTGCGCGACGACGACTCGGACCTCGGGGAAGCGAGCCAGCAGCCGGGCCAGGTGCTCGGGCCCGGTGAAGGCATTCCCGACCGGCCCCGACCCGACGTGCACGACCACCGGCGTCCCGCTCTCGCCCAGGGCCTCCCAGGCCGGGTCCAGCCGCGGGTCGTCGAGCAGGAACTCCCCCACCTGCGTGTGCAGCTTGAACACCTCGACGCCTTCGCCGACCAGCTTCTCGACGTACGGGCCGACTCCGTCCTCGGGGTAGAAGGTCGCCGAGCGCAGGCACTCGGGCACCTCCTCGGCGAGGTCGCGGGCCCAGTCGTTCAGGTACGACGCCACGCCGGGCTTGTGCGCGTACGGCAGCGCGGTGAAGCGCCGTACGCCGAAGGCCCGGAGCTGCTCGACGCGCTCGGCCACCGAGCCGCGGTACCGGATCGGCCACGGCCGGCCGATCTTCGGGCCGGCGCCGTCGAACTCGCGCCAGACCGCCGCCTGGATGTTGGGCGGCAGGAAGTGCACGTGCACGTCGAAGAGACCAGGAAGCCCGAGGTCGGGCCAGAACGGCGCGACCTCGGGCTTCACCCCCGGCTCGGTCAAGCTCGCGAGCGCGTCAGAACGTGAAGCCGAAGTCCGACATCAGCCAGTCCTGCGCGGCCGCGATGTCGACGCGCTGGTAGCCGCCGAGGTACCGGCAGTTCTGGGTGAGCCCGTAGCTGGTCACCGCGACGATCTTGCCCTGGTAGAAGACCGGGCCGCCGGAGTCGCCGAAGCAGGTGCCGCCGGTGCCGCGCGGGTCCTTGTCGTTGCCGTTGGTCTGCAGGATCTGCGGGGTCAGCTTCTGGCCGGGCATGTCCACCCAGCGCCGGATCAGCGGGTACGACATCGGGGCCGGCTTCTGCGGGCCTGCGTCGGGCTTGCGCACCTCGGTGCCGTAGCCGACCGCGCGGAACAGCGTCTTGGACAGGTTGCTCGCCTTGATCCCGTCCAGCGTGTTCAGACCGGCGATGGCGGCCGGCTCGATGTCGGTGACCGGCTCGTCGAGGGTGACCACGCCGACGTCGTTCCAGTTCCGGACGTCGGTGAAGTCGGAGTAGTTCGGGTGCGTGTGCGCGTCACCGGACTCGAAGCCGGCGTCCTGCAGCTGCGCGGTCGTGTAGCCGACCGCCGGGTCCGCGGTCGGGAACGGCGAGACCGGCGGCGGGGTCGGGCTGTTCCAGATCTCGGAGTCGAAGGTGACCAGCATCTTGCCGACCACCCCGTCGGTGCAGTGCGCCGCGGTGAGAAGCAGGTCCTCGCGCACCAGCGTGGCGGTGCAGCGGTAGCGGTTGCCGTCCTCGCTGTAGGCCAGGATCAGCCCGACGTTCGGGTGGTCGTCGCCATCGGGCGTGCCGCCGGTGCTCGCGAGCGCCGGGCCGGCAAGCCCGAGCGTGACGGTGACGGCGGCCGCAAGGGCCAGGAAACGCTTGCGCATCGGCAGTACCTCCGGAGGATGTGGAGCGATCAGACAACCAGACGAAAGTTCTTTTGGGAAGCGGCCTACTCGTAGCCCTTGAGCCGGCGACCGATCGCCTGCTGCTTCTCCCGGTCGTCCTGCCGCTCGCGCAGCGACTGCCGCTTGTCCCAGGTCTTCTTGCCCTTGGCCAGCGCGATCTCCACCTTGGCGCGGCCGTCCTTGAAGTACAGCGAGAGCGGCACGATCGTGTAGCCCTTCTCGCTGGCCTTCCGCTCGATCTTGTCGATCTCGACGCGGTTGAGCAGCAGCTTGCGCTTGCGGCGGGCCATGTGGTTGGTCCAGGTGCCCTGGGCGTACTCAGGGATGTGCACGGCGTGCAGCCAGGCCTCGCCGTTCTCGATCTCGACAAAGCCGTCGACGAGGGACGCCCGGCCGGCGCGCAACGACTTCACCTCGGTGCCGACGAGGACCAGTCCGGCCTCGAAGGTGTCCTCGACGTGGTAGTCGTGCCGCGCTTTGCGGTTCTGGGCGATCAGCTTCCGCCCCTGCTCCCTGGGCATGAGGGACAGTCTCTCAGGGGCGGCAACCGGGTTTCGGGGAGACCCTCAGAAGAACTGCTCGGGGTTCACCGCGTTGCCGTTGAGCAACACCGTGAAGTGCAGGTGGCAGGCCGTGGACCAGCCCGTGGTGCCGGCGTACGCGACCGTGTCCCCACGCCCCACGGTGGCGCCGTTGCCCACCTTGTAGGAGCTGATGTGGTTGTAGACCAGCGTCATCGCCTTGCCGTTGAACCGGCCGACGTCGACGAACAGCCGGTTGCCCCACACGTCGGAGTAGTACTTCTCGATCACGGTGCCGGTCGCGGCGGCGCGCAGCGGCGTCCCGCACGGAGCGTGGAAATCGGTGCCGTTGTGCAGGCCCCAGTAGCCGTAGATCGGGTGCTTGCGCCAGCCGAACGGAGAGGTGACGTAGCTGTTGGCGACCGGCTGCAGCAGGAAGCCGTTGCCGCTGCCGGTGTAGCCCTTGCCCTTGTGCTTGCGTGCCCGGGCCAGGATCAGCTTCTTGATCCGGGTCTCCTCGGCCTTGGCCTGCCGCAGCCGGCGCAGGTCGGCGGCGCGCGCCGCGGCGGCCTGCCGGGTCGCCACCGTCTGCTGGCCGACCAGGGTGGCCACATGGGCGCGGTTGTCGGCCGCCTCCTTCTCCAGGCGCTGCCGGCGGGCCAGGTTCACCGCGGCCTCCTGGCGCTGCTGGGCGACCAGGGCCTTGGCGGCGGCGACCTTCTTCTCCTGGACCCGGAGCAGCTTCTCGGCGACCTGGAGCCGCTCGTACTCGCCGGCCTCCTTGTCGAGCACGCTGTCCACGGTGCCGAGCTCGGCGGCCAGCTCCTCGGGGTCCTGCGAGCGCAGCACCATCGACATCCGGAGCAGCCGCGGGTCGCCGTACTGGTAGTTGGTCGCCACCAGCCGGCCGATGTCGGCGCGCTGCTGCCGGACCCGCTGGATGCCCGCGGTCAGCTCGGCCTGGGCGACCTCGAGCGCCTGGACGGCCTGGGCCAGCTTGGCCTGCATCTGCCGGTCGAGCACCCGGGCCGCGGTCAGCTGGCCCTCGGCCGCGGCCAGCCGCTGCTGGGCACCGGCGAGCTGCGACTGGACCGCGCGCAGCCGGACGCTGGCGGCCTGCAGCGCGTTGCTGGAGTCCTCCAGGTCGGCCTGGGCGTGCTTGACGCCCTGCTGGGCCTTCTTCTTCTTGTCGTGGAGGTCATCGGCGTGCGCGACCAGCAGCGGACCGCTGGCGACCGCGAGCGTGCAGACGACCGCCAGCGCACGAGAGACCTGGCGACGGGTGTTTCGGGGCGTACGGGGAAGGGTTCGCTCCACGAGCCGACCTGTTCAAATTGGGGAAGAAGTGAACAGAGTGACGGTAACCGACGTTCCTCAGACTTTGAGGTATTTGCGGGTCATCACGAGTGTCGGGACCAGGGTGATGACCACGCCGAGCGCCCCGATGATGAGCACCGAGCTCAGCGCGTCGGACCAGGCGATCCACTCCACGATGTGCGACTTGTTCCGGAACACCTGGTAGACGAGGAACATGAAGCCGCCGATCAGCCCGGAGGCGAGGACCACCCCGACCAGGGCGGCGACCAGCATCTCCAGCAGGAACGGCAGCGAGATGTACAGGTTCGACGCGCCGACCAGCCGCATGATGCCGATCTCGCGGCGTCGCGCCAGCACGGCGAGCCGGATGGTGTTGCCGACCTGGAGCATCGCGGCCACCAGCAGGAACGCCGCGGTGATGAGCGCGCCCCACTTCATCCACTTGATGACCTGGTAGATCGGGTCGAGCACGTCGCGCAGGTCGCGGACCGAGTCGACGCCGTCCATCCCGGCGAGCGCGGACTCGACGCCGCGGAACTTGTTCGGGTCCTTCAGCGTGATCCAGTACGACTCCCGCATGTCGTCGGGGGTCACCGTGGAGTAGATCTCCTGCTCGGACTTGTCCTTGGAGATGTAGACCCGCTTCCAGGTGTCGAACGCCTGCTGCTTGGTCTCGAAGCGGTACTTCGCCACCTCGGGATGCGTCTTGAGCACGCCCTCGATGGCGGTCCGCTGGGCGTCGTCGACCTCGCCGGAGGTGCAGTGCGGCGAGCGCGAGTTCTGGTTGCACAGGTAGGCCGTGATCTGGAGCTTGCTGCCCCAGTACTTCTCCGCCTTCTGCGCCTGGGCGTTGAGCAGCAGGCCCATGCCGACCAGGGTCAGCGAGACGAAGATGGTGACCACCAGGGCGATGGTCATGGTCACGTTGCGCTTCAGACCGTTGCCGGTCTCGTTGAAGACGTACCTCAGCTGCATCCCGGCCCCCTCAGTGCTGGAAGCCGTAGACGCCGCGGGACTGGTCGCGGACCACGTGCCCGTCGGAGAGCTCGATGACCCGCTTGCGCATCTGGTCGACGATGCCGGCGTCGTGGGTGGCCATCACCACCGTGGTGCCGGTGCGGTTGATGCGGTCGAGCAGCTTCATGATCCCCACGCTCGTGTTCGGGTCGAGGTTGCCGGTCGGCTCGTCGGCGATGAGGATCATCGGCCGGTTCACGAACGCGCGCGCGATCGCCACCCGCTGCTGCTCGCCACCGGAGAGCTCGTCGGGCATCCGCTCGCCCTTGCCCTCCAGGCCGACCAGCTCGAGCGTCTCGGGGACCACCTTGGCGATGTGCCCCTTCGGCTTGCCGATCACCTGGAGCGCGAACGCGACGTTCTCGGCCACGGTCTTGTTGGGCAGCAGCCGGAAGTCCTGGAAGACGGTGCCGATCTTGCGCCGCAGCGCGGGCACCTTCCAGGAGGCCAGCCGGTTGATCTCCTTGCCGGCGACGTACACCCGGCCGTGGTTGGGCCGGGCCTCGCGGAGCACCAGCCGCAGGAAGGTGGACTTCCCGGAGCCGGAGGCGCCGACGAGGAAGACGAACTCGCCCTTCTCGACGTCGACGGAGACGTTGGACAGGGCCGCCCGGCTCTGCCCGGGGTACGTCGTGGAGACGTTCTCGAATCTGATCACTGCGCAGTGGGTGGCCGTGTCGGGGACAGGGAAGGCGAGCACACGGCGGCGCTCCGGCCGCGTTCGAGTCTAGGTGGTCTCCCTGAGAGCCCCGGGGACGCGGGGGTTCGAGGCGTTTCGTTACGGTTCTGGGCATGCGTCCGGTCGCCCTGCTCTGCCTGCTCGCCCTGGCGGCGGGGTGCGCGAGCGACCCGGCCCCGAAACCGGCCGCGACGCCGACCTCGCTGGCCCAGCTGAAGCCCGCGAAGCTGAACCTGGTCAGGGTCGCCTTCTGCGACCTCGTCCCGACGAAGGCGGTCACGGCGGCCGTCGGGCCGTCGAGCACCCCGCAGGAGTGGGGCAACGGCGAGCGGCCCCCGGGCGCGGCCGCCGGCGACGTCGGCCACGAGGTCGGCTGCGCCTGGACCGTGGGCCCGCGCCTGGCCCGCGCGTGGGTCTTCGCCCGCCCGGTCAGCGCCGCGTTCGGGCGTCAGGTGGTCGCGCAGGCGCAGCACCGCAAGGCCTGTACGGCGACCGCGGCGGACGACTTCGGCTCCCCCGGCCTGCGGCAGGTGTGCCTGGGCAGCGGCACCACCCGGGCTCGACGGGCCGGGCTCTTCGGGGACACCTGGCTGACCTGCGAGGTCGCGGGTCCCGAGAAGCCCTCGGCGGTCTCCCGGCGCGCGGACGCGTGGTGCGTGGCCGTGGCGACCACGCTGAACAAGACGGGCTGAGAAGGTCAGGCCTTCGCGGTCTCCGCGCCCCGGCGCCAGCGGATCCCGGCCTCCAGGAACGGGTCGATGTCGCCGTCCAGGACCGCCTGCGGGTTGCCGGACTCGACCTCGGTGCGCAGGTCCTTGACCAGCTGGTACGGGTTGAGCACGTAGTTGCGCATCTGGTCGCCCCAGCTCGCCGCCACGTCGCCCTTGAGGTCCTTCTTGAGCGCGGCCTCCTCGGCCTTCTTCAGCGCGAGCAGCTTGGCCTTGAGGACCACCATCGCCGAGGCCTTGTTCTGCAGCTGCGACTTCTCGTTCTGGCAGGAGACCACGATCCCGGTGGGGATGTGGGTGAGCCGGACCGCGGAGTCGGTGGTGTTGACCGACTGGCCGCCCGGGCCGCCGGAGCGGAACACGTCGGTGCGGACGTCGTTCTCGTCGACCTCGATCTCGTCGGTCTGCTCCAGCACCGGGACCACCTCGACCGCGGCGAACGAGGTCTGCCGCCGGCCCTGGTTGTCGAACGGGCTGATCCGGACCAGGCGATGGGTGCCGGCCTCGACCGAGAGAGTGCCGTAGGCGTACGGCGCGTGGATCGCGAACTCGGCCGACTTGATGCCGGCTTCCTCGGCGTAGGAGACGTCGTAGACCTCGACCGGGTACTTGTTGCGCTCGGCCCAGCGGGTGTACATCCGCATCAGCTGCTCGGCGAAGTCGGCCGCATCGACGCCACCGGCGCCCGAGCGGATGGTCACGATCGCCTCGCGGGCGTCGTACTCGCCATTGAGCAGGGTGCGCACCTCGAGCTGCTCGACCGCCTTGTGGATGCGGTCCAGCTCGGCCTCCGCCTCGCTCAGCGAGTCGGCGTCGCCCTCCTCCTGGCCGAGCTCGACGAGCGCCTCGACGTCCTCGATCCGGGAGGCCAGGGAAGTGAACCGCTCCAGCTCGCCCTGCAGCGCCGAGAGCCGGCCGGTCACCCGCTGCGCGTTGGCCTGGTCGTCCCACAGGTCGGGTGCGGCGACCTGCTCGCCGAGGTCGGCGATCTCGGCCCGCATGGCGTCCACGTCGAGGACCTTCTCGATAGTCCCCATGGTCGCCTGGAGCTGCTTGATCTCGGATTCGAAGTCGCGTGCTGCCACGAGGGTCTAGGTTACCCGCCCGCCGCGTCTGCCCGGACCGCGCGCTCCCCGACCATCGCGACCAGGTCCTGGACCGAGTCGACGACCTTGGTCGGCCGGTACGGGAAGTCCTCCACCTGCTCGCGCCGCGTCGACCCGGTGAGCACCAGGATCGTGCGCAGGCCGGCCTCCAGCCCGGAGATGATGTCGGTGTCCATCCGGTCCCCCACCATCACCGTGGTCTCCGAGTGCGCCTGCAGCCGGTTCAGGGCGCTGCGCATCATCAGCGGGTTGGGCTTGCCGATGAAGTACGGCGTCCGCCCGGTGGCCGTGCTGATCAGCGCCGCCACCGAGCCGGTCGCGGGCAGGGTGCCGAGCACGCTCGGGCCGGAGGGGTCCGGGTTGGTGGCGATGAACCGGGCACCGCGCTCGATCAGCCGGACCGCCTTGGTGATCGCCTCGAAGGAGTAGGTGCGGGTCTCGCCGAGCACCACGTAGTCGGGGTCCCGGTCGGTCATCACGTAGCCGATGTCGTGCAGCGCCGTGGTGAGGCCGGCCTCGCCCACGACGTACGCCGAGCCGCCGGGGCGCTGGTCGTCGAGGAACTGCGCGGTGGCCAGCGCCGAGGTCCAGATCGCCTCCTCGGGCACGTCGATGCCGCTGGCCGCGAGCCGGGCGCGCAGGTCGCGCGGGGTGAAGATCGAGTTGTTGGTCAGCACCAGGAAGGAGACGCCTGCCTCCTCCAGCGCGGCCACGAACTCGCGCGCGTCGGGGATCGGCTCCTCCTCGTGGACGAGGACGCCGTCCATGTCGGTGAGCCACGTCTCGATCGGCCGGTGCTCGGTCATGGGCCCATTGTGGCGGGTTTCTGCACGACTCCAGGTGGACACGTGACGTTTCCGCCGACGCCACCACCGGTTCGGATTGGCTCGGGACGGTGCCCACGTGACCACCGTCCTGGCGCCGTCTCCCCGGGAGCGTCGTGCCGCAACGGGGGTCGAACGCGGCCTGAACACCGAGCCGCCGGCGGTGCTCGTCTGGACCTGCCGCCTCGTCGTGGTCGCCGCCGTGGCGATGGGGGTCGTCGGCGCGCTGCGCACGGGCATCTCCTGGGACGAGCCCTACCACGTGATGCGGCTGCGCAACTGGTTCGACCACGACTGGTTCGCCCTCGACTGGGCTTTCGGTGGCGACGGGCCGACCGGCGGCGACACCAACACGGCCGTCTACGGGCCGGTCGCGATGCTGCTCCTGCACGGGCTCACCGCGCTGCTCGGCGTCGAGGGCTGGCACGAGGTCTCCACCAGCCCGGCGGCGTACGACGTGCGGCACCTCGGCGTGCTGCTGATCGGGCTGGCCGGCACCGCGGCCGCGGCCTCGATCACCAAGATCCTGCTGGGCTCCTGGCGCTGGGCGCTGGTCACCGCGGCCACCCTGCTGGCGCTGCCGATGTGGACCGGGCACCTGATGTTCAACATCAAGGACGTGCCGGTCGCCACCGGCTACACGCTCGTGACGCTGGCTCTGATGGCGATGGTGGCGCCGGTCCGGGGGCACCGCGCACTCCGGGTGCTCGGCCTGGCGGCCGGCGTCGTGCTCATGGTCGGCACCCGGCCGGCGATGGCGAGCGCGGTCGTCGTCGGCCTGGCGGTGCTGGCCGCCGGCTTGCTCACCGCGGGCCGGTTCGGCAACGCCCGCACGGCACTGGCCGAGGCCATCGGCGGCGTGCTGCTCGCCGCGCTCACGCTGCTCGCGCTCTACCCCGGCCTGTTCGCCCACCCGGGGCACCTGCTCCAGTCCGCCGAGCAGTCCACCAGCTTCCGCGGCGGCCGGGACGCCGTCTACGGCTACGTGCCGTTCTTCGTGGCCGCGCAGACCCCGCTGCTGCTGCTCGGGTTCTTCGGCGTCGGGCTCGCCGCCGCCCTCTCCTCCGCACGCCGGCGCTGGCGTACCGACACCGCGCGGACCACCCGGATCGTGCTGGTCGCGGCCCAGCTTCTCGCCCTGCCGCTGGTCGCGATGCTCAAGCACTCCGACCTCTACAACGGCCTGCGCCAGCTGCTCTTCGCGGCGCCCGCGTGGGCGGTCCTGACCACGCTGGGTCTGGCCAGGGCGCTCGCGTGGGGCCGCGTACACGGGCGGCTCCGGGTCGTCGGCGGCGTGGCACTGCTCGCGCTGGTGGCGCCGGTGCTCGACCAGGTGACGCTGTTTCCCTACCAGTACACCTACTACAACGCCGCCCTCGACCTCACCGGCGCGCACGTGCCCTCGGACTACTGGCGCACGAGCGTCCCCGAGCTGCTGCCCCGCATCCCCGCCGACGGGCAGGTCGTCTGCGGGCCGACCCGGTCCAGCCGGCTCGGCGCGGTCGCGGGCAGTCCCGGAGCGAACGGCACTCCCGCGGACCAGCTGTTTGCCGGCCGGTACTCCTCGGACAGCAGCGTGGACTGCCGCACCGACCCGCTCGGCCCGCTCTCCTCGGCGTGGTCGGCCTCGGCGAGACCGCTGACCGACGCGCTGCCGCACGACGAGTTCTACGCGCTGATCGACCGCGACCACGAGGTGCCGCGCAACTGCACCCGGCTGGAGGCGGTCACCCGGCACCGGCACGGCCGCGAGGTCGCGATGACCTACGTGGCCCGCTGCCGGCTCGAGCCCGCCGAGCTCGGTGCCGACCCCGTCGCGTTCCGCCGGACCGACGCCGAGCCGAACATGCCGCCGCCGCTGTGGCAGTACGCGCCTGAGGGCTGGGTGATGCGGGCCTCAGCGAGCGCGATCGACAGCGCGCAGCGCGAGGCCACGCTCACCTTCGCGACCGACTGCGCCGGGTCCTGCGCGCTGGTCCTCGACGCCGATGCCCCCGCTGACCTGACCGCAACCGTCAACGACCGGCCCGTCGCGGCGACCCCGAGCAGCGGCGGCGTCGCCGTACGGCTCCCGGCGGGCACCACGACGGCCTGGGTCGTCCTCCGCCGTACGTCGGGCAGCGCGCTCGACCTGCGCCTCCGTTCCGTCCGCGTGATTCCCCAGCAAGGAGAAGCCCGATGACAACGAACCTCTGGGTGGTCGTGCCCGCCCTCAACGAAGCCGAGAACCTCGTCGTGGTGGTGCCCGCCATCGTCTCCGAGCTGACCCTGATGGGCGTCGACGGGCACGTGCTCGTCGTCGACGACGGCTCGACCGACAAGACCCGCGAGGTGGTCGCCGACCTGGCCGAGCGGCACCGGGAGGTCGAGCTGATCTCGCTGGGCCGCAACCAGGGCAAGGCGACCGCGCTCAAGCACGGCTTCGAGCGCGCGGTCGACGCCGGCGCCGAGGTCGTGGTGATGATGGATGCCGACGGCCAGGACGACCCGGCCGAGCTGCCGCTGCTGGTGGCGCGTCTCGAGGACGGCGCCGACCTGGTCACCGGCGCCCGGAACGAGGGCCGCAACGACCGGTTCGTGAAGCGGAACACCTCGAAGGTCTACAACGGCGCCACCGCGATGCTCTCCGGCGTGCCGGGCAAGGACTTCAACTCCGGCTTCAAGGTGATGCGCGCGGAGGTGGCCCGGCAGGCCGCGCCGATGATGTACGGCGAGCTGCACCGGTACCTGACCGTGATCGCGCACTGGTTCGGCTTCCGCACCGCCGAGGTCACCGTGCAGCACCACGAGCGTCTGCACGGCAAGAGCAAGTACGGCCTGGCCCGGTTCTGGCGCGGCTTCGTGGACCTGCTCACCGTGCGGTTCCTGATGTCCTACGAGAGCCGGCCCTCGCACCTGTTCAGCGGCCTCGGGCTGGCCAGCCTGGCCGGCGGCGGGCTGATCCTGTCCTGGCTGCTGGTGGAGAAGGTCTCCGGCCAGGCCATCGGCGGCCGGCCCGCCCTGATCGCCGGGGTCGTGCTCGCGCTCGGCGGCCTGCAGCTGGTGCTGTTCGGCCTGCTCGCCGAGCTGGTCGTCTACTCACGCCACCGGGACCGTCGCGCGTGACCCTCACCGCCGCACCTGCGGCGCCCGCCGTACGGGTCCTCCCGGCTCCGCTGCGTGCCTGGCGGCCGGCGCCGCCGCCGCGCCTGCTGACCGCGGCCTCGGTGCTGGTGCTCGCGGTCACCGCGACGCTGATGGTGCTGGGCGCGTTCCGCACCGGCATCACCACAGACGAGCCGATCCACGTGATGCGGCTGCGCAACTACCTCGACAACGGCTGGTACGCACTCGACTGGGACTACCGCGGCGACGGGCCGGGCAGCGCGGACACCAACACGTTCGTCTACGCGCCGGTGACGATGCTGCTGCTGCACGCCTGGTCGGTGCTCTGGGGCGTGGAGGGCTGGGGCGAGGTGTCCACCACGCCGCACGCGTACGACGTCCGGCACCTCGGTGACGTGCTGATCGCGCTGGTCGGCCTGGCCGCGGTGGCCGCGATCGGGCGGGTGCTGCTGCGGCAGTGGCGCTGGGGCCTGGTCGCCGCAGCGACGCTGGCCGCGATCCCGATGTGGACCGGGCACGCGATGGTCAACGTCAAGGACGTCCCGGTCGCCACCGGGCACACGCTCGCGACCCTGGGGCTGCTGCTGTTCGTGCGAGACGAACCGTCTCGTCTCGTCGTCAGGGGTGGCCGGATCGCCTGCCTGGTAGGCGGTCTGGTGCTCACCCTGGGCACCCGGCCGGGGATGTGGTCGGGGCTGCTCGCGGCCGGCCTGGTCGCGGTCGCGGGCATCGCGCTGTCGATGAACGCCCGCCGCGCGCTGGTCGCCCTGGGTGAGCTGGCCGCCTCGGCGGCTGTCGCGGCCGGTGTGCTGGTGGCGACCTACCCGAACCTCTTCGGGCATCCGCTGCGCGCGCTGCCGCGCACCACCGAGTCCTCGTCGAGCTTCCTCGACGGCGAGCGCACCGACCGGCTCTACGTGCCCCGGCACCTGGCCGAGGAGATGCCCACGCTGCTGCTGCTCTTCCTGCTCGCCGGCACCACGGTCGCGCTGCTGGTCGTGTGGCGGCACTGGCGCTCGGACCCGGTCCCGGCGGCCCGGGTGGCCATGGTCGGGGTGCAGGCCTTCGCACTGCCGGTGGCGGCGATCCTGCTCGGCTCGGACCTCTACCACGGGCTGCGCCAGCTGCTCTTCGCCGTGCCCGCTATGGCCGTGCTGGCGACGTACGGGATGGCGCACCTGCGCGGGCGCCTCGCGGGCGTCCTCGCGGTACTGGCGCTGCTGCTGCCGCTGGCCGACGAGGTCACGCTGCAGCCGTACCAGACCACCTACGTCAACCTGGTCACCGACCTGCTCACCGGCCCGTTCGCGGGCCCGGACGCCCGTCCCGGCGGAGACTTCTGGCGGGTCAGCCTGCCCGAGCTGGTCGCGCACGCACCGCTGGACCGGCAGCTGCTCTGCAAGGCCAAGGTGGACCAGGAGACCGACCGCGCCTACCGGTTCACCGACGGCGCCGCGGCGTACTCGACCAACCGCAGCCTGGACTGCCGCGAGGAGCCGACCGGCCCGCTGTGGCCCTCGCACCTGCCGGCGCGGCGTGACCCGGGGAGCGGTGAGTTCGACGCGGTCTTCCTCAAGACGCTGCCGGAGAACTGCACGCCGCTGGACGAGGTCAGCCGGTGGCGGCACGGGTTCGACGTGACGCTGACGCTGCTCGGCCGCTGCACCGTCGAGGTGCCCACGCTGCCCGCGACCCGGGTGAGCGTGACCGACGCGGCGCTGGGCACCGGGACCGGCACCGACCTGTGGCGCTACGCGGTTGACGGCTGGGTGCAGTGGCCCAGCGAGCCCGTGCTCGTCGCGCCGGTGCCGGTCGCCGAGATCGCGTTGCGGGCGCCCTCGGCCGGCACCCTCGTGCTCGGCGGCAGCGCGCCGGCCGACCTGGTCGTCCGGGTCGGCGGGACCGAGGCGCCGGTCGTGCGCGCGGAGGGCTCACTGCGGATCGCGGTCGGTGCCGCGCAGGCTGCCGCGCCGGACGGGTTGTGGGTGACGTTCAGCCGGAGGTCGGGCAAGACTCTCGACATGCGGCTGACCGACGTGGGCTGGGAACGGCTGAAGGGACAGGGATGAAGTCGGTGTACGTCGGCGCGGTGCGCGCCGTCCGCAAGGTGCTCGCCGCGGTCGGGCTGCTCGGCCTGCTGGACCGGTGGGCCGCGCGCTCGCGGACCGGGCTGTGGCTGCGCTCGCTGCTCTCCATCTACGACCTCGAGGACCTGCTCCCGTACGACGTGCCCTGGTGGACCTTCCGGGCCAGCGACCAGGTGGCGGCGTTCCTGCGGGAGAACCCCGACGCGCGGGTCTTCGAGTGGGGCTCGGGCGCGTCCACCGCGTGGCTGTCGCGGCGGGCCAAGACGGTCACCTCGGTCGAGCACGACCCGGCCTGGGCCTCGCTTGTGAGCCCGGCGCTGCCACCGAACGCGTCGGTCTCCGTGGTGCCACCGGCGCGCGCGACCGGGGCGCTCGGCGAGGAGCTGTCGGAGAAGGACGGCTTCGCGGGCCTGGACTTCGCCGCGTACGTGGCAGCTCTGGACGAGACCGACGGACTCTTCGACCTCATCGTGGTGGATGGCCGCGCACGCAACGCCTGCTTCCGCCGGGCGCTCGGGAAGCTCGCACCCGGGGGCGTGCTGGTCTTCGACAACGTGGACCGGGCGCGGTACCGGGACGCGATCGCCGCCGCGCCGGTGCCCGTCGAGGTGACCTGGACCCGTGGGCTCACCCCGGCCCTCCCCTACCCGACCCGGACGGCGCTGGTGAGATTGCGTGGCTGAACGTCTTCGCATCGCTCTCCGCGTCGCTTTCCTGGCGGCGGTGCTCGTCTTCGCCTGGGCCTCCCTGCGCGGTCGGTGGGACGAGATCGGGTCGGCGCTGCGCCAGACCTCCGCACTCGGGCTCGCTGGTGCTCTCGCCCTGGTGCTGCTGGGGCTGCTCGCCACCGGGTTCCTCTGGCTGCTGCTGATGTCCCGCCTGGACGCGTCGGTCCCGGTGCTCGACGGGCTGGCGATCTTCTTCCTCGGCCAGCTCGGCAAGTACATCCCCGGCTCGGTCTGGTCCATCGGCGCGCAGGCCGACCTGGCCCGCCGGCACGACGTCCCGCCGCGGGCGACCGTCGCGGCCGGGCTGCTCTTCCTCGGCTACCACGTGGACACCGCGCTGCTGGCCGGCTCGGCGACCGTGCTGACCGGCGGGCTCGACGCCGACTGGCCGGACCAGCTGTTCTGGCTGGCCCTGGCCGCCGGCCTGGTCGGGCTCGTCCCCGGCGTGGTCCGGCTGCTCGGCCAGCGGGTGGCCGGACGTGACGTACGGATCGACGTGCTCGCGACGCTGAGGATCGTGCTGCTGCTGGCGGTGGCGTGGGCGTCGTACGCGGGGGCGCTGGTGCTGCTCGTGCCGGGCGCGCCCTGGGGCGACCTCGTCGCGCTCGGCGGGGCCTTCGCGCTCGGCTACGCCGTGGGCGTCGTGGTCGTGCTGGCCCCGGCCGGCGTCGGGGCCCGCGAGACCGTGTTCGTGCTGCTGCTGACCCCGGTGCTCGGCGTCGGGCCGGCGACCGCCCTGGCGTTGCTGGCCCGGGTGGTGCACACGGTCGCCGACGCGGTGATGGCGCTGGGGTGGTGGGCGACGTCGCGCGGGGGCGCCCGGGTTCAGCCGAGCCTGTCCAGCACGTCCTCGTAGCGGAGCTGCTCCAGGGCCAGCGGGTCCTCGGCGCCCTCCTCGATCTCGGACCAGTCGCGGGGCGCGGCGACGGTCGGGTACTCCCGGCCACGCAGCGAGTACGGCGAGATGGTCGTCTTCGCGCCGACGTTCTGCGACCAGTCCAGGAAGACCTTGCCGCCCCGGCGGGCCTTGGTCATCTGCGAGACGACGAGCTTCGGGTGCGCGGCCTCGAGCTCCTCGGCGATGTCCTTGGCGTAGTCCCGGACCTCGTCGCTGGAACGAGAACGGTCCGGCAGGTCGGCGTACAGGTGCAGACCCTTGGAGCCGCTGGTCACCGGCCAGCAGTCCAGGCCGTCCTCAGCGAGACGGTCGCGGACGAGCAGCGCGACCTGCGAGCACTCCATCAGCCCGGCCGGCTCGCCCGGGTCGAGGTCGACCACCAGCCTGTTCGGGTTGACCGGCTTGTCCTTCCCGTCCACGGTCCACTGGTGCACGTGCAGCTCGAGCGAGGCCAGGTTGACCAGGTAGGTGAGCGCGGCCAGCGAGTCGACGACCGGGAAGCGGAGCTCGCCGGCCTCGCCGCTCTCGGTGCGCGAGCCCGTGGTCGGGACCTTGACCACGCGCAGCCAGGACGGGATCCCGGCGGGCACGTTCTTCTCGAAGAAGGACTTGTCGCCGGTCCCGTGCGGCCAGCGGATCCGGGTCACCGCGCGGTCGGCGAGCAGCGGCAGCATCACCGGCGCGACCCGCGCGTAGTAGTTGAGCACCTCGCCCTTGGTGGTGCCGGTGCGCGGGTACATCACCTTCTCCAGGTTGACCAGGGTGAGAACCCGGCCATCCACCTCGACGCGGACCTCGGTGCGTTCCTGCTCAGGCATCGGCATCTCCCAGGTCGGCCGCTGAAAGGTCGGTGCGGATCCCCCGGTACGACGGCTGCCGCAGCCGCCCGTCCGGGGTGAGCGTCAGGTACTCGACGTCCACGATCACCTCGGGTCGTACCCAGGTGGTGCCGATCCGGTCGGCCTTGGGCAGCTCGGCCTCGAACGGCGAGGCGTCCGTCGCCAGGGGTTTGAGGATCTCCCCGAGCCGCTGGCCGACCCGGCCCGCGAGCCCGGAGCCGACCTTGCCGCGGAAGACCAGCCCGCCGGCGCTCGGCTCGCCGACCAGCACCGCGCCCAGCCGGGTGCCGCTGCCGGTCTCGTGCCGGTAGCCGCCGACCAGGAACGAGCCGGTGCGGCGCAGCGGGAACTTCAGCCACTCCTTCGAGCGCCGGCCCGGGTGGTAGAGGCTGGAGAGCCGCTTGCTCACGATCCCCTCGAGCCCCTGGGCACCGGCCGCGTCGAGGAGCATCGCGCCGTCGTCGTACGTCGGAGGGACCTGCCAGGCGACCCGCTCGTCCGCGGCGAAGGCAGCGGCGATGTCCAGGCCGAGGAGCCGCTCCCGTCGCTCGCGCAGCGGCCGGCCGGTCAGGTCCTCGCCGTCGAGCCGGAGCAGGTCGAAGGCCAGGAACGTGACCGGGTTGGTGGCCGCCAGCCGAGCCGCGGTGACGCCGTTGCGCACGTGCATCCGGTCGGCCAGCGCGGAGAACGAGGGCACCCCGTCGCCGAGCGCGACGATCTCCCCGTCGAGGAGCAGGTCGTCGGCGAGGCGGGCCAGGCCGGCGAGCTCGGGATAGGCGACGGAGACCTCGTTCTCGTTGCGCGTCCAGATCCGCAGCCGGCCGGCACGCACCTCCACCAGCGCGCGGATGCCGTCCCACTTGACCTCGTGGGTCCACTCCGCACCGGCCGGGACGTGGTCGCCCCGGGTCGCGAGCATCGGCTGCATGCGGCCAATCCTGTCAGGAGTGCTCGCGACCCGGAGCGCGTCTACTTGCCGCCCGGGTTCACGAAGGTGACCGGGCCCTTGCCGGGCCCGGCACCGCGGAACTCGATCGCCGGGCCGTTCGGACCGAAGCCACCGCGGTTGTTCAGCTCGGAGGCGGCGCCGGTGATCGCCTGGTCGGCGTCGGCCACGACCAGCCGCGTGCCCGCCTTGACGCCGCCGGTCACCTGGACCGTGCGGGCGCCGCGGACCCCGAGGGTGACCCGGGTGCGGGTGGCGGTCGACCCGTTCCAGACCCGGACGGTGCCGGTGCTCCCGGTCCCGCTGACCGCCGAGATCGGCACGGTGACCACGTCCTTCGCGGTCGCGGTGACGATCGAGACCGAGGCCCGCGAGCCGGTGGGCAGCGCGATCGACGGATCCTCGACGGTCACCGTCACCGGGTACGACGTCGTCCCGGTGGAGGTGTCCGCGACCATGCCGATCGCGGTCACCCGGCCCTCCGTGGTCGTCGACGTCCCCGGCACGCCGACCCGGGCGGCCTGGCCCACCCTCACCTCGTCGATCGAGGTCTCCGCGATGCTCAGCGTCAGCGTGACCGCGCGGCCACCGACGATGGTGGCGACGGTGCTGCCGGTGCTGACCTGGTCGCCGACGGCGAGGTCGAGGGCGGCCACGGTGCCGCTGCGGGTGGCTCGCAGGGTGGCCTGGGCACGCTGGGCCCGGGCCTCGGCAAGGTCGGCCTTCGCCTGGTCGATCTGCGCCTGGTCGGAGGCGAGCTGGGCCGCCGTCACGGTGCCGCCACCTCCGCTGGTGTCCCCTTGGCTGCTCGGCGAGGTCGGCGTCTCGGCCGCCGTCCGCGCGTTGCCGGTCTCGGGGCTCGTCACCGAGCCCAGTGCCTTGGTCAGCGTGCCGGCCAGGACGTCGAGCGCCTGGGCCAGGGTGTCCTGGGCGTCCTTGACCGCTGCCTGCTCGGCCTGCACGTCGGCGAGCGCGGTGTCGCAGGCAGCGTCCTTCGCGTCCTGCGGGTCCTGCGGGTCGGGGTCGGCGCCCGCGTCGGTCGGGGTCGCGGTCGGGGTGGCGGCAGCGCCGTACGCGTCGGCACACGCAGCGGTCTGCGCGGCCAGGGCGGACTTCGCCGCCGCCAGCGCCGCGGAGGCAGCGGACTGGGCCTCGCGCACCGCCTTCTGCTGGGCGGCCAGCGCCTGGAGAGCCGGGCTCGGCTTGCTGGGCTGCTGCGGCGCGCTGGGCTGCTTCGGCTGGTCGTTCGAGGCGTTCTGGACGGCCGAGGCCTGGGCGTCCTGGTCGGCCTCCAGCCGGGCGACCGCCTGCGCCAGGCTGGCCTTCGCGTCGGTGACCGCGGCCTCGAGGTCGGTGGGATCCAGGGTGGCGACCACCTGGCCCGCCCTCACGGTGTCACCCTGATCGACGTCGACCTTCGCCACGGTGCCGTTCGTGCCGAAGGACAGGTCGGCGCGACGGGCGGCGTCGACCACGCCGCTGCTGGCGAGCACCTGCTCGACGTCGCCGGTGGTCGCGGTGACGGTCCGGTAGTCCGGGCCGCCGTCGTCGCGGCCCACGGCGTACGCCGTCCCGCCGCCGGCGAGCACGACGGCCGCGGCCGCGACGACCGGCCAGCGCAGGAGTCGCTGCGGAAGGCCCATCACGAGACCCGGGTGGTGGTGGTGCTGGTCGAGCCCGAGTCCGTGCCCGAGTCCGGGCCGGTTCCCGGTCCGGCGTCGCGGCGGAACACCATCCCGCCGCACTGGCCGTCCACCGGCGGCGTGACCGCGATGGACGTGGCGGTGACCGCGCCGGTGCTGTCCGCCGTGCCCTCGGCACGGACGCAGACCCCGACCTTGACGTCGGAGGCGGCGGCCTTCGCCATCGTCGTGTACGTCGTCGTGGCGGACGTGGTCACCGCGACGGTGCTGGTCTTGGTCTCGCTCCCCTTGCCGGTCGGCATCGTCATCGAGACGGTGAACCCGTTCGCCGTGACGCCGGTGACCTCGCCGAACGCCCCGAAGCCGCGCAGCTGCGCCTTGCCCGGCGCGGGACCGCCCTCGGGCGGCTGCGCGGGCCCGCTGCCCTTCTGCTGGACCTGTGGACCGCCGCCGCGGAAGGCAGGACTGCAGGAGCCGTTGGTCGTCGGGGTGATCCGGACACGGGCCGCCGCCACCTCGCTGGACGACGTGCCCGACGCGCTGGCCTGCGTGGGCTCGACCATCACGCACGTACCGGCCTTGACGGCGGCCTTCGTCGTCGAGACCTGCCGCGTGAACGTGGTCGCCGAGGTCCAGGTGACCGCGACCTGGCCCGCCTGCTGGCTCTGCACCTGGGCGGTGCTCCCGTCCACGGCGGCCACCTTGCCGTTGGCGCCCGGAGGTCCACCGCCGTCGACCTGCTGCCCGTTCGGCTGGCCGTTCGGCTGGCCGTTCGGCTGACCGTTCTGGTTCTGCGGGCCGCCGTACGACTGCGGGGTGGTGCCGCCCGCGCCGGGGCTGCTGCTGCCGCAAGCGCTGACACCGAGCAGCAGCGCGCTCGCGCCGGCGAGGGACAGCAGGGTCCGGGACATGCGCATGATGAAGCTCCTTCTCACTCGCTACGGAGTGCGTCGATGGGGGTGAGCCGGGCCGCCCGGCTCGCGGGGTAGACGCCGAAGCCGACGCCGATGCCGAGGGCCACGCCGAGCGCGGCGGTGATCGCCGGGACCGAGACGCTGACCGGCTGATCGATGAGCGAGGGCAGCACCCGGGCGCCGGCCACGCCGATGAGGGCGCCGATGACGCCGCCGGCCAGGCCGAGCAGGGAGGCCTCCAGCAGGAACTGCCGCCGGATCGCCGACGGGGTCGCGCCGAGCGCCTTGCGCAGCCCGATCTCGCGGATCCGCTCGGTGACCGAGACCAGCATGATGTTCATGACCCCGATGCCGCCGACCAGCAGCGAGATCGCGGCCAGTCCGCCGAGCAGGATCGTCATGGTCCGGTTGGTCGAGTTCGCCGTCTCCAGCAGGGCGTCCTGGGTGGCGATGCTGAAGTCCGCGTCCGCGGCGCTCACCCCGTGCGCGGTCAGCAGCGCCGCCTGCACCTCCTGGTAGGCGGCGGAGAGCGACCCGGCGGAGGTGGCCTCGACGTACACGGTGGAGACGGCGTTGCTGGTGGCGCCCGACATCCGCTGCCCGGTCGTCACCGGGACGACGGCGACATCGTCCTCGCTCGCGTCGTCGGAGGAGGCGCCCGACTCGGCGAGCACCCCGACCACGGTGAGGCTGGTGCCGTTCGCCGTGACGGTCCGGCCCACCGGGTCGCCACGGCCGAACAGCTCGCTGGCGGTGTCCGGGCCGAGCACGACCACGTTCGCGGCACTGTTCACCTCGGCCTGGGTGAAGAACCGGCCCGACTCGAGCGTGCGAGCGCGCACCCGCTGCCACGTCGGGGTGGTGCCGACGATCCGGGTCGTCCAGTTGGTGGTGTCCACGGTCAGCGAGGTCGTGGTGCTCGTGGTCGCGGCCACCCGGGCCACGTCCGGGGCCACCTTCTCGTCCGCGATCGCGGCGGCGTCGTCGAGGGTGAGCGTCGAGGCCGAGCCGAACCCGCCGCGCACGCCACCGCTGCCGGTGCTGCTGCCCGGGGAGACGATGAGCAGGTTGGAGCCGAGCGCGTCGATCTGGTCGCGCACCTTGTTCTGAGCGCCCTGGCCCAGCCCGACGGTGAGCACCACCGAGGAGATGCCGATGACGATACCGAGCATGGTCAGCCGCGAGCGCAGCCGGTGCGCGCGGACCGCGTCCGAGGCGGTGCGCAGCGTCTCGAGCCAGTTCACGACGCACTCCTCCGGTCCAGCGCCTCTACCTGGCCGTCGAGGATGGTGATGATCCGGTCGGCCTGCGCGGCCACCTCGTGCTCGTGGGTGATGAGCACGATGGTGCGGCCGGCGTCGTGGAGCTCGCGGAAGAGCGCGAGCACGTCCGCCGACGAGACCGAGTCCAGGTTCCCGGTGGGCTCGTCGGCCAGGATCATCGACGGCTCGGTGACCAGCGCCCGCGCCACCGCGACCCGCTGCTGCTGGCCGCCGGAGAGCTCGCCCGGCCGGTGCGCGGCGCGGTCGGCCAGGCCCACCCGCTCCAGCGCGCGCCGGGCCCGCTGCTCGCGGTCGTGGCCTGCCACCCCGGCGTACACCAGGGGCAGCGCGACGTTGCGCAGCGCGGTCAGGTCCGGCAGCAGGTTGAACTGCTGGAAGACGAACCCGATCTCCTCGTTGCGGATCCGGGCCAGGTCGGTCTCGGCCAGGTCGCTGACGTCGCGGCCGGCCAGCGCGTAGGTGCCCGCGGTGGGGACGTCCAGGCAGCCCAGGATGTGCATGAGCGTGGACTTCCCGGAGCCGGACGGGCCGACGATGGCGACGTACTCCCCCGGGTCGATCCGGATGTCGATGCCACGCAGCGCCTCGACCGAGAGCGACCCGGTGGCGTAGGTCTTGCGCACGCCGTCGAGGGAGATCACCGGCGCGGTCACGAGCCCTCCTTGAAGACGGGACCGCCACCGGGCACCGCGCCACCGGGGAACTGCCCCTTGATCGTGCCGCCGCCGGGGAGCTCGAAGGTGCCGCCGTTGCCGGGGCCGTTGTTCCCGCCGCCCGGACGGCGGGTGATGCTGATGACCTCGACGGTCTCGCCCTCCTTCAGTCCCTGGGTGACCTCGGTCTGCACCCCGAAGGCGCGGCCGACGGCCACCGTGCGCTTGGTGCGCTTGCCGTCCTCCACGACGTACACGTAGGTCGTGCCGCCGCTGCTGTGCAGCGCCTGGGTCGGCACGGCGAGGACGTTCTGCGCCTGGGTGACGGTGATCGCCACGCTCGCGCTCGAGCCGGGGTAGATGCCCGTCGGCGAGCCGGTGACCGCGATCGTCACCGGGAACTGCGCCGCGCCGCTGTCCGAGGCGCTGGCGATCACGCCGACCTCGCTGACCGTGCCGTAGACGACCTCGCCGCCGCCGGTCGGGGTGATCTCGGCCTGCATCCCCTTCTTCAGCCGGCTCACGTCGGAGGCGGGGACGCTGGCCTCGACGAGCAGCTGCCGCGGCGAGATGACGGTGATGGCGGCGCTGCTCCCGCCGTCCGACGCACCGCCGTTCTGCCCGGTGGCGGCACCGGCCTGGTCGCCGACCTGGTAGCCGACCGCGCTGACCAGCCCGGAGAACGGCGCCCGCAAGGTCGCGTTCTCGACCGCCTCCTCGGCGGCCTCGAGCTGGTTGCGCGCCGCGGCCAGCTGGGCCTCGTCGGCCGAGCGCTGCGCGGAGGAGGCGTCGGCGTCCTCGGAGAGCTGGGTCTGGGCGGCGGTCACCTGGGCCTCGGCGGCGTCGCGCTGGGCGACCAGCGTGGTGTCGTCGATGCGGGCGAGCACGTCCCCCTTCCGCACCCGGTCGCCGACCGCGACCTCGACGTCGGTGACGGTGCCGGTGGAGGTGAAGGAGAGGTCCTCGTCACGCTTCGGGCTGATCGTGCCGGTGGCGGAGACGGTGTCCTTGTAGGTGTCCCGGGTGACGGTGGCGGTGATCCGCTGGGTGGTGTTGCCGTCGTCGCCGTCGGCGAGCCGGAACCAGGCGCCGGCTCCGGCGAGGACGACCACGAGCGCGGCCACGACCCACCAGCGACGCCGTACGGCGGCTCCGCGGTGCGCCACGGAGCGGAGGTTCGGAAGGGGCATGCCCGGCAGCCTGGTGACGCCGCCTGTGCCCGGCGCGGGAGCACCTTGTGAGGACACTGTGAGTGATTCGGGTGGTCTTCTCCGGCCCCGCGCAGCATGCTGGACCTCATGCGAGCGATCTGGAAGGGTGCCGTTTCCTTCGGCCTGGTCAGCGTCCCGGTGAAGCTGTACGCCGCGACCGAGAGCAAGGACATCTCGTTCCGGCAGGTGCACGCCAAGGACGGGGGCCGGATCAAGTACCAGCGGGTGTGCTCGATCGACGGCGAGGAGGTGCCCTACTCCGACATCGCCAAGGGCTACGAGACCGAGGACGGCGAGATGGTCATCCTCGACGACGCCGACTTCGCCGAGCTGCCCGCGACCAGCAGCCGCGAGATCAGCGTGGAGAAGTTCGTGCCGAGCGAGCAGATCGACCCGATGCTCTTCGAGAAGTCCTACTACCTGGAGCCGGAGAAGACCGGGGCCAAGCCCTACGCGCTGCTGCGCCAGGCGCTCGTCGAGGCCGACCGGATGGCGCTGGTCACGGTCTCGCTGCGCAACCGGATGTCGCTGGCGGTGCTGCGGGTGCGCGAGGACGTGATCGTCCTGCAGACGATGATGTGGCCCGACGAGGTCCGCAAGCCGGAGCTGAGCACCGGCGACGTGGAGGACGCCAAGCCGGCCGAGGTGAAGATGGCGCAGATGCTGGTGGAGACGCTGGCCGGTGACTTCGAGCCCGACGAGTACGAGGACGACTACCGCGAGGCCGTCGAGGCGCTGGTGAAGGCCAAGATCGAGGGCGGCGAGGTCAAGGCCGCGCCGGTGGCGAAGAAGAGCAGTGGCGAGGTCGTGGACCTCCTCGCCGCGCTCCAGCGCAGTGTCGAGGCGGCGAAGAGCGCCCGGGGAGAAGAGCCCGAGGAGGCCGCCACGCCCGCGAAGAAGACCGCCGCCAAGAAGACCGCCCAGAAGACTGCCCAGAAGGCCGCCGCGAAGAAATCTGCCGACAGCCCGTCACGGAAATCCGCCACGAGCGTTAAGAAGTCGACCCGAAAGACGGCGAAGAAGGCCAGTTAGTCCGTTTTGGCCCTTTAGGATGTCTATCGGGTCATATAAGTGGACATCGAGTATTTCGAAACTGGACAGTTTTTGCGACGGCGGAGTGGTTCCCCCTAGCATGTCTGCTGTTTGACCTGTGCTCATTGGGGAGCACGAGAGTTTCGTTCGGCACCTCTATCTGGACGGGTGCCCTGCCGGGAGGAAGCATCTTGAACCGACGTGTCATGCGCCTCGGAGCGATCATCGGGGCGTTCACCGTCACGACGCTCGCCGTCGCGCCCGCCTTCGCTGCAGCGCCGGTGTCGCAGGCATCCGCGCGCAGCATCCAGCTGAAGATCGCCGGCAACAACCTGGTGAGCCAGGAGACCAACGCCAGCAACGACGGCAGCAGCGAGGCCGTCTCCGTGGACAACACGATTCCCGAGCTGGTCAGCCTGATCCCCGGCAACAACGCGCTCAGCGCAGGCGTCGGCGTGCAGAAGGCCCAGGCCAACAAGAACGGCACCTCGTTCGCGTGCGCGGGCGTGGCCGGTGCGGGCGGGGGTCTGGTCACCGTCGGCAACAGCGAGTGCAAGGTCGACGGCAAGCCGCTGACCCTCGGCCTCGGCAACCTGAACCTGGGCCTCGACGACCTGCTCGGCGGCAACGGTGCGATCACCAGCGCCCTCGGTACCGCGCTGGCCCCGGTGCTCGACGCGCTCGGCCCGCAGCTCAACACCGTGCTCTCCACCCTGACCGGCTCGCTCGCCGACGCCGGCCTGGACATCGGCATCAGCGGCGGCCTCTCCGCCGTCGAGGCCACCTGCACGGCCAACCCGACCGCTGCCCAGGGCAAGGCGGAGATCGCGGACACCTCGGGTGACCACAAGATCCCGATCACCCTGCACCTGCCGAACAACACCAACCTGGTGCTGGCCAACCTCGACGTCGACCACCCGGGCAAGCCGGGCGGCACCGACGTGCTGGTCGAGCTGGACTCGGTCATCGACACCCTGGTGGCCGCGCTGTCGACCCAGATCACCACGATGCTCGGTGGGGCCCTGGCCGGCCTCGACCCGGTCCTCAAGGCGATCGTGCAGCCGCTCCAGGCCGCGCTCATCAAGCCGCTCGTGGACGCCCTCGAGCCGGCGCTGAAGGCGATCAGCGACAACATCCTCAAGATCGTCGTCAACGACGTCACCCCGGGTGACGGCGGCCGGAGCGTCTCGGTGACCACCCTGCGTCTCGAGGTCCTCGGCGCGGTGGCCCAGTTCACCGGCTCGTCGCTGGTCTCCGGCACCATCGGTCACGTCACCTGCGGCCCGAACCGGGCGCCGGTCGTCACCCCGCCGGGCAACCCGGAGAACCCGCAGAACCCGGAGAACCCCGAGGTCCCGACCGTGGTCGACTCCGGTGTGGCCGGTCACGGTGACCACACCGCCCGCAACATCCTGCTCGCCACCGGCGCGCTGATGCTGCTCGCGGGTTCGGCCGGTCTCGTCGGCTTCCGCCGGAGCCTGCTGAACAAGTAAGTGCGCAACCACGGAGCCGGCGATCGCCTCTCAGGACTGAGCAAACGACTTCTCGTGCTCTTCCTGGCGATGGTGATCGCCGGCTTCGTGCTTCCCTCTCCCGGGGTCGGCGTCGTCCGCCCCGACGCGCCCGCCTCGCAGTACCACCAGGCCAGCGGCCCGGTGGACCCCGAGCTGCTGATCGTCCCGTCGATCTCCATCCGGGCACCGATCGTTCCGATCGAGACCACTCCCGACGGCGTGCTGCACCCGCCGGCCGACGTCGACGAGGTCGGCTGGTGGAAGCGCAGCGCCAAGCCGGGCGCCACCTCCGGCCAGACCCTCATCACCGGACACACCGTGCACACCGGCGGCGGCGTGATGAACCGGCTCGGCGACCTGCGCCCCGGCGCCCTGGTCCGGGTCAAGACGCCCGAGGGCATGTTCGACTTCACCACCACCAAGGTGTTCGTCTACACCCGCGCCGAGCTGGCCCAGCACGCCAAGGAGCTCTTCGGCCAGAAGCGCCCGGACTACCGCCTGGTGCTGGTCACCTGCACCGGCTGGACCGGGCACGACTACACGAGCAACATCATCGTCTTCGCCAGCCCGCTGGGGATCCGCAACGGCACCGAGCCGAAGACCCCGCCGGTCGAGAAGCCCACGCCCCGGCCGTCGGACGAGCCGACCGGCGAGCCGGGCGACGTCGGCGCGCCCGCCTAGCTCCGGTCCCTACTCTCGCTGGCCCCGCGCCGCCGCCGAGTCCGGGAACCGCTTCGAGGCGGTCGCGGAGATCGCGTCCATCAGCCGCGGGAACGCCAGGTTCAGCACCTCCGCGACGTCGCCGACCCAGGTGTTGACGGTCAACGGCCGGTCCTCCAGAGCCCGTACGACGAGAGCCGCGGCCTGCTCGGGCGTCTTGGCCGGTGAGCGCCGGTAGACGTCGGTCTCGGCGATCATCCCGGTCCGGACCAGGTCGAGGCGCAGGTTCGTGAAGGTCACGTTGTCGCCGTACGTCTCGCGTCCTGCGATCCGCGAGAAGGTGTCCAGCGCGGTCTTCGAGGCGATGTAGGCCGCGAACCGCGGCGCCTTGATCTGCACGCCCCAGGTGACCACGTTGACCACGTGGCCGAAGCGCTGCGCGCGCATCGCCGGCAGCAGCCCGAGGATCAGCCGCACCGGCGCGAAGTAGTTGACCGCCATGGTCCGCTCGAAGTCGTGCATCCGGTCGTAGGAGAACTCCAGCGACCGCCGGATCGACCGCCCGGCGTTGTTGACCAGCAGGTCCACGGCACCGTGCTCCTCGAGCAGCCGGGCGACCAGCGCATCGGTGGCCTCCGCGTCGGTGAGGTCGCAGGCGTAGGCGTGCGCGGTCCCGCCGGCCTCCTCGATCGCCTCGCGCACCCGCTCGAGCGCCTCGGCCCGCCGGGCCACCAGCAGGACGGTCCCGCCCCGGGCGGCCACCTCGCGCGCGGTGGCTTCCCCGATCCCCGAGGAGGCGCCGGTGACCAGCACGGTCCGGCCGGCCAGCGGGCTCTCCAGCCCGAGAAGGGGTGCGGCAAGGTGCCGGCGCAGGAAGGCGCGCGGGGAGATGAAGAGCACGGCGCTCAGAGCCGGGGCCAGGGCCGGGCCCGCTCGAGCTGTCCGGACAGGCCCAGCAGCGTGGTCTCCTCGCCGATCCGGCCGACCAGCTGCACGGCGACAGGCAGCCCGTCGTCGGCGACGCCCGCGGGCACCGAGGCGGCCGGGTTGCCGGTCACGTTCCACAGCGCGGTGTAGGCGATCATCGGCATCGACTTCACCGACATCGCCACCGCACCGCCGCGGTCCAGGGCGCCGACCCGGCGAGGCCGGTGCGCGATCGTCGGGGTGAGCAGGACGTCGAGAGCATCGAAAACGCGGTTCGCCTTCGCCGCCACCCGCTCCCCCGCGGCCATCGCCTTCTCCAGCACGCTCTCGCTGACCCACCCGCCGAGCCGGTAGACCTCGCGGGTGCGCTTCTCCAGGAGCGCGAAGTGCTCGACCGCGTCGGACTCGGTGCGCACGCCCCCGAAGAACTGCGGCACGAACGCGGCGGTCGGGTCCGGGTAGCGCGGGTCGACCTCGCGGACGTCGTGGCCGAGGTCGGCCAGCAGCCGCGCCGTCTCCTCGACGGCCAGCACGTGCTCCTTGGCCGGCCGCACGCCCTTCGAGACCGGGCGGGTCGACCAGCCGATCCGTAGCCGGCCCGGCTCGCGGCCCGCCGCGGCGATGAAGGTCGTCTCCGGCTCCGGCGCGGTGAACCGGTCCCCGGCGAGGTTGCCGCGGATCACGTCGTACACGAGGGCGGAGTCCAGCACGCTGCGGGTCAGCGGGCCGGTGGTGCCGAGCGCCCACCACAGGTGCGGCATCGGGTCGCTGGTCACCCGGCCGCGGGTGGGCTTGAGCCCGTAGAGACCGCAGCAGGCGGCCGGGATCCGGATCGAGCCGCCACCGTCGCCGCCGATCGCGACCGGCACCATCCCGGCCGCGACCGCGACCGCGCTGCCGCCGCTGGACCCGCCCGGGGTCCGGGTCCGGTCCCACGGGTTGCGGGTGATGCCGCCGGCCTCGGACTCGGTGTAGGGCCACTGGCCGAACTCCGGCATCCGGGTCTTGCCGACCACGACGGCACCGGCCTGCCGCAGCCGCCGGACCACCTCGCCGTCGCGCGCCGCCGGGGTGCTGTTGGCGCGGCCACCGAAGGTGGTCACGCAGCCGGCGACGTCGACCTCCTCCTTGATCGCCACCGGGACACCGTGCAGCGGGCCGGGCTGCTCGCCGGCCGCGATCCGGGCGTCCAGCGCGATGGCCTCGTTGAGGGCGTCGTCGGCGAGGACCACCGAGAACGCGTTCAGCCCCGGGTCGCGCAGGGCGATCCGGTCCAGGGACGCCTGCACCGCCTCGGTCGCGCTCACCTTGCCCGACGCCGTACGACGGACCAGCTCGTGCGCGTCGAGGTCAGCGAGGTCGGTGCCCATGGCGGCAACCTATCGCCCGAAGTCGGGGTCGGCGCTAGGGCACCTCGACCAGCGAACGCACCACCCGCAGTGCCACCGACATCCGCGCCAGGTCGGCCGACTCGTCGGTCATGATGTCGGCGAACGTGGCCGCCGCGCGGTCCACCTCGTCGGCGTGCGCGGTCCGCCACGAGCCGACGCGCTGCTCGGCCGGCACCTCGGCCTCGGTCTCGGCGAGCACCTGCCCGGTGAGCTGGGCGTGCACGCTGTGCAGGTCGTCGCGCAGCGCCGCCCGGGCCATCGTCTGCCAGCGGTCGCGCCGCGGCAGCGCCAGGATGCGACCGACCAGGCCGGGCAGGCCGAGCAGCTCGCCGACGGCGAAGTGCACCCGGGCCACCTCGAGCGGGTCCGCGCCGCTGCGCCCGGCGGTCTGCACGATGCCGAGCACCATGTACGCCGGCGGGCAGGCCGCGACCCGGGCGGCCAGGTCGGCCGGCACGCCCTGGGCGACGAGCGCCTCGCAGCGGTTGGTGAACGCCTCGAGCTCGGCACCGCTCATCAGGTCGGGCAGCGCCGTGGTGACCTGCTCGACGGTGACCTCGAACTCCCCGACGATCGCCTCGCTGTCCAGCGGCAGCCGGCGGTTGTTGACCAGCCAGCGGCTGGCCCGCTCGACCAGGGTGCGCACCTCGATCCGCATCCGGGTCTGCACCTCGGCCGGGATCTTGTTGTCGAAGGACGCGATCTGTTCGTTGAGCGCGACCGCGCCGAAGATCTCCCGGGACAGGAAGTGCGCCAGCGTGAGCTGGTCGGCCGGCGCCGCGGTCTCGCCGGCGAGCCGGTGGAAGTACGTCGTCCCGGCGCCGTTGACCAGCTGGTTGACCAGCTGGGTGACCACGATCTCCCGGCGCAGCGGGTGCTCCTCCATCGCGCCGCGGTAGTCCTGGCGCATCCGGGTCGGGAAGTAGGAGTACAGGTCGCCGCGCAGGAACGGGTCCTCCGCGATGGTGCTCTCCACCAGAGCGTCGGCGAGGACGATCTTGGTGTACGACAGCAGCACCGCCAGCTCAGGACCGCTCAGGCCTTCGCCGCGCTCGATCCGCCCCGCCACCTCGCGACGGCTCGGCAGCGCCTCCAGCTCGCGGTTGAGCAGCCCCTGGCGCTCGAGGGTGCGCATCCAGTCCTCGTGCACGTGCAGCAGCGCCGGCGCCTGGGCCTCGGAGTTGGCCAGGGCCAGGTTCTGGTCGTAGTTGTCGTCGAGGACCAGGTCGGCGACCTCGTCGGTCATCGAGGCGAGCAGCTCGTTGCGCTGCTTGCCGGTCAGGTCCCCGGCCGCGACAACGCGGTCCAGCAGGATCTTGATGTTCACCTCGTGGTCGGAGGTGTCCACGCCCGCGGAGTTGTCGATGAAGTCGGTGTTGATCCGGCCGCCCTCACCGTCGCGCCCTTGCAGGGCGTACTCGATCCGTCCGCGCTGGGTGAAGCCCAGGTTGCCGCCCTCACCGACGCAGCGCACCCGCAGGTCACGGCCGTCGACCCGGATGGCGTCGTTGGACTTGTCGGCTGCCTCGACGTGCGACTCGGCCGACGCCTTCACGTAGGTGCCGATGCCGCCGTTCCAGAGCAGGTCCACCGGCGCCAGCAGGATCGCGTGCATCAGCTCGGCCGGGGTGAGTGCGCTCGCCTCGATGCCGAGCACCTCGCGCACCCGCGGGCTCAGCGGGATCGACTTCGCGGTGCGCGGGAACACCCCGCCGCCGTCGCTGATGAGCGAGGCGTCGTAGTCCTTCCACGACGACCGGGGCAGCTCGAAGAGCCGCTTGCGCTCGGCGTACGAGACGGCCGGATCGGGGTCGGGGTCGAGGAAGATGTCGCGGTGGTCGAAGGCCGCGACCAGCTTGGTGTGCTCGGAGCAGAGCATGCCGTTGCCGAACACGTCGCCGGACATGTCCCCAACCCCGACGCAGGTGAAGTCCTCGGTCTGGCAGTCGATGCCCATCTCGCGGAAGTGCCGTCGTACGGAGACCCAGGCGCCGCGCGCGGTGATGCCCATCGCCTTGTGGTCGTAGCCGACCGAGCCGCCGGAGGCGAACGCGTCGCCGAGCCAGAAGTCGTAGTCGGCCGAGACGCCGTTGGCGATGTCGGAGAACGTCGCGGTGCCCTTGTCG
Organism: Nocardioidaceae bacterium; assembly: GCA_017744365.1. GTDB lineage: Bacteria > Actinomycetota > Actinomycetes > Propionibacteriales > Nocardioidaceae > Marmoricola. Next base: position 118,165 of record JAGIBL010000007.1, on the reverse strand, counting down.
GCCGCGACCACCAGGTAGGGGTCGTCGCCGTCGTGGCGGACCACCTGGCGCGGCGGCACCACCACGCGTCCCTCGGGACCGTCGGCGTAGTTGTCGGTGATGTCGAGCAGGCCGCGGATGAAGGTCTGGTAGCAGGCCACGCCCTCCGCCATCCAGGCGTCCCGGTCGCTCGGGTCGGGCAGCTGCTTGGCGTAGAAGCCGCCCTTCGCGCCGACCGGCACGATGACGGTGTTCTTCACCATCTGCGCCTTGACCAGGCCGAGCACCTCGGCGCGGAAGTCGTCGCGACGGTCCGACCAGCGCAGGCCACCGCGGGCGACCGCGCCGAAGCGCAGGTGCACGCCCTCGACCCGCGGGGAGTAGACGAAGATCTCGAACTTCGGCCGCGGCTCGGGCAGCTCGGCGATCGACGACGGGTCGAGCTTGAGGGAGAGGTACGGGTGCTGCTGGCCGGACGCGTCGGTCTGGAAGAAGTTGGTCCGCAGGGTCGCGGTGATCCAGGTCAGGTAGGAGCGCAGGATGCGGTCGTGGTCGAGGCTGGTGACCTCCTCCAGGGACCGCAGGATGCGATCCTGCAGATCGGCGCAGAGCGCCTGGCGGGACTCGTTGTTCGCGCCCAGGTCACCGCCGTGCTGATTCCCGGCGGGGTCGAAGCGAGCCTCGAACAGCTGCACCAGCAGCCGGGTGATGTCCACGTTGATCCGCAGCGCGTCCTCGATCGAGGACTGCGAGAACGCGGTGCCACCCTGCTGCATGTGCTTGGCGTACGCGCGCAGCATCAGCGCCTGGCGCCAGCTGATCCCGACGGCGAGCACGAGCGCGTTGAAGCGGTCGGTCTCGTTGCGCCCGTCCCAGACGGCCAGCACGGTGTCCTGGAACAGCTCGCGCGCCTTGTCCGGCAGCCCGCCCGGGTAGCGCAGACCGAAGTCGTAGATGTACGACGGCCGCGCCAGGCCCTCGAGCTCGTAGGGCCGCTCGTCGACGACCTCCGTGCCCATCGCGGTCAGCACCGGCAGCACCTGCGAGAGCGAGAGCGGCGCCCCGACCCGGTAGATCTTCAGCCGTGCCTGCCCAGGTCCGGCGCCGACCTCCTCGTAGAGCGAGAGCCCGATGCCCTGCTCCCCCGTCAGCTCCTCCAGGCGCCCGACGTCGGCGGCGCCGGTGCGCGGCGGGTAGTCCTCCTTGTAGGCCTCCGGGAAGCTCGCCGCGTAGCGCCGCGCGAGCCGGGTGCCGTTCTCCTCGCCGTGCTCGGTGACCACCGCGGCGGAGAAGTCGTCGCGCCAGGACCGGGCCGCCTCGGCGCAGCGGCGCTCCAGGTCGGCGACGTCCACGTCCCCGGCGACGGTGCCCAGCGGCGGGCGGATCACGAAGTGCAGCCGGGCCGCGAACGAGTCGCCCACGTGCGCGGTCCACTCCAGCGACTCGCCGTGCAGCTGGCTGGTGAGGATGGAGGCGATCCGCTCCCGGACCGCGGTGTTGTAGCGGTCCCGGGGCAGGTAGACGAGCACCGACCAGTACCGGCCGTAGACGTCGCGGCGCACGAACAGCTTGAGCGCGCGCCGCTCCCGCGTGTGCATCACCGTGGTGGCGATCGGCACCAGCTCGTCGACCGAGGTCTGGAACAGCTCGTCGCGCGGGTAGGTCTCCAGCACGTCGAGCATCGCCTTGCCGGCGTGGCTCAGCGGCTCGAACCCGGCGCGCGCGATCACCTCGCGGGCCTTCTCCCGGGCCAGCGGGATCCGGGTGACCGACTCGGTGTAGGCCGCCGAGGAGAACAGCCCCAGGAAGCGGCGCTCGCCGACCACCTCACCGTTCGCGTCGAACTTCTTCACGCCGACGTAGTCCAGGTGCACCGGCCGGTGCACCGTCGCCTTGGAGTTCGCCTTGGCCAGCACCAGCAGCGTCTTCTCGCGCGCCTTCGCGGCCACCAGCGGCGGCAGGATCCCGGCCGCGGTCGGGTCCGAGCGGAGGATGCCGTAGCCGGTGCCGGGCACCGCGACGAGCTCCTCGTTGTCGCCGTGCCGGACCAGCTCGTACTCGCGGTAGCCCAGGAAGGTGAAATGGTCGTCGCCGAGCCAGCGCAGGAACGCGGTGCCCTGGGCGACCTCGTCCTGGTCGAGCGGCGGCGGGTTCGTGGTCAGGTCCTCGACGAGCGAGTCGAGCCGCTCGTGCATCTTCTGCCAGTCCTCGACGGCCTCGCGTACGTCGGTGAGCACCTTCTCCAGGCGCGCCTTGAGCGCCGGCGCCTCCTCGTCGGGGAGGCGGTCGATCTCGAGGTGCATCCAGGACTCGCGGCCCAGGTCGTGCTCGGAGAGGTCGGCGCGGGAGCCGAGGAGACCGGCGTCGCCGTCGAGCACGTCCTGCAGGTGCCCGGCCACGTCGCGGCGGACCACCAGCTGGGGGTGGATGACCAGGTGCACGCCGTGCCCGGCCTGGTCCAGCGCCATCGTCACCGAGTCGACCAGGAAGGGCATGTCGTCGGTGACCACCTCGACCACGGTGTGCCCGGCGGCCGACCAGCCCTCCACGGGCACGGTCGGGGTGTAGATCTTCACGGTCGCGGTGCCCTGCGGCCGCTCCGCCCCCGCGCGCAGCTGGTGCGCGACGGCGCCGTACAGGTCGACCTCGTTGCGGGCGAGCAGGTCCTCGGCCGCCGCGTGCCGGTAGTAGGCCCGGAGCAACGTCTCCAGGGAGAGGCCGTTGAGGCCTGCGGGGGGATGCTTCTCCGCGTACTCGCAGAGCCTTGCGATCAGCTCGGACTTGTCATCGTCGAGGGTCGTTCCCACCCGTCGTTCCACCTTCATCGTGTCGTCGGGGCACGCCGTTGTGCCGCCGCTCCCACGCTAGGACCCCGGGCGGTCCGGTCACAACAACGGACGCGCCGGGTCTGCTCTCGGATACGAGATCGACCGCCGGTCCTCAGAGGGCCGAGCGCAGCTCCCAGAGGAGCGGGTAGTACTTCAGGTCCAGCCGGCTGCGCAGGTACCCGGCGCCCGAGGACCCGCCGGTGCCGGTCTTCGCGCCGATCATGCGCTCGACCATGACGACGTGCCGGGCCCGCCAGGCGGCGGCCAGCTCGTCGTGCTGCAGCAGCGCCTCGGCCAGGCCCCACAGGTCCGCGTACGACGAGCGCTGGTGCGCCACGGTGCGCAGCGACGCGGTGACCGCCTCGTCCGAGGAGGTGTCCAGGCCGGCCTCGCCGAGCACGTGCACGAACCCGTCCCACAGCGACGGCTCGGCCAGCCGGCGGGCCAGGCGTGCCTGCTCGGCCTCGGTCAGCCCCTTGAAGCGGTGCACGTACCCGGGGTCCTTGGCGCCGGAGAGGAACTCCAGCTCGCGGAACTGCACCGACTGGAACCCGCTGGCCGGAGCCAGCCGCTGCCGGAACTCGAGGAAGTCCTGCGGCGTCATCGTCTCCAGCACGTCGACCTGCTGGACCAGGGTCCGCTCGATCACGTGCATCCGGTTGAGCAGGTGCCGGCAGAACCACAGGTCGCGGCCCCCGCTGGCGGCCTCGGTGGCGACCAGGGCGTCGCGGACCGTCTCGGCCTCGAAGAGCAGCTGCTGGAACCAGAGCTCGTAGACCTGGTGGATGGTGATGAACAGCAGCTCGTCGTGCGCCGGCGGGTCCGACTCCAGGTGCTGGGCGTCCAGCAGGTCGGCCAGGCGCAGGTAGCTGCCGTAGGTCAGCAGCGCGCCGTCCTCGCCGAAGCGCACGAAGGACTCGTCGGGTACGTCGGTGGTCATGGACACAACCTATGCGGGCGCACGCGTCAGCCAGCATCATGTGCGGCATGAAACTCCACCACGAGCTCCGCTACGCCGCCCCTCCCGCCGACGTGCTCGCGATGCTGACCAACCCCGGCTTCTGGGACAAGGTCGCCGAGGCCACCGGAGCGATCTCCAGCACCGCCACGGTGAGCACCGAGGGCGAGGCGACCACGGTCGTGGTCGACCAGCAGCAGCGGGTGGTCGGGGTGCCGTCGTTCGCGAAGAAGTTCGTCGGCGACTCGACCCGGGCGATCACCACCCAGGTCTGGCGCGGCCTGCAGGCGTCGTACGTGGTGGAGACCCCAGGGAAGCCGACCTCCATCGCCGGCACCGCTACGCTCACCGCGAGCGGCGACGGGTCGGTGCTGGTCTACGACCTGGACGTGAAGGCGAGCGTGCCGCTGATCGGCGGCAAGCTGGAGAAGCTGGTCGTCGAGCTGACCGGCGAGGGGTACGACAAGGAGCAGGGCGTGGGCTCTGCGTGGCTGGCGGGAGAGCGCTGATGGGCAAGAAGGTTCGCTACGAGATGCGCTACGACGGCGCCACCCCCGAGCAGGTCTACGCGATGCTGGCCACGCCGGACTTCCGCGAGCAGGTCTGCGAGTTCCAGCGGTTCCCGCGGCGCACGATCACGATCACGCCGAACGGCGACGGGATGGCGGTCAAGGTCGACCAGTACCGCCCCGCCACCGAGGTGCCCTCGTTCGCGCGGAAGTTCGTCGGCGAGGAGATCAACATCGTCCAGGAGGAGACCTGGCACTCCCCCACCTCCGCCGACCTGACCGTGACCATCCCGGGCAAGCCCGGCGACATGAACGGCACCGTCAACCTGACCGGCGACGCCACCGGCACCACCGAGCTCGTCGAGGTCGACGTGAAGGTCTCCATCCCGCTGGTCGGCGGCAAGATCGAGGGCTTCATCGGCGAGATGCTCACCAAGGCGCTCCGGGCCGAGAACAAGGTGGGCCGGGACTGGCTCGCCTCTCGTTGAGTAGTCAGTTCGTCCCCGTTGAGTGGTACCACTCGATGGGGACGAACTGACTACTCAACGTCGTCCTCCTGGTCGCGCTTGCGGGCGACCCAGACGGTGACGGCGAGAAGGAGCAGGGGCCCGAAGGCGAGCAGGATCACCATCAGCTGCTCGTAGGGGTGCAGGCCACCGAGGTGCAGCGGGAGGACGGCCGGGTTCACCGGCCCATTGTCGCTCAGCGGAGCAGGTCGGCGATCTCCTGGGTGGCGAACCAGCCCAGCTCGGGCAGGTCGTCCTGGGCCGGGTCGACGTCCTCGGTGTCCGCGTGCACCGCCCGCACCCGGTCCAGCCCGAAGGCCGCGTCCGGGTCGGCGACCTCGGCCACCACGACGACCCGGCGCCCGCGCCCGGGCAGCAGCGCGGCGGAGGCCTCCGCGGCGACCACCAGGGCGTCGTACTCGGCGTCCTCGGTCTCCTCGGCGGCGACCAGTCGCTCGGTGCCGGCCGGGACCGAGCCCAGGTCGCGGTAGTCGGCCAGCAGGCCCAGCGTCGCCGGCACGTAGACCCTCACGAGTCCCGCCTCCGGCCCCGCGGCGCCCGTGGCCGGGTGTCGCTGGAGGAGTCGACCAGCTCGTCGAGCGCCTCCTTCACGCACTGGCCGAGCACGTCGATGTCCGGCAGCGCGTCCCGGTCGGCGGTGATCCCGTAGTAGACACCCCCGTCGTACGACGTGACGCCGATGGCCATCGAGAACCCCTTGAGCAGCGGCGGCACCGGGTAGGTCTCCACCATCTCGGCGCCCGACAGGTACATCGGGAACTGCGGGCCGGGCACGTTGGTGACCACCAGCTGCACCCCCTGGGACTCCTCGACCGCGACCCGGGAACCGAGCGCGTGGAAGGTGGTCGGGGCGAACCCGGCGACGCCGGCGATCCGGTCCGCGGCAACCGCCCGGCCCGTCTCGCTGTGCGCCTTCAGCGCGTAGGAGACCTGATGCAGCCGCACCACCGGCGAGGGCTCGCCGATCGGCAGGCTGACCCGGTGCCCGATCACCTGCGAGCCCAGTGACGTCGGCTCCAGGTCCTCGTCGATGACACTCATCGGCACCAGCGCCTTGAGCCGGCGGCTGTCCACCGACTCCGCCCGGGTCATCAGCCAGGCCCGGAGCGCGCCGGTCAGCGTGGCCAGGATGACGTCGTTGACGGTGCCGCCGTGCATCCGGCGGACCTTGCGGTAGTCCTTGAGCGCGGTGCGCACCAGCACCACACGGCGCTGCTCGGAGGCCTCGGTGGTGAACGGGCTGTCGCCGGCCGGGCGCCGGGCCGAGAGCGCCCCGGCCACCTCGCCGAGCCGGTCGAACGCCGAGCCCAGGGTGCGGCCGACGGTGCGCGCGGTCAGGCCGGCGGTCTTGACCGGGCTGCGGGCGTTCTCGGCGAGCGCGTCGAGCACCAGGGCGGCCGGGGACGGCTCGGCCTCGGGACGCCAGTCCTCGTGGACCAGGTGCCGCGGGCCGGGGTCGACGTCGAGGAGCACCTGGCCGAGGTCGACGGTCGCGATCCCGTCGACGAGGATCTGGTGCGACTTGGACAGCACCGCGACACGGCCGCCCTCGATGCCCTCGACGAAGTAGATCTCCCACAGCGGCCGGCTCGGGTCCAGCGGCCGCGAGAGGATCCGCGCGGTCAGGTCGCGCAGCTGGTCGATCGTGCCCGGGCGCGGCAGCGCGGACCGTCGTACGTGGTAGGTCACGTCGAAGTCGGGGTCGTCGACCCAGACCGGATTCGCCAGCCGGCCGGGCACCGAGCGCACGGCCTGCCGGTAGCGGGGCACGAAGGTGATCCGGTCCTCGATGTGCGCGATCAGGGCCTCGTAGTCGAAGCCGGACTCGCCCGGCTCGAAGATCTCCAGCGTCGCGTTGTGGGCCGGGGTGCGCGAGGTCTCCGCCGCCAGCAGGGCCAGGTCGGTGTCGCGCAGCCGCTCGCTCATCCGTCTCTCCTCCAGCCCGTTTCGGCGATCCGCTCAGGACGCTCTCAGTCCCGCATGGGATTCTGGCAGAGCCGCCGCGGGCCTGCCCGCGCGTCTTGCACCCGCAACTCCTGGAGGACTTCCGATGAAGGCTCGCCCGCTGGCACTCGCCGCCGTGTCCGCTGTGCTCGCTTTGTCCGTCTCTGCCTGCGGCAGCGACGACGACGGCGGCCCGCGCACCGCTCCCGAGACCGAGCTGAGCGCGACCCCCCAGGCGCAGGCACCGGCACCGGGCGCGGACGCGAAGGTCATCAAGGTCACGGTCAAGGGCGACACGGTCTCCCCCGCGGCCGAGAAGGTCGAGGTGAAGAAGGACCAGCCGATCGTCTTCCAGATCGACGCCGACGTCGCCGGCGAGCTGCACGTGCACAGTTCTCCGGCCCAGTCGGTGCAGTACCCCGCCGGCACCTCGCAGGTCCAGGTGACCATCGACCAGCCCGGCGTCGTCGAGGCCGAGATCGAGCAGCTCGGCAAGCTGGTCGTCCAGCTCGAGGTCCGCTGACTTGATCGGCCCGGTCGCGCCGCTGCACGGGCTCGGCGGCGCCAAGGACCTCCCGGTCCCGCCCGAGCTGGCGATCGCCGGCGGCTCCGCGGCGCTGGTGGTCTCCTTCTGCGTCCTGGTCCTGGCCTGGCGCACCCCCCGGTACGGCGACCGGAGGAGTCCCCGCGAGGGCCGCCCGGTGCCCGCCGGCCTGGCCCGGGTGCTCGACAGCGGCGGGTTCACCTGGACGGTCCGGCTCCTCGGGCTCGCCTTCGCCTACTACCTGATCTGGGCGCTGCTGGCCGGCCCGGACGTGGTCACCAACCCGGTGTTCGGCACCTTCTACGTGCTGCTCTGGGTCGGCATCGTGCCGGCCTCGCTGGTCTGGGGCCGGGTCTACGCCGCGGTCAGCCCGGTCCGTACGGTCAACGCGCTGCTCGCCAAGGCCACCGGCGGGGACCCGGGCCAGGGGATGTTCACCTACCCCGAGCGGCTCGGCTGCTGGCCCGCGGCGGCCGGGCTGTTCGCCTTCGTCTGGCAGGAGCTGGTCAACCCGCAGTCGGCCTACATCGGGCCGGTCCGGCTCTGGCTGGCCGTCTACCTGGCGGTCATGCTCATCGGCGGGGCGCTGTTCGGGGACACCTGGTTCGCCCGCGCCGACCCGTTCGAGGTCTACTCCAACCTGCTCGCCAAGCTCTCCTTCTGGGGCCGCGACGCCCAAGGTCGCCTGGTCTGGCGCAGCCCGCTGGCCAACCTGGCCACGCTGGTGCCACGGCCGGGCCTGGTCGCCGTGGTGGCGGTGCTGTTCGGGTCGACCGCCTTCGACTCCTACAAGGACACGCTGTCCTGGGTGCGGTTCGTGAACAAGCTGGACGTGAACCTGCAGCTGGTGAACACGGCCGCGCTGCTGGGCTTCTGCGCGGTGATCGGCATCTCGTTCGCGGTGGCGACGATGTTCACCGGGGTGGACCCGGCCTCGCCGTACGCCGCCACCCGCCGGGTGCTCCCCCGGCTGTTCGCCCACTCGGTGGTGCCGATCATCGTCGGGTACATGACCGCGCACTACCTCAGCTACCTGGTCGAGCAGGGCCAGGTCACGCTCATGCAGCTGAGCGACCCGATGGTCAACGGCTCGAACCTGCTCGGCACCCGCGACTGGGGCGTCAACTACTTCCTGTTCCTGCACCCGACGCTGCTGGCCACCATCAAGGTGCTCGCGGTGGTCGTCGGGCACATCGTCGGCGTCGTCGCCGCGCACGACCGGGCGCTGATGCTGCTACCCAAGCGGCACCAGGTGACCGGCCAGCTGGGCCTGCTGGTCATCATGCTCGCCTACACCTCGACCGGGCTGTACCTGCTGTTCGGCACCTGAGCGCTTGCTGACCTGAATTGCCATTGCACGACGGTGGCGTTCAGCAGGCGGTGCGGCTCCGTCTTCCGGGACATCGACCCGAGACCCGGAGGTGCCCATGACCCGTCCTGCCCTGGCCAGCGTCCCCGCCGTTCCCGCGCCGCCACGCCGCCCGAGCCCGAGGATCGCGCCCAGCAGCGGCGTGCTCACGGTCTCGCGGCTGCTCCCGCCGACGCTGCAGGAGCGCGCGGAGGCGCCGCTGGCACAGGTGCAGGAGACGCTCGAGCTGGGCCTGGGTCCGGGCGCGGCCTGGGATCCCGTACGACGGCCGCGACTGCGTCTGGTCGCCCGCGACGGGGCCGACCTGGACCGGGTCGCGGCCCGGTTCGCACAGATCCTCGTCGAGGTGCTCACCGGGGACCGCGGCCCGCACCAGCTGCTGCACTGGACCACCGAGGAGATCTACCTCGTGCTGCAGCGCCGAGCAGCGGCCCTGCAGCGGGCAGTCTCGAACGCGGCCCCGACACGCCGGCTCAGCGCCCAGGTCCGCAGCGTGCACCTGACCCGGCCCCAGCCCGACGCCGCCGAGCTCGGCATCCACGTCCGGCACGGGGCCCGGTCCCGGGCCATCGCCGCCCGGATCGAGCTCGGCCCGGACGGTCGCTGGCGCTGCTGCGCCCTCGAGCTGGGCTGAGCTCCGACCCGTTCCTGCCGCTTCCGATCCAACGCATCGGATCGGAAGCGCCGGTTTCACATGTGCCCTTGGGATTCCGGCAGGCGGCGGGTCAGCCGCCGCGGACGGCCTGGCCGGTCGGCCCGCCGCCGGAAGCCCCGTGGCACTGCTTGTACTTCTTGCCCGAGCCGCAGGGGCACTTCTCGTTGCGACCCACGTTGGCGAACGGGTCGTCGGCGTTGGAGACGGTCTGGCCGCGCAGCTCCACCTCGCCCTGCTCGCTCGGGCCTGCGTAGGTGAGGTTGGACGGGGCCTTCGGGGCGTCCAGGCCCTTGGCGCGGAAGCTCACCGCGTGGTCGATCGCCGCGACCTCGCCGGCCGGGGTCTCGGCCGCCGGGGTCTCGCCACCGCCGATGGGCCGGAAGATCGGCGGGTGGCTGTGGCCCTCGTGACCCGGCTCGATCTCCATGCCGGGCGGGACCTCGACCTCGCCCTCCTCCTCCTCGAGCTGGACCTCCAGGTTGAACAGGAACCCGACGGTCTCCTCGCGGATGCCCTCCTTCATCGCGGAGAACATGTCGAAGCCCTCGCGCTGGTACTCCACCAGCGGGTCGCGCTGGCTGTAGGCACGCAGGCCGATGCCCTCGCGCAGGTAGTCCATCTCGTAGAGGTGCTCGCGCCACTTGCGGTCCAGCACGGAGAGCAGCACCCGCCGCTCGAGCTCGCGCATGACCTCCTCGCCGACCTCGGCCTCGCGGGCGTCGTACGCGGCCTGGGCGTCGGCCTGCAGCCGCTCGAGCAGCTCGTCGCGGTCCATCCCGTCGCGCCCGCCGGCCTCGGCCTCGAGGTCCTGGTAGCGCAGCGAGATCGGGTACAGCGTGCCGAGCGCGGTCCACAGTGCCGGCAGGTCCCACTCCTCCGGGAAGCCCTCGGTCGCCGCGGTCACGTAGGTGGCCACCGCGTCGTCGACCATGGTGCGGATCTGGTCGTGCAGGTCGACGCCCTCGAGTACCTCGCGGCGCTCGGCGTAGATGACCTCGCGCTGCCGGCTCATCACGTCGTCGTACTTGAGCACGTTCTTGCGGGACTCGAAGTTCTGCGACTCGACCTGGCCCTGGGCCGACTGGATCGACCGGGTCACCGACTTGTTCTCGATCGGCATGTCGTCGGGCACCTTCAGCACCTGCAGCACCCGGTCGACGAAGGCGGCGTTGAACAGCCGGAGCAGGTCGTCCTCCAGGGACAGGTAGAACCGGGACTCCCCCGGGTCGCCCTGACGGCCGGAACGACCGCGCAGCTGGTTGTCGATGCGGCGGGACTCGTGCCGCTCGGTACCCAGCACGTAGAGGCCGCCGAGCTCGCGGACCTCGTCGTGCTCGGCCTTCACCTGGGCGGTGATCTTCTCCAGGGTGGCCGGCCAGGCGGCCTCGTACTCCTCGGCGTTCTCGACCGGGTCCAGGCCGCGCTTGCGCAGCTCCTGGTCGGCGAGGAACTCCGTCGAGCCGCCGAGCATGATGTCGGTACCACGACCGGCCATGTTGGTGGCCACCGTGACCGAGCCCTTGTGGCCGGCGAGCGCGACCACCTTCGCCTCGTTCTCGTGCTCCTTGGCGTTGAGCACGGTGTGCGGCACGCCGCGCTGCTTGAGCAGCCCGGAGAGCAGCTCGGACTTCTCCACCGAGGTGGTGCCGACCAGCACCGGCTGGCCGGTCCGGTGCCGCTCGACGAGGTCGTCGACGACGGCGTTGAACTTGGCGGCCTCGGTCCGGTAGACGAGATCGGGCTGGTCGATGCGCTGCATCGGCCGGTTGGTCGGGATCGGCACCACGCCGAGCTTGTAGATCTTGTCGAACTCGCTCGCCTCGGTCATCGCCGTACCGGTCATCCCGGAGAGCTTCTCGTAGAGGCGGAAGTAGTTCTGCAGGGTGATCGTGGCGAGGGTCTGGTACTCCTCGCGGACGGTCACGGCCTCCTTGGCCTCGATCGCCTGGTGCAGGCCGTCGTTGTAGCGGCGGCCCTGCAGGATGCGGCCGGTGTGCTCGTCGACGATGAGCACCTCGCCCTCGAGGACGACGTACTCCTTGTCCTTGTGGAACAGCTCCTTGGCCTTGATGGAGTTGTTGAGGAAGGAGATCAGCGGGGTGTTCGCCGACTCGTAGAGATTCTCGATGCCGAGGTGGTCCTCGACCTTGGTGATGCCCGGCTCCAGGATCGAGACGGTGCGCTTCTTCTCGTCGACCTCGTAGTCGGTGTCCTTGACCAGCCGGGTGGCGACCTTCGCGAACTCGGCGTACCACTTCACCTCGTCCTGCGTCGGGCCGGAGATGATGAGCGGGGTCCTCGCCTCGTCGATGAGGATCGAGTCCACCTCGTCGACGATCGCGAAGTGGTGGCCGCGCTGGACGCACTCCTCGAGGGAGTTGGCCATGTTGTCGCGCAGGTAGTCGAAGCCCAGCTCGTTGTTGGTCGCGTAGGTGATGTCGCAGTTGTAGGCCTCGCGCCGCTCGGCGGGCGTCATCTGCGGAAGGATCACGCCGGTGGTCAGCCCGAGGAAGTGGTAGACGCGGCCCATCCACTCGGCGTGGTACTTGGCCAGGTAGTCGTTGACGGTGACCACGTGCACGCCGCGGCCCGTCAGGGCGTTCAGGTACGTCGGCAGCGTGGCGACCAGGGTCTTGCCCTCACCGGTCTTCATCTCCGCGATGTTGCCCAGGTGCAGCGCGGCGCCACCCATGAGCTGGACGTCGAAGTGCCGCTGGCCGAGCACCCGCTTGGCCGCCTCGCGGACCGTGGCGAACGCCTCCGGCATGATGTCGTCGAGCGTCTCGCCGTCGGCCAGCCGCTTCTTGAACTCGTCGGTCATGCCGCGCAGCTCGTCGTCGCTCATGGCGACGAAGTCGTCCTCGATGGAGTTGATCGCCTTCGCGATGGTCTCCAGCTGGCGCAGGATCTTCCCTTCGCCGATGCGGAGGATCTTGTCGATGATGGCAGGCACGTTCGTTGGCTCCCAAGGTCACGGGTGATGCGGCTGCCAACTCTACCCAGGGGCGCGTGAACGGCAGGCAATCCACCGGGAAAGCCCAAACTTTCGTGTAAGTGACCGTTGACATCGAATCAGATTTCGTGTGCACTGGCGCTGACATGAAAACAACACGCCCCTACCGCCAGACCGCCCGCGCCGAGGCCGCCGAGCAGACCCGGCAGCGGATCATGCAGGCCGCCTTCGCGCTGCAGAGCGAGCGGCTGGCCTGGGAGATCTCGCTGGAGGACGTGGCGGCCCGGGCCGAGGTCAGCGTGCAGACGATCCTGCGCCGCTTCGGCAGCCGGGCCGGCCTCTTCGACGCCACCACGGCCTTCGCCCAGGCCCAGGTGGCCGAGGAGCGCCGTACGCCGGTGGGCGACGTGGCCACGGCGATGAAGGTGCTCGTCGACCACTACGAGCTGCGCGGCGACATGGCGCTGCTGATGCTCGCCCAGGAGGGCACCTACGACCACGTCCGCCGGCTCTCCGAGGACGGCAAGGCGATGCACCGCGGCTGGGTCGAGGAGGTCTTCGCGCCCCGGCTCGACGGTCTCACCCCGCCTGCCCGCGAGCAGGCGGTCGACCTGCTCGTGGTCGCCACCGACGTCTACACCTGGAAGCTGCTGCGCCGGGACCGTGCGATGTCCCGGGCTCAGACCGAGCAACGGATGAACACCCTGGTGGCCGCCGTCCTGGCAGCCACCACCGACCCGAAGGAGGCCTGAGATGGCCCGGATCCTCTTCGCCACCTGGGACGGTGGCGGCAACGTCCCCCCGCTGCTCGGCATCGCCGCCGAGCTGCGGAACCGCGGCCACGCCGTCGAGGTCATCGGCCACCAGGCCCAGGCGAGCACCGTCGAGCAGGCCGGGCTCGCCTTCACGCCGTACCCGACCGCGCGGGCGTTCACCTCCCAGCGCAACAACTCCCCCGCCCGGCTGGCCGCCTCCTGGGGCGGTGCCGACCTGGGCCGCGACGTCGTCGAGCGCGCGCGGACGACCGGGGCCGAGCTGGTCGTCGTCGACTGCCTGCTGCCGGGCGCGATGCAGGCACTGGGCCGGGCCGGGATCCGGTACGTCGTCGTGGAGCACCTCTTCGACGGCTTCCTCCCCCGGCTCCTGCGCGGGCCGATCGGCCTGCTCGTCCGGCTGCGCGGGGTCAGCTGGTCGCGGGGGCTCGACGGCGCCGCGGCCCGGCTGGTCGCCTCGCTGCCCAGCCTGGACCCGGCCTCCGCGACGACCCTGCCGGCGAGCGTCGAGCACACCGGCCCGGTCGTCGAGGGCCGCCCGGCCGCGCCCGCGGAGCCGACCGTGCTGGTCAGCCTCTCCACCTACGCCTACAGCGGCCTGGCCGCGACCCTGCAGCGGGTGCTCGACGCCTGCGCCGACCTACCCGTCCGGGTCGTGGTGACCACCGGACCCGTGGTCGACCCGGCCGAGCTGCGGCTGCCCGCGAACGCCACCGCGCACCGCTGGATCCCGCACGCCGAGCTGATGCCCGAGGTCTCCCTCGTGGTGGGGCACGGCGGCCACTCCACCACGATGCTGGCGCTGGCCCACGACCTGCCGCTGCTGGTGCTGCCGATGCACCCGTTCGTCGACCAGCCGATGGTCGGCGCGGCGGTCGAGGCCGCCGGTGCCGGACGACGGCTGTCCAAGAAGGCCTCTCCGGCGCAGCTGCGCCCGGTGATCGAGGAGCTGCTCGGCGACGGACCGCACCGGGCCGCGGCGGCGCGGCTGGGCGAGGAGATCAGGTCCCTGGACGGCACCCGGCGGGCGGCGAGCAGGATCGAGGCCGTCGTCGCGAACGGGGTGCCGGCTGCCGGCTAGCTGTCCGGCTGGTCGCCGTTCTTGCGTCGCTCCCGCTCTGCCTCTCGCTGGGCCTCCTCGCGGCGTTCCTTCTCGCGCTGCTCCTCGGCGTAGCGCCGGCGCTGCTCCTCGGCCCGCTCGCGGACCTTGCGCAGGAAGTCCTCGTCGGACTCCGGGGTCAGCCCGGCGGCACGACCGGGGCGGTCGTACTCCGGGTACGCCGTCGCCGGCCGCTCCCAGGCCGAGCGCGACGTCGCACGCGTCTCCGGCCTCCCGGCCACCAGCCAGATGATGCCGCCGACCAGCGGCAGGATCAGGATCAGCAGGAACCACGCGATCTTCGGCAGGTTCCGGACCCGGCTGTCGTCGCTGGTGATGACGTCGATCAGGCAGTAGATGTCGAACGCGAAGACCAGCAGGGCCGGGGCGAAGCGGATCATCGAGGCTCCTCGTGGGGCACGGTCAGTGCTGGGATCGTACGGCGGAACGCAGCGCCCCGCTGAGGTCTCCTCGAGATGCCACGTGGATCTCCCCGAGGCCCAGCCAGGCAGCCAGCGCCGCCAGCTCGACGGCCAGCTCCGCGGCGGTCTCCGGGGACGCGTGCTCCTCGCCGTACGCGGCCTTGACCTGCAGCACCCCGCCCTTGCGGTCGGCCTTGAGGTCGACCCGGGCCACGATCCGGTCACCGAGCAGGAACGGCAGCACGTAGTAGCCGTAGCGCCGCTGCGGCTCGGGCACGTAGATCTCGATGCGGTAGTGGAAGTCGAAGAGGTGCTCGGTCCGGCTGCGCTCCCACACCAGCGGGTCGAACGGGCTGAGCAGCGCCCGGGCGTGCGCGCGCCGCGGCTGACGGGCGTCGCGGTGCAGGTACGCCGGCTTGGCGATGCCCTCGACCCGGACCGGGACGAGCTCACCGTCCTCGACCAGGGAGGCCACCGCGGCCTGGCTCTCGGCCGGCTTCATCCGGTAGTAGTCGCGCAGGTGCGGCTCGCTGGCGACGCCGTGGCTGGCGGCCGCTCGACGGACGAGCTCGCGGTGCGCCTCGGCGGGCTCGGGCACCGGCCGGGCCAGCACGGCCGCGGGGATCACGCGCTCGGGCAGGTCGTAGAGCACCTCGAACTGGCCGTTGCGGCCGGCGATCGCCAGGTCACCGACGACGTAGAGGTAGTCCAGCGTGCGGCGGGTGGCCGACCAGTTCCAGCCCCAGTGCTCCTTCGACCGCGGAAGCCCGTCGTCGAGGTCGCGCGCCGTGCTGGCGCCGCGGTCGCGGATCTCGGCAACCAGCTCGGTGGCCAGGTCGTCGGTGACGCCGTCGGTCCACCACTTGCCGCGCTGAGGCCGGTACTGCTCCATCCGGTGCCGCATCAGCGGCCATAACTCGACCGGCATGTAGGCCTGCACGTGCGCCCAGTACTCCACCAGGCGGCGGCGCTCGCGGCCCGAGGAGGCGCGGCGCAGCAGGTCGACGTCGTACGGGCCCATCCGGCTGAACAGCGGCATGTAGTGCGCGCGCTGGAGCACGTTGACCGAGTCCACCTGGAGCACCCCGGTCCGCCGTACGGTGCGCGCCAGGGTCGCCATCGTGGGCGTGGCGTGCGGGGAGTCCAGGAAGCCCTGGGCCGCCAGGGCGATCCGGCGAGCCTGGGCACGGCTTATCGATTGCACGGCTGGGACGTTATCCGCCCGCAGGGACAGTTCCGCGTGCGTGGAGTGCGCGCCGACACGGCAGAAGCCGCCCTCCTCCGCTTCGCTCCCCCGGTGCGTTTCGGCCGGGTCGGCTCCATTCCAGGACGGAGGCCTACGGGATATCCAACAATTTCTCGCGGACCGCGTACATGACGGCCTCCATCCTGGAATGCAGCTGCAACTTGTCCAGGATGTTGCGGACGTGGTTCTTGACCGTGTTCTCGCTGATGAAAAGCTGCTTGGCGACCTCGCGGTTGTTCAGCCCCTTGGCGACCAGCCGCAGGACCTCGAGCTCGCGGTCGGTCAGCCGCGGCGAGGTGCCCTGGTCGCGGTCGGCGCGGGAGATCTCCTTGAACTCGTCGATCAGCTTGGCCGCCATCGACGGGCTGATGAGCGACTGTCCCTCGGCGACCACCCGGACCGCCTGGGCCACCTCGTCGATCGAGGAGTCCTTGAGCAGGTAGCCGGACGCGCCGTTCTTCACCGCCTCGTAGAGGTCGCCCTCCTCGTCGCTGACGGTGAGCATGATGATCCGCGTCGAGGGCGCGATCTCCTTGATCCGCACGCACGCCTCCAGCCCGGTGCGCTTGGGCATCCGGACGTCGAGGAGGACCACGTCGGGGGTGGTGTCCGCGACCAGGTCGATCGCGCTCTGGCCGTCGCCGGCCTCCCCCACGACCTCGATGTCCGGCTCGACCCCGAGCAGCATCGTCAGGCCACGCCGGAACAGCTCCTGGTCGTCGACCACGACCACGCGGACGGCCTCCGAGCCGGTCATCGCTTCTGCCACATACGCATCATGGCAGAACCGAGCCACCCAGATGGGCTATCTAGAAATACCCGTTCTGCCGACCTGGCTCTGGTCCGGACCACCCGGTCGGGCCAGAGCCCCCGCCGTACGACGGAGGCGGACGCACGAGAGGGTCAGCCCGACCGGGTCAGCCCGGTCGGGCTACACCTCCTGCGGGTCAGGTCAGGTCGAGCGAGATGACCCCGTAGTCGTACCCGCGGCGCCGGTAGACGACCGACGGGCGCTCGGACTCCTTGTCCACGAACAGGTAGAAGTCGTGGCCGACCAGCTCCATCTCGTAGAGCGCCTGCTCCAGGGTGATCGGCGAGGCCGGGTGGCTCTTCTCGCGGACCACGAGCGGGCCGTCACCGTCGACGGTCACCGGCCCGACCTGGTGCTCGGAGACCTCCTCCTCGACCAGGACCGGCGCGACGCCGTTGCTGCTGACCCGCGCCATCGCCGAGTGCACCGACTCGGGGGCGCGCTGGCCGCGGTGCACCTTGCGCCGGTCGGCGGCGCGGCGCATCTGCGCGGCCATCTTGTCCAGGGCCAGGTCCAGCGCGGCCATCTTGTCCTCGGCCGCGGCCTCGGCGCGCAGGATCGGTCCCTTGGACTTCGCGGTCAGCTCGACACGTACCTGGCGTTCGGGTTGCCTGGGGTTCTTCTCCCTCTCGAGGAGTACCTCCACGCGGATGATCCGATGATCGTGCTTCTCCAGTCGCGTGAGCTTCTCCTGCACGTGCTCGCGGAACCGCTCGGAAACCTCGCAGTGTCGACTGCTGACAACAACGTCCATGCAGACCTCCCGTGCTGCTCGGGGCGGGTGCCACCCCGCCCGCTGGTGACTACCGCCTCGCTCTTCGTGCGAGGACGCAAGATGGAGCCCGTCCGGCCGACCTGGTCTTCGACCCCACACCCGCCTGCTGAGACGTTCGCAGCTTCTCCGCCACTACTGGCCTTCTCCACCGCGTCCCCGTATCTGACGGAGGGCGGCAGGCAGGACTTACGACTAAGCCGCACCGTGATCGGCGACCATCGCACGCGACGCTCGCCTTACGTGGGCCGTTTTGCCTGCGACTGGCATCGGCTAGCCGGGCCGGTCCGGCCCGGAAACATGCACTCGTACATGCCCGGTTCGTGACCTGCTCGACGCAACCACGGACCCGGACGGACTCCATGTACAGACGTTAGCCGCACCCTGGTCAAAGCGGTAGCGACGGCACCGAATCGTCCACGTGGGGTTCCCGGCGGGCCTGTTCGGGGTCTCCTCGGCGCTGCTTGGCGGGCCGCGCGGGGGGCCCACCCCCCTCCCCCTCCCACCCAGATCGTCAGCCCGGCGGGCGCCGGAGCCTGGTCGCGGCGACCACCGCGATGGCCCCCACAGGCACCCCGGAGTCGCTCAAGGCGCGCTGCGCCTCCCGGGCCGTCGCTCCGGTGGTGATGACGTCGTCGCAGACCACGGCGACCACCGGGACGCGGCTGCGGGCGAGGCGGCGCAGCACCTCGGGACGCACGGCCAGGGCGTCGCGCAGGTTGGCGGCGCGATCCTCGGCGTCGAGGCCGGCCTGGTCGGCGAGGCGACGTCGCTGGCGCAGCAGCCTGGACATCGCCACCGGGTGACCCTCGTGACGCAGGAGCCTGGTCGCGGCCCGGACGATCCGCGCGGTCGGGTCGTGGCCGCGCTCGCGGACGACCGCAGGTCTCGACGGGACCGGCACCAGCAGCGCGACCACGCCGGGCGGGAGCGGCTCGAGCACCACCCTGACCGCCGCGGCCAGCACCCGTCCCAGGGGCGCGGCCAGGCCGAAGGCGCGCTCCTCCTTGTGGCGCAGGATCATCCGGCGCAGCGGGTCGGCGTACTCGGCGGCGGTGAGCGCCGGCGCCAGGCCGGGTGGCGAGGGCGACGGCATCACCGCTCGCACGTGCTGGGGGCGGGTCGGCAGGTCGTGGGAGCAGCGCGGGCAGAGCGTGCGCCCGGGCAGACCGCAGCCGACGCAGGAAGCGCCGAGGAAGAGGTCGAGCAGGGCATCACGCATGCGACCCAGCCTGAGTGGCGGCGTCGTCGTACGGGAGGGGGCGGTCGCGAGCCTGTGGAGAACCCCGCTCCGCGAGGCCCTGTGGACGAGACGGCCCGCGGCTACTGCGGGTAGGCGACCGCGGTGACCGCAGCGAGGGGGATCTCGTCCCAGCGTCCGGAGCTGCCCAGCCGCAGCAGCCGGTGGTCGGCGGTGACCACGAGCGGGACCAGCTCGGGCAGCGGGCCGATGCCGAGGGCCTCCACCTCGGTCGGCACCAGCGTCGGCCCGGACGTGGCCGGGTCGCCCGGCGAGCCGTCCAGCTCGGCGATGCTGACCCGGCCCGGGCCGCGCGAGGGCTGGGTGAGCAGCGCGACCGTGGTGGCGCCGACCTGCCCGACGTCGACGACGGGTCCGGGCTCGGCGCCGGAGACCTCGACCCGGTCCGCGGGCAGCACCCGGGCCACCCGACCGCCGGTGCCGCGCACGATCGCGGAGACGAGCAGCGTCGGCGTTCCGGGCCCGGCGGTGGTGGCGACCAGCCGGGTGCCGTCGCGGGTGAGCGTGAACGCGCCGACGTTGCGGCCGGTGATGCCGGGGACCGGCAGCGCGCGGACCCGGCCGTCGGAGTCGACGACCCGGACCACCGCCCCGCGCGCGGTCCGGTCGACCAGCCAGAGCATCCCGAACCGGTCGAAGGCCGGGGCCAGCACGTCGGCGCCGCCGTCGAGCACGTCGCGCACCCGCGAAGGGGTGCGGGCGCCCTGGTCGGGAGCCAGGTAGACCTGACGGCCGTTGCCGGAGACCGCGACCAGCCGGTGCGCGCGGGCGTTGAGCGCCACCGAGCGCAGCGAGAACCCCTTGGCACCGAGCGGGCCACCCACCGGCGTGGCCTCGCCGCCGTCGATGCGGACCACCCGCCCGCCGGCCACCACGACCGGGCTCCGGTCCGGCATCAGGACCGGGTCGAAGCTGCTGTCCACGCCCACGCGGATGTCGGTCTGGCCGTCCGGCAACGGCACCGTGGCGCCGTCGACCACCAGCCGGATCCGGTTGACCCCCGGGACCTGGCCCAGGGTCCAGGCCAGCTGCACCGAGAGCCGGTTGAGCTGAGCCGGCGAGAGGGTCAGCACGCCCGGGCCGAGCGGCACCTCGGCAACGCCGCTGCCGTTGACGACCACGGCCAGGTCGTCGAGCGCGGTGCCGGGCGGGACGGCGGAGGTGACCGCGTCGGCCAGGTTCGGCGGCGGGCCGGCCAGCAGGCCCTTGACCAGGTTGGTCGTGGTCTGGCCCCGGGACAGGTAGACCCGGGTCGGCACCAGCACCGAACCGGTGTGGTCGAAGAAGTACAGGTCGAACGGCACGAACAGGCTGGAGAAGTACGACGCGGGCACCGCGAGCACGTTCGGCGGGTTCGAGATCCGCCACTCCCCGTTCTCCCGGACCATCGAGAACCGGATCGTCGCGGTGCTCGGCGTCGGCCGCACGTCCCAGGCGCCGCGCGGGTCGAGCCGGTGCGCGCCGCCGAGCCTGGCCTCGACCACGTCGCCTGCCGGGGTGACCGCGGAGGCGTCGTACACGATCGTGCCGTTGCCCGGCTTCCACACGTTGCGCGCCGGCGTGGACAGGAACTCGCGGGCCACGGCGGTGCTCGGCGGATTGGCCTGCATCGCCAGCAGGAAGCCGCGGACCACGCCTTCGCGGCTGTTCCCCGCGGTCGGGCCGGGAGGGGCGAAGTACGGCGCCTCGCCGGCACCGGCCTGGGTGTCGGGCCGGGTGTGCACGGTCCCCGAGGTGGGCAGCGTCGAGCAGCCGCAGGCGAGAGCGGCGACCGCGAGTGCCGCCAGCACCCTGGCGCGGGCCGTCACGACGCGCCCCCGGGCATCCGCGCGTCGGCGGGCACCAGCGGCAGCGGGCTGTGCGCCAGCGGGTCCCCGGCGCGGCGCGGCACCGTGAGCCGGAACTGGGCACCCTCCTCCGGAGCGCCCCAGACCTGCAGCCAGCCGCCGTGCAGCTGGGCGTCCTCCAGCGAGATCGCCAGCCCCAGGCCGGTGCCGCCGGTGGTGCGGGCCCGCGCCGGGTCGGCCCGCCAGAACCGGTTGAACACCATCGCCGACTGGCCGGGCTCGAGGCCGACGCCGTAGTCGCGCACGGTGACCGCGGCGGCATGCGCGTCCGCGGCCACCCGGACCACGACGCGCGCGTCCCCGCGCACGTTCGCGTGGTCGATCGCGTTGGAGACCAGGTTGCGCAGCACCCGCTCGACGCGGCGCTCGTCCACCTCGGCAACCGCGGCCTCCGGCGCGTCGAGCAGCAGCCGGACGCCGCGGCTGCGCGCCACCGGCTCGGACTGGTCGACCACCCGGTGCGCCACGTCGACCAGGTTGACCTCGGCCAGCTCCAGCCCGGCCGCGCCCGCGTCGAACCTGCTGATCTCGAGCAGGTCGCCGAGCAGGTTCTCGAACCGGTCGAGCTCCTTCTGCAGCAGCTCGGCGGCCCGCGCGGTGACCGGGTCGAACCCGGCCCGGGAGTCGTGCAGCACGTCGCTGGCCATCCGCACGGTGGTCAGCGGGGTGCGCAGCTCGTGGGAGACGTCGGAGACGAACTGGCGCTGCACCCGGGAGAGGTCGACGAGCTGGCGGATCTGCTGCTGCAGCGCGTCGGCCATCTGGTTGAACGAGACCCCGAGCCGGGCGAGGTCGTCCTCGCCCTGCACGTGCATCCGCTCCTCGAGCCGGCCCGAGGCGATGCGCTCGGCGACCCGGCGGGCCAGCCGTACCGGGGTGATGACCTGCCGGGTGACCAGGTAGACCACGCCCGCGCTGAGCAGCAGCAGCAGCGCGCCCGAGGTCAGCAGCGAGCGCTGCACCAGGTTGAGGGTGCGCTGCTCCTCGTCCATCCCGAACAGGTAGTACAGGCCGTAGGTCTGGCCGTTCGAGGGCAGCACCACCCGGGACCCGACCGCGACCGCGGGCATCCCCTGGCCGTTGCCGTCGGTGCGCAGCCGGGTGTAGGTCCACGCGGTCCGGCTGGAGCGCTCCACCTGCGCACGCAGTCCCCGCGGCACGCTGTCCACCGAGACCCCGGGCGTGGTCTGCACCCCGGTCACCTCGTCGCCCTGCCCGATCGGGCCGAGCACCACCACGCTGAAGTCGCGGACCTTGCCGCGCGCGATCAGCCGCTCGGCAACCTGCTGGAGCTGGCTGGGCGGGTCGAAGTCGCCGCTGCCCGCGGAGGTCAGTCCCTCCCGCACGGTCGCGGTCTCGCTGACCGCCTCCGAGACCGCGGCGTTGGTCCGGCTGGTGACCAGGCCGTCGGAGATCTGCCGCATCAGCAGCCAGCCGACCGAGCCGGCGACCACGGCGCCGAGCAGCAGGATCGAGACCACCACGCGGGTGCGGATCGAGCGGCGCCAGAAGGTCAGGGCGTTGCCGATGGCGCGGCGCACCTGGACGCCCGCGGCCACGAGCGCCTGCGTCGTACGGCGCCGCCGGGACTCGGTCTCGGGTGCCGGTGGGGCGGGGGTGACGGGGACGGCCCCGGGGACGGCCTGGTCAGGCCGGACGGCTGCCATCGGCGTCGGTCTCGGTCGCGGCCGTCGTACCGGCCTTGTAGCCGACACCGCGCACGGTGACGACGATCGACGGATTCTCCGGGTCGTGCTCGACCTTCGCGCGCAGGCGCTGCACGTGCACGTTGACCAGCCGGGTGTCCGCGGCGTGCCGGTAGCCCCAGACCTGCTCCAGCAGCATCTCGCGGGTGAAGACCTGCCAGGGCCGCCGCGCCAGGCAGACCAGCAGGTCGAACTCGAGCGGGGTCAGCGAGATCGGCACCGGGTTGTCCCGCGGTCCCCGGGTGACCGCGTGCCCGGCCACGTCGATGTGCAGGTCGCCGATGTCGACCGACTCGGGGGCCGGCTCGGTGAAGTGCCGCATCCGCGCGCGGATGCGGGCGATCAGCTCCTTGGGCTTGAACGGCTTGACGACGTAGTCGTCGGCCCCGGACTCGAGGCCGACGACCACGTCGACGGTGTCGCTCTTGGCGGTGAGCATCACGATCGGCACCCCCGAGGTGGCGCGGATCTGCCGGCACACCTCGATGCCGTCGGTGCCCGGGAGCATCAGGTCCAGGAGGACCAGGTCGGGCTTGTACTCGCCGAACGCCGACAGCGCCTCGTCGCCCCTGCCCACGATCCGGCTGTGGAAGCCCTCGTTGTGCAGGACGAGGGTCAGCATCTCGGAGAGGGCCGCGTCGTCGTCGACGACGAGGATGCGCGCCCGCCCTGCCTGGTCCGCCTGGGTCACTCCTGGTTCACTCCCGGTCGCTCACGTCAGTACCGGTAGTGCTCCGGCTTGTACGGGCCCTCGACCGCGACGCCGATGTACTCGGCCTGCTCCTTGGTCAGCTCGGTCAGCTCGACGCCGAGCGCGTCGAGGTGCAGCCGGGCGACCTCCTCGTCGAGGTGCTTGGGCAGCACGAACACGCCCACCTCGTACTGGTCGGCCTTGGTGAAGATCTCGATCTGCGCCAGCACCTGGTTGGTGAACGAGTTCGACATCACGAACGACGGGTGGCCGGTCGCGTTGCCGAGGTTCAGCAGCCGGCCCTCGGAGAGCACGATGACCTTCTTGCCGTCGGGGAAGATCCACTGGTGGACCTGCGGCTTGATCTCGTCCTTGACGATGCCCGGGATCTTCGCCAGGCCGGCCATGTCGATCTCGTTGTCGAAGTGGCCGATGTTGCCGACGATCGCCTGGTGCTTCATCTTCTCGAAGTGCTCGACCTTGATGATGTCGAAGTTGCCCGTCGTGGTGACGAAGATGTCGGCGGTCTCGACGACCGAGTCCAGGCGCTTGACCTCGAAGCCGTCCATCGCGGCCTGCAGCGCGCAGATCGGGTCGATCTCGGTGACGATGACCCGGGCGCCCTGGCCGCGCAGCGACTCCGCGGAGCCCTTGCCCACGTCGCCGTAGCCGCAGACGACCGCGACCTTGCCGCCGATCATCACGTCGGTGGCGCGGTTGATGCCGTCGACCAGGCTGTGCCGGCAGCCGTACTTGTTGTCGAACTTCGACTTGGTGACCGAGTCGTTGACGTTGATCGCCGGGAAGAGCAGCGTGCCCTCCTGGAACCGCTCGTAGAGGCGGTGCACACCGGTCGTGGTCTCCTCGGTGACGCCCTTGATGCCCTCGGCGATCTTGGTCCAGCGCTTCGGGTCGTTCTCCAGGGAGCGCGCGAGGACCCGGAGGACCTCCTTGTACTCCTCGTTGTCGGTGCTGTCCTGCGGCGGGACGACACCGGCCTCCTCGAACTCGCGGCCCTTGTGCACCAGCAGGGTGATGTCACCGCCGTCGTCGAGGAGCATGTTCGGGCCCTCACCACCGAAGTCGAAGACCTTCTCCGCCTCGTCCCAGTACTCCGCCAGGGTCTCGCCCTTCCAGGCGAAGACCGGGGTGCCCTGCGGGTTCTCGACGGTGCCGTTCTTGCCGACGACGACCGCGGCGGCGGCGTGGTCCTGGGTGGAGAAGATGTTGCAGGTGGCCCAGCGGACGTCGGCGCCCAGCGCGGTCAGCGTCTCGATGAGAACGGCGGTCTGGATCGTCATGTGCAGCGAGCCGGCGATCCGGGCGCCCCGCAGCGGCTGGTCGGCGCCGTAGCGCTCGCGCATCGCCATCAGGCCGGGCATCTCGTGCTCGGCGAGCTCGATCTCCTTGCGGCCGAAGGCGGCCAGGGAAAGGTCAGCGACCTTGTAGTCCATGAGGTGTGTCTTCCTTGTGATGAGAACGGTTGCTGGCAGGCACCAGCGTGAGGCGGTGCCGCGTCTGGCCACGATCTCGTGCGAAAGGCGCGCTGCTCAGTCTATAGGCTCACCGCGTGTTCCTCACTGCGTTCGTCGACGCGACGTCGCCCACTCGGCCTCGAGCAAGCTCGGGCGCTCGATAGGCTCCGCGCGTGAGTGCGGGATTGTTCGGTCTGCTCGACGACGTGGCTGCCCTGGCGCGGCTGGCTGCCGCGTCCCTGGACGACGTGGGCGCGGCCGCGGGCCGGGCCAGCGTCAAGGCGGCCGGCGTGGTCGTGGACGACACCGCGGTCACCCCGCAGTACGTCTCCAACGTGTCCGCGCAGCGCGAGCTGCCGATCATCAAGAAGATCGCCACCGGCTCGCTGCGCAACAAGCTGCTGTTCATCCTGCCCGCGGCGCTGCTGCTCTCCCAGTTCGCCGAGTGGTTGCTCACCCCGCTTCTCATGGCCGGCGGCACCTACCTCTGCTTCGAGGGCGCCGAGAAGATCTGGGAGCGGCTGCGCGGGCACCAGGAGACCGTGGCCGAGGCCGAGGCGCACGTGGAGGCCGAGACCGAGGACCAGGTCATCGCCGGCGCCGTGCGGACCGACTTCATCCTCTCGGCCGAGATCATGGTGATCGCGCTCAACGAGGTCGCCGACGAGCCGTTCCTGGCCCGGGCCGCGATCCTCGTCGTGGTCGCCGTCGCGATCACCGCACTGGTCTACGGCGTGGTCGCGCTGATCGTGAAGATGGACGACGTCGGCCTCGCCCTCGCCCAGCGCAAGGGCGCCGGGGTCCGCGCGCTCGGCCGCGGCCTGGTGACCGCGATGCCCAAGCTGCTGGCCACGATCTCCGTGGTCGGTGTCGTCGCGATGCTCTGGGTCGGCGGGCACATCATCGTCGCCGGGCTGGACGACCTCGGCTGGCACGCGCCGTACGACGGCATCCACCACGTCCAGCACGAGGTCGAGCACGCGGTCTCGTTCGCCAGCGGAGCGCTCGGCTGGCTGACCAACACCGCCTTCTCCGCGCTGGCCGGCATCCTGGTCGGCGCGGTTGCGGTCGTCGTGATGCACCTGGTCCCGCGCCGCGGCGGGCACCACTGACAGACACCACTAGGACGGCTCGGAGAGCCCCACCTGCAGATAGCGGGCCGCGAACTGACCGGTGGCCAGCAGCGAGGCGTAGCGGGCCACCGCGCCGTCGGCGCCCGTGGTCACCGTCTCGATCCGGACCCCGTTGGCATCGGCCTGCTCGCGCAGCCGGTCCCGGGTCTCGATGACCACCGGCTCGAGGGCGCCGTCGTCGAGGATCACCAGCGAGGGCCGCGGGTCGGCGACCTCGTCGGCGAAGGGGTCCGCGAAGACGTCGGCCGGCCGGGCCGCGGCCAGCACCGGCAGCAGGTGCTCGGCGTCGGCAGCCAGTGCCGCGCGGCCACTGGCCCGGCGCAGCGACTCGGCCACCCGGCGCGCGGCACGGGCGGCCAGCACGGTCCCGCCCCACAGCACCGGGCTGGTCTCGGCGATGCCGCTGGCCAGCAGCTTGGCCGGGTTGACCGCCAGGTCGCGGAACGGGCTGCAGCTGATCGCCACCTCGTCGAGCGCGGAGGCGACCACGTCCGGGTCGGTGTCCGGGCCGAGACCGACCCGGTCGAGCAGCTCGAGCATCACCACCGCGGTCGCGAGCTGGTCGCCGGTGACGGTCGGCAGCAGCGTCGAGTGCCGTCCCGGGACGTGCCGCGCGACCAGGGAGTCCTCCGGGCTGGCCACCACCAGCGGGCAACCGCGCCGGACCGCTTCCGCGACGCCGGCGGCGGTGGCCGGGTCGGTGCCGTCCGGGGCGAGCACGACCACCAGGTCCAGAGCACCGGCCCAGCCGGGCAGGCCGGGGTTCGGCCAGGCCACGAACGGAACCGGGCAGACCGGCTCGAGGACCGCGCGCAGCAGCCGCGAGTCCGGGCCGGCGGCGACGACCGCGCGCGGCGGTGCGTCGATCAGCCGGGCGACCGCGACCTCCAGCGGCTCGGCCGAGGAGACCGCCTCCCGCCGTACCCGGGAGCCGGCTTCGGCGAGGTGGCGCAGGTCGGCGTCGGCGGGGCGGAGTGCGTCCTCGTCGTCGAGGAGACCGTCGTCGAAGACCATGGCCGTGGCTAGGCGGGCCGGCGCGCCTCGTCGACCAGCAGCACCGGGATGTCGTCGCGCACCGGGTAGGCCAGCCCGCACCCGGTGCACACCAGCTCGGAGGCGGAGTCGTCCACCGCGAGGGTCGCGTGGCAGGCCGGGCAGGCGATCAGCTCGAGCAGCTGCGGGTCGAGGTTCATGCCAGGTTCCTCCTAGGAACGACGGTGTCAGTTGCGGATGGCGGCGAGGACCTCGTCACGGATCCGTCGCATGGTCTGGTCGTCCTTGCCCTCCGCGTTGAGGCGGAGCAGCGGCTCGGTGTTGGACGCCCTGACATTGAACCACCAGTCGGGGTGAAGGACGCTGAGTCCGTCGAGGTGGTCGAGGGTGACGTCCGCGACGCTCCCCCACTGCTTCTCGAGGCGGTCCAGCACCGCCTGCTGGTCGGCCACCTCGGAGTTGATCTCGCCGCTGGCGGCGTGCCGGGTGTACGGCGCCAGCACCTGCGAGAGCGGCGCGTCGGTCTCGGCCAGCGCGGCCAGCGCGTGCAGCGCCGCGAGCATCCCGGAGTCGGCCCGCCAGAAGTCGCGGAAGTAGAAGTGCCCGGAGTGCTCGCCACCGAAGATGGCGTCGGTCTGCGCCATCGTCGCCTTGATGAACGAGTGCCCGACCCGGGTGCGCACCGGGGTGCCGCCGAGCTCGGTGACGATCTCCGGGACCGCCCGCGAGGTGATGAGGTTGTGGATCACCGTGGCACCGGGGTGCTTGGCCAGCTCGCGGGCCGCGATCAGCGCGGTCAGCACGCTCGGGCTGACCAGCTCGCCGCGCTCGTCGACCAGGAAGCAGCGGTCGGCGTCGCCGTCGAAGGCCAGCCCGATGTCCGCGCCGTGCTCGCGCACCGCCTGCTGCAGGTCGACCAGGTTGGCCGGCTCGATGGGGTTGGCCTCGTGGTTCGGGAAGGTGCCGTCGAGCTCGAAGTAGAGCGGCACCACCTCGGCGTCGACCCGGCCGAGCACCGCCGGCGCGGTCATCCCGGCCATCCCGTTGCCCGCGTCGACGACGACCTTGAGCCGCCTGCCGGTGACCGGGGCCAGCCCGAGCAGGTGGTCGGCGTACGCGGTGAGCAGGTCCTGGGTCTCGAGGGTGCCCGGCGCCTCGGCGACCAGCGCCTCGCCGGCGGCGACCCGGTCGCGGATCTCGGCCAGGCCGGTCTCCATGCCGATCGGGGCCGCCTGGGCCCGGCACATCTTGATGCCGTTGTACTGCGCCGGGTTGTGGCTGGCGGTGAACATCGCGCCGGGCCGGTCCAGGTGACCGGAGGCGAAGTAGAGCCCGTCGGTGCTGGCCAGCCCGATCATGGTGACGTCCGCGCCGGCCTCCATCGCCCCCTCGGCGAAGGCGCCCGAGAGCTCCGGGGAGGAGGGGCGCATGTCGTAGCCGACGACGATCCGCTCGGCGCCGGTGACCGCGACGAACGCGTTGCCCGTACGACGGGCGAGGTCGGCGTCGAGCTGGTCGGGGACGATGCCGCGGACGTCGTACGCCTTGAAGATCGCGCTCAGGTCGGAGGCCATGGCCCGAACCCTAGCGAGACTTCAGTCCTCCGACTTCAGGACCCGCAAGTGCCCCTTGCGAGCGATCTCGCGCATCTCGAACGGCTCCCGGTCCACGGCCACCGGACGCGGCTGCGCGGCCTCGCGGACGGCGTCGGCCAGGGCCAGCAGGTCGTCGGAGGAGTGCGCGTGCGGGTCGTCGGCGACCAGGCGCAGCACCTCCCAACCGCGGGGGGCACTGAGCCGCTCGCTGTGCACGTCGCACAGGTCGTAGGCATGGGGTTCCGCGTACGTCGCCAGCGGGCCGAGCACAGCGGTCTGGTCGGCGTACACGTAGGTGAGCGTGCTCGCGGCCGGACGCCCGCAGGCGGTGCGCGAACAGCGACGGAGCAGACTCACGGCGCTGAGGCTACCCGCTGCCCGGTCGGGCACCGATTAGGCTCGCGGCGTGACCCGTGACCGGCACGGCCGCGGCCTGCGCGGACCCGCTCTCCGCCCCAGTCCCCTGGCTCCCCAGGGCGTTCCCGCCGCCCGGACCCGCGCGGAGCGGTTCGACGACATCGCGCTCCGGGTGATGCAGGCGGTGGTCGGCCGCTGGACCGAGCAGCTCGGCCACGTCGAGCTGGCCGTGGAGGAGGTCCCGGTGCTGCCGCCGCGGTGGGACGCACCGAGCGTGCCGCTGGCCTCGTACGTCGCCGCGACCGCCGCCTCGCCGCCGCGGCTGGTGCTCTTCCGGCGCCCGATCGAGCACCGTGCCGAGGGCCTGGTCGAGCTGGAGGCGATGCTGCTCACCGTCGTGGTCGAGCAGCTGGCCGAGGTCCTCGGCCTGCCTCCCGAGGACGTCCACCCGGGCTACGAGCCCGAGTAGGGCTCGCCGCTCGGGCGAGCGCTGCTCACCAGCCCTGGCGCACTACCGGCAGCCGGATCGAGCGCAGCGAGGAGCCGACCGCGGCGGAGACGACGCCGGCCGGACCGGTGCCGACGACGCCGGCCACCATCGTCGGGCGCGCGGCCTCGATCCGGAGCACGGCCACCTTGCCGGTCAGCTCGACAGCGACGGAGGTCTGCGCCGCGACGGCCACCGTCTTGCGCAGCACCTGCGTGCCGCGGGCGTCGTACCCGGTGACGGTGGCCTGGCCGGCCGCGCCGGTGGAGGACAGCACCAAGGTCCGCTTGCCGCCCCGCGCCGCTGGCACCGCGACCGTGGTGCTCCCGCGCACCGGCTCGACCGCACTGCCGTAGGCGATGTCGCCGCCGTCCGTGGCCCGGAGCCCGGCAGTGATCCGGCGTTCGGCGGTGATCCGCAGCGCCAGCGCGGTGCCGTCGAAGACCGAGCGCAGCGGCAGCGTCGCCACCGCGTGCGGGCCGACCGTGACCGGCTCGACGCCCTCGGGCGCGAAGGTACCGCGGGTGCCGACCACCGCGATCTTCGCGATCGCCTCGGTGTCGGTCGGGTTCGCCAGCACCAGGGTCGCGCCGGACGGCTTCGCGGGCAGCCCGGTGATCGTGACGGTCCGCGCCGGAAGCGCCGTCGGCGGCAGCCACTCGCGTACCTCCTTGCCGATCTGCCCGGGCGAGAACTCGTCCGTGGCGGCCACGGTCACCAGCCCGCGCCGGGCCAGCACGCGCACGGCGAGCTCGCCGACCGCGGGGGCGACCCGGGCCAGGTCGAAGGTCTTCGCGCTGCCGCCGTCGAGGGTGAGGCCGTGCAGCGCGGGCGCCGCGACCGGCCCGTTGGCGCCGTACACGTCGACGTCGATGACTGCCGCGCCGGCGCGCGGGTTGACCACGTGCAGCACGGTGTCGTGGGTGACCGCGGCACCGCTGGCGCCGAGGAACCACCAGCGCGACTGCGGTTCCGGGCAGGACTGCCAGGCCGACCAGGTGCCGCCGCCGGCCTGCTCGCCGGCGTACGCGGTCGCCGACCGGCTCCGGTCCACCTCGATCACGAACGGCGCGGCTCCGGCCGGGGCCCGCTCCGGTCCGCCGCTGGTGCTGCCGCGGGTCACAGTCGCGCCGGGCAGGCCGGCGTCGCAGACGAAGGTGCGCTGCTCGAGGGCGACCGGCGCGCTGCGGCCGACCAGGGCGCCGACGTCGCGCGGGGTGGTCCCGGCCAAAGCCAGCATGCCCGCGGTCAGCGCGACCACCATCAGTGCGAGCAGCGTCGTCTGCCGCCCGGTCGACCGGGTGCTCGACGCGCGCCGCCGCCGGTTCGCGGGTGCGGGCGTGCTCATCGGCGCCTCCGGTCCGGCGCGGCCAGGACGATCGTGGTGACCACCGCCAGCAGCTCGACCAGCACCCAGACCGGCCGCAGCACGTCGCGGTCGTCGTCGATGCCGTCCAGCGTCGGCTTCGGCTCCAGCACCCAGGCCCGCGAGCCCGGCGCCGGCGCACTGGCCCCGCCGAAGCCGTCGGCGGCGTCGAACCCGCCGGCCACCGCGCCGGCCACCGGTGCGGGCGCGTAGACGTAGCGCACCCCGTAGGACGCCATCAGCGCGGCGTCGTCGGTCCGGGCCGCGGAGAGCAGCCGCTCGACCAGGGCGTGGAAGCGCGGGTCGGGGTCGGTCAGCGCCAGCACGCCGTCGTCACCGAGACGCTGCGGTCCCGAGCGCAGCAGCTGGTACTCGATGCCGCGGCGCATGCCGCCCTCGATCCGCAGCACGCCGGTCTCGTCGTTGCCACGGGCCAGCTCCTGCAGGTACGTCGGCAGGGCGGTCGACTCCGAGCGCTCCAACGGGCCGTCGTCGCCGTGCAGCACCCACCAGCCGAGGCCCAGCAGCGGCGCGGCGAGGGCGGCGACCGCGACCACGGCGGCGACCGGCTGCCGCCAGCTGAAGCTCGCCTCGGAGACGCTCTTGACCACGCCGTCGGCGGCGATGGTGGCGGCCAGCACGAAGCCGGCCTGGATGACCAGCAGCAGGAACCCGGGCCAGGGCCGGAACTCGACGGGCACCCCGGGCAGCGAGACCGAGACCCGCGAGGTCGCGGCCAGCACCACGGCGGCGGCCAGGACCACGGCCCACACGCCGAGCACCTTGGTCCGGGTCTCGGCGCGCAGGAACGCGACCAGCCCGGCCAGCGGCAGCCCGATCCCGAGCCACGCCGGCGCCGAACCCGGCCCGCCGGCACGGCCGAGGACGAGGTCGAGCACGCCGGGGTCGAGCGGCAGCACCGCGGGCCGGCCGGCCTCGACCAGCCAGACCGACGGCGCGGTCAGGCTGCCGATCGCCCAGGGCAGCACCAGCAGCAGCGGGACGCCGAGGACGACGGCCAGCTCGCGGGCGTGCTCGCGCAGGCCGCCACGGACCGCGACGAACAGCGCGGCGACGACCAGGACCAGCCAGGCCGACGGGACGAACATGACCAGCAGGCCGGCGGCGAGCGCGGTGCGCCAGGCGGCCCGCCAGCGACGCACGGACGCGGCCGGGCGCTCGCGCACGTCACCGACGGGCGCGTCCTCGGTGTCGGTGGCTCCCAGGCCGAGCGCGGCCAAGCCGACCCAGGGCAGGATCGCGGCTCCCGCGACCGTGCCGAGCCGGCCCTGTGCCACCGCCCCGGTCACCACCGGCAGCACGCCGTACGCGGCCGCGCCCCACAGCGGTGCCCAGGTGCCGGTCGTCACCGCCCGCAGCAGCCGGTACGCCCCGGAGAACGCCAGCGGGACCGCGAGCAGGAAGAGCAGGGTGACGACCGCGTTGAGGTGGCCGAGGAAGACGGTGCCGAGCAGGGCCAGCGGCAGCAGGTACGCCGGTCCCGGCGCATCGGACCCGGTGCCGAGGGTGTGGTGCCAGGAGGCCCAGGTGCTCCACCAGTGGCCGACGCCGTCCGGGACCGGGAGCAGCGCGCCGCCGTGCAGCGGGCCACCGCCGAGCAGGTCGCGGCCGGCGACCAGGGCGAGGACCAGGCTGATCAGCACGGCCCACAGGCTCGGTACCCGGACCAGCCGGAGCAGCAGCGGGGTGTCCTCGGTGACGCCGGGCGGGCGGCGTCGTTCGGCCCGGTCGCGCAAGGCGTTCCCGATCGCCACGCCGATGTCGATGACGTAGTCGAGCCCGTGCCGGTAGGGCAGCCAGAACGGAGCGAGCAGCGGCCGCACGGCGCGGTGCGGCACCGTCGCGGTCCCGGCCCGGGCCCGGCGCGCACGCAGCATCCGCCG
The DNA here is from genome assembly GCA_017744365.1 of Nocardioidaceae bacterium. Taxonomy (GTDB): domain Bacteria; phylum Actinomycetota; class Actinomycetes; order Propionibacteriales; family Nocardioidaceae; genus Marmoricola. The sequence goes on along the minus strand of JAGIBL010000007.1, from coordinate 85,961 downwards.
CGGCCGGGAGAACACCTCGAGCAGCGCGACCACCTCGTCGGCGGCCTCGCCGGGCGCGCGCACGAGCAGCAGGCCGAGGGCGCGCAGCAGTCCGCCGAGGATCATCCGCGCGGACCGGAACGGGATCGTCCAGGCCGGGCTGTTGGCCAGCAGGGTGAACTGCGCGCTCTCCCGCTCCTGCCGCCCCGGATGGTCGACCAGCTCGGAGTCGCGGCGGCCGCGCCGGGAGGCCTCGACGTGGAACACGATGGCGTCCGGGACCACCCGGGTGACGTGGCCGGCGCGGGCGACCCGCCAGCCGAAGTCGACGTCGGTGCCGAAGACGGGCAGGAACCGGTCGAGCCCGACCTTCTCGAGCACCTCGCGGCGCACCAGCATGCCGGCGGTGTTCACGGCGAGCACCTGGTGGGGCTCGTCGTGCTGGCCCTGGTCGTACTCGCCGCGCTCGAGACCGGTCTCGCGGCGGCCGGTGCCGGTCAAGGTGACGCCGACCTCGAGGAGCCGCTTCAGCGAGGGCCACTCGCGGTGCTTGGGGCCGAGGACGGCGACCTCGGGGGCCGCGTTCTCGGCGGCCTCGGCCAGCACGGCCAGGCACTGCGGGGCGGGGTTGGAGTCGTCGTGCAGCAGCCAGACCCACTCGTCCGGCTCGGCCGGGGGCAGGTGCTCCAGCCCGACGCGCACCGACTCGGCGTACGGCGTCCGCGGGTCCAGGTGCAGCACCGGCGTCGCTGCGCTGCTCATTCCCCGCAGCGCCTCCTCGACGAGGGCCACGGAGCCGTCGGAGGAACCGGTGTCGACCGCGACGACACGGTCGGGCTGACGGGTCGAGGCGCGCAGCCCGTCGAGCACCGCAGGCAGCCAGCGGGCGCCGTTGTGGCTGACCAGGAGCGCGGTGACCTTCACGACGGGCCAGCCTAGGGTGTCACTGGGCGTCGGTGCCCGCGCGGGCGGCTCAGCGCGGGAGGAGGGTCACACCTCGGTCTGAGACCAGGCGGCGTCAAACGTGGTGCAGGGCAAGGCGGAGGAGCGAAGGCGCCCTACCGTCGCGGCCCGCCGGGCGTCGAGCGACACGGCTTTGAATCAACATGGCGCGGCCCGGCGCCGCGTTTCACGCCGGCTGGCTCAGACCGCTTTCTTCTTGAGCTTTCTACGCTCGCGCTCGGAAAGACCGCCCCAGATACCGAAGCGCTCGTCGTTCAGGAGGGCGTACTCGAGGCACTCGTCCTTGACCTCACAGGTGAGGCAGACACGCTTGGCCTCGCGGGTGGAGCCGCCCTTCTCAGGGAAGAATGCCTCGGGGTCGGTCTGAGCACACAGCGCGCGCTCGGCCCAACCCCCCTCGTCACCGTCCCCCGGGAGCAGATACAGCTCACTCACGATGTTCCCCTTCGACCCTGCGACCCCGACGGGCCGCGATTGTTGTGGGTGATGTTCGTCACCGACGGCGCGCCGGAAATGAAAACCACACTGATGTGATTACATGCCTGTCGCACCCCGGAAGTCAAGCCCGGATCTGGTAGGGACGGTCCCTCTTGGGAGACTCCTCCCATGACGTCCCCCGCTCCGTCCGGCTCTCTGACCCCCTCCTCCACCCTTCCCGCGCGGGTCACCGTGCTCTCCGGCGGCGTCGGCGGCGCTCGGTTCCTGCAAGGCGTCCTGCGCCTCGTCGAGACCACCCGCAGCACCACCGAGGTCACCGTCGTCGCGAACACCGGCGACGACATCTGGCTGCACGGCCTCAAGGTCTGCCCCGACCTGGACACCGTGATGTACACCCTTGGCGACGGCATCGACACCGAGCGCGGCTGGGGCCGGACCGGCGAGACCTGGCACGCGAAGGAGGAGCTGGCGGCGTACGGCGTCGAGCCGACCTGGTTCGGGCTGGGCGACCGCGACCTGGCCACCCATCTCGTGCGCACCCAGATGCTGGACGCCGGCTACCCGCTGTCGGCCGTGACCGAGGCCCTGTGCAAGCGCTGGCTCGCTCCGACGTACGGGGCCGGCGTGCGCCTGCTCCCCATGTCCGACGACCGGATCGAGACGCACGTGGTCATCGACGACCCCGACGCAGCTCCCGGGAGCGGTGAGCAGAAGGCGGTGCACTTCCAGGAGTACTGGATCAAACACCAGGCCGCCGTCCCCGCGCACGCGGTCGTACCCATCGGCGCCGACAAGGCAACCCCGGCACCCGGCGTGCTGGAGGCGATCGCCGAGGCCGACCTGGTGCTGCTCCCGCCGTCGAACCCGGTCGTCTCGGTCGGCACCATCCTGGCCGTGCCCGGCATCCGCGAGGCCCTGGCCGCGACCAGCGCGCCCGTGGTGGGCGTCTCCGGGATCGTCGGCGGCGACCACGTCCGCGGCATGGCCCGGCAGCTGCTGACCGTGCTCGGCGTCGAGGTCTCGGCGGCCGGCGTGGCCGAGCACTACGGCTCCCGGAAGAACGGCGGCCTGCTGGACGGCTGGCTGGTCGACACCACCGACGCCGGCCTGGTCGAGCGGATCGAGGCCGCCGGCGTGCGCGCCCGCGCGGTGCCGCTGATGATGACCGACCACGACGCGACAGCCGCGATGGTGGCCGCGGCGGTCGAGCTGGCCGGCCTGTGAGCCTCGAGGTCTTCGCGCTGGAGGGGATCGGCGAGGTCACCGCGGGCGCCGACCTGGCCGACCTGGTCGCCGAGCACGCGCGCACGGGCGACATCGTGCTGCTCACCAGCAAGGTGGTCAGCAAGGCCGAGGGTCGGGTCGTCGAGGCCGCCCGGGACGACGCCGTACGAGACGAGACGGTTCGTCTCGTTGCCCGCCGTGGCCCGACCAGCATCGTGGAGAACCACCTGGGCCTGGTGATGGCCGCCGCCGGGGTGGACGCCTCCAACGTCGAGCCCGGCAAGGTGGTGCTGCTGCCCGTCGACCCGGACGCGACCGCGCAGGCGATCCGCGAGCAGGTCCTCCGCCGCACCGGCGCCAACGTGGCGGTGCTGGTCACTGACACCGCCGGCCGGGCATGGCGGCACGGGCAGACCGACCTGGCCATCGGCGCGGCGGGGATCGAGCCGCTCGAGGACTTCGCCGGACGGTTCGACGGCTACGGCAACGAGCTCGCGGTCACCGCCCCCGCGGTCGCCGACGAGCTGGCCGCCGCGGCCGAGCTGGTCAGCGGCAAGCTCGGCGGTCGGCCGGTGTGCGTGGTCCGCGGCCTGGCCGACCGGGTGCTGGCGATCGGCGAGCACGGACCCGGCGCGCGCCGGCTGGTCCGGGAGACCGGCACGGACATGTTCGGGCTGGGCAGCCGGGAGGCCGTCGTGGCCGCGCTGTCGGGGCGGCAGCAGACCGCGTTCGGCGCCCCGGCCGATACCGAGGACCTGCTCGTCGCGCTGGTCGAGTGCGGCTTCGAGGCGCGCCGCGAGCCGGCCGGCGGGATCGCCGTGGAGACCGCTGCCGCCGACGTACGGCTGCGCACGTTGGCGTTCGCGTTCGGATGGGCGGTGCGCGCCCCGGCAGCGGGTTCGGCGGACCTGGCCGCACATCTTGTCCCTCTTTCGTAGACTGCCCCCGGTTCGCGAAGACCGAGATCTGCATCGCCCGCCCCCGGCAGGCGCACGACCCGACTGACGAGAGAGCAGCCCGTGGCCAAGAAGAACCCGAAGAACGCCGAGCGCAAGGCGCTGGTCGAGAAGATGCGCCAGGAGCAGGCGCGCAAGGAGCGCCGGCGCAGCATGGCGATCCTGGGAGTCTGCATCCTCGCGGTCGTCGGACTGCTGGCCGCGGCCCTGGTCCCGTACATCAAGGACCAGCGCGAGAAGGACAAGATCGCCAAGACGGACCTCAGCAAGATCGGGGTCGCGGCGAGCGCGGCAAGCTGTGACGACGTCACCACGAAGTCCGCGCAGGGTTCCGGCGACCACAAGCCCACCGGCACCAAGATCGACTACCCGGACGCGCCGCCGGCCTACGGCTCGCACTGGGGCAACTTCCTCCAGGGCCCGGAGATCCGCAACTTCTACACCGTCGAGGATCGGCCCGAGCTCGAGCGCGTGGTGCACAGCCTCGAGCACGGCCACACCCTGATCTGGTACGACGACACGATCAAGGCCGGGTCGAAGGAGTACAAGGACCTGCAGGCCGTCGCCCAGAAGTACGACGGCAAGACCACCTACGTGAACATCGTGCCGTGGAAGGCCACCGACGGCGGCAAGTTCCCCGAGGGCAAGCACGTGGTCCTGACCCACTGGACGGGCCCGAAGGACCAGAAGGGCGTCTGGCAGTACTGCGGCAAGCCGAGCGGTGCCGTCATCGAGAAGTTCGTCAAGGACTACCCGAGCGACAACGCCCCGGAGCCCGGCGCGGTCTGATCCGCGAGCAGCGGCCGGATCGACCTCACACGAGGTCGGTCCGGCCGTTCTCCTTCAGCGTCTCGACGATCTTCTTCACGTCCTGGGCCCGCTCGGTCGTGGTCACCAGCAGCGCGTCCCCGGTGTCCACGACGACGACGTCCCTCATCCCCAGGACCGCGATGGTCCGCTCCCCCGAGGCGACCACCAGCCCGGTGCTGTCCTGGGAGATCACGGCCTTCTCGTCACCGAGGACCTTCACGCCGGCGGCGTCGGGCAGCAGCGCGGTGAGCGCCTCGAAGTCACCGATGTCCTCCCAGCCGAACGCGCCCGGCACCACCGCCACCCGGCCCGCCGCGGCGGCGGGCTCGGCGACCGCGTGGTCGATGGCGATCTTGGTCAGGCCCGGCCAGAGATCCTCCATCCGGGCCGGCTCGGCCGCGATCGCGCGGACCCCGGCAGCCAGGTCCGGGTGCTCGGCGGCGAGCAGGTCGAGCAGCACGCTCGCGCGGGCGACGAACATGCCGGCGTTCCAGCGGTACTCCCCCGACGCGACGTAGGCCGCGGCCCTCTCCGCGTCCGGCTTCTCCTCGAACGACGCCACCGCGTGCGCGGTCGGGAAGGCGTCCAGCCGGTCCCTGAGCCGGATGTAGCCGAACCCGGTCGAGGGCGCGTCCGGCTCGATGCCGATGGTCACCAGCAGGCCCGTGCGCGCCACCGCGGCAGCCTCGGCGACACAGCCGCGGAACGCGTCGGCGTCGGCGATGACGTGGTCGGCCGCGAAGGACCCGATCAGCGCCTCGGGATCGCGACGCTCGACGAGCGCGGCGGCCAGCCCGATCGCGGCCATCGAGTCGCGCGGCGACGGCTCGGCGACGACGTGGTCGGCCGGCACCTCCGGCAGCTGCGCCCGGACGGCGTCCGCGTGGGCCACCCCGGTCACCACCAGCAGCTGGTCCCCGACCAGCGGCGCGAGCCGGTCCCGGGTCGCCTGCAGCAGCGTCCGCCCGGTCCCGCCGAGGTCGTGCAGGAACTTCGGCGCCCCAGCCCGCGACAGCGGCCACAGCCGCGTCCCCGCTCCCCCAGCAGGAACCACGGCCCAGAGGTCTTCGTTCATGCGCCGCATCATGCCCAATCGGCCGCAGGCCGATGTAGCCGACCCGTCGCAAAGGTGCAGGAGGAGCGAAGCGGGGGAATGCACCTTTGCGACGGGTCGGCGTCCCACACGCGCACCTTTGCGCCAGGTCAGCGCCCAACACGCGCACCTTTGCGCCAGGTCGGCGAACTAACCTGGCCTCCGTGACGACGACCTTCCCGGCCCTTCTCCAGGCCCGGCTCGCGCGCGACCCTGGCAGCCCGTTCCTGACCTTCTACGACGACGCCAGCGGGGAGCGGACGGAGCTGTCGGTGACGACGTACGCGAACTGGGTCTCCAAGTCGGCGAACCTGCTGGCCGACGAGCTCATGCTCGACCCCGGGGACGCGATCAGCATCGACCTGCCGCCGCACTGGCTGGGCGCGGTGTTCCTGGGCGCGACGGCGGCGGCCGGGGTGGAGATCGCCGCGGGGGCCGACGTCGCGCTGGTCGGGCCCGGCGGGTGGGAGAGTGCCACCGCCACGACGGTGGTGGCGACCGCCCTGCACCCGTTCGCCACCAGGTTCAGCACGCCGCTGCCGGCCGGCGTGCTCGACCACGGCGCCTTGTGGGCCGGGCAGCCCGACGTGTTCTCCCCCGTCGAGCCGACGCCGCTGGAGACCACCCCGGACGACCGCCGGGTGCTCACCGACCTGAACCCGCTCTCCCCCGAGGGGGCCGCGCTGCTGGTCGGCCTGCTGGCCGGCTCCGGCTCGCTGGTGCTGGTCGCCCGTGCCGAGGAAAGCCGATGGCCCGCTCGCTCCCAGAGCGAGCGGGCCACCGCTTCCGTGCGGGCGACCGCGCCGATCTAACCGATCAGCGAGTAACCGGCGAACCCGTTTGCCACCCACATCCGCGGCGCGAGGCCGCCGGATGTCTTCCCCGGGAGCAACCAGAGGGTGCCGGTTCCCTTCTCACGAGCCAGCACGTCCGCGATCCCGTCACCGTCGACGTCACCGACGCCGACGTAGGTGTCGTAGGTCGCGGCCGCCTGGCCGTTCGCCGCCCGCAGGGCGGTTGCCAGACCGGTTCCCGCGAGCGGGACGAACGAGTCGTCCACGCTCGACGGGAAGGCCGCGCCCGTGGGAGACCACGCGGCACTGCCGATCTGGTTGTAGGTCCGTAGCGAGGCCGGAGCCAGCATCGGCGTCCGGAAGCCGTTGTTGCCGGCGCCCGGGAAGATCCGCATCGGGGTGCCCCCGAAACGGCCGAGCAGGTCCGGGTAGCCGTCGCCGGTCACGTCGCCGACGGCGGTCAGGTCGGTGATCCGCAGCCAGCCGACGCCGAGCGAGCGGCCGCGGCCGAACTTGCCGTTGCCCAGCCCCGGCCAGAGCACCAGCCGGGCGCCGTCGCTGTCGCGCACGATCAGGTCGCCGGTGCCGTTGCGGTCCCAGTCCCCCACGTCGAGCACCTGGGTGGCCCCGGTGATCTTGAGGTTGCCGGCCAGCGGCGCGCTCAGGTTCACCGCGGTGTTCACCGGGTAGACGACCAGCCGGCCGGCGGTGTCGCGACCGACGGCGTCGTACGGCGTCGAGCCCGCCATCGTCCCGCTGCTCAGCCGCGCCACCGCGGACAGGTTCCGGAACGGCCCCCAGGTCTGGCCCAGCTTGGCGCCTCCGGCGCCGGCGTACGCGTAGGTCAGGCCGGTGCCGTACCGGACCAGCAGGTCGCGCCGGCCGTCTCCGGTGAAGTCGTCCCCGGCCATCAGCGCGGTCGGGACCGCGGGCAGCGTGGTCATCACCTGGCCGGCGCCGAACGCGGTCGCAGCGGTGGCGCCGCCGAGCCCGGGCAGGAGCACCAGCCGCCGGTCGGCGCGCGCGACCACGACGTCGGCCTTGCCGTCGCCGGTCAGGTCGCCGCTCACCACGGTCAGCGGGTGGGTCCACCGGCCGCGCAGCAGCGCGGGGCGCGCGAAGCCACCCTTGCCGTTGCCGCGGTACAGGGACAGCGCCTTCGTGCGGCCGTCGCGGGCGAGCACGTCGCGGCGACCGTCGCGGTTGAAGTCCTGCGCGGCGATGATCTGGTCGGCGTACCGGAACGCCGTGGTCGTGGCCACCGGGGTCGCACTCACGTGGCCGCGGCCGTCGCCGGCGTAGACCCCGGTGACGCCGGTCCGCGCGTTCTTGGCGAGCACGTCGCCGCGGCGGTCACCGGTGACGTCGCCCACCGCGGTGATGATGCTCATCCGCGACCACGAACCGGCGTTCGCGACCGGGGCGCCGTAGCCGCGCATCCCGCCGGTCGGGACCACCCGGACCTCGCCGGTCTTGGCGACGGTCACCACGTCCGGCCAGGACGAGCCGGCCAGGCTCGTACGACGGGCGAAGGTCGTCATCGTCTGGCGCGCGGCGGCGACCGGGGCCACCGCCGGGGACGGCACCGTGGTCGGCGCGGCCAGGATCGGCAGCGTCACCGGGTCGACCGGGGTCGACGGCACCTGGGCGCCGTTCTGGATCGCCTGCGCGGCGACGCGGATCGAGGGGATCTTCGCGTACAGGTAGCGGCCCGGGCAGGCGGTCTGGCCGACGTCGCGGTGACCGTTGATCGCCTGCAGGTAGCGGTCCTTGACGTAGAGGCGGGTGGCGTCGGCGCGGATGTTGTAGAGCGAGAGCTTCCAGGCGAACAGCCGGGCGTAGGCGTCCAGCACGGCCTGCGGTGGCTGGGCCACGTCGAAGTTGCCGATCGCCGACATCGCGAAGGCGTACTCGTTGTAGCCCAGGGTGTGCGCGCCGACCACGGCCCGGTCGACGCCGCCGTACCGGCCCTCCCAGATCCGGCCGAACCGGTCGACCAGGTAGTTGTAGCCGATGTCGCTCCAGCCGCGGGACTGGGTGTGGTACGCGTAGATGCCGCGGATCAGCGCCGGCACCTGCGTGGCGGTGTAGTTGTTGGCGTTGACCGTGTGGTGGATGAAGCCCGCCTTGACGGTGCCGTAGCGCAGCGAGCTCTTGTCGCGCAGGTTCTCGTTGGCGCCCCACTGGGCCCGGGAGTAGATCAGCGGCTTCGGCGCGATCTTCATCGCCATCAGCGCGGCGTCGCCCTCGCCGCTGGTCGAGGTCGACGTGGGCGTGCTCTCGATCGGCGGCGCGCTGGTCGCGTTCTGGTCGCCCGCGGGCAGCTCGGCGGTGTCGATCGCCGGGGCCTGCTTGGTCACCTGGCCCGCGCCCGGGTCGACGACGGCGAGCTCGAGGTCGGCGGGAGCCTTGCCGTCGGTGGTCTCGGCGCGCATCTGCACCTCGTCGACGTCACCGATGACCACGGCGTCGGTGCCCGGACGGACCTTGGCGGCCTCCGCGGTGCCGGCGTCGGGGCCGTGCTCGTCGTGGTAGGCGGCGGTGGTCCAGCCCGACCAGGCGCCGTCCTTCTTGGTGCGGACCTGGACCTGGATCTGGTCCTCGGCGAGCTCGGTGCCGCTCTTCCAGGTCACGCCGACGGTGGCGTAGCCGTGCACCTTGGTCGGGGTGGAGACGGCGGCGAGCCGCTTGGCCGGAGTCTTCGCGGGTGCCTTGGCTGCCGGGCCCTTCGCGACCGGCTTCTGCACCGTCGTACGGGACGCGGCGGAGAGCGGCGCGACCTTCACCTCACGGACGGTCGGGGTGACCGGCGCGTCGTCGGCGTAGGCGTCCCCGATCCGGACCGCCGGGGCCAGGTCGGTCGCGTTCGCCGGACCCTGCGCCTCGGGCGTGACGATCTGCAGGGTCATCACGCCGGCGGCGGACAGGCCGACGGCGACGACCACCGCAGTCACCAGGAACTGCTGGCAGATCGTCACGTAACGAGCACGGGTCAAACGCATAGAAATGGCACTCCATGTGAGGGGAAGAATTCACACGAGTACCAAGTTTCACATCAGTCACACTGGTTAGCGCAAGCCAATCCCGTTAATTACAAACCTGTAATTCGTGAATTACAACGATGTGATTTCCGGCTATTTCCCAGCGATTTCCTGACGACGGCGTCTGAGGGTCGTCAGGCGTGGTGCGGGGCAAGGCGGAGGGGCGAAGGCGGGCTTTGAGCGGAGCGGCCCGTCGAGGCCCGACAACGCAGCCAGGTGCCGCGCATGGCGGGCCTCAGACGCCGTCGCGCTCAGACGTCGGCACCTAGCTCGCCGTCCAGGAGCTCCTCCTGCGAGGCCTCGTCGTCGTCGTACTGCAGGTAGCGGATGCCCTCGTCGGTGCCGCCGTCGAAGTTCAGGTGACCCGACTCCAGCACCAGCACGCGGTCGCACATCGCCCGCACCGAGGCCGCGGCGTGGCTGACGTAGAAGATGGTGGTGCCCTGCTTGCGCACCTCCTGCATCTTCACCATGCACTTCTTCTTGAACGGCTTGTCCCCCACCGCGAGGACCTCGTCGGCCAGGAAGATGTCGGCGTCGACGTGGATCGCGATGGAGAACCCCAGACGGGCGTACATGCCCGAGGAGTAGTGCGAGACCGGGGTGTCGAGGAACTTGCCGAGGTTGGCGAAGTCCACGATCTCGTCGAACTTGCGCTTGGTCTCGGCCTCGCTCATGCCCAGGATCGCGGCGTTGAGGAACAGGTTGTCCCGCCCGCTCAGCTGCGGGTGGAAGCCGGTGCCGGTGGCGATCAGGCCGGCGATCCGGCCGCGGGTGCGGATCGTGCCCGCATCCGGGCGCATCACCCCGTTGATGAGCTTGAGCAGGGTGGACTTGCCCGAGCCGTTGAGCCCCATCAGCCCGATCGACTCGCCCTGCTCGACGGTGAAGGAGACGTCGTTGACGGCCTGGAAGGTCTCGTTGAGCGGCAGCCCGCGCACGGTCGCCACCGCCATCTGCTTCAGCGTCCGGTGGTACTGCATCGTGAACGTCTTGGAGACGTGGTCGACGACGATCGATTCGGTCATGTCAGAGACGCTCCGGGAACTTTCCTTCGAGACGGGCGAAGAACTTCTGCGCGAAGAGGAGCAGCAGCAGGCACGCGCCCAGGATGACGAAGCCGCGGGTCCACAGGTCCGGCGGGAACTCGTTGGCCACCGAGGACGGGTCGTCGACCGAGGCCTGCCAGAAGAACTTCTGCATGAGCAGGACCGCCTCGGCGAGCGGGTTGGCCATGTAGAGCTGGTAGATCACCGGGTGCTTGTCGACCATGTCGTGGACCAGCGAGAACGGGTACATCATCGGCACCATGAAGTGCAGGAACTGCGTGATGGTGGCGACGATGTTCTGGAAGTCGCGGAAGTAGACGTTCAGCGCGGCGAAGATCAGCGCCATCGCCCCGGCGAAGGTGAACAGGATCGCGAAGCCCAGCACGCCGGCCGCCACCGCGGTGAAGGACAGGTGCCAGCCGACCACGATCGAGGCGATCATCAGCACCAGGATCTGCGGACCGGTGTGGTAGAACGCCACCACCATCGAGGCCACCGGGAAGATCTCACGCGGCACCCGCATCTTCAGCACCAGGTTGCGGTTGGACCAGATCGACCGGGTGCCGGCGGACCACGTCTCCGAGAAGTAGTGCACGAAGACGATGCCGCAGAACAGGTGGATCGCGAAGTTCGGGATGCCGCGGTGCGCCGCGATCACCACGCCGAAGACGAAGTAGTAGACGACGAAGCGCAGCGCCGGCTGGATGTAGGACCAGAGCAGGCCGAGCAGCGAGGCGGCGTAGAGCTGGGCGAGCTCGCGGCCGACGATCAGCCGGAGCAGGTAGCGCTGCTGGAAGACCTCGAGGATGCCGCCGCGCGGGGCCGGGTCGGTGAGCACGGCGTCGACGAAGCGCTCCTGCTTCTCCCCCTCCAGGTGCACCACCGGCATCGCGTCGGCCTTCTTCTCGGCCAGCGCGCGCGCCCGGGCCGCCGCGTTCTTGCGGCGCCCGCGCTCGTCGGCCTGCTGCTGCTGGTGCGCCTTGTTCGCCGCTCTCATCGGCCCTCCAGCGACGCGGCGAAGGTCGGCTCCCAGGCCTCCGGCGAGGTGATCTCGCCGAGCGCCTCGCGGTAGCGGCGGGACAGGTCGGGCCACTCCCGGTAGAGCTGCTCGTGGATCTGGATGGTCCGGCGCAGCAGGTCCCGGAACTGCTCGGGGTCGCGCTGGTAGAAGGCCGCCGAGGTGCCGTCGGGCATGCTCACGATCGCCGAGTCGAGCGTGGCCAGGTGGTACCAGCGGGCGTCCATCGCCGGCAGGTTCGCCTCCGGGAACTCCCGCGACATCTCCCGGGCCCCGCGGAACTGGCGCAGGCCGCCGAGCACGGCCGAGGCCAGCTGGCTGACCCGGCTCGGGATCTCGGAGGTGTCGCCGCGCTTGCGGGGCTTGGAGTGCCGCACCGGCGGGAACGCGTCCGGGTCACCGGAGAGCTGCGCGTCGGCGAAGCCCTTGCGGAACTCCCGCACGTCGCCGAGCCGGGTACCGAGCTGGCCGTGCAGCCCCTCGGGTCCGGCCAGCGCGTCCTCCAGCGCCAGGTGGCGCAGCTCGACGGTGGAGTACTGCATCGCGATCAGGTGCTTGATCTGGTGGTTCAGGCTCTCCCGGATCAGCCGCCCTCCGTGCGGGAACGGCGAGTGCAGCAGCGCGGCCACGAACCGGTTGCGCTGGTGGAAGTAGGCCTGCCAGTCCAGCGCGTCGTTCTTGTCGGTCCACGGCACGTGCCAGACCGCGGCACCGGGCAGCGAGATCGTCGGCACCCCGGCGGCCTGCGCGCGCAGGCCGTACTCGGAGTCGTCCCACTTGATGAACAGCGGCAGGCTCAGCCCGATCCGCTTGACCACGTCGAGCGGAATCAGGCACATGAACCACGGGTTGAAGTCCACGTCCACCCGGCGGTGCAGCCAGCGCGTGGAGCGCAGGTTGCGGGCGCCGAAGTCCCACTGGTCCTCCGAGGACTTCGGAGACATCCACCAGAACCGGTGCCGGTTCACGATCTCGCCGAAGCTGTGCAGCTGGGACTTCGCGAAGATGCTGAACATGTGGCCGCCCACGATGGAGGGCCGCCGGGCCAGGTCGGCGAAGGTGACCGCGCGGACGATGCTCTCGGTCTCGGCGACGATGTCGTCGTCGAGGAACAGCACGTAGGTCGAGGTGTCCTTCTTCAGCGCCTCGAACTGGGCGCGCGCGAAGCCCCCGGAGCCGCCGATGTTGCCCTGCTCGATGACCCGGAGCTTGTCCCCCAGGCTGGCCTCGGCCTTGGCGAAGCCGGGCGCGTCGACCACCTTGTCGGTGCCCTGCTCGATGACCAGGACCTCATCGAGCAGCGCCTGCACGTCGGCGTCCTCGCCGATCTGCGCGACCAGCTCGGAGCAGTAGCCGGGCCGGTTCATCGTGGTGATGCCGACGGTCACCGAGCCCAGGTCGGCGCGCTCGGCGGGCACCTCGGCGCTCCAGGTGGCCTCCTCGACCACGGCGGGCTCGTCGCCGGCGACCACGTCGAACCAGTACCAGCCGCCGTCCACGAACGGGGTCAGGGTCAGGTCGAAGGACGCCGAGCTCGGCCCCGCGGTCTCGCAGGTCCAGCCGTCCACCCGCTGCGAGCGGCCGTTGGCCATCGAGCGGTACACGGTCACGCTGGCGCCGACGCCGCTGACGGTCACGTCCAGCCGTACGTCGGTGACGACCGTCCAGCGCCGCCAGTAGCTGGCCGGGAAGCCGTTGAAGTAGGTGCCCAGGGAGACCCGCTGGGCCTCCTCGACGCGCAGCCGGCGCCGGTCCAGGATCTGGTCGGGGTGCAGCGTCGTCCCCGAGGAGATCGCCTGCCGCGCGGAGGCCTTGTTGAGCTTCTGCGCCTGCTTGTTGGACCCGATCGCCTCCTTGTCGGCGTCGAGCATGGCGCCCTCGGTGTCGACGTAGAGCGGCACCACGTCGAGGTCGCGGTCGGCCGGCAGCACGAAGCGCTGCAGCACCCGGCGCACTGTCTGGTCACTCATCGACGCCTCCCGAGGTCAGCTCGGCACCGTCCCGGAAGTGCGGCACCAGCTTGTTCTCGAACATGGACAGGGCCGAGCCGATGGCCATGTGCATGTCGAGGTACTTGTAGGTGCCGAGCCGGCCGCCGAAGAGCACCATCGGCTCGGCCTTCGCCAGCTCGCGGTACCGGAGCAGCTTGGCCCGGTCCTCGGCGGTGTTGATCGGGTAGTACGGCTCGTCCGTCTCGGTCGCGGCCCGGCTGTACTCGCGCACGATCACGGTCTTGCCGGGCTTGTAGTCGCGCTCGGGGTGGAAGTGCTTGAACTCGAGGATCCGGGTGAACGGCACGTCCTCGTCGTTGTAGTTGACCACCGGGGTGCCCTGGAAGTCGTCGACCTCGACGACCTCCTCCTCCAGGTCCACCGTCCGCCAGGAGAGCCGGCCCTCGGCGTTGCCGAAGTACTCGTCGACCGGGCCGGTGTAGACGATCGGGACCTTGCCCTTGAGCTCGTCGCGGACGTCGAAGAAGTCGGTCTCGAGCCGCACCTCGATGTTCGGGTGGTCGGCCATCCGGGTCAGCCACGCGGTGTAGCCGTCGACCGGCAGGCCCTCGTACTTGTCGTTGAAGTAGCGGTTGTCGAAGGTGTAGCGGACCGGGAGCCGGGTGATGATGTCCGGGCTCAGCTCCTTGGGGTCGGTCTGCCACTGCTTGGCGGTGTAGCCCCGGACGAACGCCTCGTAGAGCGGCCGGCCGATCAGGCTGATCGCCTTCTCCTCGAGGTTCTGGGCGTCCTCGCCGGCGATCTCGCTGGCCTGCTCGGCGATCAGCGCCCGGGCCTCGTCGGGGGTGTGCGACGTGCCGAAGAAGACGTTGATGAGGTTCAGGTTCATCGGCAGCGAGTAGACCTGGCCCTGGTACTTGCCGAAGACGCGGTGCTGGTACGGCGTGAACGCGGTGAACCGGTTGACGTACTCCCAGACCTTCTCGTTGGAGGTGTGGAACAGGTGGGCGCCATACTTGTGCACCTCGATGCCGGTCTCCGGGTCGGCCTCGGAGTAGGCGTTGCCGCCGAGGTGGTGCCGGCGCTCGAGCACCAGGACCCGCAGGCCCAGCTCGTTCGCACACCGCTCAGCGATCGTCAGACCGAAGAAGCCCGATCCGACGACGACGAGATCGTGGTCCACACACACTCCTAGAACGACATTGGGCCCGGGTCAGTTTAACGGGGGCCCCGACCGGTCCGGTTCGCCAACAGGCGGCGGTAGGCGACCTTTCTCACACCCTCCGGAACCAGTCTGTACCCACCCCGGACGGCCACGTTGCGCACCAGCTCGGTGCGGCTGGTGATGCCCAGGCGCCGGAAGCGGCGCTGCAGGGCGATCTCGCTGCGCAGCAGACCGGTCCCCCCGCGGCGGGCGTAGGCGCCGGCGCCCACGCGGTAGTAGACCAGCGGGTCGGCGATGTTGGCCGGGACCGCGCCGCCGACGACCATCCGGGTGAAGAGCAGGTAGTCCTCGAGCAGGGCCATGTCGGTGTACCCGCCCGCGGCCAGCACCGCCGAGCGGCGGTAGACCACCGTCGGGTGGTTGAACGGGTCCCGGAACCGGATCACCCGGCGGATCTCGTCGGGATCGGTGGGCGGCGTACGACGGCCGACCACGTCCTCGGGCGTCTCGCCGAACTCCAGCAGCCCGGAGCCGACGATGTCCGCGCCCGCCTCCACCAGCGGCAGCTGCCGCGCGAACCGCTCCGGCACCGCGACGTCGTCGGCGTCCATCCGGGCGACGATCTCGTGGGTGCTGGCGGCCAGGCCGGCGTCGAGGGCCGGGCCGAGGCCGACGTTCGCGGGCAGCACCAGGTGGTGCACCGGGACCGGGCTGTCCTCGACCAGGCGCTTGATCTCGGCGGCCAGCTCGTCGGGCACCGGGCCGTCCTGGACCAGCACCACCTCGGCCGGCGGCCGGGTCTGCGCGCTGGTCGAGGAGACGAAGGCCTCGCGCAGGAAGGACGGGTCGTCGCCCGCGTAGGTGCTCATCAGCAGGCTGAACTCGGCGTGCGGCTCGCGGGCCGCGGGCCGCGCGGCGGCGAGCACGGCCGCGTTGTCGCGGGGCCGGCGCAGGCCGGCGCGCAGCCCCTTGCCGAGCGCACGGCGCAGGGTGGCCCGGTCCGGGGAGGCGGCGAACGTGCGCGCCCAGCGACGCAGCGTCGAGCCGGAGTAGAGCGCCTTCTCGGGCACGCTGAGCCCCTGGGAGCGGGTGAACACCCACAGCTTGTTGCGGACCTCGTAGAAGAACCGCTCCCCCGGGTCGACGTCGGTGGAGCCGAACACCTTGGTCTTGTGCACCACCACGCTGGCCGGGACCGCGAGCCCGACGCCGTCGCGGATGAGCCGGGTGGAGTACTCGAAGTCGTCGTTCCACAGGAAGTAGTCGGCCACCGGCAGGCCGCGCTCGCGGATCGTCGCGGCGTCGCAGGCGATGGAGACGAACGAGGCCGACCGGATCGGGATCGCGCCGACGGCCGCGGCCGCCTGCTTCTCCGCCTCGGTCGCGCCGGGCTTGGCCCGCGGGGTGTTCATCGGGTGCTCGCGGCCGTCGGTCCAGACGACCTTGCTGGCGAGCACGGCCGGCCGTTGCCGGCCGGGGTAGCCGGCCCAGGCGCGGACCAGCTCGGCGGCCGCGGTCTCGGTGGGCACGGTGTCGTCGTCGAGCAGCCAGACCAGGTCGGGCACGTGCGTCAGGGCCCGCTCGACGCCGACCGCGAAACCGCCCGCGCCGCCGGTGTTCTCGGCCAGGTGGACCACGTCCAGGCCGTCGCCGTACGGGCCGTCCAGCAGCGCCCCGGTGCCGTCGGTCGCGGCGTTGTCGACCACCACGATCGCGGCCGGCGGGTGCGTCTGCGCGCGCAGGGCGTCGATGCTCTCCCGGAGCAGGTCGATCCGGTTCCAGGTGACCACGACGGCGACCACGCGGGCAGGCGTGACCAGGGCTCCGTTCGTGGACATGCCGTCGACCCTAGCCCGACCGCCTCAGCAGGCCGAGCCGAGGTCGGCGGCCTGGTTGGCCGCGTACCCGCTCTTCAGGCTGCCGATCGCACCGCCGGTGGTGCCGGTGTTGCGCACCGGCGTGGCCTGCTGCGCGGGCTTCGTGGTGCCCTTCGACCCGCCCTTCTTCGCCGGCTTCGGGTCGATCGCGTTCCGCACCATCCGGTGGATCTTGGCGATGTCCGGCCGGCTGGTGTGGATCACCGGCGGCACGAACGAGACGGTGCGGACCGGCTGGCTGCGCGCCTTCAGGGCGAGCTGCGCGAAGTGGTCGGCCTCGGACAGCGGGATGTCGGTGGAGATCAGCTTGGTGCTCGCCTTGGCGATCGCGCCGAACTTGGTGATCACCGTCTGCGGGCTGAGCTGGTGCAGCATCGCGTTCATCACGCACTTCTGCCGGGCCATCCGGGAGTAGTCGTCGGCGGACTCGCGCGAGCGGGCGAACCAGAGCGTCTGGAAGCCGTTGAGCTTCTTGGTGCCGGGCTCGATGTGGCCGGTCACCGGGCCGCCGACACCGCCGATCGGGATCCGGTCGCGGACCTTGAGCCGGACCCCGCCGACCGCGTCGACCATGTCCTCGAAGCCCTTGAGGTTGACCATCGCGAAGTACTGGATCTTCAGGCCGGTGATGCCCTCGACGGCCTCCTTGGTGGCCTCGACGCCGGGGTACCGGTAGCCCTTGAACAGCGCCTTGTGGTCGGCCGCCCAGGTGGCCAGCGAGTTCAGCTCGCAGGCGGTGCCGCAGTCGAAGCCGTCCGGGAACTGCTGGGCCATGATCGACTTCTTCGCGAACGG
This sequence comes from Nocardioidaceae bacterium, assembly GCA_017744365.1. Taxonomy (GTDB): domain Bacteria; phylum Actinomycetota; class Actinomycetes; order Propionibacteriales; family Nocardioidaceae; genus Marmoricola. Next base: position 68,807 of record JAGIBL010000007.1, on the reverse strand, counting down.
GAAGTTGAGCATGTTGCGCGGCAGCCCGAACAGCACGGTCTTGCCGGAGTCGGCGTCGATGCTGGCCACGGTGATGCTGTCGGGGCGCAGACCCCAGCGGTCGGCCCCGGAGTCACCGCCGAGCAGGAGCACGTTGTAGCGGCCGGCGGAGGCGTCGTTCACCGTGTGGGAGGTGAACATCCCGGTCAGCAGGCTCTTGTTCACGTTCACCAGGTGGGAGGCGAACAGCAGGCTGCCCGCCACCGAGAAGCAGAGCACGCCGTTGATGCCGACCATCGCCAGGCGCTGCTTCTGCCGGAGGCTGAGCGGTTCGCCGAGACGCCAGGCGTCCACGAACAGGTAGGCCCAGCCGACCGCGGCCAGCATCAGCACGATCCGGGTCACGCCCATCCAGAACGGGCTGAGGACGAACCAGAAGGCGAACTTGTGCGAGACCAGCGAGAGCAGCACCACGAACGCGCCCGCGACCACCAGGCCGAACCAGATCCGCATCGCGATCCGGCCGAGCTCGCGGCGGCCGGCGACCAGCTGGGCCGACCCGGGCAGCACCAGGGTCATCAGCATCAGCGCGACGGCACGACGGAAGCGGATCCGGCCGAGCTGTGCGCGTGGGTCTGGGGGAAGGTGCCCGTGGGGAAGGCGGGAGCGCATGGCGCTCAGTATCACCAGTCACACGAGTCACTCCCGTGCGGCGCGCCGTACTACCGTCCCTCGCGTCCGGCCAGGATCTCGGCCTTCTTCGCCAGCCGGTGCGCGCGGCGGATCTCGGCCTCGCGCAGCCGGCGCACCTCGTCGGAGGTCTCCGGGCGCAGCGGCGGCACCGCGCGCGGCTCGCCGCCGGCGTCGATGGCCACGAACACCAGGTACGCCGAGGCCACGTGCACGGGCGCCGTCCCGGCCAGGTTCCACGGCTCGCTCTCCACCCGGACGCCGACCTCCATCGAGGTCCGCCCGGCCCAGTTGACCTGGGCGCTGGCGCGCAGGATGTCGCCCACCTTCACCGGCGCGAGAAAGGCCATCTCGTCCATCGCGGCGGTGACCGCGGGCCCGCCGCTGTGCCGCTGCGCGGCGGCGCCGGCGGTCGAGTCGACCAGCCGCATCACCACGCCGCCGTGCACGTTGCCGAGCAGGTTGGCGTGCGTCTGCTCGGCGAGCAGGGTCAGCGAGACCCGCCCGTACGACGGGGGCAGCGGCTCCATGGGTCCTGAGGCTAGCCCTGTAGCGTTCCCCGCATGTCCGACGATCCCGACTCGCCGGAGTACGACTGGCTGTACGGCAGCCGGAAGCGTTCCCAGAAGGCCACCGAGAACGACGCCCCCGAGCACACGCGCGTGCTCGGGAAGCTCGACCACCCGCGTGCCCCCGATCTCCCCCGGCGGGACGCGCCCCAGGAGGCCCCCCGCGAGATCGCGCCGACTCCCGGCACCGAGTACCGCTCCAAGAAGCGCCGGATCCCCTGGGTCCGGCTGGTGCTGCTGCTGGTGATCGCGTGGGTCGCGTTCCTCGTCGCGGTGCCGGTGATCGCCTGGCAGAAGATCGCCGAGGTGGACGCGATGCCGAAGGGCGGCCGTCCAGCCGACCAGCCCGGGACGACGTACCTGCTCGTCGGCTCGGACTCGCGCAAGGGCCTCTCCGCCGAGGAGAACAAGCGCCTGGGCACCGGGGGCGTCGGCGACGTCGGCCAGCGCACCGACACGATCATGCTGCTGCACACCGGCGACGGCCCGAGCCTGCTGCTCTCCATCCCGCGCGACTCACTGGTCCCGGTCCCCGGGCACGGCACCACCAAGATCAACGCGGCCTTCGCGTACGGCGGGCCGAAGCTGCTCATCCGGACCCTCGAGCAGACCACCGGGGTCAAGATCGACCACTACGTCGAGATCGGCTTCGGCGGCTTCGTGAACTCCGTGGACGCGGTCGGCGGGGTGACCATCTGCCCGACCAAGAAGATGGTCGACCGGCGCGCGAACCTGAACATCAGGAAGGGCTGCCAGGAGGTCGACGGCGTCACCGCGCTCGGCTACGCCCGCTCCCGGCACACCTCCGGCATCGGCGACATCGACCGGGCCAAGCACCAGCGCGAGGTGGTCGCGGCGATCGGCAAGGAGGTGGTCACGCCGTGGACGGTGCTCAACCCGTGGCGCTACCACCGCATCGTGAACGCCGGAGTCTCCTCGCTCAAGGTCAGCGACGGCACCGGGCCGATCGACCTGGGCAAGTTCGCGCTGGCGATGACCCGGGTCAACGGCAAGGACGGGCTCACCTGCTCGATGCCGATCCGCGACCTCGCCGTGCACTGGGACCGGACCCGGGCGCTGGCGCTGCTCAAGCTCATCAAGACCGACCGCACGGCCGACATCCCGAAGCGGCTCTGCCTCCCGACAGGAATCAACCAGTGACCTACGACTTCGAGACGCTCACGGTCTCGGTGGACCCCGACGGCATCGCCACCCTGCTGCTCGACCGCCCGGAGGCGCTGAACTCGTTCACCGTCACGATGGCCCGCGAGCTGGAGGCGTTCTTCCTGGCCGCGGCCGACGACGACGAGATCAAGGCCATCGTGGTCACCGGCGCCGGGCGGGCCTTCTGCGCCGGGATGGACCTGTCCGCGGAGGGCAACGTGTTCGGCCTGGACGAGGACGCGAACCCGACCCCGGCGGACCTGCGCGAGCACCTCACCGAGGAGCCGTTCCAGACCGGCGTGCGCGACACCGGCGGCAAGGTGACGCTGGCGATCCACGCCTGCCCCAAGCCCGTCATCGCGGCGATCAACGGAGCCGCGGTCGGCATCGGCGCCACCATGACGCTGGCGATGGACCTGCGGCTGGCCTCGTCGGCCGCGCGGATCGGCTTCGTCTTCGGCCGGCTCGGCATCGTCCCGGAGGCGGCGTCGACCTGGTTCCTGCCCCGGATCGTCGGCATCCAGACCGCACTGGAGTGGGTCTACTCCGCACAGATCCTGACCGCCGAGGAGGCGCTGGCCGGACGGCTGCTGCGCTCGGTGCACGAGCCCGACGAGCTGCTCGACGCGGCCCGCGCGCTGGCCCGCAGCTTCGTGGTCGGCCGCTCGCCGGTCGCGCTGGGGCTGGCCAAGCGGATGCTCTACCGGAACTCGGCGGTCGAGCACCCGGTCGACGCGCACCGGGCCGACAGCCTGGCGATGTGGCACACCTCGGTCGGCGACGGCAAGGAGGGCGTGGCCGCGTTCCTTGAGAAGCGCGACCCGGTCTTCACCGGGAAGGCCAGCCAGCTCCCCGAGATCTGGTAGCTAGCGCAGGGTGCCGTCGAGCAGCTCGCGCAGCTCGCGGAAGTGCCGCTCGGCGCCTGCCTCGTCGTACGACGCGGTGTCGGCCATCGTGTAGCCGTGCGGTGAGCCCGGGTAGATCGCCGAGCGGAACTCCAGGCCCGCGGAACGCAGCGTCTCGTCGAGGGTGGCGGCCTGCTCGGGCGTCATCGACCGGTCCTGGTCGGCGTGCCCGAAGACGAACCGGGCCCGGGCGTTCGCCAGGCCCAGGTGCGGGCTGTCCGGCTGGTCGGTGACCAGGCCGCCGGCGTGGAAGCCGCCGGCCGCGCCGATCTCCTCCGGGTGCTGGCAGGCGGCCCGGGTCGCGTGCCGCGCGCCCATGCAGTAGCCGGTGACGCCGAGCGGGCCGGGGCCGACGCCGTCGAGGCCACGCAGCGCGCCGACGTACGCGGCCAGGTCGCCGGCCGCGAGCTCCGCGGTCAGCCCGGCGACGCGCGGCCCCACGATGCCCCAGACACCCTCCCGGACGGCCGGGTCGCGCAGGTCGCCCTCGAGCGCGAGCTCGGCCACCGTGCCCTCGCGGTAGAACAGGTGGGGCGCCAGCACGACGTATCCCCAGGACGCGATCCGGTCGATCATCGTGCGGATCTGCGGGCGCAGGCCGAAGGCGTCCATGCAGAACAGCACACCGGGCGCGGTCCCGCCCGACGGCGGGCGCGCGAGGAAGGCCTCGGCCTCGCCCTCGGGCGTGGGGATGGTCAGGGTGGTCACGAACCGCAGGCTAGACCCCGTGCCCGTCCCACTCCGGCTCGGTCTCCGGCCCGGTGCCGTCCTCGCCGATCACGTGCACCGCAGCCTCCTCGGCACTGGCGCCGGCGCCGTCGATGCCGACGTCCTCGGCCACCTCGTCGGAGGTGGTGTCCTCGGACAGACCCTCGTCCGGGGCGACCAGCCGGCCGGCGCGCTCGTCCTCGGGGCCGTCGTCGAGGCCGGCCTCCGCGTACGGGTCGGGCTCGGGCTCCTCCTCGGCGAGGCGCTCGTCGAGGGTGTCGTCGCGCTCGCGCAGGTGCCGCGGCTCCCGGTCCGGCGGCGAGTAGCCCTCGTCCAGGACGTCGTCGACGCCCCGGTCCTCGAGGGTGTCCTCGGGCTGCAGCTGGTCCTCGTCGTCGTACTGGCTCGTCATCGCTCCTCCTCGCTGGGACTACCGGGGTGTTACCCGTGGTCACGGCTGGTCAATCTTCGGTCCCGAAAACCTGGTGGCGAGGTGTCCCGGACCACTAGATTTCGGGAGTCAGCCGGTATCAGGGGGCGTCGGGGGCGCCTCTGTGGGGATGTGATGACCGTTTCCGAGGTGCCCGAGGCCCAGGGAAGCGCCACCAGCACACGCTGGTCGGCGCCCGCTGCCGCGTTCGTAGCCTGGCGGGAAGGCGACGAGCAGGCTCTCGAGGAGCTGGTCCGCACCCTGAGCCCGGTGCTGTGGCAGGTCGCCCGTGCCGCCGGCCTGGACCGGTCCAGTGCCGAGGACGTCGTCCAGACGACCTGGCTGGCCCTGGTCCGCAGCGCCGCGTCGATCGACTCGCCGCAGTCGGTGGCCGGCTGGCTGTGCACCACCGCCCGGCGCGAGGCCTGGCGCGTGGGCAAGAAGGCCCGTCGCGAGACCGCCACCGACGACGAGGTGCTCTCCCCCGCGCTGCCGCCCGCCGACGGGCCCGAGAACGACGTGGTGCTGGCCGACGACCGCGAGCTGCTGCTGCGCTGCCTGGAACGACTCAACGAGCGCTGCCGGGCGCTGCTGCGGATCGTCGCGGCCGGCCCGCGACCCGACTACGCCGAGGTGTCCCGGACGCTGGGGATGCCGGTCGGCAGCATCGGCCCGACCCGGGGCCGGTGCCTGGAGAAGCTGCGCCAGGAGCTGGCGCTGGAAGGAGGTGCGTCGTGAGCGAGCAGACACCGTCGGACGACGCCCTCCTCGACCAGATCGAGGCGCTGTACGAGCAGATCGACCCGCCCCCGGCCGACCTGGCCGAGGGCGTGCTCGCGCGTCTCGAGGCCGAGACCCTGGACGCCGAGCTGCTGACCCTCGTCGAGTTCGACAAGGAGCTCGCCGGGGTGCGCTCGGTGTCGATGCTGCGCGCGCCCGACGAGGTCGGCACCTGGTCGCTGGAGTACCTCGGCCCGGGCTTCCGGGTGCAGGTCCGGATCTCGCGCGGCCAGCGGCAGGCACGGCTGGACGGCTGGGTCACCCCGGCGCAGCCGCTGACCGTGCACCTCACCTCGACGGGGCGGCGCAGCACCGCCGAGGAAGCGCAGGTGGCGGACTCGGGACGCTTCGAGTTCCCGGCGACCCCGACCGGGGCCTGCCGGCTGACGTTCCACCCGGCGGACGGCTCCCGGCCGCTGGTCACTCCGCCGTTCTGGATCTGAGGTTCGCCCATGCCCGCCAAGAAGCCCTCCCACAAGCCTGCGACGAGTCCCGAGGACGCGCCCAAGCCGCTGACCGCTGCCGAGAAGCGCCGGCTGCAGCGCGAGCTGAACGAGCAGATCGCCGCGCGCGAGAAGCGCGAGCAGGAGCGGCTGGCGGCCTTCGACCGGGTCTCCCCGCGCATCCTGAACACCGTCACGGCCCTGCGGGCGGACGGCAAGCAGCCGCTGCCCACGGCGTACGCCGGCACCCGGGTGCTGGTCGCCCGCAACGCGGTCACCCCGGAGCTGCTGGCCGAGCTGACCGCGGTCGCCGAGAGCCTCGGCTGGACCCTGGACACCTCCGACGCCGAGAGCCGGACCCGGGCGAACCGCGCGGCCAGGGGCGTGGCCCGACTCGAGCTCGGCGTCGCGGACGAGAGCACCCCGAAGAAGCCGGACGCCTGGCTCTTCCTGCAGGCGGTCCGGGCCGGCCGGCGACGCCACCGGCTCACCGAGGTCGGGCTCGACCACCTCATCGCGATGGGCGACGTCACCGGGAACCCGTTCGCGACGGGCAACCCCTACGCCACCGGCAACCCCTACGCCACGGGCAACCCCTACGCCACGGGCAACCCCTATGCGACGGGCAATCCCTACGCCACCGGGAACCCGTACGCGACGGGCAACCCGTACGCGACCGGCAATCCCTACGCGACCGGCAACCCCTACGCGACCGGCAACCCCTACGCCACCGGAAACCCCTACGCCACCGGCAACCCGTTCAGCCCGGCCGTGGCCGCCTACGGCCTGCCGGGCACCGGGGGACGCCAGCCGGTCGCCTACATCGGGCCGGAGCCGGCCCGCACGCCCAACAGCGAGTACCGCGGACGCCGTCCGGTGGTGGCGATCCTCGACTCCGGCTGCGGCCGGCACCCGTGGCTCGACCCGTACGTGCGCAAGAACGTGAAGCTCGACGGCAAGCCGATCGGCTACACCGACCCGAGCACCGACCCGGAGACGAACCCGGACCAGGTGGGTCCCGCGGACGGCGGCATCGACCAGTACGCCGGCCACGGCACGTTCATCGCCGGGCTGGTGCGTCAGGCGAACCCGGACGCGGACCTGATCTCGTGGCGGATCACGCCGCCCGAGGGCCCGATCGTCGAGGGCGACCTCATCAACGCGCTCACCGACATCGCCGAGCTAGCTCGCCGGCACCGCGACGGCGAGCGCGGTGGCCAGGCCATCGACGTGCTCACCCTCTCGCTGGGCTACTACCACGAGTCTCCCGAGGACGTCGCCTTCGACTCCCAGATCCACGAGCCGCTGCGGCTGCTCGGCGAGTGCGGGGTGACGGTGGTCTGCTCGGCGGGCAACGACGCCACCACCCGGCCGTCGTACCCCGCGGCGCTCGCCCCCTGGTCCAACGGCCAGGGACCGGTCAAGCCGAACGCGGACGTGGTGCCGATCGTCTCGGTGGGAGCCCTGAACCCCAACGGCTCCGACGCGATGTTCAGCAACGCCGGGCCGTGGGTGCGCGCGCACGCGCCGGGAGCCTCGGTGATGAGCACGGTGCCGCCGTTCCAGGGCGGCTACCAGCCGATGGCGCAGACCGTGCTGGACGGCAGGCTCCGGCAGTCCCCGGAGCCCGACGACTTCCGCAACGGCTTCGCGGTGTGGAGCGGGACGTCCTTCGCGGCGCCCCTCTTCGCGGGCTGGCTGAGCGCGGCGCTGAAGCGGATCAACCCCGCCAACGACCGGCGCAAGGCCGCCGTCAAGCGCGCCTGGGCGGCGGTCGAGGCCGGGACCGACATCGCCCCGTGAGCAGGAGGACGAGCAGAACGTGAGGTCGCGTGGACGACGCTGAGTCCCTCCACCAGCAGGCCGTCGCAGCGGGGAACGCGAACAGGTACGCCGAGGCGCTGGCCCTGATCGAGCGCGCCCGCACGCTGACCGAGGACGCGGACCTGCTCAGCCGCCTCGACATCACCGCCGCCTACGGGATGGCCGAGACCGGCGACCCGGCGGGCGCGATCGCGCTGTGCGAGGAGGTGCTGATGCGTCCCGGGCTGCCCGGCCTGACCGCCGGCCTGGCGCACTCGCAGCTCGGGCTCCTCTACATGCGCAACGCCGAGAACGACGCCGCGATGAAGTGCCTCACGATGGCGCTGGACGTGCTGCACGGCGAGCCGCTGCACCGCGGTCGTGCCCTGCTCAACCGCGGCTACCTCTTCCTCGACCTGCAGGACCCGGCCTCGGCCGCCGCGGACTTCACCGAGGCCGCCGACTACCTCGAGCGCGCCGACGAGGCCGTCGACCGGGCCAAGGCGATCTTCAACCTCGGCTACACGCACCTGCTGCGCAACGACCTGGTCGCCGCCATGAAGGGCATGGACGAGGCCGCACCGACCCTCGCCGAGCTGTCGCCGGTCAGCCGCGCGATCGGCCAGCAGGACCGCGCCGAGGTGCTGCTCGCCTCCGGGCGGCCCCGCGAGGCCGCCGAGGCGCTCGAGGAGGCGGCCGAGGCGTACGGCAGCGAGAAGCTGCACCGCTTCCAGGCCGAGTGCGAGCTGATCCTGGCCCGCACCCTCCTCTCCGAGGACCCGGCCCGGAGCCGGACCGTCGCCCAGCAGGCCGCCCGGCGCTTCGAGGCGAACGGGAGCACCACCTGGGCGGTCCGGGCGCGGGCGGTGGCCGTCGTCGCCGAGATCACCGGCGGCGCCTCCTCGCCCGCGGTGCTGCGCCGCGCCGACGAGCTCGTCGAGCAGCTGCGCAAGGCCGGCTACCGCCCCGAGGCGGACCGGGTCGCGCTGCACGCGACCCGGCTGGTGATCCGCCGCGGCGACCTCACCGACGCGGCCGCCCGGCTAGGCCGGGTGCGCGTCGGCCGGGACTCCCCGATCACCACCCGGCTGCTCCGGCTCGAGGTGCGCGCCGAGCTCGCCTCCGCGCGCGGCCAGCTGGCCCAGACCCGCAGCAGCGCCCGCCGCGGCCTCGGCGAGCTGCACGCCTGGCAGTCCTCCTTCGGCAGCCTCGACCTGCAGTCGTCCTCGGTCGGCCACGGCCAGCACCTGGCCCGGCTCGGGCTGCGAGCGGCGCTCGAGGACGGCTCCCCGGCCGTGGTCTTCGAGTGGTCCGAGCGCGCCCGGGCGCTGGCCTCCCGGGTGACCGCGCTCCGGCCGCCCCCGGACCCCGCGCTCGCCGCCGACCTCACCCGGCTGCGGATGAGCGACCCGAAGGACCGTGCCCGCACCCGCGAGCTGCGCGACCGGATCCGCTCGCGCACCTGGTTCAGCGCCTCGGGAACCGTCGGCGAGCCGATCGGGCTGGAGGAGCTGCAGGCGCGCCTCGAGGCCGACGACGCGGGCCTGGTCGCGCACATCGTCCTGGACGGCCGCATCCACGCCCTCTGCGTGACGGCCGAGCAGACGGCGGTGGTGCCGCTGTGCCCGGTGGAGGCTGCCCGCGCGCTGATCGACCGGATCGCGGCGGACCTGGACTTCGCCGCCCAGCACCGTGACGGGGACCTGGGCACCGCGGTGCGCGGCTCGCTGCGCACCGACCTCTCCGCCCTGGGCGACCTGCTGGTACGGCCGCTGCTCGGCGTGATCGGCTACCGCCGGCTGGTGCTGACCCCGTCGGCGATGCTGGCCGGCACCCCGTGGACCTGCCTGCCCGGCCTGATCGGGCGCCCGCTGACGATCCCCACCTCGACGACGCGGTGGATGGAGCAGGCGGCCGCTCCGCTGGCACCGCCGCGCGTCGCCGGCTTCGTCGCCGGACCGCGGCTGCAGCGTGCCGACGACGAGGTCAGCCGCGCCGCCGGCCGCTGGCCCGCCGCGCAGGTGCTGACCGGCGAGGAGGCCGACTCCAACCGGGTCGGCTGGCTGGCCTCGCGCGTCGACCTTTTCCACGTCGCCGGCCACGGCCTGCACCCGGGCGACCACCCGCTGTTCGCGGCGGTCGAGCTGGTCGACGGGCCCTGGTTCGGCCACGACGTCGACCTGCTGCCGCGGACCCCCGAGGTGGTCGTCCTCTCCGCCTGCGACCTGGGCCGGGCCTCGGTGCTGCACGGCGAGGAGTCGGTCGGGATGAGCCGGGCCTGGCTGCACGCCGGCGCGCGGGCGGTGATCTCCTCCCCCGCGCTGCTGGCCGACGACCTCGCCTGCGAGACCTTCGCGGCCTGGCACGGGCTGGTCGCCGAGGGTGTCGCCCCGGCGGACGCGCTCGCGCAGGTGGTCGCCGGGAGCGACGACGTGATCCCGCTGCTCTGCTTCGGAGCCGGCTGGTGATGTATCAGGCCGTCGGGTCGGCGCTCTTGGACATCGACGGGCCGTGGTACCGGAAAGGCCGCCGGGGGTTTGCGGTCTGGGGGTTCCGGGCAAGCCCACCGCCCGTCCGACGGGGCAAGGGGCCGGAGAGCAGCGCGTGCTTTCCGGCCCCTTCGTCACGCTCTGTGCGTCAGATCTCCGCCTGGACCCCGGCCAGCAGCTGGCGGGCCATCACGATCCGCTGGACCTGGTTGGTGCCCTCGTAGATCTGGGTGATCTTGGCGTCGCGCATCATCCGCTCGACCGGGTAGTCGCGGGTGTAGCCGTAGCCGCCGAGCACCTGGACCGCGTTGGTGGTGACCTCCATGGCCACGTCCGAGGCGAAGCACTTCGCGGCGGCACCGAAGAAGGTCAGGTCGTGGTCGCCGCGCTCGGAGCGGCCGGCGGCGGCGTACGTCATCTGCCGGGCCGCCTCGACCTTCATGCCCATGTCCGCGAGCAGGAACTGCAGGCCCTGGAACTCCGAGATCGACTTGCCGAACTGCTTGCGCTCCATCGCGTACTCCAGCGCGTAGTCGAGCGCGCCCTGCGCGACGCCGACCGCCTGGGCGGCGATGGTGACCCGGGTGTGGTCCAGGGTGCGCATCGCGGTCTCGAAGCCGGTGCCCTCGGCGCCGATCATCCGCTCCGCCGGGATGCGCACGTTGTCGAGGTAGACCTCCTTGGTCGGCGAGCCCTTGATGCCGAGCTTCTTCTCCGGCGCACCGAAGGAGACACCCTCGTCGGACTTCTCGACCACGAACGCGGAGATCCCGCGGGTGCGCGCGGCGGGGTCGGTCACCGCCATCACCGTGTAGTACTCGGACTCACCGGCGTTGGTGATCCACCGCTTCACGCCGTTGAGCACGTAGTGGTCGCCGTCGCGGACCGCGCGGGTGGTCATGCCGCCCGCGTCCGAGCCCGCGTCCGGCTCCGAGAGGCAGTAGGAGAAACCGCCCTCGCCACGGGCCAGCGCGCCGAGGTACGTCGCCTTCAGCTCCTCCGAGCCCGAGATCTGCACCGGCAGCGAGCCGAGCTTGTTGACCGCCGGGATCAGGCTCGAGGACACGCACACCCGCGCGACCTCCTCGATCACCAGGACGGTGGCCAGCGCGTCGGCGCCGGCACCGCCGTACTCCTCGGGGACGTGCGGGGCGTGGAAGTCCGAGGCCAGCAGCGCGTCGGCAGCCTCCTGCGGGTAGCGGGCCTCCTCGTCGACGGCCGCCGCGAACGGCGCGATCTTCTCGGTCGCGATCGCGCGGACGACCTTGCGGATCTCCTGGTGCTCCTCGGAGAGCGCGTACATCGGGAAGTCAGACATGCCGCTCATCCTAAGGTCGAGGTGAACAGCCGCTAACTGCCCGACAGGTGAGATAAGTCTCGGGGAACAGGCCTTGGTGCCAGGGCGTTATGGGCCTCATGACTGAGTCCTGGCAGGAGCAGAAGTACGTCGACCAGATGCTCGACGAGGGCGAGACCTGGGCGATCGTGGGCCTGTCCGGGGACCCCGGCCGTACGGCGTACCGGATCGCCGCCGCCCTCCAGCAGCGCGGCAAGAGGATCGTCCCGATCCACCCCGGCGCACCGACCGTCCTCGGCGAGCAGGGCTACGCCTCGCTGACCGAGGTGCCGTTCCCGGTCGACTTGGTGGACGTGTTCCGCCGCTCCGAGGCAGCCGGCGAGTTCGCCGACGAGGCCGTGCGGATCGGCGCCAAGGGCGTCTGGTTCCAGCTCGGCGTGGTCGACGAGGAGGCCTTCGAGCGCACCCGGCGCGCGGGCGTCCCGATGGTGATGGACACCTGCCCGCTGATCGAGTGGGGTCGTCGCGCGGCCTGACGGTCTAGAAGCCGAGCTTGCGGGGCGCGCCGGCCTGGTCGCGGACGACCTTGCCCTTGGCGTGCGCACTCTCCTTGAGGGACGCCTGGAACTCCACCATCCGCTGCTGCAGCGCGGGGTCGGCCGCGGCCAGGATCCGTACGGCGAGCAGGCCGGCGTTGCGCGCGTTCCCGACCGCGACCGCCGCCACCGGCACCCCGGCCGGCATCTGCACGATGGAGAGCAGCGAGTCCATCCCGTCCAGGTACTTCAAGGGCACCGGCACGCCGATGACCGGCAGCGGGGTCACCGAGGCGAGCATCCCGGGCAGGTGCGCCGCTCCCCCGGCGCCGGCGATGATCGCCTGCAGACCGCGCCCGGCGGCCTCCTTGCCGTAGGCGATCATCTCCTCGGGCATGCGGTGCGCGGAGACCACGTCGGCCTCGTAGGCGATGCCGAACTCCGCGAGCGCGTCCGCAGCGTCCTTCATCACCGGCCAGTCGGAGTCGGAGCCCATCACGATGCCGACCCGGGCAGTGCTCTCGCTCATTCGCTCTCCTCACCGAGCTCGCCCGCGAACCACGCGGCCGCGTGCCGGGCTCGTTCCAGGCAATCATCGAGGTCGTCGCCGTACGCGTTGACGTGGCCGACCTTCCGCCCAGGGCGTAATTCCTTGCCGTACAGGTGCACCCGCAGCCGGGGGTCCCGGGCCAGAGCGTGCGGGTAGCCGTCGTACAGGCGCCCGGTCTGGTTCTCACCGCCGAGGATGTTGACCATCACGGTCCACCGCGCGCGGGCCTCGGGGGCGCCGAGCGGCAGGTCGAGCACGGCACGCAGGTGGTTCTCGAACTGCGAGGTGACCGAGCCGTCCTGGGTCCAGTGGCCGGTGTTGTGGGGGCGCATGGCGAGCTCGTTGACGAGCACCCGGCCGTCGTCGGTCTCGAACAGCTCGACGGCGAGCACGCCGGTCACGCCCAGCTCGGCGGCGACCTTCATCGCGATCTGCTGGGCCTCGACGGCGAGGCTCTCGTCGAGGTCGGGCGCCGGGGCGACCACCTCGCGGCAGATCCCGTCGACCTGGGTGGACGCGACCACCGGCCAGGCGGCCACCTGGCCGGACGGCGATCGGGCCACCAGCGCGGAGAGCTCGCGGCGGAAGTCGACCAGCTCCTCGGCGAGGATCCGCACCCCCGTGCGCGCCGCGGTCGCGAAGGCGTCGTCGGCGTCGGCCTGCGTCCTGACGAACCAGACTCCCTTGCCGTCGTACCCGCCGCGCGTGGTCTTGAGGACGCACGGCAGGCCGAACGCCGCCACGTCGGCTGGCGTCTCGACGATCGCGTGCCGCGGTGCCGGGATGCCGAGCCGGTCCAGCGCGTCGCGCATCACGCCCTTGTCCTGGGCGTGCACCAGCGCCTCCGGGCCGGGGCGGACCGCGAGGCCGGCCTCCTCCAGGGCGTGCAGGTGCTCGGTCGGCACGTGCTCGTGGTCGAAGGTGACGACCGCGCAGCCGTCGGTGATCTTCCGCAGCGTGTCCAGGTCGCGGTAGTCCCCGACCTCGTGGTCCACGACCACCTGCGCCGCCGAGACGCCCTCGGCCTCGGCCAGCAGCCGCAGCGGGATGCCCAGGGCCGCGGCGGGCTCGGCCATCATCCGGGCGAGCTGACCGCCGCCGATGACGGCGACCTTCGGAGCGTGGGGCACGGGCCGAACTTTATCCTTGCGTCCGTGCGCCGCTTCACCCGAGCCGAGCTGGAGTCCTACCGCGACGCCGTCGTGCCCGACCTGTACGGCGACGACCTGCGGCTGCTGTTCGTCGGCATCAACCCGGGCCTGTGGACCGCGGCGGTGCAGACCCACTTCGCGCACCCGGCCAACCGGTTCTACCCGGCGTTGCACGCCGCCGGCATCATCGCGCGGAGGATCAGTCCCTCCGACGGCATGACCGACGAGGACCGGGCCCACTTCGTCGCGCGCGGCCTCGGCATCACCAACCTGGTCCGCCGAGCGACCGCCCGCGCCGACGAGCTCTCCGCCGAAGAGCTGCGCCAGGGCGGAGCGAACCTGCGCGAGCTCGTGACTCGTCGAAAGCCGCAGGTCGTCGCGATCGCCGGCATCACCGCGTACCGGACGGCCTTCAAGGTCCCCGCCGCGGTCGTCGGCCGGCAGCCGGGAACCTTCGCGGGCAGCATCCTCTGGGTGGTCCCGAACCCGTCGGGCCTGAACGCCCACGAGACCGCCGCGTCACTGGCGAAGGCCTACGCGGAGCCCGCCCGGGAGGCGGGGATCCTCTAGCTGGATGCGCGTCGGTTTCACATGTTCCCTCGTGAAACTTCGCCGAACTGGCGAAACTTCAGGTCGGAAGTGCTGGTTTCACATGTTCCCTTGGGAAACCGCAGCCCTCAGTGCCGGGGCCGCGTACGGCGCACCGTGAACGGCTCCAGGTCCCCGAACCCCCGAATCGGCCTTGCCGGGAGCGGGCGGGACTCGAAGTCCGTCTTGGGCAGCAGGGATGCGGTGCGCTCGTCGATGATGACCCGGTTCCGCCGGGCGACCGTGGTGAACCGGGCGGCCAGGTTGACCGGGGGGCCGTAGACGTCGCCCATCCGGAGCACGACCGGGCCGGTGGCCAGGCCGAGGCGGACCGCGGGCAGCCGGGGGTCGCGGCCGATCACGGCGATGATGTCCAGGGCGATGTTGATGGCCTCGGCCGGGTCGGACTCGAGGAACAGCACCGAGTCACCGAGGGTCTTGATGACCCGGCCGTTGTGGTCGGCGATGACGTCGGAGCAGCGCGACTCGAAGACCTCGACCAGGTCCCCGATGGCGTGCTCGTCGAGCTGGTTGGACAGCGCGGTGAACTGGACAAGGTCGGCGAAACCGACGGTCGCCTGGGCGACGTGCAGGTCGTCCTCGCCGGAGCCGAGCATCTCGATCCGGCCGACCGCGGCGGCCAGGTGCCGGCGCCAGGCGTAGACCAGCAGCTGGTCGAAGTGCGGCACCACCGTCTCGACCAGGGAGTAGGCGCTGCGCATCGCGTCCGGGGCGCTCGCATGCGTCGCGGTGGCGAACTCCTCGACCGCGGAGGAGAGGGTGGCCACCTCCCAGTCGGCGAGCCGGGCCACCGTGTGCCCGACCGCACGCGTCAGCCGGAGCATGGTCTCGAAGTCGATGCCGCTCTCGCGCACTGCCCGGGCGACCAGCTCGAGGGCGCCCTCGTCGGCGTCGGTGAAGGCGTTGGTGTTCGCGGCGTCGGCGAACCCGAGAGCCCGCCACAGCCGACGAGCCTGGTCCAGGCTGACCCCGGCGGCCTCGGCGATGTCACTGCCGCTGCGGTGCGGGGTGCCGCCGAGGATCGCTCGCTCCAGGTCGGCGACCGTGGGCTCGTCGGGGACGGCGTGCTCCCCCGGCTCAGCTCCCGTCATCGTGCTTGGAGCCCTGGAACAGCAGGTCGGACAGCGCCAGCTGGCGCTTCTCGACCTGGGGCACGTCCGGCAGCTGCACCCGGCCCTGCTCGCTGGCATCGGAGACCACCAGCGTGCCGCAGCCGAGGATCCGGTCCAGCAGGCCCTTCTCGTAGGAGACGTCGCTGATCCGGGACAGCGGGATGTCGTGCCCGGTCCGGCTGATGACGCCCTTGTGCGTGGTCAGCCGGCGGTTGGTCACGGTGTAGGTGGCGGTCAGCCAGTTCAGGAACGGCCACACGCTGTAGACCAGCACCACCACCAGGGCGATGCCCCAGATCAGGCTCAGCCAGATCTTCTTGTTGTCGTCGGGGAGGCTGGACAGGTACCCGCCCAGGCCCGCCGCCACGATCAGCACCAGCGCGGGCAGCAGCAGTGCCTTCGCGTGCGTACGGGTGGACCAGACGACGTGCTCGCCCTCGTTCAGCAGCTTCGGGTTGATCGCCACGGGGCGATCATGTCACGCACCGGGCCGCTGCGGCCGGACATGGACGACGTCACCGGCTCCGATCGCGCGGCCCGCGACCACCAGGCGGCCGTGCTCGTCGATCGCCTCGGCCACACCGGTGACCGCGTTGCCGTTGGGCAGGTCCACGCGCACCTCGTGGCCGAGCGTCGTACAGGCGTCCCGGTAACGCTGCAGCAGCCAGTCGCGCTCGGTCGCCAGGCCGGCCACCTCGACGCTGAGCGCGTGCAGGATCGCGCCGAGCACCGCGGACCGGTCCACGTTCGCGCCGGCCAGCAGCAGCGAGGTGGCGGTCGGCACCGGGAGCTGCGCGGGGGTCATCGCCACGTTCACGCCGATGCCGACCACGGCGACCGGCTTGCCGTCGGCGGTGGCGACGCGCTCGAGCAGGATGCCGGCGACCTTCCCGTCGCGCAGGCCCTCCCCGGCCGGGTCGCCGACGAGAACGTCGTTGGGCCACTTGAGCCCGGTGTCCACCCCGGTGCACCGGCGCAGACCGTCGGCGACCGCCACCGCGGCGGCCAGGGGCAGGAGTGGCCAGTCGGCGTCGGGCAGGCCCGGGTCGAGCACCGCGGAGAAGGTCAGCGCCGTGCCCGGCGGGGTCTCCCACATCCGGTCCAGGCGGCCGCGGCCCGCGGTCTGGTGGTCGGCGACCACGACGGTCCCGGCGACCGGGTCGGCGGCGGCCAGGGCGTTGGTCGACTCCGCGACCGGGTGCAGCCGCACCGTCCAGTCCGGTCCGGCGACGGCGGCAAGCACCGACGGTTCGAGGGGTGACCAGGCGGGAGGCGTTGTCGTCACAACCACTAGATTGGCGCAGGACCCAGACGTGGAACAAGGAGTCGAGAGCGTGAGCGCACATCCCGGCGAGGGCACCGAGGTGCCGAGCGACATCGACGTGCACACCACGGCCGGCAAGCTGGCCGACCTGGACCGCCGCATCGACGAGGCGGTGCACGCCGGCTCGGCCAAGGCGGTCGAGAAGCAGCACGCCAAGGGCAAGAAGACCGCCCGCGAGCGGATCGAGGCGCTCTTCGACGAGGGCTCGTTCGTCGAGCTCGACGAGCTGGCCCGGCACCGCTCGACCGCGTTCGGGCTGGAGAAGAACCGCCCGTACGGCGACGGCGTGATCACCGGGTACGGCACCATCGACGGCCGCCAGGTGTGCGTCTTCTCCCAGGACTTCACCGTCTTCGGCGGCTCGCTGGGCGAGGTGTACGGCGAGAAGATCACCAAGGTGATGGACCTCGCCATCAAGACCGGCTGCCCGATCATCGGCATCAACGAGGGCGCCGGCGCCCGCATTCAGGAGGGCGTCGTCTCGCTCGGCCTGTACGGCGAGATCTTCCGCCGCAACGTGCACGCCTCCGGGGTGATCCCGCAGATCAGCCTCATCATGGGCAACTGCGCCGGCGGCCATGTGTACTCCCCCGCGGTCACCGACTTCACCATCATGGTCGACCAGACCTCGGCGATGTTCATCACCGGTCCCGACGTCATCAAGACCGTCACCGGCGAGGACGTGACGATGGAGGAGCTCGGCGGCGCCCGGGCGCACAACACCAAGTCCGGCAACGCCCACTACATGGGCGCCGACGAGGACGACGCGCTGGAGTACACCAAGGCGCTGCTCTCCTACCTGCCGCAGAACAACCTGGACGACCCGCCGTCGTACGACGATGTCGCGGACCTCGAGATCAGCGACGAGGACCGGGCGCTGGACACCCTGATCCCGGACTCGCCGAACCAGCCGTACGACATGCACACGGTGATCGAGTCGGTGCTCGACGACGGCGAGTTCCTCGAGGTGATGCCGCTCTTCGCGCCGAACATCCTCATCGGCTACGGCCGGGTCGAGGGCAAGTCGGTCGGCGTGGTCGCCAACCAGCCGATGCAGTTCGCCGGCACCCTCGACATCGACGCCTCCGAGAAGGCCGCCCGGTTCGTGCGCACCTGCGACGCGTTCAACATCCCGGTGCTGACCTTCGTGGACGTGCCGGGCTTCCTGCCGGGCACCGACCAGGAGTGGAACGGCATCATCCGCCGCGGCGCCAAGCTGATCTACGCCTACGCCGAGGCGACCGTGCCGCTGGTGACGATCATCACCCGCAAGGCGTACGGCGGCGCGTACGACGTGATGGGCTCCAAGCACCTCGGCGCCGACATCAACCTGTCCTGGCCGACCGGCCAGATCGCGGTCATGGGCGCCCAGGGCGCGGCCAACATCGTGCACCGCAAGACGCTCGCCCAGGTCGAGGCCGAGGGCGGTGACGTCGAGGCCAAGCGCGCCGAGCTGATCCAGGAGTACGAGGACACCCTCGCGAACCCCTACATCGCGGCCGAGCGCGGCTACATCGACGCCGTCATCGCCCCGCACGAGACCCGCGTCGAGGTCGTCAAGGCGCTGCGCCTGCTGGCCACCAAGCGGGAGACCCTGCCGCCCAAGAAGCACGGGAACATCCCGCTGTGAGCGAGCAGACACAGCCCGTGCTGCGGGTGATCACGGCCGACGCCACCGACGAGGAGATCGCCGCGATCGTGGCGGTGCTCTCGAGCATCGGCACCTCCGCCGTACCGGAGAAGAAGCCGGCGCCGCAGTGGGCCGCGCACGCCCGCCGGCTGCGGCGGCCACTCGCGGACGGGGCGCTCGCGCACGGGCGTGGCGGCTGGCGCGCCAGCGGCCTGCCCCGTTAGATGAAGGCCGTGTCACCCCCGACCCGGCTCATCCTCGCCTCCGCGAGTCCCGCACGCCTCAAGACGCTGCGCGCGGCCGGGCTCGACCCCGAGGTGATCGTCAGCGGGGTCGATGAGGACGACGTGGTCGCCCCGGACCCGTCCTCGCTGGCGCTCAAGCTCGCCCAGCTCAAGGCCGTCGCGGTCGCGGCGGACCAGCCGCGCGCCCTGGTGATCGGCTGCGACTCGGTGCTCGAGCTCGACGGCGAGATCCTCGGCAAGCCCGACGACGAGGCCGACGCCATCGCCCGCTGGAAGCGGATGAGCGGCAACACCGGCGTGCTGCACACCGGTCACTGCGTCATCGACACCCACCGCGAGGTCTGGCTGGCCCGGGCAGCGGCCACCCAGGTCCGGTTCGCGCACCTCGACGACGCCGAGATCGAGGCGTACGTGGCCACCGGCGAGCCGCTCGGCGTGGCCGGAGCGTTCAAGATCGATGGCCGCGGTGCGGCGTACGTGTCGGGGATCACCGGTGACCCGCACAACGTCGTCGGGATCAGCGTGCCGCTGCTGCGGCTGATGTTCGACGAGCTCGGCTTCGTCTGGCACGAGTTCTGGGGTACCGCCCGGAGCTGAGGTCCGGACACGGCACACTACCCCTCATGCGCGGAATCATCTTGGCCGGAGGGACCGGCTCCCGACTGCACCCGATCACCCTGGTGACCAGCAAGCAGCTGGTCCCGGTGTACGACAAGCCGATGATCTACTACCCGCTGTCGACGCTGATGATGGCCGGCATCCGGGACATCCTCGTCATCACCACTCCGACCGACACCGACCGCTTCCGCGCGCTGCTCGGCGACGGCGAGCGGTTCGGCATCGACATCACCTACGCCCAGCAGCCCAAGCCGGAGGGCCTGGCCCAGGCCTTCACCATCGGCGAGGAGTTCATCGGCGACGACTCCTGCGCACTGGCGCTGGGCGACAACCTCTTCCACGGCCCGTCCTTCGGCCGTGACTTCCACCGGATGCAGGAGGTCGACGGGGCGACCGTGTTCGCCTACTGGGTGGCCGAGCCCTCGGCGTACGGCGTCGTGGAGTTCGACGAGAACCGCAAGGCGCTCTCCCTGGAGGAGAAGCCGGAGAAGCCGCGCTCGCACTACGCGGTCCCGGGGCTGTACTTCTACGACAACAGCGTGGTCGAGATCGCCCAGGGCCTCAAACCGTCGGCGCGCGGCGAGTACGAGATCACCGACGTCAACAAGACCTACCTGGAGCAGGGCCGGCTGAGCGTGGAGATCCTTCCGCGCGGCACCGCCTGGCTGGACACCGGGACCTTCGACGACCTCAACGACGCGGGCAACTTCATCCGCACCATCGAGAACCGGCAGGGCCTCAAGATCGGTGCGCCCGAGGAGGTCGCCTGGCGGCAGGGCTTCCTCTCCGACGACCAGCTGCGCGAGCGCGGCCGGACACTGGAGAAGTCCGGGTACGGCAAGTACCTGCTGCAGCTGCTGGAGTCAGAGGACTACCGCTAGGAAGCCTCGCCGGCGGGCTCGGCCTCGTGCTCCCCGGCCACGTGCTCGCCCGGTGCCGGCTCCGGGACCGTCTCGACCATCCGCGGCGGACGGCCCGTGAACACGAACCGGCGGAACGCCCAGAACCGGAAGGCGTTGCCCAGCAGTGCGCCGATGATGTTCCCGGAGATGTTGTCGGCGTAGATGCTGTCCCAGCCGAAGACGTGCCGGTTGACCCACAGGCAGGTGATCGGGATGACGAACGAGGACAGGTTGATCGCCACGTAGTTGAGCAGTCCGCCACCCGGGCCGGCGGCGTGCCGGTGCCGGAAGGCGTAGTAGCGGCTGCCGTAGAACGAGATGAACATGCCGACGCTGTTGGCCAGCAGGTAGCCGACGAACGGGTTGCCGTGCATCGGCCCGCCGAACCAGCCGCTGAAGCCGTGCACCAGGGCGTTGAACAGGAACACCGAGACCGCGGTCGCGACGATGTTCACCGCCGAGAACCGTGCCACCTCCCCGGTGATCCGGCGCAGCCGCCTCCCCATCGACGACTCAGCCTCCGAGCGCGGCGCGCGCCTTGAGCGCCTCCCACCACGCGCGGTTGTCCCGGTACCAGGCAACCGTGTCGGCGAGACCCTGAGCGAAGGACACCTCTGGACGGTAACCCAGCTCCT
This sequence comes from Nocardioidaceae bacterium, assembly GCA_017744365.1. Lineage (GTDB taxonomy): Bacteria > Actinomycetota > Actinomycetes > Propionibacteriales > Nocardioidaceae > Marmoricola. The sequence continues at coordinate 48,238 of JAGIBL010000007.1, read as the reverse complement.
CGGTGATCTTCGTGATGTCGACGGAGTAGCGCAGGTCGTGGCCGAGCCGGTCGGTGACCTTCTCGACGCGGTCCCAGCCGGTGCCGGTGGCATCCAGCAGCAGCCCGGTCAGCTCCTTGTTGGTCAGCTCGGTGCCGCCACCGATGTTGTAGGTCTCCCCCACTCGGCCCTTGGTCAGCACCAGGTGGATGCCCCGGCAGTGGTCGTCGACGTGCAGCCAGTCACGCACGTTGGTGCCCTCGCCGTACAGCGGGACGTTGAGCCCGTCGATGAGGTTGGTCACGAACAGCGGGATGACCTTCTCCGGGAACTGGTAGGGCCCGTAGTTGTTCGAGCACCGGGTGATGCACACCGGCACGCCGTGGGTACGGAAGTAGGCGCGGGCGAGCAGGTCGCTGGAGGCCTTGGACGCCGAGTACGGCGAGTTGGGCAGCAGCGGCTCGTTCTCGTCCCAGCTGCCTTCGAGGATGGAGCCGTAGACCTCGTCGGTGGAGACGTGCACGAACTTGTCCACGCCGTGCGCCAGCGCCGAGTCCAGCAGGGTCTGGGTGCCGACCACGTTGGTCATCACGAAGTCGCGGGCGCCGAGGATGGATCGGTCCACGTGCGACTCGGCGGCGAAGTGCACCACCGCGTCCACCTCGACCATCAGCTTGTCGACGAGCTCACGGTCGAGGATGTCGCCGACGACCACCTCGAGGCGCTCGTCGTCGCGGACGGGCGCGAGGTTCTCGATGTTGCCGGCGTAGGTGAGCTTGTCGAGCATCACCACCCGGTCCGGCGCGTCCAGGCCCCAGGCACCGGACAGCACGGAACGGACGTAGTGGCTGCCGATGAACCCGGCGCCACCGGTGACCAAGAGCTTCATGCCCCGCCTTCCATCACACTCTGCATTCTTGCGGGCCTTCTCACGGACCTTCTTGCGGACACCGCAGACTAGCGTCAACCGCGGCGAGACACGCGGCGATCCCCACGGCCAGCGGGGTACGCACCTGGCGGTCCAGCTCGGGCCACACCACCGAGCGGAACCGCAGGTCGGCCGCCTGCATTCCCGCGACTGGGGAGCTGCCCAGGATCATCGGAGGCCGTCGCCGCGAGACCCGGCGCAGCTCGCCGAGCAGCTCCGCGACCGTCGCCGGACGCCCGCTCGCCAGGATCCGCACCCGCCGGCCGGGCCGCTCCGCGAGGAGATCCAGCCCGTCGAGGACCATCGCGGCCGCGTCGTCGACGTACAGGTAGTCCCGCCGGGTGTCCAGCGGCACGTAGATGGAGAGCGGCCGATGGCGCAGGTGCGCCTCGCAGAGCAACGAGACCAGCCCCTGCCCCTTGCCCAGGTCCTGGCCGGGCCCGTACAGGTTGGCGATCCGGCCGACCAGCAGCGGCACCGCCCTGGCCTCGGCGAACTGCTCGAACTCCCGCTCCACGCGCAGCTTCGCGGCGCCGTAAGGCGAGATCGGCACCGGCTCGGTGTTCTCCGTGAACGGCGGGCTCGCCGAGCCGGCGTACACCCCACCGGCCGAGGACGCCACGAACACCCCGCAGCGATTCGCGTCGGCCTGAGGTCGCCAGCCCGTCAGGAACCGGTGCAGCGTGCCGACCTCGGCGTCCAGGTGGTCCGTCGTGCTGCTCACGACCCCGGAACCCGCGCACCAGGCCAGCCGCCAGCCCGTCGTGGGAAGCGAGGCGGCGGTCGCGGTGAGCGCGGCCACCGCGGCGTCGGGGTCGGACCAGGGCACCCGAGCCGTCAGCACCGGGATGCCGCGCTCGCGGGCGGCCCGGGCCACGGCCCCGCCGAGCAGTCCGCCGGCGCCGACCACCCACAGGGGCACCTCAGCGGCGGGCGTCACGACCGAGGGGGCTCTCCGCCGGGTCCTGGACGGCGACGTACAGGGGCTTGCCCAGAGCCATGTTCACGGTCACGCCGACGTACTCGGCGACCACGCCGAGAGTGAACACGATCGCGCCAGAGGCGATCAGCAGCACCACCGCGAGCGAGGTCCAGCCCTCGACCTCGCTCGGGCTCACGATCTGCCGGACCACGAGCGCGATCGCGGCCAGCACGCCGACGAGGGCGAGCGTGCTGCCCAGCAGGCTGACGATGCGCAGCCCGCGGGTACCGCCGGTGAGGACCATCCGGAAGAAGTCGGTGACCGAGCGGCGCAGCGAGTAGCCCCAGCGGTGGTCCCGGTCGGCCCGCATCACCACGGGAACCGCGATGGTGCTGTCGACCACCCAGCCGAGCGCGATGTCGAGGTAGACCCCGGAGCCGGCGTAGGCGGCGATCGAGCGACCGACCTCGCCGACCACGAGGCGGTAGCTGGAGAACATCGAGGCGTCGGGCCCGCCGCTGAGCGTGTTGACCGCGACATACGCCAGCTTGCCCAAGCTCCGGCCCAGGGATCGCGGCGGGTTCTCCGGCTGGGCATAGACCACCCGGGCGCCCTCGGTGACCGCGGCGTCGAGCAGGGTGCCGAGGTAGGCCGGGTCGTGCTGGCCGTCCTCGTCCATGGTCACGATCCAGTCGCCGCCGGCCGACGCGATCCCGGCGATGGTGGCCGCGTGCTGGCCGAAGTTGCGGCTCAACCAGACCGGCCGGACCACGTCGTGCGCCGCGGCCAGCTCACGGATCACTCTCGGCGAGCCATCGGGGCCGCAGTCGTTGACCAGGATGATCTCCGCGACGCGGTACCGCAGCCCGGCGCTGGTGGACCGGGGCTCGACATAGGGGAGGAGGTCGCCGACGGTGGCCGCCAGACAGCCCTCGCCCTCGTAGACCGGGATGACGACGGAAATCTGGTGCTCCACGCCGGGCGCGGGCGACGTGCTCGACACGATGCGGACTATAGTCGCCATGCCGTTCGCGCGACCGGGTATCTCCGAGGTCGCTCGGGCGGCCGCCCACACCCCGACCGAGGACCTCCATTCCCCGCATGCCCGAGCCCACGAGCGCAGCCGCGCCGGCCTCCCGCATCGGCGCCCTGCTGGCCCGGCGTGAGGTCCGTTTCCTGATCGTCGGTGGCCTGAACACGCTGCTCGGGCTCGCCCTCTTCGCGGGCTTCCACGCCCTGGTCGGGCCGTACCTGCTCGCCCTGGTGCTCAGCTACTCGGTCGGCATCGTGATCGCGTTCACGACCCAGCGGATGTTCGTCTTCGGCAAAGCCGCACCCGCCGGCCCCGCCCTGGCCCGCTTCACCGGCGTCCAGCTCGGCATCCTCGGGCTCAACGCGATCGTGCTGACGGTGCTGGTCGAACGACTCGGTCTGCCGGTGCTGCTCGGCCAGACGGTCACCGTCGCGATCATGGTCGTCACCAGCTACTTCGGGCACCTGCTGTTCTCCTTCCGGCACCGGGAGGAGTCGTGATCGCGGCGCGCGGCGTGCTCCGGTCCGGCTGGCTGCCGGCGGCCCTGGTGGCACTGCTCGCCATGGGGCTGCTCCACGAGGCGGCGAGGGTCAGCGCGCGCGACATCGTCGTGTTCGGGGTGTACCTGGCCGGGTGGCTGGTGCTGCCGGGCACGCTCGCCTGGCGTGCCGCGACCCGGTCGCGCGGGCCGCGCCCGCTGGCCGAGGACCTCGCCTTCGGCGTCCTGACCGGCTACGTGCTGGAGTTCCCGGTCTACATGGCGTGCCTGGCGGCCGGCGTCCCCCACCTGTACGTCGGGTGGCCGGTGCTGGTGGTGCTGGCCACGGTCACCTCGCGTCCCGGTCGGGCGCTGTGGCGCCGTACCCGGCAGCCGATGCCGCTGCGCTGGTCCTGGACCGTCGCGGGCCTGCTCGGCTACCTCGTGCTCTGGTTCGGCCACAACGCCTGGGGCCGGTTCCCCTCGGACCGGTTCTCGCTGCGGCGGCCGTACTTCGACGAGCCGTACCACCTGAGCATCGCCAGCAGCCTTCGGCACTTCTTCCCACCGAAGATCACCTACGTCGACCACACTCCGCTGGAGTACCACTGGGTGACGCACGCGCACGTCGCCGCGTCGTCGTGGATCACCGGCATCGAGCCGGTGGTGATCCTGCGAAGCCTGGCGGTCCCGGCGGTGTTCCTGCTGACCGCGCTGGCACTCGCGCACGCGGCGGTGCGGCTCAGCGGCTCTCGCTGGCCCGGCATCGTGGCCGTCGCCGGCACGCTGCTGGCACCGCTGGTCTTCAACCGCTGGATCTATGGCAGCGGCGAGAAGCTCCTCGCGATGCGGATGATCGACTCGCCGACGGCGGGCTTCGTGGTCGGCTCGGTGCTGCTCGGAGTACTGCTGTGCATCGAGCTGCTCCGCGGCGACCTGCGCGGCCGCGATGCGTGGGCGCTCACCGGGCTGGCCATGGTCGTCATGATCGGGTCGAAGTCGACCTCGCTGCCCACGCTGATGGCGGGGCTGGTCGCGGCGACCGTCGTCGCCGCCGTCGCCGAGCGCCGGCTGCACCGGGCGGCTGCCGGACTGGCGGTCCTCGCGGTCGCCGGGTTCGTGGTCGGCAAGCTGATCTTCTTCCCCTCGGGCAGCTACGGCCTGGCGCCGGACCCGTTCGCGCTCACCTCGGACCTCGGCAAGCTGCCGAAGCCGGCCGCGGCCCTGGCGGCCCTGTCCTGGCTCGGCTTCGCCTCGACGGTCGCGGGCTTGTTCGGGCTGCTCGCCCGGCGTGGCTGGCGCCGGGCCGACCACGTCTTCCTGGTGGCCCTGTGCGCCTCCGGCTTCGGCGCGGGCCTGTTCTTCCACCAGCAGTCCCTCAGCGAGGTCTACTTCGTCTACGTCGTGTTCGTCCCGGTGCTGCTGGCCAGCGCACTCGGGCTGCACCGGCTGGTCGAGCGGCTCCCGGCGCGCGAGGTCCTGCGCACCTCAGCTCTGGCGTTCGCCGTCAGCTGTGTGGTCGGGCTGGTCCTGCTGGCCGTGGAGACACCGTTCGACGCCGTGCATGCGCTCGAGGACGGCCCCTACCTGCGGGTGCTGAAGTACGCCTTGCTCCCGGTGCTGGTGGCGCTGCTCGCCGCGGTGGCGGTGGCCTTCCTCGCGGTCCGCAGCGCGCGAATCGACGGCCGGGTCACCGGACTGCTGCTGGCCCCGGTGTGCGTCGCCGCCTTCGCCGGCATCGGCGCGGCGCCGACCGTGCGCGACCTGCCGAGCACACTCACCCACCCGGCCGGCACCCGTTCCCTGGCCTACGCGCCGTCGATCCCCGTGGGTGGTCTCGCCGCGGCACGATGGGTGCGGGAGAACACCCCCACGGACACGCTGCTGGCGACCAACGAGCACTGCGAGAAGGTGCGCGGATACTGCTTCGCGCGCAGCTTCTGGATGGCCGGGTACGCCGAGCGGCAGTTCCTCGTCGAAGGCTGGTCGTACATCATCTGGACGATCATCGGGAAGACCCAGCCGCCGAACACCAGCACGGTCGCCGGGCCCTTCTGGGACCCGCAACGGCTCAAGGACAACGACGCGGCCTTCCAGCACCCGTCGGCGAAGTCCATCGGCCGGCTGCGGGACCGCTACGGGGTCCGCTGGCTGTTCGTCAACGAGCGCTTCCGGGTCGACCTCGCCGGGGTGCGCCGATTCGCGGACGAGCGGTACAGCAGCGGCAGGGTGCACGTCTTCGAGCTGCGCTGACCGGGACGCCGTGCGCCGCGGCCGAGAAACTTGCGGCACGGGTACGGATCCGAACGTGGTCGTGGCGGCGGTCGTGCGAGACTCACGTCGATGTCCGTCTCCGTCGTGATCCCCTGCTACCGCTCGGCACAGACACTGCCGCGCCTGGTCGAGCGTCTCGTCCCCGTGCTCACTGCGCGCGGTGAGGCCTTCGAGGTGATCCTCGTCGTCGACGGCAGCCCTGACGACACCTGGGCCGTCGCGGAAAAGATCGCCGCCACGACCGCGCACGTGCGCGCTGTCCGGCTCTCCCGCAACTACGGCCAGCACAACGCGCTGCTCGCCGGCGTGCGCCTGGCCCGCCACGAGACCACGGTCACGATGGACGACGACCTCCAGCACCTCCCCGAGGAGGTGCCGGTGCTCCTGGACGCGCTCGGCGAGGACGTCGAGCTGGCCTACGGGGTGCCGCGGACCGAGGAGCACGGCTGGCTGCGCAGCTTCGCGTCCCGCTCCGTGAAGCTGGCGATCGGCCGGGGCATGAACATCGAGGGCGCGCACGAGATCAGTGCCTTCCGGGCCTTCCACACCTACCTGCGCGACGCTTTCGCCGGGCTGGTCAGCCCGGACGTGAACCTGGACGTCGCGCTCTCGTGGGCGACCACCCGGGCGACCGGGGTCACGGTGGAGATGGACGAGCGCACCGAAGGCACGTCCAACTACACGCCGCGGATGCTGGTGCGGCACGCGATGAACATGGTGCTCGGCTACTCCACCGCCCCGCTGCGGTTCGTGATCTACCTGGGCGCCGCCTGTGGGCTGCTCGGTGCGGTCCTGCTCGGCGTGATCCTCTACCAGTACTTCAGCAACAAGATCCAGGTTGCCGGCTTCACAACCCTGGCCTCGATGATCGCGATCTTCTCGAGTGCTCAGATGGTCGCGATCGGCGTCCTCGGCGAGTACATCGGACGTATCCACCAGTCGAACGCCGGGCGTCCGACGTACGTGGTCCGGGAGCGCAGCGACATCGACGCCCACCCCGACCTACCGCACTAGAGCAGGCCGTCCCTGACCAGGTGCACCGTGCTGAAGCAGGCCACCGGCTCGAACCCGTACCGTGCCCAGGCCCGCCGTACGCCGGTGTTGTGCACCTGCGTGGAGATGACCACCGACTCCTCGCCCGCCGCCGCGGCCGCGCCTTCGACGCCGGCGAGCAGGTGCGGGTAAAGACCCTGCCCCTGACGCTCGGTGCGGACACCGGCGAGCTCGATCTCGCGGTGGTCGCCCTGGCTCGCGGTGGTCGCGAGCGCGACTGGGAAGCCGCCCAACGAGAGCACCAGGCTGCCGCCGGCGCGGGCGCTGCCCCGGGCCCACTCCTGGTAGCCCGCCAGCGCCAGCGCAGGGTCGAACAGCGGGTTGGCCAGGTAGTGGTTGCCGTAGCCGGCGAAGATGTCTGCGACCAGGTCGTCCACCAGGCTGTCCAGGCCGCCCGCCGCCGGCTCGACCACCAGGTCCGGGCGTGGCTCCGGACGGCGTCCGGCGCCCACCCGCAGCCGCCAGTAGTCCAGCTGGTCGGCGAGCAGCGCCGCACGGCCGCGCCCGAGGAGCCGCGCGAACAGGGCCACCCGCGCCGCTGGGTAGCGCAGCACCACCACGTCGGCATCGGCCCGGTCGAGGACGGCAAGGACCGCATCGTCGTCCCCCGCGAACTCCAGCGGCAAGGTCATTCGCTGCACCGTGCGGCCGAACCGGTCACCCTCGGCCGGCGAGTCGCGCAGCACCGGCTCGGCGCCGGCGCGCAGGTCTGCCCACCCCATCGGCTCAGGCGGCGGTGCGGAACGCGGTGACGGCCTCGAGCACCCGCTCGACGTCACCCTGGTCCAGGCCCGCGAACAGCGGCAGCCGGACCAGGCGGGAGGAGACGTCGTCGGTGACCGGGCATCCGCCGAGCGCGGTCCGCCCCAGGCGCGCGCCCACCGGGGAGTCGTGCAACGGCACGTAGTGGAACGGGGCCACGATGTCCTGCGCGGCCAGCGCGGCGATGAACGCGGCGCGATCCTCGAGCGAAGGCAGCAGCAGGTAGTAGACGTGAGCCGGGTGCTCGCAGTGCTCCGGAACGGTCGGCCGGGCGACGCCCTGGCCCACCGCCCAGCTCGCGAGCTCGTGGTGGTAGGTGTCCCAGATCTCGTGACGTCGCGCCTGGATCGCAGCGAAGGTCTCCAGCTGGGCGCACAGCTGGGCGGCCAGGATGTCCGAGGGCAGGTAGCTCGAGCCGACGTCCATCCACCGGTACTTGTCCACCATGCCGCGGAAGAACTGGCTGCGGTTGGTGCCCTTCTCCCGGATGATCTCGGCCCGCTCGACCAGCGCGGGGTCGTTGAGCACGATCGCGCCCCCCTCGCCGCAGGAGACGTTCTTGGTGGCGTGGAAACTCTGCGTGGCCATCGCCCCGATCGAGCCGAGGACACGTCCCTTGTAGCTGCCGCCGAGGCCGTGCGCGTTGTCCTCCACCACGGCGATGCCGTGCCGGGCCGCGATGGTGGTGATCTCGTCCATCTCGCAGCCGACGCCGCCGTAGTGCACCACCACGACCGCCTTCGTGCGCGGCGTGATCGCCGCCTCCAGACGCGCCTCGTCGAGGTTGAGGGTGTCCGGCCGGACGTCCACGAACACCGGCACCGCGCCGCGCAGCACGAAGGCGTTGACCGAGGAGACGAACGTGAAAGAGGGAACGATCACCTCGTCGCCGGGCTCGAGGTCGAGCAGCAGGGCGGACATCTCCAGCGCGTGCGTGCACGAAGTGGTCAGCAGGCAGGTGCCGCCACCGACAAGAGGCGTCAGCAGCTCGACCGCGCGCCGGGTGAACGGCCCGTCCCCGCTGGTCTGTCCCGACGCGATCGACTCGGTGACGTACTTGACCTCACCCGGGGCGTGGAACGGCGTGGTGAACGGGATCGTGGGGCGTTCAGGCATACGGGCCAGCGTAGGCGATCACTCGACCGGAAGGCCGAGCCCGCGCGCGATCAGCATCCGCTGGACCTCGGAGGTCCCCTCACCGATCTCGAGGATCTTGGCGTCCCGGTAGAACCGGGCGACCGGGTACTCCTCCATGAAGCCGTAGCCGCCGAAGACCTGGGTGGCGATCCGGGTCGCGGTGACTGCGGACTCGGTGGCGTAGAGCTTGGCGATCGAGGCGGCCTGCTTGAACTCGGCGCGCGGGGCGCCGGCGTCCTTGAGCGCGGCGGCCTTGTAGGTGAGCAGCCGCGCGGCCTCGAGCATCACCTGGAGGTCGGCGATCTGGAACGCCACGCCCTGCTTGCGCCCGATCGGCACCCCGAAGGTGGTCCGCTCGCCGGCGTACTCGACGGACGCGTCCAGGCAGGCCTGGATGCAGCCGACCGCGAGCGCGGCGATGGCGACCCGGCCGTCGTCGAGAGTGGCGAGGAACTGGGCGTACCCGCGGCCCCGCTCACCGAGCAGGTTCGCCTCCGGGACGCGGACGTCGTCGAAGGACAGCGGGTGCGTGTCCGAGGCGTGCCAACCGAGCTTGTCGTAGGCCTTCTCGGCGGTGAACCCGGGCGTGCCGGCCGGGACCAGCAGTGCGGAGATCTCCGGCTTGCCGTTCTCACCGGTGCCGGTCCGGGCGGTCACCGTGACCACCGAGGTGATCGACGAGCCGGAGTTGGTGATGAACTGCTTGGACCCGTTGAGCAGCCACTCGCCGTCGCGCAGGTCGGCCTTGGTCTTGGTGGCCGAGGCGTCCGAGCCGGCGCCCGGCTCGGTGAGCCCGAAGCCGGCCAGCGTGCGACCGGCGACCAGGTCGGGCAGCCAGGTCTGCTTCTGCTCCTCGGTGCCGTACTCGAGGATCGGGGTGATGCCGAGGCCGACGCCGGCCTCCAGGGTCACGCCCATGGACTGGTCGACCCTGCCGATCTCCTCGATGGCCAGGCACAGGCTGGTGAAGCCGCCCTCCTCGCCGGTCAGGCCGGCGCCGCCGTACTCCTCCGGGGCGGTCAGCCCGAACAGGCCGAGGTCGCCCATCTTGTGCACCACGTCGACCGGGAAGTGGTGCTCGCGGTCCCAGGCGGCGGCGTGCGGGGCGATCTCCTTCTCGGCGAAGTCGCGCACCGTACGGCGGAACTGCTCGTGCTCGTCGGACAGCTGGAAGGTCATGGGACCACTGTAGACGGAAAGGTTAACGATCGCTAACCGGCTAGCCTCGGCACGTGTTCAAGATCCTCTTCGCCCTGCACCTGCTCACCGCCATCTTCGCCATCGGCCCGCTGGTGCACGCCGCCACCACGGCCGCCCGCGGGCTGCGTCAGGCCGACGCCGGCGCGACCGCCACGTCGGCACGGACGATCACGATCTACTCCTACGTCTCGGTGCTGGTGGTGGTCCTCGGGTTCGGGGTGATGTCCTCCAAGCGGCACGGCCACACGGTCGCCGAGTTCTCCGAGGCCTGGATCTGGGTCTCCGCCCTGCTCTGGCTGGTCGCCGTCGGCATCGCGCTGGCGCTGGTGGTGCCGGCGCTGCAGCAGGCGACCACCCGGATCACGGTAGGCGAGGCGGTCGACTCGCTCACCGCGCGGGTCGCGGCCGGGGGCGGCGTGATCGGCCTGATCTTCGCCGGGATCGTCTTCCTCATGGTCTACAAGCCCGGTCGCTGAACGCCGTCCGGGGCGCCGCACCGGGCGCCATACCCGCGGTATGAGACCCCGCGCGGAGGCCACCGGGACGCGCAATAGACTCCCCGGGACCGACCTGACGTCAGGAGTTGAGCGTGCCCGACATCCGTCCGCTGCAGAAGGTTCTGATCGCCAACCGTGGTGAGATCGCCGTCCGGGTGATCCGGGCGTGCAAGGACGCCGGGATCGGCAGCGTGGCGGTCTACGCCGACCCGGACCGGGACGCGCTGTTCGTGCGGCTGGCCGACGAGGCCCACTCCCTGGGTGGGGCCACGCCCGCGGAGTCCTACCTGGACATCGCCAAGATCATCGACGTCGCGAAGCGTGCGGGGGCCGACTCGGTGCACCCGGGCTACGGCTTCCTCGCCGAGAACGCGCTGTTCGCCCAGGCGGTCATCGACGCCGGGCTGATCTGGATCGGCCCCTCCCCCGCGGCCATCGACGCGCTCGGCGACAAGGCCAAGGCCAAGCAGATCGCGCTCGCGGCCGGCGCCCCGCTCGCCCCGGGTCTCAAGGACCCGGTCGAGGACGCCGACGAGGTCGTCGAGTTCGCCAAGGCCAACGGGCTGCCGGTCGCGATCAAGGCCGTCTTCGGTGGCGGCGGCCGCGGCCTCAAGGTCGCCCGCACCCTGGAGGAGATCCCCGAGCTCTACGAGTCCGCGGTCCGCGAGGCCATCGGCGCGTTCGGTCGCGGCGAGTGCCTGGTGGAGAAGTTCCTGGACCGGCCGCGTCACGTCGAGACCCAGTGCCTGGCCGACTCCCACGGCAACGTCGTGGTGGTCAGCACCCGCGACTGCTCGCTGCAGCGCCGGCACCAGAAGCTGGTCGAGGAGGCCCCGGCGCCGTTCCTCTCCGACGACCAGATCGCCCGGCTGTACGAGTCATCCAAGGCGATCCTGCGCGAGGCCGGCTACGTCGGCGCCGGGACGTGCGAGTTCCTCGTCGCCGCGGACGGCACCATCTCGTTCCTCGAGGTCAACACCCGCCTCCAGGTCGAGCACTGCGTCTCCGAGGAGGTCACCGGGATCGACCTGGTCCGGGAGATGTTCCGTATCGCGGCCGGCGAGGAGCTCGGGTACGACGACCCCGAGATCATCGGCCACTCCATCGAGTACCGCATCAACGCCGAGGACGGCGGCCGCAACTTCATGCCCGCCCCCGGCACGCTGACCGAGTGGGCACCCCCGCAGGGCCCGGGCGTGCGCGTCGACGGCGGCTACGAGAAGGGCGAGACCGTGCCCGGCTCGTTCGACTCGCTGATCGCCAAGCTCATCGTCACCGGCCGCGACCGCACCCAGGCCCTCGAGCGCTCCCGCCGCGCGCTCTCGGAGTTCCGCGTCGACGGCATGCCCACCGTGATCCCGTTCCACCAGGCCGTGATCGAGGACCCGGCGTACGTCGGTGCGAGCACCCCGTCCGGGCAGGGCGAGTTCAGCGTCTACACGACCTGGATCGAGACCGACTTCGACAACCGCATCACGCCGTACGGCGGAGAGGCCGGCGAGCCCGCGGAGGAGGGCGAGCGCCAGACCGTGACCGTCGAGGTCGGCGGCCGCCGCCTCGAGGTCGTCCTCCCCGCCGGCCTGGGTGGCATCGGCTCGGCTCCCGCGGCCGGCACGAAGAAGCCGAAGCGCGCCGCGGGCAAGAAGGCCGGCGCCGCCGCCTCCGGCGACGCGGTCACCAGCCCGATGCAGGGGACCATCGTCAAGGTCGCCGTCGAGGAAGGCGGCCTGGTCGAGGAAGGCGACGTGGTCGTGGTCCTCGAGGCGATGAAGATGGAGCAGCCCCTCAAGGCGCACAAGGCCGGCACCATCACCGGCCTGACCGCCGAGGTCGGCGCCACCGTCGGCAACGGCGAGGTCCTCGCCGAGATCAAGGACTGACGCCGACCTGGCGCAAAAGTACCTGTCCTGACGCTGACCCGGCGCAAAGGTGCGAGTGCACTCGCACCTTTGCGCCGGGTCAGCGTAATTACGCGCTCTTTTGCGCCAGGTCAGCGTTCATGCGGTCAGCCCGAGCGAGAGCATCGCGGCCACCATGTCGATCAGGTGGTCCTCGTCGAGCTCGGGCGGCCGCTCCAGGGCGATCCGCAGGCAGCTGTTCAGGGTGATCCCCATCGCCAGGTAGATCCGCGCGTCCATCTCCTCGCGCGGCACCTGCGGGAGCTGCTGGGCGGCGTAGATCCGGGTGAACTGGGCCAGGCCGCGCTCGATCTCGGGCAGCACGTTGGACTGCGTGCCCATCGGCACCTCGTTGACCAGCGCCCGGACCACGGCGCCGTTGCGCTGAAGCGAGCCGACCAGCGCGGCCACGACGGCCCGCACCCCGATCCGCGGCGGCTTCCCGGCGGCCTCGGCGATCGCGTCGGTGAGATCACGCATGATCTCCTCGGTCGCCCGGGCGCGCAGCTCCTCGAAGATCTCGTCCTTGTCGCCGAAGTACCGGTACAGCGAGCCGACGCTGACCTCGGCCTCGTCGGCGATCCGGTTGGTGCTCATCTGGCCGTAGCCGGAGGAGGTCAGAACGCGAACGGCCGCGTCCAGGATCGCCTCCACCATGGCCTTCGAGCGCGCCTGGACCGGTGCCCGGCGCCTACGAGCGGCGGTCACGAGCTGCCGCGGGAACGCGAGTGGAACCTGAGCATTTACTCATCTTATCGTGGAGCACATGACCGCGGACCTGGCCCCGACAGCGACCGTGCCCACCCGCTACCGGTCCGCCCCGGCCTGGTCGGAGCGGTTCGCCAAGCCGATGCTGGCGCTCGCCGGCCCCGGGGCGCGCATGCACGGGGAGGAGTTGGCCGAGCTGACCAGCGGGCTCAACCGCCGCGACGAGCTCGCCGACCGGCTGGTCCGGGCCGTGCGCGAGGAGAAGACGCTGACCATGCCGCAGGTGCGCGCGGCGCTGTCCGGGGACGTCGTACCGGATGCGCCGCCGGCGCTGCGCGACTTCCTCGACCACCTGGAGAACCGACCCGCCTGGGTCGACGACGACCTGCTCGCCCGCGGTGGCGCGGCGGCCCGGCGGATCGGCAAGGACGGCTTCGACATCCTCGCCTTCGGGTCGCTGCTCGGCGGCTACCGCAGCGGGGGGGCCCTGCAGCCGCTGGTGCGCACCGGGCGGATCGGGTCGGAGACGCTCCAGCGGGTCGGCGAGACCGGCCAGTGGTGGCTGGCCTGCACGGCACCGGGCGCGATGGCGCGAGACGGCCAGGGCTGGCGGCTCTCGGTGCACGTCCGGGTGATGCACGCATTCGTGAACTACCAGCTCGAGCGCGACCCGTCGTGGGACTGGGAGTTCCGCGGAGTACCGATCAACGCCTACGACCGGGCCGGCACGATCGGCTCGTTCAGCACCAGCTACCTGCTCCAGGCGCGCGTGCTCGGCATCCGGGTCCCGCGCGAGGACGCCGCCGCGATCATGCACCTCTGGTCGTACGTCGGCTGGCTGATGGGCGTGGAGGAGCGCTGGCTGCCGCGCACCGAGCGGGTCGGCCGGCGGGTGCTGGGCAACGTGATCGCCGGCTTCTCCGCCCCGGAGGAAGCCTCGAAGCAGCTCGGCGCGGGACTCGTCCACATGCACGACCACGCCCCGGGGATCTCCCGCTGGCGGCGGGCCTACGAGCGGGAGCGCTCGCTGAGCATGGCGACGTACCTGAACCTCGGCTACGGGATGCGCGACGTCGGCCAGCCCGCGCGCCCGCCCTGGTACCCGGCACTCCGGATCCCCGCCAACGTCCTCTGGACCCACGTCCTCGGCCGCCTCCCCGGCGGCACCACCCTCCTCGACCGCCGCGCCGCCCGAGCCCTGGCCCGGATGGAACGTCTCCAGTACGCCGGCCACCGCCCCCCGATCGCCCCGCTGCCCTAACCGCCGAGTCCGGCCTTCTGGCCCCCCGACTCGGGCCGTTTGGTCGCCCGACACGCCCGGTCGGGCGTGTCGGCCAGCCAGAGGGCTCGTTTCGGCGGGCCAGAACACCCGTTTCGGCGGACCAAAAGGCCTGATTCGACGGGTCAGGGGAGGCCGGGGTGGTTCTTCGCGAGGATCGGGAGGAGGACGCGGCGGGGGGCGAGCTTGGCGAAGGCGGCCCCGGCCTTGTTGGCCATGCCGGGGATGGTGACCAGGCGGCCGCGGTCGAGGCCGTCCACGGCCTGGCGGGCGACCTCCGCGGCGGACACCCACATGAACGACGGCAACGCGTTCTCGGCCTCCTCCTTGGTGAAGCCCGCGGCCTCGCCGAAACCGGTGTCCACCGGGCCCGGGCAGAGCACGCTGACCGCGACGGCGGTCCCGCGCAGCTCGGCCGAGATGCTCTGGGTGTAGGAGAGGACGAACGCCTTCCCGGCGCCGTACCCGGCCTGCCCGGGCAGCGGCTGGAAGGCCGCGGTCGAGGCCACGTTGAGCACCGCCCCGCTCCCCCGCGTGACCATCCCGGGCAGGAACCGCGCGCACAGGTCGACCACGGCGACCACGTCCACCTCGACCATGTTCACCTCGGCGGCCGGGTCGCTGCGGTGCACGGGTCCCAGGGTGGAGAGCCCGGCGTTGTTGACCAGCACGTTCGGGACCAGCCCGAGCCCGTCGAGACGGTCGGCCAGACCGGCTCGGTGGGCGCGGTCGGAGAGGTCCGCGGCCAGCACGTGCGCACCGTCGCCGAGCTCGGCGGCCAGCGCGGCGAGCTTCGCCTCGGTCCGGGCGACGAGGGCGACCTGGTGGCCGCGGCGGACGAGGTCGCGGGCGATCTCCGCGCCGATCCCCGAGGAGGCGCCGGTGACCACGGCGACGCGGTCGGGACCGGGAGTGGGCAGCGTCATGACCGTCACGCTAGGCCCGGCCGCGAGCCGCTGAACACCTCCTGCGGGAGGAATCCTCAGGGGTTGACGAGCCGGAAGTACGACGACTTCAGCCCGAGCAGACGGCGCACGTCGTCGCCGGTCACGGTCTTGTCCCCGGAGCTCCCGGTGAGCTTCACCGAGGTGACCCAGCCCCCGGCGCCGTAGGCCCGGTTCCCGGTCCGGGCGGTGACCTGGATGAAGGTGAGCGTGCCGATCGACGGGTACGCCTTCTCGATCGCGGCCCGGTCCAGCGGCTCGCTCCACGCGGGGTAGGCGTCGTACGGGTCGGCCTTCGCCACCAGGTACGGCGCGCTCCCGGTCGTCGACCAGCCGCCGTTGCTGGCCGAGAACTGGGTGAACGCCGGCGTGCCCCCGTAGGTGACGATCGTCCCGGCGGTCGCCTGGATCGCCGCGGTGCCCGCCGGGTGCTCGGCGGAGACGCCGCCGTAGACCTGGCAGGAGCTGGTGTCGCACAGGTCGTAGCCGCGGCCCGCGCTGTGCGCCCGCTCGTAGGCCGCGTAGGTCCGGGCCGCCACGGCCTGGGCGCGCACCGCCTGCGCCGACCAGAGCGCCGGCATCTCGGACGGTACGACGCCGCGCAGGTACGTCTCGAGGCTGAGCACGTTGACCGTCTTGGCGCCCGCGAGACGCAGCTGCCCGCGGTAGACCTTGTAGGCCGTGCCGATCTTCAGGCTGAGTCGTCCGTTCGCCGCGCTGAGCTGGCCGGCGCCGACGAGGTTGACCCGGCCGGCCACCCGGCACAGGTGCCATGCACCGCCCCACCAGTAGTGCACCCGGGTCCGCCCGGCCACGGTGACCAGCCGCCAGGCGGGCGGCTTGCGGGCGAGCAGGTAGGTCTTGCGAGTGCCGAGGTCGGTGACCTTGAGGCCCTCCTGGGCACGGACGACCGTGGTGTTCGCCGGCGCCTTGCTGAGCCAGACCCGCAGCGTCGCGGAGAGCTGGGCCAGCCTGGTGCCCGGGTAGTAGAAGGAGAGGATCTGCTGGTAGGTCCGCCCGGCCTCGGCCTGGCCCTTGGCGCCGTACTGGGACATGCCGTGGCCGTGGCCGTAGCCGCGGCCCTGCACGACGGTGCCGGTCCCGACCGGGACGGCCGTGTCGGCGTGGACGGCCGGCATCGTGGCGCCGACCAGCGCGGCCGCGGCGGCGAGGGCCAGGGTGACTCGTGTACGCATCTGGGGTTCCCGGGACATCTGGGGTACGACGGACCGAGCCATCCTAGGCAGATCGGAACCGATCGAGTCTCCTCAATCGTGACAAAAGGGTCATGCCGGGTGGTGCAGCCGGCGCGCCGCCTCGGCGACCGAGCCGCTGTTGGACGGGTACACCGTGAACGCGTTCGCGAGCTGGTCGGCGGTCAGCGACTCAGAGACCGCGATCGAGACCGGGTGGATCAGCTCGCTCGCGCGCGGCCCGACGACGACTCCCCCGACGACGATCCCGGTTCCCGGGCGGCAGAACAGCTTCACGAAGCCGTCGTGCACGCCCTGCATCTTCGCGCGCGGGTTGCCGGAGAGCTCCAGCTTGACCACCTCGGCCTGGATCTCGCCGGCGTCGACCGCGTTCTGCGACCAGCCGACGGTGGCGATCTCGGGGGCGGTGAAGACGTTCGAGGAGACCTTCTTCAGGTCCAGCGGGGTGACCGCGTCGCCGAGCACGTGCCACATCGCGATCCGGCCCTGCATGGCCGCGACCGAGGCGAGCATCAGCACGCCGGTGCAGTCGCCGGCCGCGTAGACGCCGCGCGCCGTCGTACGGGAGACCCGGTCGACCTTGACGAAGCCGCCCGCGTCGAGCTCGACCCCGGCCGCCTCGAGTCCGATCCCGGCGGTGTTCGGCACCGATCCGAGCGCGAGCAGCACGTGCGAGCCGGTGACCGCGCGGCCGTCGGTGAGGGTGACGGTGACCTCGTCGCCGTCGCGGGTCACCGACTCCATCCGGGACTTGTTCAGCACGGTCATGCCGCGGCGGGTGAGCACCTGCTCGAGCACCTCGGCGGCGTCGGCGTCCTCGCCGGGCAGCACCCGGTCGCGCGAGGAGACGAGCACGACCTCGATGCCGAGGGCCATGTACGCACTGGCGAACTCCGCGCCCGTGACACCCGAGCCGACCACGACCAGCCTGGTCGGCATCTCGGTCAGGTCGTAGACCTGCTCCCAGGTCAGGATCCGCTCGCCGTCCGGCTCGGCGCTGGGCAGCGTCCGCGGCGAGGCACCGGTCGCCACCAGGACCGCGTCCGCCTCGAGGGTCTCGGTCCCGCCGTCGGCCAGCTGCACCACCACCCGCTCGGGACCGTCGAGGTGACCACGGCCGATCACGACCCGGACGCCCTCGCGCTCGAGCCGGCGGCCGATGTCGCGAGACTGCTCGGCGGCCAGGCGCAGCACCCGGGCGTTGACCCGGGCGAGATCGACCCGGACCTGAGCGGCTTCGGCGGTGTGGTCGACCAGCCCGATGCCCAGCTCCGGCGCGGTGGAGAGGTCGGTCATCAGCTCGGCGGTGGCGATGAGGGTCTTGCTGGGCACGCAGTCGGTGAGCACCGCTGACCCGCCCAGACCGTCGGAGTCGACGACGGTCACCTCGGCGCCGAGCTGCGCGGCCACCAGGGCCGACTCGTATCCGCCAGGGCCGCCACCGAGGATCACCACGCGTGTCACCGGGCCATTGTGTCGTACGGCGTCCGCCCGGGCCCGTGGGCCTAGGCTGACCCCCGTGACCCTGTACGCCGCCTACGGGACCAACCTGGATCCGGCCCGGATGAGCGAGCGGTGCCCGCACTCCCCGCTGTTCGCCACCGGCTGGCTGCAGGGCTGGCGGCTCACCTTCGGCGGCGAGGACCACGGCTGGGACGGTGCGCTGGCCACCATCGTGCAGGACCCGTTCGAGCAGGTGTTCGTGGCGATCTACGACCTGGCCGACGAGGACATGGCGGTGCTCGACGGCTGGGAGTCGGCGGACACCGGGCTGTACCGCAAGACCAAGGTGCGCGTCTCCACGCTCACCGACGAGGTGGTCGCCTGGGTCTACGTGCTGGACGCCTTCGA
Organism: Nocardioidaceae bacterium; assembly: GCA_017744365.1. Classification (GTDB taxonomy): domain Bacteria; phylum Actinomycetota; class Actinomycetes; order Propionibacteriales; family Nocardioidaceae; genus Marmoricola. Next base: position 30,081 of record JAGIBL010000007.1, on the reverse strand, counting down.
GGGTGGCCTGCCCTCGGCGACCTACCTCGGCGCGCTGGCCGATGCGGCCGAGGCCGCCGACGCTCCCGCGGACTACGTGGCCGACCTGCGTCGCAGGCCCTGCCGGAGCACCTTCGGCGGCTGAACCGCATTACAGTCCTCCGGTGACCACTGCGAAGGAAGCCGCCACCGACGCCGCCCGCGTCCTGGCCGAGAAGACCGGCGTCGAGCGCCACGACATCGCCCTGGTGATGGGCTCGGGCTGGCTGCCGGCCGTGGACGCCCTCGGCGAGGCCACCGCGGAGCTGTCCACCACCGACCTGCCCGGCTTCGCGCCGCCGGCCGTCGAGGGCCACGCCGGCAAGATCCGGTCCGTGCGGGCGGGCGAGAAGAGCCTGCTGGTGTTCCTCGGCCGCACCCACTTCTACGAGGGCCTGGGCGTGCGCGCGGTGGCGCACGGGGTCCGGACCGCGGCGGCCGCCGGTTGCTCCACGGTCGTGCTCACCAACGGCTGCGGCAGCCTCCAGGAGGCCTGGGCCCCCGGAACGCCGGTGCTCATCAGCGACCACATCAACCTGACCGCGACCTCGCCGATCGAGGGCGCGCACTTCGTCGACCTCACCGACCTGTACTCCTCGCGGCTGCGGGCCCTGTGCCGCGAGGTCGACCCGAGCCTGGACGAGGGCGTCTACGTGCAGTTCCCCGGGCCGCACTACGAGACCCCGGCCGAGATCGGCATGGTCGGCGCCATCGGCGGTCACCTGGTCGGGATGAGCACCACGCTGGAGGCGATCGCCGCCCGCGAGGCCGGCATGGAGGTGCTCGGCATCTCGCTGGTCACCAACCTCGCCGCCGGGATCACCGGGGAGCCCCTCAACCACGAGGAGGTCCTCGAGACGGGCAAGGCCGCGGCCTCCCGGATGGGCGAGCTGCTCGGCGCCATCGTGCCGCGGATCTGAGCCGCTTGACTTGGAGCGCACTCCAAGTCTGACAATGCCCGGGTGACCTCCCTGAGCATCGCCGAGGCGGCCGAGAAGACCGGCCTGACCGCGCACACGCTGCGCTACTACGAGCGCGACGGGCTGCTGCTCGCGGCCGTCGACCGGTCGACTTCCGGGCACCGCCGCTACTCCGAGCGCGACCTGACCTGGATCGAGATGGTCACTCGGCTCCGCGCCACGGGCATGCCGATTCGCGACGTACGGCGCTACGCGGAGCTGGTCCGCGCCGGCGACGGCAACGAGGCCGAGCGCCTGGCGCTGCTGCTGGCCCATCGCGCGCGCGTCGAGGCCCAGCTCGCCGAGGTCACCGGGCACCTGCGGGCCATCGACTACAAAATTGCGCTCTACGAGGGCAAGCTCGCTTGACTTGGAGTGCGCTCGAAGTCGTTGGCTGGGTGTCATGACTCTCGAAACGCGCACTCTCGGCACCGCCAGCCCGCTCACGGTCTCGGCCCTCGGCCTCGGCTGCATGGGCATGTCGGAGTTCTACGGGACTCCTGACGAGGCCGGCGGGATCGCCACCATCCACCGCGCCCTCGACCTCGGTGTCACCTTCCTGGACACCGCGGACATGTACGGCCCGTTCACCAACGAGCAGCTCGTCGGCAAGGCCATCGCCGGCCGGCGCGACGAGGTGCAGCTGGCGACCAAGTTCGGCAACGAGCGGCTGCCCGACGGCACCCGCGTCGGCATCAACGGGCGCCCGGAGTACGTCCGCGCGGCCTGCGACGCCTCGCTGCAGCGGCTCGGCGTCGACGTGATCGACCTCTACTACCAGCACCGTGTCGACAAGTCCGTCCCGATCGAGGAGACCGTCGGCGCGATGGCCGAGCTGGTGCAGGCCGGCAAGGTCCGCCACCTCGGTCTCTCGGAGGCCTCCGCGGCGAACATCCGCAAGGCGCACGCGGTGCACCCGATCACCGCGCTGCAGTCCGAGTACTCGCTGTTCACCCGGGACCTCGAGGACGAGATCCTCACCGTCATCCGTGAGCTCGGCATCGGCCTGGTGCCGTACTCGCCGCTGGGCCGCGGCCTGCTCACCGGCACCATCACCACCGACGCGGGCGCCGACGGCGAGGCCGACTTCCGTCGCTCCGACTACTTCCCGCGCTTCCAGGGCGACGCGCTCTCCGCCAACCTGCGCCTGGTCGACGCGATCGGCAAGCTCGCCTCGGAGAAGGGCTGCACGCCGGGCCAGCTGGCGCTCGCGTGGGTGCTCGCCCAGGGGTCCGACGTGGCGCCGATCCCGGGCACCAAGCGGGTGAAGTACCTCGAGGAGAACGTCGGCGCTGCCGCGGTCGTCCTCACGGCCGAGGACCTGGCCGCGCTCGAGGCCGCGGTGCCGCGGGACGCGGTCCAGGGGGCTCGGTACGGGGACATGTCGCACATCGACGAGTGACCCGACGGAGGCGCCCTTACCGGCGGGTAACATCTCCCGCATGACGTACGTCGACCACGAGATCACCGACGGCATCGCGCACGTGCGGCTGACCCGGGCGGACAAGCTCAACGCACTCACCCTGGAGACGCTGCACGAGCTGGTCGCGACGGCGCACGCGCTGCGCCGGGACAAGACCCTGCGGGCGGTCGTCATCAGCGGTGAGGGCGCCTCCTTCTGCGCCGGGCTCGACTTCGCCTCCGCGCTGAAGAGCCCGGCCGGGATCGTGCGCGCGTTCGTGCCCCTCCCCTGGCGCGGCACCAACGCCTTCCAGGAGGCCTGCTGGGCCTGGCGGCGGCTGCCGGTGCCGGTCATCGCCGCGGTCCACGGGCACTGCTACGGCGGCGGCCTGCAGCTGGCGCTCGCCGCGGACTTCCGGGTCGCCACCCCGGACTCGGAGTGGTCGGTGCTCGAAGCCCGCTGGGGGCTGATCCCGGACATGACCGGCGTGCGCAGCCTGGCCGAGCTGGTCGGCATCGACACCGCCAAGAAGCTGACGATGACCGCGCAGATGCTGTCAGGCAAGGAGGCCGCGGACCTGGGCCTGGTCACCGAGCTGGCCGCCGACCCGGTGGTGGCCGCGCTCGACCTCGCGCACCGCATCGCCGAGCGCTCGCCGGACTCGGTGGCGGCCGCCAAGCGGCTGTTCAACGGCACCTGGACCTCCTCGCCGCGCGCCACCTTCGCGCGCGAGCGGGCCGAGCAGCTGCTCCTGCTCACGCTGCGCAACACCGCGGCGGCGCGCAAGGCGGCGTTCACGAAGGTCGCTCCGGCGTTCGGTCCGCGCTTTCGGCGATGATCACCGGGTGACGCTCGCCGAGGAGATCAGCGCCGCCCTCGCGCGGCTCGCCGACCCTGAGCGCGCCGCGGGCAACAACGCCTACCTCAAGGTCGCCGAGAACGGCGGTCTGGCGATGATCGGCATCCGGCGCCCCGACGTACGGCGCCAGGCGCGGACGCTCGGCAAGGACCGCGACGAGGACGACCTGCTGGCGGCCGCGGCCCTGCTCTGGGACGAGGCCACCCACCGCGAGCAGCGGTACGCCGCGCAGGACCTGCTCGGGATGCGCTGGGCCCGCGGCCGGCTGGAGCTCCTCGAGGTCCACGAGCGGCACGTCGTCGAGGGCGCCTGGTGGGACCTGGTCGACGAGACGGCGCACCGGATCGCGGACCTGGTGCTCGCCCACCCGGAGGCGATGGGCGCGGTGCTGCGCGAGTGGAGCACGGCCGAGGACCGCTGGCTGCGGCGGGTCTCGGTCATCGGCCAGCTCGGGCTGCGCGACCGGATCGACCTCGACCTCCTCGCCGCCACGATCGAGCCCAACCGCGACGACCCGGAGTTCTTCGTGCGCAAGGCGATCGGCTGGGCGCTGCGCGAGGTCGCCCGCTGGAACCCGGACTGGGTCCGCGACTACGTCGGCTCCCACGAGCTGAGCCCGCTCTCCCGGCGAGAGGCCCTCAAGCACCTCTGAGACCGATGGCTAGGCTGAGGCCCATGACTGATCGCAAGGCAACCACCGTCTGGACCGGCACCCTGTTCGAGGGCTCGGGCGAGACCACCTTCGAATCCTCCGGCATCGGCACCTACCCGGTCTCGTGGCCCTCCCGCGCGGAGGAGGCGAACGGCAAGACCAGCCCCGAGGAGCTCATCGCCGGCGCGCACTCGGCCTGCTTCTCGATGGCGTTCTCGAACGCCCTGGCGAAGAACGAGACGCCGGCGGAGAAGCTCGAGGTCTCCGCGGTCGTCACCTTCGTCCCCGGCACCGGCATCACCAAGTCGGCGCTGACCGTGGTCGGCACCGTGCCGGGCCTGGACGAGGCGAAGTTCTCCGAGCTCGCCGAGGGCGCGAAGGCCGGCTGCCCGGTCTCGCAGGCGCTCGCCGCGGTGGAGATCACCCTCGAGGCGAAGCTGGCCTGAACCTCTCGAGGAGCCCGCGCTGGGCTCCTCGCATCATCCACGCGTGGTTCGCGCGGAGCACCGGCTTCGCGACGTACGACGTCAGCCGGATGACCCGCGCGACGGCGTGCACCCGCTGCTCGAACTCGAGCCGGGTGCCGCCGTCGTCGCCCCACGCCGTGCGCTCAGCCGTCAGCCGCCACTGCGCGTACCCGCGGATCGGTCCGTCGATCGCGACGCGGAGCAGGTCGGCCGCCCTGCTCTCCGCGTGCAGGTGCAGCTCCAGGTCGTAGGGAAGCAGCGAGCGGCAGACCACCAGCGCGTCGTCCTCACCGAGCTTGGCCACCGCACGCACCTGCGGCCACCAGTCGCCGAAGTGCTCCAGGTCGACCAGCACCGCGTGCACGGCGGCCGGCCGAACCGGCAGCACCATCGCGTGCTCGAAGACGTAGTCGACCGCAGCCACGGGGCTAGTCTCGCCCCATGACCGACGAGCTGCTGGAACGTGCCCGCGCCTGGGCCGCCGAGGACCCCGACCCCGAGACCCGCGCCGAGCTGCTCGGGCTGGTCGAGGCCGGCGACACCGAGGAGCTGGCCGACCGGTTCCGCGGCACCCTGGAGTTCGGCACCGCCGGCCTGCGCGGCGCGCTCGGCGCCGGCCCGAACCGGATGAACCGGGTCGTCGTGCTCCGCGCGGCGGCGGGCCTGGCCCGCTACCTGCTCGACAACGGCGCCGGGACCGGCGACGCCGTCGTCATCGGGTACGACGCCCGGCACAACTCCGACGTGTTCGCCCAGGACACCGCCGCGGTGATGACCGGCGCCGGCCTGCGCGCGCTGCTGATGCCCCGGCCCCTGCCCACCCCGCTGCTCGCCTTCGCCATCCGCGAGCTCGGCTGCGTGGCCGGGGTGATGGTCACCGCCAGCCACAACCCGCCGCAGGACAACGGCTACAAGGTCTACCTCGGCGACGGCAGCCAGATCGTGCCGCCGGCCGACCACGAGATCGCCGAGCGGATCGCGGCGGTGGGAGCGCTCACGGACATCCCGCGCGGCGAGGGCACCGAGGTGCTCGGCGAGGACATCGTGGAGCGCTACGAGCGGACCGTCGCCGGCCTGGTCGGCCCCGGGCCGCGGGACCTGAAGCTGGTCTACACGCCGCTGCACGGCGTCGGCGGCAGCACCGTCCAGCGGGTGCTCGAGCTGGCCGGGTTCACCGCGCCCGCCGAGCCGCCCGCCCAGGCCGAGCCGGACGGGACCTTCCCGACGGTGGCCTTCCCCAACCCCGAGGAGCCCGGCGCGATGGACCTCGCGATGGCGCTCGCGGCCGAGGTGGACGCGGACCTCGTGGTCGCCAACGACCCGGACGCCGACCGGTGCGCGGTCGCTGCGCCTGGCCCGCACGGCTGGCAGATGCTGCGCGGCGACGAGGTCGGCGCCCTGCTCGCCGCGCACCTGCTGCGCCAGGGGAAGCAGGGCGTCTACGCGCAGTCGATCGTCTCCTCCAGCCTGCTCGGCGCGATGGCCGCGAAGGCCGGGCAGGAGCACGCCGAGACGCTGACCGGGTTCAAGTGGATCGGCCGGATCCCCGGGCTCGCCTTCGGCTACGAGGAGGCGCTCGGCTACTGCGTCGACCCAGACCACGTGAAGGACAAGGACGGGGTCTCGGCGCTGCTGCTGGTCTGCGAGCTGGCTGCCGCCGCCAAGGCCGAGGGACGGACCGTGCGCGACCTGCTCGACGACATCGCCCGCGAGTACGGGCTCCACGCGACCGACCAGCTCAGCGTCAGGTTCAGCGACCTGGCCGAGATCCCGGCCACGATGCAGCGGCTGCGCGAGGAGCCGCCCGCCTCGCTGGGTGGGCTCGCCGTCGTACGGCTCGACGACCTGGCCGCGGGCTCCGCGGACCTGCCGCCCACCGACGGGCTGCGCTTCGTGCTCGAGGACCACGCCCGGGTGATCGTGCGGCCCTCGGGCACCGAGCCCAAGGTGAAGTGCTACCTGGAGGTGGTCGTCCCGGTCGAGGCCGACGGCGCCCCGGAAGACGGCGACTGGGGTGCCGTGGACGCGGCCCGGATCGCCGCGACCGGGCGCCTCGACGCGATCCGCGCGGACGTCAAGAAGGCCGCGGGCCTCTAGATCAGGAACGCGACCACCAGCGCGACCAGGAACACGACCAGGAGGACGAGCTCGGGCAGCGCCAGCCGGCGCTCGACGGGCTCGGTGGCGTGGCCGTGCAGCCGGGCCTGGTCGGCGGCGTACAGGACCTGCTCCGTCATGGCGTCCTGGGTGCTCATCTCGTTGAGCCGCGGGCGGTGCGCCGGCGGTGGGCCGCCCACCGTGCCCGCGCCGCCGAACCAGCGGCCGCCGAGCCCGCCGCCGGGTCCGGAGCCCCGGACGACCTTGCGCACCGAGTGGCCGACCGCCACGCAGTCGTACGCCGCCTCGTCGGTCCTGACCGTGGTCACGGTGCGCACCCCGACCACCTTCACCGCCGCCAGCGGCACCCGTCGGTCCACGAACGGGTTGCGCAGCAGCAGCGTCCGGCCACCCTGCTCGAGGATGATCCGCGGGCGCAGCAGGTAGGCCCAGATCAGCACCGCGCTCGCCCCCGCGCCGAGGATGAACCGCACCGAGGTCGAGGTCAGGCCGTCGGCGATCGCGAGGCCGACCACGACGGCGCAGACCACCAGGCCGACGATCCCGGAGATCACGCCCGAGGTGGGTCCGTAGCGCTGCTCCGGGATGTGCTCGGTCATTTCCCCAGCCTAGGCGGTCGACATTCGCGGTCCGTACGACGACGCTCCTAGACTGCGTGGGTGACCACCCTGAGCTCAACGGCGAGCTCGCTCGCGGAGGCGACGTCCTCCGACAGTGCGCTGCGCCGGTTCCTGCACGGACTCCCCGGCGTCGACCAGGTCGGCGCGGAGCAGCGCGTCGCCACCCTGGGGACCCGCTCGATCAAGACGACCGCGAAGCAGCAGGCGATCGACCTGGCGATCCGGATGGTCGACCTGACCACGCTGGAGGGCAACGACACCCCCGGCAAGGTGCGCACGCTCGCGGCGAAGGCACAGCGCCCGGACCCGACCGACCCGACCTGCCCCGCGACGGCGGCGGTGTGCGTCTACCCGGACATGGTCGGCATCGCGAAGCAGGCCCTGGGCAGCAGCGGGGTGAAGGTCGCCGCGGTGGCGACCGCGTTCCCGAGCGGCCGCGCCGCGATGGACGTCAAGCTCGCCGACACCCGTGACGCGGTCGAGGCCGGGGCCGACGAGATCGACATGGTGATCGACCGCGGTGCCTTCCTCTCCGGCCGCTACCTGGAGGTCTTCGAGGAGATCGTCGCCGTTCGCGAGGCCTGCGGCAGTGCACACCTCAAGGTGATCTTCGAGACCGGCGAGCTGCAGACCTACGACAACGTCCGGCGGGCCAGCTGGCTGGCGATGCTGGCCGGGGCGCACTTCATCAAGACCTCCACCGGCAAGGTGCAGCCGGCGGCGACGCTGCCGGTGACCCTGGTGATGCTGGAGGCGGTCCGCGACTTCCGCGAGGCCACCGGCCAGATGATCGGCGTCAAGCCGGCCGGCGGGATCCGGACCAGCAAGGACGCGATCAAGTACCTGGTGATGGTCAACGAGGTCGCCGGGGAGGACTGGCTGGACCCGGACTGGTTCCGGTTCGGCGCCTCGACGCTGCTCAACGACCTCCTGATGCAGAGGAACAAGATGAAGACCGGCCACTACTGGGGCCCCGACTACGTCACGTTGGACTGATAGCCATGAAGTTCGAGTACGCACCCGCGCCGGAGTCGCGCGCGATCGTCGACATCAAGCCGTCGTACGGGCTGTTCGTCAACGGCGAGTTCGTCGACGGGCACGGCAAGTCGTTCAAGACGATCAGCCCGAGCACCGAGGAGGTGCTCGCCGAGATCGCCGAGGCCGACGAGGCCGACGTCGACGCCGCGGTCAAGGCCGCCCGCCGCGCGTATGCCCGGGTCTGGTCGAAGATGTCGGGCGCCGAGCGCGGCAAGTACCTGTTCCGGATCGCGCGGATCATCCAGGAGCGCTCGCGCGAGTTCGCGGTGCTGGAGTCGATCGACAACGGCAAGCCGATCAAGGAGTCCCGCGACGTCGACGTGCCGCTGGTCGCCGCGCACTTCTTCTACTACGCCGGCTGGGCCGACAAGCTCTCCTACGCGGGCCTGGGATCCGACCCGCAGCCGCTGGGCGTCGCCGGCCAGGTGATCCCCTGGAACTTCCCGCTGCTGATGCTGGCCTGGAAGATCGCCCCGGCGCTGGCTTGCGGCAACACCGTCGTGCTCAAGCCGGCCGAGACCACCCCGCTGACCGCGCTGCTGTTCGCCGAGGTCTGCCAGCAGGCCGACCTGCCCCCGGGCGTGGTCAACATCGTCACCGGCGCGGGTGAGACCGGCCGGGCGCTGGTCAGCCACCCGGACGTGGACAAGGTCGCGTTCACCGGCTCCACCGAGGTCGGCCGGGCGATCGCGAAGGCCGTCGCCGGCACCGAGAAGAAGGTCACCCTCGAGCTCGGCGGCAAGGCCGCGAACATCGTCTTCGACGACGCCCCGGTCGACCAGGCCGTCGAGGGCATCGTCAACGGCATCTTCTTCAACCAGGGCCACGTCTGCTGCGCCGGCTCGCGGCTGCTGGTCCAGGAGTCGGTGGCCGAGGAGGTCCTCGACCGGCTCAAGCGGCGGATGAAGACCCTGCGCGTGGGCGACCCGCTGGACAAGAACACCGACATCGGCGCGATCAACTCCGGCGAGCAGCTGGCCAAGATCCGTGCGCTGTCGGAGATCGCCGAGTCCGAGGGCGCCGAGCGCTGGTCGCCGCCGTGCGAGCTGCCGAGCAACGGCTTCTGGTTCGCCCCGACCATCTTCACCGGCGTCAGCCAGGCCCACCGGATCGCCCGCGAGGAGGTGTTCGGGCCGGTGCTCTCGGTGCTGACCTTCCGCACGCCCAAGGAGGCGGTGGAGAAGGCCAACAACACCCCGTTCGGGCTGTCGGCCGGCGTCTGGACCGACAAGGGCTCGCGGATCCTGTGGATGGCCTCCCAGCTGCGCGCCGGCGTGGTCTGGTCCAACACCTTCAACCGCTTCGACCCGGCCAGCCCGTTCGGCGGCTACAAGGAGTCGGGCTACGGTCGCGAGGGCGGCCGCCACGGACTGGAAGGCTACGTGCGATGACGCGGCTGGACGTGAAGAAGACCTACAAGCTCTACATCGGCGGCGAGTTTCCCCGCTCGGAGTCGGGCCGCTCGTACGTCGTCAACGACGCCAAGGGCAGGTTCATGGCCAACGCCGCCCAGGCCTCGCGCAAGGACGCCCGCGACGCGGTCAAGGCAGCCCGCGCCGCCTTCGCGGGCTGGTCGGGCAAGACCGCCTACAACCGCGGCCAGGTGCTCTACCGGATCGCCGAGGTGCTCGAGGGCAGGCGCGACCAGTTCGAGGCCGAGCTGCGCGCCTCCGAGGGGGTCACCGCCGCCAGGGCGCGCACGTACGTCGACGCCGCGGTCGACCGGCTGGTCTGGTACGCCGGCTGGGCCGACAAGATCGCCCAGGTCACCGGGAACGCCAACCCGGTCGCCGGCCCGTACTTCAACCACTCCGCCCCCGAGCCGACCGGCGTGGTCGCCGTCGTCGCGCCGAAGGGCCCGCTGCTCGGGCTGGTCAGCGTGGTCGCCCCGGTCATCGTCACCGGCAACACCTGCGTGGTCATCGCCAGCGAGCCGCACCCGCTGACCGCGATCACCCTCGGCGAGGTGATGGCCACCTCGGACCTGCCCGGTGGCGTGGTCAACGTGCTCACCGGCTCGGTCGCCGAGATCGCGCCGTGGCTGGCCTCGCACCTCGACGTCAACGGCCTCGACCTCACCGGCGTCACCGACCCGGCCCTGGCCACCGACCTCGAGATCGCCGCCGCCGACAACCTCAAGCGGGTCCGGCGCCCGGGGGTCGAGGAGCTGCTCGACCCGCCCCCGCTGGACCGGATGACCCGGTTCCTGGAGACGAAGACGGTCTGGCACCCTCTTGGCATCTGAGCGGTCCGCGGCCAAGGTGATCGTGATCGCCGGGCCGTCCGGCTCGGGCAAGTCCCGGCTCTCCCGCCGGCTCGGGCTGCCGATCCTCATGCTCGACGACTTCTACAAGGACGGCGACGACCCGACGCTGCCCTGCATCGACCTGGCCGGCGGCGCGCCGATCGTGGACTGGGACGACCCGGCGTCCTGGAACCACGAGGACGCGCTCGCGGCGATCGAGACGCTGTGCCGGACCGGGAGGGTCGAGGTGCCGACGTACGACATCGCGCAGAGCCGTCGTACGGGACACCAGGTGCTGGCCCTGGGCGGCTCCGCGCACTTCGTCGCCGAGGGGATCTTCGCCCAGGAGATCGTCGCCGAGTGCCGGCGGCGCGGCCTGCTCGCCGACGCGCTCTGCGTCACCCAGCACCCGGCGGTGACGTTCTTCCGCCGGCTCACCCGCGACCTGCGCGAGCACCGGAAGCCGCCGCTGGTCCTGGTCCGCCGCGGCCTGCACCTGGCCCGTGCCCAGCGCGCCGTGGTCGCGCACGCCGTCGCGCTGGGCTGCCGAGTGATCAGCCCCGAGGCCGCGTACGCCGAGCTCAGCTCTCTGAGCGCAGAGCCGCGTACCCCGGCTTGATGACCTCGTTGATGAGGGTCAGCCGCTCGTCGAAGCCGAGGAACGCCGACTTCATCGCGTTCACGGTGAACCACTGCAGGTCGTCGAGGCCGTAGCCGAACGCCTCCACCAGGGCGGCCATCTCATGGGTCATCGAGGTGCCGCTCATCAGCCGGTTGTCGGTGTTGACGGTGACTCGGAAGCGCAGCTGGGTGAGCAGCCCGATCGGGTGCTCGGCGATCGACTCGGCGGCGCCGGTCTGCACGTTGGAGTGCGGGCAGAGCTCCAGCGGGATCCGCTTGTCGCGCACGTACGCCGCGAGCAGGCCGAGCTTGGGCTTGCCGTCAGCTCCCACGGTGATGTCGTCGATGATCCGGACACCGTGCCCGAGCCGGTCGGCGCCGCACCACTGGATCGCCTCCCAGATCGAGGGCAGCCCGAACGCCTCGCCGGCGTGGATGGTGAAGTGCGCGTTCTCCCGCTGCAGGTACTCGAAGGCGTCGAGGTGCCGGGTGGGCGGGTAGCCGGCCTCGGCGCCGGCGATGTCGAAGCCCACGACGCCCTGGTTGCGGTAGCGGACGGCCAGCTCGGCGATCTCACGGGAGTTGGCCTGGTGGCGCATCGCGGTGAGCAGCTGGCGGACCACGATCCCGGTGGCCTCCTGACCCTCGTCGAAGCCGCGCTGCACCGCCTCGACGACCTCCTCCAGCGACAGGCCCCCCTCCAGGTGCTGCTCGGGGGCGTAGCGGACCTCGGCGTAGACGACGCCGTCCGCGGCCAGGTCCTCGACGCACTCGCGAGCGACCCGGGCCAGCGCGTCGGCGGTCTGCATCACCGCGACGGTGTGGTCGAAGGTCTCCAGGTAGCGCACCAGCGAGCCCGAGTCGGCGGCTTCGGTGAACCAGCGACCCAGGTCCTCGGCGCCGGTCGCGGGAAGCTCGTGCCCGCAGGCCGCCGCGAGCTCGACGATGGTCGCGGGTCGCAGCCCGCCGTCGAGGTGGTCGTGGAGCAAGACCTTGGGCGCCCGGCGGATCAGCTCACGGGTAAGTTCAGCCATGCAGCCATCCAAGCAGAGCAGACCAGGAGTTCGTCGATGCGCGTGTTCACCACCTTCGAGGAGATCGAGGCCGCGGCCGGCGAGGTGATCGGCACCTCGGAGTGGGTCAAGATCGACCAGAAGCGCGTCAACGAGTTCGCCGACGCCACCGGCGACCACCAGTGGATCCACGTGGACCTGGAGCGCGCCGCGGCCGGCCCGTTCGGCGGCACCATCGCGCACGGCTACCTGACCCTGGCGCTGATCCCGTGGCTGGGCTCGATGGTCTTCCACCTGGAGACCCCGGGCGCGAAGCTGAACTACGGCCTCAACAAGGTCCGCTTCCCCGCCCCCGTCCCGGTCGGCTCCCGCCTGCGCGACACGGTGACCATCAAGGAGGTCGTCGACCTCCCGGCCGGCAAGCAGCTCACCGTCGGCCACGTGATCGAGATCGAGGGCGCCGACAAGCCCGCCTGCGTCGCCGAGACAGTCGTGCTGCTGCTGGTCTAGTAGCTGAGGCGTCTCAGATGAAAGGCCGAGCGCCAGCGAGGTTTTTCATCTGAGACGCCTCAGCGGCATCTGCACTTTCAGATGAGACGCCTCGGCGGTCAGTCGACTCGCTCGAGGATCAGCGGGGTCGGCTCGTAAGCAGAACCGATGTCGAACCCGCCTTCCAGCGACTCCAGCGCGCGTTCGAAGCGAGCAGGCTCGTCGGTGTGCAGGGTCAGCAGGGGGGCGCCCTCCGAGACAGCATCCCCGGGGCGGGCGTGCCACTCGACCCCGGCGCCGGCCTGGACCGCATCGCCGAGCGCCGCCCGGCCGGCCCCGAGCCGCCAGGCCGCCATCCCGACCGCCATCGCGTCCAGCCGGGCCAGCACGCCGCTGCTCGGCGCGGTCACCACGTGGGTCTCGCGCGCGGTCGGCAGCGGTGCGTCCGGGTCGCCTCCCTGGGCAGCGATCATCGCCTTCCAGGTGTCCATCGCGCGCCCGGAGGCGAGCACCTCGGCCGGGTCGACGTCGGTCACCCCCGCCCCGGCGAGCATCTCGGTCGCCAGCGCGACGGTCAGCTCCACGACGTCGGCCGGCCCGCCGCCGGCGAGCACCTCGACCGACTCGCGGACCTCGAGCGCGTTGCCGGCGGTCAGGCCCAGCGGGGTCGACATGTCGGTGAGCAGCGCGACCGTTCTGGTCCCGGCGTCGGTGCCGAGCGCGACCATCGTCTCGGCCAGCTCGCGAGCCTTGTCGAGCTCCTTCATGAACGCCCCGGTGCCGACCTTGACGTCGAGCACCAGCGCGCCGGAGCCCTCGGCGATCTTCTTGCTCATGATCGAGGAGGCGATCAGCGGGATCGCCTCGACGGTGCCGGTCACGTCGCGCAGCGCGTAGAGCTTCTTGTCCGCCGGCGCCAGCCCGGACCCGGCCGCGCAGACGACCGCCCCGACCGACTCGAGCTGGGCGTGGAACTCCTCGTTGCTGAGGTTCGCCCGCCACCCCGGGATCGACTCGAGCTTGTCCAGGGTGCCTCCGGTGTGCCCGAGCCCGCGGCCGGACAGCTGCGGCACCGCGACCCCGCAGGCCGCCACCAGCGGGGCCAGCGGCAGCGTGATCTTGTCGCCGACGCCGCCGGTGGAGTGCTTGTCCGAGGTCGGCCGGGACAGCCCGGAGAGGTCGAGGGTCTCCCCCGAGGCGATCATCGCGCCGGTCCAGCGGGAGATCTCGTGCCGGCTCATCCCGTTGAGCAGGATCGCCATCGCGAGCGCGGACATCTGCTCGTCGCGGACCACGCCGCGGGTGTAGGCGTCGATCACCCAGTCGATCTGCGAGTCCGTCAGGGTGCCGCCGTCGCGCTTGGCGACGATCACCTCGATCGCGTCGTGGGCCTCGGTCACGCGGTCACCTTCACTTTCTCGTAGCCGCGCAGCACGAAGGTGCCGCGCGAGGTCGGCTCGCCGTCCAGGGCCAGGTCGGGGAACGTGGCGAACAGGTGGCTCACCGACTCGAACAGCTCCATCCTGGCCAGCGGCGCGCCCAGGCAGAAGTGCACCCCGACGCCGAACGCGACGTGGTTGTTGGGGGTGCGGTCGACCCGGAACTCGCCGGGCGCGTCGAAGACAGCGGGATCGCGGTTGGCCGAGCCGAGCAGGACCGCGATCTTCTGGCCCGCCGCGACGGTCACGCCGCTCACCTCGACGTCCTCGATCGCGGTGCGCTCGAACAGCTGCAGCGCCGAGTCGAAGCGCAGCATCTCCTCGACGGTCAAGGCGACGTCCTCGCCCGGGCGCAGCCCGCGCCGCAGCATCGCGGCCAGGCCGTTGCCGAACACGTTGACCGAGGCCTCGTGGCCGGCGTTGAGCAGCAGCACCACGGCCGCGACGACCTCGTCCTCGGTGAGCTCGGTGGCCACCAGGTCGGAGATCAGGTCCTCGGCGGGCGTCGTACGACGCAGAGCCGCCAGCTCGCGGACCAGGGCGGCGAAGTCCTCGGCGGCGCGCACGGCCGCGTCCACGACCTCCGCGGACGGGGCCGGCTCGTACATCTTCACGATCGCCTGCGACCAGTCCCGCAGCTCGTGCGCGTGCGAGGCCGGCACCCCGAGCAGCTCGGCGATGACCAGCACCGGCAGCGGCTCGGCGAACGCGGCGATCACGTCGAAGCCGGAGGGGTCGACCTCGGTGAGCAGGTCCGCGGCCAGCGAACGCACCCGCGGCCGCAGCCTCTCGATGTGCCCGCGCCCGAAGGCCTGCGCGACAGGCCGCCGCAGCCGGGTGTGCTCCGGCGGCTCGTTCTCCATCATCTGGTTGCGGTGCAGCAGGTTGAACGGCTCCAGGTACGACGCCGGTTCCTTGTCCTGCCACAGCCGCCCGAGCCGCCGGTCACGCTGGACCGCGCTGACGCTGGCGTGGTCGAAGGCGAGGTACATGCCCAGGCCCTCGTGCCAGGCCACCGGGTGCGCCGCCCGCTCGGCGTCGAAGAAGGGGTACGGGTCCGCGACGACCTCCGGCGCGCTCAGGTCAACCGAGCTCACTGGGCCCGAAGGCATCGGGGAGCACCTCCTCCATCCGGCGAACGCCGGCCCGGGTCAGCACCTGCAGGTCCGGCCCGCCGTTCTCCCACAACAGCTGCCGGCAGCGCCCGCACGGCATCAGGATCTCGCCCTTGCCGTTCACGCAGGCGAAGTGGGTCAGTGTCCCGCCGCCGGTGATGTGCAGCTGGGAGACCAGGCCGCACTCCGCGCACAGCGCGACGCCGTACGACGCGTTCTCGACGTTGCAGCCGACCACGGTCCGGCCGTCCTCGACGCGCGCCGCGGCACCGACCGGGAAGTCCGAGTACGGCGCGTAGGCGTGCGTCATCGCCTCCCGGGCCGCGTCGAGCAGGGCGTCCCAGTCGAACTGGTCCGGGGCTGCGGTCATCCCGCCGATCCCTTGCGGTAGATCTGCCCGTCGGCCTTGGGCATCCGTAGTCGTTGCGCGAAGAACGCGAGCACGAGCAGCGTCACGACGTACGGCGTCATGCTGGTGAAGTCGGACGGCACGGTGTCCTTGGCGAAGTACCAGACCAGGAACGCGGCACCGAAGGCGCCGATGACGAGCCCGCTGGTCCGCTTGCCGCGGTACACCTGCCAGGCGCCGTACGCGATCAGCCCGCCGCCGATGAGCAGCAGCAGCGCGTGGATCGTCGTCGGGTCGCGCAGCGCGAGGCTGTCGGTGTAGCCGAACAGTCCCGAGCCGAGCAGCACACCGCCCGGGCGCCAGTTGCCGAAGATCATCGCGGCCAGGCCGATGTAGCCACGGCCGTTGGCCTGGTTGGTGTGGAAGCCCGGCGAGGAGACCATCGCCAGGTAGCCACCGCCCAGGCCGGCGAAGCCGCCGGAGACCAGCACCGCGATGTACTTCTGCCGGATCACGTTGACGCCGAGGCTCTCCGCGGCCTGCGGGTTCTCGCCGCACGAGCGCAGTCGCAGGCCGGAGGTGGTGCGCCACAGGATCCAGGCGGTCGCCACCAGCAGGACGAACACGAGGATCGTGACGACCGAGATGTTGTTGGTGACCGCCGCGACCACCGAGGCCACGTCCGAGATCACGAACCAGTGCTTGTCGGCCAGCGAGGACGCGCCGTCGGAGAGCCCGGCGATGGTGATCGTCGGCGGTTTCTCGATACCGGTCAGCTGCTGGGCACCGCCGTGGCCGAACTCGGAGTCGAGGTCGGCGAAGAACGCCTCGGCCAGGAAGGTCGTCAGCCCGAGGGCGATGGTGTTGAGCGCGACACCGGAGACGATGTGGTCGACGCCGAAGGTCACCGTCGCGATGGCGTGGACCAGACCGCCGAGCATGCCGAACCCGATCGCGCCGAGCAAGCCGATCCACGGGCCGTAGTAGTAGGTGAAGTACGCGCCGCCCCAGGTGCCGAGCAGCATCTGGCCCTCGAGGCCGATGTTGACCACACCCGCGCGCTCGCTCCACAGGCCGCCGAGCGCGGCCAGCAGGATCGGGCAGGTGGCGATGATCGCCGCCCGTATGCTGCCCGGGGAGTCGATCTCGTTGGCGTCGGTGATGACCCGCACCAGCGCCACCGCCACCAGCGCGGTGGAGACGTAGAGCGCGTAGCGGATCCACTTGCTGCCGTTGCGGCTACCGTTGCGCGGGGCCGGCGCGTGCGCCGGCGCACCCGTGGTCGCCGTCGTCATGCCCGCACCTCCGTCCCCAGCGCCTGCTTGAGCTCACGTTGCTCGTAGGCCGCCATCCAGCGCCGGACCACCTCGTAGGCGATCACCACCGCGAGCACGACCACGCCCTGGGTGACCTGCACGACGGACGGGGAGATGTCCGCGACCAGGCTCAGCGGGTTGGCCTGCTCGGAGAGCCAGGCGAACAGGACGGCACCGAAGAAGATGCCGAGCGGGCGGTTGCGCCCCAGCAGCGCCACCGCGATGCCGGTGAAGCCGAGCGCCCGCTGGAACGGCGGACCGTAGTAGTCCGCGGCGCCGAAGAGCGCCGGCATCCAGACCAGGCCGGCGATCGCACCGGAGATCAGCATCGAGATGACCACCATCCGCTTCACCTTGACCCCGGAGGCGACCGCGGCGTCCTCGTTCATACCGGTGGCGCGGAGGTCGAAGCCGAACCGGGTGCGGTTGATGACGATCGACATGGTCACGCCCGCCAGCACCGCCAGGATGGTCAGCGTCCAGATCGGCCCGTCGCCCGCGGACCACGGCGTCCAGCCGGAGAGCTGGCTCGAGCCCGGGATCGGCGTCGTCCGGCGGCCCTGGCCGTACTGGTTGCCGTAGTTGTTGAGCAGGTAGCCGATCATCGTGCCGGCGATCGCGTTGAGCATGATCGTGGAGATGACCTCGCTGACGCCGCGGGTCACCTTGAGCACCCCCGCGATGCCGGCCCAGATCGCGCCGACCGCCATCGCGACCAGCAGCGCGCCGACGATGTTGAGCTTGCCGGGCAGCCAGCCGGCGCCCGCGAAGGCCGCGGCCGCGAACGCGGCCAGGGTGTACTGCCCCTCGACGCCGATGTTGAACAGGTTCATCCGGAACCCGATCGCGGCGGCCAGCGCGGCCAGGAACAGCATCGAGGACTGGTTGGTGATGTTCACCCAGTTGCGGTGCGTGGGCACCGTGAAGATGACGTCCCAGAAGTCACCGATCGAGGCGCCGGCGATCGAGACCACGATGCTGGTGACGATCACCGAGACGATCAGCGCGATCAGGGGCGCCAGGATCGCCTGGGCCAGCGTGCGCAGGATCTTGCTGCTGCTCATGCGTCTCCTCCCCCGGTCATCGCCGAGCCGAGCTCCTGCGGGGTGACCGACTGCGGGTCGAACCGGCCCACCAGGGCCCCGCGCAGGATCACCTCGATAGTGTCCGAGAGTCCGATCAGCTCGTCGAGGTCGGCGGAGATCAGCAGCACCGCCAGACCCTCGCGCCTGGCCCGCTTGATGTGGTCCCAGATCGCCGCCTGGGCGCCGACGTCGACGCCGCGGGTCGGGTGCGAGGCAATCAGCAGCACCGGGTCGCCGCTCATCTCGCGGCCCACGATGAGCTTCTGCTGGTTGCCGCCGGACAGCGCCCGTGCGTTGGTGTTGATCGAGGGGGTCCGTACGTCGTACTCGCGCACGATGCGCTCGGTGTCCGCCTTGGCGTCGCTCGCGGTGATGAACAGCCCGTTGCTCCCGGGCGGCCGCGTCTGGTGCCCGAGCACACGGTTCTCCCACAGCGGGGCGTCGAGCAGCAGCCCGTGCTTGTGCCGGTCGGCGGGGATGAAGCCGATGCCGGCCTCGCGCCGGTCCCGGGTGTCCCAGTGGTGGACGTCCTTGCCGTCCAGGGTGATCCGGCCGGTCCCGCGGTACATCCCCATGATGGTCTCGACCAGCTCCTCCTGGCCGTTGCCCTCCACGCCCGCGATGCCGAGCACCTCGCCCTTGCGGATGCTGAAGGTGATGTCCTTGAGCACCGGCCGGCCGGTGTCGTCGACCACGCCGACGTGCTCGAGGGCCAGCAGCACGTGGTCGGTGACGGTGGACTCCTCGGTCTCCGGCGAGGGCAGCTCGGAGCCGACCATGAGCTCGGCCAGCTGCTTCTTGGTGGCCGTCTTCGGGTCCGCCTCGCCGACGGTCTGCCCGCGCCGCATCACGGTGATGTCGTCGGCGATGTCGAGCACCTCGTCGAGCTTGTGCGAGATGAAGAGGATGGTGTGCCCCGAGGCGCGCAGCTCGCGCAGGTTGTCGAAGAGCGCGTCCACCTCCTGCGGTACCAGCACGGCGGTGGGCTCGTCGAGGATGATGATCTTCGCGCCGCGGTAGAGGACCTTGAGGATCTCGACGCGCTGGCGCTGGCCGACGCCGAGCCGCTCGACGAGCATGTCGGGGTCCAGGCCGAACCCGTAGGCGTCGGAGATCCGGGCGACCTCGGCCCGGGCCGCGTCGCCGATGCCGTGCAGCCTCTCCGCGCCGAGCACGACGTTCTCCAGCACGGTCAGGTTGTCGGCGAGCATGAAGTGCTGGAACACCATGCCGATGCCGGCCTTGATCGCGTCGGTCGGCGAGGAGAACGTCACCTCGGTGCCGTCCACGCTGATCGTGCCCGCGTCGGGCTTCTGCACGCCGTACAGGATCTTCATCAGCGTCGACTTGCCGGCGCCGTTCTCCCCGATGAGGGCGTGCACGGTGCCGGGCCGGATGGTGATGTTGACGTCGTGGTTCGCGACCACGCCGGGGAACTGCTTGAGGATGTCGCGGACGACGACCCCGCCGGACGGCGCTCCGGCCGTCGTGTCCCCCTCGGTGACTGCTGCGCTCACAGACCCTCCTTCTGACCGCGACCCGAGGACGAGCCGGGCCCGGACACAGACGCTACCGTCTGGGTCCGGGCCCGGGCCTCTCAACGAGGCTGGGTTTTCTCGGATCCTTCGCTCAGGCTCCGGGCTTGACCGGAACCTTCACCTCACCCGACTTGATCTTCGAGGCGGCCTCGTCGATCTGCGCCTTGATGTCGTCCACGAAGCCACCGGAGGTGGAGTAGCCGACACCGTCGTGAGCAAGGTCGTAGGTCTGGTAGCTCGTCAGCGGCGAGCTGTCCGCGACCGACTTGATCATGTTGAAGGTGGCCACGTCGACCCTCTTCAGCATCGAGGTGAGGATGTGCGGCTGCTGGGTCTTCGAGGCGGTCAGGTACTGGTCGGAGTCGACACCGATCGCCCACTTGCCGTCGCCCGCGTCGACCGAGGCGTCGAAGACACCCGAGCCGGACGCGCCCGCGGCGTGGTAGACCACGTCGGCACCGGCGTCGTACTCGGCGGTCGCGGCAGCCTTGCCGCCGGCCGGGTCACCGAAGCCCTTGAGGTCGCTCTCCTGGATGTACTTGATCTGGATCTTGATGCCGGGCTTGACCGACTTCGCACCGGCCACGTAGCCGGCCTCGAACTTCTTGATGAGGTCGTTGTGCACGCCACCGACGAAGCCGATGTTGCCGGCCTTCGACTTCAGCGCCGCCGCGACGCCGACGAGGTAGGAGCCCTCGTTCTCCGCGAAGCCCAGGTAGGCCACGTTCGCGTTCGGCTTGTCGTCGGGGTCGAAGCCGTCGATCACGCCGAAGTTGATCTTCGGGTAGTTCGGGGCCACCGCGTTGACCGCGTCGCTGTACGCGAAGCCGACGCCGATGATCGGGTTCAGGCCCTGGTCAGCCATGTTCTTGAGGCGGTCCTCGCGCGCGGACTCGGCCTCGCCGTCGGAGGCCTCACCCTCGACACAGGTGGCCTTGAGGTCCTCGACGGCCTTCTTGAGGCCGGCGTAGGCGGAGTCGTTGAACGACTGGTCGCCGCGACCACCCACGTCGTACGCGAGACCGACCTTGGGACCGTCGCCCTTGGCGGACTTGCAGACGTCGTTGCTGCCCGACGACGAGCCCTTCTTGTCGTCGTTCTTGCCGCAGCCGGTCAGCGCCAGGGACGCCACCACCGCCACGACAGCAATCTTGCTCAACCGACGCAAGATGCCCTCCTCGATGTTGGGGAGCACCGTGGGGACACGGCGCGACTAGCGGCACCCTAGTCGTGAGGTCCGGGCCCGAACACCGCAAATGGGCCCGTCACGGAGTTTGTTATCGGGTAGTGACCAACCGGATTTGACAGGCGTCAGGCGTCCCGCGCCAGCGTCAGCGCCTCCACGGCCGCGGTCGCGAGCACCTGCGCCGCGATCGGGGCCGCGCGCTCGTCGACGCGCAGGTCGCCCTGGTGCAGGTCGTAGGTCGCGCCGCCGGGCGTCCGGGTGCCCAGCCGGGCCATCGCCCCGGGCACGTGCTCGAGGTACCAGGCGAAGTCCTCGCCGCCCAGGCTCTGGGTGGTCGACTGGTGGCCGTCCTCGCCGACGACCGCCTCGATGGCACGGCCGAGCAGGTTGGTGGAGACGTGCTCGTTGACCACCGGCGGCACCCCGCGGACGTAGATGACCTCGGCGTCGACGCCGTACGGGCCGACGATCTGCTCGATGGTCTCCCGGACCAGCTGCTCGGCGTCCGCCCAGGCGACCGCGTCCAGCATCCGCACGGTGCCGGCGGCGCGGCCGACCGCGGGGATCACGTTCATCGCCGAGCCCGCGCGGACCAGGCCCCAGACCACGCTCACCCCGGCACGCGGGTCGAGGCGGCGGGAGAGCACCGCGGGCAGCTCGGTGACCAGCTTGCCCAGCGCGAAGGTGAGGTCCTCGGTCAGGTGCGGACGCGAGGTGTGCCCGCCGCGGCCGGTCAGCCGTACGTCGAGCGAGTCCGCCGCCCCGGTGAGCGGACCCTCGCGCAGGCCGAGGGTGCCCACGTCGATGCCCGGGTCGCAGTGCAGCCCGAAGATCCGGGCGACGTCGGTCAGCGCGCCCGAGGTGACCGAGAGCAGCGCGCCCCCGGGCATGATCTCCTCGGCCGGCTGGAAGACCAGGCGGACCCGGCCGGGCAGGTCCGCGGCCAGCCGGTGCAGCGCCAGCCCGGCACCGACCAGACCGGCGGTGTGCACGTCGTGACCGCAGGCGTGCGCCACGCCCTCGACGGTCGAGCGCCACGGGTCGGTGGTCAGGTCCGGCACGGGCAGCGCGTCCAGGTCGGCACGCAGCGCCACCACGGGACCGTCCTGGTCGCCGATGTCGACCATGAGCCCGGTCGACCCGAGCGGCTTGGCGTCCAGGCCGGCCTCGGCGAGGCGCTTGGCGACGACGCCGCTGGTCCGCTCCTCGTGCCAGGAGAGCTCCGGGTGCGCGTGCAGGTCGCGGCGCAGCTCGACCAGCTCGGGGGTCAGCTCCTCGACGTGCGCCCGGATGCGGGCGTGCAGGTCCGCCGCGGCGGGCGGGATCGAGGAGGAGGACACAACCCCCAAGACTACTTTGCTCACTCCCCGTGTTCCTCGCTGCGCTCGTCAACGACTCCCTCGCTCGGGGCGCACGAGCAAGCTCGGCTCCCCTCGCTCACTCGTCGTACGCGGCCAAGAGCCGGTCGGCGGCCTCGGGAGCCGTCAGCTCCCCCGACAGGACCGCGGCCCGGACCTCGTCGCGGATGGCGGCCACGCCCGGGGACCGGCGCAACCGCTCGGCGAGCTCGTCGCGGACCAGCGCCCAGGTGAACTCCAGCTGCTGCTCGGCCCGCTTGGCGGCCAGCCCGTCGGCACCGAGGTGATCGCGGTGGTCCAGCACGCGCTGCCAGACCTGGTCGACGTCGCGACCCTCCAGGCCCGAGCAGGTCAGCACCGGGGGCACCCAGGCACCGCCGCCGGCGTAGACCAGCCGGAGCGCGCCGGCCAGTTCCTTGGCCGCCGACCTCGCCTCGGTCTCCCGGTCGCCGTCGGCCTTGTTGACCGCGATCACGTCGGCGATCTCGAGGATGCCCTTCTTGATGCCCTGCAGCTGGTCGCCGGTGCGGGCCAGGGTGAGGAAGAGGAAGGTGTCCACCATCCCGGCCACGGTCACCTCGGACTGGCCGACGCCGACGGTCTCGACCAGCACCACGTCGTACCCGGCGGCCTCCAGCACGAGCATCGCCTGGGTGGTGGCGCGGGCGACGCCGCCGAGGGTGCCCGCGCTCGGCGAGGGCCGGATGTAGGCGTGCGGGTCGGCGGAGAGCTTCGCCATCCGCGTCTTGTCGCCCAGCACGGATCCGCCGGTGCGCACGCTGGACGGGTCCACCGCGAGCACGCCGACCCGATGCCCCAGGCCGGTCAGGTGGGTGCCGAGCGACTCGATGAAGGTGGACTTGCCGACGCCGGGGACACCCGAGATACCGACCCGGACTGCCTTGCCGGGGTCCAGCGACGCGAGCAGCTCGCGGGCTGCCACGCGATGGTCCGCGCGCGAGGACTCCACCAGCGTGATCGCACGGCTCACGTCGCGCCGGTGCCCGGCGCGGACCCCCGCGGCGAGGGCAGCGACGTCGACCACGGTCAGTGACCGAGCTGCGCGGTCAGCTTCCCCAGCAGCTCCAGCGCGGACTCGGCGATGACCGTGCCCGGCGGGAAGACCGCGGCGGCGCCCATCTCCTTGAGCGCCGGTACGTCGTCGGGCGGGATCACCCCGCCGACCACGACCATGATGTCGTCGCGGCCCAGGTCGGCGAGCGCCTTCTTGAGCGCGGGCACCAGGGTGAGGTGACCGGCCGCGAGCGAGTTCACGCCGACGATGTGCACGTCCGCGTCGACCGCCTGCTGGGCGACCTCCTCGGGCGTGCTGAACAGCGGCCCCACGTCCACGTCGAAGCCGAGGTCGGCGAACGCGGTGACGATCACCTTCTGGCCGCGGTCGTGGCCGTCCTGGCCCATCTTCGCGACCAGGATGCGCGGGCGACGGCCCTCGTCCTCGGCGAACCGCTCGGTCGCGGCAAGCACCTGCTCGACGGCCTCGTCGCTGCCGGACTCGCGCTTGTACACACCGGAGATCGTACGGATGACCGCCTGGTGCCGGCCGTACACCTTCTCCAGCGCCTGCGAGATCTCGCCGACGGTCGCCTTGGCCCGCGCGGCGTCGACGGCGAGCTCGAGCAGGTTGCCCTGGCCGGAGTCGGCCGCGCTCGTGAGCGCGTCCAGCGTGCGGCGTACGTCGTCGGCGTCGCGCTCCGCGCGCAGCCGCTCCAGCTTGGCGAGCTGCTGCTTGTAGACCTCGTTGTTGTCGACCTTGAGCACCTCCAGAGGATCCTCGTCGGCCAGGCGGTAGGTGTTCACGCCGATCACCTTCTGCTGGCCGGAGTCGATCCGGGCCTGGGTACGGGCGGCGGCCTCCTCGATGCGCATCTTCGGGATGCCCTGCTCGATCGCCTTGGCCATGCCGCCGGCCGCCTCGGCCTCGGCGATGTGCGCCCAGGCGCGGGTGGCGAGGTCGTGGGTGAGCCGCTCGACGTAGTACGAGCCCGCCCACGGGTCGATGGTGCCGGTGGTGCCGGACTCCTGCTGCAGCAGCAGCTGGGTGTTCCGGGCGATGCGCGCGGAGAAGTCG
This sequence comes from Nocardioidaceae bacterium, assembly GCA_017744365.1. Lineage (GTDB taxonomy): Bacteria > Actinomycetota > Actinomycetes > Propionibacteriales > Nocardioidaceae > Marmoricola. The sequence goes on along the minus strand of JAGIBL010000007.1, from coordinate 6,102 downwards.
GTCGGCAGCGCGATCGCCTCGTCCAGCGCGTTGGTGTGCAGCGACTGGGTGTGGCCCTGGGTCGCGGCCATCGCCTCGATGCAGGTGCGCTGCACGTTGTTGAAGACGTCCTGCGCGGTCAGCGACCAGCCGCTGGTCTGGCTGTGCGTGCGCAGGCTCAGCGACTTCTCGCTCTGCGGGTCGAACTGCGCGACCAGCCGGGTCCAGAGCGCCCGGGCCGCGCGCATCTTGGCGACCTCCATGAAGAAGTTCATGCCGATCGCCCAGAAGAAGCTCAGCCGCGGTGCGAAGGCGTCGATGTCGAGGCCGGCGTCGAGGCCGGCGCGGATGTACTCGACACCGTCGGCCAGCGTGTAGGCGAGCTCGAGGTCGTTGGTCGCCCCGGCCTCCTGCATGTGGTAGCCGGAGATCGAGATCGAGTTGAAGCGCGGCATCTTCTGCGAGGTGAACGCGAAGATGTCCGAGATGATCCGTATGCTCGGCTGCGGCGGGTAGATGTAGGTGTTGCGGACCATGAACTCCTTGAGGATGTCGTTCTGGATGGTCCCCGCGAGCTGCTCCGGCTTCACCCCCTGCTCCTCGGCCGCCACGATGTAGAGGGCGAGCACCGGGAGCACCGCGCCGTTCATCGTCATGGACACGCTCATCTGGTCCAGCGGGATGCCGTCGAAGAGCGTGCGCGCGTCGTAGATGGAGTCGATCGCCACGCCCGCCATGCCGACGTCGCCGCGCACCCGCGGGTGGTCGGAGTCGTAGCCGCGGTGGGTGGCCAGGTCGAAGGCGACGCTCAGGCCCTTCTGGCCGGCGGCCAGGTTGCGCCGGTAGAAGGCGTTGGACTCCTCGGCGGTGGAGAAGCCGGCGTACTGGCGGATGGTCCACGGCTGGGTGGTGTACATCGTCGGGTACGGCCCGCGCAGGAACGGCCGCAGTCCGGGCCAGGTCTCCAGCGCGTCCAGGCCCTCGAGGTGCTCGGGGCCGTAGACCGGCAGGACGCCGATGCCCTCGGGCGACTCCCAGGCCTCGTGCGTGGGAGCCGGCGTCGCGGCCGGGGTCCCTCCGGTCAGCGGCAGCCCCGCGAAGCTGCTCGGAACGCCACTCATGCCAGCTTCTCCCTCGTACGACGCAGGAACGCGAGCGCGTCGATGCCGAGCGCGCAGTGATCGTCGGCGTAGTCGGTGGCCTTGCCGGCGATGACGACCCAGGCGGCACCCTTCGCCCGCAGCGCGGTAGCCGCCTCGACACCCCACTCGGCGTAGGCGGCGTCGGAGCCGGTGAGGCAGACGACCGGCTGGCCCTCGTAGCGCGCGGCAAGCGCCTCCGCGCCGTCGGTGGCGCCGGCGACCTCGACGTCGATGCCGCCGGCCGCGAACAGGTTGCTCGCGAACGTGGCCCGGGAGGTGTGCGCGGCCACGGTCCCCAACGTCGCCAGGAAGACCTTGCCCGCGGCGGGCTCGTCGCGCAGCGCCTCGAACTCGTGGCCGTAGGGGCGCACCGGCCGCGCGCCCGCGGCGTACGGCTTCCGCTCGGGAAGCGTCTCGTGCAGGTTCGGGAACTCCGAGAGCCCGGTCAGCGGGCGCTTGCGCCGGGCGATCTGGCCCTCGCGCTCGAGCACCACGCCGGCGATCCGCTCCCGGAAGCCGTCGATGGCGGCCAGGGCGCCGCCGGCCTCCTCGATCGCGCCGAGCTCGGCCCACCCGGACCGCGCCAGGTCGTCGGTCAGCTTCTCCACGGCGTACGCACCGCCGGCCGGGTCGGCGACCTTGGCCAGGTGCGACTCGTGCACCAGCAGCGACGAGGTGTTCCGGGCGACCCGGCGGCTGAACGCGTCCGGGAGGCCCAGGTGCGCGTCGAACGGGAGCACGGTCACGCTGTCCGCTCCCCCGACCCCGGCGGCGAACGCGGCGACGCAGGTGCGCAGCATGTTCACCCACGGGTCGTACTTGCTCATCATCGGGCGGGAGGTGACCACGTGCTGGTACTGCAAGCGTGCCTCCGCGGGGACGCCGCTGAGCTCGAGCACCCGGTCCCATCCCCGGCGCGCGGCGCGCAGCTTGGCGATGGTCGGGAACTGCTCGTCGGTCGCGGCGTACCGGAACGAGATGAGCCCCGCCGCGGTGCTGACGTCGTAGCCGGCGTCGACCAGCGCGCGCAGGTAGGCGGCACCGACGGCCAGGCTCCAGCCGAGCTCCTGGGCGTCGGAGGCGCCCAGGTCGTGGGCCGCGGTGCCGTCCACGACGAGCGCGCCGCAGCCCAGGTCGGTCGCGATCCGGGCGACCTCGGCCGTCTGGGCGAGGTCGGCGTCTCGCCCGAGCAGCTGGGCACCGAGCGGGTCCGCGCCGAGCGTCGTCCCCCCCGCCAGGGTGGTGCCGGTCGCCAGGGCGGCGAAGGCCTCCGCCGCGGCCACCGGGTCGTCGGACTCGAGCGCGACCGGGGCGACGTCGAGCAGCACTCCGTCGAGCACCGTCGGCAGGTCCTGGACGGCGATGCCGCCGGCGCCCAGCTGCACCCAGAGAGCGGTGGCGCCGTTGTCGAGGTCGGTCCGGACGTCCGCGGCGGAGGCGGCGGCGTCCGGGTCGGCGACGTGCGCGGTGATCTCCCACGCGACCTGCCGGTTCGGCCGGCCGCTGGTGGCGAGGTCGTCGAGCAGCCCGGCGGTGCCGAGCGGGGTGATCTCGATGCCGTCGAGGGTGGTCCGGGTCAGCTTGTCCCAGACCGCCGCGTCCGGGTCGTCCGCGCCGAGCCGGCCGGCCTTGCGCAGCACGGCGGCGGCGCTGGACTCCCAGTCCGCGCGGCTGTGAGCGGCGCCGTCCTCGAGCGCGATGGGCCCGGAGGCCGGCGCTGCTTCAGGCGCGGCATGAGACGCCGCGTCTTGCGAAGAGGTCATGGTTCGCAGGATAGGGCGGCTCGCGGAGGCCTTCTACGCGGTAGTGGTGTGTGAGACGTCTCAGTCGGTGTGAGGACTGGTTCACCGGACACTTACACGACGTTCACGGTTCCGTGACGTCCGCGCGTCACCGTCGAGTCATGAGGATCGTCGTGGTCACCGAGTCGTTCGCCCCGGCCGCGGACGCACCGGCCGAGTCCGCGCGGCACATCGCGGACGCCCTCCTCGCCTCCGGGCACGAGATCCTGGTGTTCACGACCGGGCCCGGCAGCGAGAGCTACCGCGGCGCGCGGGTGCAGCGGGCACGAGCGCTGCTCTCGGTCACCGCGCTGCGTCGTAGCGTCGAGGAGTTCCGGCCCGACGTGGTCCAGTTCCTGGCGCCGCGAGCGATGGGCGCCGCCGCGATGCGGGCGCTCGAGCACGCCGGTGTGCCGCTCGTGGTGCTCGACCCGACGCCGCTGCACCCGCGGGTCGGCACGGTGCTGGCCAGCAGCCACGCCGGGGTCCGGATCCTCGGCACCGCCGGCATCCGGGCCCGCGTCTGGAAGCCCGGCGTGCGGACCGACGAGTACCACCCGGGCCTGCGCTCGGAGCCGCTGCACGACGCCTGGGCCCGGGCCGGCCGCCCCGAGGGGCCACTGGTCACCGTCGGGTACGTCGGCCCGGTCGGCCCGACCACCACCCGGGCCTGCCGCCGGCTCGCCCAGATCGCCGGCCTCGACGGCGTCCGCCTGGTCGTCCTCGGCAGCGGCCCGGGAACACCGCACCTGCGCCAGCTCGGCGCCAAGATCGTCGGCGAGAGCACCGGGCTGGAGCTGGCGCGGGCGATCGCCTCGCTGGACCTGCTGGTGCAGCCGCGCAAGCACGAGGTGAACCTGACCCCCGTCCGCAAGGCGCTCGCCAGCGGTGTCCCGGTGGTGACCTTCGAGACCGGCGCCGCCGCCGAGGTGGTCCGGCACGGCGAGAGCGGCATCCTGGTCAGCCCGGCGGACGGCCCGGGTGGCCTGACCCTCGCGGTCGCCTCGCTGGCCGCCGACGCCGCCGAGCGCGCCCGGCTCGCCGCCAACGCCCGGGACTCGGTCAGCGACCGGACCTGGGGCGACGCGGTCGCCGAGCTCATCGAGATCTACGCCGGGTGCACCCGGTCGCTCGCGCCCGTCGCGGGCTGAGCCAGGTAGCGGTCCACCGCCTCGGCGAGGAGGTCGGCCGGGTCGCGACCTGCCTCCCGCGCTCGCACGTGCAGCGCCGCGGCCTGCGGGGCCGGGAGCGTCACCGACCAGTCGCTTGCGGGCGCGAGTTTCTTGTCGTCGCTGGCGCCGAACTTCGCGAGCGAGATCGTGACCAGGGTGCCGAGGACGTCCAGGATCGCGACGACCCCGAGCACGCGCCAGACGCTGTCCGTCTCGACCTCACCGAGGATCAGCCCGCTGACCAGGATCGCCAGTACGGCCGCGAGCGCCACGGTGCCCCAGAGCACGACGGCGAGGCCGGCGCGGGCGCCGGCGAGCGCGAGGAGCAGGCAGATCTGCGCCAGCGTCACCGCGCCGACGACGCCGACCCCGTACGACTTCCACAGGCCCTCGCCGTGGCTGTCCCAGTCGCCCCAGACGAGGACCAGAGCGGTGACGGTGGGCAGTAGCAGGACGACCGCGCCGATCCCGCCCACTGGCGACCACCGCGTACCCGCAGTCGCGAGGTAGCACAGCATGCAGATGCTCGCGCAGCCCACGATCAGAGTCGTGAGCAGCACCCGGCCCTCGGACTCGCCGAAGCTGCCGCCGGCGAGAAGAGCGGCGATACCCATCAGCGCCGCGATCGAGAAGGAACCAATGGTCGCGGTGGCGGCGAGGCGGCGGAAGGCACTGAGGTCGTTCATGGGTCAAGGCTGACGGACCGGCCGCCGGTCGCGCGTGAGTAGTCGTACTCAAATCGCTGCTTCACACATCCTGCGGCTGACGTTGACCCGGTCCGCTGCGGACTGTTACCGGTCGGGGACCGTGAACCATCCGTCGCCATCCAACGCGAAACGGTCGTCCATGACCTTGAACCACATCTCGAGTTCGGCGTCGAGGTCTTTGACCAGTTCACCCGCAGAGGCTCCCTTGTAGAAAGGCAGCACGGAGCGAAGCGCCGAATTCAGCGCGACCGTTCGAAGGTTGGTGCGCTGCATGGTCTCGAGCGCCTTATCCAAGAAAGCCAGGTCCTGAGGGCTTGATACCTGTCCGCCCGACTGACCAGGATCCGGTAAGTTCGCCACACCGGTGGACGCTCCTCCGCGGCCGCCGTGAAGTCGACCATCGACATGTCGTGAACGACGCGGTTTCGCGTCTCGTTCGCTGCGCTCGCTGCCTCGAACACCTTCGACGATGCCGCTGTCTGAGTGAAGAGTCGATACCGACATGGGCTCGGGCGATGCGTCCAATGCGTAGCGCCAGCTCGTCGTCAGGAGTCACGTGGGCACGCTAGGCCGCGAGCCTCCGAACCGCTGGCGTCCACGTCGCGCCACGCTTATGTAGCGGCCGCGAGCAAGGGGACGTGCAACGCGAATCGTTGACGGATGCTGCGTGCGACCGTTGCAAAGCGACCCAGCGCGGCGATCCAAGGACGGGATGCTGGTCGAATCTGGGCCATCCGGGCACCTTGTCGCCGAGGTTCAAATCGCGCTGCGCCTCACATCCGCCGGCTGAACGTGACACGTCCGTTCCTGTCGGCCTTCATCTGGTACCGCCGGTCGTGGGCGAGCGTGTGGTGGCGGGGGCAGAGCAGGAAGCCGTCATTGACGTTCGTCGCACCGCCCCGGCTCCAGGGGATGCCGTGGTGGCTGTGGCACATGCCGGGTGGCCAGTCGCAGTGGGCTTCGGCGCAGCCGCCGTGTTTGATCCCGAGGGCGATTCGCTGGGCTTCGGTGTGGAAGCGGGTCTTGCGGCCCAGGTCGAGGACCTGGGACTTCGAGCCGAGGACGGCGGGGATGATCCCGGCCTCGCACAGGAGTCTGCGGGCTTCGGAGGCGCTGATGAATCCGCCGGTGTCCAGGGACGCGGCGCGGGCGGCGCCGAGCATGGCCTCCAGGGTCATGGTGACCACCACGGTCGCGGCCACGCCGCCTGCCTGGGGGGCGTCGCGCCTGGTTTCGATGTATTCGATGAACGCCTGGCCCAGGCTCAACGGCCTGGCCACCCGCTCGCCCACCGAGCCGTCGGTGGCGGCCCGGTGTCGCG
>JAGIBL010000006.1 GCA_017744365.1 Nocardioidaceae bacterium | reverse complement strand
CCTCCGCGGTCTCGTCGAGCGCGCGCTCCAGATCCCCGACGAGCCCCACCAACGGGTGACTCGCCGCGCGTTCCGGGATCCAGCTGACCATGACCCCACGCTACGGACGACCACCGACATTTCGGACCCCAGCAAACCCCCGCCCTGCGGAAAACCCCGAGGGAAGCATGCCGCTCTGCGCAACGCCGGACCTACCCTGCACGAACCCAGCGACGACAGGGAGAGACGCATGACGATCACGAAGGCCGTGCCCCGGTCCTTCTACAAGGACCCGGCCGTGCTCGACCGCGAGCTGACCGAGATCTTCGGCCGGAACTGGCTCTACGTCGGCCACGAGTCCGAGGTGCCCGCGGTCGGCGACTACGTGACCCGCTCCATGGGCGGCGACCCGGTCATCATGGCCCGGGGCCAGGAGGGCATCCGGGTGATGCTCAACTCCTGCACGCACCGCGGCACCCAGGTCTGCAAGGTCGCGCACGGGAACACGACCACGTTCCGCTGCGGCTACCACGGCTGGGTCTTCGGCAACGACGGCGAGCTGCGCGGCGTCCCCGGCCGGCGGGCGCTCTACGGACCTGACTTCGACCTGTCCCGGCTCGGCCTGCGGCAGGCCCGGGTGGAGACCCGGCACGGGCTGGTCTTCGCGACCTGGGACCCCGACGCCCCCGACCTGACCGCGTTCCTCGGCGACTTCGGCTGGTACCTGGACGCGTTCTTCGGGCTGTTCCCGGGCGGCATGGAGGTCCACGGCGGCATCCACCGGGTCAACGTCCGCGGCAACTGGAAGATCCACGCCGAGAACTTCTCCGGCGACGGCTACCACCTGCAGGTCGCGCACCGGACCATGTTCGAGCTCGGGGTGATGGGCGACCAGGCCGGCACGGTCGAGGGCTTCGTTGTCAACGACCCCAGCGGCCACTGCCTGCGCAGCCAGTACCTCGCCGACGAGGGCGTGCCGGAGACCGTGTTCGGCTACGAGGACCACCTCCTCGAGCCGGCGCTGGCCGCGGCCGACCCGGAGGTGCGCAGGTTCCGCGAGAAGACCACGGTGATCCACGGCCTGGTGTACCCGAACCTGCTGCTCATCACCACGGCGCCGCAGTACTTCGGCGAGGACGCCAGTGGGCCGGTCGCGTTCACCCAGCTGCGGGTGCTGACCCCGATCGACCAGCACCACCACGAGGTCGCCTACTGGAGCCTGGTGCCGCGCGACGCCAGCCCGGAGTGGAAGGCCAAGTCGTACCTGTACGTGACCCGGCAGCACGGCGCGGCATCGTACTTCGAGGCCGACGACCTGGAGAACTTCCGCCGGATCGACGCCGGGCTCGGCGCCGTGGCGGGGGAGCGCACGCCGTACAACTACGAGCTCGGCCTGGACGCGGCGGAGTCCGGCGCGCCACCGTGGAACGGCCCCGGCCGGATCACCCGGCAGGACTTCACCGAGGCCAACCAGCGCACCTTCGTCGGTCGCTACCTGGAGCAGATGGGGGAGCGCGCGTGATCCGGCTGGAGATCGAGGACTTCCTGTTCCACGAGGCAGCGCTGCTCGACGCCGGCCGGTACGCCGAGTGGCTCGACCTGCTGCACGAGGACTTCCTCTACCGGGTGCCGGTGCCGCTGGCCCGCGAGGACCCGACCCAGAGCCCGTACGACGACGTGCTGGAGTTCGCGAACGAGTCCAAGAGCTTCCTGGAGATGCGGTTCCGCCGGATCTCCTCGGACTTCGCCTGGGCGGAGCGGCCCGCGGCGATGGTCCGGCACTTCGTCTCCAACGTCCGGGTGATCCCCCAGGACGAGGGCGACGAGCTCGAGGTGCACACCAACGTGCTCGTCACCCGTGCGCGGCTGCCCGAGCAGCCCGTCTGGGCGACCGCCGGCCGCCGGGACCGGATCGTCCGCCACGACGGCGGGTTCCTGCTCCGCGAGCGGGTGGTCCACCTCGACGCCGAGGTGCCGACCGAGAGCCAGCTGGGGGTCATCTTCTGATGAGCGAGACCTGGCAGGTGCACAACGAGTTCGCCTCGGTCTCGCTGCGGGTCGTTCCGCACGGGCGCGGGAGCCGGCTGGAGATCACCTCCGGCCGGCTCGAGCACGTCGGGCTCATCGACCCGACGGTGCTCGAGGCGCTCACGCTGCTGGACGAGACCGCGCTGATGCAGATCGTCGCGATGGCCACCGACCCCGGAACTTCTCCCGAAGACCATTGACATCGGTCACAAAATGAGCAGTACACTGCGTAAATAGGGAGGCCGAGCACACGAAACATCCGTGACTAGGGCACGTGTCTCTCCGAATAAAGACGTATACGACATAAAAGGAGTGAGACGTGTCCGAGAGCAGCTACCGGCTCTGCACCTACGTCGCCGGCGGGTTCGCCTCGGTCGGCCTCGGTGTCGGCGAGGAGCCGACCACGGTGATCGACGTGGAACGGGGCTTCCGGCACCTGCACCAGCAGGGTCGCGGCGACTTCGTGGTCTGGCCGACCCGCCTGGAGATGCTCCAGGTGCTGACCAACTGGGACTACTTCCTGCCGCGCCTGGGGCAGCTCGCCGAGGCGGCCGCGAGCCTCCCGGCGGACGCCGACTTCGTGCACGCGGTGGACGCGGTCCGGTTCGCGGCCCCGATCGCCAACCCGGGCAAGATCCTCAACGCCGGCGCGAACTACTACGACCACATCAAGGAGATGGGCACGGTCGAGATCACGCCGGAGAACGACATCCCCTACATCTTCCCGAAGACGCCGAACAACGCCATCGTCGGCAACGGCGACGCGATCGTGCTGCCGCGCAGCAAGAACTGGGACGTCGCGCAGTACGTGGACTGGGAGGCCGAGCTCGCCGTGGTCATCGGCCGCACCGCCGAGGACGTGTCCCCGGAGGAGGCGCTGGACTACGTGGCCGGCTACACGATCTACCAGGACATCTCCGGCCGGGACAAGATGATCCGCGAGACCGGCCCGTTCCCCTGGGACTGGTACGCCAACAAGTGCAACGACACCTTCGCCCCGCTGGGCCCGTGGATCGTGCCGACCGCGTTCGTGCCGGACCCGCAGAACCTGTTCATCCGCTCGATCGTCAACGGCGAGGTGCAGCAGGACTCCAACACCAAGGAGATGATCTGGACCGCGGCGGAGATGGTCTCCTACGCCTCCGAGATCACCCGCCTCGAGCCCGGTGACATCGTCGCCACCGGCACCTGCGCCGGCTGCGGCATGGCCCAGGGCCTGGACCTCCAGCCGGGCGAGCTGCCGGACCTGTTCCCGCACATGTACGCCGGGGGCGGCAAGTTCCTGCAGGCCGGCGACACCCTCGTCACCGAGATCGAGGGCCTCGGGCGGCTGACCAACCCCGTGGTGGCGGCGGGCTGAGACCCGGGACGATGCGGGCGATCGGGACACGGGTCCGGCACGTCGACTGGCGTGCCGTGACCGACGGGACGGCGGCGTACGCCGACGACGTGCGGCACACCGGTGAGCTGGTCGCCGGTGTGCTGCGCAGCCCGCACCCGCACGCCCGCATCGTCTCGCTCGACACCGCGGCGGCGCGCGCGCTGCCCGGTGTGCACGCGGTGCTGACCGCCGCCGACGTGCCCGAGCGCACCTACCTGGACTACCGGGCCGTCGACCAGGACCGGCGGATGCTGGCCGACCAGGTGGTGCGCTACGTCGGCGAGCCGGTCGCACTGGTGGCGGCCGAGAACGAGGAGGCCGCCAGGCGTGCGGTCGCGGCGATCCGGGTGCGGTACGACGTACGGCGCTCGCTCGGGACCGTCGCGGCCGCACTCCGCCCCGGGGCGCCGGTGCTGCACCCCGAGCGCGGTCCGGACAACGTCGCCGCCACCGTACGACGACGCCTGGGCACCGACCCGCAGAACGACGGCGACGCGCACCGGGTACGCCGTCGGTTCGTCTCCTCGCGGCAGACGCACGCGACCATGGAGCCGCACACCGTGGTCGCGCACTGGCACGAGGGCCGACTCGAGGTCTGGGCGCCCTCGCAGAACCCGCGGCTGATCCAGCGCGACCTGGCCCAGCTCTTCGAGGTCCCGGTCCGGCTGCACGAGGTCGCCGTCGGCGGCGACTTCGGCGGCCGTACCCAGATCTCCAGCACCGAGGCGCTGGTCTGCGCGCTCACCCTCGCCACCGGGCGCCCGGTCCGGCTGCGGCAGAGCCGGGCGGAGGAGTTCGCGTTCACCAAGTACCGGGTGCCGTGGGAGATCGACCTGGACCTGGGCTGCGACGACGACGGCCGGGTGACCACGCTGGCCGCGGACTTCGACGTCGACAACGGCGCCTACAACCAGGCCGCGCCCGGGGAGATGGTCTACGGCGCCACCGCGCTCGGGTCCTCCTACCGCTGGCGCGGCTACCGGGCCGACGGACGCTGCGTCTACACCACCAAGACCCCGAGCTCCTCGTTCCGCGGGGCCGGTGGCTACGCGGTCACCTGGGCACTGGAGTGCGGGATCGACGAGCTGGCCGAGCAGGCAGGCTGGGACCCGATCGACTTCCGGATCCGCAACGCCGTCGGCGATCCCGGCGAGGTGTCACCGACCGGCTGGCAGGTGCGCTCCTCCGCGCTGACCGCCTGCCTCGAGACCGTCCGCCGCGAGATCGGCTGGGACGAGAAGCGCCGCCAGGGCGGCCGTGGGCGTGGGGTCGGGGTGGCCTGCACCATCCACGTGACCGCCCTGGCGCGCGACTACATGCTGCGCTCCTCGGGCGCGCTGGACATCGATGCCGACGGCCATGTGAGGCTGCGGTTCGGCTGCGGCGACGCCGGCACCGGACAGAAGACGATCCTGTGCCAGGCGGTGGCCGAGGTGCTCGGCATCGACCCGGACCGGGTTTCCATCGAGAGCACCGACACCGACCACACCCCGCACGACGCCGGCGCCGGTGCCTCCCGGGGCAGCTTCGTCTCCGGCAGCACTGCCCGCCGGCTCGCCGAGCGGGCCCGGATCAGCCTGACCGCGGTCGCCGCCGCCAAGCTGCACGTGGACCCGGACGCGGTGCGGTGGCGCGACGGCGAGGCGGTCGCCGGACCGGACGCCCTCACTCTCGGCGACCTGGCCGTGCTGGCCGGCGACGGCGCGCCGTTCACCGTGGAGACGGAGTGGACCGGCGAGTCGCACGACCCGGACCCCGACGGCTACGAGGACATCGCGCCCACCTACTCCTTCGCGGCGCACGCGGTCGAGGTCGAGGTCGACGAGGACACCGGCCAGGTCCGGGTGCTCCGGGTGGTGGCCGCGCACGACTCCGGCACCGTGCTCAACCCGATCTCCGCGCGCGGCCAGGTCGAGGGCGGCGTGGTCCAGGGCCTCGGCGCGGTGCTCTCGGAGTCGCTGGTCTTCGAGGACGGCCGGGTGGTGAACCCGAGCTACGTCGACTACGAGGTGCCCCGTGCCGCCGAGGCCCCGGAGATCGACGTGCACTTCCTCGGCGAGGAGGACCCGGCCGGCCCGTTCGGCGCCAAGGGGCTCGGCGAGATCCCGCTGCTCACCATCGGGCCGGCGGTCACCAACGCGATCGCGCACGCGACCGGGGTCCGGCTCGACACCGCGCCGCACACCCCGGAGCAGGTGCTCACCGCGATCCGCGCGCGCGACGGCAAGCCGCTGCGCACCGGGTCGGCCCGCACCCCGCGGCGCTGGTGGATCGCGCTCGTGCGCTGGCTCTACCCGCGCGGCCTGCACCACCTGCTACGCACCTGGGGACCCCGGCTCGTGCCCGCCCGCGAGCCGGGCCGGCTGGAGAGCCTGCGCACCCCGGCGACCGAGGCCGAGGCGCTGGCCGCGCTGCGCGAGCCGGACGCCACCCCGCTGGGCGGCGGCACCGACCTGCTCGCCCGGGAAGCCCAGCGGCTGCCGGTGCCCGCGGTCGCCGTCGACCTGCGCGGGGTCGGCGACCTGACCCGGATCGAGGCAGCCGGGGACCTGCACCTGGGCGGCGCGGTCACCCTGGCCGAGGTCGAGCGGCACCCCGACGTCGACGCGGTGCTGCGCGCGACCGTCGCCTCCATCGCCACCGCGCAGATCCGGACGGCGGCCACCGTGGCCGGCAACCTCTGCCAGGCCAAGCGCTGCTGGTTCTTCCGCAACGGCTTCGACTGCTACAAGCGCGGGGGCGTCACCCGTCCCTGCTACGCGGTCACCGGCGACCACCGCTTCGGGCACGCGGTCGAGCACGGGCACCGCTGCCAGGCGGTCACCCCGTCCGACCTGGCCACCACGCTCGTCGCCCTGGACGCCACGGCCGAGGTGCGCTCGGCGCGCGGCGGCCGGGTGCTCGACGTCGCCGGCCTGTACGACGGGCCGGGGGAGACCGTGCTGGCCGCCGACGAGCTGGTCGCCCGGATCACCGTCCCGGCCCGTGCCCGTGGTCGCCGTACGGTCTACCGGAAGCTGGCGCCCTGGCAGGGCGCCTTCGCGGTCGCCACCGTCGCCGTCTCCGCGTCCGTGCCCACGGGCGGCAGCGCCGAGGACCTGCGCGTCGTGCTCGGCGGCGTCGCGCCCACCCCGCGCCGGGCCGGCGTGGTCGAGGACGTGCTCGCGGGCCGCCGGGTCGACGCCGCCCTGGTCGACCGGGCCTGCGCCGCCTGGGAGCGGAGCACGCACCCGCTCGCGGACAACCACTGGAAGGCGTTCGCCACCAGCGGCCTGCTGCGCCGCACGCTCGACGAGGTCTTCGAGGTGCGCCGATGAGGAGGACCCGGAAGACGACACTGCGCGTCAACGGCACCGACCACGACCTCGACCTCGCCGGGCCGGAGCGGCTGCTCGACGTGCTCCGCGACCGGCTCGGGCTGACCGGCGCCAAGGCCGCCTGCGGGCTCGGCGAGTGTGGCGCCTGCACCGTCCTGGTCGACGGCCGGCCGGTGGTCTCGTGCGTGACGCTCGCCGGCACCGTCCGCGGCGAGGTGCGCACCGTCGAGGGACTGGCCGAGGAGACCGCGGAGCTGCGCGCCGCGTTCGCCGACGAGGGCGGCTTCCAGTGCGGCTTCTGCACGCCCGGCCAGATCGTGCGCGCGCACGCACTGCTGACCGGAGACCCCGGGGAGACGGACGTGCGGCGCGCGCTGGCCGGGAACGTCTGCCGCTGCACCGGCTACGCGGGCATCGTCCGCGCGATCCAGAGAACCCAACGACGGGAGATCGACGATGACCACTGAGACGATCCAGGGCCCCCGGCCCATGGTCCGCGCCGAGCGGGTGCGCAAGTCCTTCGGCAGCCACGAGGTGCTCCAGGGCATCGACCTGACCGTGCAGCCGCGCGAGGTCGCCTGCCTGATCGGGCCGTCCGGCTCCGGGAAGACCACGCTGCTGCGCTGCATCAACCACCTGGAGAAGTTCGACAGCGGCCGGATCGCGGTCGACGGCGACTACGTGGGCTACCGGATGCGCGAGGACGGCCGGCTGCACGAGCTCAACGAGTCGGCGATCTGCAAGCAGCGCTCGTCGATCGGGATGGTCTTCCAGCGGTTCAACCTGTTCCCGCACATGACCGCGCTGGAGAACGTGGCGAAGGGCCCGGTCGGGGTGCTGCGCCGGAGCAAGTCCGAGGTGCTCGCCGAGGCGATGGCGCTGCTCGAGCAGGTCGGGCTGGCCGACAAGGCGCACGCCTACCCCAGCAGCCTTTCGGGCGGCCAGCAGCAGCGCGTCGCCATCGCCCGGGCGCTGGCGATGAAGCCCAAGCTGATGCTCTTCGACGAGCCCACCTCGGCGCTGGACCCCGAGCTGGTCGGCGAGGTGCTCGAGGTCATCCGGGCACTGGCCGAGGCGGGCGTGACGATGGTGATCGTCACCCACGAGATCGCCTTCGCCCGCGACGTCGCCGACCAGGTGGTGTTCATGGACGGCGGCGTGGTCGTCGAGCGCGGCGCGCCGGACGAGATCCTGACCCGGCCCCAGCACGTGCGCACCCAGCGGTTCCTGTCCAGCGTGCTGCGTCGCGGAGAGAGTTGATGACGCTGGGCGGGGCGGGTCGTGGCTTCGACCTCACCCACAACGTCAACTTCCTGCTCCGGCTCGCGCACGCCCGTGGCGACCTGCTCTTCAACGAGGCGATGGCCGACCTCGACCTGACCCCCCGGCAGGCGGCGCTGCTGCACGCCGTGGACCGCTGCGCCGGCGGCAACATCAGCATGCTCACCGGCCTGACCGGGATGGACCGCGGCACGCTCTCGGAGATGACGCCGCGGCTGGTCAAGCGCGGGCTGATCGACCGCCGGCCTGCCCCCGGCGACGGGCGTGCCAAGGCGCTCTACCTCACCGACGCGGGCGTCGAGCTGCTCCGCCTCGCGCGCGAGCGGACCGCCGGCCTGCGCGACCAGGTGCTCGACCCGCTGCCGCCGGAGTACCACGAGCTGTTCGTGAAAATGCTCGCCCAGATGGTGGGCCTGGAGACCGAGACCCGTGTGATTCACGAGAGGAGAACCCGATGAGGCTCACCGAGGCCGCGCTGAACCGTCCGCAGTCCGGGGTCCGCAAGATGATGGAGCTGGCCTGGGGCCGCGAGGACGTGGTGCACCTGGAGGTGGGCGAGCCCGGCTTCGAGACCGCGCCGCACGTCGTCGCCGCCGCGCACCACGCCGCGGCCGTCGACCACCGGACCCGGTACTCGCCGACGCCCGGGCTGCCCGAGCTGCGCGAGGCGCTGGCCGAGAAGATCGGCAAGGTCAACGGCATCGAGGTCGACGGTGGCCAGGTGCTGGTCACCAACGGCGGCGCCAACGCGCTGTTCGCGGTGCTGGGCAGCATGCTCGACCAGAGCACCTCGGTGCTGCTGCCCAACCCGGGCTGGTCGAACTTCACGATGATGACCCGCGCCTTCGGGGCGACGCCGGTCTCCTACGACCTGGACGCGTCGAACCGCTACCTGCCCGATCTCGACCAGCTGGCGAGCCTGGTCCGCCCGGACACCCGCGCCATCGTGCTGAACTCACCGTCCAACCCGCTGGGCAGCGTCATCGACCGAGCCCTGGCCGAGCGGCTCTTCGAGTTCGCGGCCGCCCACGACCTCTGGATCGTCTCCGACGAGTGCTACGACGGCGTCGACTTCTCCGGCGAGTTCGTCAGCATCGGCTCGCTCGAGGGCACGCCCGAGCGGGTGGTCTCGGTGTACTCCTTCTCCAAGGTGTACGCGATGACCGGCTGGCGGGTCGGCTACGTGGCGGTCCCGCACGAGGTGGTCACCCCGGTGCTCGGGCTGCTGCAGCCGAGCGTGATGTGCGTGAACACCCCCGCCCAGTACGCCGCGCTGGCCGCGATCGAGGGCCCGCAGGAGTACCTGGACGACTGGCGCGAGCAGTACCGCCGGCACCGCGACCTGGTGCTCGCCCGCATCGACGGGTCGCGCTACTCCGCGCTGCGGCCCGACGGCGGCTTCTACGTCTGGCTGGACGTGCGCGACTTCGGGAAGAGCAGCGAGGAGTTCGCCACCAGCTTGCTGCTCGACCACGGTGTCGCCACCACCCCGGGCACCGCGTTCGGCACCAACGGCGAGGGCTTCCTGCGGCTCTCGCTGGCCACCGCGTACGACGACCTCCGGCTCGGACTCGACCGGCTGCTCGCCGTCTGACCCTCGAAGGAGAGATCCCTGTGACCGTCACCTCAGCACCACCCGGGCGAGCCGGCTTCGTGCACGACCCGGAGGCGGTCGACGCCGTGCACCGGGCGCTGCGCCAGGCCGGCGTGGACTTCGCCGCCTACCTGCCCGAGACGATCCTGTACCCGGTGATGCGGGCGCTGGAGGAGGACCCGGACGTGCTCAGCGTCTCGGTGGCCCGCGAGGACGAGGGCGTGGCCATCGCTGCCGGTGCGTTCCTCGGCGGCCGCTGGCCGGTGCTGCTCACCGAGGCCTCCGGGCTCGGCCTGAGCGCGTTGATCCTGGCCCGGGCGATCGTGCAGCGCACCCCGCTGCTCATCCTGGCCGGCCACAACGAGGCGCTGGGGGAGCGGCACGACTACACCGCGGCGGCGCGGAGGACCAGCGAGCCGCTGCTGCGCGCCCTCGGCATCCCCTACGTCGTCGTCCGGGACAAGCGCGAGATCCCGGTGCTGGTCCGCGAGGCCCAGCTGACCGTCCGGGGCGACCGCCGCCCGGTGGCGGTGCTGTTCCCGCGGCACAGCCTGCACGTCGACGAGTACGCGGCCGAGGACGGTCGCGCATGAACCGCCGCGAGCTGCTCGAGGTCTTCGCCCGCTACCGAGGCAACGCACCCGCCGTCACCGGTCCCAGCTTCGGCGGCCGGGTGCTGCGCGAGGTGGCCCACGAGCCGGCCACGCTCTACAACATGGAGCTGGCCTACCCCACGGCCGTCTGCCTCGGTCTGGCGCTGGCGCTGCCGGACCAGCACGTCTACGCCGTCGAGGGCGACGGCTCGATGATCGCCGGGATGGCCACGCTGACCACGGTGGCCCGCTACGCCCCGGCCAACCTGGTGGTGCTGGTGGTCAACAACCGCTCCTTCGCCAGCACCGGGGCGCAGCCGACCGCGGAGGCCGCCGGCACCGACCTGGTGCAGGTGGCCCGCGGCGCCGGCATCGCCCAGGCCGTCCGGGTCGACGACGTGGCCGGGGTGGAGGCCGCGTTCCGGCACGCGACCACTGTGCCCGGGCCGCACCTGATCGTGGCCGACGTGGGACCGGAGAACGTGAAGACGGCGGGGGCCTCGCAGGCCTACCCGTTCGACATCGTCGAGGCCGCGATCACCTTCCGGCGCACCCTCGAGGACCGCGGACTGGTCCCCACGATCTGGGCCGTCTGATCCCAGGTACGGCGTATACGCATTTGTTTCTCGCTCAGGAGGCCGAAATGCTTGGCGAACCTCTTGCCAACTATGTCGTACTGTGCATAAAAATGGACCCAGCTGGACACCCGGTCCAGGCGGAAGGGGAGACCCGCGTTGAACAAGCAACTCACTCGACGAGGCCGGCTGCGCGCCGTCCTGGCCGGAGTCGCGGTCGCCGCTCTGGCGATGACCACCGTCGCCGCATGCGGTTCGGACGACTCCGGAGACAAGAAGGCGAGCACCACTGCTGAGAACGCCGAGGCGGCCAAGCTGCTGCCGGCCGAGATCAAGAAGGCCGGCGTGGTCCGGGTGGCCTCGACCTTCGGCTACCCGCCCGAGCAGTTCTACGAGGAGGACGGCAAGACCCCGACCGGGTTCTCGGTCGAGCTGGGCGCGGCGCTGGGCAAGCAGCTCGGCGTCGACTTCAAGTTCGAGAACGTCAGCTTCGACGCGATCCTGCCGGGCATCGACGCCGGTCGCTACGACATCGCCATCTCCTCGATGAGCATCACCCCGGAGCGGTCCAAGCAGGTCAACTTCGTGAAGTACATGGACGCCGGCGGCTCGCTGCTGGTCAAGGGCGACAACCCGAAGCACATCGAGGGCTTCGAGGACCTGTGCGGCAAGACCGCGGCCAACACCACCGGGTCGCTGCACGGGGAGTACCTGGAGAACTACAGCAAGGAGAACTGCGTCGCGAACGGGAAGTCGCCGATCAAGGTCGTGAACTTCTCCGACGCCGCCGCGCCCAACCAGGCGGTCGCCACGGGCCGCGCGGACGTCTGCTACCGCGACTTCACCGCGAACGCGTACATGGCCCAGAAGTCCGACGGCCAGTTCAAGATCGTCGGCGGCATCGTCAAGACCAGCCCCTACGGCATTGCCGTCGGCAAGGACGACGAGCAGCTCGCCGAGGCGATCAACGTCGCGCTCAACGCGGTGATCCAGGACGGCAGCTACCTCGACATCCTCAAGAAGTGGGACGTCGACGAGGCGGCCATCACCCAGTCCGAGGTCGTGAAGGCAACCTCCTGAACGAGCTCGGACACCGACCCTCCCGGGTCCCGTCGCCTCCGGAACGGAGCGCGGCGGGACCCGGCTGGGACGATCCCGGGCTCGTCTTCGCCGAGCCCTGGCAGGGCCGGGCCTACGCGCTGGCCCACGGGCTGACCGACGGGCTGACCGACGGGCTGTCCGCCGACGGCGTGCGCACCGAGCTGCGGCAGGTGCTGGCCGACGTCCCCGGCTCGCTCTACTTCGAGTCCGTGGTGCACGCCCTCGAGCGTGCGGTGGTGACCGAGGGCGACCAGATCGGCTTGCGCCGGGCCCGGCTGCACGCCGGCAGCTACCCGGTCGACGACCCCGAGCACGGCCCGATCCGGGTGCTGTCGCTGCGCGTCGACGACGGCAACCGGTCCTGGGCCGCGGCGATGACCGGACGCGAGCTGTGGTCCCGGGCCCGCTACCTGGAGGCCTACTGGGGCGAGAGCGCCGCGGGCCTGCGCCTCTTCGATCGCCACGAGCGGCTGCTCCGTGACGTCCCCGTCGAGCTGGAGCGGCTGCACCACCTGCTCGACGACGTGCTCTTCCTGCCGCTGGCGGACTGAGCCCCGCCTACGCGCCCCGCCGACGAGCCCCGCCGACGAGCCCCGCCTACGCGGGCGCCAGCGGCATGCCCGCGCCGATCATCGAGTCCCGGGTCACCAGCGCGGCCAGCTCGTCCTCGGACCAGCCCTCGGTGCCGGCCGGTCGCTCCGGCAGCACCAGGTAGCGGGTCTCCGCGGTCGAGTCCCAGACCCGCACCTCGACCTCGTCGTCCAGCTCGGTGCCGAACTCGCGCAGCACCGCCCGTGGCTCGGCGACCGCGCGGGAGCGGTAGGCGAAGCTCTTGTACCAGAGCGGCGGCGCCCCCAGCAGCGACCACGGGTAGCAGGAGCAGAGCGTGCAGACCACCAGGTTGTGCACCCCCGCGCTGTTCGCGACCACCCGGACGCGGGCGCCCTCGATGCCCTCGATGCCGAGCTCGGCGGCCGCGGCGGTCCCGTCGGCCAGCAGCCTCGCGGCGTACGACGGGTCCGCCCAGGCGTGCGCGACCACCCGGGCGCCGTGGTGCGGGCCGAGCCGATGTTCGACGTACTCGACGTATCTGTCGATCGCGTCGGTCGACGCCAGCCCTCGCTCGACGAGCAGCGCCTCCAGGGCCATCGTGCGCAGCTCGTACTCCGAGCGGGCCCGGCGAGCCTTCGGGCTGTCGTAGTGCTCGTGCCCGTGCTCGTGCCCGTGCTCGTGCCCGTGCTCGTGCTCGTGGTCAGTCATCGTCTGCTCCCGTCAGGTCGTGCTCGATGAGGTCGACGTGCACCGTGAAGGGCGGCTCGTCACCGGGTCCCCACAGCTCGGTCGAGGCGAAGGCCACCGTGTAGACCGGCTCGGGCGCGGCGTCGCGCGGGCGGTCCAGCGGGACCTCCCCGCCGCGGATGCCCTCCACCCGGCCGCGGGCGCCGCGGACGTAGCGCGGGCACCGGGACACCCCGGTCACGGCGCGCTGCCGGAGCACCCGGACCCGCGTGCCCACGGCGAAGAGGGGATCGACGGCCGCGGGCAGCTCCGGCGCCGTGGACATCAGCGCGTCCATCGCGGCGACCAGGACCGGGTCCTGCCGGGCGGGCACCGGGCAGTCGTCCTCGGCGATCGCGGTGCGCCAGCGGTCCAGGTCGCCGGCGTCGATGCTCCCGCGCTGGAGCAGCAGCCGCTCGACGGCCAGCAGCCAGCGCGCGAAGTACGGCGTGGACAGGTACGTCGCCGGCGGCAGCGCCTCGAGGTGCGGGCGCAGCGACTCGCCGGCGGCCAGCAGGGCCAGCCCCTGGGCGCGCAGCTCCCAGGGTGCTCCGGCGACCGCGCCGGACCCCTCGACCCGCACCTCGCCGAACCCTTCCAGGCCGCCGAGGTCGTGCACGCCGTCCACGAAAATACATCGTACACTGCGTATATTGGTCCGTCAGGAGGCTTCATGAGTCGACCCCGCATCGCCGTGTTCACCGGCCCGATGCCCACCATCGCGAACACCCCGCCGCTGCTCACCGGCGCCCGGTCGCTGCGCCCGCAGCGGCTCGCCGCTCCGGTGACCGTGCTCGTCGAGGCGTACTCGGCGCACCCGCTGGAGGAGCAGGCCGCGCACCTGTACGGACCTCCGGACGCGTGGCTCGAGGACGGCACCCCCGTGCTCCGCGTCGAGCTGCGCCCGGAGGACGGGCTGTTCCTGCTCCCGTACGCCGCCCGCCGGGCCGACGGGTCGCCCTGGGACGGGACCGTGGAGGCTGCGTCTCCCGAAGACACGCGGCAGACCTTCCTGCCCGACGCCCGCCGCCTCTACGAGGAGATCGAGCGATTCGAGGTCGGCGGCGACGGCCGCCCGGTCGCGCTCTCCGAGCTGGCGGACTTCGACTTCTTCCGGGCGGCTCCCGGAGGCGGCTACCCGCGCGGGGTCCCGGGCGACGTCGAGCCGGAGCGCCTCGGCGTGGACTACTTCCCCTACGAGCCGCCGCACCTGGTCCGCGAGCCCGACCTGGCCGCGCTGGCCCGGATCACCAACCAGGTGCAGGCCGCGGCCTCGTCCGGGGACTACGACGGGATCCAGTGGCTGGAGAGCAGCGCCACCGTCGAGGAGACGCTCTACTGGCTGAACCTGCTGGTCGACACCCCGGTGCCCGTGGTCGGCCACGCCGCCCAGCGCAGCCACCGCAGCCTCGGCCAGGACGGCCCGAAGAACATCGTCGACGGGCTCAAGTACCTGCGCTCCGGGGTGTGGCGCGACGGCGACGGCCGCGACCGCGTCGGCGCGGTGCTGATCGTCGACGAGATGGTGCTGGCCAGCCGCGAGGTCGCCAAGACCGACGCTCGCCCGGGCGGGTACGTGACCGTGGGCGGGCACGGCGGGGTGGTCGCCGACCTGGGCGCGCACTGGGCACCCCGGCTGACGTTCGTCCCCGATCGCCGGCACACCTGGTGCTCCGAGGTCCGGCTGACCGCGCTGCCCGAGAAGGTCGACGGCGTGGCCGGGAGCCTCGCCGGGGGCGTGCGCGCCGTGCCGGTGCCGGTCCGGGACGCGGACGGCCTGCGCGGCGCGGCGATGCCGCGGGTCGCGCTGGTCTCCTTCGGGCACTACGCCGACGTCGCGGTCGGGCCCGGCGAGCAGGCCGCGCCGCGCCCCGACCTGGTGTGGCAGGTGGACCGGCTGCTCGAGCACGGGGGCCTGGCCGGCTTCGTGGTCGAGGGGATGGCGCCGTACGGCTCGACGGACCCGGGCACCGACGCGGCGATGCGGCTGGCCACCTTCGCCGGGATGCCGGTGGTCCGGGTCGGCCGCGGGCACCCGGGCGGGATGGTCTTCCGCCGCGCCCCGTGGGCGATCGCTGGTGACAACCTGACCGCGACCAAGGCCCGGATGCTGCTCACCGCGGCCCTGCTCCGGTACGGCGCCCTGCCCCCGGCGCGGGACCCGTCCGCCCCCACCGAGGCCGAGCGCGCCGCCGTACGGGAGCGGCTGGACGCGTACCAGCACCTCGTCGACACCCACTGACCGCAGGAGATCGCGATGCCCGTCGAGCACCTCAACCCGGACACCCTGGCCGTCCCGCACGGCTACAGCCACGTCACCGTCGCCACCGGCCGCGCGGTGGTCTTCCTGGCCGGGAAGATCGCGGTCGACCGCGACGGGAACCTGGTCGGCGCCGGCGACTACCGGGCCCAGGGCCGGCAGGCCGCGGCGAACCTCGGCCTCGCCCTGGAGGCCGCCGGCGCCCGCCCCGACCAGCTGGCGCGGCTGTGCATCTACGTCGCCGGGCACACCCCCGAGCGCGAGGAGGAGGTGCTCGCCGGGATGGCCGAGGCGGCCGCGGTGACGGGTATCGGGCCGACCGCCGGGATCCTCCTCGGCGTCAGTGCGGTCGGCATCCCGGGGGCGCTCGTGGAGATCGACGCCATCGCCGTTCTGGACTGAGGAAAACTGCGACGTAGTACCCGCAGTGGGGCCCTCGGATTCCTTGACACGTTGAACCAGTTATGCAGTACTAGTCATATTATGAGCGAACAGGTGGTGGCCGCCGAACCGACGACCGTCGGGGCCGAGGAGCTGCAGGGACCGGTCCGGCTGCGCCACCCGTGGCGCTGGGTCGCGGTCGCGGTGCTCGCCTACGTCGCGGTCCGGGTCGTGGTCGCGTTCGCCCGCAACGACAAGATGCACTGGGACGTCGTCCGGCACTACCTGTTCGCGCCGGCAGTGCTGCGCGGGCTGCTGCTCACCGTCGAGCTGACCGCCGCGGCGATGTCGCTGGCGATCGCGGTGGGGGTGGCGATCGCGCTGATGCGGCTCTCGCCGAACCCGGTGCTCTCCTACTTCGCGGCCGGCTACGTGTGGTTCGTCCGCGCCACCCCCGTCGTGGTCCAGCTGCTCTTCTGGTTCTTCCTGGCCGCGGTGTTCCCCAGGATCGTGATCGACGTGCCCTTCGGGCCGACGCTGGTCGAGTTCGACACCAACACCCTGGTCGGGCAGTTCGTGGCGGGCATGCTCGGGCTGGGGCTGAGCGAGAGCGCGTACGTCGCCGAGATCGTCCGCGCCGGCATCTCCTCGATCGACCGCGGCCAGACCGAGGCCTCGCAGAGCCTGGGCATGTCCCGGATGCGGATGATGCGCTGGGTGATCCTGCCGCAGGCGATGCGCGTCATCATCCCGCCGATCGGCAACGCGGTCATCAACATGACCAAGCTGACCGCGGTGGTGCTCATCATCGGCCTTCCCGACCTGATGACCTCGGTGCAGCTGATCTACTCGCGCAACTTCTTCCAGATCCCGCTGCTCACGGTGGCGTGCTGCTGGTACGTGCTGCTGGTCTCGGTGCTGACGGTCCTGCAGCTGCGGCTGGAGAAGCGGTTCGGCCGCGGGGTGCTCAAGCCCTAGGGTCCTGGTCCCGCTCGAGGCCGATCATCAGGGAGAGCATCTTCACGAACAGCGGGTGGTACTCCGGCGGCAGCGTGCCGAGCACCTCGTCGGCCACGCCCGCGGTCCGCTCGACCACGGCGTCGACCAGGGCCGAGCCCTCGGCGGTGATGGTGAGCGCCTTGGCGCGGCCGTCCTCGGCGTGCCGGGTCTCGGTGAGCAGGCCGCGCTTGACCATCCGGGGCACCATCTCGGAGATCGTGCCGCGGTCCATCCCGCCCAGCTGGGTGACCTCGGTGAGGCTGGCCCCCGGGTGCTCCCTGACCACGTAGAGCAGCGTCGCCTGCCGCGGGGTCACGTCGAGGCCGTCCATCGCCTCGGCGAAGATGCCCTCGGCCCGCTGGTGGGCGCGGCGCAGCAGGTAGTTCACGTTGGTGAACAGGTCGAACTGCGCGCTCGTGGATCGTCTCATCGGAATGAAGGGTACGACCTGGACCCGGGCAGGTCAGTCGAACCCGAGCTCGCTCGCCTGCACCACGATGGCGCGCCGGCTCGGCAGCCCGCACTTGGTGAGCACCGCGGAGACGTGGTGCTCGACCGTCTTGGGGGAGATGAACAGCCGCGCGCCGATCTCGGCGTTGGAGTGCCCGCGGGCGACCAGCCGGGCCACGTCGAGCTGCCGGTTGGTCAGCCCGGCCGGGTTGGCCAGCGTGCTCGTCCGCGGGCGCTGCGGCACCGTGCCGATCCCGCGCCCGCGCAGGTCGCCGCGCAGCCGGTCCGCGGTGCCGACGGCGCCGAGCCGGTCGAGCTGGCGGACCGCACGCAGCGCGTCCTCGGGATCGGGGGAGTCGGCCAGCGCCATCGCCTCCGCGAACGGGTCGCCGGCCAGGTTCCACCAGGCGGCCGCCTCCGCTGCCCGGCCCTCCAGGGCCAGCCGGTGCGGCTCGGCCGCCGCCACCCGGACGCCGTCGGGCACCTGGTCGAGCCGGCCGAGCCGGCGCAGCCAGAGGGCCAGGTTGCCGGCCGCCCAGATCGCCGTCGGGTCGTCGGGGGAGCCGAGCAGGTCCGCGACCGGCGGCTCGCAGACCCGTGCGTCCGGCTGCCCGGTGGTCCAGCACCACTCCGCCACCGCGGAGAGCACGGCGAGGCGTCGTACGGGCTCGTCGATGCGGTCGGCCAGGGCCCAGGCGGCGTCGAGGTAGGTGGTGTCCACCTGCTCGCCGCGGCGCAGCGGCACCAGCCCGGTGATGAGCAGCGGCCACAGCGTGGCCAGCGGCATCCCGTCGCTGTCCAGCACGGTGCCGGCGTCCTCGAGCGCCGCGCTCCAGTGCCCCTGGGCCAGGTTGAGCCGGGAGCGCACCGCGGTCTGCCAGTGCCGGCAGATCGGGATGTCCCGCTCGGCGGCGAAGGGCAGCGAGGTCTCCAGGGTGCGCTCGGCCGAGCGCAGCCGGCCCTGCTCGACGTCGAGGTAGGCGATGTTCGAGTAGCCGGTCGAGGCGAGCTCGTCGTGCCCGGTGCTGCGGGCCTCCTCGGTCTCGGCCACCAGCCGGGTGCGGGCATCGCCCGTGCCGACCGCCAGGGCGTTGATGGCCGAGAAGAGCCTCGAGCGCAGGGCCAGCGCGCCGTCGTGCTCGCGGGCGGCGACCGCGGCGGCCTGGTCCAGGTAGTCCTGGGCCAGGGCCGGGTCGCTGCGCATGTAGGCCAGGTAGGCGCGGGCGGCGCGGGCCTGGGCGTAGAGCAGCGGGGTGTCAGCACCGGCCGCGATCTCGGCGGCCTGGTCGGCGTGCGCCTCGGCCTGCCGGCGGCGGGCGCTGTAGTACTCGTACATCGAGACCGCGGTGTGCGCGGCCGAGAGGCCGGCCCGGTCGCCGGCCTCCTCCCAGAGCGGGAAGGTGGCCCGGGTGTTCGCGATCGCCACGCCGAGCCGGCTGGTCATGTACTGCTGGTAGGCCAGGTCCAGCAGCAGCGCGGCACGCTCTGCCGCACCGGCGCCGTCGAGGTGGTCCAGCGCGATCTCCAGGAAGGCGGCGGCCTCGGAGTGCGCGCCGGCCCGGATCGCCTCGTCGGCTGCCTCGCGGGCGTAACGGGCGGCCCGCGTCGCGTCCCGCGCGCCGACGGCGTGGTGGGTGAGCACGGCGGGGTCGCGCGGCTCCAGCTGCTCGAGCGCGTCCAGCAGCCGGGCGTGCAGCCCCGGCCCGCCGCCGGGCGGGATGGTGCTCTCGATGGACTGCCGGGCCAGCTCGTGCCGGAAGACGAGGCCGCCGGTGGTGCGGACCAGCAGCGCGGTCCGGTCCACCCGGCGCAGCGTGGGCAGGTCGACGCCGAGCGCGGGCAGCACCCGGTCGTCGAGCCGGTCCGGCGCGGTGGCCACCAGCTGGAGCACCTCGAAGTCGGCGCCGTCGACCTCGGCGGTCCGCGCCAGCACGGCGTCGCGGACCGAGGTCGGCAGCGGCAGCTCGGGCTCCTTGGCCACCTCGGTGACGAAGAAGGGGTTGCCGCCGGTGAGCTCGTGCACCCGGACCGCGTCCAGGCCGGTGCCCTCGACCAGGTCGGCGACGCCGGCCGCGGAGAGCGGTGCCAGCGGCAGCGTGCGCAGGCCCTCCCGGCGGGCGAAGTCACCGAGCAGCGACCTCGCCGGGTGCCGCGGGCCGATCTCGGTGTCGCGGTAGCTGACCAGCAGCACCAGCGGCATCGCCTCCACGCGCCGGGCCACGAACCCGAGCACCTCCGTGGTCGCCGCGTCCGCCCAGTGCAGATCCTCCACGACGAGCACGGTCGGCTCGGTGCGCAGCGCCTCGTAGACCTGCTCGCAGACCTCGGCGAGCAGCACCCCCTCCCCGGAGCGCAGCGGCGGCAGCGCTCCGTCGGCGGCCAGGTCCCGGAACGGACCCAGCGGCCGCGGGGTGCTGAGCGGGTCGCAGTGGGCGCGCAGCAGCCGGAGGCCGGAGCCGGTGTCCAGGACCGCGTCGACGAGGGCCGACTTGCCGGCACCGCTCTCCCCGGTGAGCGCGATGCCGGTGCCGTGCCCGGTCGCGGCGCCCTGCAGGGCCTGGTGCAGGGCGTCGAGCTCGTCCTGCCGCTCGAGCAGGCGCACGGCGTGAGTATAGGAGCCGGGATCGCCCAGCGCGGTGCGCTCGGTGACGACCCCGGCTCCCGTCCTCATCAGGCCGACCGCTCGTTCGCGGTGTGCGGGCCGAACTCGTTGGTGACCACGGCCACCAGGTTGCACGGAAACCCGCCGCGGCGGGCGTGCTCGACGATCGTCTCCACGTCCTCGGTCTCGTGGACGCAGTAGATCTTGTCGCCGGCGACGTAGCTGGTCACCCAGGTGTACGGCACCCCGAGGGACGCGACCGCCTTGTTCGACGTGCTGGCGATCTCCGCCAGCTGGTCGATGGTCAGGTTCTCCGCGCCCTCGATCTCGCGCTCGATGATGAAACGAGGCATTGCTCTCTCCTTGATGGTCGTCCGGCGACCTGGTGCCGCCGGTCGTCACCACCTTCGCGGCGGACGACCACCCCCGACATCGGGAGCAACCCCTAATTTGGATGGCCTCGCTCCGCTCGGCGTGCCCGCGCGCCTCTCACGATCCGTCTTCCCTCCGCGCTGGCTCGCAGGCTCGCTCCGCTCGGCGTGCCCGCGCGCCTCTCACGATCCGTCTTCCCTCCGCGCTGGCTCGCAGGCTCGCTCCGCTTGTCAGTCCAGACGGATCGGGCGCGCGGGCCTGGTGGTGGCGCGGCCGTGACGCGTTCGGGTCACGCGGCGCGGCCGGTCTCGACGGCCAGGCCGGCCTCGACCCAGTCCTGGATGCCGTCGCGGTACTTGCGGACGTTGGTGTAGCCCAGGGCCGTCAGCCGGTTCGCGACGGCCTGGCTGTTGCCGCAGGCCGCGTTCGAGCAGTAGGTGACGATCGCGGCGTCCTTGTCGGGCAGCAGCGCCGCGGCCCGCTCGGCGACCTCGTCCTCGACCAGGTTGAGCGCGCCGGGCAGGTGCGCCTGCTCGTAGTACGACGCCGGCAGCGCGTCCACGACGGTGACGGTGCCCGCCTCGATCAGGCCGGCCAGGTCGTCGCGGGTGACGATCTCGGTCATGGTTCTCTCCTCGCATTCGAAATTTATGTGCACGCGCACATTAATCAGCGAGGCGAGATCGAGTCAAGATGTGTGCGCACGCACACATCTCGGCTTCACTACGATGCCGACATGACCTCCGACGAGCTCGACCGGGTGGCCGCCTGGGCCGCGCTGCTGCGCGTGCACGCGGCGGTGGTGCCCAAGCTGGCGAAGGCGCTCGGGCCCACCGGGCTGCCGCTGTCCTGGTACGACGTGCTGCTGGTGCTCAACGCCGCCCCGGACCGGCGGCTGCGGATGGGGGACCTCGGCGCCCAGGCGACGCTCAGCCGCGAGCAGATCAGCCGGGTCGTGACGGAGCTCGAGCGAGCCGGCCTGGTCGAGCGGCAGCCGAACCCGGACGACCGGCGCTCGGCTTTTGCGGCGATCACCGCCGAGGGCCGCAAGCGGCTGCGCGCGGCGGCGCCGACGTACCTGGGCGCGATCGAGGAGCACTACACCCGGCACCTCTCCGACCGCGAGATCGCCACCCTCGTCAAGGCGCTCGGCAAGGTGCTCGCCGCTGAGGAGTAGCCCGCGGAGCAGAGACGTAGCAGGGCCGGGTCCCCGGCGTGGACCCGGCCCTGGGCGGATGGAGGCTCAGGCCATCTCGGGCACGTGCAGATGCGCGTAGGCCAGGTCGAACTCGTGCACGTCGGCGATCTCGCCACCGGACTCGGTGGCCGCGCGCAGCCGCATGTCGTCGGCCGCCGTACGGCTGGCGATCATCGCCTCGCGCGACTCCCAGACCGTGGTGGCGCAGCCGAGGCGGCCCTCGCGGTTCAGCAGCAGGCTGGTGCTGCAGAAGCCCGGCGTCTCCTCGAGCTGCGGCATGATCCCGACGCGGAACGTCTCGGTCATCGCGTCCAGGTCGCCCTGCAGCCAGCTGACCCGGCAGCACTCGCCGTGGTGCGGCCGGTGCATGACCGCGATCTCCCACTCGTCGACCTGCATGGAGCCGCCGAGGATGTCCTTGCCGCGGTCCCGCATCGGGCGCAGCTCGGCGTCACTGGCGCGCATCACCTCCTCGTCGTCCCACGAGCTGGTGGCGATGCAGAGGCCGGTCTCACGGTCGACCAGGAGGGAGACCCCGCGACATCCGTTCATCTGCTGGAGCGCGGGTGCGGCCTCGTTCGTGACGAACTTGATGCCCGTGTCGATGTTCTCGGGCTTCCCGTGGAACGTGGTGGAGCGTGCGTACACGACCCACTCCTCTCTGGGACGGGGCAGCACCCTCCCGGCACTGCCGGTAGGTCCTGCTTACGCCTCTTGGGCCGGGACGCGCCAGCCCCCAGTTTCGCGGCGGGAGCCCGTCCCGGCCCCGGACCGGGACGGGTTCCCCCCAGCCGCGCGCTCAGCTCTGGCCGGAGCCGAGCTCGACGCCGATGCCGAGCAGGGCCGCAGCGGCGTCGCTGACCCTCACCTCGTCGTCGCCGCCGAAGGTGCGCACCAGCAGCCGGTCGGCGGCCTCGGCGCCGGCGATCCGCAGCGCGACCAGCGGGCCGTCCACGAGCACGTCGCCACGCTCCGCGGAGACCGCGACCCTCTCGGCGCGGTTGGTGCCGTCGACGGTGATCTCGTCGCCGCCGCCCAGCGGCTGCAGCGCCACCTGCTCGACGGAGGTCGTCTCCATCCGGATCTGCCCCTGCACGCGGGTCAGCACGGCCTGGCCGGGCGTGCCGAAGAGCGCGAACTGCTCGGGCCCGTTCGCCCCGGTGAAGTCCAGCCGGTCGGTGCCCGAGGCGCCGGCCACGTCGTCGCTGCCCTCGCCCGGCAGCCAGGCGGCCACGTCGTCACCGGCGCCGAGCAGCTCGAGGTCGTCGCCGCGCTGGCCGTTGACGATGTCGTCGCCGTCGTTGCCCACCAGCGTGTCCACGCCGTTGCCGCCGAGCAGGCGGTCGTCGCCGGCGTTGCCGGTCAGCACGTCGTTGCCGCTGCCGCCCTGGATCTGGTCGGCGCCGCGGCCGCCGCTGACGCTGAGCTGCCCGGGGAACGGGACCGCCGCGGAGCTGACCGCGAAGGTGTCGTCGCCGCCGAGGAGCGAGACCACCACGCGGTCGAAGCCGCTGGTCCGGAAGGCCCGGACCGTGCCGCCCGGCCCGGAGTCGACGCGGAGCACGCCGGCCTCGGGATCGGGACTCAGCGAGACGGTGTCGCCGGCGTTGGTGCCGACGACGTACAGGGTGCGGCCGGCGACGAGAGCGCCGACGCTGCTGCCGGCCTGGGCCGGGGTCGCGCCCGTCAGCGCGAGGGCGGTCCCGGTGACCGCCGCGATGGAGAGGAGGCGGGCTCCCCGCCTGGTCGTGTTGTCCACCTGGACTCCTTCGGTTGGGCCGGCAGCTGCCGACGTCCGAGCACTACGCACGCCGAGCGCGGACCGGTTCCCGGCTCGGCCGGATCGAACCGATCGGGGATCTGGTGCGTAGACAGGCACGAAGGACACGGTCAGAAGGAGATCCACGCGTGAACGTCGTACGTGATGACGACGCCGACCTGGCGGCACGGTTCGCGTCCGGGGAGGCCGAGGCCACCCGTGCGCTCTACCGCGCCTACGGACGGCTGGTCTACGCGGTCGCCTTCAAGGTCCTCGGCGACCCGGCGCTCGCCGAGGACGCCACCCAGCAGGCCTTCCTGCAGGCCTGGCGCGCCGCCGACCGCTTCGACCCGGGCCGGCCGATCGGCCCGTGGCTGGTGAGCATCGGCCGGCGGGCGGCGATCGACGTCTACCGCCGCGAGAAGCGGCACCGGGCGGTGAGCATGGACGACGCCGTCGAGCTGGTGCCCGCGGTGCTGCCGCCCTCGGCCGACCAGATCTCCGACGTCTGGGAGGTACGGCGGGCACTGGACCGGCTTCCCGACAACGACCGCGAGCTGCTCCGGCTGCAACACTTCGACGACCTCAGCCACAGCGAGATCGCGGTCCGGCTGGACATCCCCGTGGGCACGGTCAAGTCGCGCACGCACCGGGCGCACCGGCGGCTGCTCGACCTGCTGGCTCACCTCAGGCCTCAGGAGGTGCAGGCATGAACGAGCAGGAGCTCGCCGAGCTGCTCGGCGACGAGTCGACCTGGGCCGAGCCGCCCGCCGACCTGGAGGACCGGGTCGTGCGGGCGGTCCAGGCCGAGTCCGGGTCCGCTTCCGGCGCCACCCGTACGGCGCCCGGCCGTGCCCGCCGCTGGCTGCGCTACGCCGCGGTCGCGATGGCCGCGCCGGCCTTCGTCGCCGGGCTCGCGCTCGGCCACGGCGATGGTGGCACCGCGACGGTGGCCCCCCAGTTCACGGGCACGCTCACCGGCATCGCCGGAGCGTCCGGCACGGTCGAGCTGGTCAAGACCCAGAGCGGCTGGCGGGTCGACCTCGACGGCCGCGGGCTGCCGCGGCGCGCGGACGGCCGCTACTACCAGGCCTGGCTGCTGCGCGACGGTGCCGACCCGGTCCCGGTCGGCACCTTCAACGAGCCCGGGAAGGTCACCCTGTGGGCGGGCGTGCGCCCGAGCGACTACGGCACCCTGGTCGTCACCACCGAGGAGCTCGGCGACGGCTCCGCGGGTCCGGGGCCGGTCGTGCTGCGCGCCTCCCTGCACCCGATCAAGGGCTGAGCGGTCCGAAGCGCTGCTAGCGTCCGTTCATGGCAGCCGACGTGGGGCGGGTGGGCCGGACCGGGGAGCGGAGGCTCTCGTTCGCCGCGTTCGCGGTGATCGTGGTCGCCTACCTGGCCATCATCCAGATCGGCGGCCGGGTCGCGCACGCGATCTGGGACAGTGGCGACGGATTCACCACGACCCGCGACGTGATCGTGAACATGTGGGTCCCGCTGGGCGCGGCGTTCGGTTTCACCTACGGGGTGATCGCCTTCCTGGGCTGGGGTCGACCCGTCTTCCACGACGAGCGGCCGGTGCGCCGCTGGGTCTGGGCGGTGCCGGTCATCCTCGCGGTCTGCATCCTGCTCGCCATCGACTACGCCGACCTCGGTGACCAGGGCATCGGCTTCGTTCTCGCCCTGCTGGTGGCGACCCAGCTGGTCGGCTGGGGCGAGGAGGGCATGTTCCGCGGCGTCGGCGTGCAGGTCTTCCGCGCGCACGGCTTCACCGAGGGCAAGGTCGCGCTCTGGTCCAGCGTCGTCTTCGGAGCGGTGCACCTGACCAACGCGCTCGGCTCCGGCGGTCAGGCCGTCCAGCAGGCCGTCGCGGTGAGCTTCGCCGGGTACATCTTCTACCTGGTTCGACGGGTCTCGCGGAGCAACGTGCTCAACTCGGTGCTGCACGGCATGTTCGACTTCGCGCTGCTCAGCGGCACCGCGATCCTGGTCGACCAGAAGGCCTATCCGGGATCACTGGCAGGAGTGCTCGCCTACCTGCTGATCGCGGTCCTGGTCATCGTCCGGCGGAAGAGCATCGAGCTGCGTCGCTGACGCATGTGCTAGCGTCCCGCTCCGTCACGAGAACTGGCGCGAAGCCCCGGCTGGCCAGTCGGCAACCCTCCTCCGCGGTGGGGTGCCCCGGGTGATGACGTGGCCCGCTGCGAGGTGCAGCCGGGCAAGCGCGGACTCGACGAGGGTCCCTGGAACGAAGGACGCCCGGTGTCGGTGCTCAATCTCGATGAAGTCGCTCAACTTAATGAACTATTGGCCGCCCTGGTCGGAGCGGGCCGGCCGGTGCCGCTGGTCACCGGCGGCACGGCGTCGTACGTGAACGTGGATCACGCCGCCAGCACGCCGGCCCTGCAGGCGGTCGCGGACCGCGTTGCCGAGGTGCTGCCGCTCTACGCCAGCGTGCACCGCGGCGCCGGGTACGCCTCGGTGGTCTGCACCGCGGCGTACGAGGCGGCACGGGTCGCGGTCGCGACGTTCGTCGGCGCCCGGGCCGACGACGTCGTCCAGGTGGTCCGCAACACCACCGACGCGCTCAACCTGCTCGCCACCGCGGTCCCCGGCGAGGTGGTCCACCTGGACGCCGAGCACCACGCGAACCTGCTGCCCTGGCAGGCCCGCGGCGCCCGAGCGGTGGCGGCTCGGCCGACGCTGGCGGCCACGCTCGGTGCACTCGAGGCCGAGCTCGCCCGCCGGCCCGCCGCGCTGCTCGCGGTGACCGGGGCCTCCAACGTGACCGGCGAGCTGCTGCCGCTGGACGTGCTCGCCGCCCTGGCGCACCGGCACGGCGCCCGGATCGCCGTGGACGGGGCCCAGCTGGTGCCGCACCGCCGGGTTGACCTGGCCGCGCTCGGGGTCGACTACCTGGCCTTCTCCGGGCACAAGCTCTACGCGCCGTACGGCGCCGGGGTGCTCGTCGGCCGCCGTGACTGGCTCGACGCCGCCCCGCCGTACCTGGCCGGCGGGGGAGCGGTCCGCCGGGTGACCGTGGGCCGGACCACCTGGGCCGCCACGCCCGCCCGGCACGAGGCCGGCACCCCGAACGTCGTCGGCGCGGTCGCGCTGGCCGCCGCCTGCGAGGCGCTCGCGGCCCTGCCCGCCGGCGCGCTCGCCCGGCGCGAGGAAGCCCTGCGGGACCGCCTGGTCGACGGGCTGGCCGGGATCGACGGCATCCGCACGCTGGCGATCTGGCCGGGGGAGGCGGAGGCGATCGGGCTGGTCACGTTCGTCGTCGACGAGTACCCGGCCGAGCTGGTCGCGCAGTACCTGTCGGCCGAGCGCGGCATCGGCGTGCGCGACGGCCGCTTCTGCGCGCACCCGCTGCTGGACCGGCTGCACGGCGGCGCGACCGCGGTCCGGGCGAGCCTCGGGATCGGGTCGACGGCGACCGACGTGGACCGGCTGCTGGCCGCGCTCCGCGCGCTCGTGACCGAGGGGCCCACCTGGTCCTACGACGACGAGGGGCTGCCCAGCCCGGACCCGCGAGCGCTGCCGGCCTGGGCCTCCGCGGACGTCGTACGGCGCCGCTGCGGCTGAGTCCGTCTCACATCCTGGCGCTCTGTCTCAACAAGCAAGACCGATTTCACATGCGTCCGGGAATGCTTCAACATTTAAGTTAAGTTACTTACTAGAGATTAACGAGAAAAGGAGAGCCCTCGTGAAGTGGCCGGAACTGGGAGTGCTGGCGCTGGTGGTCGTCGCGTACGCAGGCATCGCGCTGCTGCGGCGGCGCCGGGTGAACTTCAGCCTGCTGACTCTGCTGGCGCTGGCCCTCGGCATCCCGATCGGGCTGGTCGCGCGCACCCACGTCGAGTACATCGAGCCGATCGGGCGGATCTACATCAACGTCCTGCTCGCCTCGGTGGCGCCGCTGGTCGTGGTCGCGATCATCGCCAGCGTCGTCTCGCTGGGCAGCCTGGAGAAGCTGCGCAGCATCGGGCTCCGGTCGGTGTTCTGGCTGCTGGCCAGCAACGCGCTCGCGGTGCTGCTCGCGCTCGGCGTCGGGCTCGCCTCCGGCACCGGCCGCGGCGTGCACGAGACCCTCGGAGGCGAGGAGCTCTCGGTGCTGCAGAACTCGGTGCAGCACTTCACCGACGTGGTCGTCGGGTTCTTCCCGGTCAACGTCGTCGGCGACCTGGGTGCCAACCACATCATCCCGATCATCCTGGTCTCGGTCGCCGTCTCGATCGCCTACCTGTCGCTGGCCGAGCGGGACGAGGCCGCGGTGCGCCCGTTCCGCGACGGCGTCGAGGCGCTCAAGCTGGTGGTCTTCAAGACGGTCGGCTTCGTCATCCGGCTGACGCCGTACGCGATCGTGGCGCTGACCGCGAACGTGGTCGCGACCACCACCCACCTCGGCGACAAGTTCTGGTCGCTGCTCGGGCTGCTGGGTCTGACCTGGGCGACCTGCGCGGTGCACACCTTCGCGGTCAACGGCGTGATCCTGCGCGTCTTCGCGGACGTCAGCCCGGTCGCGTTCTTCCGCAAGCTCGTGCCCGCGCAGCTGACCGCCTTCTCCACCCAGAGCAGCGTCGGCACCCTGCCGGTGACCACGGACGTGCTCACCCAGCGGGTCGGGGTGCACCCCGAGATCGCGCACTTCACCGCCCCGCTCGGCACCACCATCGGGATGCCCGGCTGCTCCGGCATCTGGCCGATCATCATCGCGATCTGGGGCATCAACGCCTACGGCATCGACTACTCGGTGCAGGACTACCTGGTGCTCGCGATCCTCGGCGTGCTGGTCTCGGTCGGCACCGCGGGCGTGCCCGGCACCGCCACCGTCGCCGCCGCGACCGTCTTCGCCGCGGCCGGGCTGCCGCTGGAGTTCGTCGCGGTGACGCTGCCGATCTCGGCGATCGCCGACATGGCCCGCACCGCCACCAACGTCACTGCGGCCGCGGTCAGCGCCACTGTCGTGGCGCGGCAGACCGGCCTGCTCGACGACGAGGTCTTCGAGTCCGATGCCCCCCGTCCGCTGCACCTGTCCGTCTGATCCCCCAACAGGAGAGAGAAATGAAGCGCATCCTCACCGTCATCCCAGTCCTGGCATGGGCCGGCGCCGCCCTGGCCGGCGTCGCCCTCGCGCCGGCGGCGCACGCGGTCACCAACCCCGCCGACAACCCGCACCCGATCACGGTCAAGGGCGACGACGGCAACACCTACACCGACGGCCAGGACACCCTGCCCGGGTACGACGACGAGGCGTGCACCTACATCCCCGGAGCCTGGTTCGACTTCGACAGCAACAAGGTGCACTACGCCGACGGTCAGTCGATCCCGTGGACCGAGTGGGAGCGCGCCACCGGCTACAAGGAGTGGCAGGCCAAGCACGCCGGCGGCGGCACCACCACGCCGAGCAAGCCGAGGCCGTCCAGCAGTCCGTCCACCAGGCCGTCCACCGGGGACACGAAGCCGTCCGGCGCCGGCACGAAGTCGTCGGCGAAGCCCGGGAGCGCCGGTGCCACCGACGCGGCCACCGACCCGGCGACGACGACCGGGACCACCGGGACCACGGGCGCAGCCACCCCCGGCGCGGCCGCGGCGAAGCCCGGTGCCCCGACGACGAGCACGACCCCGGCGATCGGCGACCTGGCTCAGGCCGACGCTTCCGACGCCGAGGTGATCGAACCGACCGCCGCGCGCACCGAGCACGGCTCCTCGTCGAGTGCCGGCCTCGTCATCCTCGGCGGCCTGGGCGCCCTGGGCCTGGCCGCGGTGGGCGGCTACACCGCCCTGGGCCGCCGTCGGAAGGAGCGTGCCTGACGCCCCCGCCATCCACGAGAGACCCGCAAGCCCTTGAACAGAAGGACATCCCGATGAACGCATCCAGCACGCGGCGGCTCGTCGCGGCCGTCGCCGGCCTCGCCCTGGCGGCCGGGCCGCTGGCCGTCGGCGGACTCGGTTCCACCGGCGCCGCCGCCGACCGGACCGCCACCACCGCGGTCGACACCACCTACCTGGCCGACACGCTCGGCCTGCCCGCCCAGACGGTCGTGGAGACGGTCACCTACGACCGGTTCCAGTGGCTGCTGCAGCAGCCCGGCCAGTACGCCTTCCTGATCGGGTCGCCCGGCGACACGGGCTTCAAGGCCAACGCGGTCGCGGCCGACACCGCGGCCAAGGCGGCCGGCGCGACCAAGATCTACTGGTTCGACCCGAACCTGTCCGGGTACGCCGGCGCCGACAGCGCCCGGAACCTCGACACCCGCAACCCGGCCGGCATCAACCTGGCCGCGGGCTCGCAGGCGATCTTCGGGAACACCTGGAAGAACCTGCTCGGCCAGTACCTGGGCAACGGCATCAAGGCGGTGCCGTCGGCCAGCCAGACCAGCGTCACCGTCACCGCGGACGACGCGGTGGTCAACGACACGACGGATCCGGCCTGGGACTTCCGTACCGGCCAGACCGCCGCGATCGGCGCCTCCGACGACGCGTTCTTCGTCTACGACAAGGACCACACCTCCTCGGGGACGCCCGACAAGGTCGTCGACTGGGTGAACCTGTCCACCTCGGCGGACGTGCCGGGGGAGATCGGCGCCGCCTTCACCGCCATCGGCGGCGGCGCGGCGATCGACAGCCGCAGCCAGTTCGCCTGGTGGAAGGACGCCGCCAACCACAAGCACGACCTGGCCTTCGCCGACGACGCCCGCTACGGCGGTGACATCATCGACGACGCCGACAACGCGGACGGGTGGCGGATCAAGCAGATCACCTACCCCGAGCTGCTGCACCTGCTCGAGGTGAAGGACACCGCTGACAAGAACTTCGTGATCCTCTTCGGCGGCACCTGGTGCCACAACACCCGCGCGGTGCTGAAGTACGTCAACCGCGAGGCGCAGAAGAACGACGTGACCACCGTCTACAACGTGGACCTGGTCCTCGACGGCGGCACCACCAACGGCACCAACGGCGGCAGCAACCCGATCCACATCCGGGACAACGCCTACAGCGGCGCCACCACGAACTTCCGGCCCTCCTACCTGTACGGCGACGTGGTCCGGAAGTACCTGAAGAACCTCATCACCGAGTACGACCCCAACACCGGCACCCGGGTCTCCTACTACCCGAACGGCGACCTGAGCGCCTTCCCGGACGTCGTCCGCAAGCTGCAGGTGCCGTTCCTGGTCAACTACCAGCGCGGTGACGGCGCCAACCCGTCGAGCACCTCGGTCAAGCGCCAGTGGATCCAGCAGAACGCCGATGCCTCCACGGGGCTGCCGACGTTCCGCGAGTACATGACCGAGTGGTGGTTCACCAGCAAGGCGCCGCAGCTGGGCCTCAGCTTCGCGATCCCGGCCGACGAGTCGACGCTCACCGACCCGCAGAAGCAGCAGCTCGCCCAGGCGCGGGCCAACGTCACCTTCGCCCAGGAGGGCCTGGCCAAGCTGCGGACCTTCTTCGGCGGGCTGCCCGGCGCGGTGGTCTCCACGCAGACGGTGACGGCACCCCCGGTGTCGTACGGCGTGGCGCCGAAGGTCAACGTGGCCATCGAGAACGAGTACGGCCGGATCCCGGCGGGCACGGCCAAGCTGGTCGTCGCGGGCGCGACCCTCACGGCGCCGGTGGCGCTGAACAAGGCGTCGTTCGCCCTGCCCAAGCTGGTGCCCGGGTCCTACCCGTTCACGGTCAGCTACACCGGTGACGACCAGATCGTCGGGTTCAGCAGGACGGGCACGCTGACGGTGACCAAGGCGCGCGTGTCCAAGGTGACCGGCGCGGTGGTGAAGGCCCCGACCCGCACGAGGGCCGGCGCCTACAAGGTGACCATCACGACCCCGGCCGGGCTGCTCAAGGCCGGCGGCAAGGTCACCGTGACCCTGGCCAAGGGCAGCGCCCGCAAGACCGTGACCGGCACCCTGGCCGGTGGCGTGGTCACCGTGAAGGTGCCCCGCCTGACCAAGGGCACCTGGACCGTGGTCGCCGGGTACTCCGGCGACGCCCGCTACGTCGCGGCCAAGGTCGCGGTGAAGGCGATCGTGGTCCGCTGACACGACGACGAAGGGCCGGCCGCGAACTGCCCGCGGCCGGCCCTTCGTGCGTGCTCAGGAGCCGGTGTAGTGCCGGTCCGCCACGTCCAGCGCCCGGTCCAGGAGGGCGATGCCCTCGCGGACCTCGTCGTCGCTGGTCGTGCACGGCGGCACCACGTGGGTGCGGTTGAAGTGCACGAACGGCCACAGCCCCTCGGCCTTGCAGGCCGCGGCGAACTCGCTCATCGGCGCGGCGGCCGGACCGGCGGCGTTGAACGGCACCAGCGGCTCCCGGGTGGCCCGGTCCTTGACGAGCTCGAGCGCCCAGAAGACGCCGAGGCCGCGGACCTCGCCGACCGAGGGGTGCCGCTCGGCGAGCTCGCGCAGCGCCGGGCCGATCACGTCGGCGCCCAGGTGGCGGGCGTGCTCGACGATCTTCTCCTCGCGCATCGCGGTGATCGAGGCGACCGCGGACGCGCAGGCCAGCGGGTGACCGGAGTAGGTGAGCCCACCCGGGTAGGGCCGCTCGGCGAAGGTGGCCGCGATCTCCTCGGAGATGACCACGCCGCCCAGCGGCACGTAGCCCGAGTTCACGCCCTTGGCGAAGGTGATGAGGTCGGGCGTGACGCCCCAGTGGTCGACGGCGAACCACTCGCCGCAGCGGGCGAACCCGGCCATCACCTCGTCGGCGACGA
Source organism: Nocardioidaceae bacterium (assembly GCA_017744365.1). GTDB lineage: Bacteria > Actinomycetota > Actinomycetes > Propionibacteriales > Nocardioidaceae > Marmoricola. Next base: position 321,714 of record JAGIBL010000006.1, on the reverse strand, counting down.
AGACGATGCCGTGCTCGTCGCAGATCTCCCGGACGCCGGCCAGGTAACCCGGCGGCGGGACCAGGATGCCGTTGGTGCCGACCACCGTCTCCAGCACGATCGCGGCGATGGTGCCCGGGCCCTCGACCATGATGGTCTCGCGCAGGTGCTGCAGCGCGCGCTCGGCCTCCTGCTCCTCGGACTCGCTGTGGAACGCGGACCGGTAGGCGTAGGGACCCCAGAAGTGCACGAAGCCGGGCTGGCCCGGATCCGAGGGCCAGCGCCGCGGGTCGCCGGTCATCATGATCGCGCCCGAGGTGGAGCCGTGGTAGCTCCGGTAGGTCGTCATCACCTTGGACCGGCCGGTGTGCAGCCGGGCCATCCGGATCGCGTTCTCGTTGGCCTCGGCGCCGCCGTTGGTGAAGAACACCCAGTTCAGGTCGCCCGGGGCGATCTCGGCGATCAGCCGGGCCGCCTCGGAGCGGGCGTCGTTGGCGAACGAGGGCGCCACCGTGGCCAGCCGTGCGGCCTGCTCCTGGATCGCCTTGACCACGGCCGGGTGGCCGTACCCGATGTTGGCGTTGACCAGCTGGGAGGAGAAGTCGAGGTAGGTGTTGCCGTCGTAGTCGGTGAACCGGCTGCCCTGGGCGCTCTGGATCGGGACCGGGTTCAGCGTGGCCTGGGCCGACCAGGAGTGGAAGACGTGGGTCCGGTCGAGCTTGCGGACCAGGTCCCCGTCGTACGTCGTGTAGTCGCTCATCGCGGTCACCGGGTCCGCGGGAAGCCGAGGTCGACCGACGAGGTGGCCGGGTCCGGCCAGCGCGAGGTCACGACCTTGCCGCGGGTGTAGAAGTTGATGCCCTCGGGCCCGTACATGTGGGTGTCGCCGAAGAGCGAGTCCTTCCAGCCGCCGAAGGAGTAGTAGGCCACCGGCACCGGGATCGGCACGTTGATGCCGACCATGCCGACCTCGACGTCGAACTGGAACTGCCGGGCGGCGCCGCCGTCGCGGGTGAAGATCGCGGTGCCGTTGGCGTACTGGTTGGCGTTGATGAGCGCCAGGCCCTCGTCGTACGTCTCCACCCGGACCACGCCCAGCACCGGGCCGAAGATCTCGTCGCGGTAGCAGGTCATCTCCGAGGTCACGTTGTCGAGCAGCGTGGTGCCGAGGAAGAAGCCGTCCTGCGGCACGTCGGCGGTGCGGCCGTCCACGACCACGGTGGCGCCCTGGGCCTCGCCGGCGTCGACGTAGGAGGCGACCTTGTCGCGGTGCTCGCGGGTGATGAGCGGGCCCATGTCGGTCCCCGGCTCGGAGCCGTCGCCGACGACCAGCTTGGGCAGCCGCAGCGCGATCGCGTCGACCAGCGCGTCGGCGACGTCGCCGACCGCGACGGCCACCGAGAGCGCCATGCAGCGCTCGCCGGCCGCACCGTACGCCGCCGAGACGATCGCGTCGGCGGCCACGTCGAGGTCGGCGTCGGGGAGCACCAGGGCGTGGTTCTTCGCACCGCCGAGGGCCTGGACCCGCTTGCCGTGCGCGGTGCCGGTCTCGTAGATGTACTTGGCGATCGGGGTGGAGCCGACGAAGCTGAGCGCGGCCACGTCCGGGTGCACCAGCAGCGCGTCGACGGCCTCCTTGTCGCCGTGCACGACGGTGAAGACGCCGTCGGGGAGACCGGCCTCCTTCCACAGCTCGGCGAGGAACAGCGCCGCCGAGGGGTCCTTCTCGCTCGGCTTGAGCACGAACGCGTTGCCGCAGGCGATCGCGTTGGCGCACATCCACAGCGGCACCATCGCCGGGAAGTTGAACGGGGTGATGCCGGCGACGACGCCGAGCGGCTGACGGATGTTGTAGACGTCCACGCCGGTGGCGGCCTGCTCGGAGAAGCCGCCCTTGAGCAGCTGCGGGACGCCGGCGGCGAACTCGACGTTCTCGAGGCCGCGGGCGATCTCGCCGAGGGCGTCGGCGTGCACCTTGCCGTGCTCGGCGGTGACGATCGCGGCCAGGTCGTCGGCGCGCTCGTGGAGCAGGTGCCGGAAGGCGAACAGCACCGCGGAGCGCTGGGAGAGCGAGGACGAGCGCCAGGCCTGCGCGGCGGTCTTCGCGCTCGCGACGGCGGCACCGACCTCGGCGGTGGTGGCGAGGTCGACCTCGCCGGTGACGGCTCCGGTGGCGGGGTTGTGTACCGGGGCGGTGCGGCCGGAGGTACCGGCCTGGGTGCGGCCGTCGATCCAGTGAGAGATGCGCGTGGTCATGCCTCGAACGTTAAGTAACAGATCTAGCCATGACAATAGGTCCGCTGTACTGTCACAAAGGTGCAGGTGATCTCCGAGATCGAGCAGCGCCTCGACGAGCCGACCGCCAAGGGCCTGGCCGCCGCGGTCAGCCGGACCATCCGCGAGGGCGTGCTCCGCCCCGGCGACCGGCTGCCGCCGATCCGGGACGTCGGCCGCGAGCTGATGCTCTCGCCGACGACGGTCTCCTCGGCCTGGTCGCTGCTCACCCGCGCCGGCACCCTGCGCACCGAGGGCCGCCGCGGCACCGTGGTCGCCGACGGCAGTGCCCCGCGCGAGGGCCGGTACAAGCAGGCGCTCGAGCACCAGACCGTCTTCGCGCTCGACCTCTCCACCGGCGTGCCGGACCCGGCGCTGCTGCCCTCGCTGGACCGGGCGCTCTCGGCCGGCGCGGTCGGCGCGCCGCGCTCCTACCTCGACGAGCCGGTGCTGCCCGACCTGGCCGCGGTGCTCGCCGGGACCTGGCCGTACGACGCCCCGGCGATGACGGTGGTGGACGGGGCCATGGACGGCCTCGAGCTGCTGATCCGCACCGCGCTGCGGTACGGCGACCGCGTCGTCGTCGAGCACCCCTGCTTCCCGCCGCTGCTCGACCAGCTCGAGCACGCCGGCATCGAGGTCGTCGGGGTGCCGCTGGACGCCGACGGCATGGACCCCGCGCTGCTGGCCGCGGCCCTGGAGCAACCGGTGCGCGCGGTCTTCCTGCAGCCGCGGGCGCAGAACCCGACCGGGATCTCGACCTCGCCGGCGCGGCTGCGCGAGCTGGCCGAGGTGCTCGCCCGCCACGACGCACTCGTGGTCGAGGACGACTCGACCTCGTCGATCTCGGTGGCCGAGGCGGTCAGCCTCGGGACCTGGCTGCCCGAGCGCACCGTGCACCTGCGCAGCTACTCCAAGTCGCACGGGCCGGACCTGCGGCTGGCCGCGATGAGCGGGCCGGCCGACGTCATCGGCGCGGTGCGGCACCTGCGCCAGCTCGGCCAGGGGTGGAGCAGCCGGCTGCTGCAGCGGGTGCTGCTGGTGCTGCTCACCGACCCGGCCAGCCAGGCCGAGGTGTCCCGGGCGCGGGAGGAGTACGCGGCTCGTCGTACGGCCTTCGTGGCGGTGCTCGAGGACGAGGGCATCGAGGTCCGGGGCAGCGACGGGCTCAACGTCTGGGTGCCGGTGCACGACGAGGCCGCCGCGCTGATGCGGCTGGCCGCCCAGGGCATCGGCGTCGCGCCGGGCGCGCCGTTCCAGGTGCTGCCGTCGGCCGGCGGGCACATCCGCGTCACTGCCGGCCTGCTCGGCGAGGACGTCGCCGGCGTGGCCGCCCAGGTCGCCGCCGCGGCGCGGACCGGCGGGTGGGGGAGCGGCGCGGTTCGGTAGCCGCGTTTCCGGCCTCGGGAGCGCGGGTACCGGCGCCTCCATGCGGCTGCGCACCGTCTCGTGCCAGGAGCCGGGCTGGCGCAGGGTCCGGCACGGCCGCGGTTTCCGCTACCTCGATGCCGCCGGTGCGCCCCTGCCGCCCGAGGACGTCGCGCGGGTCAAGGCGCTGGTCATCCCGCCGGCCTGGACCTACGTGTGGATCTGCCCGCACCCGCGCGGGCACCTGCAGGCCGTCGGCACCGACGACGCCGGCCGGCGCCAGTACCTCTACCACCCGGCCTGGCGCGAGCAGCGCGACCTGGAGAAGTTCGAGCGGGTCCAGGAGCTGGCGCGCCGGCTGCCGGGGATGCGACGACGACTGCGCCGGCAGCTGCGCACCCCCGACGACCCGCGCGAGCGGGTGCTCGCCGCCGCGGTCCGGCTCATCGACCTGGGCTGCTTCCGGCTCGGCGCCGAGCAGTACGCGGAGGAGAACGGCAGCCACGGGTTGACCACCCTGGAGCGGCGGCACCTGCGCCGCGAGAACGGCGGCTTCCGGTTCGCCTTCGTCGGCAAGGCCGGCATCGAGCACGAGGTGCACGTCGAGGACCCGGACGTGTGCGCCGTCCTCGACGAGCTGGCCCGAGCCCGTCGCGGCGCCGACCGGCTGCTGGCCGCCAAGGACGGCCGGCGCTGGAAGCCGGTGACACCGGAGGAGATCAACGAGCACGTGCGCGCGGTGACCGGGCTGGACGTGACCGCCAAGGACTTCCGCACCTGGCACGCCACCGTGACCGTCGCCGTCGCGCTGGCCGCCACGCCGCGGGCTGCGTCGGCGACCGCGCGCAAGCGCCAGGTGCGTGCCGCGGTCGAGGAGGCCGCCCGCCTTCTCGGCAACACCCCGGCGGTCGCGCGCGCGTCGTACGTGGACCCGCGGGTGGTCGACCTGTTCGACGACGGCACCGTCCTCGACACGGTCCCGCGCGGTCAGGATTCCGCGGACCGCGCCGTCGTGCGCTTGCTGGATGCGCGCGGTTGAGCCGTTTCGGCTGCCTCGCGCCGGGTACTTCCTGGGCGGATGCGAAGGAGGCAGCCGATGCCACGAGGAGAGTGGAGTGCCAAGCGCGAACGGCAGTACGACCACATCAAGGCCGGACTGAAGGAGCGCGGGCACAGCACCGACGAGGCGGAGGAGATCGCCGCACGGACGGTGAACAAGGAACGGGCCCGGCACGGCGAGTCGCGGGAGAGGTCCCGTACGTCGACCCAGGACATCTCCTCGGGACGGCGCGGCGGGCTTCGCTCGCACCGCGGCGAGGGCGGTCGGACCTACGACCAGCTCTACAACGAGGCCAAGGAAAAGGGGATCAAGGGGAGGTCGAAGATGAACAAGGCACAGCTCGAGAAGGCGGTGGGACGCTGATGGCAACGCTTCTCTGGATCATTGCGGTACTGCTGGTGATCGCCGGCATCGTCACCTTGCTGCGGGGCGGGATCCTCGCGGGGATCGTGCTCATCGTGCTCGGTCTGCTGATCGGACCTGGTGGCGTGAGCCTGTTCGCCTAGCGCCGCGCCGTACGACGAGCCGGCCCCGATCTCACGACGGGGCCGGCTCGCGGTGTCTCCGGACGCGAGCGTCGGCGCTCAGAGCAGGGCGAGCTCGCGCTTGAGGATCTTCCCGGTCGGGTTGCGCGGCAGCTCGTCGAGGAACAGCACGTCGCGCGGCACCTTGTAGCGCGCGAGGTTGTCGCGGACGTAGTCCTTGACCTGGTCCTCGGTGACCTCGGCGCCCTCGGCGAGGACGAGAAAGGCCCTCAACCGCTGGCCGAACGCCTCGTCGTCGGCCCCGAGCACGGCCACGTCGGTGACGCCGTCGAGGGTGAGCAGCAGCTCCTCGACCTCGCGCGGGAAGACGTTCTCGCCACCGGAGACGATCATCTCGTCGTCGCGCCCGTCGATGTAGAGCCGGCCGGCCTCGTCGAAGTGGCCGACGTCGCCGGTGGACATCAGGCCGTCGATGATCTCCTTGCCGCCCCCGCCGGTGTAGCCCTCGAACGGCGTCACGGTGCCCACGAAGATGCGGCCGGTCGCGCCCTGGGGCACGTCCTCGCCGCGGTCGTCGAGGATCCGCACCCGGACCCCGAGCGCCGGCCGGCCCACCGACGTCGGGTACCGGCGCACCTCCTCGGGGGTGGCCAGCGTCGCGATCGAGACCTCGGTCGAGCCGTACAGGTTGTAGATGACGTCGCCGACCGCGTCCTGGAACCGGCCCGAGAGCGCCGCCGGCAGCTGCGAGCCCGCGGTGAACGCGCACTGCAGCGAGCTGAGGTCGTGCTCGGCGATGGCGTCCTCGCCGAGGTCGAGCATCCGCTGCAGCATCACCGGCACCACGCAGATCGTCGTCGCCCGCTGCTCGGCGATGTCGGCGAGCATCTGCTCCGGGTCGAACTTGGGACGCAGCACCAGGCGCGACCCCAGCGAGATCGTCAGGATCGCGATGAGCATGCCGGTGCCGTGGAAGATCGGCGGTCCCATGATCGTGGTCTGGCCCGAGCGCATCGGCATCCGCTCGAGCACCGCGGCGGCCAGCGAGAACCCGCGCGGGTCCGGCCGGGGCGCACCCTTCGGGGTACCGGTGGTGCCGCTGGTGAGGAGCACGATCCGGCCCGGCTTCTCCGGTGCGCTGGGCATCTCCGGGCTGCCGCCGGCGATCAGCTCGTCGAGCGCGTCCGGGGCACCAGCGCCGGTGACGTCGACGGAGAACTTGCCGAACCGCGGCTGCACCTCGGCCAGTGCCTCGGAGAACTCGTCGTCGTGGACGAGCAGGTCGACGCCCTCGCGCTCGCAGACCTCGCGGGCCTGGCGGGCCGAGAACGAGGTGTTCAGCCACAGGCTGCGCAGGCCCGCGCGCGAGGCTGCGAAGCCGACGATCATCGGGGCGCGGTGGTTGCGGCACAGGATGCCGACGCCGTCGCCGGGCTTCAGGCCCAGGTCGAGCAGCGCGTGCGCGAGCTGGTTGATCTGCGCGTCGAACTCCGCGTAGGTCAGGTCGCCGCGGTCGTCGGTGATGGCGATGTTGCCGCCGTGCCGGATCGCGGCCAGGTGCACCGCGGCCCCGAAGGCGCCGAAGGTACCCAGCGTGCGCAGCATCTCGGCGACCTTGGCGGGCGAGCCGACGCCGACGGCGCCGGCCCGGGCCAGGATCGCCAGCGAGCGGGCTTCGAGGGCGGCGCGGCCGAGCGGGGTCGAGCCGGGGACGGAGGTGCGGCGGGTGAGCAGGCCGGTCATCGGACTCCTTGGGAGGGGTGCCTGGCGGGCAGTGAGTCTGCGGCAGTGTCGCACGGCATCGGGTCGCTGAGGAGAGGTCCCGTACGGCGGGATGCTCGACTTTTCGGGGCCGTCCTGCCTTACTGAGCGCCATGGTGGAGATCCCCGACGATGCCTGGGGCAGCCGCGACTCGGCGCTGTCCCGGGTCGGCCAGCGGTTCGCCGCGACGAAGCCCGGCTCCTGGACGATCCGCAAGCTGATGCCGCTGGACCGGCGCATCCTGGTCCGCTCCGAGGGGCGCCGGACCGTGCTCGGGCCGATCGGCGCACCGACCATGCTGCTGGAGACCACCGGGCGCAAGAGCGGCCGGCCCCGGGTCTCGCCGCTGCTCTTCGCCCGCGACCGGGACACCCTGGTCGTGGTCGGCTCGAACTTCGGGCAGGAGCACCACCCCGCCTGGACGGGCAACCTGATCGCCGACCCCGAGGCCGTCGCGGTGGTGCGCGGCCAGCGGATCCCGGTGCGGGCACGACTGCTGGAGGGCGAGGAGGCCGAGGCGGCCTACCGGCGGATGATCGAGGTCACCTCCGTCTACGCCGCCTACCGGACGCGGACCGACCGCGCCATCCGGGTGTTCCGGTTGACGCCCGTCTGACCGCCGGGGTGTTAAAGTCTAGTGAGTTACAAGACTTACTAGACAACGGGAGCGACCATGACCACCCTGACCACCTCCTGTCCCAGCACCGTCCCCGTCCTCTCCGCCGCCGAGGCGGTGCGGGTGGCTCGCGAGCTGGGGGAGCGGTTCGCCGAGGAGGCCGCCGAGCGCGACGCGCGGCGCCTCCTCCCGTACGACGAGCTGCGGGTGCTCGCGGACAGCGGCCTGCTCGCGATCACCGTGCCCGCCGAGCACGGCGGCGCCGACCTGCCCGCCGACGTGGTCGCCGAGGTCTTCCGCGCGATCGCGCAGGGCGACCCGAACGTCGCGCAGATCCCGCACAGCCACTTCGTCTACGTCAACCACCTGCGCCACCAGGCCGGCCCGGCCCAGCAGGCCTTCTTCTTCGACCAGGTCCTGCGCGGCGCCTGGTTCGGCAACGCGCAGTCCGAGCTGGGCACCAAGCACGTCCGCGACTACCGGACCACGCTGACGCCGGCCGAGGGCGGCTGGCTGCTCAACGGCACCAAGGGCTACTGCACCGGCGCGCTGTTCGCCGACTGGGTCCCGGTGCTGGCCCACCTCGACGTCGACGGGCCGATGCACGTGGCCTGGGTCGAGCGTGACCAGCCCGGCGTCACCGTGGTCGACGACTGGGACGGGCTCGGCCAGCGCACCACCGCCTCGGGGACGGTCCGGCTCGCCGACGTACGGGTGCCGGCGGAGCGGGTCACGCCGTACGCGACCACCTTCGACCAGCCCCAGGTCTACGGCGCCTTCGCCCAGCTGCTGCACGCGGCCATCGACGTGGGCATCGCCCGGCGCGCGGTCACCGACGCGGCCGCGTTCGTGCGCACCAGCAGCCGGCCCTACCCGGACGCCGGCGTCGAGCGGGCGGCCGAGGACCCGCTGGTGGTGCACGCGCTCGGCGAGACCGAGGTCGCCGTACGGGCTGCCGAGGCGCTGCTCGCCGAGGCGGGCCGCGCGGTCGACGAGGCCCGCGCCCGGCTGAGCGAGGAGTCGGCCGGTGCCGCCAGCCTGGCGGTGGCCGCGGTCCGCGCGGCCGGTACCACTGCCTCGGTGGACGCGGGCAGCCGGCTCTTCGAGGTCTGCGGCACCCGGTCGGCGCTGGCCCGGCTCAACCTGGACCGGCACTGGCGCAACGCCCGCACGCACACGCTGCACGACCCCGCCGCCTGGAAGGTCCAGCACCTCGGCCGCTGGGTGGTCGACGGCGTGCTGCCCCCGCGTCACGGCCAGGTGTGAGGAAAGAGAAAGGTAAGGCTGCCCTAAATCCGTGTTACCGTGAGGTGTGGGCAAGACCGTCAAGCTTCCGAAGACGAAGTGCTGCGTCTCCAAGTCGCGGTGCGACCGCTGCCCCATCCGCATGCTCAAGGAGGGCACCCTCCCGGCCGGATACGGTGTGCACAAGCGCAAGCTCGTCAAGGTCGTGGCCGGGAAGCCCAAGGTCGGCAAGAAGGTCAAGAAGGACGAGCTCGTGGCCGTGATGCGCAAGCAGAAGAAGGCGGGCAAGAAGAAGGCCGCCTGAGCCCGACCAGGAGGTCTCCCGATCGTGACGTCGCCCCGCTTCGCCGAGCAGCTCAACGAGCAGATCGGGAACGAGTTCGCCGCCCACCAGCAGTACATCGCCTGCGCGATCCACTTCGACGCCCTGACGATGCCGCAGACGGCCGCGTTCTTCTACGGCCAGGCGCTCGAGGAGCGCGACCACGCGATGATGATGGTGCAGTTCCTGCTCGACACCGACTGCGAGGTGCGCATCCCCGGCGTCGAGGCCCCCGAGACGAAGTTCGACTCCGTGGTCGGCCCGGTCGAGCTCGCGCTGGCCCAGGAGAAGCGCGTCTCCGAGCAGATCTTCGCGCTGACCCGGACCGCGCGCGAGGAGAACGACTTCGCGGCCGAGCAGTTCATGCAGTGGTTCATCAAGGAGCAGGTCGAGGAGGTCGCCACCATGAACGACCTGCTCGCCGTCGCCACCCGGGCCCAGCACGACGTCGAGGCCATCGAGGAGTACGTCCGCCGGGAGCAGGGCACCGAGGGCAACGACCCCACCGCTCCGCCGATCGCGGGAGCCTGAGCCTCAGATCCAGCGCTTGAACCAGATCCGGTGCAGCCATTCGGTCTGGGTCAGCAGCCCGTCGGTGTAGATGGGCCAGAAGTAGGCGAAGTTCAGCATCACCGCGACCACGACCGTGCCCGCGGCCACCGCGCCCACCTGGCGGCGTAGCGTGCCCGGGCCGGCGCGGCCGAGCATCTCGCCGAGCAGCAGCACCGCCCCGAGGATCAGGAACGGCTCGGTCACGATCGCGTAGTAGCTGAAGATCGGGCGGTCGTCGAAGCGCAGCCACGGCAGCCAGGTGACCAGCACGCCGACCACGACGACGCCGTACCGCCAGTCCCGCCGGCCCACCCAGGCCACGGCCGACCAGATCAGCGCGAGGGTGCCGAACCACCACAGCACCGGGGTCCCGAGCAGCAGCACCTGGCGCAAGCAGGTCTCCCCGCCGGTCGCGTCGCAGCCCTGCGCGCCGACCGCGATGTCGTTCTGCGCGTCGACCCCGACCGGGCGGTTGAGGATCAGCCAGCCCAGTGGGTTCGACTGGTAGGGGTGCGTGGAGTCGTTGAGCCCGCTCTCGTGGAACTGGAGCACGTCGTGGTGGTAGTGCACGAGCGAGCGCAGCGACTGGAACAGCTCGGGGAGGAACCCGTGCGCGTCGTGCTCGGTGTAGCTGCCCCAGTACGGCCCGTACTGGTTGTGCGCGAGGTGCTGCTCGTAGACGCCGGCGTGCAGCAGCCAGCCCGACCAGGTGAGCAGGTAGACCACGAGCGGCACCAGCACGACGTACCCGAAGGCCGGGATGGCGTCGAGCAGCGCCGACCGCAGCCACGCCCAGCGCACGCCGAATGACCGGCGTGCGCCCGAGCTCCACGCCCAGAACAGCAGCCCGAACGCGGCCATCGGGAAGATCGCCGCCCACTTGGTGCCGAGCGCGAGTCCCCACAGGATCCCCGAGGCGAGCAGCCACGGCCGCCACCAGACCCGCGGCCCCCAGCCGTCGAAGCGGTCCCCGGCCGCGGCGAGCCGGGCCCGGAACCAGTCCCGGTCGGCCACCAGGCAGCTGACCGCGCAGAGCACGAAGAACGCCACGAAGATGTCCAGGAGCGCCAGCCGGGAGAGCACGAACTGGAGCCCGTCGAAGCACATCAGCACCCCGGCCACCAGGCCGAGCAGCGTCGAGCCGGTGACCCGGCGGGCCAGCCGGATCATCACCAGCACCATCAGCGAGCCGACGATCGCCGGCGCCAGCCGCCAGCCGAACGGGGTCATCCCGGCGACCTGCTCGGTCAGGCCGATGATCCACTTCCCGACCTCGGGATGGACCACCATGCTCGGGTCCTTGGTGAACAGCCCGCTGGTGTTCCCGGCCAGGATCTGGGTGTTGGCGTCGTCGACGTACCCGGTCACGTACCCGTGGTGCACCAGCGACCAGGCGTCCTTGGCGTAGTAGGTCTCGTCGAAGAGGAACGACTTCGGGAAGCCGAGGTTCCACAGCCGCAGGAAGGCCGCCAGCAGGGCGATCCCGATGCTCGCCGCCCACGACAGCACCGGGTCGTCGTCGCGCACGCGCTGCCGGGCCCGGGCCACCGCGGTCGGCACCACCCGCCCGGTCGCGGTCCGCGACAGCGTCACGACGCGCGTCAGGGCCGAGGGCGGGGCGGGCGCGGTCACGACGGCCACCCTACGAGGAGAGGCCTGGCCGGCCTGTCATGATCGGCGCCATGAGTGCTGCCGATTCTCCGGGCGTCCTGGTGCTCGCCGGGACGCCGATCGGCAGGGTGGCCGACGCGCCGCCGCGGCTGGCCGAGGAGCTGGCCGGCGCCGACGTCATCGCCGCCGAGGACACCCGCCGGCTCAAGCGCCTCGCCACCGACCTCGGCATCGAGCCGGCCGGCCGGGTCGTCTCCTACTTCGAGGGCAACGAACAGGCCCGCACCCCCCAGCTGCTGGACGCGCTGCTGGCCGGCGACCGGGTCGTGCTCGTCACCGACGCCGGGATGCCGAGCGTCTCCGATCCCGGGTACCGGCTGGTGGCCGCCGCGGTCGAGGCCGGCGTGCACGTGACCGCGGTCCCGGGCCCCTCGGCCGTGCTCACCGCGCTCGCGGTCAGCGGCCTGCCGGTGGACCGGTTCTGCTTCGAGGGCTTCCTGCCCCGCAAGCCCGGTGAGCGGGCGCGGCGGCTCGCCGGGCTGGTCGCCGAGCAGCGCACGCTGGTCTTCTTCGAGGCGCCGCACCGCACCGAGGTGGCGCTGCGGGCACTGGCCGAGGCCTTCGGTCCCGTACGACGGGCAGCGGTGTGCCGGGAGCTCACCAAGACCCACGAGGAGGTACGCCGCGGCACCCTCGCCGAGCTCGCCGACTGGGCGGCCGAGGGCGTGCGCGGCGAGGTGACCCTCGTCGTCGAGGGCGCGGTGCTCGTGGCCGACACCGACCCGGCGTCGCTGGTCGCGCAGGTCGCCGACGCCGAGGAGAGCGGGCTCTCCCGCAAGGAGGCGATCGCCGCGGTGGCCAAGCGGGCCGGTGTGCCCAAGCGCGAGGTCTACGACCTGGTGCACGTCGATCGAGGAGGCTCATGAGATCCGCACGCCGCGAGGGTGACCGGCCCGAGGCTCCCGAGCCGCTGCCGCACCCGGTCGTCGACAACCACTGCCACCTGGACATCGCGCCGTGGAACGGCGACGACGAGCCCGCCGACCCGATGCCCGTCGCCGAGGCCCTGGAGCGCGCGGCCGCCGTCGGGGTGCCGCGGATCGTGCAGATCGGCTGCGACCTGCCCGGTGCGCGCTGGGCCGTCGAGGTCGCGGCCGAGCACGACGCCATCGTGGCCGGGGTCGCCCTGCACCCGAACGAGGCGCCGCGCCTGGAGGCCGAGGGCCGGCTCGACGAGGCGCTGGCCGAGATCGCCGCGCTGGCCGAGCACCCGCGGGTGCGTGCGGTGGGGGAGACCGGACTCGACCACTTCCGCACCGGCGAGGACGGCCGGGAGGCGCAGGTGCGCTCGTTCCGCCGGCACATCGAGCTCGCCCACGAGCTGGACCGGACCCTGGTGATCCACGACCGCGACGCGCACGAGGACGTGCTGCGCGTGGTCGACGAGGTCGGCGCGCCGCCGCGCTGGGTGATGCACTGCTTCTCCGGCGACTCGACGTTCGCGGCAGCCTGCCTGGAGCGGGGTGCGTACCTCTCCTTCGCGGGCACGGTGACCTTCAAGAACGCCGACCGGCTCCGGGCGGCGCTGCAGGTCGCGCCGCAGGACCGGGTGCTGGTGGAGACCGACGCGCCGTTCCTGACCCCGGCGCCGTACCGGGGCCGCCCGAACGCCTCCTACCTGGTGCCGCTGACGGTGCGCTCGATGGCCGAGACCCGGGGCGAGGACCTGGCCGGGCTGTGCCGCGCCATCGAGGCGAACACCGAGCGCGCCTTCGGGGGCACCTGGGGCTGAGGTGGCCGGTGGGGCAGGTGGGGTTAGCTGCCTGCTTGCAGATGGTTCCGTGACCGAGGTCACAAAAGCGGACGTATCAGCGTGAGTTGACCCACCCTCCCCGCGTGGCGGGTGCTAGCAAGTTTGCGATCCGTTGCTAGCGATGTCAGGGTCGATGACCGTTGGCCGGGAGCGGATTGCTTCACATCTCGGACATCGCACGACTCACGGGGGCTTGTTGCGACGCGCCCCTGCGCGATGGACGTCCGTGGCCCGGGGAGCTCGAACATCGGAGCATCGTGCGCTCTCTGCTCTCGCACATCAGCAAGTCCCGGGCCTGGCAGGCCGGCCTGGTCGCGGCCATCGCGACCGCCGTGGTGGGCACCACCGTCGGCTACGCCGCCGCCACCCGCGAGGTCACCCTCTCCGTCGACGGCAACGTCAAGACCGTGCGCACCTTCGCCGGTGACGTCCGCGGCGTGCTGGACAGCCAGCACATCGATCTCGGCTCCCACGACGTGGTCTACCCCTCGCTCGACTCCTCCGTGGAGGACGGCAGCCGGGTCAGCGTGAGCTACGGCAAGCCGCTGGCCGTGACCGTCGACGGTGTCACCAAGACCTACTGGACCACCGAGCACGAGGTCGCCGACGCGCTCGACCAGCTCGGCATCCGGTACGCGAACGCCGACATCTCGGCCAGCCGGAGCGCCTCCATCGACCGCGCCGGCATGCGCCTGGCGATCACCACGCCGAAGCGCTTCGTGGTCACCATCGGCAACCAGCGTCCGCGCGTGGTCGCGATCGCCGCCCCGAACGTGCGCGGCCTGCTCAGCGACCTGCACGTCACCTACGACGCCGACGACATCGTCAAGCCGGCCCTGGGCCGTCCGCTCGAGGGCGGCGACCGGGTCACCCTGATCCGGGTCAAGAAGACCACCAAGCGCGTCGCCCACGAGCGGGTCGCGCCGAAGGTCGTCGAGAGGCCCGACTCCTCGCTGTACGTCGGCGACCGGGAGACCGAGCGCGAGGGCGTCGCCGGCGTCCGCGACGTGACCTACCGGGTCGTCCTGCACAACGGCAGGGAGTTCCGTCGTACGGTGCTGCGCCAGCAGGTCCTGCGCGCCGCCACCCCGGCCGTCGTCCGGGTCGGCACCAAGCAGGCGCCCGCGGTCTCCAGCGGCAGCGTCTGGGACAAGATCGCCCAGTGCGAGTCCGGCGGGAACTGGCACGCCAACACCGGCAACGGCTACTACGGCGGCCTGCAGTTCAACCTCGGCACCTGGCAGGCGTACGGCGGCACCGGCCGCCCCGACCAGCACAGCCGCGAGGAGCAGATCGCCGTCGCCGAACGCCTCCGCGACGCCTCCGGTGGCTACGGAGCCTGGCCCCACTGCGGCGCCGGCTTCTAGCGCGACCCGGCGCAAAGGTGCACGTGTGAACGCTGACCCGGCGCAAAGGTGCACGTGTGAACGCTGACCCGGCGCAATTACGTGCACTTTCGCGCCGGGTCGGGGTGGGCTCTAGGGTTGGCGGGTGACTGAGCAGGCCGACCCCCCGCGCATGCTCGGTCCCGCCGAGGTCCGCACGCTGGCCGCGAAGCTCGACCTGCGGCCCACCAAGCAGCGCGGGCAGAACTTCGTCATCGACCCGAACACGGTTCGCCGGATCGTGACGGAGTCCAAGATCACCGCCGAGGACGTCGTCGTCGAGGTCGGGCCCGGGCTCGGCTCGCTGACCCTGGCCCTACTCGCTGTCGCCCGCCGGGTCGTCGCCATCGAGGTCGACCCGTTGCTGGCCGCGGAGCTGCCGGCCACCATCGCGACGTACGCGCCCGCGCAGGCCGGCGCGTTCGAGGTGGTCCACGAGGATGCGCTGCGGATCCAGCAGGTCCCCGGCCCGGCGCCGACCGCGCTGGTGGCCAACCTGCCGTACAACGTCTCGGTCCCGGTGCTGCTGCACCTGCTCGCCCTGCTGCCCAGCCTCGAGCGTGGCCTGGTGATGGTGCAGTCCGAGGTGGCCGACCGGCTCGCCGCTCCGCCCGGGTCGAAGACGTACGGCGTCCCGTCGGTGAAGGCGGCCTGGTACGCCGACGTACGACGGGCCGGCGCGATCGGCCGCAACGTCTTCTGGCCCGCCCCCAACGTCGACTCCGGCCTGGTCGCCTGGACCCGTCGCGAGCCCCCGGTCACGACCGCGAGCCGTGAGCAGGTGTTCGCGGTCATCGACGCCGCGTTCGCCCAGCGCCGCAAGGCCTTGCGGCCCGCGCTGCGCAACCTGGCCGGCTCGGCGGACGCGGCCGAGGAGGCCCTGCGGAAGGCCGGGATCGACCCGATGACCCGGGGCGAGCAGCTCGACGTGCACGCCTTCGCTCGCATCGCCGAGGGGGTCACATGGACAGCGTGACGGTGCGGGCGCCGGCCAAGATCAACCTGTTCCTCGGCGTCGGACCGGTCCGCGACGACGGCTTCCACCCGCTCGACACCATCTACCAGGCGATCAGCCTGTACGACGACGTCACCGTGACCGAGGCCGACGCCTGGAGCGTGCACGTCGAGGCGATCGGCGGCGTCGACGTCTCCGAGGTCCCGCGCGACGAGCACAACATCGTCGTGCACGCCGGCCTGCTGCTCACCGCCCACCACGGCATCGACCGGTGCGCGCGGATCGAGGTGGCCAAGGCGATCCCGGTTGCGGGCGGGATGGCCGGCGGGTCAGCGGACGCGGCCGCGACTCTGGTCGCCCTCGACCGCCTCTGGGACCTCCGTACGACGGACGAGGACCTGCTCGCGCTGGCCGCCCGGCTCGGCAGCGACGTCCCGTTCGCGCTGGTCGGCGGCACCGCGCGCGGGACCGGCCGGGGCGAGATCGTGGACGCGGTGACCGACGCCGGCAGCTGGTGGTGGCTGGTGGTCCCGAATGCGGAGGGGCTCTCCACGCCGGCGGTGTACCGGGCCTTCGACGACCTGCCGCAGCCGGACTCGCTCGACCCGGCCGAGGTGCTCGCGGCGCTGGAGCACGGCGACCTGATCACCCTCGCCGACGCGCTCCGCAACGACCTGGAGCCCGCGGCCCTGGCGCTGCGCCCGGACCTGCGTACCACCCGGACGCTGCTCGAGGAGACCGGCGTGATGAGAGTGCTGCTCTCCGGCTCGGGTCCGACCCTCCTGGGCCTGAGCGGGACGCACGAGCTGGCGCTGCGGCTGCGCGAGCGACTGCTCGACGACGGCTACCAGGCCTGGGTCGCGCACGGCCCGGTCGCCGGGGCGCATGAGGTCTCGTATGCCTAACCTCGTGAACCTGGAGAAGGTCTCGCACTCCTTCGGCGTCCGGGTGCTGCTGGACGACGTCAGCCTCGGTGTCGGCGAGGGCGAGCGGATCGGCATCGTCGGCCGCAACGGCGACGGCAAGACCACCCTGCTCAACCTGCTGGCCGGCCGGCTCGAGCCCGAGCAGGGCCGGATATCCCGGGCCCGCGGGCTGCACCTGGGCTACCTCGACCAGCGCGACCTGCTCGACGACAGTCACACCGTCCGCGAGGTGGTGCTGGCCGGCAAGGCGGACCACGAGTGGGCCGCGGACCCCCGCACTCGCGAGGTGGTCGAGGTGCTGCTCGCCGGTGTCGCGCTGGACCGCGCCGTGCACGGCCTCTCCGGCGGCGAGAGGCGGCGCTGCTCGCTGGCCCGGCTGCTGCTCGAGGACCACGACCTGCTGATCCTCGACGAGCCGACCAACCACCTCGATGTCGAAGCGGTCGCCTGGCTGGCCGATCACCTGGCCCGGCGTACGTCGGCGCTGGTGGTCGTCACCCACGACCGCTGGTTCCTCGACGCCGTCTGCCAGACCACCTGGGAGGTCCACGACGGGGTCGTCGACTCCTACGACGGCGGCTACGCGGCCTTCGTGCTGGCCAAGGCCGAGCGTCAGCGCCAGGCAGCGGCGACCGAGTCGCGGCGGCAGAACCTGATGCGCAAGGAGCTGGCCTGGCTGCGTCGCGGTGCCCCTGCCCGGACCTCGAAGCCGAAGTTCCGCATCGACGCCGCCAACGCGCTCATCGAGGACGAGCCACCGCCGCGGGACCGGATCGCGCTGGAGCGGTTCGCCACCCAGCGGCTCGGCAAGGACGTCGTCGACCTCGAGGACGTGGACCTCGTCCGCGGCGACCGGACCCTGCTGCGGCACGCCACCTGGCGGCTCGGCCCGGGCGACCGTGTCGGCGTCGTCGGGGTCAACGGTGCCGGCAAGACCTCGGTGCTCAACCTGGTCTCCGGCTCGCTGAAGCCGACGGTCGGCAAGGTCAAGCAGGGCCGGACCGTCGCGCTCGCCCACCTCACCCAGGACGTGACCCCGGAGGACCCCGAGGCGCGGGTGCTCGGGACCATCGAGGACATCCGCCGGGTGACCCGCAACGCCGGCGGTCAGGACGTCTCCGCGACCGCGATGCTGGAGCGGTTCGGGTTCACCGGTGACCGGCTCACCGCGCGGCTCGGCGACCTCTCCGGTGGCGAGCGGCGGAGGTTCCAGCTGCTCAAGCTGCTGCTCTCGGAGCCCAACGTGCTGCTCCTCGACGAGCCGACCAACGACCTCGACATCGAGACGCTGACCGTGCTGGAGGACTTCCTGGACGGCTGGCCGGGGACGCTGGTGGTGGTCTCCCACGACCGGTACTTCCTGGAGCGCGTCACCGACTCGACCTGGGCGCTGCTCGGCGACGGGAGCATCGGGATGCTTCCGGGCGGGGTGGATGAATATCTTGAAAGACGTCGTACGGCACTGGCCGCAGCTCCCATCCCGGCGCCGCCCGCGCCGGAGAAGCCTCGTGTCGGCGGCGCCGAGGAGCGCGCCGCTCGCAAGACGATCGCCCGGGTGGAGAAGCAGCTCGAACGCCTCGCCGTACGGGAGGCCGAGCTCAACGAGCGGATGGCCGCCGCGGCCACCGACTACGCGGAGCTCGGCAAGGTCAGCGAGGAGCTGACCGTGCTCGCCGCCGAGAAGGAAATGCTGGAACAGGAGTGGCTCGAAGCCGCTACCGTGCTGGAGTGATCTCGCTCGACCAGCTGCTGACCTTCGGGCTCGCGGCGTTCATCATCATCGTGATCCCGGGTCCCAGCGTCGTCTTCACCGTCGGCCGTGCCCTCGCCTACGGGCGCGGTGTCGCGCTGGCCACCGTCGTCGGCAACACCCTCGGCCTGCTCAGCATCGTGGTGCTCGTCGCGCTCGGCCTCGGTGTGGTCGTGCAGGAGTCGATCGTCGTCTACACCGTGCTCAAGCTGGCGGGTGCGGCGTACCTGGTCTACCTGGGCTTCGAGGCCGTACGACGGCGCAAGGAGTTCCTCGCCGGGGACGGAGCCGACCTCCCGCACGGGCAGCGGATGACCTGGGCCCGCGCGATCCGGCAGGGGTACGTCGTCGGGGCGACCAACCCGAAGGGCTACATGATGATGGCCGCGGTCCTGCCGCAGTTCATCGACCGCGACGCCGGCCACCTGCAGCTGCAGATGCTGCTGCTCGGCCTGCTCGCGGTGGTGATCGGGATGGCCTCGGACAGCCTGTGGGCCGTCGTCGCCGCCCAGCTGCGCACCTGGTTCAACCGCTCGCCCAAGCGCGGGGAGGCGATGGGGACCGTCGGGGGCGTCTCGATGATCGGCCTCGGGGTCGGGCTCGCGCTGACGGGCGGGGAGCCGCACTAACCCGACCCCAGGCGACTCAGCCGAGCTGGTACTCGACGTCCTGGGCGGTCGCGGTCGCACCAGGACTGCAGGTCAACGAAGACCAGGACCCTGACGTGCCTATCCACGGCCCGTACTGCGTGCTGACGTAACCGCGCACGTTGTCCTTGCAGGTCACCTTGGCTCGAACTTTGGTACCACCCGTGAGGCTGGTGCACCGCGCCTTGCCGCCCTTGTAGTAGGTGTGGCCGGTGTCCCAGATGATCATCACTCCGCAACCGCTGGCGGATGCCGAGGCGGCGGGCGCCGCCGCGATCGTGGCTCCAAGGCCGATGGCCAGCCCCATCGTGGTGGTGACGACGATTCGTGCGACTCTCATGTTCCCTCCCTGTTACGGTTTCGACCTGTATAGACAGGTGCGTCCTGTTCAGAGTGATAAGTGAGGTAGGTCGGGAAATTCCAATCGCGAGCCGAATTCTGACGATCTTTTTGGTCGCCGCTCTCGCTTGCGCCGGATGCGGCGGAGAGCCTGCGACCAGCGGGCAGACCACCGCGACCAGCAAGATCGCCACCGGCTGGAGCCGCGTCGAACCCAGACGCCTGCCCGACCTCCAGGGCGCCGGGACGTCGTTGATCCCAGTCCCGCCGGGCCTTTCGTTGAGCGGAGAGGCCGGCCGGCCGGTGCTGGTGAACCTCTGGGCCGGGTGGTGCCATCCGTGCGTCAAGGAGCTGCCGCTGCTGCAGGCCGCCGAGAGCCGTCAGGAGCTCTCCGTCGTCGGCGTCAGCAAGGACGTGCGCCGGTCCACCGCCACGTCGCGATTGAAGGCCGCGGCGATCACTTATCCGAACTGGATGGACCCTGATGGCGCCTACCTGCGCGGTCTGGACGGCCTGGTGCCGGCGTTCGCGATCCCGTCGAGCCTGCTGGTGGTGGACGGCATGGTCGTCGCGACCCACGTCGGTCCGTTCGCGAACGCGGACGACCTTGCCGGCTTTCGGCGCTACGTCGCGTCCTCCTGAGCGGGACGCCTCAGCTCAGCGGTCGCATCAGCCTCTTGAGCAGCCCCGCCAGCTCCCGCCGCTCGCTGGCGGAGAGCTCGCCGAGGAGCTCGCGCTCGGAGGCGATCAGGGTCTCGAAGGCGCCGTCCACGGCGCGCTTGCCGGCGGCGGTGAGCCCGACCAGGACGCCGCGGCGGTCGCGCGGGTCGGGGGAGCGGGAAACCAGACCGCGCTCGGAGAGGCGGTCGATCCGGTTGGTCATGGTCCCGCTGGTCACCATGGTCTCGCGCAGCAGCTGGCCGGGGCTGAGCTGGTACGGCGAACCCGCCCGGCGCAGCGCGGCGAGCACGTCGAACTCCCACGGCTCGATGGACTGCGCGGTGAACGCGTCCCGGCGGGCCAGGTCGAGCAGCCGGGCCAGCCGGCCGATCCGGCTGAACACCTCGACCGGGGCCAGGTCCAGGTCGGCGCGCTCGCGGCGCCAGGCGTCGACGAGCAGGTCGACCTCGTCGTTCCCATCCGTCGGCATGGCTGCATCGTAGCCGTAAAGAATCTTGACATCGAGAGATCGCTCGACCAAAGTATCTTGACGTCGAGAGAAGTGGAGACGTGATGAGCAAGCACACCTGGGACCCGGACCGCTACCTCACCTACGCCGACGAGCGAGGCCGTCCGTTCGTCGAGCTGCTGTCCCGGATCGATGCCCACGTCGTACGGGACGTTCTCGATCTCGGTTGCGGCCCCGGCAACCTGACCACCCTCCTCGCCGAGCGCTGGCCCGCGGCCGAGGTGACCGGCGTCGACTCCAGCCCGGAGATGATCGAGCGGGCCCGGGCCGAGCACGGCGGGCGGGTGACCTACGAGGTCGCCGACCTGCGCACCTGGGCACCGGAGGAGCCCGTCGACGTCCTGATCTCGAACGCGACCCTGCAGTGGGTGCCCGGCCACCTGGACCTGCTGCCCCGGCTGCTCGCCATGGTGAAGCCCGGTGGCTGGTTCGCATTCCAGGTGCCCGGCAACTTCGACGCGCCCAGTCACCGCATCACGCACGCGCTCGGCGGCGAGCCGCCGTATGCGGAGCTCGCCGGGGATGTCGCCTGGCCCGCGTCGTACGACGCCGCCACCTACCTGCGCGCCCTGGGTGCCCTCGGCTGCGAGGTCGACGCCTGGGAGACCACCTACCTGCACGTGCTGCACGGCGAGGACCCGGTCTTCGACTGGATCAGCGGGACCGGCGCGCGGCCCGCCCTGCAGGCCCTGGAGGCGGACCCGGCGCTCCGCGCCTCCTACGAGGAGGAGCTGAAGCGCCGCCTCCGTGCTGCCTACCCGGCGAGCGACATCGGGGTGCTGATGCCGTTCCGCCGGATCTTCGTGGTGGCGCGGGTGGCTGGGTAGCCTGCCCGGATGAGGTTCGTGCTGCTGCCCGGGGCTGGAGGCGCTGGCTGGATCTGGAGCCGGGTGGTGCCGCTCCTCGAGAAGGCCGGTCACGAGGCGGTCGCGGTCGACCTTCCGGCCGACGATCCCGACGCCGGGATACCCGAGTACACCGAGCTGGTCCTGGCGGCGTGCGACGCCGGCGAAGTGCTCCTCGTGGCGCAGTCGCTGGGCGGCTTCACCGCGCCGGTGGTGGCGCAGCGGCTGGTGGACGAGGGCCGGCCGCCGCTGGGGATCGTGCTCGTCAACGCGATGGTGCCGCGACCCGGCGAGACGCCCGGGGAGTGGTGGGAGGCGGTCGGCCAGGAGGGGGCCCGCCTGGAGGCCGCCCGCGCCGGCGGGTGGACCGAGGGCGTCGACCTGGAGGCGTACTTCCTGCACGACGTCGACCCGGCCGTCGCCGCCGAGGGTGAGCAGCACCAGCGCGACGAGGCCGAGATCGTCTTCACCACGCCGTGCGCGATCGAGGCCTGGCCCGACGTGCCGACCAAGGTGATCGCGGGCGCGGACGACCGCTTCTTCCCGTTGTCCCTGCAGCAGCGGGTGGCCCGGGAGCGCCTCGGGGTGGAGCCGACGGTGGTGCCCGGGGGACACCTGGTGGCGCTGTCTCAGCCGGCCGCCGTGGCGGAGGCGCTGCTGACCGCCTAGGGGTGACTGCGGAGTGCGGGCTTCTTCTCCAGGCCCGCCAGGCCGTTCCAGGCCAGGTTCACCAGGTGCGCGGCGACGACCTCCTTGGCGGGCTTGCGGGTGTCCAGCCACCACTGCCCGGTGAGGCCGACCATGCCGACCAGCATCTGCGCGTACATCGGGGCTGACTTGGCGTCGAAGCCGCGTCGCTTGAACTCGTCGACCAGGATCCCTTCGACCCGGCTGGCGATGTCACTCATGATCGAGACGTAGGAGCCGCTGGAGGAGCCGAGCGGGCTGTCCCGGACGAGGATCCGGAACCCCTCGGAGGACTGCTCGATGTAGTCGAGCAGCGCGACCGCGGCCTGCTCGAGCAGGACCCGGGCCGAGCCCTCGTGCAACGCGTCGCGCATCATCCCGAGCAGCTGGCGCACCTCGCGGTCGACCACGACGGCGTACAGGCCCTCCTTGCCGCCGAAGTGCTCGTAGACGACCGGCTTGGACACCTCGGCCCGCGCGGCGATCTCCTCGACCGAGGCCCCGTCGAAGCCGCGCTCGGCGAAGACGGTGCGGGCGATCTCGATGAGCTGCTCGCGGCGCTCCGCCGAGGTCATCCGGTTGCGGGGAGGTTTCTTGTCGCGCTCGGGCACCCGGTCATCCTGCCAGGGGTCCGATGTCGGTGCCCGCGGTTAACGTGAGGCGCATGAGCGACCTCAAGGATGTCCTGCACGCGCGGCTGCGCGACGCGCGCGCGGTGGTCGTCGGCAAGCTCGAGGGGCTGAGCGAGTACGACGTACGCCGGCCGATGACCGCCAGCGGCACCAACCTGCTCGGCCTGGTCAAGCACCTGACGGGCAACGAGCAGGTCTACCTCGGCACCGCGTTCGGGCGGCCGGGCTCGTTCACGCTGCCGTGGGTCGAGGACGGCTCCGTCTGGGACGGCGCGGACATGTGGGCGCGGCCGCACGAGTCGCGGCAGTTCCTGCTGGACCTCTACGACCAGGCCTGCCGGCACGGCGACGACACCATCGCCGCGCTCGACCTGGACAGTCCCGGCTCGGTGCCGCACTGGCCCGAGGAGCGCCGGGCCACCACGCTCGGGGTGCTGCTGGTCCGGATGGTCGGCGAGACCGCGCAGCACGCGGGGCACGCCGACATCTGCCGGGAGATGGTCGACGGTCAGGGCCCGCCGGACGCGGCGTCGTACGGCGACGAGGCGTTCTGGGCGGCGTACGTCGGGCAGGTGCAGGCCGCCGCGGACGCGTTCCGCTGACAGGCTTAGGCCGGGACGCGCTTCGCGTCGAGGCGCTCGCGCACCGGCCAGCGCACGTCGCTGACCCAGCCGGCCTTCTCGAACATCCAGATCACCCGGGCGGACATGTCCACCTGGCCGCGCAGCACGCCGTGGCGCGCGCAGGTCGGGTCGGCGTGGTGCAGGTTGTGCCAGGACTCGCCGCCGGAGGGGATCGCCAGCCACCACACGTTCGCGGACTTGTCGCGGGAGACGAACGGCCGGTTACCGATGGTGTGGCAGATGGAGTTGATCGACCAGGTCACGTGGTGCAGCAGCGCGACGCGGACCAGCGAGCCCCAGAAGAACGCGGTCAGCGCGCCCTGCCAGGACCAGGTGAGCAGCCCGCCGAGCACCGCCGGCAGCGCCAGCGAGACCACCACGCCGACCCAGAACAGCCGGGAGATCCGGACCAGGTCGGGGTCCTTCATCAGGTCCGGGGCGTACTTGCGCTGCGGGGTCTGCTCCTCGTCGAAGAGCCAGCCCATGTGCGCGTGCCAGAGGCCCTTCGCGAGCGCGCCGACCGTCGTGCCGTACTTCCAGGGGCTGTGCGGGTCGCCGTCGCGGTCGGAGAACTTGTGGTGCTTGCGGTGGTCGGCCACCCAGCGGACCAGCGGACCCTGGATCGCCATCGAGCCGGCGATCGCGAGCCCGACCTTCACCGCGCGGTTGGGCTTGAAGGACTTGTGCGTGAACAGCCGGTGGTAGCCGACGGTGACGCCGAGCAGGGTGAAGTAGTACATCCCGACCGCGATCACCACGTCGGTCCAGCCGAGCCAGCCGCCCCAGGCCACCGGGACCGCGGCGACGAGCGCCAGGAACGGGACCACGATGAACAGCGCCAGTGCGACCTGCTCCGTGCGGGACTGGCGATCGCCTCCCATCGTCGCCAGCGTGGCCGGGGTCGTCTCCGGGGCCGGCTCGGTCAGCAGGGGGGACGTCGTCATAGGGGTTCCTTCACGCAGGGCGGCGTCTACCTACGGAACCGTAACCTCCGGGCGCCGCCAGCACCAAGCGCCAGGCCCCAACGGAACGCCGCGTCTCGTCTGCTGGGAGGATGGCCGGGTGACGAAGTACGCGCTCTTCCGTGCCGACGGGGACCTGCTGGTGCCCCAGGACATCGCCCGCAGCCTGTGGAAGGCGGACCAGATGCACGGGGTCGCGACCAGCGGCGCCCTCGGGCGCGAGGCCGAGAACGCGGTGCGCGCGGCCGGCCGGGAGGACCTGAGCCCGGCCCGGTTCACCGTCGACCTGTTCCGCGCGCCCAGCATGGACCCGTGCCGGCTGCGCTCGACGGTCGTCCGCGAGGGCACCCGGCTGATGCTCGTCGACACCACGCTCGAGCAGGGCGGGCAGACCGTGGCCCGCGCGAGCGCGCTGTTCCTGCGGCCCTCGGAGAGCCCGGACGGGAAGGTCTGGTCGCCGGCGGAGGTGCCGGTGCCGCCGCCGCTGGACATCGCCCCGGTCGGCGACGAGCCGCGGGTGCCGATCTTCTACAGCGAGGAGAGCGGCTGGTCGCAGAACTTCGCCGAGCACCAGAACGGCTCCCGCAAGGCCACCTGGCAGACCGCGCTGGCGATCGTCGCGGGGGAGAAGCCGTCGCCGTTCGCCGGGCTCGCCGGTGCCGCGGACTCGACCAGCATGGTGGTGAGCTGGGGCGACCAGGGCGTGCAGTACATCAACACCGACATCACGCTGGCGATCTCGCGGCCCCCGGTCAGCCAGGAGGTCGGGCTCTCCGCGGTCAGCTTCGTCGCCCACGACGGCGTCGCCACCGGGACGGCCATCGTGTTCGACCGCGAGGGTCCGCTGGGGACCAGCACGGTCACCTCGGTCGCCAACGCCCGCCGCACGGTCGACTTCACCGAGCACGACTTCGCGGCGGAGACCACCTCGGGGGCGTGAGACCGGAGGGGGCGCCCGCCGGTCACACCGTGCGCAGGAACTCCTCGAGGACCGCCAGCCCGCCGACGACGGACGCCACCGGCACGCGCTCGTCGACCCCGTGCATCCCGTCGGGCGTCCGCCCCTCGCCGTCGAGCGTCAGCGGAGAGAACCCGAAACCGGCCATCCCGAGCTCGTGGAACGGCTTCGCGTCGGTCCCGCCGCCCATGCAGAACGGAACCACGACGCCCTCGGGGTCGTGCGCCAGGATCGCGCGGGACATCGCCTCGAACCACGGGTTCTCCCAGCCGGCGGCGATCGCCGGCCGGTAGGACAGGAAGCGCCGGGTGACGCGCGGACCGAGCAGCTCGTCGAGCGTCGCGAGCTGGTGCTCCTCGCCTCCGGGGAGGGACCGTACGTCGATCTCCGCCTCCGCCTCGCTGGGCACGACGTTGAACTTGTAGCCCGCATCGAGCACGGTCACGTTCGTCGAGCACCGCAGGGAAGGTTCCACGAAGTCGCGGAGCGGGCCGAGCTGGTCGAGAAGGGCCTCCACGCTCGCCTCGGAGTCGAGGTCCGCCTCCAGGCCGAGGACCTCCGCGGCGGTCGTCAGGAGCTTCCGGGGCGCAGCGCTGATCTCCATCGGCCAACGGTGCTCCGTCACTCGCGCGAGGCCCCGGACCAGGTGCGCGACGGGGTTGTCGGGGCTGGGCCGGGAGCCGTGCCCGGCGGTGCCGTCCGCGTGCACCCGCATGTGGAGCGACCCTCGCTCGGCCACGGCGACCGGGTAGAAACGGTGCACCCGACCGTCGGGCCCCGTGACCTCGACAGCCCGTCCGCCGGACTCGCCGACGGCGACGGCCACCCCGTCGAAGAGTGCGGGGCGCTTGCGCACCAGCCACTCCGCGCCGAGCGCGCCGTCCTCCTCCTCGTCCGCGACGAACGCGAAGACGAGATCGCGGTGAGGCACGGTCCCGGTCTGCGCCCACCGCAGGAGCGTCGCGACCATCATCGCGACCATGTCCTTCATGTCGCACGCTCCGCGTCCCCAGATGTAGCCGTCCGCGACGCGCCCCTCGAACGGCGGGACCGACCACAGCTCGGGGTCGGCAGGCACGACGTCGAGGTGGCCGTGGACCACCACGCCCGGCGCCGAGCGGTCCGCGCCCGGGACGCGGAGCACCAGGTTGGCGCGGCCCGGTTCGGACTCGACCAGCTCCGGTTCGTACCCAGCCGCGCGCAGCAGCGCGTCGACGTACTCGGCGGCGGCCCGCTCGCCCTTGCTCCCGTTGCTCCCGTAGTTGCTGGTGTCGATGGCGATCAGGTCGGAACAGATTCGTACCACGTCGGGGGTGGTGCTCATGCGGGTCCTCCAGGTAGGTCGGCCGGGGCGGGCGTCGGGTCGTCGATCAGGTAGCCGTGGTGCTTGTCGAACCCGGTGATGACCGCGCCGTCGGCCATCGCGGTGCCGAGGACGTGGCGCAGCGCACCACGCCAGGCCTGGGCCAGGGCGGGTGACTCCGCGCGCAGCCGCTCGATGTCCTCCGGCACCGGGACCAGCGCCGCGCCGCGGGTCCAGGTGGTCCGCGTGACGACGCCGGCGTCCTCGTGCAGGAGGGCCGGCAGCCCCGCGGACTGCGTCCCGAGGTCGTGCGCGGGCTCGCCGGCGCCGACCTGCCAGGCGACCAGCAGCCGGTCGCTCTCCTCGCCACGGTTCAGCCCGTCGTCCATCGGGCCGTAGAAGTCCGGGAGGTACGTCGTGGCCCGGGCGCCGAGCTTGACCAGGTTGAAGTACGCGTTGCGGCGCACGACCGGGTCGTAGGTCCAGGTGATCAGCGGGATGCCTCGCTCCAGGGCCCAGGCGCGCTGGTGCATCTTCAGCGTGTAGCCGATGTTGCGGGCCTGCGCGCCGGCGTCGACGCCGGTGATGTGGCTGTGCATCGAGCCGGAGGCCGGAGCGAAGAAGCCGACCGCGGCACCGACCAGCCGGTCGCCGAGGAACGCGGCGCCGACGTAGTTGCCGGTCATGCTGAGCGCCCGGAGCAGCGAGACGGTCATCTGGCGTGACCCGGCCGGCCGGTTCCAGACGTTGCCGAGCAGGGCGCTGACGTCCTCGAGCTCGGCGACCCCGGCCGCCTCGCGCACCTCGAGGGGGAGCACCTGGCCACGGCTCATCGCGCACCTCGCGCGTCGAGCAGGTCGTCGATCAGGCCCACGAGCAGAGCCAGCCGGTCGCCGAGCAGGCTGACGTCCACCCACTCGTGTCGTGCGTGGGCCCCGCCCCCGACGGCGCCCAGCCCGTCCAGCGTCGGCACGCCGGCGGCGGCGGTGAGGTTGCCGTCCGAACCACCTCCGACCGCCACGCCCCGGACCGGCGCGATGCCGAGGGCGGCGGCGACCCGGCCCGCGCGGTCGAGGAGGTCGTGGGTCATCGCGGCCTCCAGCGGAGGCCGGTCGATGCCGCCGTCGATCTCGACACGGACAGCGGGGACGACGGGCGCGAGGGCGCGGATCGCGGCGTCGACCCGTTCCAGCTCGGCAGCGGTGCGGGCACGGACGTCGATCGTCAGCGTCGAGAGCTCGGGGACCGTGTTGCCCGCGGTTCCCGACGACGCCATCGTCGGCGTCACGGTCGTGCCCGTCGCGTCGTCCGCCAGCGCGACGACCGCACCGATGGCGTGCCCGAGGGCGACCAGGGCGTTCGCGCCGCGGTGCGGCTCGAGGCCCGCGTGCGCGGCCTTGCCGCGAAACGTCAGCCGGTAGTGCGCTCGCCCCTTGCGCTCGGTCTTCAGCGCGCCGGAGTCGTCGCCGGCCTCGAGGACGAGGGCCGCCGCCGCGCCCGCCGCCTCCGCCTCGATGAGGGTGCGGGAGGTGGGCGAGCTGATCTCCTCGTCGCCGGTGACCAGCAGGGTGATCCCGTCCGGGCAGCCGAGCGCGGCGATCGCGTCGAAGGCGAGTGCCAGGCCTGCCTTCATGTCGAGGCAGCCGGGGCCGCGCAGCCGCTCGCCGTGCTCGACGGGGATCTCGTCCACGGTTCCGAGCGGCCACACCGTGTCGTGGTGCCCGAGGACCAGGACCTTCGTGGGTCCGCTCCCCAGCTTCCAGCGCAGGTGCCGGCAGCCGTCGATCTCGATCCGGTCGGGCTCACGGCCGAGGATCTCGGCGCCGACGGCGGCGACGACGTCGGCGCTGCGGGCCACGGCCGCGAGGTCCGCGGAGGGCGACTCGCACGCGATCATCCGTGCGGCGGCCTGGACGACACTCTCGACCCGCGCGTGGGCGAGCGTCACGCGAGGGTGGAGCGTCGACATGGGTGAGGTCATGGCCCGCACGCTCTCAGCCGGCCGAAGAGGCGCTCTTGTGGCGCCGCATGAAAACACCTTCCGGAGGTAGGCGTCCGGCACCGGCGGGAGCCGAGACGCTCCCGCTAGCGTCCCGGCCGACGGCCTCCCGGCCGACTGGAGAGGAGCACGGCGGTGACCCCAGCAGCCACCCGAGACGGGTCGGCGCCAGGCACGATCATCGTCCCGGTCGGCGTCGACGGCGGCGTCCCACCGACCGTGCTGCGCGCGGTCGCCGGCCTCGGCATCGATGCGGATCTCGAGGCATGGGCTCCGCGACTGGGCCTGCGACGGCCCGGTGACACCGCCGTGCTGCCGCTCGGGTCGGGCGCGGACGTCCTCCTCACGGCCGTGGGCGGCGCGGATCCGGCCTTGGAGCACGACCACGTCCGGCAAGCCGCGATGGCAGCCGCGCGTCGTCTCTCGCCCGGTGGGGCAGCGGTCAACCTGACGGGCACGTGGTCCGACGAGGAGGGTGCGTACGCGGCCGCGGCCGAGGGCTGGACCCTGGGGGCCTACGCCTACGCAGCTCCGTCCGACGGTGCCGTGCTCCTGTCCCGGATGGCGCCGGGGGACGTCCGGCACGCCGGTCCCGAGGAGGTGGTGCGCGAGGCAGTCGTGGCGGCCTCGGCGACCAACCTGGCGCGCGACCTGGTGAACGCGCCGCCGGGGCAGCTGGTGCCCGAGCGCCTGGCCTCCCTCTGTGCCGACCTCGGCGCGGCTCTCGGCTTCGACGTACGCGTGCACCGGCGCCCCGAGCTGGAAGCGGGCGGGTTCGGCGGCATCCTCGGGGTGGGCCGCGGCAGCGAGAACCCCCCGGTCCTCGTCGAGCTGGCTCGCGGCGCCGGCGACTCGCACGTCGCCCTCGTCGGCAAGGGGATCACCTTCGACGCCGGCGGTCTCTCCCTCAAGACCTCGCGCGGCATGCTCACCATGAAGGCGGACATGTCCGGTGCCGCGGCCGTCCTCGGAGCCTTCGTGGCGCTGGCCACGCTCGGCTCGGACGTCTCCGTGCGCGGCTACCTCGCCTGCGCGGAGAACATGCCCGGCCCGTCGGCGACCCGGATCGGAGACGTGCTCCGCCACCGCGGCGGTCGCACCGTCGAGGTCACCGATGCCGACTGCGAGGGCAGGCTCGTGGTCGGCGACGCCTTGGCGTACGCCGTCGAGCACGCTCCCGCGGCGATCGTCGACCTCGCGACCCTCACCTCGAGCAGCGGGCTCGGCCCGCAGCTCTGGGCCGGGTTCGGGAACGACCGGCCGTTGCTGGACGAGGTCCTGTCCGCCGGGAGCGCGTCCGGCGAACCCGGCTGGCCGATGCCGCTGTGGGAGCCGTACCGGCCGGGTCTCCGATCCGACGTCGCCGACGCGCGCAACTTCGATCCCGACGCGACCCAGGCCTTCGGTGGCATCACCGCCGCGCTGTACCTGCGGCCCTTCGTCGACGACGTCCCGTGGGCGCACGTCGACCTCGGTCTCACCGTGATGCGCTCCGCCGCGGACGACATCTGGGCGGGTGGCGCCTACGGGCGCGGCGTCCGGACACTGACGCGCTTCCTCCGGGAACGCCCGCGCGCCAGGACGGGGGCAGCCTCGTGACCGGGCGCGACGGTCCGTACTTCGAGGACATCGAGGTCGGCGCGGTCGTCTCCGCGCCCGGGCAGACGATCGACGCGGGCAGCCGGGCCGTGCACCGGGCGATCCTCGGTGACCGGCTGGCGCTGGCTGCGGACGACGCCCTGGCCGAGCGGGTCACCGGCCGGCCCGGGCTGGCTCATCCCGGTCTGGTGTGGGACATCGCCATCGGCCAGTCGAGCGTGCTCACCCGCCAGGTCGTGGCGAACCTCTTCTACCGCGACCTCCGTTTCCACGCGACGGCCTCTGCCGGGGACACGCTGACCACGACCACCGAGGTGCTCGCCACGACCCGGGCCCGTGCCCGCGCCGACCGTCCGCCCCGGGGCAAGGTGCTCCTCCGGATGACCACCCGCGACCAGGCCGGCCGGGTGGTTCTCACCCTCGACCGGTGCGCCCTGGTCCGCTGTCGCGACGGGTCTCCAGCGGCCGCTCCCGCCGCGGCCGCCGGGGAGGCTTTCGTCGCTCCTGCAGGGCTGCGCCCGCTGACGACACCCACCTGGCTCGACGGCTGGGACCTGGAGCCGTTGCGCCAGGGCGAACCGACGCCGGTCACCGTCGGGTACCGGGCCGAGCTCTCCTACGGCGACGTGGTCTCGAGCGCCCCGGAGCTCGCCCGGCTCACCGGCAACGTCGCGGCGGTCCACCACGATGCGTCCGCCGGCGGTGGTCGACGCCTGGTGTACGGCGGCCACGCGATCGGACTCGCGCTCGGCCAGGTCTGCCGGCTGGTGCCCGGCCTGGTCACGGTCACCGAGTGGTTCGCGTGCGACCACGTCGGACCCGTGCACGAGGACGACACGCTGACGACCAGGGTCTCCGTGCTGGGCACCGAGGACTACCGGGACGGCGCGGTGCTGGCGGTCCTGCACGCGGAGACCTGGGCGGCCGGACGCCGCCCGGTCCTGGACTGGACCTTCGTCGGGGTGGTCGCATGAGCACCCGCCGTGGGCCGGTCTGGCTCTTCGTGCCCGGCAGCCACCCGGACAGGTTCGCGAAGGCCGTGGCCACCGGCGCCGACCAGGTGATCTGCGACCTGGAGGACGCGGTGGCCCCCGACACGAAGGGCGCCGCCCGCGAGGCCGTCGGCGCGTGGCTGTCGCAGGGCGGGGAGGCGTGGGTCCGGGTCAATCCGGTGGGGTCCGCCTGGCACCGTGACGACCTGCGCGCGATCGCCGGGCGCGCCGGGCTCCGTGGGGTGATCGTCCCGAAGGCCGAGCGGGCGCGGGACCTGCACGAAGTGCACGACCTGGCAGGTGCCCCCGTCCTGGCCCTGGTCGAGACCGCCGCCGGCGTCGAGCGCATCCCCGACATCCTGGGTGCCGACGGCGTCGAGGGCGTGGCGCTCGGCACCGTCGACCTCGCCCTCGACCTCGGCTGCGACGAGGACTCGGGGCTGATCGCCCAGGTGCGCCACCGCGCGGTCCTGGCCTCCCGGGCGGCCGGCTCGGCCGCGCCCGTCGACGGGGTCACCCGTTCGCTGACCGACGCGGCGAGGGCACGAACGGACGCCGAGCAGTCCCGGCGCGACGGCTTCGCCGGGAAGCTCGCGGTGCACCCGGCGCAGGTGGAGCCGATCCGGGCAGGGTTCGCCCCGACCCCGGAGCAGGTGGCCTGGGCGCGCGCGGTGGTCGAGGCGGACGGTCGGTCCGGCGGGGCGGCGACGGTCGTCGGCGGCGGACTGGTGGACCTGCCGGTGGTGGAACGTGCACGCCGCATCCTCGGCGTGGGAGAGGAACCCTGAGATGACCCACTTCGAGAGCCACGTGCTCTGGAACCCCGCCTGGTCCGCGCTGCGCGGCGCGGCCGAGCGAGTGCCCCGGGACGTGGCCCGCTTCCACCGCTCGATGCCCGGCTTCGCCGCCTCGCCGCTGGTCCCGGCTCCGGAGCTCGCCGATCAGGTCGGCGTCCGGCACGTGTTCGTCAAGCACGAGCAGGAGCGACTGGGCCTCCCGTCGTTCAAGGTGGTCGGTGCCAGCTGGGCGGTCTCGGTCGCGGTCGCCCGAGAGGTCGGCCGAGAGGTCGGCCGGGAGGTCGGACAGGCTGGCTTCACGACGTACGACGACCTGGCGCGCGCTGCCGCAGGGCTCCGAGGCGAGGTGGTGCTCTCCACGGCGACCGACGGGAACCACGGTCGCGCGGTCGCCCACCTGGCCCGTCTCCTCGGCCTCGGCAGCAGGATCTTCGTGCCCGCGGACATGAGCGAGGCGCGGGTCGACGCGATCCGGGGGGAAGGTGCGGAGGTGGTCGTCGTGGAAGGCTCCTACGACGACGCCGTCCGGCGCGCCGCGACCGAGGCGGCCCGCTCGGGGAACGAGCTGCTGGTCTCCGACACCTCGTGGCCCGGCTACACCGAGATCCCGGAAGCGGTCGTCACCGGCTACTCGACGATCTTCACCGAGACCGTGGAGCAGCTCGCCGCCGCCCTGGGCGAGGACGCCGGCATCGACGTCGCGGTCGTGCCGGTCGGGGTGGGTGCCTTCGCCTCGGCGGCCGTCCGGGCTCTGGCCAGCGGGTCCTGCAGCGTGGTCTCTGCCGAGCCCACCAGCGCGGACTGCCTGTGGCAGTCGCTCGCGTCGGGGGAGCGGGTCGTCGTCCCGGGCCCGCACGAGTCCAGCATGGCGGGGCTGAACTGCGGTGAGGTCTCCCTGGCCGCCTGGCCGTTGCTGCAGCGAGGGATCCGGGCAGCGACCCGGGTCAGCGACATCGAGGCCGTCGCGGCCGTCCGCGACCTCGCCGCCCTCGGGGTCGCGACGAGCGAGAGCGGGGCCGCCAGCCTGGCCGGACTGCGGCGGCTCCGGCTCGACTCCCGTGCCGGGTCGCTGCTGCGGCCGGCCTCCACGGTCGTGCTCTTCGACACCGAGGGGGTCACCGACCCCGCGTCGTACGCCGATCTGACCGCCGGGGTGCAGGCTGGGACCAGTCGGACGGATGCCGAGACGACGGGAGTGGCCGGACGTGCCTGACGTCGACGTACTGATCGACCACCTCGCCACGCTGGTGCCGCGGCTGGCGGCCGAGCACGGGGTGCCGGGGATCGCGGTGGGATTGTGCGACCGCACCGGACCGCTCTGGTCCCAGGGCTTCGGCGGCACCGGAGCCGGCAGTCCGGTCGGCACGCGGACGATGTTCAGCGTCCAGTCGACCTCCAAGCTCGTCACCGCGACCGGCGTCCTGCTGGCCGTCCAGGAAGGGCTGGCCGAGCTCGACGAGCCCGTCGTGACCTACCTCCCCGACCTCACCGTGCGCAGCGACCTCGAGGAGCACCCGGAGCGCCGGATCACGCTGCGGCACCTGCTCACGCACACGGCGGGCCTCACCCACGAAGCGCCGGTCGGCTCCAACTACGAGGTCGGCGAGGCCTCCTTCGAGGAGCACCTCGCCAGCATCGCCGAGACCTACCTGCGCTTCCCGGTCGGGCACCACCACGAGTACTCCAACCTGGGAATCGACCTGGCCGGGCACGCGGTCGCCGCCGCGAGCGGCCTGCCTTTCGCGGAGTTCATGCGCACGCGGCTCTTCGCGCCACTCGCCCTGGACCGCAGCACCTTCGACTTCGCCCGGTACGACGCCGAGCCCGACCGTGCGATCGGGCACTCCCGCGCCTTCGCCGACGCCGGCGTCGCCGTCCCCCGGCGGGTGCCCATGGTTCCCTCCGGCGGCCTCTACACCTGCGTCGACGACCTGCTGGGCTACCTGTCCTTCCAGCTCGACCAGGGTCGTTCCGTGCTGCGGCCCGAGCTGGTCGCGCAGCACCTCGACTTCCCGCGGCTGCGCGCCGAGCAGGTGCGCGGGTACGGGCTCGGCGTCTACGTCGACACCTGGGAACCGGGTGTCCGGGTCCTGCACCACGGAGGTGCCGGCTTCGGGTTCCTCTGCCAGGCGCTCTGGCTCCCCGACCTCGGCATCGGAGCGGCGGTGCTCACCAACGCGGTCGACCACGACGTCCAGAACGAGCTGGCCGCCGAGATCGTGCGTCTCCTGGCCGGAGCCGGTGCGGTCCGGAGCGCCCCGGTGCCCGGGTCCCGGCAGCCCGCGGGCTCCTCGGTGCCCGAGGACGCCGCCGGGACCTACGTGGGACGGCTGGGCGACGTGCTCCGAGTCGAACCGGAATCGCCACCGCCGGACGCCGACTTCCTCCGGGACTCCGACGGTCACGTCCGCTACCTGCTGGACCGGCCGAGTGGCGAGGTGCGGTACCGGACGGCGGTTCCCGGTCTGCCCCCGGCCCGGCTCCCCGAGGAAGCCCTGGGTACCTACGCGGCGATCGTCAACGGCGTGCCGCTGGGGTGGTACCGGTTGCGGCACGACGCCGAGAGCGACGTGATCGACCTGCCGCGGCGGGGCTCGCTGGAGGACCCGATCACCCTGCAGCTGGTCGAGGTGGCTCCGGGTCGCTACCGCTCGGCCACGGGCGAGACGCTGCTGCTGGACGGCCTGCGGACCACCTACGCCAACATCCCGCTCACCCGGAGGGAGGCCTCGTGAGCATCTCGCCGACCCTCGCGGTGAACGAGGAGATCGCACGCCGGCGGGCCGCGGGCCTGGCCACGGTGGCGCTGGGCTTCGGGGAGGCGAGCATCCCGGTGCACCCCGCGCTCGTCGCCCGGCTCTCCGAGCACGCGCACCGCGCGGACTACGGACCGGTGGCCGGAGCCGACGTGCTGCGGGACGCCGCGGCGGGCTACTGGTCGCGCCGAGGGGTGCCGACCGAACGCTCCCAGGTCGTCGCCGGGCCGGGCAGCAAGCCGCTGCTGTACGCGCTCTTCCAGGCGCTCGGGGGGCCGGTCCTGCTGCCGCGGCCGAGCTGGGTCAGCTACGCCGCCCAGAACCTGCTGCTCGGCCAGGTGGCCGTCCCGGTGCCCACGCTGCCCGGCGAGGGCGGTGTCCCGGACCCGGAGCTGCTCGTGGCCGAGTACCAGCGGCTGGCGCGGCGGGGCACCCGGCCGACGGCCGTGCTCGTGACCCTGCCCGACAACCCGACCGGCACGGTCGCGCGGCCCGACACCGTACGACGGCTGTGCGCCGCCGCCGACCGGCTCGGCCTCGTGGTGCTCTCCGACGAGATCTACCTGGACCTCGTGCACGACGAGGGTCGCGAGGTGCTGACCCCGGCCCAGGTGCTTCCCGCGCGCACGATCACCACCTCGGGCCTGAGCAAGAGCCTGGCGCTGGGCGGATGGCGGATCGGGCTGGCCCGGTTCCCGGCCGAGCTCTCCGCCCTGCGCGACCGCGTCGTCGTCGCGGCGAGCGAGCTGTGGTCCTCGGCCCCGCAACCGGTGCAGCACGCAGCCGCGTGGGCGCTCGGCGAGCCGGACGAGCTCCGCGAGCGGATCGCACGGAGCCGGCTCCTGCACGGTCGCGTGGCCCGGGCGACCGCGGACGTCCTGACGTCGGCCGGCGCCGAGGTGGCGGGCCCCACGGCAGGCTTCTACCTCTACCCGGACCTGTCCGGCCGCCGGGAGGCGCTGGCCGGGCAGGACGTCCGCGACGCGGCCGGACTCGCGACCACCCTGCTCGCCCGGCACGGCATCGCGACCCTGCCCGGCACTGCCTTCGGGGACCTTCCCGATCGGCTCGCGCTGCGGATCGCCACCCCGATGCTGTACGGCGAGAACGACGAGCAGCGCCTGCGCGCGCTCGCCTCGGACCGGCCCGCGGAGCTGCCCTGGATCGCGAGCGGGCTGGACGCGCTCGGCGACGCCGTACGGGACCTGACGCGCGGCTGACGGCGTCGGCCGGTAGGGCACTCGCACAGCGCGGGAGCCCCAACTTGGTGATCCGGCACCGGACGCGGAGGCGCGCTGCTCGGTGTACTTCGGCTGCAGGGGCGTCAGGCCCGCCGGACCAGAACGAGGTGGAGAGCTGTGAGTGTGGACGCGAAGCTGGAGGGCATCGAGCTGATCCGGGTCAGGATGCCGCTGGTGTCTCCGTTCCGGACGTCGTTCGGGACGCAGACCAGCAAGGACGCGCTGCTCCTCCGTGCCGTCACCTCGGCCGCCGAGGGATGGGGCGAGTGCGTCGCCGCGCAGTACCCGCTCTACGCCTCGGAGTACGTCGACGCGGCGATGACCACCCTGCGCGACTTCCTGGTGCCGGCGCTCGCCGATCTCGCCGTCGTCGACGTGAACCTGGTCGGGCCCGTGCTGGAGCGCTACCGCGGCCACCGGATGAGCAAGGCCGCGCTGGAGATGGCGCTCTGGGACGCCGAGCTGCGGGCGGCCGGGACGCCGATGAGCCGGGCGCTGGGAGCCGTGGCCACCGCGGTCCCGGCGGGAGTCTCCGTCGGCATCATGGACACCCTCGACGAGCTGGTCGCGACCGTCGGCGGCTACCTCGAGGAGGGCTACCGGCGGATCAAGCTCAAGATCGAGCCGGGCTGGGACGTCGCCGCGGTGAAGGTGATCCGCGACGAGTTCGGGGACGTTCCGCTGCAGGTCGACGCCAACACGGCGTACACGCTCGCCGACGTCGACCAGCTCCGGAAGCTCGACGACTTCGACCTGCTGCTCATCGAGCAGCCGATGGCGGAGGAGAACGTGCTCGGCCACGCCGAGCTGGCGCGCCACCTGCGCACCCCGATCTGCCTCGACGAGTCGATCACCTCGGCACGTGCCGCCGCCGACGCGATCAGGGCCGGCGCCTGCCGGGTGGTGAACATCAAGGCCGGCCGGGTCGGTGGCTACCTCGAGGCGCGCCGGGTGCACGACGTCTGCCGCGCCCACGACGTCCCGGTCTGGTGCGGCGGCATGCTGGAGACCGGGCTGGGCAGGGCCGCCAACGCCGCGCTCGCCGCGCTGCCCGGCATGCTGCTCCCGGGTGACGTCTCGGCCTCGTCGCGCTTCTACCAGCGGGACATCACCGAGCCGCTGGTGCTGCAGGACGGTTTCATGGCGGTCCCGACCGGCCCGGGGCTCGGGGTCACGCCGATCGCCGAGGTCCTCGAGGCCGTGACCGTGCACCGGGAGTGGCTGCCCGTCGCCTCCTGAGCCTGGTGCCGCTGCACCATCCCGAGCGCAGCAGTTGTGCCGACGCACAAGACCCGGCGCACCGCGGGAGCCTACGATCGAGCCGTGAGCCGCCAGGAGCACCGACCCGAGAGCGTGGTCCTCGACGCCCCGGCGCCGACGCTCGCGCGCATCCTGGAGGACGCCGGGCACACCGTTCTCCGGCCCGCGTTCGAGGACCAGGACCTCGACCAGCAGGTCGACGGACTGGTGATCTTCGACCACGTCGACCAGGTCGCCTGGCCGCGTCGGCCGCTCGTGCTCGGGGTCGGCGTGCAGCCGGGGGACCAGGCGGCGGCCCTGCTCGACCGCATCGGTGACCTCGACGGCGGCGCGCTGATCCTGCGCGAGAGCTCGGCGGAGTCGCTGCAGGGACGACCACTGCCGGCCCCGGTGCTGGCGCTCGGCAACGAGGCGTCCTGGATGCAGCTGGCCGCCACCCTCGCCCCGCTGCTCACCACGACCTCGGGGCTGTTCGGGGGCTCGTCGCTCGGCGGCGTTCCAACGGGCGACCTGTTCGCCCTCGCCAACGCGATCGCCGAGATCCTGGACGCCCCCATCACCGTGGAGGACCGTGACTCCCGGGTGCTCGCCTTCTCGATCCGGCAGGAGGAGGCCGACCCCTCCCGGGTGCGGGCGATCCTCAACCGCCAGGTCACCCCGTGGGCGACCCAGGACCTCCAGGAGCGCGGCATCTTCCGCGAGCTCTACCGGACCCAGGAGCCTCTGTTCGTCGACCCGCCGGAGAGCGGTCACGGGGGGTTCACCATGCCGCGGGTGGTCCTGGGCATCCGTGGCGGGGACGAGATCCTCGGCTCGGTCTGGGCAGCCGTCCCGGAGCCCCTCTCGGACGAGAAGATGCGGCACTTCCGGGACCTGCAGAGCACCGTCGCCGTGCACCTGCTCAGCCACCGCGCCAATGCCAACGTCGAGCGGCGGATGCGCTCCGACCTCACCGCTCAGGTGCTCGCCGGCGGTCCGGAAGCCGAGGAGGTGGCAGCCCGGCTCGGCCTGCCGCGACGGCAGATGGTGGTGCTCGCGGTCGCCCTCGCCGACGACGACACCGCGGTGCCGAGCCGGATGCCCGGCGACCGGGCTGCCGAGCTGCTGCGGATCGGCGACGCGTTCGACATGTACCTCGGCTCCTCGCAGCCCGGCGCCTCGGCCGCGCTGGTCGGTGACGTGGTCTACGGGATCGTGCCGGTCCCGGCCGGCACCGAGGCCGACTCCGACCGCGGCCAGCGGATGGCGAAGGACTTCCTCGCCCGGGTCGGGCGCCGCTCCGCCGCAGCGATCGGCGTCAGCGGGGTCGCTGCCGACGCCGACGGCCTGGCCCGGGCGCGGGGTGAGGCCGACCGGGCACTGCGGCTGGCGCGGAGCTCGCCCGAGGCGAACCGGGTCTGCTCGACCTCCGAGCACGCCTTCGAGCTGCTCATGATGGAGATGACCGACCTCGTCACCGTGCGCGGGATGCGGCTGAGCGGTCCCATCGCCCGCTTGGTCGAGCACGACGAGAAGCACCGCTCCGACCTGGTGCCGACCCTGCGCGCGTGGCTCGACCACTTCGGCGACAACATGGCGGCGGCCGCTGCGCTGCACGTGCACCCCAACACCTTCCGCTACCGCCTGCGCCGGGTGACCGAGGTCTCCGGGCTGCGCCTGGACGACCGCGACGAGCGCCTCTCGGCGATGCTGCAGCTGCGGCTGTTCCTGCGCGGGTAGGCGCTGTCGTCGCCTCCGGCTCGGTCCCTTGTCCGCCGCCTCCGCCCGCGGGCACCCATTTCGTGCCGCGACACCAGCGCCGCCGTCCGGACGGCTGCCACGATCGGGGTGAACCGGCCAGCGCGCTATCGGAGGAGCAAGGTTGAACCGCTACCTGACCGTCGACGACATCGAGCGGGTGCGTCTTCCCGAGCAGCCGGTGATCAGCCCGGACGGGTCGACGGTGGCCTACGTCCTCCGGGTCGACGACCTCGCGAGCGACACCGCCGTACGGTCGCTGTGGCTGGTTCCCGCGACCGGGGGCGAGCCGCGGGCGCTGACCCCGCCAGGGTCGGACACGGCGCCTGCGTGGTCGCCGGACGGGACCCGGATCGCCTTCCTCCGGGCCGCCGCCGGTCCGCCGCAGATCTGGCTGGTCGACGTCGCGACCGGTGTCGAGACGCAGCTGACCACGCGCCCCGAAGGCGCCGGAGCGCCCGTGTTCAGCCCGGACGGCCGGCGTCTCCTCTTCGTGGGTGCGGCGACCCCGCCCGCCGACGCCGAGGGCTGGGCCTGGGGAGCGCCGGTGGTCAGTGCCCGGCTCGACTACTACGCCGACGGGGACGGCGTGCTCTCCTCGCCGCGCAGGCACGCGTACGTCGTCGAGCTCGAGACCGGGGTCTGCGAGCAGGT
Source organism: Nocardioidaceae bacterium (assembly GCA_017744365.1). GTDB lineage: Bacteria > Actinomycetota > Actinomycetes > Propionibacteriales > Nocardioidaceae > Marmoricola. Next base: position 282,391 of record JAGIBL010000006.1, on the reverse strand, counting down.
CACCCACGGCGAGTGGAACGCGGGGAACGCGGCCTGGTCGCCCGACGGCACCCGGATCGCGTTCACCGCGGCGACGAGCCCGGATGCCGACCTGACCCGCCACTCCGCGGCGTACGTGGTGGATCTCGCCGATCCGACGCGCACCGCGCGGCTCGCGGGCCCTGCGGACGGCACCGCCGGACCGCTGGCGTGGACCCCTGAGGGTGACGGACTGCTGGTGTGCGGGCATCCCGAAGGACTGGCGCGGTTCACGGGGCTGCTGCTGGTCGACCTCGCCGGCGGTGGCTACCGGCACCTCACCGAGTCCTGGGACCGCCAGGTGATGTACGGCGCGCCGGGCTACCCGGGCTCGGTCCCGCGCGTGGCCGCCGACGGAACCGTGGTGCTCTGCCTCCGGGAGGGCGGGTACGTCGTTCCGCACCGTCTCGACCTCGCCACCGGGAAGGCCGCGCCGATCCTCGCCGGATCCGGGTCCAACGTGTCGAGCCTCAGCATCGCGGGCGACACGGTGTGCTTCCTCGGCAGCGACCAGGACTCCTTCGGCGAGGTCTTCGTCCTCGACCTGGGCACCGGCGAGCCGGTGCGGCTGACCCGGTACCGCGACGAGCTCGGCGACGCCGTGCCCGCCCTGCGCGAGGAGCGCTCGTTCACGATCTCCGACGGCACCACCGTGGTCGGCTGGGTCATGCGCGACCCCGCGGCGACGGGGCCGCAGCCTCTGCTGGTCGACATCCACGGCGGTCCGCACAACGCCTGGAACGGTGCCGCCGAGAGCGTGCACCTGTACCACCACGAGCTGGTCGCGCGCGGGTGGACCGTGCTGCTCCTCAACCCGCGGGGCAGTGACGGCTACGGCGAGGACTTCGCCCGGGCGGTGTCCGGGCACTGGGGGACCTCGGACGCCGCGGACTTCCTCGAGCCCGTCGACCAGCTGGTCGCCGAGGGGCTGGTCGACGACGCCCGCGTCGCCGTCACCGGGTACAGCTACGGCGGCTACATGACCTGCTACCTGACCACCGTGACGGACCGGTTCGCGGCCGCGATCGGCGGGGGCGTGATCAGCGACCTGCGCAGCGCGGCCGGCACCTGCGACAACCGGAGAGGCCTCTCGACCACCGAGTGGGGCGGCCCGTTCTGGGAGCACGAGGACCGCTACGCCGCGATGTCGCCGATCACGCGGGTCACCTCGGTACGGACCCCGACGCTGCTGCTGCACGGCGGCGCCGACGTCCGCTGCCCGCTGGACCAGGCGCGGCAGTGGCACACGGCGCTGCGCGAGCTGGGCGTCGCCAGCGAGATCGTCATCTACCCCGGTGCGAGCCACAACATGCTGTTCACCAGCCCACCCCGGTTCCGGCACGACTACAACGCCCGGGTCGTCGACTGGCTCTCCCGGTACGTCGGCTGATGCGGATCTCGCAGGTTCTCCTGGTGCCGGGCACCGGGACGTACAGCAACGACGACCAGGCCGCGATCGCCGCCGGCGCGGTCCGGGACGGCTACTTCTACGACGGCCCGGTGCTCACCGACGGCTACCGCTCCATCCGGCAGCCGAGCGAGGCGCTGCAGGTGCTGCTCGTCCTCGAGGACGGCCAGGTCGCCACCGGTGTCGGTGTCTCCGTCCAGTACGCCGGCGGGTCGGGTCGCGAGCCCGTCCTGGTCGCCACGGACGCCATCGAGCGCTGGGGGGCTCCGATCGAGGAGCTCCTCGTCGGCGAGGAGGTCACCTCGTTCCGGGCCCAGTCCGCACGGATGGCGGAGCTCGCCCTTCCTCGCGCGGTGGCGTACGGCGTCAGCCAGGCGCTTCTCGACGCCACGGCGCGGGGCTCGCGCCGGACGATGGCCGAGGTGGTCGCCGAGGAGTACGGCAACCCGCTGCCGGTCGCGGCCGTGCCGATCCTGGCGCAGTGCGGGGAGGACCGGGTCGGCGCGATCGACCGGATGGTGCTGCGCGAGGTCGACAGCCTGCCGCACGGCCTGATCAACAACGCGGACCTCCTCGTCGGTGCGGGTGGCCGGCTGCTGGCCGACTACGCGGGTCGCGTCCGGGACCGGATCCTGGAGCGCCGCGCCCGGGACGACTACGTGCCGACGATCCACCTCGACTGCTACGGCACCCTGGGCGAGGTGTTCGGCTCGCTCGCCGACGTGGCCGCCTTCCTGGACCGGCTGGCGGCCCGGTGCGCACCCTTCCCGCTCCGGGTCGAGCAGCCGGTGCGCGGCGGATCGCGGCCCGAGCAGATCGACGCCCTGCTGCGGCTGCGCAAGGAGCTCGCCGCCCTGGGGTCGCCGGTCGAGCTCGTCGCCGACGAGTGGTGCAACACCTACGACGACGTCCTCGCGTTCCTCGACGCCGGCGCGGCGGACGTGCTGCAGATCAAGATGCCCGACGTCGGCAGCCTCGACGACACCGCTCGCGCCGTCATCGCGTGCCGCGAGGCCGGGGTGGCGGCGTACTGCGGGGGCTCGTGCACCGAGTCGGAGGTCTCGGCGCGGATCGCCACCCACGTCGCCCTGGGCACCGGCGCGGACGTCCTGCTGGCGCGTCCCGGGATGGGCGTCGACGAGGCCGTGATGGTGACCAGGAACGAGATGACGCGCACCCTTGCGGTCATCGGGAGCAGGAGCACGACGTGACCGGGCTGAGCGACCTCAGGATCATCGCCGTCGAGCAGTACGGCGCGGGTCCCTTCGGGTCGCTGCACCTGGCCGAGCTGGGCGCGGACGTCATCAAGGTCGAGGACGCCCGCACCGGTGGCGACATCGGCCGGTACGTGCCGCCGTTCGCCGAGGGCGACGACAGCCTCTTCTTCCAGTCCTTCAACCGCAACAAGCGCAGTGTCAGCCTCGACCTCTCGGTGCCGGCCGGGATGGAGATCCTGCACCGGATGGTGCGCGAGGCCGACGCGCTGACCTACAACCTGCGCGGCGACGTACCGGACAAGCTGGGGCTGCGGTACGACGACCTCAAGCACGTCAACCCCGCGCTCGTGGTCTGCTCGCTGTCTGGCTACGGGATGACCGGTCCCCGGCGCGCTGAGCCGGCGTACGACTACGTGGTGCAGGGGCTGTCGGCGTGGATGGCGCTCACCGGTGATCCCGGGGGACCGCCCACCAAGAGCGGGCTGTCGCTCGTCGACTACACCGGCGGCCTGGTGGCCGCGATCTCTCTGCTCGCCGGGGTGCACGTCGCGCGCCGGGACGGGGTCGGCGGCGAGTGCGACGTGAGCCTGTTCGACACCGCGATGTCGATGCTGTCCTACCCGGCGACCTGGTACCTCACCCGGGGCCACGAGACTCCTCGGAAGGCCCGCTCCGCACACCCGTCGATCGTGCCGTTCGGCGCCTACGAGACCGCGGACGGCTGGCTGATGCTCGCCTGCGTGAAGCCCAAGTTCTTCGAGCGGCTGACGTCCGTGCTCGGCATCCCCGAGGTGGCGCTGGACCCTCGGTTCTCGACGATTCCCGCCCGGCAGGCGAACCAGGCCGAGCTCGACGACCTGCTGGCCCGCGCGCTGCTGCGGCACGGGACCGACCACTGGGTCGAGCTGCTCAGCGCCGAGGGGGTGCCCTGCGGCCCGGTCAACGGGCTGGGGCAGGCCTTCGACGAGGCGCAGACGGTCTCGCGCGAGCTGGTCATCGGCACCGAGCACCCGAAGTTCGGCACGGTCCGGCACGTCCGCACCGGTGGCCGCGCCTGGTGGCCCACGCCCGAGCCGTCGAGGGCGCCCGGGCTCGACGAGCACCGGGACCAGGTCCTGGGCGAGGAGCTCGGACTGTCGCAGCGCGAGATCGCGGACTACGCCGAACGAGGCGCCTTCGGCCCTTCGCGCTCGACCTCGGGCGGCGCGGCGTGACCGTGCCGGCGCGCGTCCGGGCCCTCGACGCCGAGCTGCGGGCCTTCACGCAGCTCCTGGACGACGCCCCGCGGCAGGAGGCTGCGACCGGGCCACTGGCGACCTGGCCCGTCGCCGTCAAGGACAACATCGACGTCGCGGGCACGCCCCGGACCGACGGCCTGCGCGGGCCCCATCAGGTCGCGGCGGCCGATGCGGAGGTGGTCCGGCGGCTGCGCGCCGCCGGGGCCAGGATCGTCGCCAAGGCGAACCTCGAGGAGCTCAGCTTCGCGGCGACCACCCAGAACCCGACGTACGGCGCCTGCCGCAACCCGTGGGACACGGACCGGATCCCCGGTGGCTCCAGCGGGGGATCGGCCGTCGCCGTGGCCGCGGGACTGGTGCGCCTGGCCATCGGGACGGACACCGGGGGCTCGCTGCGCAACCCCGCGGCGTTCTGCGGCGTCACCACGATCCGGCCGAGCCACGGCCTGGTGCCGACCCTCGGGGTCACACCGCTGAGCCCGAGCATGGACGTCGTCGGCCCGATCGCCCGCAGCGCCGAGGACGTGCTCGCTGCGCTGGAGGTGCTGGCGGGCTGGCCGGTGATTCCCGAGGCGGCCGCGGACCTGTCCGCGCTCAGGGTCGGGGTGCCGGAGGAGTACTTCCTCGACGACCTGGAGCCGGCGGTCGCGCGCGGCTTCGAGGACATGCTGGACGTGCTGCGCGACGCGGGAGCAGCGGTGCGACCCGTTCGCGGGCTCCGTGCCGTGCACCGGGTGCACGCGGCCATGGCCGCGCTGCAGAACTCCGAGGCGGTCCGGCACCTGTATCCCTTCTGGGAGGACCCGCGTGTCTCCGAGGGCATCCGCGGCCGGATCGACGCGGGCCGGGCGGTGACCGTCCGCGAGGCGGAGCGGGCGCTCGCCGTGGCCCAGCGCTGGCGGGCCGATGTCGGGACGACCCTCGCGGAGGTCGACCTGGTCGCGGTGCCGGCCACGCCCTTCGTCGCCCCGCGCGCCGATGCCGGGGACCTGACCGAGACGAGCCGGCGGATCAACCGGTTGACCGGCTGCTGGTCCCTGACCGGGCTGCCGGTGGTGAGCCTGCCCGTGACGCCCAGCGACAGCGGACTTCCCGTCGGCGTCCAGCTCGTCGGGGCCGCGGGGCGCGACCGAGCCGTCCTCGGCGCGGCGGTGGGTCTCCAGGCGATGACCGACTGGCACACCGCGCGTCCTCCGGTCGCGCTGGAGAACCCCTGGGACTGAGCACGGCGTGCCCGCTCAGCGCAGCGCGGCGCGGACGTGCGCGTCCAGCAGCGGCAGCGGAAGCTGACCCTCGCCGAGCACGACGTCGTGGAACCGGGCCAGGTCGAAGCGCGCCCCGAGCCTGGCCCGAGCCTCCTCCCGGATGCGCATGATCTCGAGCCTCCCGAGCATGTACGCCGTCGCCTGCCCGGGCACCACCACGTACCGGTCCACCTCGGCATCGACGTGCGAGCTGCTCAGCGGCGAGTTCTCGGCCAGGTACTGCTTGGCTCGCGCGCGGCTCCATCCCAGGGCGTGGATCCCGGTGTCCACGACCAGACGGCACGCCCGGAGCGAGTCGAAGGAGAGCATCCCGAAACGGTCGAGCGGGCTGCTGTACAGGCCGACCTCGTCGGCCAGCCGCTCGGCGTACAGGCCCCAGCCCTCGGAGTAACCGGTGACCGAGGTCGTCCGGCGGAACTCGGGCAGGTGCGTCAGCTCGGCCGCGAGGGCGATCTGCTGGTGGTGGCCGGGGACGCCTTCGTGGAAGGAGAGCGCCTCGACCTCGAAGCGGGCCCACGCGGACGGGTCCGCGACGTTGACGACGAAGGTCGCGCCGCGCGAGCCGTCCCGCGCGGGACGGACGTAGGACCCGAGGGATCCGCTGGTGGCGCTCTCGACCGCGCAGCCGGCCCGCGGCACCCGGCCGAACCACCGGGGCGCGTGGAGCGACGCGCGCTCCAGGGTCCGGCGCGCGTCCCGCAGCAGCTCGTCGGGGTCCCGGTAGTGCAGGTCGGGGTCGTCCCGGAGCCGGCGCATCACGGTGGGGACGTGCGCGCACCCGAAGACCTCGGCCCCGAGCTCGGCGTACTCCTGCTCCAGGAGCTCGACCTGCTCGAGGCCGATCCGGTGGATCTCGTCCGGACCGAGGTCGGTGGTGGTGTGCGAGCGCAGCAGCGCTGCGTAGAGGCCGGTACCGTCCGGGAGCCAGCACAGCCCGCAGTGCTCGTCGTCGCGCGCGGTCGGGGCGGCCTCGAGACGGAGGGACTCGGCGTACGCCGCGACCGCCGGCCTGACCTCGTCCGCGACCACGTCGCGCACCCGGGCGAGCAGGCCGGCGCGATCCACCGCCGCGGGCGTCGGTCCGAGGTTCAGCAGCGGGTCCGCGTCGACGTCCGAGCCGAGCCGAGCCCGCGACGCCGCGAGCAGGCCCTCGACCGCGAACAGGACCGGCGTCCGCCCGGCCGCGCGTCCGTCGCGCAACCGTGCGATCCGGTCGTCCAGGTTCCTGGCGACGGCGCGGAGCTTGGCCGGCATCGCCGCGGCCACCTCCTCGTCGGGAAGCGGCAGCTTCGGGACCGTCGTGGTCAGCTCGGTGAGCGGACCGAAGAGGTGGTCGACGTCGAGCTCGGCGAACCGGAGGTCGAGGACCGCCGCGCGGTTCTCCGCGTCCCAGGCGAGAGCGGCCGCGTCGAGGGACTCCGACGACCCGTCCGGCGGCACGACCAGCGCCCGGGCCTGGGCCGCGATCCCGCGGCTCGCCTCGCCGACCGCGGCCTCGCCGTCGCCGCTGACGTCCTCGAACCGCCCGGCGAACGAGTACTCACCGGTGAGGTGCGCCCAGGTGGGCGCGGCACGGTAGCGGAGCTGCTGGTAATCGATTCCGAGGCTCTCGGCGTCCATCTACCCTGTACCTGCTTCCGTGCGGTTCCTCACTGCTGGCGAGGCGATGTGCTGACGGTACGAATCGGAGGGTGCGTGGGACTTGGGTCGAGCCACCATCGGCCGCGAGGTCGTTTGTGGGGCGGGACAAGATGCGCGTGCGGCGGCGTCGCTTCAATCGTGCTCCACATCTCCGGGTGCCGTCACGGCTCGCCCACCCGCCGCACAGGAAGAGACACACCGATGGGACGAAATCGCGCAGCAACCATCTCGGTTCTCACGCTCTGTACCACGCTCGCGCTGGCCGGCTGCTCGAACGACAGCGGCAACGGCGGAGCATCCTCCGGCGGCGGCGACTTCGCCGAAGGCGGAACGCTGACCATCGCCATCGACAGCGATCCCGGTTCGCTCGACCCGCAGCGCAACGTCGACGGCGTCAATCTCACGATGGGCGTGTTCGCCTACGACAACCCGGTCAAGCTCCTCGACTCCGGCGACGTCGCACCGAGCGTGGTCGAGTCCTGGACGGGCTCGGGCACGTCGTACACGCTGACCGTTCGCAAGGGCGTCACCTGCGCCGACGGCAGTGCGATGGACGCCAAGACCGTCGCGGACAACATCAACTACGTCGGCGACCCCGACGCAGGCTCCGGCATGACCGGGGTGGCGGTCCCGTCCGGGGCGAAGGCGACCGCGGACGCCGCGGCCGGCACCGTGACGGTGACGTTGAAGGAGGGTGCTCCCTTCTTCCTGCAGAACCTCGCCGAGCTGCCGCTGGTCTGCGCTGCCGGCATCGGCAACCGCGACGCGATGAAGGCGACGACCGTCGGCTCGGGCCCGTTCGTGCTCAGCAAGGCGCAGCCCGGCAACTCCTACGAGTACACGCTGCGCAAGGACTACGCCTGGGGGCCGGACGGTGCCAAGACCGACGCCAAGGGGATGCCGGCGAAGGTCGTCTTCAAGCTCGTGAAGAGCGCCACGACCACGGCCAACCTGCTGCTCAGCAAGGGCGTGAACATCTCCTACCTGTCCGGACCGGACACCCAGCGCCTGGCGGCGCGCAAGATGTTCTCCGACGGCGGTTCGATCATCAAGCTCGAGCTGACGTTCAACCAGGCGGCCGGCCTGCCGACCGCGGACGTCGCGGTGCGGCGCGCGCTCGTGTCCGCCCTGGACATGAAGGAGCTCGCCAAGGTCTCCACCGGTGGCCTCGGCGAGCAGGCGAACGGGTTGCTGACCGACCCGAAGATCTGCGCCGGTGACACCGTGACCCCGAACCTTCCCGCCTTCGACCCGGCCGCTGCCGCGTCGGCGCTGGACGCGGCCGGCTGGACCGCCGCTGGAGGCGGTGTCCGCAGCAAGGGCGGCAAGCCGCTCACGGTCTCGCTCATCTACGACAACGAGGACACCACCAACGCCGCGACGGCCGAGTACATCGACGCGAAGTGGAAGGCCCTCGGCGTCGACGTGAAGCTCAACGGCCAGACCTTCGACGAGAAGTCGGACGTGGTCTTCGGCGGCAAGGGCCCCTGGACCGCGACGCTGATCGGCCTCGGCGTCAGCAATCCCGCCACCCTGATCCCGTTCTTCTCCGGCCCGACGCCGGCGGACGGCGGGGTCAACTACGGCACGATGCACAACAAGGTGTACGACGAGTCGATCGCGGCGGCCCAGGGCAAGGCCGGGACGGCCGGCTGCGACGACTGGAACCGTGCCGAGAGCGCGCTCATCAAGGACGCCGACATCGTGCCGATCTCGGTCTCGCCGTACCTGTACTGGGGAACCGGTGCGAAGTTCGACGTGGTCGCCCGGATCCTCGAGCCGACGTCGCTGCGCGTGCTGCGCTGACCCGCACGCAGGAGAAGTGAGGATCGAGTGAGTCCGTTCCGTACCGGGCACCCGTGGCTGGCCTTCCTCGTCCGGAGGCTGGGCAGGTTCGTCGGATCCATGGCGGTCGTCGTCACGGCGTCGTTCGCGATGGTCCACGCACTCCCGGGTGACCCGGTGCGGTCGGCTCTGGGGCTGCGTGCCTCGCCGGAGACGATCGCCGCCACCCGCGAGCGGCTCGGGCTCGACGATCCGCTCTGGAAGCAGTACGTCGACTACGTCTGGCACCTGCTGCACCTCGACCTCGGGACCTCGCTGGACAGCCAGACGCCGGTGAGCGAGCTGCTCGGGCAGCTCGTCCCGGCGACGGTCAAGCTCGGCCTGGTCGCCTTCGTCGTGTGCATCGCGATCGCGCTCCCGCTCGGGATGCTGATCGGGATCGCCACCCGGGACGGACGTGGCCGCGGGCTGCACCTCGGGTTCGGTGGCTCCACCGGCCTGGCGCTGTCGATGCCGGACTACCTGCTCGCGGTCGGCCTGGTGTTCGTCTTCGCGGTCACGCTGGACGTGCTGCCGGTCGCGGGCATGTCCGGGCACTCGTCGTACGTGCTGCCGGTGACGGCGCTGGTGATCGGACCGATCGCGCACCTGGCGCGCATCGTCCGGGCCGAGACGCAGCGGGTGCTCGCCGAGGACTACATCAGGACCGCCCGGGCCAAGCGGCTGCCGGCGCGCGTGGTCTACCTGCGGCACGCGCTGCCGAACACCCTCACGCCGACGCTGACGGTCAGCGGCATGATCCTGGCCTCGATGCTCGCCGGCACGGTGCTCGTCGAGAACGTCTTCGCGTGGCCCGGTGTGGGCGCGGAGCTGGTGCACTCGGTGATCGTCAAGGACTACCCGGTGGTCCAGGCCGTGGCGCTCTTCTTCGGATCCGCCGTCCTGCTCATCAACCTCGTCGTCGACATCGCGATCGCCGTCGTGGACCCGCGCTCGACGATCAAGGAGAGCTGACGTGAACCGCGGCCGCATCCTCCACCACCTGAGGTCCCCGCTCGGGATCGTCACGATCCTGCTGCTGGTGGTCCTGGTGGCCACCGCGATCGCCGGGCCGCTGTTCTTCAGCGACCGGGCTCGGGAGATCTCCGTCGACGCGCTCCAGTCGGGTGCTTCCTCCGAGCACCCGTTCGGCACCGACGCGCTCGGGCGCGACGTCTTCGCCCGGACCCTCGTCGCGACCCGGCTGTCCCTGGTCCTCGCCCTGCTCGTCGTCGGCATCGGGGTCGCGGCCGGTGTTCTCGTCGGCACCGTGCCGGTCGTGCTGGGCCGGCGCGCCGGCCGGGCCGTGGTGGCCGGGCTGAACCTGATGGTGGCGTTCCCGGGACTGCTGCTGGCGCTGTTCCTCGCGATGATCTTCGGTGTCGGGGCGCGCGGCGCGGTGCTCTCGATGGCGATCGGGCTGGCGCCGTCGTTCGCCCGGCTCACGCACACCACGGCGAGCAGCATCGCCGGAGCGGACTACGTCTCCGCCGCGCGGATGCTCGGCGTCTCCCGGTGGCGGATCCTCACCCGACACGTGATCCCGAACATCTCCGAGCCGCTCGTCGTCAACGCCACCAGCCAGATCGGGACCGCGCTGCTGAGCATCTCGGCCCTGTCGTACCTGGGCTTCGGGGTGCAGCCGCCCGCGTACGACTGGGGGCGGATGCTCGCCGACGGCCTCCCGGCGATCTACACGAACCCCGGCGCCGCCCTCGCTCCGAGCATCGCGACCGTGCTGGCCGGCCTCACGTTCGTCCTCGCGGGGGAGCTGCTCACCCAGATCCTCGGGGACGGCCACCACGGGCACCTCGCGCTGCCCCGCGTCACGAGCGGGCGGGAGGAACGGCCCGCCGCGGAGCCGGAGCGTACGGCGGACGAGAGCGTGCTGCGGGTCGAACGGCTGACGGTGACCGTGCCGGGCGAGGGGGCGCCGTTCTCGCCCGTCGTCGACGTCGACCTGCACATCCGGCCGGGGGAGATCGTCGGCGTCGTGGGCGAGTCCGGATCGGGCAAGAGCCTGACCGCCATGGCGGCGGCGCACCTGACGTCGTTCCCGAACCTGGCCGACGCCGAGGTCCACGAGCTGCGCGGGCAGGACCTGCGCGCGATGCGGCCGCGCGACCGCGAACGCCTCCTGGGGACGTCGCTGGCGCTGGTCTTCCAGGACCCGATGTCCTCGCTCAACCCGTCGCTGCGGGTCGGCCGGCAGCTCGCCGAGGTCGCCGAGACCCACGACGGTGCCAGTCGCCGGGAAGCGCTCGAGCGTGCCGTGGACCGGCTGCGCGCCGTGCTGATCACCGCACCCGAGGATCGAGCGCGCCAGTACCCGATGGAGTTCTCCGGCGGCATGCGCCAGCGCGCGTCGATCGCCATGGGCCTGATGGCGCAGCCGGCGCTGATCATCGCCGACGAACCGACCACCGCACTGGACGTGACGGTCCAGAAGGAGGTGCTCGGCCTGCTCCAGCGGATCTCCCGCGAGGCCGGCGCCGCGGTGCTCCTGATCAGCCACGACATGGCGGTCGTCTCCGAGATCGCCTCGCGCGTCGTGGTGATGTACGCCGGCCGGGTGGTCGAGGAGCTCCCGGTGGGTGCCCTGGCCGCCGAGGCGGCACACCCGTACACGAGTGCGCTGGTCGCGAGCATCCCGGACATGTCGACCGATCGGTCGGTCCCGCTCGCGAACATTCCGGGAAGGCCGCCGCACGCCTCGGCCCTGCCGCCCGGGTGCGCCTTCGCGCCGCGCTGCCCCCGTGCGAGCGAGCGGTGCACGGAGGAACGGCCGGAGCTGGTCGAGCTGGCCGCCCACCGCTCTGCCGCGTGCTGGCATCCCCTGGTGGATGCCTCGATGGGCTCGGCCGGAGCCGAGAGGGCGGTGTGAGGTGCTGAGGGTCGAGAACCTGGTCGTCAGGTACGGGCACGGCAGCAAGACCGTCGTCGCCGTCGATGACGTCAGCATCGCGGTGGATGCCGCCTCGATCGTCGGGCTGGTGGGCGAGTCGGGCTCGGGGAAGTCGACACTGGCGCGGGCGGTCGTCGGCCTCGCGCCGATCAGCGCGGGGCGGGTGAGCTGGAACGGCCTCGAGTTCGACCCGACCAGCCGGGCCCGCCGTGACCTCGCGCGCCGGCCGCTGCAGTACATCTTCCAGGATCCGTACGCCTCGCTCGATCCGCGGATGAGCATCGGCACCTCCGTGGCGGAGGGCCTCGGCGGCCGGCGCCGGGGCCGGGCCGCGCGTGTCGGCGAGCTCCTCGAGCTGGTCCGCCTCGATCCTGGTGACGCCACCAAGCTCCCGCGCCAGCTCTCCGGAGGGCAACGGCAGCGGGTCGCGATCGCGCGAGCCCTCGCTTCGGATCCCCAGATCCTGATCGCCGACGAGATCACCTCGGCGCTCGACGTCTCCGTCCAGGGCGCGGTGCTGAACCTGCTCAAGGAGATCCAGGCCGAGACCGGTGTCGGGATCCTCTTCATCTCGCACAACCTGGCCGTCGTCCGCTACATGGCGCAGACGATCTCGGTGATGAAGTCGGGCAAGCTCGTCGAGCACGGCACGACCGACGAGGTCATCGAACGACCGAGCCACCCGTACACCCAGGAGCTGCTGGCCGCGGTGCCCCGGCTCGTGTGAGAGGCGCCGCCTCGACCACCTCGGGGCGCGAGGCCCGCAGGGCGGATAGCCTGTGCCGAGTCATTCCCCGGTTGGTCTGCCGGCCCGGAATCTGCGCCGCCCCGCCGCGGGCGCTGTCGGCAGACCCGTCCCGCTAGCCTGTGACCGATCAATCCCCGGTTGGTCTGGCGGCCCGGAATCTGTGCCGCCCCGCCGCGGGCGCTGTCGGCAGACCCGTCCCGCTAACCTTTGACCGATCAATCCCCGGTTGGTCTGCCGGCAGGGCCCGCCTGACTTTGAATCAGGACTAGCGACGTAGGTTCGACTCCTACCCGGGGAGCGCAAGCGAGCGGCAACCGAGCTTGCTCGTGTTGTCCGAGCGGCGAGTCGGGCTGACGAGCGAAGCGAGGATCACCCGGGGAGCGAGCGAGCGGCGAACCGAGCTTGCTCGTGTTCGCCCGAGCGAGCGAAGTCGGGCTGACGAGCGAAGCGAGGATCACCCGGGGAGCTCCGCGTGCTGCCCCGGGGCCAGCGCGGGCGGCGCCGTACGACGGGGCAGGGTGACCGTGAAGCGGGTGCCCCGGTCGAGCTCGGAGGTGACCCCGACCGCACCCCCGTGACCCTCGACGATCGCCTTGACGATGGCCAGGCCCAGGCCGGTACCCGGGGCGACCGAGCCGGCCGCGTTCGCCGCCCGGTGGAACCGGGTGAAGACGTGCGCGAGGTCGTCGGCGGGAATGCCCATGCCGGTGTCGGAGACCTCGAGGACGATCTGCTCGGGTCCCTCGGCGGAGATCCGGACGTCGACCCGGCCGCCGCCGTCGGTGAACTTGATCGCGTTGCTGAGCAGGTTGATGACGACCCGCTCGATCTCGGCCTGGTCGCCGTCCACGACCTGCGGCTCGCCGGGCTCGGCGACCTTGAGCCGGATGTTCTTGACCAGCGCCAGCGGCTGCACCACCGCGTTCGCCGCGTGCACCGCGGCCCGCAGGTCGAACGGCTTCTTCGCCATGGTCAACGAGCCGGACTCGACCCGGGACAGGGTGAGCAGGTCGTCGACGAGGCTGAGCAGCCGGCGCCCGTTGGTCTCGATCCGGTTGATGATCGCGGCACCCTGCTCACCGAGGCTCTCGGTGTACTCGTCGGCGAGGATCTCGGCGTACCCGAGCACGCTGGTCATCGGGGTGCGCAGCTCGTGGGAGACCGAGGAGACGAAGTCGGACTTGAGCAGGTCGGCGGCGCGCAGCCGCTCGGCCAGCGCGCGCTCGTGGTCGAGCGCCTGCACCAGCAGCTCCTCGACCATCCGCTGCGCGCCGACGTCCTCGGCGATCCCGAGGAACCCGATCGGCTCGCCGTCGGCGTCGTCGACCCGGCTCATCACCAGCGAGACCAGGCGGCGGGTGCCGTCGGCGGTGACGAAGGTCCAGTCCCGGCGGTCCGAGGGGTGCCGCCCGTCCCGTACGTCGTGCACGAACACCTCGAAGCCCGGCTCGATGCCGAGCTCGGCAGCCCGCGCGGCGACCTCGGCGAGGTCGTGGAAGACCAGCGGCGTGCAGTGGCCGACCATCGCCTCCTCGGGATGGCCGAGCAGGTTGACCGCGCCCTGGTTGAAGACCTGGATGACGCCGGACAGGTCGGTCTGGATGATCGCGGTCGAGGGTGCCGACTCGATGACCGCCTGCAGCCGGTAGCGCGACTGCATCGCGTCCGCGATCGCGTCGAGCTTGGTCTCCACGGTCAGCCGCACTGCGTAGACCATGATCGCCGTCGAGATGATGAGCGCCTGCAGCAGCAGACCAGTGGTCTCGGGAGCCAGGCCGGCGCGCCGGACGGCGAGCACCAGCGGACCCCAGCCCGCGGCCGAGGTGGCGGCCGCGGTCCAGGTGACCAGCATCAGCTGGACCGCGCCCGCGCGCACCGACTGCCGGAACGCGGTGAACACCAGCAGCGGGAAGAGCAGGAAGACCACCGGCAGCGACTGCGCCGGGCCGAAGATCGCCAGCGTGGTCGAGACCAGCCCGGCCGCGGTCGCCACCTTCTCGGGCATCCGGGCCTGGCTGCGGTGCTGGGTCGCGCGCAGCCCGAACGGCAGGAACAGCAGCATCGCCGACAGGTGCGAGGCCCAGACCGCGCGCAGGGTGACCCAGAAGTCGCCGTCGAGCTGCCAGGCCACGGTGGCGCCGGCGAGCAGGCCGATCGTGAGCGCCCCCGCGGCGGCGGCCAGCGTGGTGCGAGCCAGGTCGTCGAGGGTGCGCAGCGTGCGCCGCGGGTTCACCTCGGCGATCAGCAGGCAGGCGACCACGACCTCGGCCGCGTTGGCGAAGCCGAAGAGCAGGGCCACGGCCGGGGTCCGGCCACCACCCAGGTTGGCCACCACGCCGGCGACCAGCGTGACCAGCGCGACAGGGGCGAGCCCGGTGCGACCGGCCCGGAGGCCGGCGAGCACCGCAACGCCTGCCGCCGGCCACCAGGAAGCCACGTGCGTCCCGGCCGGGGCCAGCCGGATGGACATGTCGCCCATCACCACGATCACGACTCCGAGCAGGGTCAGTCGCAGCACGGCGCGCGACGCGCCGCGCAGCCCGGTGCGCATCCCGACCTCCATCTCCTCTCTGGTCGGCCGGGACGAGCCGATCCTGAGGGGAACGCGAAGCTCAGGCTTCGCCGAGGATGGCGCGGACCTCCGCGGAGGCGTAGAACGGTTCGAGGCGGGTACGAAGCAGTCGCTCCAGCTCACCGGAGGAGTGCGCGGCGGCGAGCGCGCGGGGGACGATCGCCGTCGCGTGCTCGACCAGGAGGTCCCGGGTGACGTCGAGCTCCTCGAGCAGCGTGGACACCGGGCTGTCGCCGTACGTCGTGAAGAAGCCGTCGACCAGGGCGTCCGCCAGCGCCATCACCGGCTCGGTCGGAGCGCCGGCGACGACGATGTCCTGGAGCAGGCCGGCCACCCGCCGTACGTCGTCGCGCGAGCCCAGCTGGTCCAGGCCGGTGATCGGCTGGTCGGCGTACAGGTCGAAGACCTCGAGCACCGCCTCCCGCACGGTCGGGTCCTTGAGGGTGTCCAGGACGACCTTGTTGAGCCGTCGCATCGCGAAGACCGCGCCCTTGCCGGCGGCGTCCCCGAGCACCTGCTCGAGCTGCTTGTTGGCGGCGCCGATGGTCCGGCCGGCGGCGTTCGCGCCGAAGGAGACCAGCGAGCCGACGCCGGGGATCTTCTCGGCCATGGCACGGTTCGCCTGGACCACGTCGTTGACGACCCGGCCGACGAACCGGGATGCCAGCGTCGCGACCAGTGGGCTCTCGGTGAGGCGGTCCAGGAACCGCTCGGCCAGGTCGACCAGGCCGAGCGCCTCGCCGGTCAGGCCGGCCACGTGCTCGCGGTCGATCAGGTCGGCCAGCGTGAACGCCTCCGGCGGTCCGGCGAAGCCCACGTCGGCGGCCATCTCGACCAGCGTGCTCGCGGCCGTGCTCGGCGGCACGGTCGCCAGCAGCAGGTGCACCACCGGCTTCACGTCCTCGGCACCGACCAGGTCGCCGAGCCGGATCCGGGAGCCGGCCAGCAGCAGGTCGTCGACGTCCTCGGCGATCAGCGCGGGCAGCGCGGGGCCGGTGAGCCGCTCGACGAGCCAGGCCACCTGCGCGTCCAGCAGCCGGTCGCCGAGCGAAGCCGTCGAGGGTGCGGGCATGGCCCGCACCCTAGACGATCGTTGTTTCAGCGAGTCAGGTCGCGGGCGAACAGGTCCGCGACGCCGTTGGTGTCGCCGGCGACCAGGTTGGTGGCCGCCGAGCGCAGCACCATCGTGTTCCCGTCGCCCGCGAGGACGCCGTACGCGTCGCCGTCGGAGGCCGCACCGCCGAGCCCGTCGCTGACCCGGCGCAGCGTGCCGAGCTGGCGGTCGCGGACGAACACGTCCCAGGCGCCGTTGGTGTCACCGGACGTGAACGCGGCGTGGTTGCTGGAGAAGGCGACGTAGCGGCCGTCCGCGCTGATGGAGGGCGAGCCGACGTCGGCGAAGACCTCCGCGCCGGTGCTGGTGAGGGAGATCTGCTCGAAGGAGCCGTCGTTGCCGTCCCAGACCTTGACGTCGGCCCACCCGTCGGTGTCGCCGGCGGTCAGGTTCCCGGCCTCGGAGAAGAAGGCCACGTAGCGGCCGTCGGCGCTGATCGACGGCGAGGCGGACCAGCCGTCGCCGCCCACGCCTGCGCTGGTCTCCGAGACGCGGCGGCTGCTGTGGTTGGCCCGGCTCCACCGGAAGACGTCGTTCAGGCCGTTGTCGTCGCCGGCGACGAGGTTGGTGGCCGACGACATGTACGCGACGTACTGGCCATCGGCGCTGATCTCGGGCTGGGTGGAGGTGTTGTCGGCCTCGCCCCCGTCGTTGTCGACCGAGATCCGCTCGGTGGTCCCGGCGGTGCGGTCGCGCACGAAGATGTCGGACTTGTGGTTGGTGTCGCCGGGCACCAGGTCCTTGGCGAACGAGGCGAAGGCGACGTAGCGGCCGTCGGCGCTGACGGTTGGCAGGTAGGACTGGTCGTGGCCGAGGAGGCCCGGCGCGCTGACGGAGACCTTCTCGAGGGCACCGGTGACCCGATCCTTGAGGAAGATGTCGAACACGCTGTCGGCGATGCCGGGCGTCAGGTTGGCGAGAGAGCGGAAGACGACGTAGCGGCCGTCCGCGCTGATCGCCGGGTCGTCGCTGAGCTCGGCCGCCTGGCCGCCGTCCGAGGTGAGCGAGATCCGCTCGGTGGTGCCGGCGGTCCGGTCGCGGAGGAAGACGTCGGTGACGCCGTTGGTGTCGTCGGCAACCAGGGTGGAGGTGTCGGAGGAGAAGACGACGTAGCGGCCGTCCGCGCTGACCCCCGGCTCGGACGAGGCGGCGTCGGCCTGTGCGCCGGCGTTCGAGATCGAGACACGGGTGGTCGCCGGAGGAAGGACGGTGATCGTGCGGGCCGCGGAGGCGAAGGCCGGCGCCCCCTGGGAGGCCAGCGCCACGACACGCAGGGACGTCGCTCCGAGGGCAGCGAGCGCCGGGTGCAGCACGGTGGTGCCGGTGGCGCTCTGCACGCCGCGGCCGATCTCGGTCCAGGTGCCGGCGGTCAGCTTCTGCAGCACGGTCACCCGGCCGGGGCGGGCGGGCCGCAGCGTCGCCGTCGCCGTGAACGAGGCGCCCGTGACGACCTGGGCCGGCACCGCCAGGGCGGCGGTCTGCGCGACGACCACGACTCCCCGCGCGGTCGTGGTCGTCGCGGCCCGGGTGGCGGTGCGCGGCGCGCGGGCCCGGTAGAGGGTCCGGGTCCCGGGCCGGCCGGAGGGGCGGACGGTGAACGCGAAGGTGCCGCGACGGGTGCTCGTGGTCGCGGTGACGCTCACCCAGCGAGCTCCGGCCCGGCGCTGCAGCAGCACCCGGCGGCGCGGCTGCCGGCCGAGCGTCCCGGAGAGCCGGACGGACTCGCCGCCGACGACCGCGGTCCGCGACGCCGTCAGCGACGTGGCTGCCTCGGACGGGGCGGCGAGCAGCAGGGTGGTCGCCAGGGCGGCGAGCAGCAGGATGGTCAGGCGGCGCACGGCGCGGGTCGGTGCGTGCTCGGTCATCGGGTCCTCCGGTACGGCGGGCGAGTGGTCGACGCGACGCTAGGTGCGCGACTCGGTCCCGGGCATCGGTGAGGTCACCCAACCGGGCTACCCAATTCACGGGTGGGTCGACCGTGGGTGCTGGGTGGAACCGCTCAGAGCAGGCCGCGCTCGACCGCGTACGCCGCGGCGGCCGCGCGCGTGGGGGCGGAGACCTTGCCGAGGATGTTGCTGACGTGCCGGTCCACGGTCCGCGGCGAGAGGGTCAGCTGCTCGGCGATCTCGCGGTTGGTGGCACCGAGCGCGACCAGCCGGAGCACCTCGAGCTCGCGGGCCGACAACGGCGAGTCCGGCTCAGGGTCGGCCGGTGCCGCCGTCGGCAGTGGCATCCGCAGGTCCTCCGCCAGGGCCCGGGCCGCGTCCTCCTCCAGGGCGGCCAAGGCGTCGTGCCCGGTGGCCGCGTACGCCCGCGCGGCGAGCATCCGGCAGGCGGCCAGCTCGTCCGGGACGCCGAGGGCGGACAGCTCGGCGATGGCCGCCCGCAGCGCCGGTACGGCGACCCCGGCCTCGCCGCGGGCCAGTGCGACCTCGCCCTCGGCCTGCCGGGCGCGGGCGACCAGCAGCGGGCTGGCCAGGTGTGCGGCGTGACCGGCGAGCTCGGTGGCGAGCCGGCCGGCCTCGTCGAGGTCCACGCCGGCCAGCACGGTCACCGCCGTGGGCAGCAGCGCCGCCCGGTCGCGCGCGTCGGTGCGCTCGGCGAGGGCGCGCTGGATCCGGGCGGCGGCGAGGTCGTGCTCGCCCCGGGCCAGGTGCAGCAGGGTCAGCCCGGTCACCGCCTCCGCGCCGCGAGCGGCGGCGTCGTCGTACAGGCGGGCGGCGGCGTCGAGGTCGCCGCGCTTGCGGAGGACCTCGGCGCGCACGAGCAGGGCCTCCCCGCGCAGCGGGGCGTCGGTGGCGCGCGCCGCCGCGTCCAGCGCCTCGTCCCAGTCGCCCTCGACGTGGTGCAGCTGGGCCCGGCACAGGCTCAGCACGCCGGCGAAGGCGACCAGGTCGGGCGAGCGCGCCTCCAGCCGGGCGATCGCGGTGGTCCACTCGCGGGCCCGGGTCACGTCGAACAGCAGCCGACAGGCCTCCATCACGGCCAGGTAGACGAGGATCTCGACCAGCGGCGAGGAGAGCTGGCCGGAAGCGGCGGCGACCATCGCCTCGTCCATCAGGTCGCGGCCCTCGGCGGCCCGGCCGGTGCGGATCAGCAGCTGCCCGAGCGTCTGGCCGGTCAGCGCGATCGCGTCGATGTCGCCGTACCGGCGGGCGATCTGGTTCATCTCGACGGCCAGCGCGATCGCCTCGTCGCGGCCGGGGGACTGGTCGGCCAGGATCGGGGTGACGTTGAGGTAGGCGCTGGCGGCGCACTCGCCGTGCTCCTCGGTCAGCCGCCGGGCCGAGGCCATCCAGCCGGCACTGTGGCCGGTCTCGCCGCGGATCAGGTGCATCACCCCGAGCCAGGCCGCGACGCGCGCCGCGGCCGCGGGGTCGTCGTGGGAGCGGTAGGCCGCGGCCAGGTCCTCGAAGTAGGCGCGGGCGTCTCCGGTGAGGAAGGCGATGGTGCCGCGCAGCTCGAGGTCGGCGGCGCCGAGGTCACCGACCCGGTCGAGCAGGTCGCGGGCCTCGCGCCAGCGGCCGTCGCGGTACGCCGCCCGGGCCGAGGCGACGCCTTCGCCGGCGGGGAGCGGCGCGCTCCCGCCTCCGCGCAGCGGCCTGACCTCGCCCATGGGGATGAGTATCAGACATGGCCTAGGCTCGATGCGGCTTGTTCGGCAGACGAGGAGGCGACGTGCCGCAGGAGATCACGGTCATCGTGCTGGCCGCCGGGGGCGGGACCCGGATGAAGTCCAAGACGATGAAGGTGCTGCACCCGATCGCGGGCCGCAGCATGATCGGGCACGTGCTGCGCGCCGCGGTGGCGGTCGAGCCGAGCCGGGTGGTCGCCGTGGTCGGGCACCAGCGCGAGCAGGTCGGGCCGCACGTCACCGAGCTGGTCCCGGACGCGCTGCTCGCCGTCCAGGAGACCCAGGAGGGCACCGGGCACGCGGTCCGGACGGCCTGGGAGGCGCTTCCCGCGCAGGCCCGCACCGGCACCGTGCTGGTCATCACCGGCGACACCCCGCTGCTGGAGGGCGAGAGCCTGCGGGCCTTCCTCGACTTCCACGCCGGCACCGAGCACGCGATGAGCATCCTCACCGGCGTGGTCGCGGACCCGTTCGGCTACGGCCGGATCGTGCGCGACGAGACCGGCGTGGCCGCGATCGTGGAGCAGAAGGACGCCACCGAGGCGCAGCTGGCCATCGACGAGATCAACAGCGGCATCCTGGCCTTCGACGCGGCCTTCCTGGACGCGGCGCTGCCCCGGCTGACCAACGCCAACGCCAAGGGCGAGTACTACCTGACCGACACGGTCACGTTGGCCCGCGCCGACGGACGCACCGTGGGTGCCTTCGTGATCGACGACGTGGTCCAGACCGAGGGCGCCAACGACCGGGCCCAGCTGGCCGCGCTCGGCGCCGAGATGAACAGGCGCATCCTGGACCGCTGGATGCGCGAGGGCGTCACCGTCGTCGACCCGGCCAGCACCTGGGTCGACGCGGACGTGAAGCTGGCCGCGGACGTGACGCTCCTGCCGGGGGTCCAGCTGCTCGGCGCCACCGCCGTCGGCGAGGACGCGGTGATCGGCCCGGACAGCACCTTGAAGGACTGCGAGATCGGCGCCGGGGCTCACGTCGTACGGGCCCACGGGGAGCTGGCCGTGGTCGGCCCCGGCGCCACCGTCGGCCCGTTCGCCTACCTGCGCCCGGGCACCGAGCTCGGCCAGGACGGCAAGATCGGCACCTTCGTGGAGACCAAGAACGCCCAGATCGGGCAGGGCGCCAAGGTGCCGCACCTCTCCTACGTCGGCGACGCCACCATCGGGGAGGGCGCGAACATCGGCGCCGGCACGATCTTCGCCAACTACGACGGCGTCGCGAAGCACCGGACCACCATCGGCGCCTACGCCAAGACCGCCAGCAACAACACCTTCGTCGCGCCGGTGACCATCGGCGACGGCGCGGCCACGGGAGCCGGCAGCGTGATCCGCCGGGACGTGCCGCCGGGCGCGCTCGCGGTGACCAGCGGGCCGCAGCGGCACTTCGACGAGTGGGCCCAGAAGAAGCGGGCCGGGACCGCCCAGGCCAAGGCGGCGGCCGACGCGGCCAAGGCCTCCCACCGCGGCGACGACGCTCCAGGGGCAGGTCCAGATGCTGGCACGCCGGAGTCCGGTGTTGGGGACTCGGTGGCCGGTGGGTGACAATCTGACTGACGGGTGACGAACGCCGAGGACCCGCGAGGAGCAGCCAGCGTGAGCGGAATGAAGCGAGCCACCGAGAAGAACCTGATGGTCTTCAGCGGCCGGGCCCACCCCGAGCTGGCTCAGGAGGTGGCCGAGTCCCTGGGCACTCCGCTGGTCCCGACCTCGGCGTACGAGTTCGCCAACTCCGAGATCTACGTCCGCTACGAGGAGTCCGTCCGCGGGTGCGACGCCTTCGTGATCCAGAGCCACACCGCTCCGGTCAACGAGTGGATCATGGAGCACCTGATCATGGTGGACGCGCTCAAGCGCGCCTCGGCCAAGCGGATCACCGTGGTGATGCCGTTCTGGGGCTACAGCCGCCAGGACAAGAAGCACCGCGGCCGGGAGCCCATCTCCGCGCGGCTGATGGCGGACCTGTTCAAGACCGCCGGCGCGGACCGGATCATCACCGTCGACCTGCACGCCGACCAGCTGCAGGGCTTCTTCGACGGCCCGGTGGACCACCTGATGGCGCTGCCGATCCTCACCGACTACATCAAGAACAAGTACGGCGACCAGCCGCTGGCCGTGGTCTCCCCGGACGCCGGCCGGATCAAGGTCGCCGAGCGCTGGTCCTCCCGGCTCGGCGGGGTGCCGCTGGCCTTCATCCACAAGACCCGGGACATCAACCGGCCGAACGAGACCGTGGCCAACCGGGTCGTCGGTCAGGTCGAGGGCCGGATGTGCGTGCTCACCGACGACATCATCGACACCGGCGGCACCATCGTGAAGGCCGCCGAGGCGCTCATGAACGACGGCGCCGCCGGCGTCATCATCGCGGCCACGCACGCGATCCTCTCCGACCCGGCCGTGGACCGGCTGAAGAACTCCTCGGCGGCCGAGGTCGTGGTCACCAACACCCTGCCGCTGGATCCGGAGAAGCAGTTCGACAAGCTGACCTGCCTCTCCATCGCCCCGCTGATCTCGCGGGCGATCAAGGAGGTCTTCGAGGACGGCTCGGTGACCAGCATGTTCGACGGCCACGCCTGAGGCACGCGTCTTCCACCGCCGAGGCGTCGCAGATGAAAGCCCGGCACGCGCCGAGGCGTCGCAGATGAAAGCCCTACACGCGCTGAGGCGTCGCAGATGAAAACGCCTGGCCCGCCGAGCGCCACGCCGCATTTCAGATGAGACGTCTCAGCGCGTTGGCGTCTTTCAGCGAAGACGCCTCGGCGGGTTTCAGGCTTTCATTTGGGACGCCTCGGCGGCGAGGGTCAGCAGGGTCCAGTCGGGGTCGCGGCCGGTGGAGAGCATCAGGAGCTCGTTGACGGGGCCCTCGACTGTCGGTCCCTTGCCGCGGGTCCAGTCGAGGTCGGTGGCCACCAGGCGGTACTTCTTGGCGCGGCCCCAGCCCATGTACGACGCGTGCAGCCGTGCCCGGTCCGCGGCGACAGCGGCCGCCTCGGGGTTCGCCGCGTAGGCGATGCCGAGCGGGCGCAGGATGTCCTGGCTGTGCACGATGACGTCCAGCAGCGGCTCGACGCTCGTGGTCAGCGGGACGTGCCGCGTCGAGCCGTCGTACCGGTCGAAGTCCTCCAGGATCCGGGCCGGCGTCTGGTCGCGGGACCAGCGCTTCGTCTCGCGGAAGATCATCGTGTTGTAGCCGCGGCCGAGGTTGCGCCCGACCATCCCGAGGATCTTCCGGCCGCCGACCTGCGGGTTGGAGATCACGTGCGCGGCGACGTCGAGCACGGTCCACCCGGGGCAGAGCGACTCGTGCTCCCAGTCGCCGGGGGAGAGGCCGGCCAGGTGGCCGGCGAGCGCGCGCCGCTCCTGGTGGATGTGGTGCCACAGCTCGTCGTGTCTCATCGCTGCTCCCGAGGGGGAAGGGGTACGCTCAGATTAGTCAGAGAGTCTGACTAATTGTCAAGGGGGTCCGATGGCCGACGTGCACCCGGCGCTGCTGATGTACCTGGGCTACCGCCACACCGAGAACCGGGTGATGGCCGAGCTCGCGGAGGCCGGGTTCGACGACGTCACGCTGGCGCAGGCACGGGTCTTCCAGCGGCTCGCCGAGGACGGCATCCGGCTCACCGACCTGGCCGAGCAGGCCCAGCTGACCAAGCAGAGCACCCAGTTCCTCGTCGACCAGCTCGAGCAGGCCGGGTACGTCGAGCGCCGGCCCGACCCGAGCGACGCGCGCGCCCGGCTGATCTGCATCGCCGAGCGTGGCCGGGAGGCACAGCTCCAGGCCCGTCAGGTCGAGAACGCGATCCGGCGCGAGTGGACCCGGCACCTGGGCAAGGAGCGGATGGCACTGCTGACCGAGCTCCTGCAGGACCTGAGACCCCTGGTCGACCCTTTTGAGTAGCCCCGATTGGCCTTGCGAGCAAGGCCTCGCTAGGATTTCCAGGTTGCCTCGGCGAGGGACGCCCGGAGAACGGGATGCTCCGTGATCGACGCGGTCGGTTCGTGAATCTCCATGCACCGCGCCCGTCGGCGTGCGGTGCATGTCGTGTCTCCGGGCCGAACGAAGCCGGGGCGGCCACCGACTTCCACATACCCGCAACACGTTCAGGAGCGCAGCAGCATGTCCGAAGATCTCATCAAGGCCGAGGCCCGCACCGAGTTCGGCAAGGGTGCCGCTCGCCGCATCCGTCGCGCCGACAAGGTTCCCGCGGTCATCTACGGCCACGGCAACGACCCGATCCACGTGACCCTGCCGGGCCACGACACCCTGATGGCGATCAAGCACGGCGGCGCGAACGCGGTGCTCAACATCGAGATCGAGGGCAAGGTCCAGCTCGCGCTGACCAAGCAGGTCCAGGCCGACCCGATCAAGGGCTTCCTCGAGCACATCGACTTCGTCGCGGTGAAGAAGGGCGAGAAGGTCACCGTCGAGGTGCCGGTGCACGTCGTCGGCGAGGCCGCCGCGGACGCGCTGGTCGTCACCGAGGCCAACGTCGTCTCCGTCGAGGCCGAGGCCACCCACATCCCCGAGGCCATCGAGGTCTCCGTCGAGGGCGCCGAGGTCGGCACCCAGATCCACGCCTCCGACCTGACCCTGCCGAGCGGCTCCACGCTGCTCACCGACGGCGAGATCCTGGTCGTCAACGTGACCCACGCGCCGACCGCTGCCGAGGTCGAGGCGGAGCTGGCCGAAGCCGAGGCCGAGGCGGGCATCGAGCACGAGGCTCCGGCCGAGGAGGCCGCTGCCGAGGAGGCTCCGGCCGAGGAGGCCGCTGCCGAGGAGTCCGCCGACTCCGAGTGAGTCGGCTGACGACTGCTTGACGTGAGCGAGGACTGGCTGGTCGTCGGGCTGGGCAACCCCGGCCCGACGTACGCCGGAACCCGTCACAACGTCGGCTACCTGGTGGTCGACGAGCTCGCCCGCCGGATGGGCGGCGCGCTCAAGTCCCACAAGTCCGGGCGGGCCGAGGTGCTCGAGGGCCGGCTCGCTCCTCCGGGAGCGCCGGCGCCGAAGGTGATCCTCGGCCGCGCCCGCGGCTACATGAACGAGTCCGGGGGTCCGGTCTCGACGCTGATGAAGTTCTACGGCGTCAGCCCGGACCACCTGATCGCGATCCACGACGAGCTGGACATCGACTTCGGCACGCTCCGGATCAAGCTCGGCGGCGGCGACAACGGCCACAACGGGCTCAAGTCGATCCGCGCCTCGATCGGCACCGGCGACTTCTACCGGGTCCGCGCCGGCATCGGCCGTCCGCCCGGCCGCAAGGATCCTGCCGACTTCGTGCTGAGCAGCTACTCCGCCGCCGAGCGCAAGGAGCTCCCCTTCCAGGTCGACGACGCCGCGGACGCCGTCGAGTGCCTGATCGAGAACGGCCTCGAGGCCACCCAGCAGCGCTTCAACCGCTGAGCGTTAGGGTCCCGGGTGTGACCGACTTCGAACCCGGCGTTCCCCCGGCCGACGCTCTCGACAACGACCACCTCTTCGCGGCCTGGGCGGCCACCGTGGCCGGCGACCTGCTGCTGCAGGTCCGGGAGAGCGGCCTGGAGGGCAAGGCGCTCAAGGACGCCGGCGACCTGGCCTCGCATGAGCTGCTGATGAAGCTGTTCGCGACCTACCAGCCGGACGACGCGGTCCTCAGCGAGGAGGAGCACCGCGGCACCGTCGGCACCCACGATCGCCGGACGACGAAGCGCGTCTGGATCATCGACCCGGTCGACGGCACCCGGGAGTACTCCGAGCCGCCGCGCGACGACTGGGCCGTGCACGTCGCGCTGTGGTCCGAGGGTGAGCTCGTCGCCGGCGCGGTCGCGCAGCCCGGCCTGGGCCGCACCTTCCACACCGGCCAGCCCCCCGTCGTGCCCGCGCGTACGGCACCGAAGCCGCGGATCGCGGTGTCGCGGACCCGCCCGCCCGCCTTCGTGCAGGCCCTGGCCGAGGAGATCGGCGCCGAGCTGGTGCCGATGGGCTCGGCGGGCGCCAAGGTGATCTCGGTGGCCCGGGACGTCACCGACGCCTACGTGCACGCGGGCGGGCAGTACGAGTGGGACTCGGCCGCTCCCGTCGCGGTGGCCCGCAGTGCCGGCCTGTTCACCAGCCGGATCGACGGCTCGCCGCTGCTCTACAACCAGGAGAACGTGCTGCTCCCGGACCTGGTCGTCTGCCGGCCCGACCTGGCCGAGCCGATCCTGAGCTTCATCAAGACCCACGGGATCGAGTAGTTCGATGACCCGGGTGCTCTCGTCGATCGCCGAGCTGCTCGACGGCGCCCGGGACGCCCGTCCGCTCCTCGGTCCCGGCAAGTCCGGCGCTCGGCTGGATCACGTCACCATCGGCGCGACGCCGTACGTCGTGAAGTACCTCGACCCCGCGTCGGACTGGACCATGCGCGCCTCCGGGTTCGACGGGTTCGCCCCGGTCGAGCTGTGGCGGCGCGGCATCCTCGACGCGCTGCCCGACTGCATCCGGCAGCCGATCGTCGCCGTCGCCCTCGAGACCAGCACCGCCGCGCTGCTCATGGAGGACGTCTCCGCCTGGCTCGTCCCCGCCACCGACGAGCCGATCACCGAAGCCGAGAACGCCCGGTTCCTCGACCACATGGCCGCGGTGCACGCCGCGTTCGTGGCGACCGACCTGCCTATCGACGTGGTCACGCCGGCCCGGCGCTACCTGGAGCTCTCGCCCTCGATGGGCGAGGCCGAGCTCGCCCGGGGGAGCTCGGACCTGGTGCCCCGGCTGGTCCGCGAGGGGTGGCCGCGGCTGGCCGAGGTGGCCCCGCGTGCGGCCGCGGTGGTGCTCCCGCTAGCCCACGACCCGGCCCCGCTGGTGGACGCGCTCGCGCGCACGCCGCAGACGTTCGTGCACGGCAACTGGAAGCTCGACAACCTCGGCACCGACGACGCGGGCCGCACCGTGCTCTTCGACTGGGAGATCCCCGGGCGGGCCGCGCCGGCGAGCGACCTGGCCTGGTACCTGGCGATCAACTGCCGCCGGCTGCCGGTCAGCAAGGAGGCCGCGATCGCGCTCTACCGCGACTCCCTGACGTCGTACGGCGTGGAGACCGAACCCTGGTGGGATACCCAGGTCGCGCTGTCGCTCCTGGGCGCGCTGGTGCAGTTCGGCTGGGAGAAGGCGCTCGGCGGGTACGACGACGAGCTCGCCTGGTGGGAGGAGCAGGCGGTGCGCGCGGAGGCGTTGCTGTGAGCGACATCCGAAGCGCGTACGACGCCGCCGCTCCCGCCTGGCGCGACGGACCGGCGCGGGCCTACGCACGGATGGCCGCGGCCCTGCTCGACCACGCGCCGGTTCCGCTCGCCGGAGCCCGGGTGCTCGACGTGGGCGCCGGCTCCTGCGTGGCCGCGCTGGAGGCCCGCCGTCGCGGTGCCGCGCTCGTCGCCGCCACCGACCTCGCCGCCGGGATGCTCGTGCCCGGGCTGCCGGCCGCCGTCGCCGACGCTCGCGCGCTGCCGTTCGGCGACGGGGCGTTCGACCTCGTCGTGCAGGGCTTCGTGCTCAACCACCTGGCCGATCCCGTCCCGGCGCTCGCCGAGGCCCGCCGGGTCGCCGGCGCGGTCGCGGCCTCGACGTTCGACCCGGGCTGGGAGCACCCGGCCAAGGCGGTCGTGGACGCGGTGCTGGCCGAGGCCGGGTTCGTGGTGCCGGACTGGTACGTCGCGATGCAGAACCGTTCGCCCCGCGGTGCCTCTTCGTGGCGGGCGGCCGCGCTCGGGACCGGCTACCGCTCGGTGGACGTGGTCCCCGTCGAGGTCGCCACCGGCCTGGACACCCCGCAGGACCTGGTCGACTGGCGCTGGGGGATGGCGCATGTGGCCCCGTTCCTGGCCACGCTGAGCCCGGCGCGGCGGGCCGAGCACCGTGCTCGTGCCGAGGAGGCTGTCACCGGCCTGCCACCGGTGGTCGTCGCGATGCTGGTGCTCAGCGCGCGCTGACCGACCAGACCGCCAGCCGCCGGTCGGCCTCGGCGCGGAGCCCGTCGCCGTATGGTCCGGAGGCGTGCGCCAGCGCCGCGGCCAGCTCCTCCGCGCGCCGCAGGAACCGAGGTTCGCGCAGCGCGGTGCCGAGCTCGCCGGCCCACCACCACGCCTCCAGGCGCACCGACTCCTCGACCGCGGCCAGGTCGCGCGCGGCCTGGTCGAGATCGACCGGCTCGCTCATCGCCGCGCGGGCCTGGTGCTCGACGATCGCTGCCACCGAGGAGTACCGGGGCACGCCCAGCCGCTCGGCCTCCGCGCGCAACGTGGTCGCGGCCGCGAGCGCCTCCTCGGCGTGCCCGGTGAGGAGCAGCCGCCGGGCCTCCAGGAGCCGGAGCTTGAGCTCCAGCCGCCAGCCGAAGACGAGGTCACCGCGCAGGGCGTCCCGCGCCGCGGCCAGCTCGGCGGCGGCGGCCTCGGGATCGCCGGCCAGCAACCGGTCCTCGGCGAGGTCCTCGTGGACGGCGACGGTCAGCTCGGCGGTGCCGTTCGCGACCGCGAGCGCGGCCTGGTGGGCATCGAGCGCCTGCGCGGTGGCGCCGACGTTGCGCAGCACCCAGCCGCCGAAGTTCGTCCCGCGTCCGCCGAAGCGGGGCACCTGCCGTCGCTCGACCTCGGCGGTGTACCGGGCGAAGACCTCCAGGGCGTGCGCGGGCTCGCCGGCGATC
Source organism: Nocardioidaceae bacterium (assembly GCA_017744365.1). Taxonomy (GTDB): domain Bacteria; phylum Actinomycetota; class Actinomycetes; order Propionibacteriales; family Nocardioidaceae; genus Marmoricola. The sequence goes on along the minus strand of JAGIBL010000006.1, from coordinate 254,142 downwards.
GCGTGGGCGTGCCCGGTGAAGAGCAGCGCGTGCAGCGCTGCCGAGGTGTGGTCGACCCCGACGCCGGGCCGGGTCGCCGGACGCAGCAGCGCGAGCGCCTCCGCGGGGCGGCTGCGGTGCGCGAGCAGCACGCCGAGCCAGGCCGAGGCGGTCAGCCGGTCCGCTCCGGTGGCCAGCTCGGTGGCGGCCTGCAGGCGGTTCTGGGCCTCGGCCAGGTCGCCGCGAGCGTGCCGGATCCGCCCGCCCGCCATCAGGCAGCGTGCCCGCTCCGCGTCCTCGCTCGCGGTCCGGTGGCCGTCGTCGGCGTGCCGGACCGCGTCCTCGAAGCGCCGGTCGAAGTACGCCGCCCAGGCGGCCACCTCGGAGCTGCCGGCGCCGTCGGCGTCCAGCGCGTCCGCCTCGGCCGCGGCGTAGTCGGCGAGCCGGATCCGCACCCGCGCCCGGGCCAGCAGCGTCGCGGGCGCCGGTCGCAGGGCCAGCGACTCCTCCAGCAGCGCGGCCGCGGTCGCGTGGTCGAAGCGCGCCGAGGCTCGGTCAGCGGCCTGCCGCAGCGCGGAGGCGGCCAGCGCGGTGTCGCCGCCGAGGCGGGCGTGCTCGGCGACCGCCACCGGGTCGGCGTCGGCGCGGGCGGCGAGCACCCGGGCCGCCTCCCGGTGCAGCGTGCTCACCCGGGCCTGCGGCGTCCCGGAGGCCAGCGCCTCGCGCACCAGCTCGTGCCGGAACGCGTACCGGCCGGCGCGGTCGACGAGCAGGCCGCGCTCGGCGGCCGACTCGGCTCGGGCCAGCACCTCCAGCGCCGGGAGCCGGAGCACCGAGGCGAGCAGGTCGACGTCGAGAACGCCGCCGAGCACCGCGGCCGAGCGGACCAGCGCAGCCGCCTCGCCGAGCTGGTCGCAGCGCTCGGTCACCGCGGCCACCAGCGTCGCGGGCAGCTCGTCACCCGCGGAGCCGGCCAGCTCGCTGAGGAAGAGCGGGTGCCCGCCCGAGCGCGCGTGCAGCTCGGCGGCCCGCTCGGCGCCGACCAGCTGTCCGGTCGAGGCCAGGTCCAGCGGGCCGAGCCCGATCTCGTCGGTGGCCGGCAGCGGGCCGCCCTCGGCCGGGCGGGTGGCCGCGACCACGAGCAGCGGCAACGGGCGTCGTACGGCGAAGCGCAGCCAGTCGCCCAGCGCCGGGCCGGCCAGGTGCGCGTCGTCGATCACCAGCACCACACCGCGTCGCCCCGCGATCCGGGCGAGCACGGTGGTGACCGCGGCGTAGAGGGTGGCCGGGCCGAGCACCGGGTCGGGTGCGAGCGGGCTCCCCGGCCGCAGCACCGCGGCCTCCTCGCCCAGCAGTGCCGCGGGGTCCCCGGACCGGCGCAGGTGCTCCTCGATCGCGGCCAGCACCACGTCCAGCGGCACGGAGCGGTCGAGCGGCCCGCAACTGCCGGTGAGCACGGTGTCGCCCGCCTCGGCGCGCGCCTGCGACCACGCCCGCAGCAGGGTGGTCTTGCCGATCCCGGCCTCACCGGTGACCCGGGCGATCCGGACCTGCCCCTCGCCGATCCGGCCGACCAGGTGGTCGAGGTGATCGAGCTGGCTGGTCCGGCCGACCAGCACCGGCCGGGCGGCGGTGCGCACGGTGGCCGCCACGTCGCCCCGCAGCACAGCTGCGTGCAGCGCGACGGTGTCGGGATCGGGGTCGGCACCGAGCTCGTCGGCGAGGGTGGCGCGCAGGTCCGCGAACGCCTGCAGCGCCCGCGCGGGCCGGCCCGCGGCGACCTCCGCCCGCATCAGCGCGCGCACCGCGCTCTCGTCGTACGGGTCGTCGGCCAGGTCCGCGGTGGCCAGCTCGAGCGCCTCGGGCCAGGAACCGCTCGCCAGCAGCGCCGCGGTGGCAGCGCCCCGGGCGCGCGCGACTAGCCGCTGGGCGGCGGCGTGGTCGGCGAGCGCCCAGTCCGCGTCCGTCTCCGGCGGCGGCAGCGGCCCGCGGACCAGGGCAAGCGCCACCCGGGCGGTGGCGACCGCGGTCTCGCCGGCGGCCAGCCGTCGCTCGGTCTCGGCCACCACCTCGGCCAGCTCGTCGAGGTCGACGGGCACGCCGTCGAGCCGGTAGCCGTGGTCGGTACGGGGGACCGCGTCGCGGCCGAGCAGCCGGCGAACCCGGCTGGCCAGCACCGCGACCTGGTCGGCGGGCCGAGATGGCGGCTTCTCGGACCAGAGCGCATCGGCGAGCGCCTCGGCGGTGACGGGACGGCCGCGGGCCGTCGCGAGCAGGCGCAGCAGCATCCGCGCCTTGCGGTCGAGGCCGGCGCGGATGTCCACCCCGTCGACGGAGAGCTCCCCGAGCACGCGCACCGACCGTGCACCCACGAGGCTGATCGTACGAGGCTGCGCGACCGGGCAGGAACCTGCTGAGATCCCCGCCGAGAGGGCATGAACCTGCCCAGGATCCCGCCGAGCGGGCACAGATCTGCAAACCGGCTGCAAGGACGCCGTACGACGCTTCGGTCACGTTCCCGAACGAGGAGGCAGTCATGTCAGCCAAGACAGAGCAGAAGAGCTTCGACACCCCCGACGAGACCCGCTCCTTCGAGCGCGGCGTCGTGGACCTGCTGCAGATCGGCGAGGCCGAGATCGGCCGGCTGACGCTGCAGCCGGGCTGGCGGTGGTCGGAGCACGTGAAGCCGATCGCCGGCACGGACCTGTGCCAGGCGCCGCACTTCCAGTACCACCTGCAGGGCACGTTGCACGTGGTGATGGAGGACGGCACCGAGTTCGACGCGGTCGCCGGAGACGTGACCGCGCTGCCGCAGGGTCACGACGCCTGGGTGGTCGGCGACGAGCCGGTCGTGGTCGTCGACTGGTGGGGCGCGTCGAACTACGCCAAGCAGTGACCTCGCCGCTCTGGCACGATCGCCTGCATGGGTGAGGCGATCGAGCTGGAGGTCGACGACAAGATCGTCCGCATCTCCAACCCCGACCGGGTCTACTTCCCGGAGCGCGGCGAGACGAAGCTCGACCTGGTGGAGTACTACCTCTCCGTCGGGGACGGCATCGTCAACGCGCTCCGGGAGCGGCCGTGCATGCTGCACCGGTACCCCAAGGGGGTCGCCGGGGAGAAGGTGCACCAGAAGCGGCTGCCGTCCGGGGCGCCGCCGTGGATGGAGACGGTGCGGGTGTTCTTCCCCCGCTGGAAGCGGACCGCCGACGAGCTCTGCGTGACCGAGATCGCCCAGGTGGTGTGGGCCGTACAGATGAGCACCGTGGAGTTCCATCCCTGGAACAGCCGGCGGGCCGACGTGGAGAAGCCCGACGAGTGGCGCATCGACCTGGACCCGGGGCCGGCGTGCCCGTGGTCCACCGTGCAGCGGGTCGCGCACGTGGCCCACGAGGTGCTCGACGAGCTCGGCGCGGTCGGCTACCCGAAGACCAGCGGCGGCAAGGGCATGCACATCTACGTCCGGATCCGCCCCGACGGCGACCACAAGGTCGTACGCCGGGCCGCACTCGCCTTCGCCCGCGAGGTCGAGCGGCGGTGCGACGACGTCACCACGACCTGGTGGCGCAAGGACCGCGACCCGGCGGACCTCTTCGTCGACTACAACCAGAACGCCCGCGACCACACGATCGCGGCGGCGTACTCGGTGCGCGGCAACGCCCAGGGCACGGTGAGTGCCCCGGTCCGCTGGGACGAGATCGACGACTGCGTCCCCGACGACTTCACCATCGCGACGATGCCGGCCAGGTACGCGGAGATCGGCGATCTGCACCACGACATCGACGACCACGTCTTCGACGTCGCGCCGCTCCTGGAGTGGGCCGACCGGGACGAGGCCGCGGGGAACGAAGAGCCTCCGGAGCCGGAGGTGGAGTGAGGACAGCCCTCATACTGGCCCGGTGAAGAGCGACTTCCGGGCCTGGGCGATCGTGTGGACCCTTGCGTTCGTGGCCGCCTCGTTCGCGGGGGCGGTCGCCGACCTGGTCGGCGAGGTGCGCGCGTTCTCGGTGTACGGCGCCCTCGGCATCGGGCTCGGCTGGCTCTGGTACCGGCTCTTCCCGCGCCCGTTGGCCGAACGCCTCCTCCTGCCCGCGCTGTTCGTGCCGCTCGGGCTGGCCGTCGCTCTGCTGCCCGGCACCGAGATCGACCAGCATGTCGCAGCCACCGGAATGCTGCCCGTCGGCGGCATCGCGGGGTTGGTGCTCGCCGAGAACCGGCGGAACCCGCGTGACTGGCGGGACCGGGAGACCCCGCTGCCGCCGCCGGAGCGCTCCCGGGAGTCGTGACCCAGGGCCGATTCTCGCGTTGAACCTCCCGGAAAGTCCGGATTCGACGGGGGGATCGTCATGAGGGTTCGTCTTCTCGTGCTGGCGCTGGTGGCCGCGGTCGTGGGAGTCGCGGCCCCCGCGCACGCCGACGCGGCGACGGTGACGCTCAACGCCGACCGGAAGGTCTCGGTGGCGGGCACGAGCGTCCGGTTCTGGGGCTCGACCTCGAACACCGGCAACGGGACCTTGAAGATCCGGATCGAGCCCGCGGGTGCGGCCGCGACCACCTTCGCGATGCAGGAGCCCGCCGAGGGTCCGTACCAGCTCACCCTCGCGCTGACCGTGAACACCCGGGTCACCGCCGTCGTCGAGGGCGGCACCACCGACCCGGCCAGCGACACGGTCTTCGTCTGGGTGCGTCCGCGGATCGCGACCACACTGCACACCGGCTACGCCCGCAGCGGTGCCTACCTGGTGATGAAGCGTGGCGCCTCGCCCCTGTTCCGGACGCTGACCTACCCGAAGCGCCCGGGGCAGATGTGCCTGCGCCACCAGCTGCAGCGCTACCGCGACGGTGCCTGGCGGGCCCGGCTCACCAGCGCCTGCATCATCGAGGACAGCACCGGCCGGGTCTCCTGGCGCTGGGCCGGCAGCCACCCTTCGGGAGTCCGGTTCCGCGTCCGCGCCCTCTTCGCCGGCGACTCCCGCAACCTGGCCGGCAACGGCGCCTGGCTCTACTTCCGATTCAAGTAGCCCACTTTACAGATCGGCCATTGTGTAAAGTTACCCATGGGTTTACGCTCCGGACATGAGCCTGAACCCCTCGACGCAGCTTCCGGCCGACCCCGAGCACGACCCGCGGGCGTCGTACGCCTTCGAGCCCGAGTACGTCAGCGCGCTGACCAAGCGGATCATCGCCACCACGGGCACCGGCGTCACGTCGTACGCGCCCGCCACCGGGAAGCCGCTCGCGGTGATCCCGCAGTCGAACGAGGCCGACGTCAAGGAGGCGTTCGCCCGGGCTCGGCGCGCGCAGCAGGCCTGGCAGCGCACCTCGCTCGACCACCGCGCCGAGCTGCTGCTGCGGCTGCACGACATCGTGCTGGACCGGCAGGACGAGATCATCGACCTGATCTGCTGGGAGTCCGGCAAGGCTCGCAAGCACGCCTTCGACGAGCCGATCCACATCGCGCTCACGGCTCGCTACTACGCCCGTACGGCGCACCAGCACCTGGACTCGGAGAAGCGGCTCGGTGTGATCCCCGGGCTGACCCGCGCCGAGGTGAACTTCGTGCCCAAGGGCGTCGTCGGGATCATCTCGCCGTGGAACTACCCGTTCACGATGGCGCTGTGCGACGGCCTGCCCGCGCTGCTCGCCGGCAACGCGGTGGTCACCAAGCCGGACGCGCAGACGATGCTCTCCGCGCTGCTCGGCGCCCAGCTGCTCGAGGAGGCCGGCTTCCCGGCGGACCTGTGGAACGTGGTCGCCGGCCCGGGTCGTGAGCTCGGCACGCCGATCATCGAGCGCTCGGACTACATCTGCTTCACCGGCTCAACCGCGACCGGCAAGCTCATCGCGCAGCAGTGCGCCGACCGGCTCATCGGCTGCTCGCTGGAGCTGGGCGGCAAGAACCCGATCCTGATCCTGCGCGACGCGGATCTCGACAAGGCAGCCGAGGGTGCCGTGCGAGCCTGCTTCTCCAACGCCGGCCAGCTCTGCGTCTCGACCGAGCGGATGTTCGTCGCGGACCAGGTCTATGACAAGTTCAAGGAGAAGTTCGTCGCGGCCACCAAGGCGATGAACCTCTCGGCCGGCCTGGAGTGGGGCAGCGACATGGGCTCGCTGATCAGCCAGGACCAGCTCGACACCGTCACCGCGCACGTCGAGGACGCGGTCGCCAAGGGCGCCACGATCCTCGCCGGCGGCCACCCGCGCCCCGACCTCGGCCCGTTCTACTTCGAGCCGACCATCCTCGAGGGCGTCACCCCGGAGATGACCTGCTTCGGTCACGAGACCTTCGGCCCGGTCATCTCGCTGTACCGCTTCTCCGACGAGGCCGATGCCATCGCCCGCGCGAACGACGGCGAGTACGGCCTGAACGCGAGCATCTACAGCCGCGACGTGAAGCGCGCCCGGATCGTCGCGCGGCAGATCAAGTGCGGCACGGTCAACATCAACGAGGCGTTCGGGGCCACCTTCGCCAGCATCGACGCGCCCATGGGCGGGATGCGCGAGTCCGGGATGGGCCGGCGGCAGGGGAGCGAGGGCATCCGCCGCTACACCGAGACGCAGGCGGTCGCCTCGCAGTCGCTGCTGCGATTCAGCCCGCAGCTCGGTCTCAACGACGAGCAGTACGCCAAGACGATGACGCTCTCGCTGCGGCTGATGAAGAAGCTGGGTCGCGCCTGATGACGTTCGACTTCGACGTTCTCGTCATCGGCTCCGGCTTCGGCGGTTCCGTCAGCGCGCTGCGGCTCACCGAGAAGGGCTATCGCGTCGGCGTGCTGGAGGCGGGTGCGCGCTTCAAGGACGAGGACTTCGCCGACACTTCCTGGGACCTGCAGCGATTCCTCTTCCAGCCGGCCCTGGGCTGCTACGGGATCCAGCGGATCGACATGGTCAAGGACTGCCTGATCCTCGCGGGCGCCGGTGTCGGTGGTGGGTCGCTGGTCTACGCGAACACGCTCTACGAGCCGCTGGACCCGTTCTACTCCGACAAGTCGTGGGCGCACATCACCGACTGGAAGGCCGAGCTGGCGCCGTACTACGACCAGGCCAAGCGGATGCTCGGCGTGGTCGAGAACCCGCTGCGCACGCCCTCGGACGCGGTGATGCAGCAGGTCGCCGAGGAGATGGGCGTCGGCGACACCTACCACCCGACCCCGGTCGGCGTGTTCTTCGGCGGGCCCGGCGACAAGCCGATCGACACCGTGAAGGACCCGTTCTTCGGCGGTGCCGGCCCGGACCGGAACCCCTGCAAGGCGTGCGGCGAGTGCATGACCGGCTGCCGGCACAACGCCAAGAACACCCTGGTGAAGAACTACCTCTACCTGGCCGAGCAGGCCGGCGCGAAGGTGATGCCGCTGACCACGGTCACCCGGGTGCGGCCGCTGCCCGACGGCGGCTACCAGGTGGACGTGAAGTACACCAAGGCCAAGCGGGTGACCGCGCGTTCGCGGCGGACCCTCACCGCGGAGCAGGTCATCTTCTCCGCGGCGGCACTGGGCACCCAGAAGCTGCTGCACAAGCTCAAGGCCGAGGGCGACCTGCCGCGCGTCTCGGACCGGCTCGGCGTGCTGACCCGGACCAACTCCGAGTCGCTGCTGGGGGCGATCGCGCCGTCGACCGACCCGACCGACTACAGCCAGGGCGTGGCGATCACCTCGTCGTTCCACCCCGACGAGCACACCCACATCGAACCGGTGCGCTACGGCAAGGGCAGCAACGCGATGTCGCTGATGCAGACCGTGCTCACCGACGGCGACGGGCCGCGGCCGCGCTGGCAGACCTGGCTGAAGGAGCTGTGGACCCAGAAGGCCAACATCCGCGAGCTCTACGACCTCAAGCACTGGTCGGAGCGCACCGTGATCGCGCTGGTCATGCAGACGGTCGACAACTCGATCACGACGTTCGCGAAGAAGACCCCGTTCGGGTACGTGCTTTCCTCGCGGCAGGGCCACGGCGAGCCGAACCCCTCCTGGATCCCGGTGGCCAACGACGCCGTACGGCGGATGGCGGAGCTCATGGGCGGCACCCCGGGCGGCACCATCGGCGAGCCGTTCAACCGGCCGCTGACCGCGCACTTCATCGGCGGCTGCACGATCGGCGACTCCCCGGAGACCGGCGTGATCGACGCCTACCAGCGGATGTACGGGCACCCGGGCCTGCACGTCGTGGACGGCTCGGCGATCAGCGCGAACCTGGGCGTGAACCCGTCGCTGACGATCACCGCGCAGGCCGAGCGGGCGATGGCGTTCTGGCCCAACAAGGGCGAGCAGGACACCCGTCCTGCCCTGGGCAGCGCCTACGAGCGTCTGGTGCCCGTCGTCCCGAAGGCCCCGGTCGTCCCCGCGGACGCTCCGGGAGCCCTGCACCTGCCGATCGTCGGGGTCTCCTGAGCGCTGACCGGGCAGTCCGTACCTCGTGCAACGCGCCGAGCGGGCACTTCGTGCGTCGCGTACGACGCCGAGCGGGCACGAATGCGACCAAAACGGGCGTTTCGATCTGACAGGAAAATATTCAAGAACCCGCGTAACCCCGCTGCGGAGCCTTCGTTTACCAGTGCAGATCGGGTGCATCGCTCCCTCCCAGGCCCGATCTCGACACGGTTCACACCACGTGGACGCATCAGGGCCCGACCTCCCTCCCTCCCCGGTCGGGCCCTGAGTCATTTCCAGGGGCGGGAGGGCGGGCCGGGGGCCCGACGCTCTGCCGTTGCTCCCCGGTCGGGCCCTGAGTCATTTCCAGGGGCGGGAGGGCGGGCCGGGGGCCCGACGCTCTGCCGTTGCTCCCCGGTCGGGCCCTGAGTCATTTCCAGGGGCGGGAGGGCGGGCCGGGGCCCGACGCTCTGCCGTTGCTCCCCGGTCGGGCCCTGAGTCATTTCCGGCACGGTTGGCCGGGGCCCGAGGCTCCGCCGGTCAGCGCCACCAGGCGTGGCGTCACTGCCCGCTCGCCGTCCCTGACGCCGTACAAACTGCCCGCTCGCGCACGGATAGACTGCGGGGCATCCCGTACGGCGACCCGGAAGGCCCCTTCCTTGACCGACCACGACCTCGTCCTCGTCGTCGACTTCGGCGCCCAGTACGCCCAGCTGATCGCCCGGCGGGTGCGCGAGGCGAAGGTGTACTCCGAGATCGTGCCGCACTCGATGCCGGCCGCGGAGATGCTCGCGAAGAACCCCAAGGCGATCATCCTGTCCGGCGGCCCGTCGAGCGTGTACGAGGAGGGCGCCCCGCGGCTGGACGCGAGCATCGTCGACGGCACCGTCCCGGTCTTCGGCATCTGCTACGGCTTCATGGCGATGGCCCAGGCGCTCGGCGGCGAGGTCAGCCATACCGGGCAGCGCGAGTACGGCCGCACCAGCGTCGAGGTCCTGGAGGCCGGCAGCCTGCTCGCCGGGCTGCCCGAGACGCTGGTCTCCTGGATGTCCCACGGCGACGAGGTGACCGCGGCCCCGGCCGGCTTCACCGTCAACGCCCGCTCGCCTCGCGCGACGGTGGCCGCCTTCGAGAGCACCGAGCGCCGGCTGGCCGGCGTCCAGTGGCACCCGGAGGTGCTGCACAGCGAGCACGGCCAGGCGGTGCTGGAGCACTTCCTGCTCAACATCGCCGGCTGCCGACCGACCTGGACGATGGTGAACATCGTTGACGAGCAGGTCGACAAGATCCGCGCCCAGATCGGCGAGCGCGGCAAGGCGATCTGCGGCCTGTCCGGCGGCGTCGACTCGGCGGTGGCGGCGGCGATCGTGCAGCGTGCGATCGGGGACCGGCTCACCTGCGTGTACGTCGACCACGGGCTGATGCGCAAGAACGAGACCGAGCAGATCGAGCGCGACTTCGTGGCCGCGACCGGCGCGGACCTGGTCGTCGTCGACGCCGAGAAGCAGTTCCTGGACGCGCTCGCCGGGGTGACCGACCCGGAGGAGAAGCGGAAGATCATCGGCCGCGAGTTCATCCGGGTCTTCGAGGCCGCCGAGGCCGACATCCTGGCCGGCACCGAGTCGACCGAGGGCGAGAAGGTCGCGTTCCTGGTGCAGGGCACGCTCTACCCCGACGTGGTCGAGTCCGGCGGCGGCGAGGGCGCGGCGAACATCAAGAGCCACCACAACGTCGGCGGCCTGCCCGAGGACCTGGAGTTCGAGCTGGTCGAGCCGCTGCGGACCCTGTTCAAGGACGAGGTCCGGCTGGTCGGCGAGCAGCTCGGCCTGCCCGGCGAGATCGTCTGGCGGCACCCGTTCCCCGGCCCCGGCCTGGGCATCCGGATCATCGGCGAGGTCACCCGCGAGCGGCTCGACATCCTGCGCGAGGCTGACGCGATCGCCCGCGAGGAGCTGACCAGGTCCGGCCTCGACCGCGACATCTGGCAGTTCCCGGTGGTGCTGCTGGCCGACGTACGGTCCGTCGGGGTGCAGGGCGACGGCCGCACCTACGGCCACCCGGTGGTGCTCCGCCCGGTCACCAGCGAGGACGCCATGACCGCCGACTGGGCGCGGCTCCCGTACGACGTCCTGGAGCGGATCTCGACCCGGATCACCAACGAGGTCGCGGAGATCAACCGGGTCACGGTCGACATCACCAGCAAGCCCCCGGGGACGATCGAGTGGGAGTGAGCCGGGGCTGACCTGCATCGGCACGGCTCGTGATCGTGCTCCGCGTGGCATGGTGAACGCATGCCCAGGACGATCCGGATCCGCAACATCGAGGACGAGGTGTACCTCGCCCTGTCGCGTCGCGCCGCCGAGGACGGGTTGTCGGTGCCGGAGCTGTTGAGGCGCGAGGCGATTCGACTCGCAACGCGACCCACCGTGGCGGCCACGGCGCAGATCAGGATGGAGAGTGCCCGGAGGCTCGCGGCGCTCGGCGGCACCGACCCGGAAGCGACCGCCTAACCCCCCACCGGCAGCGCCGTCGACCGCCCCCAGCCCGCGTCCTTCGTCAGCTCGTCGAGCAGCGGCTGCACCCGTGGGCGCAGCGGCGCGGTCAGCACGATCATCGTGTTCGAGTGCGAGACGCCGGGGATGGCGACGATGCGCTGCACGACGCCCTGCAGCTCGGCGTGGGTGGCGGCGGCGACCCGGACCATGAGGTCCTCGCGGCCGGTGGTGGTCAGCACCTCCATCACGTGCGACTCGGCGACCAGGGCCTCGACCACGCGGTCGAGCTCGGCCTGCTCGAGCGCGAGCGCGGCCCAGGCCATCACCGCGACCCCGATCCGGTTGAGGTCGAGCTGCGGGGTGAAGCCGTCCAGCACCCCGGACTCCTCGAGCCGGCGGATGCGTGCCTGCACGGTGTTGCGGGCGACGCCCATGGCCGTGGCCAGGTCGACGACGCCGCGGCGCGGGTTCTCGGTGAGCGCGCCGATGAGGCGGGCGTCGAGCTGGTCGAGGCTGATCGGCTGGTTCACCATGACCTGAGTCACATCCTTCGGACTGCGCACAATGATTAGTTGTCGCCGTTTTTGTTGCAGCGACGGTACCGCTCCGCGAGTCTACGAGCACAGATCGCGCAGAGGAGACCTTCGTGACCGCCACTGCAGACCCGGTACCCCTCCCCACCCTCGACCCGATCGCCGCCCGGTACGCCGCCCAGCCCGGGCAGGTGCACCTGACCGGCATCCAGGCTCTGGCACGCCTGCCCATCGACCAGGCCCGGCGCGACCGCGCTGCCGGCCGGAAGATCGGAACCTACGTCAGCGGCTACGAGGGCTCGCCGCTGGCCGGCTACGACCTGGAGCTGGCCCGGCAGGCCGACCTGCTCGACGAGCACGACATCGTCTTCGAGGCCGGCCTCAACGAGGAGCTCGCCGCCACCGCCGTCCAGGGCAGCCAGCTGATCGGCGAGCTGCCGCAGACCGTCGACGGCGTGGTCGGGTTCTGGTACGGCAAGGCGCCCGGCCTGGACCGGGCCACCGACGCACTCCGGCACGCGAACCTGATGGGCACCGACCCGCAGGGCGGCGCCGTCGCGCTGGTCGGCGACGACCCGGCCGCGAAGTCCTCCAGCGTGCCGTGCGCCTCCGAGCGCGCCCTGGCCGACCTGGCGATGCCGACCTTCTACCCGGCCGACCCGGCCGAGATCCTCACCCTCGGCGCGCACGCCGTCGCGATGTCCCGGGCCTCCGGCCTGTGGACCGCGCTCAAGATCGTCACCGCCGTCGCCGACGGATCGGGGATCGTCGACCTCGGCGCCGAGGCGCCCGCGCCGGTGCTGCCGCCGGGCTCGGGCAAGCACGTCCCCACCGGCAAGCTGCTGCCGCCGCTGCTGAGCCAGCTCGAGCGCGACTTCGCGACGGTCCGGCTGCGGCTGGCCGAGGAGTACGTGCTCGCCAACGACCTCAACCCGGTCACCCACCGGCACGCCCGCGACCGGATCGGGCTGGTCGCGCCCGGCAAGACCTACCGCGACCTGCTGCAGGCACTCGAGATGCTCGGGCTCGACGAGACCGCGCTCGAGCGGGCCGGCATCCGGATCCTCCAGGTGCGGGTGCTCTGGCCGCTGCCGGCCGCGACCGTGCGGGCCTTCGCCGAGGGCCTCGACGAGATCGTCGTGGTCGAGGAGAAGCGCTCCTTCCTGGAGACCGCGATCCGCGAGGCCCTCTACGGCACCGCGTCGACGCCCCTGGTCACCGGCAAGACCGACGAGACCGGCCGGGAGCTCTTCGCCTCGTACGGCGAGCTCGACGCCGACCAGGTCGCCCTCGGCCTGGCTCGCCGGCTGGCCGTGCACGGCGTCCCGGGCGCCGCCGGCTGGCTGACCGACCGCGAGCAGCGGCTCTCCCGGCAGCGGCTGCAGCTGCCGATCGTGCAGCGCACCCCGTTCTTCTGCTCCGGCTGCCCGCACAACACCTCGGCCCGCAACCACACCGACTCGCCCGTCGGCGCCGGCATCGGCTGCCACGCGATGGTGCTGCTGATGGAGGAGGACCAGGTCGGCCAGGTGCTCGGCCTGACCCAGATGGGCGGCGAGGGCAGCCAGTGGCTCGGGATGGCGCCGTTCGTGGAGCCGCAGCACCTCGTGCAGAACCTCGGCGACGGCACCTTCCACCACTCCGGCAGCCTGGCCATCCGGGCCGCGGTCGCCTCCCGGCGCAACATCACCTACCGGCTGCTCTACAACTCCACGGTGGCGATGACCGGCGGCCAGGACGCGGTCGGCCAGCTGAGCATCCCCGCCCTGGTCGACTCGCTGCGTGCCGAGGGCGTCGCCCGGATCGCGGTCACCACCGACGACGTACGACGGACGAAGCGACTGGGCCTGCCACGCGACGTCACGGTGCTGGCCCGGGACCGGATCGAGGAGGCCGAGCGGCTGCTCGCCGCCACCTCCGGCACCACCGTGCTCATCCACGACCAGGAGTGCGCCACCGAGCTGCGCCGCAAGCGCAAGCGCGGCAAGGCCGCGACGCCGCAGCAGGCGGTCTTCATCAACGAGCGGATCTGCGAGGGCTGCGGCGACTGCGGCCAGAAGTCGAACTGCCTCTCGCTGCACCCGACCGAGACCGAGTTCGGCACCAAGACCTCGGTGCACCAGGCGTCCTGCAACACCGACCTGTCCTGCCTGGCCGGTGACTGCCCGGCGTTCATGACCGTGACGCCGGGGGAGAAGCGCCCGCTGGCGGGCAAGCGCTCCCTGCTCGGCGAGCACGACCTGCCCGAGCCGGTGCTCGTCCCGGGCGCGACCACGCGCGCCATCCGGCTGATGGGCATCGGCGGCAACGGCATCGTCACCGCCAGCCAGGTGCTCGCCACCGCCGCCCACCTGGCCGGCCGGGCGACCAGCACGCTCGACCAGACCGGCCTGGCGCAGAAGGGCGGCGCGGTCGTCTCCGACGTACGGATCTCCCCGGACCCGATCGCCGGTGGCGCCAAGCTCGGCGAGGAGTCCTGCGACCTGTTCCTGGGCTGCGACCTGCTCGTCGCCGTCGAGCCCCGCAACCTGGCCGTGCTCGGCGAGCGGACGAGCGCGATCGTCTCCACCTCGCTGGTGCCGACCGGCCGGATGGCGACCGACCGCAGCGTCGGGTTCCCGGACGTGGACGAGACCGTCGCGGTCATCGCCGAGCGCGCCGGCTCGCTGACCACGCTGGACGCCCGCCGGTACGCCGAGACGCTCTTCGGCGGCGAGCAGTACGCGAACCTCCTGCTCATCGGGATCGCCCACCAGCGTGGGGAATTGGGCCTCTCGGCCGCGGTCGTCGAGGAGGCCATCCGGCTCAACGGGGTTGCCGTCGAGGCCAACCTGCAGGCCTTCCGGCGCGGCCGCCAGCTGGTGGTCGACCCGGCCGCGGTGGACGCGCTGCTGGGCACCACCACAGAAGAGCCGCGCACCCTGGAGCGGACCGTGGCGATCCGGCGTGCCGAGCTGGTCGCCTACCAGGACGAGCGCTACGCCCGCCGCTACACCGACCTGGTGGAGCGGGCCCGGCTGGCCGAGGAGCGGGTCGGCGGCACCGGCGCGCTCGCCGAGGCGGTGGCCACGCACGCGTTCGGGCTGATGGCCTACAAGGACGAGTACGAGGTGGCCCGGCTGGCACTGGACGCCGACGTGGCCGCGGACGTCGAGGAGACCTTCGGGACCGGCGCGACGGCGTCGTTGATGCTGCACCCGCCGTCGCTGCGGGCGCTCGGCCTCAAGCGCAAGCTCCGGTTCGGGCCGCGGTCGCGCCCGGCCCTGCGTGCGCTGAGCCGGATGAAGCGGCTGCGCGGCACCCGGCTGGACCCCTTCGGGCGCGCCGAGGTGCGCGTGACCGAGCGGCGGCTGCTGGCGGAGTACCTGGAGACCATGGACCGGCTGCTGGGCGACCTCACCCCCTCGTCGTACGACGTGGTCACCGAGCTCGCCGCGCTGCCGGGCCTGGTACGCGGGTTCGAGGACGTCAAGCTCCGCTCCGTCGGCACGTACGACGAGCGCCGCACTGCCCTGCTCGCCCGCCTCTGACCGCCGCTGAGCCGGCCGGGCCGAAGGCCAAGGGTTGCCAACCGGCGACCCCGTCGGCTGTGAACCCTCGCTCGTGCAACCTGTCTGACACGTGGGATAGAACGTGTCTGACAGGTTGTCCCGAGCGAGGAGAGTGACCGTGACCGAGCAGAGCATCACCTCGGCGAACCGCGACGTGGTCGTGGAGAGCCTGACCAACTTCGCCTCGGTGGCCGTGATCGGCGGCGAGCACACCGTGGTGGTCGACGAGCCGCGCGAGTTCCACGGCGACGGGATCGCCCCGAACCCGTTCGGCCTGGTCCTCTCCGCGCTCGGCGGCTGCATCGCCGGCACCCTGCGCGGGGTCGCCCGGCAGCACGACTTCGACTACGACCGGGCCTCGATCCGGCTCTCGCTGCGGATCAACCGGCCCACCTCCGGGCCGCTCGACCCCGGGGAGCGCGAGCTGCGGATCTCGCGGATCATCGCCCAGGTCACCGTGCACGGCGACCTCACCCCGGAGCAGCAGGCGCTGCTCACCCACGGGGTGGAGACCTGCCCGGTCGGGAACACCCTGCGCCGCGGGCTCAACCTCGTCGAGACCGTGGAGTTCGCGGCATGAGCGGGGCGGACGCGATGGACCTGGTCGTCGACGACGCCCGCCTGGCCGACGGGCGGGTGGTCTCACTCGGCATCCGCGACGGCCGCTACGCCGCGATCGGCGACCTGGGCCCGGTCGAGGCCGCCGCCCGGATCGACGCCGGCGGCCGGCTGGTCACCGAGACCTTCGTCAACGGGCACATGCACCTGGACAAGGTGTTCACGCTCCCGCTGGCCGGGGACGGTGCGCTCGCGGCGTACACCGGGGACGCGATGGGGGCGGCGCAGCGGTCGATCACCGAGGACGCCTCGGCGGTCAAGAAGCACTACGACCGGGCCTGGATCGTGCCCAACGTGCGCCGCGCCCTGGACCAGGCGGTGCTCAACGGCGTGCTGCACGTGCAGGCGTTCGTCGACGTGGACACCACCGCCGGCCTGGAGGGGATGGCCGCGGTGCTGGCCGCCCGCGAGGAGTACCGCGGCCTGGTCGACCTGCAGGTGGTCGCGTTCCCGCAGGACGGGCTGCTGCGCGACGAGGGCGCGGCGGACCTGTGCGAGGAGGCGCTGCGGCTGGGCGCGGACGTGGTCGGCGGCATCCCCTGGATCGAGGCCACCGACCGGGACGCGGCCGCGCACGTGGAGTGGGCCTGCGCGCTGGCGGCCCGGGCCGGCAAGCGGGTGGCCATGCTCGTCGACGACGCCGGCGACCCGTCGCTGCGCACCACCGCGATGCTCGCCGAGGCGATGCTCGACCACGGCCTGGCCGGGCGCGGCGTCGCCTGTCACGGCCGCGCGATCGGGCAGTACCCGCTGCCCACGGTGCTCCGGCTGGTCGACCTGGCCCGCAAGGCCGGGCTCGGCTTCGTCTCCGACCCGCACACCGGCCCGCTGCACCTGCCGGTGCGCCAGTTCCTCGACGACGACCTCCCCGTCGGGCTCGGCCAGGACGACATCGAGGACGCGTACTACCCGTTCGGCCGGCACAACATGCTGGAGGTCGCCTTCCTGGCCGCGCACCTGCTCGACTTCCGCAACGACGCCGACCAGGCCCGGCTGCTGGACATGATCACCGTCCGCGCCGGGCGGGTGCTCGGCCTGAACGGGCACGCGATCGCCGAGGGCAACCCGGCCAACCTGTGCGTACACCACGACGACCGGCTGGTCGACGTGCTGCGCGAGCACGCGCGGCCGCGCTGGGTGGTCCGCGAGGGCGTGGTCGTGGCCGAGTCCGAGGTGACCACCCGGATCGTGCGGTCCGGGGCGGCATGAGCCACGAGCCGTCGCTGGACGAGCGGCTGCACGAGGTCTGGCTCGACGCCGCCCGGCGCGGGGCCACGATGCCGAGCGAGCCCGCCCTGGCCGCGTCGCTGTCCAGCAGCCGGCCGGCGGTCCGGGAGGCGCTGGTGCGGCTCGAGGAGCGCGGCTACATCCACCGCCGCAAGGGCGCGGGCACGGTGGTGAACGCCTCGCTGCTCGGCATCGCGGCGCGGTTCGACCGGCAGATCGACAAGTCCGCGCTGATCGCCGCGATGGGCCGGACCCCGCGCCTGGACGTGCTCGGCGTCGAGCGCACGACCCTGACCCTGGACGAGGCGCAGCAGTACGAGCTCGCTCCCGGGACGGCGGTGCTGCGGGTGCACAAGCGCTGGTCGGCCGACGGGCACCCGGTGATGCTGGCCCGCGACACCATCCCGTACGGGCCCGGGTACGGCGACGTCGAGGCCGACCCGGAGCGGCCGATGGTCGAGATCGCGGTGGCGCTGTCCGGCGAGCGGGTCGAGTGGGAGATCGTCTGGCCGGGACCCGGCGACCTGAGCGTGCAGGACGCGGCGCTGGTCGGCCGCGAGCCGGGGGAGTCGGTGCTCGCCCTCGACGTCACCGGGGTCAGCCGCGGCGGCCGGGTCTGCTACTGGACCTCCGAGGTCCACCTGCGCGGGGCGTTCCGCTACGCGATGGTGCGCCGCGCGGAGTGGTGACCGGTCAGGTGAGCGTGCGCAGGACCAGGTCGTCGAGCAGGGCGGGCATCCCGTGCTGCTGGTGCAGCCGCCGCTGCCGCTCGGGCTCGGTCTCCGCGACCAGGAGCCGGATGATGGCGTCCAGCGGGCCGTCGAGCCCGTCGGTGCCCAGGGCCGCGCGTGCTTGCGCCACCAGCCCCGCGGCGAGCTTGCGGGCCGGGCGCAGCATCCCGTCCGAGTCGGCCAGCCGGGCGTTGAGACCGTAGCGGGCGGCGCGGAAGTCGTTCTCGGCGAGCACCGGCGCCGGCATCTCGACCAGCACCGGCCGTTCCACCGCGGCCCGGGCCAGGCCCTGGACCAGGGCGACCAGGCCGGCGGCGACGGCGAGCGAGGGCTGGGCGTCCATCACCCGGACCTCGATGGTGCCCAGCCGCGGCTGCAGCCGCAGGTCCCACCACAGGTAGGTGTGGTCGGGTGCCTCGGCAGCGGCCAGCACGGACGCGGTCAGGGCGGCGTACTCGTCCCAGGACGAGACCGCCGGGGGCACGCCGCTACGCGGGTAGGACCCGACCACGGCCCAGCGCGCGCTGGCCAGCCCGGAGTCCTGTCCGTGCCAGTACGGCGACGCCGCGGTGAGCGCGCGCAGCACCGGGAGGTGGTGGCGCAGACCCCGGTACGCCGTGACCGCGGTGGCCGCGTCCGGCATCCCGACGTGCACCTGCAGGGCCGCGGTCGGCGTGCGCAGCAGCCCACCGAGGCTGGCGCCGATCGCGCGGTACCGCGGCGCGTCGGTCAGGGTCGCGTCCCCGAAGGCGCCGGCCGGGTGCACGCCGACGGCCATCGCCCGGCCGCCCGCCGAGGCCAGCGCGGCGCGCAGCCGGTGCAGCCGCGTCCACACCTGGTCGGCGTCGCGGCAGACGACGGAGGCGAACTCGATCTCGGCTCCGAAGACCTCCGGCATCACCGTGCCCAGGCCGGTGGCCCGCGGGCCCAGCGTCGCGAGCAGGTCGGCGGTCCCGCCGGCCGCCAGCAGGTTGTCCGCGCCGACGAGCAGCAGCTCCTCCTCGGCACCCACCGAGAACTCACCGCCGGGCGCGAACCCGTTGCCGCTGGCCGCCCGTGACGGGGCGGGGCGGCTGGTGACCAGCGTCATGGGCGCTCAGTACCCCGCGGGTGGGTCGCTCAGTCCCGCCCGACTACAGCTCGACCCGGCGCAGCGCCACCCGCGCCCACACCGCGGCACTGGCGGCGAGCGCGGCCAGGCCGAAGGACATCCAGTGCGTGGCAGCCACGACGTCCTCGCCGCCCAGGGCGACCAGGATGCCGGCGACCGCGGCGGCGAGCGTGTTCGCGACCAGCTGGGTGGTGCTCACCCCGGCGGCCGCCTTGGCGCCCTCGGCGGGATCGGTGCTGCTGCGCATCGCCGCGACGGACAGGTGCGGGAACGCGCTGCCCACGCCCATTCCGGCGACGAAGAGGACGGCGGCCCAGGCGAGCACCCGGGCCGGCGAGGCGTCCTCGGTCTGCAGCAGCCCATAGCCGACCAGCCCGGCGGCGAGCAGGACCGGTCCGGTCAGCACCGCGCGGCGCCGGGCCGCCGGCGTGCGTAGGCCCACGGAGCAGACCTGCGCGACGGTCCAGCCGATCGACGGCGCCGCCCCGAGGAAGCCGGCGGCCACCGGGGTCAGCCCGGCCAGCTCCTGGCCGAACAGCGGGATGAACGCCTCGGCCATCACCCCGGCGCTGAGCATGCCGATGGTCAGGTAGACCCACTTGAGCGGGTTGCCGCGGCGGTAGGTCGGGTGCGGCAGCACCGAGCTCGGCCGGCGGCCGTCGGTGCTCGCGAAGACGACGAGGAGCAGCACGCCGGCGAGCGCGGTGACCAGGGCCAGGCCGTGCCGCTCGGTGGCCGCGGCCACGCTGAGCACGGTCGCGGCCAGGCTGACCAGGGCCAGCGAGCGCACCGGCAGCCTGGCGACCTCGCCGCCCGCCCCGGTCGCGGTGTGCGGCAGCGAGCGGGTGGAGAGGAAGCCGAGCACCAGCGCCACCGCGGCGAGGACGCCGAAGACCTGGCGCCACCAGCCCAGGCCGGCGAAGGTGCCGCCGAGCGCCGGGCCGATCAGGTTGCCGACGCCCCACATCGCCGAGACCAGGCCGGTCGCCCGCGTCCAGAGCCGCTCCGGGAGCGCGCCCCGGATCACCGCGAAGCCGAGCCCGGCGAGCAGGCCGCCGCCGAGGCCCTGCACGACCCGGCCGGCGACCAGCACCCACATCTGCGGGGCCAGCGCGGCCACCAGCGACCCGGCGCCGAAGAGGAAGAACGCCAGCAGGTAGGCCTGCGACGGGCTGCGCCGGGCGAGCAGCCGGCTGACCATCATCGAGGCGATCACCGAGGCGGTGAGGAACGCGGTGGAGACCCAGGCGTAGTACTGCTGCCCGCCGATGTCGTCGACGACCGAGGGCAGCACCGCTGCGGTGAGGTAGACGTTGAGGGCGTACAGCACGACGCCGCCGGCCAGGGTGGCGGCGGCGCCGAGGTGCTCGCGGGAGAGCAGGTCCCCCCACGTTCCGGCTCTCGGCGGGGCCACCTGCTCCGTCACGTCGATGCTCACGAGGACAAGCGTCCAACCTCAACCATGGTTAAGGTCAAATCCATGGGACACAGGTCACCCGCGGAGCTGCTCACCGTCGGCGAGGTCGCCGAGCGCAGCGGCGTCTCCGTCTCCGCCCTGCACTTCTACGAGCGCCAGGGCCTGATCCGCCCGGAGCGCACCTACGGCAACCAGCGTCGCTATCCCCGGCACGTGCTGCGCCGGGTCTCGCTGATCCTGGTGGCCAAGCGGCTCGGGGTGCCGCTGGCCGAGGTGGCGGCCGTGTTCGCCTCGCTCCCGGACGACCGGATGCCGACCAAGCAGGACTGGAATCGGATCTCGCGGCGCTGGATGGACCAGCTCGAGGCCCGCCGACGCGAGCTCGAGCAGCTGCAGGACGAGCTCACCGGCTGCATCGGCTGCGGGTGCCTCTCGCTGCGCACCTGCCGGGTGCTCAACCCGCAGGACGCGCTCGGCGAGGACGGCCCCGGCCCGCGCCGGCTGCCGCACGACGCGCAGGCCTGACCTCCGAAAACCTGCGGATTCCGGCGGGGGTCCGGGTGTAGAACGGTGAGGACGCGGTGCCCGGCCCTGGGGGGACGGTGCCGCAGGAGGTCGACGTGGGGCGACGACGCAGCAGGATCCGTGCCGCGCTGCGCCATGCCCTGCTCGGGTTCACCGCGCTGGTGCTGGTCACCCTGCTGGCCGGCTGCGGCGGCTCCAGCCTGGACGCCGGGTATGCCGTCCCGGCGAACGCGTCGGTCGAGGGCCGCCACACCCAGACGCGTACGACGACCGGCGACCCCGTCCCGGGAACGCCGGGGCAGCCGGTGGCTCCGGTGCCCGCGACGGCCGGCGGCACGCTGACCGAGACGCCCTCGGGCAGCGGCATCGGAGCGACCCCCGACGCCGACGGCGGCGCCAACGCGGGTGGCGGGCACACCAGCGCCAGCGGCGGCCACCGCGGCGACTGCGACGGGTTCCGCAACGGCACCGGCATCTCGGACTCCGCGGTCACCATCGCGACCATCGCCGACGTCAGCGGCCCGGTGCCGGGGATCTTCACCTCGGCGCACCAGGCCGTGAAGGCCTACGCGGCCTACTTCAACGCCACCTCGAACCTGTGCGGACGCCGGCTGGAGGTGCTGCCGCTGGACAGCCGCACCGACGCGGTCGCCGAGCAGAGCGGCTACCTCAAGGCCTGCGACCAGGCGTTCGCTGCGGTCGGCTCGATGTCGGCCTTCGACTCCGGCGGCGCCGCCACCGCGCAGGAGTGCGGCCTTCCGGACCTGCGCGCGATGGCCGTCTCGGACCCGCGCAACGCCTGCCGGACCTGCTTCGGCGCGCAGGCCACCGACCTGCACGCGTTCCAGAACGCGATCCCGGACTTCTTCGTGAAGAACTACCCCGAGGCCAGCAAGCACGCCGCGATGGTCTACGTGAACGCGGCCGCCTCGGTGCTCAACGCCAAGACCCAGCAGGCGGTCGAGGAGCGCCGCGGGATGAAGTTCGTCTACACGGCGGGCTTCGACGTCGCCGAGTTCAACTACGGGCCCTACGTGCAGCAGCTCAAGCAGCACGGCGTGCGCTGGGTGCAGTTCGTCGGCTCCGCCGACCAGGCGGTGAAGCTGGCCCGGGCGATGCAGCAGGCGTCGTACGAGCCCGACGTGTTCCTGCTCGACCCGACCGCCTACGACCCGCAGTTCACCCAGGCCGGGGATGCGGTCGAGGGCGCGTTCGTCTTCGTCGACTTCACCCCGTTCGAGGAAGCCGCGCGCAGCAGCGAGCTGCGGCTGTACCTGCAGTGGCTGCACCAGGTCGCGCCGAGCGCTGCGCCGTCGTACTTCGGGCTGTTCGCCTGGTCGGCCGCGCGCCTGTTCGTCGAGCAGGCCGCCGAGCTCGGCGGGGACCTGAGCCGGGCACGGCTGGTGGCCGGCCTGCGCCGGGTGCACGCCTGGACCGGCAACGGCCTGCACGCCCCGCAGGACGTCGGCGGCAAGGTCAACTCGAGCTGCTGGCGGTTCCTGCGGCTGCGCGATGGCCACTGGGTGCCGGCGGGCGGGATGTCCTATCTGTGCCGCGGTTCCACGAAGATCGGCTGACTCACACCTGCTGGACAGGTGCCGGACACGCGGTCTCGGTAGGATCGGCTCGCCTTACCTCCTCGTCGAAGGACTCCTGCGCACCCCATGAGCATCATGTCCACCATGAAGTCAGCCGTGATGAAGCGCGTCATCGGCGACCTCGACCTGTCCAAGCTGGACCGGGTCCCGAACCGGCTGGCGTGGCCGCTGTACCGCGACGGCGTCGACCCGACCCCGCGGCTCAAGCGGCTCCGCGAGGCCGAGCCGGTGAGCAGGCTGGCCCGGTTCGGCGGTCTGGAGATCTGGCTGGTCACCGGGTACGACGAGGCCCGCGAGGTGCTCGGCAACGTCCAGCACTCCACCGACATCCGGCCCTACATGGGCACCAGCGGCGACGTCGAGACAGGCGACATCGGCGGTCTCGGGTTCACCGACCCGCCCGAGCACACCCGGCAGCGCAAGCTCCTCCAGGGCGAGTTCACGATGCGCCGGCTGGCCCGGCTCAAGCCCGCCATCGACGAGATCATCGCCCACCAGCTCGACGAGGCCGAGGCGGTCGCGGCGGCCAACGGCGGCGTGGTCGACCTGGCCCAGACGTTCGCGTTCCCGGTGCCGTTCCGGGTGATCTGCGACCTGCTCGGCCTGCCCGCCGAGCAGCGCGAGACGTTCCGCGCGCTGGCCACCTCGCGCTTCGACATGACCGAGGGCGGGGCCGGCTCCATCGGCGCGATCGGCGGCTCCCGCGAGTTCCTGCTCGCCGAGACCGCCCGGCAGCGCCAC
The DNA here is from genome assembly GCA_017744365.1 of Nocardioidaceae bacterium. Lineage (GTDB taxonomy): Bacteria > Actinomycetota > Actinomycetes > Propionibacteriales > Nocardioidaceae > Marmoricola. Next base: position 231,250 of record JAGIBL010000006.1, on the reverse strand, counting down.
GACCCGGGCCCGGGTCTGATCGGCCAGATCATCCGCGAGCACGGTGACGAGATCAACGACTTCGACCTCGGCGGGCTGGCCGACGGCGCGTTCACCGGCGGCCTGGAGACCAGCGCCTCGATGCTCGCGCTCGGCACCGTGGTGCTGCTGCAGAACCGCGAGCTGTGGAAGTCGATGGCCGAGGACCCCGACAGCGTCGACGACATCGTCGAGGAGCTGCTCCGCCAGCTCGCCGTCGTGCAGATCGCCTTCCCGCGGTTCGTCAAGGAGGACACCGTCGTCGCGGGCAAGCGGATCAAGAAGGGCTCGGTCATGCTGGTGCACCTGCCCGCCGCCAGCCGTGACCCGCGCTCGACGCCCGGCGAGGGCCTCTGCCCGATGAAGGAGTCGGCCAACCACGTCGCGTTCGGCCACGGCCTGCACCGCTGCATCGGGGCCGAGCTGGCCAAGATGGAGCTCCGCGCCGCCTACCCGGCCCTGGCCAAGCGCTTCCCGGACCTCCAGCTCGCGGTCGAGCCCGAGGACCTCGAGTACCACGCCAAGTCCCTGGTCTACGGGATCAAGGCGCTCCCGGTCCGGCTCTCCTGAGCGTTCTTCTCGCTACCCGAGCGATGTTTCGCGCGGGGAGCGTCGAATTCCCATGTTGACCAGAAATTTCGACCGCACGGCGCGCCGCCCCCGGGTGTAGAGCGCCCACACCCCGAGCCCCACCCCGAAGGACGCCAGCAGCGCGAGCCAGCGGTGACCGCTGTCCTCCAGGGGCGGGTACACCTGCCAGTGGGTGACGTAGACGAACAGCGATGCCGAGGCGATCGTGGCGACGAGGTGGCCGAGCAGCCGGGGCACCGGCATCCGCGGCACCCAGAGCAGGGTCAGCACGAACCCGATGACGAGCAGCTCGCGGCGCGGGTCGTCGAAGTAGCCCCAGATCGTGGCGGCCGTGACCCCGGAGACCACGAGTCGCTGGGCCGTGGTCCGGGCACACGCGACCAGCCAGCCGAGGACCAGGAACCAGGCCGCGCCGGGCACGGAGTAGTAGGCGACCTTCGGGTTCGCGGCGTGCGCGTGCAGCGCGAAGGTGACGGCGAGGACGCCGAGCGCGACCGCGAACGGCCGTCGCTGGTAGACCGCGGCGACCGGCCGGAGCGCGAGCAGCATCACGATCGCGAGGGCGGTCCAGGCCGAGGCCTCCAGGAACCAGAACCGCCAGTCGTCGGTCCACGGCGCCTCGCCGAGGACGTTGTTCAGCGCGAGCGCGGTCGGCCAGTGGTAGCCGCCGCCGAGCACGATCACCCCGGTCACCCAGAGCGTCGCGGGCAGCATCATCTCGGCGACCAGCCGGCCCACGGCGCCCAGGCGTTCCCGCGCGGTCGGCCGGTCCAGGGCGAACCGGGCCAGGTTGAAGCCGAAGATGGCCAGCAGCGCGTGCGCGCCGCCCATCAGCTCCCACAGGTCGACGTGCGAGCCGACGATGAGCAGGATCGCCAGCGCGCGCAGCAGCAGCGGCGTCTCCAGGCGGGACATCCGACGGCGGCGGCCGGGCTCGAGCGCGCTCAGCTCCGCGACGGTTCGGCCCGGCCAGTCCGCGGGGACCTTGCCGAGCAGCCGTTCCAGCCGCACGTAGGTCTCCACGTACGACAGCGAGTCGCCGCCGAGCGACACGAACGACTCGCCCTCGCCGACGGCGCGGCCGAAGACGCCGGCGTACGCGGAGGCCACGTCGACGGGGGCGGCCGGCGCGTCGACCGGGAGCGCGCGCAGGGCGGCGTAGTCGGTCTTGCCGTTCTCGGTGACCGGGAACGAGACGAGACGTTGCGTCTCGACGGCATGCGGGGGCAGGCAGTGCGCCCCGGTGACGATCGCGCGGGCGGCCGCGGCCGCGGTCGGCTCGGTGTGGAAGACCCGAAGCGCGCGCTCGTCGGCGACCAGCCGAGCCTCGATGCCCTCCTCGCCCAGCATCCGCTCGGCCAGGTCCAGGTCGAGCCGGGTCCCGAACAGCTTGGCCACCCGGCTGCGCCGGCCGGTGACCTCGTAGAGGCCGTCGTCGTGCTGGACCGCGAGGTCGCCGGTGCGCAGCTCGGTGAGGGTCGCGCCCAGCGCCAGGTCGGCCGGGCTCTCGGCGTACCCGAGCATCACGTTGGCGCCGGTGTAGACGAGCTCGCCGTCGTCGAGGCGGAACTCGCCGCCCTCGATCGGCACGCCGATGGTCTCGGGACGCGAGGCCGCCAGGTGCGGCGGCAGGTAGGCCATCCGCGCGGTCGCCTCGGTCTGCCCGTACATCACGAACAGGTCGAAGCCCTCGCGCTCGCCGCGCCGGGCGATCGCGCGCACCCGGTCCGCGGGCATCCGGCCGCCGGCCTGGGTGACCTGGCGCAGCCCGGGGGTAGCGGCCCAGTCGATCCCGGACCGCTCCAGCAGCTCGAAGGTGTACGGCACCCCGGCGAGCGAGGTCGCTCCGGCGCGGGCGAACCCGGCCCACAGGTCGGGGGAGGAGACCGACTGCTCGGTCAGCCACAGGCTGCCACCGGCGAGCAGGTGGCTGTTCACCACGGACAGGCCGTAGCAGTACTGCAGCGGCAGCGTCGTGGCCGCGCGGCTGTGCGCGCCGAGCCCGAGGAACCCGGCGATGGCGGTCGCGTTGGCGTTGAGGTTGTCGTGCGAGAGCCGGACCAGCTTGGGCGTCCCGGTCGAACCCGAGGTGCCCAGCAGCACCGCCAGGTCGGGGTGCAGGTCGTGCCGGGTGCCGGGCCTGAGCTCGGTGAGCGAGCCGTCGGCGTGGCCGACCACATCGGGCTCGTACGACGAGAGCACCCGCTCGGCCGCGCGGTTCGACGGCTGGCCGGGGACCAGCAGCACCGGGTGCCCGCCCCGCAGCGCGGCCAGGTAGGTGACCAGCGGCTGCAGTGCGTTCGCGCACTCCAGCAGGACGAGACGTCTCGTCTCGCCAAGTTGATCGAGTCGCCGCGAGACCAGCTCGTCCAGCTCCGCGTACGTCGTCACGCCGGACTCGTCGAGCAGCGCCGGGGCGTCGCCGTACCGGGCCAGGTCGTCGATCCGTGCCCGGACCGCCGATCCGGGGGAGACCGTCATTGCGAGCTCTCCGGGTAGGCGACCACGGCGCCCTCGACCAGCAGCCCGACCTTCTCGCCGGACTCCGGTGTGTGCGCCGACGAGCCGCGCGCGGTCACCGGGGTGCCGTCGGCCAGGTCGAGGTGCACCACCACCTGAGCGCCGTAGAAGCTGACCTCGGTGACGGTTCCGTGCACGCCGGCCTCGGCCAGCTCGACCAGGCGGACCTGCTCGGGACGGACCAGCACCCGGGCCGGGCCGTCCTCGGCGCGCACGGTCAGGTCGCCGAGGCTGGTGAGGGCGACGCCGCCGCGCACCTGACCGGAGACCACGGTGGCGCCGCCGATGAAGGTGGCCGTCTCCGGGTCGACCGGGTGCGCGTACAGCGCGGTGGGGCTGTCCACCTGGACCACGCGACCCGCACGCATCACCGCCACCTGGTCGGCCAGCGAGAGCGCCTCGCCCTGGTCGTGGGTGACCAGCAGCGCGGTCGCGCCGGCGTGCCGCAGCACCCGCCGCACCGCGCGGCCGGCGCTGACCCGCAGACCCGCGTCCAGGGAGGAGAACGGCTCGTCGAGCAGGATCACCCGCGGCGCCGGTGCCAGTGCGCGGGCGAGAGCGACCCGCTGCTGCTGCCCGCCGGAGAGCTCGTGCGGCGAGCGCCGCGCGACGTCGTGCGGCAGCTCGGCGAGGTCGAGCAGCTCGGCCAGCCGGGTCTTCGAGCGCCGCCCGCGGGGCAGGCCGTAGAGGATGTTCGCGGCCACGTCGAGGTGCGGGAACAGCGCACCCTCCTGGGGGACGTAGCCGACGCCGCGCTTCTCCGCGGCCAGCGCCGTCCCGGGGCTCTCCACGACCCGGTCGCCGAGCGAGACGGTGCCGGCCTCGGAGCGGACGAAGCCGGCCACGATCCGCAGCAGCGTGGTCTTGCCGCAGCCGGACGGGCCGAGCACGGCGGTCAGCGAGCCGTCGGGTACGTGCAGGTCGACGCTGTCGAGCACCCGCTGGGCGCCGTACGACTTCGAGATGCCGCTCAGCGTCACTGCACTCATGCGGCCAGCTCCATGCGACGAGGGATCTCGGCCGCCGAGGCCCGGCCCGGACGGGCGTGCAGCGAGAGCATCACCGTCGCCGGGATCGCGGCGAGCACCAGCAGCAGCGCGTAGGGGGCGGCGGCGCCGTACCGCACCGAGGAGGAGTTCGACCAGAACTCGGTGGCCAGCGTGGTGGTGCCGATCGGGGAGAGCAGCAGCGTCGCGGTCAGCTCGGTGCTGATCGCCAGGAAGACCAGCGCCGCGCCGGCGCCGATGCCGGGGGCGACCAGGGGCAGGGTGACCCGGCGCAGCGTCGCCCAGGCGGACTGGCCGAGGCTGCGGGAGACGTCCTCGAGCACCGGCGGCGCCTGCTCCAGCGAGCTGCGCACGCTGACCAGCGCGCGCGGCAGGAAGAGGATCGCGTAGGCCAGCAGCAGCACCGGCAGGGTCTGGTACAGCGACGGCACCACCCGGATCGAGACGGTGATGAGCGCGAGCGCGACCACGATGCCGGGCAGCGCGTTGGCGATGTAGCCGGCCCGCTCGAGCGCGGTGCTCACCGTCGTACGGCGCCGCACCGCCAGCCAGGCCAGCGGCAGCGCCATCAGCACGGTCAGGACGGCGCCGGCGGCGGCCAGGCTCAGGGTGCTCACCAGGGCCGTGCTCAGGTCGCCGATCGGGAACTCGGTCGAGGAGCCGACCAGCAGCCAGTGCACGAGCGAGTAGCCGGGGACGCCGAGGGAGAGCGCGGTCAGGCCGAGCAGGGCGGCCCACGCGACCGGGCGCCAGGCGCCCAGCCGGAACGGCTCGGGGGGACGGCCGGCACTGCGGCCGACCCGGTCGTAGCGGCGCCGCCCGCGGGCGAGCAGCTCGACCAGCAGCAGCAGGATGCACAGCGTGACGAGCACGCCGGAGAGCACCGTGCCGGCGTTGCTGGCGAAGGCCGAGCGGTACTGGCCGTAGATCGCGGTGGTGAAGGTCGGGTACCCGAGCAGCTGCAGCGCGCCGAACTCGGCGAGCACGTGCAGCCCGACCAGCAGCGCGCCGCCGAGGATGCCGGGGAGCAGCCGGGGCAGCGCCGCGCCCGCGAACGCCCGCGCCCGTCCGCGCCCGAGCGAGCGGGCGACCTCCTCGGGCGCGGCGTCCAGGGTGGCCAGCGAGGCGACCACCGGCAGGTAGACCAGCGGGAAGTAGGAGAGCGAGACCACCAGCACGGCGCCCCAGTAGGACTGCACCTGCGAGGTCAGCGAGACCCAGCCGTAGGAGTTCACGAAGGCCGGCACCGCCAGCGGAGCGGAGAGCAGCGCGTGCCACAGCATCGGCGCGCCGAGGTTGGTGCGGACCACCAGGATCGCCCCGGCGACGCCGAGCACGACGGTCAGCGCGACCACGGTGACGAGCAGCTTGAGGGTGTTGCCGAGCAGCTCGCCGACGCGGGGACGCCAGAGCAGGTCGTGGAGCTGGCCCGGCCCCATCGTCGCGGTCTCCCAGACGACGTACCCGAGCGGGATCAGGGTCAGCCCGACGACGACGATCCCCGCGAGGAGCGCCGGCGAGAGCCTGGGGTGCACCCTGATCGTGGTCACAGGAGGTTGGCGTCCTGCATGAGCTCGATGACCTTCTGGGAGTCGAGGTCGGAGATGCCCACCGGCGGCGCCTGCAGGCTGGCCAGCGGCGGCACGCTCCGGCCCAGCTGGACGGCCGGGTTGAGGGTGTACTCGAGGGCGTAGGAGTCGGCGATGATCTTCTGGCCGGCCTCGCTGGTCAGGTAGTCGACGAACGTGCGCGCGTCGGCCTGGTGCTTGCCGTTCTTGAGCACGCCCGCGCCGGAGACGCTGAGGAACGCGCCCGGGTCCTGCTTGCCGAAGAAGTGCAGCGCGCTGTCGTCGCTGTTGTCGCCGGCCTCCTCCTGGTCGCGGTACCAGTAGTAGTGGTAGACGATCCCGGTCGCGACGTCGCCGTTGTTCACCGACTTGAGCACGACGTTGTTGCCGTCGTACGTCTTGCCGTTGGCCTTGAGGCCCTCCAGCCACGCCTTGGTCGCGGCCTCACCCTTCAGCGCGAGCACGCCCGCGACGATCGCCTGGAAGTCCGCGCCGGTGGGGGAGAAGGAGACCTTGCCCTTCCACGCGGGCTTGGCCAGGTCCATCAGCGAGGCCGGCAGGTCGGACTGCTTGACCTGGTCCTTGTTGTAGACCAGCACCGTCGACCGGGCAGCGAAGCCGACCCAGGAGCCGTCGGCCGGGCGGAAGGCGGCCGGGATCCGGTCCAGGGTGGCGGCGTCGAGGGTGTCGAACAGGCCCTTGCTCTGCACCAGCGCCATCGCCGGGGAGTTCTCGGTGAGGAAGACGTCGGCCGGGGACCGCTTGCCCTCGGTGACCAGCTGGTTGGCCAGCTCGAGGTCGGAGGCGTTGCGCAGCTCGACCTTGATCCCGGTCTTCTTGGTGAATGCCTTCGCCACCGCGTCGATCAGCTCCTCGTGCTGGGCGTTGTACACCACCACCGAGTCCTTGCCACCCCCTCCGCACGCAGCGAGCAGAGGAAGGGCGAGCGCGGCCGCGACCAGGGCGCGGATCAGGCGGAAAGACACGGGGAAGACCTCTCAAAACCGTCCGAGATAGATAAGCCTTCCCTAACTTTACGCCGACCGGGCACTTCCTCGCACCCCAGGTACGCCGACCGGGCACTCCGTCGCCTTCAAACCATGCCGAGCGGGCAGTTCCCTGCCGAGAGGTCAGGCCGGCAGCAGGTCGGTCGCCTCGATCGCCAGCACCAGCGCGCCGATCATCGAGGCCCGGTCGCCGAGGGCGGCGACGAGCACCGGGGTCGTGGTGGTCCCGGCGAGCACGTGCCGGCGCAGCCCGATGCGGGCCGACTCCAGCAGCAGCTCGCCGGCGTGCGACATGTCGCCGCCGACCAGGATCACCCCGGGATTGAGCAGGTTGGTCACCATCGCCAGCCCCCAGCCCAGGTGCAGGCCGGCGTCCTCGAAGACGCGGAGTGCCGAGACGTTGCCCTGCTGGGCGGCCGCGATCACGTCGTCGATCCGCGCCTCCGGCATCTGCTCGCCCATCATCGCCAGGGCGGTCCCGGTCGCGGCGTACGCCTCGAGGCAGCCACGGCTGCCGCACCGGCACAGCGGTCCCTGCTCGTCCAGCGTCAGGTGGCCGACCTCGCCGGAGGTGCCCGAGGTGCCGCGGAAGAGCTTGCCGTCCAGGATCAGTCCGGCGCCGACGCCGGAGGAGACCTTCACGAAGACCACGTTGGCGTGCCCGCGGCCGTGCCCGTGCCGGTGCTCGGCGAGCGCGCCCAGGTTGGCGTCGTTCTCGATGAGGACGGCGGTGCCGAAGGCCTCGGCGGCCTCGTCGCGCGCGTTCACCCCGACCCAGCCGGGCAGGATCGCCGAGCTCATCACCACGCTGTCCGAGAGCGGCGCGGGCAGGCCCATGCCGATGTTGCGCAGGGCGTCGTGCGCGGCCCCGAGCCGGTCCAGCTGGGCGTCGAGCATCTCCCGCGCGATGGCCAGCCCGTGCTCGTGGTCGTGCGAGGGAGGCAGCGGCCGGCGGTCCTCGGCGAGCACCTCGCCGGACATCTCCGCGACCGCCACCGCGACGTGCCCGTGGCCGAAGTCGACGCCCGCCACCAGGCCGGCGCCCCGGGCCAGCCGGACCGAGGTGCCGCGGCGCCCGGAGCCGGCGACGGTGCTGACCACGTCGGCCGCGGCCAGCTCGCGGACGATGGTCGAGACGGTGCCCGCGGCGAGGCCGGTCTCGCGGGCGATGTCGGCCTGGGTGGCCGCCTCGGTGCCCCGTCCGAGGAGCAGCGAGAGCACCCGGCGCTGGTTGGCGACCCGCAGCGCGGCAGCCGAACCGGGGGCGGTCCGGGTTTGCTCCTGAGAGGCGCGGGGCATGGCTGAACTGTGGAGCAAGTGCTCCCTTGTCGTCAAGAGATACGCGCTAATACGTCGTACGGTCTCAAATTCATAAACTTGTGTTCAACTATTGACGACTAACGTGTGACGCACCACACTCGGGAGGAGCCAACGGGCCTCAGCCCTCACCCCTCAGGAGGAACCCCGTGTCATCTCTCATCCGCCGCGTCGCAATCACGGGTGCCGTGATCGCGCTCGGCACCGCTGGGCTGGCCGCCTGTGGCAGCCCGAACGACGCCGACAGCTCGAGCAAGGACGGCAAGGTCATCGCGCTGCTCCTGCCCGAGTCCAAGACCACGCGCTACGAGGCGTTCGACCGGCCGATCTTCGAGAAGAAGGTCAAGGAGCTGTGCTCGGACTGCAGCGTGAAGTACTACAACGCCGACCAGGACGCCGCGAAGCAGGCCCAGCAGGTCGACACCGCGATCAACGCCGGCGCGAAGGTGGTCGTGCTCGACCCGGTCGACGGCCCCGGCGCCGGCGGCATGGTGAAGTCGGCGCAGGACGCGGGCGCGAAGGTGGTCGCCTACGACCGGTTCATCGAGGGCGCGGACTACTACATGTCCTTCGACAACGAGACCGTCGGCAAGCTGCAGGCGCAGGCGCTCGAGGAGGCGACGGGCAACAAGGGCGGCTACCTCCAGCTCAACGGCGCCCCGTCCGACCCCAACGCGGCGCAGTTCAAGAAGGGCGCCGAGGAGGTCCTCAAGGCCAGCGGCATGAAGCTGCTCACCAAGACCTCGTACGACAACCCGGACTGGTCCCCCGACAACGCGCAGAAGTACGTGACCGACCAGCTGAGCAAGATCAGCCCCGACCAGATCAAGGGCGTCTACGCCGCCAACGACGGTCAGGCCGGCGGAGTCATCGCCGCGCTCAAGGGCGCCGGGGTGGCCGCGAACGCACTGCCGCCGGTCACCGGCCAGGACGCCGAGCTGGCCGCGATCCAGCGGATCATCTCGGGTGAGCAGTACATGACGATCTTCAAGTCGTACTTCATCGAGGCCAACAAGGCCGGCGAGGTGGCGGTCGCGCTCGCGAAGGGCGACGACGTCACCGGGACGACGGACTTCCAGGGCGTCAAGTCCTTCATCTTCGACCCGGTCGTGGTGAAGAAGGACAACGTCAAGAAGGACATCGTCGACTCCGGCCTCTTCAAGGTCAGCGACATCTGCACCGCCGACTACGCCGCCGCCTGCAAGGCTGCCGGCCTCTCCTGATGGTCGCCGCTCCGAGCATGGAGACGCCGGTCAGGGACGCGGTGCTGTCCCTGACCGGCGTGCACAAGCGGTTCGGCGCGGTCCAGGCCCTCACCGACGTCCACCTCCAGGTGGGCGCCGGTGAGGTCGTGGCCCTGGTCGGCGACAACGGCGCCGGCAAGTCGACCCTCGTCAAGGTGATCTCCGGGGTCTACTCCCCGGATCTCGGCAAGGTCACCTTCGACGGCGAAGAGGTGTCCCCTCGTGGTCCCGCCCAGGCGCAGGCGCTGGGCATCGCGACCGTGTTCCAGGATCTGGCCCTGTGCGACAACCTCGACGTGGTCGCCAACCTGTTCCTCGGCCAGGAGCACCTGACCGGGCCGTTCCTCGACGAGGTCTCGATGGAGACCGAGGCCTGGCGGCTGCTCCGCTCGCTGTCGGCGAAGATCCCCTCGGTGCGGATCCCGATCGCGGCGCTGTCGGGCGGTCAGCGGCAGACGGTGGCGATCGCGCGCAGCCTGGTGGGTGCGCCGAAGGTGGTCATGCTCGACGAGCCGACCGCCGCCCTCGGCGTCGCCCAGACGGCCGAGGTGCTCAACCTCATCGAGCGGCTGCGGGACAACGGTCTCGGGGTCATCCTCGTCTCGCACAACATGGCCGACGTGCAGGCCGTCGCCGACCGGATCGTCGTACTCCGGCTGGGGCGCAACGCTGCCGAGTTCAAGGTGGAGGAGGCGACCACCGAGGAGCTCGTCGCCGCGATCACCGGCGCCAGCGACAACGTGGTCGCCGAGCGCGCGCAGCGGCGGCACGGCAAGGAGGCGTCCGATGGCTGACCTGCAGACCGACCAGCCCGGGCCGGCGGTCCCGATCCCGACCGACCTCACCGACGAACGGCTGGTCGGCGGCGCCGGCGGCCTGTCCGGGGTGATGTCGAGCTTCGGCAACCGGCTCAAGGGCGGTGACCTCGGCAGCCTGCCGGTCATCCTCGGCCTGGTCGTCATCGGGCTCGTGTTCTACGCCCAGGAGCCGGCGTTCCTGTCCTCGCGGCAGATCGTCTCGATCCTGCAGTTCGCGGCGCCCGTCGGGATCATCTCGCTCGGCATCGTGCTGGTGCTGCTGCTCGGCGAGATCGACCTGTCCGTCGGCTCGATGAGCGGCATGGCAGCGGCGATCATGACCGTGCAGATCGTCAACCACGGCCACAGCTTCCTGTTCGGCTTCGTGGCGGGCCTGCTCGCTGGCGTCGCGGTCGGGGTCTTCTACGCGGTGCTCTACCTCAAGGTCGGGGTGCCCAGCTTCGTCATCACCCTGGCCGGCCTGCTCGGCTTCCAGGGCGTGCTGCTGCAGGTGCTCGGCAAGCAGGGCACCATCAACCTGCCCGACGGGCTCGGGCTGGTGGAGTTCACCCGGACCAAGTTCGTCACCGGCGCGGCGTCGTACGTGCTCGTGGTGGCGATCGTCGCGGTGTACGTCGGCACCTCCCTGTACGGCGGCTACCGCCGGCGCAAGGCCGGGCTCAGCAGCGGGTCGACCGTCGGTCTCCTGGTGCGCAGCGGGATCGCGCTCGCCGGGCTGCTCTGGCTGACCTACTACCTCAACGAGGACCGCGGCTGGGGCTACCTGTGGCTGCTGTTCGTGGCGCTCGTCGCGGTGATGGACCTGGCGCTGCGCAAGACCACCTGGGGCCGGCACGTGTTCGCGGTCGGCGGCAACGAGGAAGCCGCGCGCCGGGCCGGCATCAAGGTCGGCCGGATCTACCTGAGCGTGTTCGTGCTCTGCTCGACCCTGGCGGCACTGGGCGGCATGCTGCTCGCTGCGCAGCTGACCTCGGTCTCCCAGGCGAGCGGCACCACGGACACCAACCTGACCGCGATCGCGGCCGCGGTGATCGGGGGCACCTCGCTGTTCGGCGGTCGTGGCTCCGCGTACGCCGCCATGCTCGGCATCCTGGTGCTCCAGTCGATCCAGTCCGGCCTGAACGTGATCGGGGTCGGCTCCCCGGTGCGCTTCATGATCACCGGCGGGGTGCTCATCCTGGCCGTCGCGATCGACTCCGTCGCCCGCCGCGCGAGGTCCTCCTCGGGCCGCGGCTGACCCGCGAATCAGGCCTTCTGGTCCGCCGAATCGGGCCTTCGGGCCCGCCGAGTCCGGTCTTCTGGTCCGCCGAGCTGCCGTACGACGCAGCTCGGCGGGCCAGAGCTGTCTTCTCCGGGCTCAGCGACGCCCGTACGTCGTCGTCCGCTCGACGACCGGGCGCTTGATCCCCGCACCGATCTGGTGGAGCTCCTCGACCGTCTTGGCGGAGCCGTGCTCGGAGCCGGCCATCCGGGAGATGGTCTCCTCCATGAGCGTGCCGCCGAGGTCGTTGGCGCCGGCGTTGAGCATGGCCTGGGTGCCCTCGGTGCCGAGCTTGACCCAGGAGGTCTGGATGTTGTCGATGCGGCCGTGCAGCAGGATCCGGGCCATGGCGTGCACGGCGAGGTTGTCGCGCAGGGTGGGTCCGGGGCGGGCGACGCCGGCGAGGTAGATCGGCGCGGAGTGGTGCACGAACGGCAGCGGCACGAACTCGGTGAAGCCGCCTGTCTCGTCCTGAATGCGGGAGAGCACGCGCAGGTGCTGCACCCAGTGCCGTGGGTTGTCGACGTGGCCGTACATCATCGTCGAGCTGGACCGGACCCCGACGCGGTGCGCGGTGGAGACGATCTCGATCCACGTCTTCGTCGGCAGCTTGCCCTTGGTCAGCACCCAGCGGACGTCGTCGTCGAGGATCTCCGCGGCGGTGCCGGGGATGGTGTCGAGGCCGGACTCGCGAGCCTTGATGAGGAAGTCCTCGAAGGAGAGCCCGGTGCGCGAGGAGCCGTTGACGATCTCCATGGGGGAGAAGGCGTGCACGTGCATGCCGGGCACGCGGGCCTTCACCGCGGCGGCGAGGTCGAAGTAGGCGGTGCCGGGCAGCTCGGGGTCGATGCCGCCCTGCATGCAGACCTCGGAGGCTCCCAGGTTCCAGGCCTCCTCGGCGCGGTCGGCGACCTGGTCCAGGGACAGCGAGTAGGCGTCGGCATCGGTACGGCGCTGGGCGAACGCGCAGAACCGGCACCCGACGTAGCAGACGTTGGTGAAGTTGATGTTCCGGTTCACGACGTACGTGACCTCGTCGCCGACGGTCTCGCGACGCAGGTCGTCGGCCAGCTTGATCACCTGGGCGAGCAGGTCGCCCTCGGCGGTCATCAGGGTGAACGCGTGCTCGTCGGTCAGGTTGCCCGGGTCCTTCTCCGCGGCTTTGAGGGCGGCGAGGCCATCACTGGTCGCGCCCGAGCCGGTGGACGTCGTACGAGCGAGCTCGGCGACCGACTCCCAGTCGCCGTACACGTTCTCGAAGTCGCTGCGCCGGTCCGCGCTCCGGCCCTCGGTGTCCACGGCCTCGTGCAGGTCGGTCCGCCCGACGCTCGCGAAGCCTCCGTCGGGCTCCTGCCAGGGCAGACCCTGCGGACGCACGCCTTCGCGCACGAGCCCGTCGTCCGCGGCCAGCGCGGCGACGTGCCCGGAGACCCGCGGGTCGATCCAGGGCTCCCCGGCCAGCACGTACTCCGGGTGCGCGGTCAGCCGGGCCTTGAGCTCCAAACCGGCGCTCGCGGTGACCGATCGCAGCCGCTCCAGCGAGGGCCAGGGCCGCTCCGGGTTCACGTGGTCCGGGGTGAGCGGCGAGACCCCGCCCCAGTCGTCGATGCCGGCGCCGAGCAGGGCGACGCACTCGCTCAGGTCGACCAGGTTCGGGGGCGCCTGGATCCGCACCTTGGGACCGAGCACGATCCGGGTCACCGCGATCGCGGCCAGGTACTCGTCCAGGCCGAGGTCGTCGACGTGCCGCATCGCGGTGTCCGGCTTGGCCCGGAAGTTCTGGACGATGACCTCTTGGACGTGGCCGTAGGTCCGCGCGATGCGGCGCAGCGCGAAGATCGACTCGGCTCGCTCGGTGAGATCCTCGCCGATGCCGATCAGCAGGCCCGTGGTGAACGGGATCGCCAGCCGGCCGGCGTCCTCGAGCACCCGCAGCCGAACAGCTGGGTCCTTGTCCGGGGAGCCGAAGTGCGCGAGACCGCGCGTCTCGAAGAGCCGCCGCGAGGTCGTCTCCAGCATCATCCCCATCGACGGCGCGACGGGCTTGAGCCGGTTCATCTCCTCCCACGACATCACGCCCGGGTTCAGGTGCGGCAGCAGCCCGGTCTCCTCCAGCACCCGGACCGCCATGGCGCGCACGTAGGCGAGCGTGGAGTCGTAGCCCTGCTCGTCCAGCCACGCCCGCGCCTCGGGCCAGCGGTCCTCGGGCCGGTCGCCGAGCGTGAACAGCGCCTCGGTGCAGCCAAGCGTCGCCCCCTCGGCGGCGATCGCGACGATCTCGTCCGGCGACAGGTACGGCGCCCGACCTTCCCGCGCGGCCTGGGCCGGGGTCTCCACGAAGGTGCAGTAGTGGCACCGGTCCCGGCACAGCTTGGTGACCGGGATGAACACCTTCGGCGAGTACGTGATCGTCGCCGCCCGGCCGGCGTCGGCCAGCCCGGCGTCGCGCACCCGGGCGGCCACCGCGGTGAGCCGTACCAGGTCCTCACCGCGCGCCGACAACAGGACAGTGGCCTCGTCCAGGTCCAGCGCCGCGTTGCGCTCGGCACGAGCCAGCGCACGACGTACCTGCTGCGATGTGGGAGTCATCACAGGCAGGCTATCCGGAGTGTCCCTCCGTCAGGACGCGAGGTCCTTCATCTGGGCCACCAGCGCCGCCGGGTCCTCGCCGACCGGGGTGATGTTGAGGCTGGTGACACCGGCCTCGGCGAAGGCGGCGATCCGCTCCTTGACGTACGACGCCGGACCGACGAAGTTCGCGGCCTCGAGCCACTCGGTCGGGACCAGCGCCTCGGCCTCCTTCTTCTTGCCCGACAGGTACAGCTCCTGGATCTCGGTGGCTTCCTTCTCGTAGCCGTACGCGCAGGCCAGGTCGTTGTAGAAGTTCTTGCCCTTGGCGCCCATGCCGCCGACGTACAGCGCGAAGAGCGGACGCGCGAAGTCGAGCAGCGCCTTGGTCTCCGGGCCCTCGCCGATGGCGAGCATCCCGCCGGCGACGATGTTGAGCGGGCCGAGGTCGGCGGAGCGCTTGGCCAGGCCGGCCTTGATCGGCTCGCCCATCGCGAGGTCGACCTTCTCCGGGTAGAACAGGTGCGGCAGCAGGCCGTCGGCGATCTCGGCTGCCATCTCGACGTTCTTCGGGCCGAGCGCGGCGATGTAGATCGGGATGCTGTCCCGCTCGGGCCTGGTGAGCAGCTTGAGCGGCTTGCCCAGACCGGTGACCGCGCCGTGCTCCTTGTCCAGCGGCAGCTGGAAGAGGCCATCGGCCGAGAGCGGCTCGCGCTTGAGGCCTGAGCGGATGATGCCGATGAGCTCGCGGGTGCGCGCCAGCGGCTTCTCGTACGGGACGCCGTGGAAGCCCTCGATGACCTGCGGGCCGGAGGCCCCGAGCCCGAGGAGCGCACGTCCGCCGGAGACGTTGTCGAGGCCGGCCGCGGTCTGCAGCAGCGCGCCCGGGGTGCGCGAGTAGATGTTGAGGATGGCCGAGCCGATCTCCACGGTCTCGGTCTTGGCGGCCAGGTAGCCCATCAGCGTGGGGGAGTCGAAGCCGTACGCCTCGGCCACCCAGACCGTGTCCAGCCCGGCCTTCTCCAGCGCGGCGACCTGGTCGGCGGCGGTGCGGGGGTTGCCGTCGTACATCAACATCGTGGAGAGCTTCATGACGCTGACAGTATTAGTGGCATCGTTCGCCGCGCCAGGGCCCCCGATGTGGAACAGGTCTCAGCTGTGCCAGGACCGCCACAGCTCCGCGTAGCTGCCCTCGGAGGCCACCAGCTCGTGGTGGGAGCCGAGCTCGCTGATCCGGCCGTCCTCGACCACCGCGACCCGGTCCGCGTCGTGCGCGGAGAAGAGCCGGTGCGCGATCGCGATGACGGTCCGGCCCTCCAGCACCGCGGCCAGCGACCGCTCCAGGTGCCGGGCGGCGCGCGGGTCGATCAGCGAGGTTGCCTCGTCGAGCACCAGCGTGTGCGGGTCGGCCAGCACCAGCCGGGCCAGCGCGACCTGCTGCGCCTGGGCCGGGGTCAGCTCGGTGCCGCCGGAGCCGACCACGGTGTCGAGTCCCTGCGGCAGCGCGCGCACCCAGTCACCGGCGTCGACGGAGTCGAGCGCCTCCAGGACCCGTACGTCGGTGGCCGCCTCGTCCAGCGCCAGCGCGAGGTTGTCACGCAGGGTGCCGACGAACACGTGGTGCTCCTGGGTCACCAGCGCGACGTGCCCGCGCAGGTCGCCCAGCGGCAGCTCGACCAGGCCGACGCCGCCGACGGTGACCTCGCCGGTCCGTGGCGGATGGATGCCCGCGAGCAGCCGGCCGAGCGTGGACTTGCCGGCGCCGGACGGGCCCACCATCGCGATCCGCTCGCCGATGCCGACGTCGAGGTCGACACCGTGCAGCACGTCGCGGCCCTCGGTGTAGCTGAACCGTACGTCGGAGGCCTGCACGTGCTCGTCGGCCGGCACCCGGCCGGTGGCGACCCGGTCCTCGGGCACCTGGGCGACGCCGAGCAGCCGGGCCAGCGAGGCAGAGCCGACCTGCAGCTCGTCGAGGATCGAGACGACCCGGTCCACCGGGTCGATCAGGGCCTGCACGTACAGGGTCGCCGCGGTGACGTCGCCCAGGCTGGCGTCGCCGCGGAAGTACAGCCAGCCCCCGAGCAGCAGGGTCGCCACCGTCGGGATCAGGTAGGCGGTCTCGACGCTCGGGAAGAACCGGGTGCGCAGCGAGAGCGTGTACTTCTCGGCACGGAACGACTCGGCGATGTCGGCGTCGATGCGGTCGATCCGGGCCTGCTCCAGGCCGAGCGCCTCGACGGTGCGGGCGCCTTCGACGGTCTCTGTCAGCGAGGAGTTGATGACCGAGTAGGTCTCGCCCTCCCAGAGGTAGCCGTCCTTGGCGCGGGCCAGGTACCAGCGCAGCGCGATCACCAGCGGCGGCACCCCGAGCAGGCACGGGAAGAGCACCCACCAGCCGACCAGCAACGCACCGACCAGGGTGGCGATCGCGGTGATGACCGCGATGGTCCACTCCGGGATCGCCCAGCGCACCGACCAGCCGAGCTGCTCGACGTCGCGCGAGGTCCGGGTGAGCAGGTCGCCGCTGCCGGCGAGCTCGACGGTGCCGATCGGCAGGTCCAGGGCGTTGTCGACGAAGTCCTCGCGCAGCTCGGCGAGGACCTGCTCGCCGAAGGCCTGCGAGCGCAGGCGTGCGAACCGGGTCAGCACCGTCTGCAGCACCACGAAGCCGGCGAGCAGCAGCGCGATCCGATCGACGTGACCCACAGTGGTCCCGTCGTGGACGGCCTGCACCAGCCCGCCGAGCAGGCGGGGCGCGGCCAGGCCGGCGGCCGCGGCGAGCACGTGCAGGGCCAGCGCGGTCAGGATGGTGCGCGGGTGCCTGCGGAACAGGTCCTGGAGGTAGCGCCGTACCTCGGGAGCGCCGGCGACCGGGAGCATCGTGCTCATCGGCGCGCCCCTTCGTCGAGGCCGGCGTCCTCGGGCTCCTCGCGGGTCACCATTGCCCGGTAGGCCGGCTCGGTGGCGAGCAGGTCGGCGTGCGTGCCGCGGGCGACCACGGCACCGTCGACGACGAAGGCCACCAGGTCGGCACGCGCGAGCATGAGCGGGCTGGACGTGGTCACCACGGTGGTCCGGCCCCGGCGCGCGGCGACCAGGCGGTCGGCGATCCGGGCCTCGGTGTGCGCGTCCACCGCCGAGGTCGGCTCGACGAGCACCAGCACCTCCGGGTCGGCGGCGAGCGCGCGGGCGAGCACCAGCCGCTGCCGCTGGCCGCCGGAGAACGACCGGCCCTTCTCGGTGACCGCGGTCTCCAGGCCGGCGGGCAGCGCGTCCAGCACGTCGCCGGCCGCGGCGGTGTAGAGGGCGTTCTCGGTCGCCACCGGGTCCGGTCCGAGCTGGTCGCCGAGCGGGCCCGCGAACAGGGTCGCGCTGGTGTCCGAGACGACGATGCGCCGTCGTACGACGGAACGCGGCAGGTCGGCCAGGTCCACCTCGCCCCAGCGGACCTCGCCCTCGCTGAACCGGCCGAGCCGGTCGGCGATCGCGGCGGCCTGGTCGGCCGGCTCGGCGACCACGGCGGTGAGCAGGCCGGGCTCGACGCGCAGGCCGCTGGTCACGTCGACGAGCAGGCTGTCGGGAGGCGGCTCGGGCGCGGCGGTGCTGGGCTCGCTGATCTCGGGAAGCAGCGAGAGCACCCGGACGATCCGGCGCGCGGAGACGTAGGCGCGGATCCACTTGTTGGCGGCCTCGGTCGCCGTGCGCAGCGGCATCATCAGGAAAGCGGCGTACCCGTAGAACGCGACCAGCTCGCCGGCGCTGATCCGGCCCTCGACCGCGAACCGGGCGCCCAGCCAGACGACGACGACCACGAAGACGCCGGGCAGGAAGACCTGCAGCGCGTCGAGCACCGACTGCAGCCGGGCGACCCGGACGCCGGCGGTGCGGACCTTCTGGGACTCCACCGCGTACCGCTCACCGAAGACCCGCTCGCCGCCGATGCCGCGCAGCACCCGCAGGCCGCTGACGATGTCGGTGGCGATGTTGGCGAGGTGGCCCATCATCTCGCGCTGCTCGAGGTTGCGGTGCTGCAGCGGGCGCAGCAGCGGGCCGAGCAGGAGCAGCAGCGCCGGGACGCCGAGGAGCACCACCAGGCCGAGCGTGGTCGAGGTCTGCAGCAGGATGACCGCGACCACGACGAAGGAGACCAGGGCGCCCATCGAGCGGGCCAGGATGTCCATCGCGTTGCCGATGTGGGACAGGTCGTTGGTGCCGATCGCGACGACCTCGCCGGTGGCGACGCGCTTGGAGAGGGTGGCGCCGAGGTGCGTGGCCTGGCGGGCGACCAGCTGCACCACCCGGTACGCCGCGGTGAGCCAGTTGGTGACCGCGAACCGGTGCCGGACGATCCCGGAGACGGCCTGCACAAGACCGACCCCGAAGAGCACCGCGGCCCAGCGCCACAGGGCGGCGGAGTCGTGCTCGCTGATGCCGGCGTCGATGGCCTTGCCGATGACCGCCGGGATCACCGCGCTCGCGGTCATCCAGATGACGCCGAAGAGCATGCCCAGCAGCACCGTGTGCCACTGGCCCTTGATGATCCAGAGCAGGAAGCGCCAGGGCCCGCGGGTGTCCGCGGTACCGGGATGGTCGAGGGGGAGCTGGCGCACCCGCCCACGCTACGAACCCGCCCCTGCTCGCCTCCACCGGTTTTCCGCCGAGGCGTCCCGGATGAAAGCCCCTCACGCGCCGAGGCGTCCCGGATGAAAGCTCCGGACGCGCCGAGGCGGCCCGAGCGAACGGGGGATTCGCTGAGCCGCCTCGACTGGTCCTGCGGGTGTGTCAGACGCCGGCGCCGACCGGCTCCTCGAGCTCGACGTTGGCGGGGGGCTGCACCGGCGGGTCCCGGTCCAGCTTGCTCGGCCACCAGATCTTCCCGCCCAGGTCGAGGTTGAGCGCGGTCACCAGCACCGACCGGACGATCATCGTGTCGAGCAGCACGCCGAGGGCCACGGCGACGCCGAGCTGGGCCAGGAAGACCAGCGGCAGCGAGCCGAGCACCAGGAACGTAGCCGCCAGCACCAGGCCGGCCGAGGTGATGACGCCACCGGTCGAGGAGAGTGCGATCAGGGAGCCCAGCCGGGTGCCCTTGCTCGCGGTCTCCTCACGGACCCGGGTCATCAGGAAGATGTTGTAGTCGATGCCCAGGGCGACCAGGAACACGAAGGTGAACAACGGGAACCCAGGATCGGCGTGCGCGAAACCGTCGTTGCTCTCGAACAGCGAGATCCGGGTGAAGACCTCGGTGAAGAGCAGTGTCGAGATGCCCAGGGCAGCGCCGAAGGACAGGATCACGGTGCCGATCAGGATGAGCGGCGCGAGCAGCGCCCGGAGCAGCAGCATCAGGATCAGGAACACCACCACCAGCACGATCGGGATGATGACCTTGTTGTCGCGGTTGGAAGCGATCTTCGTGTCGAGGTAGAACGCCGAACCGCCACCGACCCGGGCATCCGCACCAGCCACGTCGTGCGCCGCGTCCCGTGCCGCCTCCACGATGTCGAACGCCTTCGTCGAGGAGATGTCCGCGTTCACGGTCGCCTCGAAGTAGGCGCGGTCGTCACCGACCGGGGTCGGCTGGGTGGCCTCGCCGAGACCCTTGACCGAGGCCAGCGCGGCCTGGACGTCGGTGACCTTGTCCTTGTTCGTGACCACCTGCACGGTGTTCGAGGTGTCCGAGAGGCCGTGGTCGACCAGCAGGGTCTGGCCCTTGATCGAGTCGAACTTCTTCGTGTAGGTCTCCTCGGTCGACAGGCCGGACGGGTCCAGCTTGAACAGGCCGAGGCAGGCGATGGCCAGGATCGCGGCGGTGACGACCCAGACCGCGCGCGGGCCGCGACCGATCCGGTCGCCGACGCGGGACCAGACGCCGCTGCGGGTCGGCTCGACGGACCCGAAGGTGGGCCGCTTCGGCCAGAACATCCAACGGCCGAAGATCACCAGCAGGGCCGGCAGCAGCGTGACCATGACGAGGTAGGTGACCGCGACGCCGACCGCCAGCACCGGGCCCAGGCCGGCGGTGGAGTTGAGGTCGGCGAAGACCAGGCAGAGCATGCCGACCACGACGGTCGCGGCGCTGGCCAGGATCGCCGGAGCGGCGCGGTGCAGCGCGAACGCCATCGCCTCGTGCCTGTCCTCGTGGCGACGCAGCTCCTCGCGGTAGCGGGCGGTGAGGAGCAGTGCGTAGTCGGTGCCGGCACCGATGACCAGGATGCCCAGGATGGCTTGGCTCTGGCCGTTCACGGTCAGGTCGGCGTACTTGGCGAGCAGGTAGACGACGCCGCCGGAGATCATGTAGGCGAACCCGGCCGAGAGGATCGGCAGCACCCACAGGATCGGGCTGCGGTAGGTGAAGAGCAGGATCACGATGACCACGAGCATCGTGATGAGGATCAGGTTGGTGTCGATGCCCTCGAACGCCTCCGAGGCGTCCGCGGCCTGACCGCCGTAGCCGGCGATGTGCACGTCCACGCCGGGGATCTTGGAGATCTCACGGACCTTGTCGGCGGCGTCCGGGATGTCCAGCCAGCCGTTCTTGCCGAAGTTGAACGTGAAGGCGACGTACCCGACCTGGCGGTCCTGGGAGATCAGCGACGGCACGCCCTTCTGGCCTTGGGCCTTCAGCGCCTCGGCGGCGTTGGGGGAGATGGCGCCTTCCTTGGTGACGCCCTTGATCTTGGCGAACTCCGCGGCGTCCTTGTCCATCTCGGCGAGGTCGGCGTCGGTCAGCCCGCTCGCCCGGTGGTAGACGACCAGGGTGGGGATGTCGTTGGGGTCGACGGTCCCGGTCAGCTCCTCGACCACCTTGGTCGACTCGGCGGACTCCGGCAGCCACGACGAGGCCTCGTTGTTCTGCACGTCGACGAGCTTCGAGTTCAAGGGGGCCATCAGGGCCACCGCCACGAACGCGCCGAGGAGCACGATCCACTTGGTCACGGGGCCGGTCATCTTGCCGGCGATCTGACGATGCATGCGGTCATTCCAGCACTGACGAACGCTGTTCGTCATCAGTATTTTCCCTGAGCCGACCCTGAGATGGGTCGGGAAGGGGCAAGCGTTCGCTTAGTTCAACCGGTCGCGATTGAGGTTGATTCTCCGCGTCCTGGGACGCTCCCGAAACGTTCTTCTAGGTTCGCGTGATCTGAGGGCCCCCTTCTCCGTCTATGTCCCGACGCCCTACTCGGGGGCGGGTGCGGGAGGGGTTCTTCGTGGGTCGGCGTTCGGGTTCGTCCGTTGTTGCTGTGGTTGCCAGTGCGGTGCTGGCCGCGAGTGGGGTGCAGGTCCTGGTTCCGCCGCTTGCGTTGGCTGTTCCGGTGGCGGCGTCGGCGGCCGCGGAGGAGTCGTCGGAGGCGTTGGTGCGCCCGGACGCGGTCTCGGCGGTGGTCACCGCGCGGGCGTCGGGGCAGCGTGTTGAGGATCTTTCTAGGCGTACCGAGACCTCGCAGGTGTTCGCGAACCCGGACGGGTCGTGGACCGAGGAGCATGCTGACGGGCCGGTGCGGGTCGAGGACGCGGCGGGTGAGTGGCACGAGGTCGACACCACCCTGGTCGAGCGTGACGGGGTGATCGAGCCGAGGTATGCCGCGGCGGACGTGGAGCTTTCCGACGGCGGTGACAAGGTGTTCGCCGCGATGTCGGAGGACGGCAAGGACCTTGAGTGGACGTGGCCCTCGACGCTTCCCGAGCCCGAGCTCGACGGCAACACGGCGACCTATGTCGGGGCTGTCGACGGTGGTGACCTGGTGGTGACCGCGTTGCCGACCGGGTTCACCCACTCGGTGGTGCTGCGCGAGCGGCCCGAGGACCCGAGCGCGGTCTCCGGGCTGTTCGGCTCGTCGCCGGGGGAGGCCGGGCAGTCGGAGGGGTCTGCGGTGCAGTTCTCGATGCCGGTGGCCACGGATGGTGCCCGGCTGGTGGAGACCTCGGCAGGCGGGCTGCAGGTCAAGGAATCCGATGGTGATGTGGTGGTGGCGGCGCCGCGGCCGTTGATGTGGGATGCGCAGACCGACGCGACGGGCGAGCCGTCGGACGTGGCGCCGGTAGACGTCACGGTGACCACGCCTGGTCAGGTGGCGCCGGACGGGACCACCGCGGGTGCCTCTCCGGTGCTGACCCTGACTCCGGACCAGGACTTCCTGACCGATCCGGACACGCAGTACCCGGTGACGATCGATCCGACGTTCACGGTGCCGACGCCGTCGGGCGACACCTTCGTGCAGGACAGCGGCAGCTACACCAGTGGTTCGACGGTGAACGGGTGGTCCACGCTGCGGTCGGGGGCGCAGGACTCCACGGCGCCGGTGGCGCGCAGCTTCATCAAGTTCGCCACGGTGGACCTGACGAACAAGACGTTGCTGAGTGCTCAGCTGCAGGCCCGCAACGTGAGGTCGTTGTCGTGCACCAACGGGTCGACGGTGGTCTACCGGCCGACCGCGAGCTGGGCACCGACCACGATCACCTGGGCCAACCAGCCTGCGGTGGCGAACGTGACCCCGCCTCAGTACTACCTGCCGCACGGCGGACCGGCCGGGTCCTCGTGTACGGCGCATGGCTGGGCGGTGTGGAACGTGTTGTCGATGGTGCAGGCCTGGCAGGCCGGCGCGGGCCAGTACGGCTTCCGGCTCTCGGCAGCGACCCCGACGGCGAGCACTGACTACCGCGAGTTCCGCTCGATGGAGGGCTCGGGTGGGGTGACGACCTATCACCCGAAGCTGGTGATCACCTACAACCGGGCTCCGTACTCCCCGACGGTCCCGATCCTCACCGCGGCCGCCACGTACGCGCCCCAGGGCTCCTCGACCTCGACGCTGTACGTGCAGAACGCTCAGCCGTCGTTCTCGGCGACGGTGAGCGATCCCGACGGCGGCACCGTTCGTGCTGTTTTCCAGGTCTACGACGCGGCCACCAACGCCGTGGTCGCCTCCTGCTCCTCACCGTTCGTCCCGTCGGGGCAGAAGGCCTCCTGTGCGGTGACCTCCGGTACGGCGCTGGTGACCGGGCACAGCTATTACGTCAAGACCACCGCCCACGACGGCACCGAGTACACCGGCCACACCACCTCGGCCACGACCGCGACCTGGTCGGGCCGGACCGACTTCGTGGTCGCCACCGACACACCGGCTGCACCAGTGGTCTCCTGCCCGACCCCCTACACCGACGGTTCCTGGGCCCCGACGGCTCCCGGTGGCACGGTGGCGTGCACCGTGACCGCGACCGGCAGCGGCGCCAGTGCGCCGGGGTGGATCGACGTGGCCGTGGATCGGCGCGCCGTCGAGCACACCCTGATCACACAGTCCAGCGACCCGGCCGTGGCCAAGGTCGAGGTCAGCATCCCCACGACCGACGGTGGCCACGGCGTCACCGCGACCGCCATCTCCCCCTCGGGCAAGGTTTCGTCGACGACCGACTACGGGTTCGGCTGGGGCAGCGTCGGCCTGACCCTCCCGCTGGCGGGATCGCCGGAGACCACCACCGACACGGTCGGGCTGGCTGCCTCGGGCCCGCCGTCCGCCGATGGCACCGGGACCCCGACCGCGAGCGTCAAGTGGCGGGTCGCGGGCACCAGCGACGACTACACCACCGGCTGGAACGAGGACACCAGCACCAACCTGACCGTCACCAACAGCGCGTCCGGCGTTCAGGTGAGCGGCACCTGGGATACCCGGCACGCCGCGACCGACAACGGCTCGGGGACACCGGTGACGCTCGACCCGGATCGCCCGGTTCTCCTGGACATCCAGGTTTGCGTCGACTACCCCGGCGCCCAGCAGCCCGGCCACTGCACGTGGACCTCGACCCAGCGTCAGGTGCTGCGCGTCGCGCACGCCTTCGGTGGCAGCTTCCCGACCGCGGACGTTCCGGGTGGTCAGGTCGCGCTGTGGACCGGTGAGCTGGCGATCGCGGACTCGGACGCCATCGTGGGCGTCCCGGGTGCGGACCTGTCGGTCTCCCGGACGGCGTCGTCGTTCGCCGGTCCGGTGGCCAACCCGGCCAACCAGGTCTTCGGGCCCGGCTGGGCCGCCAGTCTCGATGGCCCGGACGCCGGTCTGGGTGACATGACGCTGGTCGACAGCACCCTGATCGACGGCACCCTCCAGCTCGTCGACGGCGTCGGGACCGCGATGATCTTCGGCAAGGCCGCCAAGCCCGCCCGGCGTACGACCGGCGACCTGACCGCCGGCGCCTGGGTCCCGCTGGACGAGGACACGCAGCTCTCCGGCACCACCCTGAGTGTCACCGGCACCGGGACATCGACCCAGGTCAAGGTCACCGAGGACGACGGCACCGTCACCACGTACAGCGTCCTGACCGCACCGACCACCAGCGCTGCGGGCGTGTTCTCGATCGCGTCGATCGACGAGGCCGGCAGCGAGGGTGCGACCACCTACAGCCGCGACTCCGCCGGCCGGATAACCCGGATGCTGGCCCCTGTCCCCGCTGGAGTGACCTGCCAGGCCACCGGCAACCTTCCCGCGGGCTGCCGGGCGCTGACGATCACGTATGCCACCACGACCACCGCGACCAGCAGCACGCCGGGTGATGTGGCCGGTCAGGTCAAACAGATCGACCAGGTCATCGGTGCGGCGACGCAGGTCACGACCACGCTGGCCACCTACAAGTACGACGACAGCCACCGACTGGTCTCCTCGACCGACCCGCGCACCAGCCTCGCCACGAGCTACACCTACGACGGCGCCAGTGACCGGGTCGCGTCGGTCACCCCTGCCGGGCTGAAGCCGATCAACTACGCCTACGGGACCGGGGACAAGCTTGCGCGCGTCACGCGCGAGCGGCCCTCGACCGACGCCGCCGGAGGCACCGCGACGCTGGCCACGGTCGTCTACGACGTTCCGACCCACGGCCACACCGGGCTGCCCGACCTCGACGCCGCGACGGTCGGTGACTGGGGACAGGTCAGCGCGCCGACGTACGCCGCCGCGGTCTTCGGTCCCGACCAGCCCTTCGCGGGTGCCGGCACCACGGTCAGCTTCACCGATGTCGACAACGCCGCCTCCGGCGGGGCGGCGTGGCGTGACGCCGATCTGACCTACACCGACGCCGACGGCCGCACCGTGAACAGTGCCGAGTTCGGCGCCGGCAACTGGCTCTACACCTCGGCCAGCTACGACGACCACGACAACGTCATCCGTAGCCTCGACCAGTCCGACATCGCCGCGATCCAAGACGGCGACCTCCTCGCCGGCCAGGCCGGCGACCTCACCGCCTACAACGCTGAGGTCAAGGACGCAGGCGGTGCCGTGGTCCTGGCCGCGGGGTCGGTCGTCACCGACACCTATGCCACCGCGCGCTGGATCCGTACCAGCACGGGAGCGATGGCCTGGGCTCGGCCACACACGCACACCGACTACGACCAAGGCGCCCCCAACGGCGGCATCAACCCGGCCACCGGGCAGCGCTACGCGCTCGCCACGACGGCGACCAGCGACGCGGTCGACCCCGCCACCGATGCCGTGGTCGACACCTACTCGACCGCGACGACCGACTACGGGACCGCTATCGCCGGCGACGCCAACGCGGGCTGGGCGATGGGCCTGGCCGGAACCCAGACCACCAAGATGGCCGGGTCCGCTGGATCGACCACGACCGACATCACCTCCCAGACCCGCTATGACGCCACCGGCAGGGTCATCGAGACCAGGCAGCCGAAGTCCAACGGGGCTGACGTGGGAACCCGCAAGACCATCTACTACACCGCCGGTGCGCACCCGAGCGTGACGGCGTGCGGGAACCAGCCCGCCTGGGCAGGCGCGGTCTGCCAGACCACCTACGCCGGTACGACCCCGACCCTGGTCACGACCACGACCAGCTCCTATGACCAGCTGCTCAACCCGCTCACCACCACCGAGACCGCGGGAGCGGCAACCCGGACCACGACGCAGACCTACAAGCTCGACGGGAAGCCGTGGCAGACCATCATCACCGCCAGCGGGCTGACCGGGTCGACGGTCGTCGGCGCGACCACCGTCGGGTACGACGCCACCACCGGGCTGCCGACCACGACGACCACCGCGGCAGCCGGCGGCAACGGCGGGGGGACCATCACCACCGGGTACGACACCTGGGGCCGGCAGATCTCCTACAACCCCGGCAACGGCGACGCCGCGACGACCACGGCCTACAACGCCGACGGTGACGTCGCGACGGTGACCGACCCTCAGGGCACCACCTCCTACACCTACGACGGCACCGACGCCGCCGGAAACGACGAGCACCGAGGCCTGCCGACGAAGCTCACGATCAGCCGCCCCTCAGGCGGTCCCCTGGAGTTCCAAGGCGCCTACGACTCCGCCGGCGCCTTGGTGCGTCAGGACCTGCCCGGTGGGCTGATCCAGCGCATCGGGTACGACACCGCCGGCGAGCCGGCGTCCTTGATCTACTCGGGTCCGGTGGCGATCACCGACCCCGACACCGGGGAGATCACCGGTAGCCAGCCCGACGTGGCATGGGTGGGGTGGTCCCAGGACAACGACGCCGCTGGCCGGGTGCGGCGCGAATGGACCCCGACGGGCGGTGCCCTGAGTGACGACCTGCCCGGAGCTGCTGCGACCGGGTTCGCTCGCGACTACACCTACGACCGGGCAGCACGGCTGGTCAGCGTCAAGGACCAGACCGTCCCGGCCGGTTCCGGCACAACCGATGACACCGACTCCGGAACCGCGCTGCCCGGGACGGCCTGCCAGGTACGGGACTACGCCTTCGACTCCAACGGCAACCGCACCTCGAAGACCACCACCACCGGCGCGGCCGGCGCGGTCTGCCCCACCAGCGGTGGCACAACGAAGGCGTGGACCTATGACGCGGGGGACCGGCTCACCACCGCCCCCGGCGGCGGCTCCTACGTCTACGACGCGTTCGGCCGGCAGACCACCATCCCCCAAGCCGACACCCCGACGGGCGCAGCCGCGGCCACCCTGGGCTACTACGACACCGACGCGATCAAGTCGATCGCCCAGAACGGCACCACCACGACCTTCGGCCTGGACGCGGCCGGACGCAGGTCGACATCGACGACCGGAACGACGGTGATCACCCGGCACTACACCGACGCCTCGGACAACCCCGGATGGACCTCGATGGTCACCGGCACCGCCAGCCCAGTCGTGGAACGGTTCGCCGAGGACCTCGGCGGCAACCTCGGCCTGACCATCACCAGCAGCAGCACGAGCCTCGCGCTCTCCGACCTGCACGGCGACACCGTCACCACCGTCGACCTCCCGACCAGCGGAGACCCGAGCGGGCTGACTTCCTGGTCGGATTCCGACGAGTACGGAAACCCGCTCACCGCGGCGAGCACTGGGAAGACACCCACCAACACAGGCGGCGTCGCTGACGGCGTCGGCTACGGCTGGCTCGGTGGCGAACAGCGCGCGACCGATTCCACCGGACTGATCCTGATGGGCGCTCGGGTCTATGCGCCAGGCACCGGAACGTTCACGAGCACCGATCCGATCTACGGCGGCAACGTCAACAACTACGTCTACCCGGCGGATCCCGTCAATGGCCAGGATCTGTCTGGAGAGTTTTGCATCCTGCATTGCGGTGCGACTTTCCGCAGAATGACTGGATCTGCCGTCCACGTCTCCGCAAGGAAGTTTGAAAAACTTGCCGGAAAGCACAATATTCGCAATCAGAGCGTCATTGCCGGAGCGATCTTCTATATGCGATTTGTGGGATTTAGAAAATCGAACGGCTTGTACAATGGAAAGCGGAGGACCTATTCGAACTACGAGGCTACGATTTGGGAGTATGAACTGGTCAACGGCACACCCAAGCGTACCGGTCGCAGCGCGACCTTCCGTATTTCGGTCGATTGGAACGACAGAAAGGCGAAACATGGCGAACTCGTCACCATGTATTGTCCGTATTACGCGGGAGACAAGTGTCCCGATTGGATAAATTCTACGCCGTACTCTGGCACGTGATTGGCGGTGATTGTTCTGGGTGCCGTTGGGAAGGGTGAGGATGGCAGATTTGCAGATGATCTCGTGGCACAGGTCCGGACCCTGTTCCCGCCGCCCCAGGATCTCAATGGACAAGTTGAGCTGTTGGGTTGTTGGGCAATCGGTAATGCCCGCGTGGCAATCGTCTACAAAAGCGCCTGGTTTGATGGGATTCTCGGTCTGGATATCTCCGTGGATTCATCTCGACCGGTCGGCGAGGAGGTAGGGCGAGTGCTTGACGCGAACGTTTGCGAGCCGCTGGGGGCCTTCAAGTCGACGCTTCGGGTAGACCATCACGGGGTTGCCTGGTGGTCTGGCGAGCCTGCCGGCTGGTCGTCCTGAACTCGAGCCCCGGGCAGCGGTGTTGGCTCGGCACGGTTCGACCTGACGTGCCACTCCGACCGGAGCCCAAGGTGGGGCAGCTGATTGTGGCCGATCCGCAGGACCCGATTTAATCAGTACGACCTAAGCGGCAGATGGAGCATCTAGAAAACGTGGAGGAGCGCTAAACACTGGGCGAGCCAGCACAGGAAGATCGTAATCGGCATCAAGCTGGGTATCGGCGTGGCCGCCATGTTCACATGCGCCGTAGCGTCCGCCGGGATTTCGCTGGGACGCGGAATCTACAAGATGAAGCACGGGCACAAGATGGACGGCCTACTGGACATTGCCGGCGCGGGGACGTTCAGCGCGGCCAAGGGGCTGAAGTATGCGAACGAGACTCGACGAAGCATCAAGATCGGAGGCACAGCGGCCGGCAAGGCAGGCAAGAAGGCTCGGTCTCGCATCGTCAAGGAGTACAAACACTTCGACCGGAAGGTCGTCCGAACGGCCGACAGGGTGGACAAGGCGTATGGCGCCTTCGGACTCGGAATGAGCGCGTGGGGTTTCGGTGGCTGGCTCAAGCGAAACTGGTGACATGAGAGGAGCATCAGTCGAACAGGTCGTCTATTGCCTCGACCGCCTCCTCCTGGTGTTCCTGGCTCGCCTGTTTCCCTCACGATTTGCGCATCTGCCGGGCATGCTTGCGCAGGCCCGGCCGAGAGTTCACACGGAAGCGGCCCTTCGCCCGGGTAAGCGCGATGCGTCTGACGAAACCAGTCGGAACGAACTTGGGGAGGTCCTCGACAAGGCCCTTTCCGGGTTGTGGGGTGTCACGGCAGTGTTCATTGCAGGGGCAACCCTTGCTGTGGATCACTGGGTGAGGCTCAGCAGTTCTTCGGTGTTGGCCGGCTTCGCCGTCGGGTTGGCTGGCACCGCGCTCTCCCTGAGCATGGAGCATGGCGTCGTACGTCCGCTCCTTCGTTCCCTCGGCGTACGTGCACCGTTGGTCGCTCTCGCGCTGCGTCTGTGCACCGCGATCGCCACCTACGCCGGCTTGGCATTCGCGATGCTCTCCTAGCAATGGGCGCCAGGATGACGAACATGGCTTACCGCGCAGCACGACAGCGTCAAGGACCAGACCGTCCGGCCGGGTCCGGCACCACCGAAGGCACCCCGGCACACGGAGCATTCCGCATGGAATCATCCGTTCGCCGCCTGGGAGATTGGGCGTGACTGGGATTAGTCGATTTCTGTCGGCACTGGCGGCAGACATCATTGGCGCACTGCGGTCGCGGCCGTTGCTGCGGTACTACACGCGGCCGTTGTCAACCTGTGCAGGCCTTGTCCACGACTCGGAGACCAAGGATCCGTACCTGGAGCGGAAGCGCGACGACAAGGCGAAAGCGGCTGATGACCTCGGGCAAGTGCGGGCAATGGCCATGATGATTTCGTCGCTGTACTTCGTTGTGGGCGGAGTGCCTGTATGGGTCGCACGAGATCTCATGGGCGCACCCCGGACGCTCCTGGCGATCATCGGGACCACGGTCATCATGGTTCCCGCGGGCGTCGTTGCCGTCGCTCAGATCGCCCCGTTCACGGCCGCGTACAAACGTCTCCTGGCACGTCTGGCAGATGGGGAGCTTGGCCGTAAGCTCGCCGTTCTCGTATGGGTGGTGTCGCTTGTTGCCGGCTGCCTGCTTGGTCCATGGTTCATCTCAATCTGATGTGGCTGATCTAGTGCTCGTCTCGCCACCGGGCACGTGCTGCCTGGGCTAGGCTCACGCTCCGAGGCCGGCTGACCAGGGGGCAGCACGCAGGGTCCATGACGAGCCGGGACGACAATCTGACTGATCGCGTGACCTTCGGATTCCGGTGGCGCTATGCCTAAGCCCTTTGCATGACAGGCCTAGCCGGCGGGTTCGCGCTGCACCTGTTTGAGGGATCGGTTCTGGGCGCCATTGCGGGAGCTGTGGGATCCATCTTCTTTGGCTGGCTGTGCGCGGCTGGCGCAATGTCGTCGTCCTTGACTGGAATACTTTGCTCTCGCGTGGATTGGTTTGGGCTTCCGCGCCACGACGGACGACATCGTCCATGTCGACGCCGCGTTTGCGTAGGAGAAGTTCCGCGTCGATACGTGGACGCCTCTGCTCACTCTCCTCGGTGGGAGAAAGGTTACGTTGCGGGCGTTGGCGAAGTACTCGCTTGGTAAAGATCCGCCGCGGCAGGTCACAGTTTGGTCGTCGCAGATCTAGCAAGGAGCTTTCTCATGATTGCGCTGCCGGTGGTCGTCGACGACCACGGTGCCCTCGAGTTCTACGAGTCCGTGGAGCGGGCCGAGAGCTACCTCGAGGCAGTGGACGTGGCGAACGAGGAGTACCGCGCCTACGACGCCGCCGGTCACATGCTGCTTCTGAAGGTTGTCGGTGCTCGGGTCCGGATCACCGGGTCCGGCGACACTCCTCGACCAGATGCTGTCCGGGATCTGCTCGTCGAGTTCCTGGGTCGCATCGGGTCCGAGCGCGTCGGGATCGAGGATCCAGCGGATCTGGATCTTCAATCCCTGGCAGAGGCGCTGCTCGCATGGACGAAGCCCCCACAGCGATCGCGGAGGTGGTTCAGCCCCGGACGAAGGAGTCGTTCATGAGCAAGGCCTCGCGCGATCGCGACCGAGCAGCCTTCACCGAGATCTACGCCGAGGTCCGCGCCGAGGACACTCCGAGCAACAACTCGACCGACGCGTATCCGGCGCTGGCACGTCAGAAGACGTGGACGGACCAGCAGGGCGTCGTGTGGAAGGCCCGAGGGGACGCCCTGCCGCTCAAACGGCTGCGGCAGATCCTTGCCGACACAACGACGCGCGTCGTCACTCACGATCGTTGGAGCGACGTGATTGCAGAGCTGCCGCCGGACGACGCTGATCTGCTGTACCGCGTCATCGAAGCCCAGGTGAACGACCCGGATTCGCTGACGTGCGACACCGAGACCCTGGAGATTCGGGAGTTCAAGAGCCAGGATCGTCGATCGCTGGTCATGGTCGACCACTACGGCGACCTCGAGCTCTGACCTACCCCGCCAACCCCTCCACCACCTCAGCCCCCGGCAGCTCCGCCAGGAGCGCCCCGGGGAGCACCAGCTTGGACCCCCGAATCCCGCTGCCGATCAGCACGACCGGGATCTCCGGGACCCGCGAGTCCAGCAGCAGCCGCCATTCCGAGGGGACGCCGACCGGCGTGATCCCGCCGTACTCCATCCCGGTCTCCGCGACCGCGCGGTCGTGGTCGAGGAAGGAGCACTTGCGCACATCCAGCAGGCGCTTGACCCGGTTGTTCACGTCGGCGCGGGTGTCGCCGCGGACCACGCACGCCGCGATCCGCTCCTGACCGTCGCGTTTGCCCATGACCACGACGCAGTTGGCGCCGGACTCCCAGGGCACGCCGTACACCTCGACGGTGGCGGAGGTCTCCGAGAGCGCCGGGTCGATCTCCACCACGCCGACGGAGGCCGCGTGCTCCCAGGAGCGCAACAAGGCAGCGACCGGTGGGGCGACGAGGTCGAGGCGGTCGAGGGCGGGCACCGTGGTCAGGGTGCCGAGGGTGTGAACGGCCGAGGACATGCCATGCACCGTAAACGCCGCATTGGCGGGCCCGACACCCGGTGTCCACCTTCGCTGCCGACCCTGGCCGCATGGCCCTGACCATCGCCATCCCGCGTCGCGAGGCCCGTCCGCGCACTGCCGCCCCGATCGTGGTCGCGCACCGCGGCGCCAGCGGGCACCGGCCCGAGCACACGCTGGCCGGCTACGAGCTGGCCTTCCGGCTCGGCGCCGACGCGGTCGAGCTCGACCTGTTGGCCACCCGCGACGGTGCGGTGGTCTGCCGCCACGACGTCGAGCTCTCCCGTACGACGGACGTGGCCGCTCGTCCCGAGTACGCGCACCTGCGCCGGACCGTCGAGGTCGACGGCGATCCCGTCACCGGCTGGTTCGTGCACGACTTCACCCTCGCCGAGCTGCGCGGGCTGCGGACCCGCGAGCGGTGGCCGCGCAAGCGCCCGACCAGCGCCTCCTTCAACGACCGCGGGCCGATCCCGACCTTCACCGAGGTGCTCGACCTGGTGGCCCGCGAGTCGGCCCGTGCCGGCCGTCGGCTGGGCGTCTACGCCGAGCTCAAGGAGGTTCGGCACCTGGCCCGGCACGACCTCTGGCTGCCCGACCTGGTCCGCGGCTCCGACCGTCCCGAGATCACCTGGATGGGCTTCAACGTCGCGGCGCTGTGCGCGCTCGACCTGCCCGAGCGCACCGTCCGGCTCTTCGAGCGCGAGACCACCTCCCGCGAGCTGTCCAAGATCAGCGAGTACGCGGCCGCGGTCGCAGTGAAGAAGAAGGCGATCTACCCGCGCGGTGCCGACGGTCGCCTGACCGAGCCGACCAAGGTGGTCGAGAAGGCGCACAGGCGTGGCCTGTCGGTGCTGGTCTGGTCGCACCGCGCGGAGAACCAGTACCTGCCCGCGGACTTCAGGATCGGTGGCAACCCGCACGGCCACGGAGACGCGGTCGGCGAGGCGGAGCTGTTCTTCCGGGCCGGTGTGGACGGCCTCATCACCGACTTCCCCGAGCTCGGCGTCGCCGCGCGTCAGGCGTACAGCGCGGCGATCTCCTCGGCGTAGTTCGCGTGCACGACCCGGCGCTTCAGCTTGAGCGTCGGGGTCAGCTCGGCGGACTCGGCGGTCCACTCGACCGGCAGCAGCGTCCACTTCTTGACCTGCTCGGGACGCGAGAGGCGTTCGTTGGCGGCAGCCACCGCCTGCTCGACCATGCCGAGGATCGCCGGCTCCTGGGCCAATGAGGCCAGGTCGGCCGAGGACAGCCCGAGCTTCCCGGCGATCACCGGCGCGACGTCCGGGTCGAGGGTCAGGATCGCGACGACGTACGGGCGTCCCTCGCCGAAGGCGAGCGCGTGCCCGACCAACGGACTCTCCTTGAGCAGGTTCTCGATGTTCGACGGCGCGATGTTCTTGCCGGCGCTGGTGATGATCATCTCCTTCTTGCGATCCACGACTTTGAGGAAGCCGTCCGCGTCGAGCTCGCCGATGTCGCCGGTGTGCACCCATCCCTCGGCGTCGACCAGGGCACCGGTCGCCTCGGCGTTGCGGTAGTACCCCGACGTCGTCACCGGGCCGCGGGCGAGGATCTCGCCGTCCTCGCCCAGGCCGATCTCGATGCCCGGCTGCGCGCGCCCGACCGTGCCGAGCCGGAACGAGCCCGGCCCGCACGCGGTCACCGACCCGCACGTCTCGGTCATCCCGTAGATGTCGTAGATCGGCAGGCCGAGTCCGGCGAAGAAGCGCGCGGTCTCCAGCGGCATCGGCGCCGACGCGCTGCCCGCCCAGGTGACCCGGTCCAGCCCGAGCATCGCCTTCATCGGCGTCAGCACCGCGGCGTTCACCGCGTCGAAGCGGGCCTGCAGCTCGGGGCTGGTCTGCTCGCCGTACTGCAGCGACTCGATGTACTCCAGCCCCGTCGCCATCGCCTCCGCGACAGCCTTCTTCTTGGCCTCGTCGGTCTCCATCGCGAGCAGCCCGCCGATGCCGGTCTGGATCTTCTCCCACACCCGCGGCACGCCGAAGAACCGCGTCGGCCGCACCTCGGCGAGGGTGCCGACCAGCTGCGCCGGGTCACCGACCAGGTAGAGGTGCGCGCCCTCGACCATCGGGATGTAGATGCCCAGCACCCGCTCGGCGATGTGCGCGTACGGCAGGTAGGAGACGCCGATGTTCTCGCCGGTCAGCTGCGAGGTGCGGCTGCTGCTCTCGGCCTCGAAGAGCACGTTGCGGTGGGTGATGACCACGCCCTTCGGATCACCGGTCGTCCCCGAGGTGTAGAGGATCGTGGCCGGGTCGTCGTGTCCGAGCGCCTGCCAGCGCTTCTCCGCCTCGGCCGCATGCTTGTCCCGTACGGCGCCCGCGCGGTCGACCAGCTCGGCCCAGGTGAGCGCGCCTTCCGGCGCCACCGCGTCGATGACCACGACGTGCGGGACACCGGCCAACGCGAGAGACCAGCGCGCCAGGTGGTCGTCGTTCTCCAGGACCACGACCGACGGCTTCGCGTGCTCCGCGATGTAGGCCACCTGGGCGGGGGAGAGGGTGTTGTAGATCGACATCGCGGTCGCGCCGGCGTGCATCGCCGCCACGTCGGCGAGCACGTGCTCGATCCGGTTGCTGGCCATGATCGCCACCCGGTCGCCGGGCTGGACGCCGAGGTCGACCAGGGCGGCCGCGAGGGCCAGGCCCTGCTCGCGCAGCTCGCGCCAGGACAGCGTGCGCCAGCCTTCAGCGACCCCGATCCGGTCGGAGAGCGCGGGGTTGTCGCCCTGCTCATCGACGGTGGCGGCGAAGGCCGCGGCGATGCTGGGGGCGAGCGCGGCGTCGATGTCGGCGCGGTCGGCGAGGACGCTCATGGTGCTCCTTGGAACGACGTCAGTAGGACTTCGGGAGGTTCAGCATCGAGGTGCCGATGTGGGCCAGGACCAGCTGCTCGGCGACCGGGATGTTCTTGCCGATCCGAGCATCGCGGAACATCCGCTCCACCGGGTACTCCTTGGAGTACGCCATCCCGCCGAGCGTCTGGAAGGCCTGGTCCGCGGCCTCCCAGGCGACCTGCGCACCGGTCAGCTTGGCGACGTTGGCCTCGTTGCCGCACATCCGGCCCTGGTCGAAGAGCCAGGCCGCCTTGTACGTCATCAGCCGGGCCAGCTCGGTCTTCGCCTTGATCTGCGCGAGCGGGAACTGGATCGCCTGGTTCGCGCCGATCGGGCGGCCGAAGACGGAGCGCTCACCGGCGTAGCGGGCGGCCACGTCGAGCGCGGCGTCCGCCGAGCCGACCCCGCCGGCCGCGGCCAGGATGCGCTCGGGGTTGAGCACGTCCCACAGCACCGCGAAGCCCTGGTCGACCTCGCCGAGCACGTTCTCGGCCGGCACGCGTACGTCGTCGAAGAACACCTGGCTCGAGAAGAGGATGTTCGAGCCCATCTTGGGGATCGGCGTGTAGGAGAGGGTGCCGTCCGCGAGCGCCTGCTTCACGTCGACCAGGAACAGCGTGAAGCCCGCCGTACGAGGGGACGCCTCGGCCGCGGGGATGGTCCGCGTCACCGCGACCATCCAGTCGGCGCGCTCCACGTTGGAGATCCACACCTTCTGGCCCTTGATCAAGAAGTCGTCTCCGTCGCGCCGTGCGGAGGTGGTGATCTCGATGGCGTTCGACCCGGCGTCGGGCTCGGTGAGCGCGAAGCAGAATTGGATGTCGCCCGACGCGATGCCCGGCAGGATGCGCTGCTTCTGCTCTGGCGTCCCGTGCCGCACCAGGGTCATCGCGCCGAAGCCCGGCGTGGTCACGTAGATGAAGGTGCCCGCGGTGCCGCCCGAGGCGCAGAGCGTCTCGTTGGCGACCGCCAGCTCGAGGAGCCCCTGCCCGCCGCCGCCGTACTCCTCGGGGATGCACAACCCGAGCCAGCCGCCCTGGCCGAGGTCGCGGAAAACCTCGTCGGGGAACCGGTGGTCCTCCTCGCAGGCCGACCAGTAGGCATTGTCGTACTTGGCGGCGACGGCGGCCACGCCCTCGCGGACCGCGAGCGCGGTCTCGGGGAGATCGAAGTCCATGACGGCCCGCTCAGATCCCGAGCGAGCGACCGATGATCTCCTTCTGGATCTCGGTCGTGCCGCCGTAGATCGTCGAGATCCGGCTGTCCAGGAAGGCCTTCGCGATCGGGTACTCGAGCATGTAGCCGTAGCCGCCGTGCAGCTGGACGCCCTGGTTGACGAGCTTGTTCTGCGCCTCGGTCGCCCACCACTTGGCCATCGAGGCATCGGTGGTGTCGAGTTGGGAGTCGAGGTGCTTGCGCAGGCAGTCGTCCACGAACGCGCGGGTCACCCGGGCCTCGGTGGCCATCTCGGCGAGCAGGAACCGGTTGTGCTGGAACTTCCCGATCGGCTTGCCGAAGGCCTCGCGGGTCTTGGCGTACTCCAGGCACATCTCCACCACGGCCTCGCAGCCGGCGGCGGCCTGGGCGGCGATGATGAGCCGCTCCTGCGGGAGGTTCTGCATCAGGTAGATGAAGCCGTGGCCCTCCTCGCCGAGCAGGTTCGCCTTGGGCACCACCACGTCGGTGAACGAGAGCTCGGCCGTGTCCTGGGCGTGCAGGCCGATCTTCTCCAGGTTGCGGCCGCGCTCGAAGCCTTCCATGCCGCGCTCGACGACGAGCAGGCTGAAGCCCATGTGCCCGGCCTCGGGGTTGGTGCGGGCGACCACGATCACCAGGTCGGCGTGGATGCCGTTGCTGATGAACGTCTTGGACCCGTTGAGCACGTAGTGGTCGCCCTTGTCGACGGCACTGGTGCGGATGCCCTGCAGGTCGCTGCCCGCTCCCGGCTCGGTCATCGCGATCGCGGTGACGATCTCGCCGGTGACGCAGCCGGGCAGCCAGCGCTGCTTCTGCTCCTCGTTCGCGATCGCGGAGAGGTAGGGCACGATGATGTCGCTGTGCACCGAGAATCCGGGGCCGCTGGCCCCGGCGCGGGTCTGCTCCTCGGAGAGCACCACGTTGTAGCGGAAGTCGTCGACCCCGGCGCCGCCGTACTCCTCGCCGACGTCGAAGCAGAGCAGGCCCAGCTCGCCGGCCTTGGTCCAGATCTCGCGCGGCACGATCCCGTCCTTCTCCCACTGGTCGTGGAACGGGACGACCTCGCGCTCGAAGAAGGCGCGGGCGGTCTTGCGGAAGTCCTCGTGCTCGGCGGTGAAGATGTCGCGCATGGCGGCTGACGGGTCCCTTCGTGCAGGATGCTGACAAAGGAACTGTTACAGCATTACTGTCACGATGCAAGAGTTCCGTGGAATGTGCCAGTTCTACTGTTACAGTCCGACCGTGCCAGTAGCGGACCTGCCCTCCGACACCGAGGGCCTCTACACCGTCGACGAGCTCGCCGCCGCGACGGGGATGACCGTGCGCACCACCCGGTACTACGCCGGACTGGGCCTGCTGCCGCCGCCGACCCGGCGCGGCCGGATGGCCTACTACTCGGCGCTGCACCGGGCCCGGCTCGAGCTCATCCGCGCGCTGCAGGACCACGGCTTCACCCTGGCCGCGATCGAGAAGTACCTGGCCCGGATCCCGGTGCACGCCTCGGTCGAGGACCTGGCCGTGCAGCGGGCGATGCTGACCTCGTGGAAGACCGGGGGCCAGGAGCTGGTCACCCGCCGCCAGCTGGACGCGAAGGCCGGCCGGCGGCTCGACGACGAGGACCTGCAGCGACTGGCCGCGACGATGGCGATCGAGGAGCACGAGGACGGCCGCTACGAGATCCTGCCCGCCTTCGACGTCGGGGTGCAGTGCCTGGACCTGCCGATCCCGGTCGACTCGATGGTGGCCGCCGGCGAGGCGATCAACCGGCACATGGACGAGCTCGCCGACGAGCTCACCGCCGTGCTCAAGGACCGGGTGCTGACGCCGTACCTGGAGAGCCCGAAGACCGAGGACGACAAGGCCCGCTTCGAGCAGACCATGTCCAAGCTGCGCCAGCTCACCCTCGAGGCCGTGGTCAGCGGGTTCCAGCGCGCGGCCAACCAGGTGATCACCCGCTCGCTGTCCCGCTGAGTCACGCCTTCGGCATGATCACCCAGCCCACGACGTAGCCCATGAACACGGCCGGGAAGCCGACGAACAGGGCGACCACCGCGATGATCCGCACGAGCGTCGGGTCGACGCCGGCGTAGCGGGCCAGACCGCCGCAGACGCCGGCGATCATGCTGTCGTCCAGGCTCCGGGTCAGCCGCCGGGCGGCCTGCTGGGGCTGGGGGTTCTGCTCGCTCATCACTGCTCCTCCTCGATGACGAGGGTGTCCTCGGTGGTCTCGGCCGGCTCCTCCAGCTGGCGCGTCAGCGCCTTGCTGCGGCGGCGGTTGTTCACGACCGCGGCGACCAGGCCGACGATGCCGGCACCGATCAGCACGAGCGGGAAGCCGATCGCGGTCTTGGGCAGGTCCGCATCGGTCGCCACGGCGATCCACCGGACGGTCGCGATGCCGAGGAAGATCAGCCCGAAGACCAGGTGCGGGACGCTGACGGTGCGGGGGGCCGGGGTGCTGTCGTTCATCGCTGCTCCACTTGGATGTGACCGACGGTGGCGTCGATCTCGAGGTCGAGGGCCGGCAGGGTGCTCGCCGGGAAGCCCGCGATGTTGCGGCTGACGTCGTCCTGGATGCCGCCCCCGTGGTAGCCGGGGATGTCGATCCCGCCGGCGAAGCCGAACTCGGCGTCGACGCTGACGTTGAGCTCCTTCGGCACGATCACGACGATCTCGCCGGCCTTGGCCGACAGGTCGATCTCCCGTCCGGCCAGGCTCTGCGGGTC
Organism: Nocardioidaceae bacterium; assembly: GCA_017744365.1. Taxonomy (GTDB): domain Bacteria; phylum Actinomycetota; class Actinomycetes; order Propionibacteriales; family Nocardioidaceae; genus Marmoricola. The sequence goes on along the minus strand of JAGIBL010000006.1, from coordinate 192,644 downwards.
GCTCACGCCGGTCAGGTCGAGCCGGAGCTCACCGTTGTTGATCTTGTACGACGAGCGCACGTCGGCACTGGTCGCCGGGCTCTCCTTGAGCGACTGGCCGTTGAAGTGGAACCCGCCCACGACGGTGGCCACCGAGGCCATCAAGGTCGCGACGAAGCCCAGGAAGATCAGCCCGCCCGGGCGCCCGGTCACCGAGCCGACCAGGAGCATCACGCCGGTGACGGTGAGCGCGACCAGCGGGTAGGCGACCGCGTCGATGTCGTGGTTCGCGTCGAGGATCCCGACGATGCCCATGCCGATCGCGATCAGCGCGAGCGCCGGCCAGAACCAGATGATGCCGGTGCGCTTGGGCCGCGGCGGGATCACCGGCGGCTGCGGGGGCTGCCAGGCGGGGGGAGCGGGCGGGGCGGGGGGCGCGGGCGGCTGCACAGCCGCTCCCGCGTACGCCGGGACGTCGGTGACCGCGGTGCTCTCGTTCATCAAGGGGCCTGTGCTGCGGCGGTCCTCGCGCCGATCCCGGGCGATCATCACCAGCGCGACGATCACGGCGAGGCTGGCGATCGGCCAGCCGACGTTGAAACCGCTGAACGCGTCGCCGACCGCGAGCAGGAACGCGATCCCGACCGCGGCGAGCAGCAGCAGCTTGCGCGGTTCGCTGTTGACGTGGATGGTGCCGTGCGCGCGGCCGTCCTCCGGCACGAACAGCCAGCAGACGGCGTACACCAGCACGCCGGCGCCGCCGAAGAAGGCAAGCACGACGAAGAGCACCCGGACGACCGTCGGGTCGATGCCGAAGTGCCGGCCGATGCCGCCCGCGACACCGGCGACGTACCGGTCGGTGATCGAGCGGCGCAGCCGGTCCAGGTCCTGGTGCGGCGGCGCTGCCGGGGGAGGAGGGGTGCCCGGTGGGGCAGTGGTGTCGTTCATGGCATCCATCGTGGTCGTCGTACGGCGTCATCACCATCGGGGACGCCCCTGATCCTGCGGCCGGCGACACTCAGGGCCCGCACCTGATGTCCCCCGACGCCGCGGATGCCACGATGAGCACCATGAGCAGTCCTGCGCCCGGAGCCAGCACCGGCGTGCCCGCCCCGGGTGCGCCGGTCGCCGGACCGTACGGCGCGTACGGACCGATCCCGTCGACGGTGCCCCCGAAGGCCTACCGCAACGTCGACGACGCCCTGGTCGGTGGCGTCGCCGCGGGCCTGGCCGACCACCTGCGGCTGCCGGTGTTCTGGGTCCGTGTCGCGTTCGTCATCGCCACCGTGGTCGGTGGCTTCGGCGTCTTCGTCTACGCCGCGCTGTGGATGGTGCTGCCGGCGCAGCGGCACTTCGACGACAGCGCCCCCGGCCTGGCCGCGGCCGGGCGGCAGGGCAAGCGTCCCGGTCGGATCCGACGGCTGGTCGACTACGGTCCGCTGATAGCGATCGGCGTGATCGGGCTCGGGCTGGCCACCCTCTTCGTGATGCTCACTGGTCACGGCGGCGCGCTGTGGCCGCTGGCCCTCGGGCTGTGCGGCGTGGCGATCCTGTGGCGGCAGGCCGACGAGGCGCAGCGGGAACGCTGGAGCGACTCCTCGGGCCGGATCAGCGTCATCCGCGCGATCGTCGGCGGCGGGATGGCCTCCTGGGTCCGGCTCATCGTGGGTGCGGTGCTGGTGATCGGCTCGATCACCCTGGTCGCGGTCGGCGGAGGCGGCTGGGGAGCGGCCCGCGACGTCGCCATCGCCACCACCCTCGGCCTGCTCGGCATCGGCCTGATCGTCGGGCCCTGGCTGTTCCGGCTCTCCAGCGACCTCAGCGAGGAGCGCGCCGAGCGCGTTCGCTCCCAGGAGCGCGCCGACGTGGCCGCGCACCTGCACGACTCGGTCCTGCAGACGCTCGCGCTGATCCAGAAGTCCGCGCACGACCCCGACCGGGTGGCCCGGCTGGCCCGGTCCCAGGAGCGCGACCTGCGCACCTGGCTGTTCGACTCCACCGGCGGCGACCCGACCACGCTGGAGGCCGCGCTGCGGGCCCTGGCTGGTGAGGTCGACGACGCGTACGGCGTGCCGGTCGACGTGGTCTGCGTCGGGGACTCGCCGGTCTCCGAGTCGCTGCGCCCGCTGGTGCTCGCCACTCGCGAGGCCGTGGTGAACGCGGCCCGGCACTCCGGCGCCGGCAAGGTCGACGTGTACGCCGAGGCGTCGGCGCGCGGGGTGGACGTCTTCGTCCGCGACCGTGGCGTCGGCTTCGACCCCGACGGCGTGGCCGCCGACCGGCACGGGGTACGCGACAGCATCGTGGACCGGATGCAGCGGCACGGCGGCTCCGCCGAGGTGCGCAGCAGCCCCGGCTCCGGGACCGAGATCAGGCTGCACCAACCCGCTTCCGAGGAGAGCTGATGACCAGGCACACCGTCGTGATCGTCGACGACCACGCGATGTTCCGGGCCGGCGTCCGGGCCGAGCTCGGCGACGCCGTCGAGGTGCTCGCCGAGGCGGCCGACGTCGACCAGGCCGTCGCCGCGGTGGTCGCCGGCCAGCCGGAGGTGGTGCTGCTCGACGTGCACCTGCCCGGTGGCGGCGGGGGCGAGGTGATCCGTCGTACGGCGGGCAAGGCCGCCTCGACCCGCTTCCTGGCGCTGTCGGTCTCCGATGCCGCCGAGGACGTGATCGGCACCATCCGCGCCGGTGCGCGCGGGTACGTGACCAAGACGATCACCGGCGCCGAGCTCGTCGACGCGATCGACCGGGTCGCGGCCGGGGACGCGGTGTTCTCGCCGCGGCTGGCCGGCTTCGTGCTGGACGCCTTCGCCGGCACCATCGAGGTGGCCGCCGTCGACGAGGACCTGGACCGGCTCACCGAGCGGGAGCGCGAGGTGATGCGCCTGATCGCCCGCGGCTACTCCTACAAGGAGGTCGCCGGGGAGCTGTTCATCTCGATCAAGACCGTCGAGACGCACATGGGGTCGGTGCTGAGGAAGCTGCAGCTGTCCTCGCGCCACGAGCTGACCCGCTGGGCCTCCGAGCGTCGCCTGCTCTGACCCGGCCCTCCTCGGCGGGGGTCAGCCCGGGAGCAGGGTGGCCCACGCCGGGCGCCAGGGGTCGGTCCGCTGGGACATCTCCCAGGCCAGCGCGCGCAGCGTCGGGCCCTTGCCGGTGTACCAGGCGGGGAGGGAGTCGAAGGCGCGGTCCAGGGCGATCCGGCCGTGCTCGAACCGGACCCGCGCGGCCAGCCAGGCGCCGGACTCCTCCTCGGCCTCGGCGCGGTGCAGCTCGCGCAGGATGTTGCCCAGGGTCAGCCGCATCGCCTCGGGCAGCCAGGGCGAGCTCGAGGTCACCACCAGCCGGCCCTCGTCGACGAGCACGGTGTGCGTGAACGAGGCGACCGGCTCGACCACCCGCACCCAGCGGGCCAGCAGCGTCGGTCGCTCGGGCAGGCCACGGTCGCGCTCGCGGGTAGCGCGCATCTGCTCGTGGATCTGGTGCCGCAGGCGGTGGCGGATCGGGCCCTGCGCGGCGACGTACGCGACCCCGGCGGCGTCCTTGAGGAAGACCGAGTCGCTCTGCCCGGCCCGGGCCGCGTCGACCAGGTGCGGGTCGGCGCGCAGCAGCGGCGTGATGAGGTCGATCACGCCGTCGAACATGTCCGGCGTGCTGGTGTCCCAGCCGTCGCGCGAGTGCCACGCGAAGAAGCCCGGCTTGGTCTCTCGGACCGAGCGCCACACGGCATCCGAGCTGGCCCAGTCGGGAGCACCCGCGAGGACGTCGAGGTGCTCGCTGATCGCGTCCCTCACCGACGTGCCGGCACGTCCCCACAGGACCGCCCGACCGCCGGCGATCCGCTGCAGCGAGGTCCACGAGGCGCCGTAGTCGTAGCTGAGAACGTGCTCGTCCGCGTCCAGCTCGCAGCGGGCGCCGTCGGGCAGCAGGTCCTGGTCCGTGAGCACCGCCCAGGACCACCAGAGGTCTTCGGCCGACACCAGGTCGTCGGCTTCCATCCGACCATTGTGCTGTGCCCGGACCACCTTCGACAGGACGCGCGCCGTCCGTGCCCTCAGTCGCGGGCGACCTCGGCGAGCGAGGTGTCGACCAGCCACTCCACCGGGGCGACGTCGTCGGTGTAGACCCGGCCGCCGGGAAGGCCGGGGGAGAGCCGGTCCGCGGTCGCCTCGAGCAGGGTGTTCAGCTCGGGCTCCACCCGTGGCGCCATGTCGCGCAGCCGGCCGGCCGGGTCGGTGGCCAGGGTGCCGAGCAGCACCGTGTTGGTGGCTTCGGCGGGATCTCGCCAGACGCCGCCGTTCCCGAACGCGGCCCGCATGGTCGCGGTCAGCACCTTCTCCAGGGCGTCGGACTGCTCGGGGTGGCCGACGTTGACGACGACGAGGCCGCCGGGGTTGAGCCGCTCGCGGACCAGGGTGAAGAACTCGCGGGTGGCCAGGTAGAAGGGGATGTAGGGCTGCCGGTAGGCATCCACCATGATCACGTCGTACCGGCCCTGGGTCGCCTGCAGCCACGGCCGCGCGTCCGCGGTGTGCGTGCGCAGCCGCGGGCCGGTCAGGTCGAACAGGGCCCGGCCGACCTTGGTCAGCTCGCCGTCGATCTCGACCGCGTCCACCTGGGTCCGGGGGAAGTAGTGGCCGAGCGCCCGCGCGGTGGTGCCGGCGGCGTTGCCGAGGATCGCGACCGACCGCGGTGGCGCGTGCCCGCCGGAGAGGGAGAGCGCCAGCAGCTCGTCCCAGTAGTTGTCGGTCAGCCACTCGCCGGGGCGGTACCGCGAGTGGATCGCGTGGCCCTCGTTGAGCTCGAGGGTGCGGGTGCCGTCGGGCTCCTCGATCACTCGCGCGTACTGGTACTCCGTCTCCCGCTCCCAGATCACCCGGTCGGCGCCGGTCGCGCCCTTGACGGTGCCGGTGGGCAGGGCGATCAGGCCGAGGATGGTCGCCGGGACGACGGCCGCGACGACCCGGCGGCTGCCGAGGTTGGCGACGGCGGCCAGCGCCATCGCGGCGGCGAAGATCAGGAACGTACGACGCGTGCCCGCGACCGGGATCAGCAGCAGCGCGGCCAGGAAGGTGCCGGTCAGCGAGCCGACCGTCGAGATCGCGTAGAGCCGGCCCGCGACCCGGCCGGCGTCGTCGACGCGGTCCACGCGCAGCCGGACGGCGTACGGCGAGACCATCCCGAGCAGCAGCAGCGGCACCGCGAGCAGCGCCCCGACGCCGAGCAGGGACCCGACGAAGGTGGCCGCGCTGAGCTGGTCGACCGCCTTGACCGCCTGCCGCAGAAACGGCCCGGAGACGAACGGGACCACCGCGAGCAGGGCCGCCGCGACGAGCACGATCCGGGCCAGGCCGGCCGGGCGCGGGTCCTTGTCCGCGAACCGGCCGCCGAGGGCGTAGCCCACGGACAGCGCGACCAGGACGATGGCGATGGTGTTCGCCCAGACGATCGTGCTGGCTCCGAACCAGGGCGCCAGCAGCCGGGCCGCGGCGATCTCGGCGCCGAGGGTGCCGGCGCCGACCACGAAGACGAGGACCTCGAGAGCCCAGGACCGGCGGGTCATGCCCGCAACCTATCCGGGTCAGGGTCGGCCGGTTCTGTCGGTAGCCGGCGCGAGCCGGTCATGCTCGGTTACGCGTCGAAGTCGGCGTCGAGCCACGCGCGATCCTCGGCGGTCAGCTCGGGCTTCGATGCGCCGACCGATGCCCGCATCGCCTCAAGACGCCGTCCGCGGTCTCGGCTGGATGGCGACTCACCGATGCCCCGTCGGAGATCGGCCGGCGTGGCGTCTCGGTTGCCCTCGTGCATGGTTGAAATCGTCGCCTGGCGTTCTTCCCAGGTCCAGCGAGTTCAGTCGTCGGCCAGGTCCACGATCACCGGGGCGTGGTCGCTGGCCCCTTGGCCCGCCCGCTCGTCGCGGTCGATGAAGGCGCCCCGCACCCGGTCCGCGAACGGTGCCGAGCCGAGGATGAAGTCGATCCGCATGCCGCGGTTCCGCTCGAACCGCTGCCGGTAGTAGTCCCAGTAGGTGTAGACCTCGGGGCCCGGCGCGTGCGGGCGGACCACGTCGACGTACCCGGCGTCGAGCACGGCCTGGAAGGCGGCCCGCTCCGGTGGAGTGACGTGGGTGTCCTTGGCGAAGGCGGCGATGTCGAAGACGTCCTCGTCCTGGGGCGCGATGTTCCAGTCGCCGACCAGTGCCGTCGGTTCGCTGCTCCAGGCCGCGGCCGCCGACCGGAGCGCGCCGAGCCAGGCGAGCTTGTAGTGGTAGTGCGGGTCGTCGACCTTGCGACCGTTCGGGACGTACAGCGACCAGACCCGGACGCCGCCGCAGGTCGCGCCGATCGCGCGCGCCTCCGCGGCCTCCTCCCATGCTGGCATCTGGTCGAAGCCGATGGTGACGTCCTCGAGGCCCACCCGGGACACGATCGCGACCCCGTTCCACTGGTTGTAGCCGGCCGCGGCGATGTCGTACCCCCGTGCCTGCAGCCCCATGATCGGGAGCTGGTCCTCACGGGCCTTGGTCTCCTGCAGCGCGAGCACGTCGATGTCGTGGCGTTCGAGGAAGGCCTCGACGCGGTCGATGCGGGAGCGGATCGAGTTCACGTTCCAGGTGGCGATGCGCACCCGGTGAGACTAGTCGGCGCCGAGGAGCAGCGGGACGATCACCGTCCGCGCGTAGTGCCGGGCGGATCTCGTCGTACTCAGGTCCGGACCGGCGGCGGGGGTGAGCACCAGCGACTGGATCAGCCGCGCGACGGTGATGCCGAGGTCGTGCGGGTCCGCCGGCGGCTTGGTCCCGCGCCACTCGTGCAGCTCGCGGACCCGCTGCGCGAGCACGTCGGCGGCGAAGGCGAGCACGTCGGCGGCGCCGGTGGTCATGCCGACGACGACCAGGTCGTGGTCGACCTCGAGCATCCGCTGCAGCAGCCGGTTGTCCCGCATCAGTGCGACTGCCTCGGTGAACATGGTGACCACGTTGGCGGCGGGGTCGAACGCGGCGCCCGCGCCCACGTCCGGGACCCGGGTGGTCAGCTCCTCGAGCACCCGGCCGGCCTCGTGCAGGTAGGCGGCGGCGAGCAGCTGCTCGCGGGTGCCGAAGCGGCGGTAGACGGTGGCCCGGTTGACCCCGGCGCGTCGCGCCACGTCGTCGGTGCTGGTGCGGCTGACGCCGGTGAGGGCGAACTGCTCGAGCGCTGCCTCGAGGATCGCCGTGTCCGGGGTCATGCACTTCTCCTCTTGCACCGATGCAACAACTCCTGTTTCATTGTTGCATGAGCGCCCTCCCCGCGGAAGAGCACCACGCGCCCTCGCGGCTCACCCTGGCCGACCTGCTCTACGAGCCCGGGCTGATGCTCGGCTCCGGCTCGGCGGTGATGTACCAGCTCGCGGTCTGGGGCGTCGGCAAGGGCGTCGCCGAGCACTCCAACACGATGCAGCGCCCGCTGGACCGGCTGCGCACCACGCTCTCCTACGTCTACGTGATGGGCCTGGGCACCGAGGAGGAGCAGCAGGCGATCGCCCGGATGGTCAACCGCGCGCACGTGCCGGTGAAGGGGGAGGGCTACACCGCTTTCGACCCCGAGCTGCAGCTGTGGGTGGCCGCCACCCTCGCCGAGGTCGCCCGCGAGATGTACGAGAAGATCTTCGGCCCGATCGACCCCGCGACCCTCGAGGGCCTCTACCGCGACGGCTGGATCTACGGCACCGCACTCCAGGTCAAGCCCGAGATGTGGCCGCCGACGCGCGCCGAGTTCGACGCCTACTGGGACCGGATGCAGAGCGAGTTCCGCTCCGACCCGCAGATCCAGCGTTACGCCCGCGCGCTGCTGTCGACCAAGGACGCGAAGTGGTTCGTCAAGCCGATCTCGCCGCTCATCAGCCTGGTCACCCGCGGCAACCTCAGCCCGCAGGCGCGCGAGGTGCTCGGGCTGTCCTGGAGCGACCGGGAGCAGCAGCGCTACAACCGGCTCTGGTCGCTGATTCGCACCGTCTACCCGTGGATCCCGCGCTGGGTGCGACGGATCCCGGCGAAGGTCGCGATGCGTGACATCCGCTGGCGGATGCGGACGGGACGCCGCGTCATCTGACAGGGTCGCGCCATGCGCCCCCTCCCGAGGCAACGCGGCATCGAGGCCATGCTGGTCGTGGCCATCGCCCTCGACATCGTCTACTGGACGCTGTGGTTCGCCCAGCGCGACTGGATCGCCAGCGAGCACAGCCACGCCTACTACGAGTTCGAGAACGCCTTCCCGCTGGCCGACACCTGGCTCGGGGTCGCGTGCCTGCTGGCCCTGGTGACGCTGCGCCGCCGTCGTCCGAGCGCGCTGCTCTGGCTGCTCTGCTCGGGCAGCGCGGCGCTCTACCTGTTCGGGATGGACTTCCTGTACGACGTGGAGAATCGCATCTTCACCCAGGGTGGCGGCGGTGCGTTCGAGGCGGTGATCGTCGCGCTGACGCTGTTCTTCGCGGTGACGTTGCTGTCCTGGTCGTGGCGGCACCGCGCCGAGCTGCTCAGCGCCTCGGATCAGCCCGCCGGGCGGTAGCCCGAGCAGACCACCCGCAGGTAGCCGATCCGGTCGCCCTCGGCGCGGTAGTACGCGGTCTGCTCGACGGTGTGCGGTCCGTCCTGGTTCTCGATCGCGAACCGGTACGTCACCTGCTCGGTGTCCTCGACCGGCTCGCCGTCGATGACGTGCACCCCCAGGATCCGGTCGGTGTCCTCGAACCAGGTCCCGAAGACGATCTCGGCCACCTCGTCCGGGGTCGCCGCCTCCCAGAACTTCCGCGGCGTGAGCCCCTTGAAGTCCACCTCGGGCGCGATGAGGTCGTCGATGGCGGCCTTGTCCTTGGCGCCGATCGCCTCGGCGAGGCGTCGCCCCAGGGATGTACTCATCAACCGCTCCTCCGGTGCCTCTCGTTCGTGCGTCTCTCGCTCGTGCGGGACGACCGGTCCGCCGCTGCGCCGGCAGGTGCCGCGGCAAGGGCTACCGCGGCGACTGCTACCGGCGTCGTACGGCGAACCGGGAGTCCCTCGGGGTCGATGATCCGCCCCGTCGTACGGCGGGGGCAATGGCCCGTCAGGACTGATCTCGCCGACCCGTAGAATCCGCGGGTGGCTCTCACCATCGGCATCGTAGGACTCCCCAACGCGGGCAAGTCGACCCTCTTCAACGCCCTGACCAAGAACAACGTGCTTGCGGCGAACTACCCGTTCGCGACCATCGAGCCCAACGTCGGCGTGGTCGCGGTGCCCGACGAGCGGCTGCACAAGCTCGCCGAGGTCTTCGGATCCGCGCGCGAGCTGCCCGCCACCGTCGAGTTCGTCGACATCGCCGGCATCGTCGCCGGTGCGTCCCAGGGGGAGGGCCTGGGCAACAAGTTCCTCTCCCACATCCGGGAGGCCGCCGCGATCTGCCAGGTCACCCGGGTCTTCCGCGACGAGGACGTCACCCACGTGGACGGCAAGGTCGACCCGGCCTCGGACATCTCCACGATCCAGACCGAGCTGATCCTGGCCGACCTGCAGACGGTGGAGAAGGCGATCCCGCGACTGGAGAAGGAGGCGCGCGGCAAGAAGGAGCTGACCGCGAACCTGGACGCCGCCAAGGAGGCGCTGGCAGCGCTGGAGGCCGGCACCCCGATCATCGAGACGAAGGTCGACCGCGAGCTGATCCGCGAGCTCTCCCTGCTGACCGCCAAGCCCTACCTCTACGTCTTCAACTGCGACGCCGACGAGCTCGGTGACGAGGACCTGAAGAAGAAGATGAGCGAGCTGGTCGCGCCGGCCGAGGCGATCTTCCTCGACGCCAAGTTCGAGGCCGAGCTGGTCGAGCTGGGCGACGAGGACGAGGCCCGCGAGATGCTCCGCGAGATGGGCGTCGAGGAGCCCGGGCTGGACGTGCTCGCCCGGGTCGGCTTCGACACCCTCGGCCTGCAGACCTACCTGACCGCCGGGCCGAAGGAGGCGCGCGCGTGGACGATCAAGAAGGGCGCCACCGCGCCCGAGGCCGCCGGCGTGATCCACACCGACTTCCAGAAGGGCTTCATCAAGGCCGAGATCGTGGGCTACGACGACCTGATCGAGGCCGGCTCGATGGCGAACGCGAAGGCCGCCGGCAAGGTCCGCATGGAGGGCAAGGACTACGTGATGGCCGACGGGGACGTCGTGGAGTTCCGCTTCAACGTCTGAGGCCGGTCCAGCCCGGAGCGCTCGGCTCCCTGAAATCCGCCGCGCGGTCTGGGACAGTCGACTCAGGAGATGAAGGCACGATGAGCACTGACGACCCGACCCCGCCCGTAGCGGACGACGACTTCCCCGAGTTCGCCGAGCCGCCGCGGCACCGACCTCCGGCGGAGCCGAAGAAGCCAGAGAAGAAGCCGGCGGCCGACGACCCGCAGGCGCAGGTCGACGACGTGATCGCGCGCCTGCGCCGCGAGCGCGCCGAGCGAGAGCGCCCGTGAGCGAGGACGTCGTCGTCATCCACACCGACGGCGGCTGCGCGCCGAACCCGGGCCCGGGTGGCTGGGGCGCGGTGCTCCGGTACGGCGAGCACGTCCGCGAGCTCTGCGGTGGCGAGTCCGGCGAGACCACGAACAACCGGATGGAGCTGACTGCGCCGATCGTGGCGCTGGAGACGCTGACCCGGCCGATGACGGTGCACCTCTACACCGACAGCACCTACGTCCGGAACGGGATCACCAAGTGGGTCCTCGGCTGGGAGCGCAACGGTTGGCTCACCTCGGCCAAGCAGCCGGTGAAGAACGTCGATCTGTGGCAGCGGCTGCAGGAGGCCTGCGCGCGGCACCGGGTCGAGTGGTTCTGGGTCAAGGGTCACGCCGGGGTCGCCGACAACGAGCTGGCCGACGAGCTGGCCACGCGGGGGATGCGCGAGGCGGTCGCCTCCCTCTAAGGCTGCATCAAGGCTGATGCAGCTATGATGCACGGGTGCGCACCACCGTCGACCTCCCACCAGCCGTCCATCGGCGTGCCCAGGAGCTGGCCAAGGCCCGCGGTCAGTCGCTCTCCGCCACGCTGGCCGAGCTGACCGCGCGGGGTCTGAGCCAGATCGACGAGCCACTTGTGGTCGGGCTGGATCCCGAGTCCGGGTTTCCCGTGGTGAGCATCGGCCGGCGGATCACCTCGGAGGATGTCGCCGATGCCCTCGACGAGGACTGACCTCCACCTGCTCGACGCCAACGTGCTGATCGCGCTCACGGTCGCCGAGCACGAGCACCACCGGCGCGTCGCGCGATGGATCGCCGGCACCGAGCGGATCGCGCTGTGCCCGGTCGTCGAAGGGGCGCTGGTGCGCTTCCTGGTGCGGATCGGAGAGACTGCCGCAACGGCGCAGGAAGTGCTGCGACTCCACCACCAGGACCCGCGCTGCGAGCTCTGGCCGGACACGATCTCGTACGCCGACGTGGCGCTCGGCCACGTCCGTGGACACCGCCAGGTCACGGACGCCTACCTGGCCTCGCTGGCAGCCTCGCGAGGAGCCAGGCTCGCCACCCTGGACACGACACTGGCCCGGGAGCTGCCCTCGCAGACCTTCCTCGTCCCGGCTTCCTGAGTGGTGCTCAGGCCACGGGGAGCCCCGGGTCGCGCTGCGCCCGCCGTACGACGAGAGCTCCGGCCAGCAGAGCGCCGAGGCCGGCGGCGAGCAGCCAGAGCGGGGGACCGCCGGTGCTGGGGAGACCGCCGGGGCCCGTGCCTTCGCCCCCCACTCCGCCACCCGGGTCGGGAGGGCTGACGTCGGTGCCCGGCGGCAGCACGGTGACGCCGACGGTGTGGCTGCTGTGCGGGGGGACTCGGACGACGACCGACTGCTGGTCGGGCTGAGCCGTCGACCGCGCCGGGCCGGCGATCGGCGCCGGCGCGACGACGCAGGTGCCCCGCAGCGGCATCTTCGTGGGCCTGGCGACAGTCGGCGCGACGTACGAGGTGACGATCCGGGTGGCTCGCACGTGCCGGCGCTCGCCGTTCCACTCGATGATCCAGTCGCAGACGACCTGGGCGGTCGCCGTCGCGGTGAGGGTCTGGCCGCCGCGCACGGTGTGCCGGTCGACCTTCAGCGTGAACGCCGGGTCCTTCGGGGCGGCGAGGGCCGGGCCGGGCGCGCCGAGGGAGACAGCCAGCACCGTCACCAGGGCGAGCAGCACCCCTGACGCGAGCCTGGTCATCTGCCTTCCCCCATCGACGAGCCGGTGCGGTACGTCCCGAGCGTGAAACCCCCGCGCGGAGCGTAGGGGTTCCAGGTGAACGGCAGGAGACAATCGGGCTGTTGTCTGGACAGGAGGCGCGGGTGGGCGAGCTGGCGGCGTACGCGGCGGTGGCGGGAGCGGTGTTCGGGCTGAACCTGCTGCCCGCGTTCGGCCCGCCCACCTGGGCGATCCTGGTGCTGTTCTCGCTGCACCACGACTTCTGGCTGCCGGCCCTGGTCGTGGTCGGCGCGCTCTTCGCGGCGGCCGGCCGGCTGGTGCTCGCGCTCGCCACCCGTCGGCTCGGGGACCACCTGCCGGCGCGGATCCGGTCCAACCTCGCCGAGGCCGGTGAGCTGGTCACCCGCCGGGGACGCCGCACGGTGGCGCTGCTGGCACTGTTCCTGCTCTCCCCGCTGCCCTCGGCGCAGCTGTTCGAGGCGGCCGGGCTGACCACGCTGCGGCTGCTGCCGCTGACCGGGGCCTTCGTTGCCGGACGCCTGGTCAGCTACGGCATCTACGTCGGGGGCGCGGGTGCGCTGAGCAGCACCGACACGGGCAAGGTGCTGCTCTCCTCGCTGACCTCGCCGTGGGGCGTCGTGCTGCAGGTGGCGATGATCGCCGGGCTGGTCGTGCTGGCCCGGGTCGACTGGGGCCGGCTGCGGCACCCGTGAGCTCCCGGCGCCCCGATGTCGGTGCCGCGTGCCACGATCGCTCCATGGCGTACGACGAGGACCTCGCCGACCGGATCCGGGAGATCGTCCAGGACGAGGGCGGGCTGAGCGAGAAGAAGATGTTCGGCGGGCTGGCCTTCCTGGTCGGCGGCAACATGGCGGTCGCCGCCAGCGGCCAGGGCGGGCTGCTGCTCCGGGTGGACCCGGCCCGGTCGGAGGAGTACGTCGACGGCAGCACCGTCGACCGGATGGTGATGCGCGGACGCGCGATGGACGGCTGGCTGCGGGTCGTCGACGCGGCCGTCGAGGAGGACGCCGACTTGCGCCGCTGGGTGGGGATCGGCGTGGACTACGCGCGATCGCTGCCGGCGAAGTAGCCGCTCACAGGCCCCAGAATGGACCCTCGAGACCGACCTCGCGGAAGTACGCCGCGGCAGCGCGGGGCTCTCGTCGTACGTAGCCGCGGGTGAGCCGGCCGTCGTACCAGTGCGCTGCCAGCCGCCACAGCGTGGGCAGGTCCATCACGTACCCCCGCTGCCGGCCGGTGCGCTCCAGCCAGGTGTCCACGCACGCCTGCGAGCAGAAGATCCGCTGGTGCCCGCAGGTGTGCACGACGTTCTCCCACATCCGCGCGACCGGGACCAGGAAGTGCGCGACCTGGTCGCCCGGCGGTGGTTCGCGGTCGGTCACGTTCCACGCGTGCGGGCGGGCGCAGGCCGGGCACCGGGTGGCCACCAGCACCGGGGCCTGCTCGGGCAGCAGGTGCGGCAGCGCGAAGGAGTCCCAGGCGCAGCCGCCCCACCACAGGGCGTCCTTGCCCATCGCCGAGAAGCCGAGCGGTACCGCCGAGAACGGGTGCGCCATCACCACCTCGCTGTCCTTGCCGAGGACCACGTGGTGAGCGTTGGACAGTGAGAACAGGCCGGCCCGGACCGTGTCGCGCATCGTTCCGAGCTCGGTGGCCAGGCCGGCGATCGTCGGGATCCGCCCGGCGGCGAAGGTCCGGAACACCGCCAGCCGCAGGTCTTCGTTGTCCACATCCCGAGCGTAGGTGCTTCTTCCCCCACGAGACGTGGCGTTCCGTCACACTGCGGCCATGATCCAGGGCTTCTCGCACGTCGGCGTCGCGGTCTCCGACCTGGAGCGCTCGGTGGCGTTCTACACCGCGGTGCTCGGCTTCACGGTGCTGTACCGGATGGACTTCGCCAACGACGAGGTCGCGGTCACGATGGAGCAGGAGGGCGCGTTCCGCTCGGCGATGCTGGTCCGCGGGGACATCCGGGTCGAGCTGCTGCAGTGGGAGGACGTGCCGATCACCGGCGGCGGTCGCAGGCCGATGACGGAGCTCGGCTTCACCCACCTCTCCTTCCGTGTCGACGACATCGGCGAGCTGGACGAGGCGGTCGCGGCGTACGGCGGGGAGGTGGTCGCGCACACCCGGCAGGTGCTCGGCGACCCGGGCGACCCGGCGGCCCCGCGGCTCGTCTACCTGACCGACCCGGACGGCACCCGGATCGAGCTGATGCAGAACGTCCCCGACCTGCGAGCGCCGACTGACTAGGGTGGGGCAGATGGAGACGACCACGCAGCGACGCCGCGGCCCCCGGGTCGACGTCGACGTCCGTGTGGTCCTGCTGGAGACGGCCGAGGAGCTGTTCGGGACCGAGGGCGTGGACGCCGTCTCGCTGCGCTCGGTGGCCCGTGCCGCCGGGGTCGCACCGGCCGCGCTGACCCATCACTTCCCGTCGAAGCGCGACCTGCTCGAGGCGGTCGTGCTGCGCCGCGGCGGCCGGGTCGGCGACGCCATCCGAACGCGGCTGCGCGCGCTCCAGGGCCGGACCGACCTGAGTGCGCGCGACCTGGTCGAGTCGGTCCTGCTGCCGTTCGTCGACGAGATCCGCCGCGACCCGGACGGCGGCGTCCGGTGGCTGCGGATCGTCATCACGCTGGCCCTCAACGGCGACGAGATCATCGCCGCGCAGGTGGCCGGCGAGGACGACATCGCCGACCTGTTCGTCTCCGCGGCGGCTGGGGTGCCCGCGCTGCGATCGAGCGCGGTCGAGCTGCGCGCGCCGATTGCGATGTTCTCGATGCTGAGCGCGCTCGCGACCGCCGACCTGGGTGGTTACGGACGCCCGATCGGTCCCGAGGGGATCGACCCGGAGTTCGTCGAGCAGCTCACGATCTTCACCAGCGCCGGCCTGCAGGCGGGCTGACTGCCGACCCGAAACGGGCACGTCCGATCCGATGTTTCGGATCGAACGGCCGGTTTCACATGTGCCTTCGGGAAACCGGCAGGCTCAGGAGAGCCGGACGCGCAGCTCCTTGATGCCGTTGATCCAGCTGTGGCGCAGCCGGACCGGGTCCCCGAGGCGCTCGATCTTGGTGCACTGGTCGGCGAGCTCGTTGAACATCAGGTTCATCTCGACCCGGGCCAGGTTGGCGCCGATGCAGTAGTGCGCGCCGTGGCCGCCGAAGGCCAGGTGCGGGTTCGGGTCGCGCCGGATGTCGAAGGTGTGGGGGTTGGCGAAGACGTCCTCGTCGTGGTTGCCGCTGGCGTAGAACAGCCCGACCCGCTGCCCTGCCTTGACCAGCTGCCCGCCCACCTCGACGTCGCTCGTCGCCGTCCGCTGGAAGACGTTGACCGGGGTCGCCCACCGGGTCACCTCGTCGACCATGGTGGCCGGCCGCTCCTTCACCCACAGGTCCCACTGCTCGGGGTTGTCGAGGAACGCGTCCATCCCGTGGGTGATGGCGTTGCGGGTGGTCTCGTTGCCGGCCACGGTCAGGATGATGACGAAGTAGCCGAACTCGTCGTCGGTCAGGCCGCGGCCGTCCTTGTCGGCGTGCACCAGCTTGGTGACGATGTCGTCGCGCGGGTTGGCCTTGCGGTCCGCGGCCATCGCCATCGCGTAGGCGAGGATCTCGGCGGCGGCCACGTCGGACTGACCGGCGAACTCCGGGTCCTCCCCGGCGAGCATCTGGTTGGACCAGTCGAAGAGCTGCTTGCGGTCTTCCTGCGGCACGCCGAGGAGGTCGGCGATCGCCTGCAGCGGCAGCTCGGCGGCGACCTCGGTGACGAAGTCGACGTCGCCCTGGGCGAGCGCGTCGGCGACGATCTTCCGGGCCCGCTCCTTGAGGCCCTCCTCGAGCGCCATGATCGAGCGCGGCGTGAACCCGCGGCTGATGATCTGCCGGGTCGCGGTGTGCTCGGGCTCGTCCTGGTTGAGCAGCATCACCCGCTGGAACTCGATCATCTCCCGCTGCATCCCCGCGGGGAACCGGATGATCGCGGAGTTCTCGGCGCTCGAGAAGTTCTTGCTGTCCTTGGACACCCGGAGCACGTCGGCGTGCCGGGACACGGCCCAGTAGCCGGTGCCGCCCTCCATCCCGTCGCGGGAGGACTGCGGCTGCTCGACCCAGTGCACCGGCGAGGTCTGCCGGGCCAGCGCGTGCTCGGCCAGCGGCACGCCGGCGAGCATGGTGTCCGGGTCGGTGAAGTCGAAGCCCTCGGGCAGGCTGGTGACGGTCATCGGTGTCCTCGCTTCGGTGAGTTATTTGTGCAGGCGAGCAAATTAAGCATGGGTGTGCTCCCGGGCAGTGTCAAGGGGAACGAGCACGTCGTCGCGGAAGCGGGCCAGGCCCTCGATCTTCTGCGCCAGGGTGGCCCGGCGGCCGGAGTAGTACATCCACGGCTGGGTCATCACGTCGGTGACGCCGCCGGCCTCCGCGCGGGCGAAGTCCTCGGGCAGCAGCGCGTCGTTCAGGGCGGCGACCACGCTCGCCGGCCTGCCGCCGCGCAGCTCGCGCAGCCGGGCCGCGACCGCGATCGCCTCGTCGGTGGAGGAGACGTCGCCGATCCAGCCGTCGTGCCGGGCGGCGCGCCGCAGGGCCACGTCGCTGAGGCCGCCCACCAGGATCGGCACCCGCTGCGCCGGCCGCGGCCGCATCGTCAGCCGGGGCGCCGGGTAGTGCGGTCCGTCCGCGCTCACCCAGTCCTCGGTCCAGAGGCGTTCGAGGAGCGCCAGCGCCTCGTCCGTACGACGACCACGGGACTCGAACTCCTGCCCGAGGAGCTCGAACTCCTCGCGGCACCAGCCCACCCCGACGCCGAGCCGGACCCGGCCGCCGGAGAGCACGGCCGCGGTACCGACCGACTTGGCGACCTGGAACGGGCTGCGCAGCGCGGCCACGTAGATCGAGGTGAAGAAGGAGAGCCGGGTGGTGACCGCGGCCATCGCGCCGATGAGCACCCACGGGTCCGGCCAGGGCGTGTCCGGGTCCCAGCGGCGGCTGCCGTCGGCCTCGTAGGGGTACGGCGTCGCGATGGTCTCCAGGTCGACGACGTGGTCGCCCACGCAGAAGCCGTCGTACCCGAGCTCGTCCGCCGCCACCGCGAGCGGCAGCAGCTCCTCGGTGGGCACGAACGCACCGACGACGGCGAAGTCCACGGTCGCCACCCTAGTTTCATTGAGGGATCTATGAAACCCTCCCGCCATGCCCGCGTACCGCGTCTTCCAGGTCGCCACCGGCAACGTCGGCCGCGAGATGATCGGCCGGATCCGGCGGCACCCGGACCTCGAGCTGGTCGGGCTGCACTGCTACACCCCCGAGAAGATCGGCCGCGACGCCGGCGAGCTGAGCGGCGGTGAGCCGGTCGGCGTGCTCGCCACCGGCACGGTCGAGGAGATCCTGGCCGCGCGGCCCGATGTGCTCACCTTCCACGGCGTCTGGCCCGACCTCGACCTGTACGAGCGGGTGCTCGAGGCGGGCATCGACGTGGTCACCACCGCCGACTTCGTCACCGGCCACCACCGCGGGTCGGCCGAGACGAGCCGGATCGCGGCGGCCTGCGAGCGCGGAGGCTCGACGTTCTACGGCACCGGGATGAACCCGGGGCTCGCGCAGGTCCTCACCGTCGTGCACTCCACCGATGTCGCCGACATCGAGAAGGTCACCTGCACCGAGTCCGTCGACGTCTCCTGCCACCACTCCGTCGACACCTGGGTCAACTGCGGCTTCGGAGCGCCCGCCGACGACCTCGCGCAGCTGCGCAAGCTCGAGTCCGGCACCCGGGTCTTCGAGGACGGGGTCCGGCTGATGGCCGATGCCTTCGGGCTGGACCTGGACGCGGTCGACTTCGAGGGCGAGCTCGGCGCCTGCACCGAGGACGTCGACCTGGGCTGGTGGACCCTGCCGCAGGGCTCGGTCGGCGCCGCCCGGTTCTCGTACGTCGGCAAGGTCGGTGGCGTGCCGAAGGTCGAGCTCGCGCTGGAGTGGCAGATGACCCCGAAGACAGCGCCCTCCTGGGACGTGCAGGGCTGCTACGTGACCCGGATCGACGGCGATCCGATCGTCTACAGCAAGCACCTGATCATCCCGCGGCCGGGCACGCCGTTCGACGCGGCGGCCTTCGCCTCGATCGGGATGACCGTGACCGGGATGCCCGCGCTGAACGCGATCCCGGCCGTGGTCGCGGCGCCGCCCGGCATCGTCACCAGTGCCGACCTGCCTCTGCGCGCGTTCGCGGGCCGCTTCCGCTCGTGACCGCGGTGTCGCCGAGGTTCGGGCACCTGCTCCGCCCCGGCCGGATCGGGAGCATGGAGCTGCGCAACCGGATCGTCATGTCCCCGATGGAGACGATGTACGGCACGCCGGACGGGTTGCCCTCGGAGCGCACCCGCGCCTACGTCGCGGCCCGTGCCGCGGGTGGGGTCGGGCTCATCACCCTGGGCGCCACCGGGATCGACCACGAGCACCCCGAGACGCCCGGCGGCCTGCACCTCGGCACCGACGCGGGCGTCGCCGCGCACCGGGCACTGGTCGAGGAGGTGCACGCGCACGGCGCGAAGATCCAGCCGCAGCTGGTGCACGCCGGCCCGGACGGGCTCGGTCCGGAGATGTTCGGCGTGACCTCGCTCGGCCCGTCGGTGATCCCGTCGTACCTGACCGGGCGGCCGTCGGCGGAGATCACCCACGCACAGCTCGCCGCGGTGATGGATCTCTACAAGGCGGCGGTCCGGCGTGCGCGGGAGGCGGGGTACGACGGCATCGAGCTGCACACCGCTCACGGGTACATGCTGCTCGGCTCGTTCCTGGCGCCGCAGCGCAACCGGCGCACCGACGAGTACCGCGGCGACACGAGCGAGGGCCGGCTGCGGGTCGTCCTCGAGGCGCTCGGCGCGATCCGGTCCGAGGCGGGGCCGGACTTCCCGGTGACGCTGCGGATCTCCGGCTTCGAGCGCGTGGCCGGCGGGCGGCCGTCGTACGAGACCGCGCAGGTGGCCCCGCGCCTGGTCGAGGCCGGGGTGGACGCGTTCCACGTCAGCGGCGGGGTGATCGACCGGCTGGTGACCCAGATGGTGAACGGCTCCGACGACGGAGACGGGCTCAACGTCGGTGCCGCGGCGGCGGTGCGCGAGGCGGTCGACGTCCCGGTGATCGCGGTCGGCCGGCTGCACGATCCGGACCTGGCCGAGCGGGTGCTCGCCGACGGGCGGGCCGACTTCGTCGCGCTGGCCCGGCCGTTGCTGGCCGACCCGGAGCTGCCGAACAAGCTGCGCGACGGACGCCGGGTCCGCCGGTGCATCTCCTGCGAGAACTGCATCGACGCGCTCGAGCAGCGGTTCTCGGTGGACTGCGCGGTGAACCCGGTGACCGGCCGCGAGCTGACGTTGACGCCGGTGCCGACGCCGGCGGCGAAGCACGTCGTCGTGGTCGGCGGTGGTCCGGCCGGGCTGGAGACAGCACGAGTCGCGGCGTCTCGCGGGCACCGGGTGACCCTGCTGGAGCAGGAGGACGAGCTCGGCGGTGCACTGCGATGGGCCTCGCTGGTGCATCCCGAGAACGCGTCGTTCCTGGACTGGCTGCGGGCTGAGGTGGACACCGCCGGGATCGATGTACGACGGGGGAGCGTCACGGACGCCGAGGCGGTGGCCGCGCTCGCCCCGGACGCCGTGGTGGTCGCCACCGGAGCCCGGTTCGTGGTGCCGTCGGTGCCCGGCGACGACCTGGCACTGCGGGGCGCCTGGCCGGAGCTGCTGGCCGCCTCGCCCGGACGCCGGGTGGTGATCGTCGGTGGTGGCCTGGCCGTGGTCCAGTACGCCGAGACCCTGGCTCGTCAGGACCGCCTCGTCGCCCTCGTCACCGACCACGCCACTCTCGCGCCGGAGGTGGGGAACAAGCGCCGGACCGAGCACCTGCACCGGCTGGACCGGCTCGGCGTGACCGTGCACGTGGAGGCTGGCGTGGACGGTGTCGTGCCCGAGGGCCTGGCGTTCACGCCGTGCGGCGGGAGCGCACGGGTGCTGGTCGCGGACACGGTCGTGCTGGCGCCGGTGCCCGAGCCCGACCTCACCCTGTACGACGAGATCCGCGACCGACTGCCCCGTGTCCCGGTGACCGTCGCCGGCGACGCCGAGGGGATCGGCCTGGTGCGCAAGGCCACCGAGGACGCCGCCCGGGCCGCGGTCGCGCTCTGAGCCGCTACTTCAGCGAGCAGACGACGTCGACCGTCGTCGTGGTGCCCTTGTCCAGCGGTCCGGGCTGCTTGGCCGGCAGGCAGTCCGCGGCGCCGCCCTGGTAGTCCTTGCTGCGCGCGCTGATCCGGTACGTGCCCGGGGACACGCCGATCGCGAACCGCCCGTCGGCGTCGACCTGCCCCTGGATCCGGGAGCCGTCCGCGCCGGTCAGCGTGACCGTGCCGCGCTTCATCGGCCGCGGGTCTCCCGGCGCGGGGCCGCCGACCGCGAGCAGTCGGCCCTGGATCGTCGCCGAGTCCGGCGTCGGGAAGGTGCTGGTGGGCCGTGTGTCCTTGCCGCCGGCCGCCTTGTCGTCGCCGCCGGAGCAACCCGTCGCGCTGGCAAGGACCACGACCGCAAGGACTCCGGCAGCAAGATTTCGCATGGCTGCATCCTCTCGGATCCGGTCCAGCCGCGGATCGACACCTACCCTGAACTGGGAGGTGACGCGGATGACGGAGATGGCTGGCGACGATGACTCCTTCATGACCGACTGGCTCCGGATCGCCGACGGCTACCGCCGCCCCGGGACCGAGGACGACCACGAGTTCGAGCTGCCCGAGCGTTCGGTGCCGCGGGAGATCGACCTCTCGTGATCGTGCTCGACACCGACGTGGTCTCCGAGCCGTTGCGGACCAGGCCGCCGGATCTTGGTTGGGCAGAACGCGGTCGCCGTGATCGGCGGCGGCCCTGCAGGAGGATCGCCGGAACGCCGGGCAGCCGCTGGGCACCGAGGACGGGATGATCGCGGCGATCGCGTTGGTCCACGGTGCCGGTGTGGCCACCCGCAACACCCGTGACTTCGAGGGCTTGGGGCTCGACCTGGTCGATCCGTGGCTACCCTGAGCAAACGAGACGCACCGTCTCGTCTACCCCAGGAGGCCCCGTGGAGGACGTGACCGCGTTCCGGATGGTCGACGTGCCGGACGCCGAGGTCGATGCCGTCGAGGCCCGGTACGGCCCGCTGGCCGGCGCGGTCCGCGACCTGGTGGACGCGACCATCCGCAGCCGGGTCGGGGACGACGAGGTGGCGGTCGTGCTCGCCGCCGTACGGGAGGCCACCGCGCGGCTGCGCGCGGACCAGGCGGATGGGCCCGCCGGGGTCAACTACAACGCCACCGGACGCGCCTGGAACTGGGGCAACGCCGTGGCGGGCGTGCGCAACGCGATCGCGCCGCCGCTGTCGATCGAGCACGGGCCCGACGGTCGTACCAGCGCGACCCTGCACCTCGGCGCCGCCTACGAGGGCCCGCCGGGCTGCGTGCACGGCGGCGTCGGCGCGCTCCTGCTCGACCACCTCATGGGCGTCACCGCCAGCCAGATGAAGAAGGTCACCCTGACCGGCACCCTGACCCTGCGCTACCGCGACCCGCTGCCGCTCGGCGAGGTCCGGCTGACCGGCGAGGTCGTCGGCGAGGAGGGCCGCAAGGTGTTCGTCGAGGCCCGCATCGAGGGCCGTCTCGGCGTCGCCATCGAGGCCGAGGGCACCTTCGTCGTGCCGCGCTGGTCCGGTGACTTCGAGCAGACCCGCTAGGCCGGCTCAGACGGAAGCCCCGAGCCCCCGCAGCACGATCCGCACCGTCTCCGCGGCCCCGGCCCGGGTCAGCTTCTGGTGCGAGAGCACCTTGTAGACCATCCCGCCGATGATCGCGTCCACCGCGTGCCGGCGCTGCGCCGGCGTCGCCTTGATCTCCTTCGCCGCGGACAGCCGCTCGTAGGCCGTCTCCTGCAGCGGCCCGCTGAACCGCTCGTGCAGCCGCCGTGAGATCTCCGGGTGCTCGGTGGCCGCTGCGGTCAGCATCCGCAGCGTCGCCGCGCCCCGATCGCTGCCCAGCGACTCGGCCAGCCCGCCGGCCCAGCGGCTCAGGTCCTTGACCACGTCGCCGGTGTCCTTGGGCAGCAGCGGCGCCAGGTCGTCGCGGTGCAGCAGCGCGTCGGCCACCAGCGCCGGCCGGGTCGGCCACCACCGGTAGATCGTCTGCTTGCCCACGCCGGCCGTGGCGGCGATCTCCTCGATGCTCAGGTTCTCCAGGCCGTGGTCGTGGAGCAGCACGTTGGTGGCCTCGAGGATCGCGACGCGGGCGCGCTCGCTCCGGCGGCGGGGTCGGGAATCGGTCACGGCAGGAAAGCCTAGGGCAGCAGAGGACGCCGGGTCACAGCGTGCCGCGGAAGGAGAGGAAGCGGTTTCCGACCCAGCCGACCTGCCAGTGCGTGGCCAGGTAGCCGCTGGTCCGGCCGACGCGGAAGTAGTCGTCGTGGCCGCAGTCGAAGCGGACGATCCGCGCGCACGAGTAGCGCAGGTTCGAAGTCCGCCCGGACGGGCCGCCGTCGGCGTAGCACATGACGTCCTGCTCCTGGTTGCAGTGCGCGGTGCCGGTCGCGTGCGGGGCGTCGTTCTGGACCGCGCCCATGGTGTGGCCGAGCTCGTGCATCGTGCTGGTGCCGGTCCAGCAGGTGCGCCCGTAGACCACCGCGTAGTTGTTGCCGGTGTTGTTGGCGTTGGCGACCGACCGGCTGGTGTCCAGGTGCATCTCCGCCTGCCCGCACATCCCGGAGATGCCGCTGTCCCAGAAGACGACGTACTTGCTCGCGCCCGAGCGGAACCCGGCCTTGCGGCCCGCGGTGATGATCTGGCGGAAGGTCTCGCCACGGCCGTCGGCGCCGGCCTTCGAGAACGCGTAGGTCGCCACCGAGATGGCCTGGTAGCGGTTGCAGCGCACCCGCAGCCGCACGTCCGAGCCCGGCGCGGTCTCGCGGGCGGACTTGTAGATGATCCCGTTGGCCTGGGCCATCGCCCGCCGGATCGTCCGGATCGCCGAGGAGCGCCGGTTGCCGGCGTCGCGCGGGTAGGCGTAGACGACCTGGAAGGCGGGCGCCGAGGAGCCGCGGACGCAGGTGACCGGCCGCGCCGGGGCGTCGGTGTAGGTCGAGCCGCCGCTGGTGGCCGCGGCCAGGACCGGCCCGTCGCCGTGGGACTCGACGACCGGCACCGAGCGGGTCGACCACGCCGCCGCGGGCACGCCCGCGTGGGCATCGTGCGAGCTGATCAGGGGCAGGACGGCCAGGGCCACGCCGGCGATGGCGAGAGCGCTGACGAGGGCGAGACGGAGCGCGTGAGGGCGCACGGAAGTACCTCCGAAGGGGGAGACCCGAGGTGGTGGGAGACGAGCCGGGAGTAGCTCGTTGGCACCCAGACGGAGGCGGGGCCGCGATGTTTACGCGAGTTCGGAAAATTCCTCAGACGAGACGCGGCGTCTCGTTTGGGCTAGCCTGCGACCGTGCAGAACGACGCCTTCGCGCCCGCCCGACTGGGCCCGGTGACGCTGCGGAACCGGATCGTCAAGGCGGCCACCTTCGAGGGCCGCACCCCGGGTGGCCAGGTCACCGATGCGCTGGTCGACTACCACCTGGCGCCGAGCCGCGGGGGCGTCGGGCTGACCACGGTCGCCTACCTGGCGGTCGCGCCCGAGGGTCGTACACACCGCGACGTGATCGTGGTCGGCGAGGACACCGCGCCCGGCTTGTCCCGGTTGGCGGAGAAGATCCACGAGACGGGAGCGAAGATCGCCGGCCAGCTCGGCCACGCCGGCCCGGTCGCGGACGGCCGCTCCAACGGGGTGCACGCCCTGGCCGCCTCGCGGATGCCCTCGCCGCTGTCGATGCAGATGGTCCGCTCCGCGTCCGAGGCCGACATCGCCCGGATCACCCGCGACTACGTGCGCACCGCGCGGATCATGGCCGCCGCGGGCTTCGACGTCCTCGAGATCCACATGGCGCACGGCTACCTGCTCAGCTCGTTCCTCGCCCCCGGCCAGAACCGCCGCAAGGACGCCTGGAACGGTCCGCTGGCCAACCGGGCCCGGTTCGCCCGCCAGGTCGCTCGCGCGGTCCGCGAGGAGGTCGGCGACCGCGTCGCGGTCACCGCCAAGATCGGCATGACCGAGGGATCGCCGGCCGGGTTCTCGATGCCGGAGAGCGTCGAGTTCGCCCAGCTGCTCGAGGCCGACGGTCACCTCGACGCGCTCGAGCTCAGCGCCGGCTCGTCGCTGCTCAACCCGATGTACCTGTTCCGCGGCGACGTGCCGCTGGAGGAGTTCGCCGCCAACATGCGTGCGCCGCTGCGGCTGGGCCTCAAGACCCCGGTGGGCAAGCGGTTCTTCCGTTCCTACCCGTTCGAGGAGGCGTTCCTGCGGGAGAAGGCGCTGGTCTTCCGCGGGGCGGTGGCGATGCCGCTCATCATGCTCGGCGGGATCAACACCCGCGCCACCGTCGACCGGGCGATGGCCGAGGGCTTCGAGTTCGTCGCGATGGGCCGCGCCCTGCTGCGCGAGCCGGACCTGGTCAACCGGATGGCCGGAGGCGAGACCGCAGCGGGCGCCTGCATCCACTGCAACCAGTGCATGACGACGATCTACTCACGCACCCGCTGCACCGTGCTCGAGCCGAAGGCCTAGGACGAGGGGGTCTCGCCCGCGATCGCGGGCTGGCCCGGCGGGTTCACCACCACGAAGACGACGCCGTGCGCGGGGTCGCGCACCATCGAGCCGGAGACCTTGCCGTCGAAGACCAGGTCCCAGTGCACCGGCTCGTCGCCGAGCGTGTAGGTCAGGTCGGTACGGACCCGGTAGCCGAGCCGGGGGAGCACCTGCTCGTAGAACCGGATCACCTTCGCCGGCTCGCGGGTGTGCAGGTCGAACTGCCAGGTGTCGTCGACCGCGCCCGGGTCGGTGATCTTGACGTCGGTGGGCACCGGCCAGGTCTTCACCGGGGCGCCGCGCGGCGCGGTGAGCATCCGTACGTCGGGAAGCGCCGTCGCGGTCCCGCTGGGCGCGATGGTCGCCTTCGCCCTCGGCTGCTGCAGCCGCGTCTCGGTGGGCACCCCGGGCATCGGCTCGTCGGGAGCGTGGCCGGTGGCCGGCGCGCTGGTCGGCTGGCCCGAGGTCGGCCCGGCTGACGGCTCGTCGTCACCGCCGCCGCACCCGCCCACGCCGAGTGTGAGCAGCACGACAGTCGCGGTGCCGAGGACGCGACGAACCAGCACGGAGGCTCCCCCTAGAGTCGAGAACGATCGTTCGACCGTACCCGACGGGACCGTGCAGATGACCTACGAGCTCGACCACGACACCGCTGTTCATGCCCGCGGCGACGGCCGGTACGACGCCGAGCTGGCACCGGGCTGGGTGGTCGGCGGCGGCGTCAACGGCGGCTACCTGCTGGCGGTCCTCGGCAACGCGGTCAAGGACGTGCTCGCCGCCCGGGGGCACCACGACCCGTTCTCGGTGAGTGCGCAGTACCTCTCCGCGTCGGTGGCCGGCCCGGCGTACGTCGAGACCAGGGTCGCGCGCACCGGCGGCCGGTTCTCCACGGTGGCCGCCACCTTGTTCCAGGAGGTCGACGGGACGCCGGTCGCGCGGCTCACCGCCCTGGCGACGTACGGCGACCACGACCACGTCCACGACACGACCAGCGACGCGCAGGCCGCCGCGCTCGGGCTCTCCCTGCCCGCGCCCGCGCTGCCGCCGCGCGATCAGTGCGTGGCCACCGCCGACGCGCCGCCGGAGTTCAAGAAGGTCGCGCCGCTGCTGGACCGGTTCGACATCCGGATGGACCCGGCCACCGCGATGTGGGCGGTCGGGCAGCCCAGCCGGCAGGGCCTGATCCAGGGCTGGTTCCAGCTCGCGGACGGCCGGCCGCTCGACCCGGTCGCGCTGCTCGTGGTCGTCGACGCGCTCCCTCCGGTCACCTTCGACCTCGGGCTGCCGGGCTGGGCGCCGACCCTGGAGCTGACCGCGCACGTGCGCGCCAAGCCGGCGCCGGGCTGGGCGATCGTGCGGCACCGGACCACGACGGTCGCGGGCGGCCTCTTCGAGGAGGACTGCGACGTCTGGGACTCCGCCGGCCGCCTGGTCGCCCAGTCCCGCCAGCTCGCGCTGCAGCCGCGTTAGTCGAAGGAGGACCGCGGCATCGTGAACACGTACCGGCGGCCGGGGTACTCGCTCAGGGACCAGAAGGCGTCCTCGCTCGGCCAGTAGGCGATGTCCTCGGGCCCGTTCGGCACCGCCTGCCGGTGCTCGGTGAAGGCGCCGGGCTCGCCGGTGAAGACCGAGCCGAGCTTCCAGCGGCCGCGGCTCGAGGTCACGTAGTAGGTGTCGCCGACGACGGTGGCGCCCTGCATGTGCCCGACCCCGCGCTCGTCGAGGTGCACCGGCCGGGCGCTGCCGTCGGACTCGGCGTGCAGGTGGAAGGTCTCCGGGTCGAGCGGGTAGCGGACCAGCCGGGTGGTCATGTCCTGCTTGCCGTACTCGCCGGCGACCAGGTGCGGCACCGGCCCGGAGCGGTCCAGCGACAGGAACGAGTACCGCAGCTGCTCGGCGCCGTCGGGGGTGACCGCGTCGTAGGAGAACCGCACCGGCAGCACGTACTCGTAGCCGAACGGGCCGTCCGCGACCCGGGTCAGGTCCTCGACCCGGCAGGAGAAGAGCCCGCGCCGGGTGCCGGCCACGTGCAGGTACGGACCGACCCAGGCGATCCCGCCGGCGTGCACCAGCAGCGGGTCGAGACGAACCGTCTCGTCTCGTCCGAGGGTGGGCACCACCAGCAGCACGTTGCGGTAGCGCAGCGTGTCCCGGTCGACCACGCTGATCCGGCTGCCGTGGTTGCTGCCGCCGACCAGGTGGGAGTACGCGCTGGTGACCAGCAGCCGCTTGCCGTCGAGCGCCTCGGTCTCCGGGTCCGCGTCCGCGGAGGTGGTGATGCCCTGGGGCCACCAGCGCTCGGTGGTGCGGTCGTGGGCGTTCCAGGTGAAGCCGCCGGTCACGGCACGGCCCGGCACCCGGACCGGTTCGGCCTGCCGGTCCAGGTCACCGAGGATGCCCGCCAGGCCGACCTTCTCGGCGGCGGCGTGCAGTGCCGCGATCTCGTCGAGGCGTTCGTCGGTCCGGCGCAGGTGCACCGCGTCAACCTACGCTGTCGGGCATGCAGCTCGTGGTCGGTGCCGCCGTCGTGCGGGACGGGCGCGTCCTGCTGGCCCGGCGGACCGGCGACGGCTGGGAGTTCCCCGGCGGCAAGGTCGAGGACGACGAGGAGCCCGCGGCGGCGCTGGTCCGCGAGGTCGCTGAGGAGCTCGGCTGCGTGGTCGCGGTGACCGGCTGGCTCGACGGCACCGTGGAGATCCGCCCCGGCCTGGCGCTGCGGGTGGCCACCGCGGTCCTGCTCGCGGGCGAGCCGATCCCGAGCGCCGGTGAGCACGACGCGGTGTGGTGGCACGGAGCCGGCGGGCTCGGCTCCCTGGACTGGCTCGCCGCGGACCGGCCCTTCGTGCCGGAAATCACGGCGCTGCTCCGAGGGTCCTCCGACTAGGGTCGTCCGCATGGACAAGCACCTGCTGCTCGTGCACGCCCACCCGGACGACGAGAGCATCAACAACGGCGCCACCATGGCGAAGTACGTCGCCGAGGGCGTCGGGGTCACCCTGGTCACCTGCACCGCCGGCGAGATGGGGGAGATCCTCGTCCCCGAGCTGGAGCACCTGGCCGCCGACAAGGACGACGCCCTCGCCGACCAGCGCAAGATCGAGCTCGACAACGCCATGAAGCACCTCGGCGTGACCGACTACCGCTGGCTCGGCGGGTTCGGCACCTATCGCGACTCCGGGATGAAGTGGCACGAGGACGGGCACGCGATCCCGGCCGACACGATCCACGAGAACGCCTTCTGGCACGCCGACCTGACCGAGGCCGCCAACCACCTGGTCGCGGTGATCCGCGAGGTGCGCCCGCAGGTGCTGGTCGCCTACGACGAGTTCGGCAACTACGGCCACCCCGACCACATCCAGGCGCACCGGGTCGCGACGTACGCCGCCTCGCTGGCCGCCGTCGAGTCCTACCGGCGCGATCTCGGCCCGGCCCACGACATCGCGAAGATCTACTGGAACGCGATGTCGGAGAGCCGGCTGCGCGAGGGCCTGCGGCGGCTGCGCGAGGCCGGCGACACCACCACGTTCGAGGGGATGGACCCGGACGGCCCGATGCCGCCGTTCGTGAACCCCGACGCCGACCTCGCAGCGGTCATCGACGGCACCGCCTTCCACCAGCAGAAGATGGACGCGCTGGCCGCGCACGCCACCCAGATCACCACCGACGGGCCGTTCTTCGCGCTCTCCAACAACGTCGGCGTCGAGGCCTGGGGCTTCGAGTACTACCGGCTCGCCAAGGGCGCCAAGGGCAGCCTGCTCAACGGCGACGGGCTGGAGACGGACCTGTTCAGCGGCCTGGAGTGAGGGCGTAGTAGCGGCAGCCGTGGTGCTCGGCGAGACCCAGCGTCTCGTAGAGCGCGATGGCCGGCTCGTTGCCGGTCTCCACGTGCAGCCACACCGTCGTCGCTCCCTGCTCGGCGCCCCACTCGAGCAGCGCGCTCAGCACCGCGCGGGCCAGTCCGCGCCGTCGTACGGACTGCTCGACCTCGAGGTCGTGCACGCCCAGCCAGTCCCCGTCCAGGGCAGCATTGCCGAACGCCCTCTCGCCGAGGGTGGCCTGCGCGCGCGGCCCGTCGGCGGTGACCACCGCCTCCTCGACGGGGACGCCCAGCAGCCGGCGCGCGCGGGCCAGCGAGCCCAGCAGGAACAACGCGTCGCCGCCGGGCACGACCGACCAGCCCGAGGCTGCGAACCAGTCCTCGACCTCGGAGCCGGCCTCCACCTGCACCATGGGGGTGCGGTCGTGGGAGTCGTAGAAGTCCCGGACGGCGTGCGCGGCCTCGGCCGGCGCCATCCCCGGATCGCCCATCGCCAGGCAGGAGTTGGCGCGCTTGCGCGGCCCCCTGCCGGGCCGGTCCTTCGGCTCCGGCTCGATCCGCAGCTGCCACTCGCCCAGGGCAGTGCGCCGCACGCCCGGCCAGTGCGGCTCGGCGTGCGACTCGGCCTCGCGAGCGCTGACCCGCTGGCGGATGCTGGGCCGCGGCGGCACCGGCTTGCCGGAGACGATGTCCGCGGTCGCGATGGTGACCAGGGTGCCGTCCTCGGTGCGCACGGTCATCGTGTCCTCGCCCCAGGACTCGCAGGTGCCGAGCACGTCGGTGAACGCCGGGCCGCCGGTCGGGCCGGCCTCCCCGGGCAGGATCCGCCGCACGACGACGCGCTGACCGACCACCGCCGGGCCCAGGGACGAACCCAGCCCTGATTTGGTCACGTGTCGAAACGTGGGTCTGTCCTCGGGCGCCACGGTCGGGATACTAGGCTGGCCTCGTCCGCCCCGGACGAAGACCTCAGGAGGATCCAGGTGACCTACGTCATCGCCCAGCCTTGTGTCGATGTGAAGGACCGCGCCTGCGTCGACGAGTGCCCCGTCGACTGCATCTACGAGGGCAAGAGGATGCTCTACATCCACCCGGACGAGTGCGTCGACTGCGGCGCCTGCGAGCCGGTCTGCCCCGTCGAGGCCATCTACTACGAGGACGACACGCCCTCGGAGTGGAAGGAGTACTACGACGCGAACGTGGCCTTCTTCAACGACCTCGGCTCGCCGGGCGGTGCCGCCAAGATGGGCGTCATCGACCAGGACGCCCCGATGATCGCGGCGCTTCCCCCGCAGAACCAGGACCACTGAGCATCACCGACCGGGTCTCGGCCAGGCTCCCGGACTTTCCCTGGGACCACCTGACCTCGTACGCCGAGAAGGCGCGCGCGCATCCCGGCGGGATCGTCGACCTCTCCGTCGGCACGCCGGTCGACCCGACCCCGGAGATCGTCCAGCTGGCGCTGCGCGACGCCGCCGACTCGCCCGGGTACCCGCTGACGATCGGTCTGCCCGAGACCCGGCAGGCCTGCGTGGACTGGCTCTCCCGGCGGTTCGGGGTGACCGGGCTCGGCATCGACGGGGTGCTGCCGGTGATCGGCTCCAAGGAGCTGATCGCCTCGATGGCGGGACACCTGGGCATCGGGCCGGGCGACCTGGTCGTCTACCCGGAGCTCGCCTACCCGACGTACGAGGTGGGGGCGGTGCTGGCCGGGGCCCGGACGATCGCCACCGACTCGCTGCTGTCGCTCGGGCCCGAGACGCCGCGTCTCGTCTGGATCAACTCGCCGTCGAACCCCACCGGCCGGGTGCTGCCCGTCGACCACCTGCGCAAGGTCGTCGACTGGTGCCGCGAGCGCGGCGTGCTGCTGGTCTCCGACGAGTGCTACCTCGAGCTCGGCTGGGGACCCGAGAAGCCCGTCTCGGTCCTGCACCCGGACGTCTGCGGCGGCTCGCACGACGGCATCCTGGCGGTGCACTCGCTGTCCAAGCGGTCCAACCTGGCCGGGTACCGGTGTGCGTTCGTGGCGGGCGACCCGGCCGTGGTGGGCGAGCTGCTCGCGGTCCGCAAGAACCTCGGCCTGCAGCTGCCCGGGCCGCAGCAGCGCGCGATGATCGCCGCCCTCGATGACGACGCGCACGTGGACGAGCAGCACGCTCGCTACGCCGCACGACGTACGAAGCTGAAGGACGCGCTGGAGCGGGCCGGGTTCCGGGTCGACCACTCCGAGGCGTCGCTGTACCTGTGGTCCAGTCGCGACGAGGACTGCTGGGAGACCGTCGCCTGGTTTGCCGAGCGCGGCATCCTGGTCGCCCCGGGCTCGTTCTACGGGGTCGCGGGAGGGCGGCACGTGCGGGTCGCGATCACCGCCACCGACGAGCGCATCGACGCCGCGGTCACCCGCCTGACCTCTTGACGGGCCTCGCGGCGAGATTTATCGTTTTTCGATAATAACGAAAAACGATAAGTGGGTGGTGGTCGTGCGGGCTACGCGGATCGTCGAGGCAGGGCTCTGGCTGGTCGCCGCCGCGTGCGCGTTCTGGAGCGCGCTCTGGGTCCTCGGGCCCAACGGGTTCGGGCGGCTGCGCTACGACGACGTGCCGCGGTGGCTGGACCCGCTCTCCCTGTACGGCGGCAACGCCCGCGCGCTCGCACTGCCGAGCGTGCCCGTCGCGAAGCCGGGCTACGTCTTCCTCGGGCAGCCGAGTCCGCTCCCGCGCAACTACGCGGCCCTCTTCAGCTCCGACTACGCCGTCCTCCAGGGCCTGACCAACCTGCAGCAGCTCTGCTACGTCGGCCTGCACCTGCTCACCTACGCCGTCGTCGCCTTCATCGCGGTCACCCTCGCCCAGCTGGTGGGGACGTCGCGCACCGCGTCACCGTTCAGCGAGGCCAACGCACGCCGGCTGCGCGTGATCGGGCTGTTGCTCGTCCTGGGCGCGCCGCTGGCCTCGCTGGCGAGCTGGGCCTGCGAGCGCTGGCTGGTGGAGTCCTCCTCGGTGGGCGACGAGGTCGCGACCCGCGACTACGTGTTCGCCTCGCTGCCGCTGTGGACGATGCTCGTCGGCGCCGCGGTGCTCGTCCTCGCCGGGGTCTGGCGACGTGGCGTGGCGATGGCCGAGGACGTCCGGGGGCTGGTGTGAGCCCGGTCGACCCGGAGGAGGGGCACCGGATCGCCTGCGGTCTGGACGCCCTGCTCGCCGACCGCGGGATGACGCTGACCGAGCTCTCCGAGCGCGTCGGCGTCTCCCTGGTGAACCTGTCGGTGCTCAAGAACGGCCGGGCGCGGGCGGTCCGCTTCTCCACGCTGACAGCGATCTGCGACGCACTGCAGTGCGACGTCGGGGACGTGCTGTTCCTGGAGCGCTAGCCCAAGGTGACCGTCACCCGGTCGGGCTTGCCCGCCCTCGAGGCCTGCCAGCCTTGCTCCGAGTCGCGGCCGACCTTCCAGACCCGGCCGTCGAAGGAGATCGCCTGGATGCGCAGGTCGGCGGCGTGCGCGAGCAGGTACGCGGCCACCGACCAGCCCTGCCGCCGGCCGGGGACGCCGGTGCCGACGGCGACGGTCACGTCCTGCCGGACGCCGGTGCGGGCGACGGCCAGGCCGGTCCCGTAGGCCTTGGTCAGCGAGTGCCGGACGGCGGCCGCGGTCCGGTGCCCGTCGCGGGCGTGCACCACGCACGTGAACGAGCCGCCGGTGCTGTAGCCGGTGAGCGCCGAGGCCAGCGCCCGCCCGTCCGGCGCGTGGTCCTCGTAGGCCTCCGGGAAGCCGGAGCGCTGCACCTTCTGCGCGGCCTCGGTGATCCGCATCGTCTCGTAGCCGTCGACCTTCTCCAGCGCGTCGTAGAACTTGTTGATCGCGTAGTACTCGTCCTGGATCTGGGCCGCGGTGCCCCAGCCCTGCGACGGCCGCTGCTGGAAGATGCCGAGCGAGTCCCGGTCGCCGTGGCCCAGGTTGCGGATCTTGCTCTCCTGGTACGCCGTCGCGAGCGCGATCGAGGCCGCGCGTGCGGGCAGCCCGCGCCTGACCGCGATCGCGGCGATGAGCGCGGCGTTGCGGGACTGCTCGGGGGAGAGCCCGACCGAGCGCCCGGCCGCGGTCGCCGTACACGCCTCGGGGTCGGGCAGCGGCCCGGTGCCGCGCCAGACCGCCACGCCGACGCCGGCCACCACGGCCAGGACGGCGAGGAAGACGAACCAGACGAACCCGGCCCGTCGGCGTCGACGGGGACTCACGCGAGCGCCCGGGTCAGTTGGCGTGCAGGTCGGCGTTGAGCGCGATGCCCTCGGCCTGCCACGGCACCGCCTCGACGGCGCCGCTCACGGAGTTGCGGCGGAACAGCACGTGGTCGGCGCCGGAGAGCTCCAGTGCCTTCACGACGGTCCCGTCCTTGAGGGTGACCTTGGTGCCCGCGGTCACGTAGCAGCCGGCCTCCACCACGCAGTCGTCGCCGAGCGAGATGCCGACGCCGGCGTTCGCGCCGAGCAGGCAGCGACGGCCGATCGAGATGACCTGGGTGCCGCCGCCGGACAGGGTGCCCATGATCGAGGCGCCACCGCCGATGTCGGAGCCGTCGCCGACGACCACGCCCGCGGAGATGCGGCCCTCGACCATGCTGGTGCCGAGCGTGCCGGCGTTGAAGTTCACGAAGCCCTCGTGCATCACCGTGGTGCCCTCGGCCAGGTGCGCGCCGAGCCGGACCCGGTCGGCATCGGCGATGCGGACGCCGGTGGGCAGCACGTAGTCGGTCATCCGCGGGAACTTGTCCACGCCGAAGACCTCGACCGGACCGCTCGCCCGGAGCCCGGCACGGACCTCCTCGAAGCCGGCCGGCGAGCACGGCCCGCGGCTGGTCCACACGACGTTGGCGAGCAGGCCGAAGATGCCGGTCAGGTCGACGCCGTGCGGGGCGACCAGGCGGTGGCTGAGCAGGTGCAGCCGGAGGTACACGTCGCTGGCGTCGGCCGGGGCGTCGGCGAGCACGATGCTCGTGGTGACCACGTCGGTGCGCACCCGTCGTACGTCGTCCTTGCCGGCCAGCGCGGTCAGGGACGCGGGCGGGGTCGCGTCGGCAGGAGCCTCGCCGAGGGCGGGCGCGGGGTACCAGGTGTCCAGGACGGTGCCGTCCTCGGCCACGGTGGCGAGGCCGTGACCCCAGGCGTGCGTCGGCGCGGAAAACTCAGCGGGCATGGGGTCAGGCTATCTGGCAGGCTGCAACGCATGACCAACGGCATCGCGCGCTTCAAGGAGCTCTGTCTCGACGTGTACGACGGCCCCGACGGGCCGTCGCGTGACCTGGGCCGGTTCTGGGCCGCGGTCACCGGCTGCGAGTACAAGGTCTCCGACGACCCGCGCGACCCGGGAGACGTGGTCGGCACCGAGGAGGGGATGGGCATCGCGATCTGCCCGGTCCCGGAGAAGAAGGCCGACGTCAAGCACCGGGTGCACCTGGACATCAACACCGACTCCGTCGACTCCGTGCTGGCGCTCGGCGCGACGGTGCAGCGCGCCGAGGACGACGAGATCCACTGGACGGTGATGGAGGACCCCGAGGGCGGCGAGTTCTGCGCGTTCGTCCGCGACCCCGCCAAGCTCACGCCGTACCGGACCTACGAGCTGGTGGTGGACACCGTCAACGCGGCGTCGCTGACCGACTGGTGGGCCGAGGTCTTCGGCGCCACCGTGCACGGCACCGAGCACCCGGACTGGCGCTGGCTCGAGGACGTGCCCGGGATGCCGTTCGAGGCCTGGGTGTTCAGCGACTCCCCGGAGCCCAAGACGGTGAAGAACCGCTGGCACTGGGACGTGTACGGCGACGTCGAGGAGTTCCTGGCTCGGGGCGCGACCAAGCTGTGGGAGGTTCCGGGCAAGACGCGTCCGATCGCCTGGACGGTTCTCGCCGATCCCGAGGGGAACGAGTTCTGCGTGTTCCCTGAGTCCTGACAGGATGGCCCGCATGGGTCTGGACCTCACCGCCGACGCCGTCGCCCTGACCGAGGCGCTGGTGAACATCGAGTCGGTCAGCCGGAACGAGCAGCAGATCACCGACGCCATCGAGGGCGCGCTCGCCGGGTACGACCACCTCGCCCTCACCCGGCTGGGCAACTCGCTGGTGGCCCGGACCGACCTCGGCCGCGCCGAGCGCGTGGTGATCGCCGGGCACGTCGACACCGTCCCGCTCAACGACAACCTCCCCGCCCGCAACGACGGCACTCTGCTGCACGGCCTCGGCACCTGCGACATGAAGGGCGGCGTCGCGGTCGCGCTGCGGCTGGCCGCCACGCTGGCCGAGCCGGTCCGCGACGTCACCTACGTCTTCTACGAGTGCGAGGAGATCGAGGCCTCCGCGAACGGGCTGCGCCGCATCGCCGAGGAGCGGCCGGACCTGGTCGACGCCGACTTCGCCATCCTGATGGAGCCCTCGGACGCGATCGTCGAGGCCGGCTGCCAGGGCACCCTGCGCGTCGAGGTGACCGTGCCCGGCGAGCGGGCGCACTCGGCGCGCGCGTGGCGCGGCGTCAACGCGATCCACGGGGCCGGCGAGGTGCTCCGGCGGCTGTCGTCGTACGAGCCCCGCCGGCCCGTCATCGACGGGCTGGAGTACCACGAGGGCCTCAACGCGGTGCTCATCAGCGGCGGCGTCGCCACCAACGTGATCCCGGACAGGTGCGTGGTCACCGTCAACTACCGGTTCGCGCCGGACCGCTCCGAGGAGGAGGCGCTCGCCTTCGTCCGCGACTTCTTCGCGGGGTACGACGTCGTGCTCACCGACACCGCGCCCGGTGCGCTGCCGGGCCTCGAGCTGCCCGCCGCGAAGGCGTTCACCGAGGCGGTCGGCGGCGAGGTGAAGCCGAAGTTCGGCTGGACCGACGTGGCTCGGTTCACCGGCCTCGGCATCCCGGCCGTCAACTACGGTCCGGGCGACCCGATGCTCGCCCACAAGCAGGAGGAACACGTGCCCCTGGAGCAGATCCGTCACTGCGAGCAGACCCTGCGCACCTGGCTGGTGGGCCGATGAGCACCCCGCCGCAGCGCCGGCTCAAGCGCAAGGGCCCGACCTTCCTGCGCGACAGCCAGATCGACCTGTCCACCACCGACCAGCGGCTGCTCGACTCGCGCGGGCCCAGCGACTGGGTGCACACGGATCCGTGGCGTGTCTTGCGAATTCAAGCCGAGTTCGTCGAGGGATTCGGCGCGCTCGCCGAGCTCGGCCCGGCGATCGCGGTGTTCGGCTCCGCCCGAACGCCGGTCGGCGACCCGTACTACGCGAAGGGCGTCGAGCTCGGCCGCGCGCTGGTGGAGAACGGCTTCGCGGTCATCACCGGCGGTGGCCCGGGCGCGATGGAGGCGGCCAACCGTGGTGCCTCCGAGGCCGGCGGGGTCAGTGTGGGGCTCGGCATCGAGCTGCCCTTCGAGGAGGGCGTCAACGAGTGGGTGAACCTCGGCATCAACTTCCGCTACTTCTTCGCCCGCAAGACGATGTTCGTGAAGTACTCCCAGGGCTTCGTGGTGCTGCCCGGCGGCCTGGGCACCTTCGACGAGCTGTTCGAGGCGATGACCCTGGCGCAGACCAAGAAGGTCACCTCGTTCCCGCTGGTGATGATCGGCACCGAGTACTGGTCCGGGCTGCTCGACTGGCTGCGCGGCACCGTGCTCGCCGACGGCAAGATCTCCGAGGCCGACCTGGACATGCTCACCCTCACCGACGACGTCGACGAGGCCGTCGCGATCATGAGAGCGTCCCGCTAGCCGTGGTCTGGTTCCTCGCGGTCCTGGTCGTGCTGGCCGTCGGCGCCGTCGTGGTGGTCGCCTCCGGTCGCGGTGCCGCCCTGGCCGAGTCGTACGACGACCGCCCCGATGCCGTGGTCCCGGCCGATCGTCCGCTGACCGGCGACGACCTGCGGGCAGTGCGGCTGTCCACCGCGGTCCGCGGCTACCGGGCCAGCGAGGTGGACGCGCTGCTGGACCGGCTCGCCGCCCAGCTCGACGACCAGCAGACTCGCGGTGGCCAGCCTCCGACGACCCCGGGGCAAACTCCGGCAGACTGACGGAATGACTCCCGAGCGCATCGCGTTCGTGCTCACCGCGCTCGCCGCGGTCGTCGTCGTGCTCACCCGGCTGCGGTTCGCCTCGGGTGAGGAGGAGGCGGCCGGCCGGCTGGACATCTCCCGCAGCGTGGTCAACGTGCACACGATCTTCGGTGTCCTCGCGCTGGCCGGGTGGGGCGCCTTCCTGCTCGCCGACGTGCGCACCTGGGTCGGGTACGCCGGGCTGGCCTGCTGGTGGGTGACCACGGCCGCCGGGCTGCTGATCCTGATGCGCTGGCTGCCCGCGCGCGGCCGGCACGCCTCCGGCCCGGCCTCCGACTCCTGGGGCGAGGGCCCCGGGCTCTCGGTGCTCGGGCACGTCGGGCTGCTGGTCGGCTCGGTCGTCTGGACCTATCTGCTGGTGTCCGGAAAACTGACCTGATGCGTCGTCTGCTCTCGGGCTCCCTGCTGCTTCCCCTGCTCCTCGCGTTGCTGACCGTGCCCTCACGCGCGGAGGCGCGGGCCGTGACGCAGGTGCGGACGATCGGCTGGACGGTGGAGGGACGGCCGATCCGGGCGTTCCGGCTCGGCGACCCGACCTCGCCGAACAAGGCGGTCTTCCTGGGCACGATCCACGGCGACGAGGCCGGCCCGGCCAAGATCCTGGCGAACCTGCGCGACGGCGCGCCGATCACCGGGGCGGACGTCTGGGTGGTGCTCTACATGAACCGCGACGGCTTCGCGCACCACCGGCGCACGAACGCCCGCAAGGTCGACCTGAACCGCAACTTCCCGGTCGGCTGGCGCCGGCTCACCGGCCGCTACTACTCCGGGCACAAGCCCGCCTCGGAGCCGGAGACCCGGTTCGTGATGCGCTTCCTCGACGGCGTGAACCCTGACTACGTGATCGGGTTCCACCAGCCCCTCTACGGGGTGGACACCTACGCCGGCAAGACGCGGACCTTCTCGGCGCGGCTGGCCCACCACCTCGGGCTGCCGCGCAAGACCTTCACGTGCAACTCGGTCTGCCACGGCACCATGACGCAGTGGTTCAACGCCAAGCACGCCGGTGTGGCGGTCACGGTCGAGTACGGCCGCACCGTCAGTGCGCGCCAGGTGGTGGTCGGGGCTCGGGGGCTGCTGCTCGCGATCGGGGCTCGGCGCTGATCAGCGGCCTTCGAAGCTCGGCTTCTCCTTGGCCAGGAAGGCGTCCACCGCGCGGCGGTGGTCGGCGCTGGCGCCGGTGAGGCTCATCTTGGCTCCCTCGAACGCCAGCGACTCGGCGAAGTCGTGGCTGGAGGAGAAGTTCACCGACTGCCGGATCGAGGCGTAGGAGAGCGTCGGGCCCGCGGCCAGCTTGGTGGCCAGCGCGGTCACCTCGGCGGTGAACGCGTCGTCCTCGACGACCTTGGTGGCCAGGCCCAGGTCGAGCGCGTCGGCGGCCGGGATCGTGCTCGGGAAGTAGAGCAGCTCCAGCGCCTTGGCCCGGCCGACCAGCCGCGGCAGCGTCCAGGAGGCGCCGGTGTCGCAGGAGAGCGCGACACCGGGGAAGGCCAGGTTGAACCCGGCCGAGGCGGCCAGGATGCGCAGGTCGCAGGCGAAGGCGAGGCTGGCGCCCGCACCCGCGGCGACGCCGTTGACCGCGGCGATCACCGGCTTGGGCATCTCCGCGAGCGTGGTCACGATCGGGTTGTAGTGCTTCTCGACGGTCGTGAACAGCTGGTCGGAGGAGCCGCTGTTGAGGAGCTCGACGTGCTCCTTGAGGTCCTGCCCGACGCAGAACGCCCGGCCCGACCCGGTCAGCACCACGCAGCGCACGGCCTCGTCCTCGGCAGCCCGGGTGGCCGCGTCCAGCAGGGCCTCCTTGGTGACGATGTCCAGGCTGTTCATCGCGTCCGGGCGGGCCAGCGTGATGGTGGCGACGCCGTCGGCGGTCTCGTAGGTCACCGGGCCGGTCATCGGGAGGCTCCGTTCGTCGGGGTCGTTCCGGTGCTCGCGAGGGTAGCGCTCAGGCACCCGTCCACGAACCGCCGGGCTGCCGGGAGCAGCCGGTCCGCGTGCTCGTCGAAGAAGGCGGCGGCGGTGTACCCGGGCCAGTCGGCCGGGAGCAGGGCGGTGGGCAGGCCTGGGTCGCGGAACAGGAACATCCGCCAGCTGTGCACCAGCTCGGAACGGACCACGAAGGCGGTCCGGTCGTCTCCTCGCGCGGGGGCGTCCGCGGTCCTTCGTACGGCGTCGTTGCGCCAGTCGTCGTACGCCGCGGCCAGGGCGTCGACGTCGTACGCCGCCAGCAACCGCTGCGGCGGACCGGCGTCGGTGCTCGAGAGTGCCACCGCGGCGACCTGCTCCTCGGCGAGCAGCCGGTCAGCCTCGGCCGAGTGCCGCGGGGTCACCCAGGTGCTCTCGTTGACCGGGGCCAGCCCGTGGAAGCGGAGCTGGGTGCGGACCCGCTCGCGGCGGCCGCGGTCGGCGATCGGGTCGAGGATGCGCAGGTGCCAGCAGCCGTCCCAGTTCTCGGTGCCGGTGCGGTAGATGCGCGCGCCGGCCTCGTCGAGCCGCACCCGGGCCCGCTCGGTGGCCCGGTAGACGGCGCCGCCGTCCTCGGGCTCGAGCCAGCCCTGGGCGACCATCCGGGAGACCGCGGTGCGGACCGCGGGACCGCTGATGCCGAGCGGTTCGAGCATCCGGATGAGGCCGGCCACGGGCGCGCTGCCGCCGCGGGCGAGCAGGTGGTCGCCGTACAGGTCGAACAGCGCGGAGCGGGCGTGCACCCCCCGAGTCTGCCTCAACACCACGCCCACCGGCTGCGGCGCGATTGTCCGAGGCGTGGCGTCATGGGGAATAATGGCTGAGAACGGCGTCACACCCCTGGGTGAGCGCTCGGATTCACGCTAAGGAAGAGGTGTGCGCATGGCGGCAATGAAGCCGCGGACCGGCGACGGGCCGCTGGAGGTCACCAAGGAGGGGCGTGGCATCGTCATGAGGGTCCCCCTCGAAGGCGGTGGCCGCTTGGTGGTCGAGCTGAATGCCGAAGAGGCCGGCGCACTCGGTGACGCCCTCAAGGACGTGGTCGGCTGACGCCGATCCGCTGAACGTGTCGAAGGCCCCGACCCCGGATGACGGGGGCGGGGCCTTCGGTATTGTCGCTGCGTGCCAGCCGCGAAGCCCGTCTCGGGACCCCCTGCCTTCACCCTTCTCGCGGGCGCCCCGGACGGCCGCGCCCGTGCGGTCGCGCTGGCGCTCCTCGACGACGACGGTGACCTGAGCCTGGGGCCCGGCGCAGCCGAGGTGAGCGAGCGCCTGGACGTGGATCTGCTCGCGCTGCTGGACCAGGCCGGCGCCTCCGCGGCCGCCGGCTCCGCGACCGCGCTGCCGTTCGCCGGACTCACCGTGTACGCCGTCGGCGCCGGTGACGCCGGGCCCGACGCCCTCCGCAAGGCCGGGGCTGCGCTCGCCCGGGCGGCGCGGGGCAGCGACGAGGTGGTCTCGGCCGTGCAGGCGGTCGGCGACGAAGCCGGGCTGACCGCGTTCGTGGCCGGCGCGGTGCTGGCGTCGTTCCGCTTCAGCCTGCGCACCGAGGACGACCGGCCGGGCGCCGTACGACGGTTCGCGCTGGCGTACGCCTCGCCGGAGACCGATGCGCCGGTGCTCGAGCGGGCCGAGGCGATCGCCCGGGCGTCCTGGGAGGCACGCCGGCTGGCCACCGTGCCGGCGAACATCAAGAACCCGGCCTGGCTCGCCGACGAGGCGCTGCGTCTCGCGGAGCCGGGCGGGCTGAAGACCAAGGTCTGGGACGAGGTGCAGCTGGCCAAGGACGGGTTCGGCGGCATCCTCGCCGTGGGCCGCGCGTCCGACTCGCCGCCGCGCCTGGTCCGGCTCGACTACGCGCCGCGCCGGCGAGGGCCGCACGTGGTGCTGGTCGGCAAGGGCATCACCTTCGACACCGGCGGCCTGTCCATCAAGCCGGGCGAGGCGATGATGAACATGAAGCGCGACATGACCGGCGCTGCCGTGGTGGCCGCGACCATGGGCGCGCTGCACCAGGTCGGCTGTCCGATCCGGGTGACCGGGCTGCTGGCCATCGCCGAGAACTCCATCGGCGGCGACGCGATGCGTCCCGGCGACGTCATCACGCACTGGGGCGGACGAACCACCGAGGTCACCAACACCGATGCCGAAGGCCGGCTGGTGCTCGCGGACGCGTTGCAGTACGCGGTCAGCGAGCTCAAGCCCGACCTGCTCCTGGACGTGGCCACCCTCACCGGCGCGATGAAGGTCGCGCTCGGGCTGCACACCGGTGGCTACTTCGCCACCGACGAGGGCGCCGCCGGGCACGTCGAGGCGGCCTCGCGGGCCTCGGGCGAGCGGATGTGGCGGATGCCGCTGGCCGCCGAGTACGAGTCGCTGCTGGCCTCCAAGGTCGCCGACGCGGACAACGCTCCCGGGCGGGCCGGGGCGATCACCGCCGCGCTGTTCCTCCAGCACTTCACCGGAGGGCTGCCCTGGCTGCACCTGGACATCGCGTCCGTGGGCGACAGCCTGGCGGACAAGGACGAGTACACCGCCGGCCCGACCGGGTTCGGCGTGCGGCTGCTGCTGCACTGGCTCGGGTCGGAGAACCCGTTGGAAGGAGTCGGACGATGAGCACCCTGGCAGGACTGACCGTGCGCTGGTCGCTGGCCGAGGCGCCCGCGGGTGTCGAGGACGCGCTGGCGGACTACGTCGCGGACACCTCGCACGCCCGGTTCTCCGCGATGGAGGGCCTGCGGTTCAAGACCTGGCGGATGCGGGCAGGGGAGTGGTTCGAGGGCTGCTACGTCTTCGAGTCCGCCGAGGCGCGCTCGGTGTTCCAGAAGGAGTTCTCGCTCGTCGCCGCGGACTCCCCGGGGTCGCAGATCATCGGCTCCGCGCCGATCTTCATCGAGGAGTGCGAGGTCGTGGCCGTGGCCGAGGGGGCCTCGGGGTTCTTGGCTGCTGCTCGGTACTGAGCGCGTTTCGGCACCGACGCTGGTTTGCGGCCCGCTACGCCCGGGCATCGTGCGATGGGCTTGACGAAAGCCCCGGAGAGCGATCGGCTGGCGCGCCGCCGTCTGCGGATCGCGCGTTCGTTGAGCGGGTGGGAGTCGAGGCCTCCCGAAGATGGGAGTTCTCACGCTCGCCATCTGGACGACCTCGACGTGCCGGACGCTAGCCCGCCGGTCGGCTTCGGCCGTCCCGACCTGACCACCTTCGCCCGGCTCGACCGGCTCGGCCTCGACGTCGTTGGACAGCGACTCGAGCCTGACCGGGGTCCGCACTCGGGTTCCGCACCCTGACCCACCACATCGCCACATCGCTGCTCGAGACCGGCGGCTTCGGACCCCAACTCCTACACCCTCGATGGGAATGAGCCCTCTATCGTCGGTCCATGACCACTCGACTGAACCCCTACCTCAGCTTCGCGGGTGATGCCTCGGCCGCCCTGGCGTTCTACCAGGACGTGTTCGGCGGCGATCTCACGATCAACCACTTCGGCGACTTCGGCACCGACGACCACGGCGTGGGCGACCAGGTCATGCACGGCCAGCTGGAAACAGCGTCTGGCCTCACGCTGATGGCCGCCGACATGCTGCCGGGCGAGACGCTGCGGCCCGGGAACAACCTCGCGGTCAGCCTCGGCGGGGACGACACCGAGGAACTGCGCGGCTACTGGCAGGCGCTGTCGGACGGAGGGACCGTGACGGTCGAGCTGGCCACCCAGGCGTGGGGCGACGAGTTCGGGATGTGCGTCGACCGGTTCGGGACCTCGTGGCTGGTCAACATCGCCGGGGGTGGCTGAGGTCGGCGATGCCGCGGCCGGCGGCAGTCCCCTTGCGCTCGAACCTCGTCACCGGCCGCTCGGCCCAGCTGCGGGGCCGGCGCGCGGCCTACGACAACGTGCTCGAGACCGGCGGCGTCAGACCCCACCTACACCCTCGATTGGGATGAGCCTGTTTCGGATGCTGCGGGCACGATGCGCGGGCAGACTCTTGCTCTGCTCGGGCGGGTGACATTCGTTCCGGTGGGCGTGCTTGTGCACCCGACGCTGCTCTGGGTCTCGCGCCTCCTGCTCGGCGTCGGGTTGACATTGCTGATGGCCAGCAAGACCGTGCGCTCGCTACGAAACCGCGCACGGCGCCAGTACCGCCGCAGCGGCAATCCAGCAGTACGGGTCGCACGTCGTCAGTGAACTGAGCGGCGCAACCGGCGGCTTGAGGGGATTACCCACCCGGGGGATCGACGGGTCGTGGGGTGAGGCCGCGGGTGCCGGTGCCGTCGCGCAGATAGACGTGGCCCATCGGAGACCGCCACAGATAGGAACCGGGCTGGAGCATGGTGTAGGCCCAGGCGCTGAACGTCTTGGCCCGATGGTGCTTCCGGCACAACGGGGCCAGGTTGAGGTCGCCGGTGCTGCCGCCGAGGATCCACTGGAGGATGTGGTCGATGTCGGCGCGGCGGGCTTGTTTGGTGCAGTGCGGTGCGACGCAGCCGAGGTCTCTGAGGATGACCTGGGTCTCCGGGAGGCCGCACCAGGCGGCGATCTGCGCGGCGGTGACCAGGATGTTCGGGGACTCGACGCGCCCAATTCCGTGCGGTTCGCCGAGGGCGCGCTCGGAGAGGTGCACATGCAACACGATCTGCCGGGTCTTCCGGCGCGGTGTCTCGACGCGCTCGACGTCCGGGGAGGCGAACCCGAGGAACTGGTCCCCACGGGATGGGTCGCGTGAGATGGCTCAGGCAGGTGCCGAGGCGCCGACCGGCTGAGATTCCCTCCCCCGCTTCGCTCCTCCGAGAATCTCGGCCGGGTCGGCTTCATCGGCTTGCGCCGATGCCTGCTGGTGGTTGATCGTGACGTGCCGCCCGTCCGCTGACCGCTCGGCCATCTCGGCGGCGGTCTCGGGCATGAACCGGGCGATCGCCTCATCGACCAACCGATCCAGGGCGGCGTTCCCGATCCGGGGTGCGTACTGCGCCACCTGCGCATCGACGTACGCGGCCGCCTCGACCGACAGGGCGTTGGTCTTGTCCGCCACCCGGCGTGCCCGCCACGCCGGCAGCGACCCGGACTGGACCCGCTCCCACAACCGCGGCAGCCGGTGGAACAGCTCCAGCGCGTGCGCGACCAGGTACCGACCAGCCTCCGGGGTCAGCCCCAACGCGGCGGCGATCTCGAAGAGGCAGAACTCCGAGACCAGCGGAGCCCCCTCACCGGCGATCGGGATCGGGGAGTCACCCCACGTCGCCACCCCACCCTCATCGAGCGACCCGACCTCGTGCAGGTGCGCCCAGGCGAGCGCGTCCGCCAGCACCCGCGCCTCCGCCAGATCAGCCTCCCCGCGATGACGCCGCGCAGCAGCCAACACAGCTGAAGCGTCGAGGGTCTGCGTCGAGGTCATACCGACAACCTAGACGCGAGCACCGACAGTTCTCAGGCCGCTTCGCCCTCCCCGGACGACGAGTTTTCCCTTGTTTCCTGGGCCTCCTGGGCTTCGCGCGGCTTCACCGAACCCGGGGCGGGGAAGGCGAACTCCGCCACGACACCGATGACGGCCCAGCAGATCAGCACGGCGACCAGGTACCTCGTCAGGGCGACGTCCAGGGGCATCGTCTGGTCCACCAGGGCCGACCAGAGCGCGGGCGAGGAGACGACGGTCGCGGCGGTCAGCACCGCGGGGGACAAAGGACTCATGCGATCACTCGCTTCGCGTCGGGCCCGCACGAGCCCCGGGAGCTGAGTTGAATTGTTCGCTCACTCCGTTCGCTCATCGCGCACCCGCCGGAAGCGCGGGGGCGGCGCCGACCACGCCGACCGAGCGGACCTGCTCGGCGCCGCCGAGCTCGGCGTAGGAGAGCACGGGCAGCTGGTGCAGCGAAGGCCGTACCAACCGTCGTACGGCGGGCCGCAGGTGGGGCGAGCAGACCAGCACCGGCCGCACGTTCTGGTTCTCCGCC
Source organism: Nocardioidaceae bacterium (assembly GCA_017744365.1). Lineage (GTDB taxonomy): Bacteria > Actinomycetota > Actinomycetes > Propionibacteriales > Nocardioidaceae > Marmoricola. The sequence goes on along the minus strand of JAGIBL010000006.1, from coordinate 147,974 downwards.
TCGGTGACCAGCGCCGCGAGCTGGCTCAGCACCGACTGGCCGAGGTCGGGGTCGACGGCGATGACCGAGCCCTGCTCGGACGGGCGCAGGTCCTCGAGCAGCTGCTGCTCCAGCATCGGGTCGAGCGAGATCACGTGTGCGGTCCGCTCGGTGCCGCTCCCGGAGACGTACGGCGTCACGATCGCCGGCCCGAGCACCTGCCGGGCCGCCTCGACCAGCGCGTCGGTCTCCTTGGTCGTCTGCGCGCGCAGCGAGAGCGCCTCGTAGATCCGGACCAGGTCGCGCACCGAGACGCCCTCGTCGAGCAGGCTCTGCAGCACCCGCTGCACCTCGCCCAGGGTGAGCTGGGCCGGGGTGAGCTCCTCGACCACGACCGGGTGCGACTTCTTGACCACGTCGGTGAGCAGCCGGACGTCCTCGCGGCCGAGCAGCCGGGCGGCGTGCGTGGTGACCACCTCGGCCAGGTGCGTGGTGATGACCGAGGCCCGGTCGACCACGGTCGCGCCGCCGATCTCGGCCTGGTTGCGCAGCTCGGCCGGGATCCACTTCGCCTCCAGCCCGAAGACCGGCTCCCGCGTCGTCCGGCCGGGCAAGGACCCCAGGTAGTCGCCGATCGCCAACACCGTCCCGGGTGGTGCCTCGCCGCGCGCGACCTCGACGCCGAAGAGCTTGATCGCGTAGGTGTGCAGCGGCAGGTCCAGGTTGTCGCGGGTGCGCACCGGCGGCACCACGATGCCGATGTCGCCGGCGACCTTGCGGCGCAGTGCCTTGACGCGTTCGAGCAGGTCGCCGCCGGCGCTCGGGTCGACCAGGTCGATGATGTCGCCGGAGAGCTCCAGCCCGAGCGGGTCGAGCAGGATCTCGGTGGCGATCACCTCGGGGGAGTCGGGCGAGGGCAGCGCGAGGGTGGCGTCGGTCTCGGCGACCGGCTCCTCCTCGACCACCCGTGTCGAGGCGAGCAGCATCAGCCCGCCGGCCAGGATGAACGGCAGCTTGGGCAGCCCCGGGATCAGGCAGAGCGCGAGCCCGGCGAACCCGGCCACCCGCAGCGGCGTCCGGGACGCGGTCACCTGGCGCAGGATGTCGGAGCCCATGTCGTCCTCGCCGGTCGACCGGGTCACGATCAGGCCGGTCGCGACCGAGAGCAGCAGCGCCGGGATCTGCGAGACCAGGCCGTCGCCGACCGAGAGCAGGCTGTACGTCGAGATCGCGTCGCCGAACGGCAGCCCCTTCTGGCCCACGCCGACGGCGAAGCCGCCGATCAGGTTGACCAGGGTGATGACGATGGCGGCGATGGCGTCGCCCTTGACGAACTTGGAGGCACCGTCCATCGCGCCGTAGAAGTCGGCCTCGGCGTGCACCTCGCGACGGCGCCGGCGGGCCTCGTCCTCGTCGATCAGGCCGGAGTTGAGGTCGGCGTCGATGGCCATCTGCTTGCCGGGCATCGCGTCCAGGGTGAACCGGGCACCGACCTCGGCGACCCGACCGGCGCCGTTGGTGATGACCACGAACTGGATCACCAGCAGGATCGCGAACACGATCAGCCCGACGATCAGCGAGCCGCCGACGACGAAGTGGCCGAAGGTGTCGATCACCTTGCCGGCGTACCCGTCGAGCAGCACCAGCCGCGTCGCGGAGACGTTGAGCGCGAGCCGGAACAGCGTCATCACCAGGATCACCGCCGGGAACGCGGCGAAGTCGAGCGGCTTGGCGATGAACATCGCGGTGAGCAGGATCAGCAGCGCGCCGGTGATGTTCAGCGCGATCAGCAGGTCGAGCAGGATCGCCGGCAGCGGCACCACCAGCATCACCACGATGAAGACGATGCCGATCGGGACGGCGAGCTGGGTCAGTCGCTTCACGTTGTCCTCCTGACGGGGGGCCTGTTCCTGGGTACGTCGGGCACGTCGTCCGTACGACGGGGAGAGCCGTGCTCGCCGCCGTACTGGCCTCGTCGCTTGCGGCTGATGACGAAGGCGAGCACCTGGGCGACCGCCGCGAACAGCTCGGGCGGGATCTCCTGGCCCACGCGCGTGGACCGGTACAGCGCCCGGGCGAGCGGGACGTCGCGCACGAGCGGCACGCGCTCCTCGCCGGCGCGCTCGCGGATCTTGCCGGCGATCGCCCCGGCGCCGCGCGCCACGACCGTCGGGGCGCCGCGCAGGGCGTCGTAGCGGAGGGCGACCGCGACGTGCGTCGGGTTGACCAGCACCACGTCGGCCGTGGCGACCTCGGCCATCATCCGGTTCCGGGCGGCGGCCAGCTGGCGCGAGCGGATCGCGCTCTTGAGCATCGGATCGCCCTCGGTCTGCTTGTGCTCCTGCTTGACCTCGTCCTTGGTCATCCGCACCTGCTTGCCGATCCGGCGGCGCTGGATGGCGTAGTCGGCACCGGCCATCACCAGCCCGAGCAGGCCGATGTTGCGGATCATCCCGAGCACCGTGGACGAGACCGTGTCGAGCACGGTGGGGATCGGCACCAGGCCGCCGATCAGCGGCATCATCGCGCGCACGCTGCCGTAGCAGACCAGCGCGACCAGGGCGCTCTTGAGCAGCATCTTGCCGCCTTCCCAGAGCGCCTGCGGCCCGAAGACGCGCTTGGCCCCGGCGACCGGGTTCAGCTTGGAGAACGAGGGCTTGACCGTCTTGGTGGCCACGAAGAAGCCGCCCTGGGCGACGGCCGAGGCGACGCCGACGAGCATCACCCCGCAGCCCAGCCCGACCAGTGCGACGAGCACGTGCTTGCCGCCGTCGCCGAGCATCAGCAGCGCCCGGCCGGGGGTGGCCTCGTCGCCCATGCTCAGGGAGCGGACCATCAGCTCGCGCAGGGCGCCGAGCTCGTGCTTCAGCAGCACCGGCAGCGCCATCCCGACCAGCAGCAGCGTGGCCCAGCCGCCGAGCTCGGGGGTCCGCGGGACGCGGCCCTCCTTCCGCGACTCCTTGCGCTTCTTGGCGGTGGGCTTCTCGGTCTTCTCCCCGCTCATCGGCACACCTCGCTCACGGCGCGCCTGCCAGCGAGGACATCGCCTGGTTGGCCAGGTCGACCAGGCGCGCCATCGCCTCGGGCAGCACCGGGAAGGAGAGCCCGACCAGCAGCAGGGTGAGCCCGATCTTGGCCGGGAACATGACGTTGATCGCGTTCAGCTGCGGGGCCACCTTGGTCAGCAGCGCCAGCCCGAGGTCGGCGACGAAGAGGACTGCGATCATCGGCAGCGCGATCTGCACCGCGGTGGTGAAGAACATGCTCATCGCGGTGACCAGCACGTCGGCGGAGTGGCCGACCTTCGGCGTGGTCCCCAGCGGCAGGAACTCGAAGGTGCGCAGCAGCCCGCCGACCACGAGCAGGTGCCCGCCGGAGGCGAACAGCAGCATCGCCGCGAGCATCTGGTGGAACTTCCCGAAGACGGTGTTCATCTGGTAGTTCAGCGGGTCGAACCCCTGGGCCAGCGCGAACCCGCCGAACAGGTCGATCAGCGAGCCGGCGGTGGCGACCGCCTGGAAGAGCAGGTACGTCACGAAGCCCATCCCGGCGCCGACGAGCACCTGGGTGACCACGTTGACGGCGAGCTCGGCGAACCCGACCGGGATCGTGCCCGCCATCGCCGGCGTGACCGCGAACGCGAGGCCGAGGGAAAGCACCACCTTGGCCATCGCCGGCACCGCCCGCGAGGAGAACGGCGGCACCAGCGCGAGCCAGGAGACGATCCGCACCGAGGCGAGCAGGTAGGCGATCAGCGGCTCGCCGGCCACGGTGATGGTCACGAGAGCAGCCCGGGGATCGAGGCGAAGAGGTCTTGGGTGAAGTCGACGAGGGTGTGCAGCATCCAGTTGCCGCAGACCAGCAGCGCGATGCCGACGCCGACGACCTTGGGCACGAACGAGAGCGTGAACTCCTGGATCTGCGTCATCGACTGGAACAGCGAGATGGTGAAGCCGATGACCAGCGAGGTCACCAGGATGGGCGCGGAGAGCTTGAGCGCGACCAGCATGGTGCGCAGCGCGATCTCGATGATGGCGGTGTCGGTCACGGCAGCTAGGTCCCGTAGCTCGCGACCACCGACCGGATCACCAGACCCCAGCCGTCGACCAGCACGAAGAGCAGCAGCTTGAAGGGCAGCGAGACCACCACCGGCGGCATCATCATCATGCCCAGCGCCATCAACGCCCCGCTGACGACGATGTCGATCACCAGGAACGGGATGAAGACGATGAACCCGATGATGAAGGCCTGCTTGAGCTCGGTGAGCACGAAGGCCGGCACCAGGGTGGCCATCGAGACGTCCTTCTCGTCCTTGGGCAGCTTGCGGTGCGCGACGTCGGTGAGCAGCTGCAGCTCGTCGTTGTCGGTGTGCTCGAGCATGAACGCCTTCAGCGGCTCGACGCCGTCGTGGTAGGCCTGCGCGTTGGTCTTGGTGCCGTGCAGGTAGGGCTGCACGCCGGCGTCGTTGATGGCCCCGAGCACCGGCGCCATGATGAACAGGCTCAGGAACAGGGCGAGTCCGGCGAGCACCTGGTTGGGCGGGGTCTGCTGCAGGCCGAGCGCGTTGCGGGTCAGCCCGAGCACCACCAGGATCTTGGTGAAGCTGGTGCAGGTCAGCAGGATCGCCGGCAGCAGGCTCAGCAGGGTCAGCGCGATGATGACGGTGACCGAGGTGCTCGGCTTGTCGGTGAGACCGCCGATGTCCACCCGTACGGTCCCGTCGGTGCCGCCGGGACCCTTCGGCCCGACCGGCTCGGCCATCGCGCCGGCCGCGGAGAGCAGCACGAACCCGACCGCGCCGGCGAGCGCGAGGAGGAGGCGGCGCATCAGGACGCCTTCTTCCCGGACAGTCCCGCGGTGGCTGCCCTGTAGGCCTGCTTCCACGTCTGCGCCGAGAGCATCGAGCCCTGCAGAGCGCCGATCGCGGGAGGAACGGTCTCGACCGTCTCGGCGACCTCGACGTCCGGAAGCTCCAGCTCGTCCGGGTCCAGCTCGGCCAGCACGCTGACCTGCTGCTCGGTCGTGCCGAGCACGAGCACCCTGCTGCCCACGGTCACGACCGCGACGGCCGACGTACGGCTCAGCGGCTGGCGGTGCACGACGTGCACCAGCGCCCCGGCCGAGCCCCGGAACTTCCGGGCACCGAACCGGGCCAGCAGCAGCAGGAGTCCGACGACGATCGCCAGCGAGACGATCAGCCGGATGGTCAGCTCGAGCATGCTCAGCCGGTCGCGCTGTCGTCGACGATCTCGGTGACCCGCAGGCCGAAGTCCTCGTCGACCACGACGACCTCGCCGCGCGCGATCAGGCGGCCGTTGACGAGCAGGTCGGCCGGCGAGCCCGCGGCCCGGTCCAGCTCGAGCACGGCGCCCGGGGTGAGCGCGAGCAGGTCGCGGACCGTCATCCGGGTACGGCCCAGCTCGACGGTCACCTCCATGTCGACGCCGTGCAGCATCTCGATGCCCCGCCGGGGGAGGGCGGTCACGTTGTCGGCCGGCGGCTCGGTGGCCGCGGGCGGGGTGGTCGCGGCGAAGGACGGATCGGCCGCCGGTACGACGAGCAGCGCGTCGTCGACGAGCAGTGCGGCGGCCACCTGGGACCCGGCCAGCGGGACCGCGGTGAACGAGGTCAGGCCGTCCAGCGCCAGATCCAGCGGGACCACGCGGGCGGCGCGGGCGTTGGCCTCCAAGGCGGCCGCGGCGGCGTCGAGCGCCGGCTGGGTGGCGGCGCCGAGGTCGAGGCCGTCGATGGGACTGTCCGCGAGCGCCGCGGTCAGCTCGCCGCCGACGAGCAGCGCGATCCGGCCGCCGCGAGGGCCGTCGAGGTCGGCGACGACGGCAGCGGCGAAGCCTTCGAGCACGCCCGCGTCACCGGGCTGGGTGCCGAGCGCGCTCAGTGGTTCGACGGACGGGAGCACGGCCGCAGCAGCCGCACCGGCTGCGAGCGCGAGGTCGGTCATCGGTTCTCCTCCTGGGTGGTGCCCACGATCAGCGCGGCGAGCCGGCGGCCGTGCGCTCCGGGGGTGGCGTGGGCGAAGACGGTGTCGTCGACGGTGACGTCGAGGGGCGCGGCGGCCGGGTGGCTGAGCCGGACCACGTCGCCGGGCTGCAGCCGGCTGAGCTCGCCGGGGCCGAGCCGGGTCGGCCGGAACCGGACCGCGATCTCGACCGGCACCGTCTCGAAGCGCTCGTGCAGCTGCTGGGCGGCCTGGGCGCGCTTGGCCCGCTCGCGCTCGGAGGCCGGGGCCGGCGCGGCGGCCGAGGTCAGGTGCGGGAGCAGCCCGCTGAACGGCAGGCACAGCGTCATCCGGTGCGCCTGCTCGTCGACCTTGAGGTCGAAGGTGGTCACCACCATGACGTCGGCGGCGCCGGCGACCTGGGCGAACTGGGGGCTGTACTCGATGCCGGTCACGGCCGGCTCCAGGTCCACCGTGCCGGCCAGCGAGTAGCGAAGCTCGCCGAGGAGCCGCTCGACGAGGCCGCCGATGACCCGGCCCTCGATGTCGGTCAGCGGGCGCAGCGGCTGGTCGGGGTTGCCCGGTCCGCCGAGCATGTGGTCGACGCAGGACATGGTGGCCTGCAGCGGCAGCTCGAGCACGCCGAGGCCCGGCATCGGCTCGGCGGAGAACAAGGTCAGGTACGTCGAGGCGTCGAGCGAGTCGACGTACTCGGCGTACGAGCGCTGCTCGATCGAGGCCAGCGCCATCTGGCAGACCGTGCGCAGCGAGGAGGTGAAGACCGTCGTCGCCTGCCGGGCGAACCCGTCGAAGCCGAGCTGCAGCGTGCGGGAGTGCTCGCGCGAGAGCTGGATGGGTCGGCGGAAGTCGTAGGGGACCGGCTCTGCGCTCCCGCGGCGGCGGCTGCGAGCGGCACTGCGCGGGGTGGGGGTCGCGAGGCTCACGCCGGGAGGTATCGGCGCTGCCGGGGGGCACCTGAGCCGTCGGGACGAACGTCCCTAGACCACCGGGAAACAGGTCCTCACTCGTCGCTCACTGGGTCACGTACTCGGTGAAGTACACCCCCATCACGTCCTTCTCGTAGAGCTCGGAGAGCTGCTTCTCCAGCTCCTTCTTCAGCGCGACCCGGTGCTTGGGGTCGTTGACCTCGGCCATCGGCAGCCCTGAGAAGACACCGATGGTGGCGTCGAGCGCCTTGCTGCCGTCGGCCTCGGTCGCGCCCTGGACCAGCTGCAGCGCGATCCCGATGCGCAGGTAGTGCTCGGCGGCCAGGTTGATCTGCACCGGCTCCAGCTTGACGACCTCGCCCGGCTTCGGCGGGCCGGCCGGTGCCGGCTTCATGAACCACCAGCCGCCGGCGCCGAGGGCGAGCACGGCCACGACGATGACGACCAGCTTCTTGCGGCTCTTCGGCGGCGCGGCCTGCTCGGTCGCGGGTGGCATCGCGGTCACCGTCATGAGATCCCTCCTCGTTCCCGGATGACGTCCTGGATCAGTGCGCGGGTCTGGCTCGGCAGCGACGAGAGGACCACGATGTCCACCCGCTTGTTCACTCGCTGCGAGCCCGGCTTGCGCGGGTCGACCAGCGGCTTGGTGTGCCCGAAGGCAGAGGCGGTGAGCCGGTTCGCGGGGAGCCGGTCGACCTCGTTGAGGTGCCGCAGCACGGTGACCGCGCGCGCCGAGGAGAGCTCCCAGTCGGTCGGGTAGTACTTCGGCTTCACCTTGACCTGGTTGGTGTGCCCGTCGATCTGCAGCGGGTCGGGGATGTCGGCGAGCACCGGCGCGATGGTGTCGACGATCTCCCGGCCGCGCGCGGTCAGGGTGGCCAGGTTCGGCTCGAAGACCACGTGCCGCGAGACCAGGCTGACCACCAGGCCGCGGTCGTCGATGACGGTCCGTACGTCGTCCTCGAGGTGGTGCTTGCGCAGCGCGGCGTACAGGCGCCGGACCAGGTCGGTGAGCCGGTCCACCTCGGCCTCCGCGTCGGCACGCTGCGCCGACGCCTTGGCCTTGTCGTGCGCGGCGACCGCGCGGTTGGCGGCCTCGGTCGTCGCGGAGGTCTTCACCTGCTCGACCTCGACGCTGAACCGGTTCGGCGCGATCGGCTGCTGGGCGGCCATCCCGGGCTGGTCCAGGATCGAGTTGGACCCGTCGTGGATCGAGGTGGACTGCCCGAACCCGGCGGCCAGGCCCTCCTTGAGCGCGTTGAACTTCTTCTGGTCGACCTGGCTCATCGCGAACATCACGATGAACAGCACCATCAGCAGGGTGACCATGTCGGCGTAGGTGACCAGCCAGCGCTCGTGGTTGGGATGCTCGTCGGAGTGGTCCTCGCGCCGCTTTCTCCGCGACGACATCAGGCGGCCTCGGACTCCGCCTGCTGGCCCGAGGGCAGCAGGGAGCGCAGCTTCTGCGCGATCATCCGCGGGTTGGCACCGGCCTGGATCGCGGCGACGCCCTCGATGGCCAGCTCCATCCGGGCGCACTCCAGCTCGCCGAGGCGCTTGAGCCGGCTGCTCAGCGGCAGCCACATCACGTTCGCCGAGGTGACGCCCCACAGGGTGGCCACGAACGCGCCGGCGATGAGGTGGCCGAGCTCCTCGGGCGCGGCCAGGTTCTCCAGCACGTGCACCAGGCCCATGACGGTGCCGATGATGCCGATGGTCGGGGCGTAGGCGCCGGCGTCGGCGAAGAACTTCGCGGCCTGCTTGTCCTCGGCGCGCTTGGCGTAGACCTCGGCCTCGAGGATGTCGCGGACCTCCTCGGGGTCGGTGCCGTCGATGGCCATCGTGACGCCCTTGACCAGGAACGGGTCGTCGATGGTCGGCAGGGTGTCCTCGAGCGCGAGCAGCCCCTCGCGGCGGGCCTTCTCGGCCAGCGAGACCACGTCCGGGATCATCGCCGCGGCCGGGTCCACCTTGCCGGTGAAGGCGCGCTTGAGCGAGGGGACGATGTTCTTGGCGTCGGTCATGGTGCCGCCGGCGATGCTGACCAGGATCGTGGTGCCGAAGACCAGGAGCAGCGGCGGGCCGAGCAGCAGGCTCATCGGGTTGCCACCCTCGAGCACGTTGGCGGCGACGACGACGACGAAGCCCAGGCCGATGCCAATCGCGGGAGCCGGATCCATCAGTCCTCCCCGCGCTCGATCGTGGACACGGGCGCGAGGCGGCGGTCGGGACTCTGCGGAGGCTTCTCGGCGATCATCGAGGTCACCGCGATCAGCGTGCTGCGGTACTCGCGGACCGCGTCGATGATCTCGGTCAGGGACTCCTTGACGACGTACTTCTTGCCGTCGACGAGGGTGACCACCGAGTCCGGCGTGCTGTCGACGCGCTCGATCAGGTCGGAGTTCAGCACGAATGCCTGACCGGAGAGACGCGTGAGCGTGATCATGGCGCACCTTCCCTGTGCGTGTTGCCCGGGCCGTCCGTGGCCCTTCAGGGGAGGTGATCGGCGGGTCCCGCCGGGACTTGAGGGACTTTCGTCGTACGACGTCGACGAGGACTCGCCTGCGTCGCCAGAAAAAGTTCGCTGTTCAGAAGGTCCGTTTCCCCATCGGTCGCCGGATCGTGACAGGTTCGGCTGTCCCGAGGAACGGAGAACGCCGTGAATGTGAAAACCCGTCGCACCAACCTCGTGATCGTCCTGGTGCTCGCCGGTCTGCTCGTGCTCGCACTGCCGGTCGTCATGGTTCTGCTCTTGCGCCGGTAGCAACTCAACCAGCGTCAGCCCGCGTGCACGTGCGGCCGGCGGGACCGGTCCGGCTCGGCCCGACGGACCACCTCCCGGGTCACCGGGGCGACCTCGCCGACGCCGAAGAGCAGGAACCTCATCAGGTTGGGGAGCGGGTTGCCCTCGGTCCACTCGAAGTAGATGTGCGGCCGGACCCCGGTGACGTCGCGGATGTGCAGCAGCAGCGCCGCCAGCGCGTTCGGCACCGACGGCGAGGAGATCGTGATCACCCGGTACTTGTCGTGCAGCACCTCGCCGTGGGCCTCGATCGCGGACTCGAAGTCGGAAGGGTCGGTGAGGGTCACCTCGACGAAGGTGATGTCGCCCGCGTCGGGCAGGTCGTTGTCGTCGAGGATCTGCTCGACCTTGCGGTGGTACTCGTCGCGGTCCCGGGCGTCCGGCTCGTTGGCGACCAGCCGGATGCTGCGCCGGGCGCAGTCGCGCAGGAACCGCTCGGCCGCCGGATCGAGCCGCACCTCGGTGGCACGCAGCTCGAAGGCGCGCAGCAGCCGGGAGGCGATCGAGACCAGCACGATGGCGGCGATGAACAGGCCACCGATCTTCACGCCGTCCGGGCGCTCCAGGATGTTGTCCACGGTGGTGTAGACGAACACCGCCGCGACCAGCCCGAAGGCGACAGTCAGCCGGCGCTGCCCGGCACGGCGCGCAGCCAGGGTCACCGCCACCGCCGCCGAGGTGATGAGCACCAGCACGCCGGTCGCGTAGGCCCCGCCCTGGGCGTTGACGTCGGCCTCGAAGATCCAGGTGATCGCGAACGCGATCGCGGTCAGCACCAGTACCAGCGGCCGGATGGCGGCCGACCACTCCGGCGCCATCCCGTAGCGGGGCAGGTACCGCGGGATCAGGTTGAGCAGCCCGGCCATCGCGGAGGCACCGGCGAACCAGAGGATCGCGATCGTGGAGACGTCGTACACGCTGCCGAAGCCGTCACCGAGGTACTGGTGCGCCAGGAAGGCCAGCGCCCGCCCGGAGGCCTCGCCACCGTCCTCGAACTCCTTCGGCGGGATCAGCCAGGTGGTGACCAGGCTGCTGGCGATCAGGTAGACGCTCATGATGAGCGCGGCCGCGGCGAGCAGCTTGCGGGTGTTCCGGATCCGGCCGGCCGGGCGCTCCTCGGTGTCCGACGGATCGCCTTCGACGTGGCTCATCACGGCGACGCCGGTCTCGAACCCGGACAGGCCCAGCGCGAGCTTGGGGAAGACCAACAGGGCGGCCCCGATCACCGCGAAGACGCTGGTGTGCTCGGTCTGCAGCAGGTTCGTCCAGTCACCGACCACGTGCGGGTGCTCGGCCACGTGCCACCCGGCCACCGCGATCACCACGGCGTTGAGGGCGAGGTAGACGACCACCAGCCCGACCGCGACCCCGATGGCCTCGGTGAAGCCGCGCAGGAACACCGCGCCGAGCAGGCCGACCAGCACCAGCGTGATGAGCACCGCGTGCCCGTGCAGGAAGTCCGGCACGTGCGGGTTCTCGACCACGTGGGCGCTGGCGTCCGCGGCCGAGAGCGTGATCGTGATCATGAAGTCGGTGGCCGCGAAGCCCAGCAGCACCAGCACGAAGAGCTTGCCGCGCCAGAACGGCAGCAGCTTCTCCAGCATCGCGATCGAGCCCTGTCCGTGCGGGCTCTCCTGGGCCACCCGGCGGTAGACCGGCAGCGCGCCGAGCAGGGTGAGCAGCACCAGGACGACCGTGGCGATCGGGGCGACCGCGCCGGCGGCGAGGGCGGCGATGCCGGGCTGGTAGCCGAGGGTGGAGAAGTAGTCGACGCCGGTCAGGCACATCACCTTCCACCAGGCGTGCTGCTTCTCGTGAGGCTGCGCGTGCGGGCCGAGGTGCTCGGCGACGCTGAGGCTCGTGGTCGTCACGCCTTCATGCAAGCACCGGGAAACCGGGCGGCCACGGGACCTAACAGGATCCTGACGCCGGCGGCTGTCAGGGTGTTGTCAGGGCCCGGGACTTCGCGACCGCGGCGCGTTTCGATGGTCCCCATGCAGACACCGCCGCGGATGAGGGACGAGAACGGGGTCCGCTTCGGGATGGCGGCCGGGACCGAGGTGGCCGCGCTGACCACCGCCGGCCTGGCCGGCCTGGCGCCGCTGCCGACCGCGGTCTGGCTGGTCCTCGCCAGCGCCCTCGCGGCGCGCCGGCTGCCCGGCTGGGTGGTGCTCGCGGTCGGCGCGATCGGCTGGGCGTTCTTCACGGGCTTCGTGGAGAACGCGTACGGCGTGCTGACGTTCTCGGACGCCGACCTGGTCCGACTCGGCCTCTTCGTGCTGTGCACGCTGACGATGGCGAGAGCGGTGCGGCCACGTGCCACGGCAGACTGAGGTCGTGGACCTCTCTGCCTGGCTGCCCCAGGGACGCGGCGGGCTCGGTCGCGGCCGGCGGCTCGGTGGCTTCGCGGTCGCCGTGGCCGCGCCCGCGCTGCTGACCGCCGCGCTGGTACCGGCTCGCGACCAGGTGAACCTGGCCAGCGACATGCTGCTGTTCCTGCTCACCACGGTGGCGGTCGCGCTGGTCGGTGGCCTCGGCCCGGCGCTGGTCGCCGCGGTGCTGAGCAGCGGCCTCATCAACTTCTACTTCACCGCGCCGCTGCACACGCTCTCGATCCACGACGCCAACAACGCGATCGCCCTGGTCGTCTTCGTGCTGGTCGCGGTGCTGGTCAGCTGGACCGTGCACCTGGTCGCGCGGTTCAGCGACGAGGCGGCCGACACCGCGGCCCTGGCGGCCGGCAACGAGATGCGCACCGCCCTGCTGGCCGCGGCCGGGCACGACCTGCGGGCACCGCTGGCCGCGGCGAAGGCGTCGGTCTCCAGCCTGCGCGGCACCGGCGGGTTCACCGACGAGGACCGCGTCGAGCTGCTCGCCGCCGCCGACGAGTCGCTGGACCGGCTCGCGGACCTGGTCGAGAACCTGCTCGACATGAGCCGGCTGCAGACCGGTGCGCTGACCCTGGCACTCGAGCCGACCGCCCTGGAGGAGGTGGTCACCCGGTCGCTGCACGCCTTCGGGCTGGATCCGCACCGGATCGACGTCGAGGACGGGGACCGAGACCTGCCGATGGTCTCGGCCGACCCCGGCCTGCTGGAGCGGGTGCTGGCGAACCTGCTCACCAACGCGGTGCGCTACTCGCCGTACGGGACGAACCCGGAGCTGCGCTTCGAGGAGGGCGCGCAGACCGTGCGCATCCGCGTCGTCGACCACGGTCCCGGGATCCCCGCGGCCGCGCGCGACCGGGTCTTCCTGCCGTTCCAGCGGCTCGGCGACACCGACAACACCACCGGGATCGGCCTCGGGCTCGCCGTCGCGCGCGGGCTGACCGAGGCGATGGCCGGCACGCTCGTGCCCGAGGAGACCCCGGGTGGCGGCCTGACCATGGTGCTCACGCTGACCCGGGCGGCCGAGGCGGCGTCGGTCCCCGGACGCCGCGAGCGCGAGGGGGTCGAGCTGTGACCCGGGTGCTGGTGGTCGACGACGAGCCGCAGCTGCTGCGCGCGCTCGGCATCAACCTGCGCGCGCGCCGCTACGAGGTGACCACCGCGGCCACCGGCGCCGAGGCGCTGCGCGCGGCGGCCGCGCACCCGCCGGACGTGGTCGTGCTGGACCTCGGTCTGCCCGACATGGACGGCACCGAGGTGGTGGCCGGGCTGCGCGGCTGGACCGACGTGCCGATCCTGGTGCTCTCCGGTCGCACCGACTCCGCCGACAAGGTGGACGCGCTGGACGCCGGCGCCGACGACTACGTGACCAAGCCGTTCGGGATGGACGAGCTGCTGGCCCGGCTGCGTGCGATGCTGCGCCGTTCGCTCGGGCGCGAGGAGCTGCCGTCGGTGTCCTTCGGGGAGGTGAGCGTGGACCTGGCCGCACACAAGGTGGTCCGGGCCGGCGAGGAGGTGCGGCTGACCCCGACCGAGTGGCACCTGCTCGAGGTGCTGGTGCGCAACCCGGGCCGGCTGATGAGCCAGAAGCAGCTGTTGCTGGAGGTCTGGGGGCCGGGCTACGAGACCGCACGCGGCAACCTGCGGCTGTACATGGGACAGCTGCGCAAGAAGCTCGAGACCGACGCGTCCCGGCCGGTGCACCTGCTCAACGAACCGGGCATGGGCTATCGGTTCGAGCCCTGACGGGCTATTCAGGAACTGGTCCGTTCTCGCTATGGATCCGAGGGCCGGGCGGGGGAGACGGTGGGGCGCATGTCGCACCCACTCCTGAAGTCCCTCGCCACCGCCGGCGCCGTGGTCGCCGCGCTCACCATGGGCAGCCCCGCCATCGCCAAGCCGGCCCCCGCCTACGCCGACCCGCAGGTCGCCTGGACCGGCGCCAACATCATCCTCTCGGCCGACAACGACGGTGAGGCCTACATCCAGGGCAAGTACAAGTGCTACGGCGGCCAGCAGGGCACCCACCTCTGGGTCTCGGTCAAGCAGGGCCCGAACCTGAGCGAGCCGGACCACACCAGCAGCTCGGACGCCGACGCCTGGTACGACACCAACTGGAACTTCGAGAACAGCGAGGCCGGCCTGACCGTCGACTGCGACGGGCACTGGCACGTGACCCGGTACCTGCTCAAGCGCGTCTTCGGACAGCTCCAGCCCGGCACCGCGTTCGTGCAGTTCTGCCTGTTCGACCCGACCGGCAACGAGGAGAACTTCCCGCAGGGCTTCGCGTTCGACTACAGCTGGAAGCCGGTGCGCGTGGGCTGAACGGCGTTTGCTAGCGTGCTCCTCGCCGAAAGGGAGTAGTCCCCAACAGCCGTGTCGACACACTGAGCCGCCTTCGCGGGGCTCCGGTACGGCGGGCCGGCCCACTCGGGCCGGCGGACGAGACTTTCGACCAGTACACCCACCCCCTGGGCGTCCTGGTCGAAGGGACGTCCGCTCTCCTCGCCAGGTCGCTCACGACCTGGAGGAGTCCACGCGATGTACGCGTTCCTGCTCAGCACCGCCGTCATCTTCGTCGCCGAGCTCGGCGACAAGTCCCAGCTGATGGCGATGACCTTCGCCGCGCGCTACCGGGCCCGCGACGTGCTGCTCGGCATCACCGTCGCCACCGCCCTGGTGCACCTGGTCTCGGTCGGCATTGGCGCGCTGATCGGCAGCTCGTTCGCCGACTACCAGGGCGCGATCGCCGTCGTGGCGGGCGTGGCCTTCCTCGGCTTCGCGCTGTGGACGCTGCGCGGCGACGAGCTCACCGAGGAGGAGGCGGCCAAGGCGCGCACCAGCACCGGGCTCGCGCTGGTCGCGGTCGGGACGGCCTTCTTCCTCGCCGAGCTCGGCGACAAGACCATGCTGGCCACGATCACGCTGGCCACCCGGGAGGGCTGGCTGGGCACCTGGATCGGCTCCACGCTGGGCATGGTCGCGGCCGACGCGCTGGCGATCGTGGTCGGCGCGATGCTGGCCAAGCGGCTGCCGGAGAAGGCCATCAAGTACGGGGCGGCGGCGCTGTTCGCGCTCTTCGGGGTGGTGCTGATGGTGCAGGGGCTCGCCTGAGGCTCAGGCCAGGGAGAGGAAGAGCTTCTCCATCTTCTGCACGTCCACGCCGTCGATCCCGTCGCCGCTGGTAAGGCACTGCTGCAGCCCGTTCGCGACGATGGCGAATCCGGCCCGGTCCAGCGCCTTGGAGACCGCGGCGAGCTGGGTGACCACCTGCTCGCAGTCGCGGCCCTCCTCGAGCATCCGGAGCACGCCGGCCAGCTGGCCCTGGGCACGCTTGATCCGGTTGATCGCCGGGGTCAGCTGCTCCGGGTCGAGCTCCATCACTGCTCCTTCTGGGCGGCCAGCGCCGCGTCGATGTCCAGGTCGCGGGCGGCCTGGATCACCTGGTCGAGGGCAGGGGCCGGCAGTGCGCCCGGCTGCGCGAAGACCAGGTGTCCCTGCTTGAAGACCATCAGCGTGGGGATCGAGGAGACCTGCGCAGCGGCGGCCAGTGCCTGCTCCGCCTCGGTGTCGATGGACCCGAAGACGAGGTCGGGGTTGGTCTCGGCGGCCTGCTCGTAGATCGGCGCGAACATCCGGCACGGTCCGCACCAGGCCGCCCAGAAGTCCACGAGGACGATCTCGTTCTCGGCGATGGTGCGCTCGAAGTTCTCGGCGGTCAGGTCGATGGTGCTCATGCGGCGAGGATACCCCAGGGGGTGTTTTGACTCCGACGACACATACCCCCTAGGGTATCGGCCATGAGTGTCACGACCGTCGACCAGTCCCCGCACGGAGCAGCCGTGCTGCGCGAGCTGTCCCCGTTGCACCGCGAGCTGCGCCGCAGCATCCCCGAGGTGTACCGCGGGTTCGGTGAGCTGCACCGGGCCGCGTTCGCCGACGGCGCGCTCGACGTCCGGACCAAGGAGCTGATCGCGCTCGCCATCGGCGTGGTCGAGGGCTGCGACGGCTGCATCGCCTCGCACGCCCAGGCCGCCGCCCGCGCGGGCGCGACCCGGCAGGAGGCCGCCGAGGCGATCGGGGTGACGTTCCTGATGAAGGGCGGCCCGGCGACCATCTACGGCCCGCGCGCGTACGACGCGTTCTGCGAGTTCGCGGACGCCCACGACGCCGGCGACGCCCCGGCCTGAGAGGAGCACGCCATGTGCCGACCCGTTGTCTGCAAGACCTGCCAGAAGGCGACCTGGGCGGGGTGCGGCAAGCACGTCGCCGACGTCCGGGCGATGTTCACCGCCGAGGAGTGGTGCCCGGGACACGAGGGAACCGCGACCACCGGGTCATGGTTCCGCAGGCTGTTCGCCGGCCGGTGAGAGGGAGGACCGAGGACATCGCCGTGACCCGGCTGTTCCTGCGGAGACCAGCACGTCGTTGGAACCTAGAGCACAGTTTCGGAGTCTCAGTCGGTGACGAGTCACGTGCGCATCGCGGCGGGTCCGTGCTGGAGCGTGTCGGCGACAGACACCTTCGGAGGTTTCCATGTCCTTCCTTGATCGCAGGATCGCGGCTGCCTCGCTGGTGAGCGCGGTGGTGCTCGGGATCGCCGGAGTGGCCGCGGCTACCGGCATGGGTCAGGACGACGAGAATGCGCGACGGGACACCGAGGCGGCGCTGGACGAGGCGGTCAAGACCGTCGCCGCCGGCACGGGCATGGACTTCGTCGACCGGGTCACGACCGTGTCGGCCCACGCGGCGTCGCTGCACCTCGCGATTTCCCTCGGGCCCTCGGCCATCGGAGCCAAGGCACCCGCGCCCGCCCAGGAGGTCGTTCGCTCGTGGGAGGCGGGGCTCGTCGAAGGTGCGGTCGGAGAGCTGATCCGGTCGGACGAGACGGCGATGAACCAGGTGATCTCGGGCGCCGAAGTCGCGGCTTCCGAGAGCGAAGGCCCCAACGAGGAGTTCTCCTCCTCGGTCGGATACATCGCCACCGGGCAACGATTCGCCAGCGAGTCGCCCGAGTTCGACCGCGCGGCCGCGCGGCGCGAGATGGAGAAAGCTCTCGCCGAGCTCGGTCTGTCGGTCGTCCGCATGGACGAGGTGAGACCGCTGGGCGTCGCGGTCGCGATCGAGGTGCGCCTCGCGCCCGGTGACGAACCCGGGTTCACCCTCGACCAGCTCCGAGGCCGGCTGCTCGGTGACCCGATGGCGTACGAGGGCCTTCTGCTGCAGATCGACTCCGACCGCGGCGCGCCCCTTGTTGTCGCTGGCACGGTGTACCGCACCGGCGAGGGCGGTCTCTGGTCCGCGCCCGGCGCCGACACCCGGTTCAACGCACTGCACGGCGGTCACCCGGAGGACTCACCTCTCGGATGACCGCCGTGCGGTCGCGGGTACTGGCGTCGGTCAGCGCTTGATGTTCACCAGGTCCTCGAGCACCTGGTCCGAGGTGGTGATGACCCGCGAACTCGCCTGGAAGCCGCGCTGGGCGAGGATCAGGTTGGTGAACTCGGCGGCCAGGTCGACGTTGGACATCTCCAGCGCACCGCCCATGAGGGTGCCGCGGCGCCCCTGACCGGCCACGCCGAGCTGGGCCGCGCCGGAGTTGGCGGACTCCCGGAAGGTCGTCTCGCCAACCTTCTCCAGACCCATCGGGTTGTTGAAGTCCGCGATGGCGAGCTGGGCCATGTCCCGCTGCACGCCGTCGTCGAAGATGCCGCGCAGCTTGCCGTCGCTGCCGATGTTGTACGACGTGAGCTGCACGCCCGCGGGCACCGGCGGGGTGAGCGCGGAGAAGTCGAGGGTGACGTCGATGAGACCGCCGGTGGGCAGCCCGGCGGCGTCCAGCGCGTAGCCCTGCACGCGGTTGCCGGTCGGGGTGACCAGGCCGCCGGTGTTGTCGAAGGTGAACGCGCCGGCGCGGGTGTAGAGCTGCTCGTTGCCCTTGCGGACCACGAACATCCCGTCGCCCTGGATCATCAGGTCGGTCGGCCGGCCGGTGGTCTGCGCCGAGCCCTGGGTCATGTTGGTGTTGATCGCGGCGAGCTGGACACCGAGGCCGACCTGCATCGGGTTGGTGCCGCCGCGGTTGACGCCGGCCGAGGAGGCGGCGGTGAGCATCTGGCTCAGGGTGTCCTGGAAGACGGTCGAGCTGGCCTTGAACGCGGTGGTGTTCGCGTTGGCGATGTTGTTGCCGGTGACGTCGAGCATGGTCTGGTTGACCCGGAGGCCGGAGATCCCGGCGAAGAGCGAGCGCAGCATGGTGGTTCCCTTTCAGGCAGTGGTGCTGGTGGAGTCGGTGGTGACGGAGATGACGGACGCGATCGGGACCTCCTGGCCGTCGACGTCGAGGACGGGACCGCCGGCGCCGAAGGTGACGCCCTGCACGGTGCCCGTCTTGGTGGCGTCGCCGTCGGGCCAGGACACGGTCCGCCCGATCAGCCCGCTGGCGCCGAAGGCCATCTGCGCGGAGAACAGGGCCGCGGTCTGGTCGGCGACGGCCTGCATCTTCTCCAGCGCGGTGAACTGCGCCGACTGCGCGAGGAACTGGCTGGAGTCGGTCGGGTTCATCGGGTCCTGGTAGCGCATCTGCGCGACCAGGAGCTGCAGGAACATCTCCTTGTCGGCGGTGCCGCCGGTGCTGCCGGTGCCGGTGGGCGTGGTGCCCAGCAGCCCGGAGATGCCGGGGCTGGTCACCGCTTCGGTGCCCGGGACGGACATGGCTTCCCTCCTCACATGGACACGTCGAGGCCGCCGGCCGGCGTGGCCGTGGGCATCGACGTGACCTGGTCGCGCGGCCGGGCCGGCCGCGGGGTCGTGGGGTCGCCGTCCGTGGCGGGCTGGTCGGCACGCGTCCCTGCGTGCTGCTGGTGCTGCGGCGACCGGTCGGTCCCGGTCTGCGTGAACGCGGACAGGTCGCTCTCGGAGGACGCGGCCGGGGCCGTCGGCGCGAGCTCCCGTACGACGACGCGCGTGTCGGTCGCGCCGGTGGCCTGGAGCAGCCGGTGCAGGTCCGGGACGCCCTCGCGCAGCGCCGCCCGGGCCTCGTGCTCGCCGGCCGCGAGGCGTACCTGGACGGCACCGTCGCGCACGGTCATCACCACCCGCACCTCGCCGAGGTGCTCGGGCCGCAGGGTGAGCGTGAGCCGGTGCGTGCCCGGGCCGCGGGAGACCAGGGCGTCGACCTTCTCGAAGACCTGGGCCCGGACCGCGGGCGCGGGCTCGGTCACCGCCGCCGGCGCCGCGGCGGGGAGTGGTGCCGCGATGGCGGGCGTGCTCGGCAGCGGGGGGCTCGACAGCAGGGGGCCGGCCACCTGCGCCGCCGGGGTGTCGGTCGCCGGGGAGGGTGCGTCGTCCTGGAGTGCCGCCGGAGCAGCCGGTAAGTCGGGCTTGGCGGTGATCGGCGGGGACGCCAGGGCAGTCGGAGCAGCCGCGAGAGACGGGCCCAGTGCAGTAGCCGAGGGCGGGGCCGGGGCCACGGGAGTCGTGACGCCGACCGGCACCGCCGGGACCACGCCGGTGGAGAGGGCCGCGGCCAGGGCGGTCGCCACGTCGGCGGCACCGCGCGGGTCCACCGGCTCGGCAGCCTCCGGCGTCGCGTCCTCGGTCACCTCGGAGTCGACCTGGGATACCGGGGGAGCGGCCAGGCCCGGCACGGTCGGCGTGCCGGGCACGACGCCGAGCGCCTGCTCGATCATCGCCAGGAACCCGGCCGGGTCCGCCGCCTTCGCGTCGGTGCCGACCGCGGGCAGTCCCGCGACCGCGGGCATGCCGGGCACCGGGGACGGTGCGGGGGACGGGATGCTCATGCTCATCAAGCCGCCTTCATCATCGACATCACGTTGCGGACGTAGCGCTGCGTCTCCGGGTACGGCGGGATGCCGTCGTACTTGAGCACCGCCCCGGGACCGGCGTTGTAGGCCGCCAGGGCCAGCTCGGTGCTGCCGAAGCGGCGGGTCAGGTCGCGCAGCATCCGGGCCGCGCCGTCGACGGCCTGGGCCGGGTCGAGCGGGTCCACACCGAGGCTGCGCGCGGTGCCGGGCATCAGCTGCATCAGCCCCCGCGCGCCGGCCGGGCTGACCGCGGCCGGGTCGTAGCCGGACTCCTGCCGGGCAACGGCGGAGAGCAGCGTGGCCGGCACGCCGTAGCGCTGCTGCGCGGCGGTGAACAGGTCGGCGTACGGCGTCGGGCCGGCGACCCGCGCCGCCGAGGTGCCGCCGTCGGCCGGCAGCACCCGGCGGATGTGCGTGGGGGTCTCGTAGACGTCGCTGACCCGGACGTCCTTGCCCGGCCGCGGCGCCTCGATCATCTTGCCGCCGCCGATGTAGATGCCCACGTGGTGAACCGGCGAGCCGAACGCGAGGATGTCGCCGGGCCGCGCGTTCGACAGCCCGCCGGTGACCTCGGTGCCGGCCTTGGCCTGCTGCCAGGAGACCCGGGGCAGGTCGTAGCCGAGGTTCTTGTAGACCAGCTGCACCAGGCCGGAGCAGTCCAGCCCCTTCTGCGGGTCGGTGCCGCCCCAGACGTACGGGATGCCCAGGTACTTGCGGGCCTCGCTGACCACGGCGTCCTCGCTCGCGGTCCCGGTGCTCGCGGCGCCCGCGGTGCCGGTGTCGAAGGAGCCGTCGAGCGCGGTGGCGAAGTCCGCATCGCTCGTGCTCGCGGGCGGGGAGAGCTGGACCAGCTGGGCCTGGATCTGCGCGATCCGGGCGGTGACCTCGGCAACGCTCATCAGGCACCTCCCCGCGCACGCAGCCAGCGCTGGGCGGCCAGGTCGTCGAGCTCGCGGGCCTCGCGGCGCTCGCGCTCGGCCCGGCGCTCGGCGACGCGGCGCTCCAGCAGCAGGTCGATCGCGGCGAGGCGGGCCCGGTCGGCCTGCCAGGCCGAACGCGCCGTCTCGGTCAGGGTGCGGCTGGTCTCCCAGGCGGCCTCGGCGGCACGTACCGCTTCGCCGAGCGCGGCCAGGTCGGCTCGTCCGGCGAGGAACTCCGAGGTCTCCCCGGTGGTGAAGGCGCTGGTACCGGCCAGCCGCTGGCGCAGCGCGGCCACCCGGGCTCCCGCCGTACGACGCTCGGCGACCGCCCGCTGCAGCCCGAGCCGGCTGTCCGCCTCGCGCACGCTGCGCACCCGACGGACGGCGAGGATGCCGCGGTCCAGCTCGGCTGCGTTGGATCGCTCGCTCGCACGCTCGCTCATGCGGCGTCCTCGTCGACGAGGTCAGCCAGCGCGCTCCACGCGTCGACGAGACGGACCGTCTCGTGCAGGTCCTGGCGCAGGAACGCGTCCAGCTGCGGCAGCAGCGCGATCGCCCGGTCGGCGTCCGCGTCCGCGCCGGGCACGTAGGCGCCGATCTCGACCAGCTCGCGCACGTCGCGGTGCGCGGCCAGCAGCCGGCGCAGGTCGGTGGCCGAGCGCCGCTGCGCGGGCGTGGTGACCGCACCGGTGACGCGGGAGATCGACTCGAGCACGTCGATGCTGGGGAAGTGGCCGGCCGTGGCCAGCCGGCGGGAGAGCACCACGTGGCCGTCCAGGATCGAGCGGGCGGTGTCGCCGACCGGGTCCTGCAGGTCGTCGCCCTCCACGAGCACGGTGTAGATGCCGGTGATGCTGCCGCCGGCCG
Source organism: Nocardioidaceae bacterium (assembly GCA_017744365.1). GTDB lineage: Bacteria > Actinomycetota > Actinomycetes > Propionibacteriales > Nocardioidaceae > Marmoricola. The sequence continues at coordinate 126,289 of JAGIBL010000006.1, read as the reverse complement.
CGGTCCCGGCGCGTTCGAGCAGCCGGGGGAGGAGTGCGAACACGCTCGGTGGGTAGCCGCGGGTGGCCGGCGGCTCGCCCGCGGAGAGGCCGATCTCGCGCTGGGCCATCGCGACGCGGGTGAGGCTGTCCATCATCAGCACCACGTGCTTGCCGGTGTCGCGGAAGTGCTCGGCGATCCGGGTGGCCACGAAGGCCGCGCGCAGCCGCTCGACCGGGGGAGCGTCGCTGGTCGCGACCACGACCACCGAACGGGACAGGCCCTCGGGCCCGAGGTCGTCCTCCAGGAACTCGCGCACCTCGCGGCCGCGCTCGCCGACCAGGGCGATCACGGAGACCTCGGCATCGGTGCCACGGGCGACCATGGAGAGCAGGCTGGACTTGCCGACGCCGGAGCCGGCCATCACGCCGATGCGCTGGCCGCGCCCGACCGGGACCAGGGTGTCGAGCACGCGCACGCCGGTGCCGAGCTGCTCGGCGATCCGCGGCCGGCTCAGCGCTGCCGGGGCCGGGTGCTGGACCGGGACCAGCGGCAGGTGGTCCAGGGAAGGACCGCCGTCGACCGGGCGGCCGAGCCCGTCGAGGATCCGGCCGCGCAGCGCGTCGCCGACGTGGACCCGCAAAGGTCCGCCGGTGTGCCGGGCGAGCGCGCCGACGCGCAGGCCGGTGGTCTCGCCGAGCGGCAGGCAGACCAGGCCGTCGGGATCGCTGGCCGCCACCTCGGCCAGGACGCCGGGTTCGACCTCGACCAGGTCGCCGACCGCCGCGTGCAGCCCGCGCACCCGCAGGTGCAGCCCGACCAGCTCGGTGACCCGGCCGAGTCGCAACGGCCGGGCAGCCTCCAGGACGTTCATCGCAGTGCCTCCCGGACCCGCTCCAGCGCGGTGGTGATGCGCAGGTCGAGGACGTGGTCGTCGTACTCGGCCAGGGCGTCGCCCCGCACCAGGCTCGGGTCCGGGATCAGCCGGACCTCGCCGTCGACGACGTCGAGCGGGTGCACCCGCAGGGCGACCAGCCCGTGGACCGGAGCCAGTGCCAGTGCCCGTCGTACGGCGTCGAGGTCCGTCGTCGCGGCACCCACGATCGTCTCGGCCAGGCCCAGCGCCAGCGCGCTCGCCCGGTCGTCGACCTGCGCCACCGCGGTGGCGACCGCCTCGTGCAGCCGGGCCGTCGCGGTGTGCAGCGCGTCCATCGCGGCCTGGTGCTCGGCCGCGCGGTGGGCGTCCTCGGCGGCCCGGGCGGCGGCGACACGCTCGGCCTCGGCCGTGGCCTCCGCGCGCGCCGCGCGCTGCCCCTCGGCCCAGCCGACCGCGTAGCCCTGCGAGCGGGCCGCGGACCGCGTGCTCTCCGCGAGCGCGCCCAGCGTCTCCTCGGTGATCGCGTCGCCGAGCACGCTGCCGGCGCCGAAGCGGGTCCAGGTGCCGCTGCGCAGCTCGGGCGTGGTCAGCGTGGTCAGCGCGGCCGGTTCACTCGACGAACTCATCGTCGCTCCCACGCCGCACCGTGATCTGACCCTGCTCCTCCAGCTGCCGGATGGTCCGGATGATGCCCTGCTGGGCCTCCTCGACCTGGGTCAGCCGGACCGCTCCGAGCAGCTCGACCTCCTCGACCAGGTTCTCGGCGGCGCGGCTGGACAGGTTGCCGGTGATCTTCGCGCGCACCGCGTCCGAGACGCCCTTGAGCGCCAGCGCGAGCTGGTTGCCCTCGACCGAGCGCAGCACCAGCTGCACGGTCCGGTCGTCGAGGTTGACGATGTCCTCGAACATGAACATCCGGCTCTTCACCTCGTCGGCCAGCGCCGCGTCCAGCGCCTCGAGGCCGTCGACGATCTGCCGCTCGGTGGAGCGGTCGGAGCGGTTGATGATGTTGACCAGAGGGTCCACGCCGCCGACCCGGGACATCTCCGCGGGCTGCAGCATCGAGGACAGCTTGCGCTCCAGTGCGGACTCGACCTCGCGGATGATCTCCGGCGAGGTGCGGTCCATCACCGCGATCCGGTGTGCCACCTGGGCCTGCTGGGCCGGCGGCAGCCCGGAGAGCAGCAGCGAGGCCTTGTCCGGGGTCATGTGCGCCAGCACCAGCGCGATCACCTGCGGGTGCTCGTCGACGATGAACCCGCGCAGCTGCGCGGGGTCGGCGCGGTGCAGGAACTGGAACGGCAGCCGGACCGCGGCCGCCTTGACCCGCTCGATCACCTCGGCCGCGCGCTCGGGACCCAGCGACTGCTCGAGCAGCTGCTGGGCGAAGCTCAGGCCACCCTGGGCGATGTGCGCCCGCGCGGTCATCATGTCCTTGAACTCGCCGAGGACCTGCTGGGTCTCCTCGGCGCTGATCGACTCCAGCCGGGCGATCTCGGCGGAGATCGACTCGACCTCGGCGTCGGAGAGGTGGCTCATCACCGCCGCGGCCCGGTCCTTGCCGAGCTGGATGAGCAGGATGGCGGCCTTCCGGACGCCGAGCCCCGCCAGCGTCCCAGCGAGTGCACTCATGACAGGCCTCGCTTCGCATCGGCCGCGTCATGAGCGCGGCAGCGGCGTTGGACTGTTCGCTCGCTTCGCTCGCTCATGGACGCTCCACCAGCCAGCCGCGCAGCAGGGACGCGACGTCCTCGGGCTGCCGCTCGACCAGGGCGGCGAGCTCCTCGCGCAGCTCGTCCTCCTCGGTCTTCTCGGCCTGCTCCAGCGCGAGCACGGCCGGGCTGGTCTCGAGCTCGGCCTGGGCGGCGGCCCGGTCCAGGCCCTCCTGGCGCAGCTGCTCGACCAGGTAGGAGGTCGCCTCGGCGCGAGCCTTCGCCCGGCGCCGGCCCTTGAGCCAGGCCAGCAGCAGGATCAGCACGATCAGCACCACCAGGCCGCTGTTGCGGATCAAGCCCCACTGCTGCGCGCTCGCGTCCGCCTTCTTGGCCTCGGCGAGCTCCTTCGCGGCGGCCTTCTCGGCGCTGCGGTCGAACGGCAGCACCGAGACCACCGCGGTGTCGCCGCGCGCGGTGTCGATGCCGACCGCACTGGCCACCTGGCTCTGGATCACGTTGGGGTCGATGGTGCGCGCGGTGGCCGCGTCCAGGACCACGCCGACGTGCAGGTTCCGCACCGAGCCGGGCGCGGTCTCGCGGTGCTCGACGGTGGTGTCGACGGCGTTGTCGGAGGTCTCCGAGGTCTTCTCGTAGCTGCCGTTGGTGCCGGCCGTCCCGGTGCTGTCCATCTGGCCGTCGGGGCCGACGACGCCGGTCTGCCCGTTCGGGTTCACCCCGCTGTACTTCTCCGACGCCTTGGTCGAGGACAGCGGCACGTTCTGCTTGTTGTAGGTGTAGCTCTTCTTCTCGGTCGTGGTCTTGTCGAAGTCCAGGTTCGCGGTCACCGTCACCGTCGAGTTGCCGGTGCCGACGATCCGGTCGAGCATCGCCTGGATCCGCGAGGTCACCTGGTCCTGGTAGTCCGAGACCTGCTGGGCGCGGGTGCTCGCGGCAGCGGTGCCGGAGCCGTCGTCCTGCACCGAGAGCACCTTGCCGCTGGCGTCCGCGACGGTGACCTTGTCGGGGTCGAGCCCGTCGATGCTGGAGGCGACCAGGTGCACGATCGCCTGCACCTGCTCGGGATCCAGGGTGCTGCCCGGCTTGGTGGCCACCAGCACCGAGGCGGTGGCGGGGTCCTGCTTGTCGGCGAAGACCTGCTTCTCCGGCAGCGCCAGGTGCACCACGGCGGTGCTCACGCCGTTGATCGCCTCGATGGTGTGCGAGAGCTCGGTCTCCATCGCGCGCTTGAAGTTGACCTGCTCCTGCATGTTGGAGGCCGAGAGGCCGCCCTCCTTCATGATGTCGTAGCCCGACCCGGAGCCGCTGCTGCTCGGCAGGCCGTCACCGGACAGCGCGATCCGCGAGGAGTACACCTTGTCCTTCGGGACCATCACCGTGCTGCCGCCGTTGGTGATCTTGTACGGCGTGCCGGAGGCGTCGAGCTTGTCGATGACCGCGGAGGCGTCGGAGGAGGACAGGTCGCTGAACAGCGGCGCGTACGACGGGGTGGAGGCCCACCGGAACACCAGGAAGCCGGCGAGCAGGAGCGCGCCGGTGCCGAGCGCGGCGGCGACCTTCTGCCCCGTGTTGAGGGAGGAGAAGGTGCGCTGGTAGCGCGCCAGGTAGCGAGTGACCGTCTGCTTCATCAGACCTGCATCCGCATGATCTCGTTGAACGCGTCGACGGCCTTGTTGCGTAGTGCGACGGTCAGCTGGGTGGTCACCTGGGCCTCGGTGGCCGCGATCGTGTAGTCGTGGATCGCGTCCAGGTCACCGGTGGCCGCGCGCACCGAGAGGTCCGCGGCCTTGTCGTTGACCTGCTCGATCCGGTCGAGCCCGTCGACGACCAGGCTGCCGAAGTCGGTGCCGCCCGCATCGCTGGGCTTGTTCACCGTCGGCGTCTGGACGGTGGGCGCGACCATCGGCGTGAAGCCGACGCCCTCGATACCGCTCACACTCATACTCACGACCTCCCGATCTGCAGCGCGGAGGTGTACTCGTCCTGGGCGGTCTTGGTGACCTGCACCGAGGCCTGGAAGCCGCGCTGGGCCATCACCAGCTGGCTCATCTGGCTGGCCAGGTCGATCTCGGGCATCCGCACGTTGCCCTCGGCGTCCGCGAGTGGGTTGTCGGGGTCGTTGACGACCCGGCCGACCGGGTCGGAGTAGGCGATCCCGGCCACGTCCACGCCGCCGTCGGCACGCGGCCGGGCGAAGACCATCTGGGCCTGGAAGGCGTTCTCCGAGGTCGGCTTGACGGTGTTCACGTTGGCGATGTTGTTGGCCAGCGCGTCCAGCCAGGTCTGGTGGAAGCCGAGGCTCGTGTTCGCGATCCTCAGCAGGTCGAAGGCCCCCATCAGGCGCCCGTCGCCGCGGTCTTGACCAGGTCGAAGCGGTCTGCGACCGCCCTGGTGAGCACCTGGTACTGGTACTGGCTCTGCACCGCGGCCATCGTCTCCTTGCGCAGGTCCACGTTGTTGCCGTTCGCACCGACCGGGGTGTCCGTCGGCGTCACCGCGTAGCCGGTCTCGACCGGCTCGCCCGCGTCGAAGGAGCCGTCGGCGATGGCCGAGCGGAGCTGGGTCTCGAAGTCGACGCTGCTCGCCCGGAAGCCGGGGGTGTCGACGTTGGCGATGTCGTCGGCGATCGTCCGCTGGCGCGCGGTGACTCCGTCGAGAGCCGAGGCGAGCACCTGGCTGACGGCATCGGACACGGCGAAGTGCACGAGATCCTCCGTTGCGCTGATCGTGACGATGCCGGTCCGTCGGCGAGGTTCGGTGAGCGATCCGTGCTCGGGGGACTTGTTCGGGCGCTCATTCGCAGACCTGAGGTTCTCGATTCGAATGAGGCCCTAGGTCCCGGCGGGCGTGTCCTTCCGCGTACGGCGGGAGCGGGTCGCGATGATGGGCGCGTGGAGATCCTGCTCTGGTTGGTGCCGGCCGTCGTGGTCACGACGGTGGCCGGGCTGTGGGCGGGATGGGTCGCGCGGGAGCGGCCCGAGCGCGAACGCACCGACGCCGAGCAGGAGCGGTTCGCCCGGGCCATCCAGAAGCCGCTGCCCGCGGCCGCCCGGCCCCGCCCGGGTGCGGACTCTCGTCGTACGAGGGAGCGGAGCACGGGCGTCGCCGTACGACGGACCGCGCCGCGGCCCGACGAGACGCGACGGTCCGCCTGAGGTCCGTTGCCACCCGTCTGAGAGGGTGACCCCATGAGTCGCCGTACCGTCGCGGGCCTGCTCGCGCTGGGACTGATCGTCCTGCTCGGCGGGTACGGCGCCACCCGGACCTCCGGCTACGTGACCCTGAAGCCCGGCCCGACCATCAACGTGCTGGGCGAGTTCGACGGCAAGCAGATCATCAAGATCACCGGGCACAAGACCTACCGCGACGAGGGTGGCCTGCGGATGGTCACGGTCTACCAGTCCCAGCCGCAGCAGAAGATCACGCTGGCGGACATGGTCTTCGGCTGGGTCGACCCCGACGTCGCGCTGATCCCGTACGACATCGTCTTCCCGGACAAGAAGACGACCGACAAGCAGGTCCAGCAGCAGTCCGCGGCCGAGATGACCTCCTCGCAGGACGCCGCCCGCGCGGCAGCGCTGACCGCGCTCGGCGTGGACTACCGGATCGACGTCCGGGTCAGCCTGGTCGCCAAGGGCGGTGCCTCGGACGGCAAGCTGCGCACCGGCGACGTCTTCGTCGCGGTCGACGGTAAGGACCCCGGGCACGGACCCGACAGCGGCACCAAGCTGGTGCAGTCGATCCGGGCGGTGAAGCCGGGCACGCCGATCACCGTCACCGTCCGCCGCAACGGCGTGGAGAAGCAGGTCCGGATCGTCACCGAGAAGGCCGCCGACGACCCGAAGGCGTCCCGGATCAACGTCGGCGTCGAGCAGCGCTACATCTTCCCGTTCTCGGTCGACATCCGGCTCTCCGACAGCATCGGCGGACCGTCGGCCGGGATGATGTTCGCACTCTCCATCTACGACCTGCTCACCCCCGGCTCGCTGACCGGCGGCAAGATGATCGCCGGCACCGGCACCATCGACCCCGACGGCACCGTCGGCTCGATCGGCGGCATCGGCCAGAAGATCGTCGGCGCCCAGCGCGACGGTGCCCGGCTGTTCCTGGTCCCGGCCGAGAACTGCGCCGAGGCGGCCCGCTCGCACTACGACACCGGCAAGATCCGGCTGGTCAAGGTGAGCAAGCTCGCCGACGCGATCGAGGACATCGACGCGTGGCGCGCGAACCCGGAGGCCGACCTGCCGAGGTGCACCCGATGAGCGCGCTGCAAGCCGTGGTCAAGGAGATCGAGGCGCACGCGTCGGCCGCCGGGTGGGACCGCCCCGAGCAGCTGTTCGCCCTCGTCGGCACCGTCGACCTCGTCGCCCAGGAGCCGCAGCTCGCCGAGGCGCTCGGCCTCACCGAGGCGGCGCCGGACTCGCTGACCCCGGTCGAGCAGGAGGCGCTCCCGGCCGGCCGGCTGGTCGAGCAGGTGCTGCCCGAGATCGTCTGGCCGCCCGAGGTGGCCGGGGTCGCGGTGGTCGCCGAGCGGCTGGTGCTGCCGCCCGGCGTCGACGACGACCTGCCCGAGGACCCGGTCGCGGCCCAGGAGTACGCCGCCCGGCACCCGCAGCGCCAAGAGGTCCGGATGGTCGCGGCAGCGCTGCGAACCGGTGAGTCCGCGTGTGCGTTGCGGCTAAGGTCGCATGACCAGGACGACCTGGTGCTGACCGGTCCGGACCTGGTGCCCGGACTGCTCACCCTGTTGCACGCCACGCTCGAAGAGGAGACCGACGTCGGATGAGTGACTTCTTCGCCGACGAGCCCGACCAGCCGGAGCCGCAGCCGCCGCACCGCGACGGCCGCCGCTCCCGCCCGCTGGTGCTCACCCTGGTGGTGATGGCCGCGCTGATCGTCGGGTTCTCGCTGTTCTCGAGCATCTGGACCGAGAAGCTGTGGTTCTCCAGCACCGGGTACGGCGACGTGTTCTCCACCCTGCTGCTGACCAAGATCTCGCTGTTCGCGATCTTCGGGCTGCTGATGGCGCTGGTCGTCGGCGGCAACATCTTCCTGGCCTACCGGCTGCGTCCGATGTTCCGGCCGAACTCGATGGAGCAGGCCAACCTGGACCGCTACCGCGAGGTCATCACCCCGATCCGCAAGGTCGCGCTGATCGTCGCGGCCCTGGTCTTCGGCATCTTCGCGGGCGCGTCGGCCTCGGGGCAGTGGCGCACCTACCTGCTCTGGCAGCACCGGCAGTCGTTCGGCCAGAAGGACGCCTACTTCCACAAGGACGCGGGTTTCTACGTCTTCTCGCTGCCCTGGTACCACTGGCTGGTCGACTTCCTGATGACCGCGGTGGTGATCGGTCTGATCGCGGCGGTGCTGGTGCACTACGTGTACGGCGGCATCCGGCTGCAGTCGCGCACCGACCGGATCTCCGGGGCCGCGCAGGCCCAGCTCTCCGCGCTGCTCGGCGTGCTGGTGCTGCTCAAGGGCGTCGACTACTACCTCGACCGGTTCGACCTGACCTCGGCCGGCGGCGGGCTGGTCACCGGGATGACGAACACCCGCGACCACGCGGTGCTGCCCAGCAAGAACATCCTCATGGTCATCGCGGTGATCTGCGCCGTCCTGTTCTTCGCCAACATCGTCCGGCGCACCTGGCTGCTGCCCGGTGTGGGCCTGGCGCTGTTCGCGCTCTCGGCGGTGCTGCTCGGCGCGGTCTGGCCGGGTCTGGTCCAGCAGTTCCAGGTCAAGCCGAACGAGCCGGACAAGGAAGCGCTGTACATCGAGAACAACATCAAGGCGACCAGGACGGCCTTCGACGTGGCCGACGCCGAGGTGACCCGGTACGACGCGAAGACCAAGCTCAGCCAGCAGCAGCTCGCGGCGGACGCGGCCTCGCTGCCCGGCATCCGGCTGCTCGACCCCTTCCTGGTCTCGAGCACGTTCGACCAGCTGCAGCAGGTGCGCGCCTACTACACCGTGCCTGGCGTCCTCGACGTGGACCGCTACCAGATCAACGGCCAGGAGCGCGACGTGGTGATCGCCGCCCGCGAGATGCACCTGGCCGGCCTGCCCGCGGCGCAGAAGAAGTGGGCCAACCAGCACACCGTGTACACGCACGGGTACGGCGTGATCGCGGCGTACGGCAACCAGGCCGACGCCGACGGCAACCCGGTCTGGGCCGAGCAGCAGATCCCGCCGGAGGGTGTGCTCAGCGGCCCGAACGGCGACGGCTACCGGCCGCAGATCTACTTCGGCGAGAACAGCCCGGAGTACTCGATCGTCGGCAAGGTCAAGGGCGGCAAGGACGTCGAGCTCGACATCCCGCAGAACTCGGGTGACTCCGGCGACACCGGTGTCGCTCGGAACAGCACGTACGAGGGCAAGGACGGGGTCAAGATCGGCTCGACCTTCCGCAAGCTGCTCTACGCGGTGAAGTTCGGCGAGCCGAAGTTCCTGCTGTCCTCGCGGGTGAACGCGAACTCCAAGCTGCTCTACGTCCGCTCGCCGATCCGCCGGCTGGAGAAGGTGGCGCCCTGGCTCACCGTGGACCGGGACGCACTGCCCGCCGTCGTGGACGGCAAGGTGGTCTGGATCCTCGACGGGTACACCACCACCGGTCGCTACCCGAACGCGGAGAAGCGGTCGCTGCGCGAGATGATCTCGGACTCGATCACGCCGCGCTCGCCGTACGCGTCGCTGCCGACCGACAACATCAACTACATGCGCAACGCGGTGAAGGCGACCGTGGACGCCTACGACGGCACCGTCACGCTCTACGCCTGGGACGAGTCCGACCCGATCCTCAAGGCCTGGCAGGGTGCCTTCCCGGACGCGATCAAGCCGCGCAAGGACATCCCGGAGGACCTGCTCCAGCACTTCCGCTACCCCGAGGACCTCTACAAGGTGCAGCGGAACATCCTGGCCGACTACCACGTCACCGACCCGAAGACGTTCTACGAGGACAGCGACAAGTGGCAGGTGCCGCAGGACCCGAACGAGGACACCCGCACGCAGCCGCCGTACCGGCTCTCGGTGGCGACCAAGTCGGGCTCGAACCCGGTGTTCTCGCTGACCTCGGTCTACGTGCCGACGAACAAGCAGAACCTGGCGGCGTACATGTCGGTCGGTGCTGACGCCGCCGAGCCCGACTCGTACGGCAAGTTCCAGATCCTGCGGCTGCCGGACACCAACCAGGTCTCCGGTCCCTCGCAGATCGCGAACAAGTTCAACTCCGACGACGCGATCGCGAACTCGCTGCTGGCGTTCAAGCGGGCCGGCACCCAGGTGCGCCTGGGCAACCTGCTGACCCTGCCGGTCGGCGGCGGTCTGCTCTACGTGCAGCCGGTGTACACGATCCGTGAGGGCGGCACCGCCAACTACCCGACGCTGCGGTTCGTGCTGGCCTCCTTCGGTAACTCGGTCGGCATCGGCTCGACGCTCAGGGAGGCGCTGGACAACGTCGTGAAGGGCGGTGGCGAGGCGCCCTCGGAGTCGCCGGAGACCCCGCAGCCGGGCACGCCGTCGACGCCTGGTGGTCCGACCACCGGGGTGCCGCAGAGCGCGGTGAACCTGCTGCAGCAGGCGGAGACCAAGTTCGGCCAGGCCGAGACCGCACTGAAGGCCGGTGACCTCGAGGCGTACGCCGCTCGGATCAAGGAGGGACAGAAGCTGGTCAGCCAGGCGCTGACCCAGATCCGCAACGCCTCCGCGTCTCCCAGCGCGACCCCGACTCCTACTCCGACGCCTTCCGGCTCTCCGACGGCCAGTCCGACCAGCTAGCCATGGCCCGCCTCCCGGTCACCCGCAGGCCTGCCGCGCCGAGCTCGGCGACGCAGCAGGAGCGCTACCAGCGCATCCTGGAGGCGGCGGTGCGACTCGGGTCCGAGGTGGACCTCGAGCACGTGCAGATGCAGGACGTGGCCGCCGAGGCGGACGTCGCGATCGCGACGCTGTACCGGTACTTCCCGTCCAAGGCACACCTGTTCACCGGGGTGATGAAGGCGCAGATCCAGCGCTTCGGCGAGGATGTCTTCGAGGCCCAGCCGGAGGCGTCGCCACCCGAGGTGGTCGCCGAGCTGCTGCTCGGCCTGACCCGCCGGCTGCGGGAGAACCAGCGGCTGTCCATGTCGATGGTGCAGTCGATCATCCTGGCCGAGAGCCACCCCAGCCCGGACTCCTACGACATCGAGACCGGCTTCGTGGACCTGCTGCTCCGGGTCGCCGGCTGGGACGAGCACGCGACCGCTGACCAGCGCAGCCGGGTCTGGTTGGTGATCCAGTGCTGGTTCGGCGTGCTGATGACCACGATGAGCGGCAACCGGCCCGCGGCGAACGCCGAGGCCGACCTGCGCCGGGCGTGCGAGCTGCTGCTGTCGGAACCCCGATTTGGATCGAACGTCGGGGGCGGGTAACCTTCTCTTCACCGACGCGGGGTGGAGCAGCTCGGTAGCTCGCTGGGCTCATAACCCAGAGGTCGCAGGTTCAAATCCTGCCCCCGCTACCAAGAACAGGGCCTGACCTGCGGAAACGCAGATCAGGCCCTGTTGCTCGGCTGGGGCGTTCCCCAGATATTCCCCAGGAATGACGTTCGGGAGCGTCCGCGTGCGTCCTCTGGGGCCTCGGGGTTGGTGTCCTTGCCGAGGGCCGACTACCGCGAAGGGTCCACGCCGAATCGCCGCATCGTCCGCTCGAAGTGAATCGCTCGTGCTCCCTCAACGCCCGGGCGGGCCGCAAGCCACCATCCGCTCAACCAGAAATGAGCGAGGAACTCCTGGGTGGCATCCGTGGGAGCGTAGGGGCAGTCCCACGGTTTCAATCCGCGGCGGAAAGCGTGCGAACCCGCATTTGTCGCCAGGAGCGCGTTGACCCGCGTCATCTTGTACAGGCGCCCAGGTCCGCCTGGGTGATGCCAGGTCAGCGGCTCCGTGTCGGGAGCGTCCTCCTGCTCACTCACCGGAGACGAGCCGCAGGTCGCCCGGTCGCTGGAGGACCATCACGCTCGCTGCCCTGGTCGGCTGGGTGGTGCGCCCGAGGTAGCCGGCCGTCACGTTCGTGTCGGCGTGGCCGAGCTGGTTCGCGATCTCGGCGAGCGGAGCACCGTTCTCGTCGAGCCACGTAGCCACCGTCCGCCGGAAGGTGTGTGTACCCGCCCACCGCACGTCCGCGCTGGCGAACGCGCGCCGAAGGGCCTTGGACACGTTGTTGCGGTCGCGAGGCTCGCCGATCTTCGAGTGGAAGTAGGTGATCCCGAAGACCAGGCCGTTCCTACCGAACTTCTCGGCACGCTTACACAGACGGTCGGCGAGCTGGTCGCTGATCACCAGTGTGCGGTCTGCGCGAGCGGTCTTCGTCCCGCGGACGCGCACGGTACGAGCGTCGAGGTCCACGTCGGCCCACGCGGTGTTGTGGAGCGCCTCGGCGATGCGCGTGCCGGTTCCGAAAAGGAACGCAGCCAGGTCTCCCACGTCGGCCTTGGCCTTGTCCGCCGCCTCCTGGACGGCGAGTGCCTCCTCGGCGGTGAAGGCCCGCTCGGTGTCGAGGTGGCGCTTGCTGCAGTCGTAGTCGCAGTCTTCTGTGACGCAGCGACGGTCTCCGGTGCTTCCCGGGCGGGCTCCCGGCGTCTGGACCCGCGAGACCACACTCGCGGGGATGGCTCCGCGCCGTTCGGCCATGCCGAGAATGCCTGAAAGAACCTTCTTCGACTGGCGGGCCGCTGTCTCTCCACGCTCGTCGGCGATGACCTCGAGCCAGGTCTCGATCCGGCCGATGCTGTTGGCTTCCGCCAACGTCAGGTTCGCGAGCGTCGAGCCGTGAATCGAGCGGGCGACGTACCCCTCGTAGTCCTTCAGCGTCTGAGGTGCGAGTGGCTTGCCACCCTTCTTCTCGCGACGCTTCCAGTCGATCCAGATGTCTGCCGCCCGGGAGAGCGCGGTCTCCGAGGACAGGAGGTTGTCCCGCCACGGAACCGATCGCGCTCCGCATCCACCTTCTTCTGGAGTGCTCGCTTGGCGCTGGGCTCGGACTTGCCGCGGGCGGTGATCTCACGCCGGACGCGGTTGCCGTTGACGAAGTAGCCGCGGGCCTGGACCTCGCCCTTACGGGTCGGGTGCGGGGAGTAGGTGATCTTGCCGAGGGTGTACGGAAGGCTGGTCGGCCGGGCCATGGGTTGCTCCAAAGGGTTGAAGGTAGACGGAACTTAAGTGGTGTTTGTTGATTTGGCTAGGAGGCCGGGTGACGCCCGGTCGGCTGTTAACCGACCGGGCGCACCAGGCAGTCGCGCTCGTAGGCCTCGATGTCCTCGAGCCGGTAGAGGATCGAACCTCCGACCTTGAGGTAAGGGGGACCGACGCCACGCGATCGGTCGTCGGCCAGCCGCTTCACCGACACTCCCCAGCGACTTGCGAGGTCCGGCGGACGAAGGTGGCGGATCGCCACGGCGGCCGTCACGCGGCGCCCTCGCAGTTCAGGTGCACCGTGAGTCCGCCAGCGACCGCCGCAGGCGGGAGCGGGTAGCCGCAGTCGGTGCACAGGACCGCCGGTGCCTTCGCCTGCGGCGGCTCGATCCGCATCGACCTCCACGGCAGCGTGAACTTGGCTAGGGCGTACCCGCGCTGCCCGTGGCTGTCCGGGCGAGTCGAACTGACCCGGAAGGATCCCGTCAGCATCCCTCCCAGGCGGTGAGCGTTGAGCTCGGCCCCGCGGACGGATCGCGCGCTCCACCGATCGGGGCGGTGGCGGATCAGCGCCTTGAGCAGTTCAGCAGTCGGGACCCACGCGGCAGGCTCAGCGTCCGGCCCAGTCGGCCAGACCTCGGCGAGGTCCTGGAGAACCTGGATGTGCGGCGCAGCGGTGGTGATCCCATCCTCCTTCGCCAGTTCGATCTCCTCCTTGTCGCGGAGTACGAGCTGATCGACGACCTCCGGCCACCGTCCGCCCGCTGCGAGGGCGACTCGCTTGAGCGGGTGCCAGCACTCGCCGCGGCGTGCCCTGACGTTGCCAGGGAGGGTGCCCTTGCCCGCGGCGACCAGAGCACGCACCTTGTCGGCCCAGGCGGCGAGCTTGTCCCCGAGGCTGCGAGTCGGGGCGTCGATGAGTTCCCAGTCCGACTCGTCCACGTCGCCGCGCTCGTCGGGCAGGAGGAGGACGCGGACCTTGCGGGAGACGGTGTCGCCAGGCAGGGCCGGCGCGTTGCCCGCCATCGCCACCGGCGAGAACGTCGGCATCTTCTGGACACGCCATCCGCCGTCGCCGTCGGGGACCGAGACGGGCCGCGATCCACCGACCTTGTATCCGCTGTTGATGACGGCCATCAGCTTTCCGATCCCGGGCTGGTCGGGGCTGAGAGCGCGGTCCGCCTCGTCGATCAGGATCGTTGCCAGGCCGTAGCCGTCGATCAGCCTGGTCAGCATCGCGTCGCTGGTGATCGACGACATGTTGACCCCGTTCACACACAGCCGCTCCATGTGCTCGAGGACGGTCGTCTTGCCGCTGCCAGGCACGGGGGAGTCGATGAGCAGGCGGGGCGTCGTGTACGTCGCCTCGGCCAGGTGGGTGTGGGCAGCCCACAGCGTCAGGAGATCCAGGTCGTCCTCGGGGGCGTAGATGTACGTGCCGAGGTGGTCGCGCACGGCGTCGAGCAGGTCGGCGCCCACGATCTCCGGAAGCGGAGCAACCGGAGAAAGCGGAGCGTCGAACTCAGACTGGCCGTGGATGTACTGCTCCGCTTCCTCGACCAGCTGCTCGGCTTCCTGGATGAAACGCTCTTCCTCTTCGCGCGTGAGGTGCGCGTCCCCGTCGTTCAGGTTCACTGGTGTTGCCTCTCGGTTCGTGTTGGTGTGTTGGTTCTCGACGGTCGGTTGATGCGCCGTTGGTGCGAGGTGTCGGGGAGGGTCGGCTATCGGAACTGCTTGCGTCCACTCCTGCGCGAACACCGACGGCATCGGCGGCCGGCACGGACGGAGCGGCGGTGGCGGCAGGAGCGCAGCCCGCGACACAAAGGCGACGCGGACGGCACCATCCGTCGCATGAATGATTTCGAGAACGCGACCACCGACCTGCTGTCGATCGCCGAGGCGCGATCCCGGCTGGGCGGCGTGGGGCGCACGACGATCTGGAAGCTGGTGACGGAGGGGAAGCTCCAGGGCATCAAGGTCGGGGCCCGCAGCTTCGTCCTGGCCAGCTCCATCGACCACTTCATCGACTCGCAGCTCACGGCGGCCTCGGAGGTGGAGAAGTGATGCGCCTCGGTCCTCGCCCGTACGCGCGGGAGGTTCGGGATCGGGCAGTGGAGATGTACTGGTCGGACCCGAACGCCTCCTGTGCGTCGGTCGCGCGAGAGGTCGGATGCTCCGAGGAGTCCGTTCGCCGGTGGGTCCATCAGGCCGGTCCTGGGGCGGCCGATCGCCATCGTGCCCTCGCTGCTGATCCCTACCGTGACCTCGCCGCACGGCTCAGCGGCATCGAGGCAACTCTCACTGACCTGGAGGGCCGAGTTTCCGGTCTGCTCGACGCCCCTGACGTCGCCGACCTCCGGGTGCTGTTCTGAATCGCTCAACGCCTGCGCGCGAAGGGTGCGCAGCGAAACCACACGATTGCTGTGCGGCAGCGCCGTCCGGGTCGTCCCTGTCTTGGTGGTCACGTCGGCAGACCCTACGAACGAGGGCGGTCGATTCCGGGCCGTGGAAGCCGCCTAGCCGGGGTTGTAGGTACTAGATCCCCGGAGTCCCGTGCGCGCGAGGGCCGATCCAAGAGCGCGGTTCGCGGGAACGGTTGGACTAGTCGGCGTCCCCGTCGCAGGCGTGCCAGAGCGTGGATCGAGCGTGTTTTCACGCGATCCACGAGCGGGGCCCGGTAGGTGTCGATGATCAGGTTGTTCACGTCGCGTACTGGAGGTGGTTGGTGTCTTGGTACTCGTCGACGAGGCCGTGCTCGAAGCCGAGCCCGAGTTCGTTCGCCCCCGACGGCACGTAGCGCGGGCCCGTCTCCGGATGCTCCGGTTGCTCCGGTTCCGCGGCGGGTCAGGCGAACCGAATGACTGTGCGCTGCCTGCCCAGGTCCAGCGTCCCGTCTGCCGTGCGCACCTCCAGCTCGACCACGTCGCCGTCCGCGAGGTACTTGGGGTTCTTACGCTGCTTGTCGAAGAGCAACTTCCATTTCAGGGCCGGCGGAAGCAGGTGGCCGATGATCTCGACAGGCTTCGGGGGAGCCGCCAGCGCCGTGCCGACCGGCGTGCCCGTTTGGATGAGGTCTCCGACCGCCGTACTGCCGCCGGTGACAGCCGCGCCGGGTGAGGCTCCGGCCGACTTCGCGGCGCGGGTCGAATCCGCGATGCAGGAGCGCCTGACGAAGTTGGCGCAGGAGCGCCGAAACCAACGCAAGACTCCTTAGCCGTCTCGGCCGGTCCAAAATGCACTCGGCGAGCGTCGGGTGCATGTGGTGATCTTGATCTGTGACGAACAAGCGCAGGGCTGCTCGCAACAAGAGGCAGAAGAAGGCGAAGTTGAACGCCCCTGTTCTTGACGTGCACGCCGAACACTTCTTGGGGCAGATGCACGACCTTGAGGCGATCCTGAACTCGCTTGGAGGCTCCGAGGACCGTGCGGGTTCGATACAGGATCAGTTCGACGCGAGGTTGCAAGAATTTGTCGAGCGCGCGCGCAGGTTTGGTGCGGTTTCGCTGATCGAAGCAGCGCGGATGGCGGTGCTCCCGTGGATGCGCGATGGCGAGTACCACGTGGATCCGGACGCGTCCGCCGCCCATGTCGAGTTGCTCGCCCTGATCGCCCTCTCCGCTGAGGCGCAGGCGGGCGGTCCGCCGACCGGCCCAGCCCCAGAGGTGCAGGAGATGAGTGAGCTGATCTCACATGCCAAGGACGACTTGGACCTCCTGTTCAACCTGTCGCACCTTCGGGCCGCGATGACCGCCGATCGGTCGGACAAGCTCGCGTTCATCTCGATGTTGGCGCGAGGGTCGCAAGTGTTGATTCGCAACACTTCATACGCCGACATGGCTGAGCGCACTGTGACCGACCTTCTCGACGGTGTCGTGGCTGTGCGCGAAGAATTGGTTGCCGGGCTCGGCTTCGACGCACACGACGCAATCCGGGTTCTAACTGTCGTGCACGAGATCCAACAGGATCAGATCAACGACCGCGGTGCGACCTTCGCTGAAGCCGTCAACAGTCTCCGAGAAGCCGCACTGAGCGACTCTGCGAGTGACGAAGATGCCGAGCCTAGTGAAGAACTCAAGGCAGAACTGCGCGCCCGTTGGCTTGAGGCGGTTGGAGCCTTCTTCGAGCCTAACCAGGAAGCGTCAACTGTTCCGGTTGCGGAGGTTATTGCTGAGTCCGGGCTCGAGGAGCTCCGCGTGCGTGCGGTTGTCGAACGGTTCACGGTCGATATCTCAGGACAGACTCCAGCGGATGTCGTCGAAGCATTCATAGCCGGAGACAATCCCCTGCGACCGCGCCCCTTCATCGCGGCTGACGGTGACCGCGTCCTGCTCCCTCACCACACGCTTTCAGCTGATGCGGTCAAGGAGAACCTCGAGGAGTATCTGAAGACCACCGAAGTCTGGGAGACGTATCAGAACCATCGGGGGGATCTCGTTGAAGCGCGGGTACACGCGGCCCTCGAACGAGTGCTCCCGGCCAACGCTGTGTTCAGGGATGCGTTCAACTACTTCATTCCTGCTAGCCAGGCCGAGGATCAGGAAGGTGATCCGACCAAGTACAGCAAGAGGGTCGAGGGCGATCACCTAGTCGTAGTCGATGACGTGGCCCTTGTCGTGGAGGACAAGGCAGGCGCCGTCAGCGCAGTTGCCAAGGCGGGGAAGACCCAACGCCTGCGAACTGACTTAACCAGCATCATCACCAAGGCTGCCGATCAAGCGGGGCGGTTGGGCGCCCTCATTGAACGCGACGGGGGAGTGCGCACCGACGACGGATGGGTCGACCTGTCCCACATCCGTGAGATCCACACTGTGGCAGTCAGTCTGGACGACCTCATGAGCGTCACCACCGCAACAGCTGAACTGGTGCGCGCTGGACTGATCGACCCCGCGAGTATCCCTTGGACTGTCTCCCTTCACGATCTAGAGTTGATCAGCGAACTCGTAGACAGGCCTGCCGAGTTCCTCTTGTACCTCCGGCGCCGGCGCGATCCGCTGACGACTCGCATCTTCATGGCTCCGGACGAACTCGACCTGTTTCTACTGTTCTTCGACGGCATGCTCTGGGCCGAGCCCGACCCCGACGAAGTGCACAGGACATTCCCGTTCACCGGTCATCCCACCCCTGCTTCTCGCCGGCGGTTCCGCGAGCAGGGGGTCGCCTTTGTCACCAGTAGGACTGACCAGCTCGACGCATGGCACTACTCCAAGGGCCGAGCAGGCGGGCCGATTGTGCCGAAGCCGACGATGATTCACTCACCAGCGGGCCCACTCATCGACGAGGTCATGAAGCGCGGCGTCTTTGGTGCGCTAAGCCTGGGGGCGACTCTTCTCAGCGGGTCCACGGCTTTCCAGGAGCAGATCGCAACCCAAGCGAACATTCTCCTCGACAACCCGCACCCCGGGCGCAGCCGGCAGGTCGCGGTTCCGGTCA
The DNA here is from genome assembly GCA_017744365.1 of Nocardioidaceae bacterium. GTDB lineage: Bacteria > Actinomycetota > Actinomycetes > Propionibacteriales > Nocardioidaceae > Marmoricola. The sequence goes on along the minus strand of JAGIBL010000006.1, from coordinate 108,164 downwards.
CCCAAATGACCAACGCCGCCGACGGCTGGCTTCTTGTCTGGTCAACGCACCCAACGGGCGTCGTTGATCTTGCGGCCACGATCGCGGATCAGGAGCGGTATCTCCGCCTAAAGAAGCACCAGTTGGGCCTGCCGCGCGGGGCTCTTTTCGTGTTCGACCAGGCGAGTCGCGAACTGGTGCACGTCAGCTATGACGGTCACGTTGGCGAACTACCTGACGCACTCAAGCCGCTCCTGGATCGCCTTCGGCCTCCCGAGGCGTTCCAGAACCGCCCGCCTCCGTCAGCTAAGCGACCTCCCAAGACGCGCCGCCGATGACCCGCCGGCCTAGGGCTCGTCTGCCTTTCTGGCGACCCAGGCCTTGTGAAACGGCGCAACTTGACGACCGGCCGTCAGGAATCCGCGTAGCACGCCGACGCGGGTGCGGCCCTCGATGACTTCCAGGCCATCGGCGGAAGGATTGACAAGGCTCCGGTCGATTAGAAGAGGGCTCCGGAGCCACGTGCCCGCGCGCTCCCAGTGCTGCGGTACTCCCTGATCGCTCCGAATCTCTGATTGGCGGTCGGCGTCAGCCGCGAAGTAGTCGAGCAGGTCAGCGTCAGAACGGCCGGTGGTCATGATGAGGAACGCCCGGGCTGGCAGTACCTCTTCCTCCCAGTGAAGCAAGGTCAGGTCGATATGCCCGTAGTCATCAAGAAACGGGCCCCAGTTCGCAAAATCGAAGAGCCACTGTTCGACGACATCGTCCGGCCAGCGGAGCAACGCAACTAGCGGATCCGTTCTGAACTCGGCGAAGCCGCCACTCTCGAAGCCGTGACACTGGTCGTACAAGTCGCTGAAGTCACCGAGAACACCGCTTGGTGCTCGGCTGAAGCGCGTTCCATCGGCTTCACTGCTTCGGCAACAACTTGTAGAAGAAGAAGGCCGGCATCTCGGCGAACGGCGGCACCCATTGCTTGCCCAGCAGGGGAGGAAGGGGCTGCCCGTCGCCGAGCACGGTGAAACCAAGCCTGGCGTAGAACCCCCTGAGCTTGTCGACCTCAAGATCCTCCGTGACGTTGCCGAACCACACGCGCACCCCGTTGCTGACGAGTTCTCCTTGTAGGTCGTTGACCAATGCTGTACCCAGGCCGGCGCCGCGTGCTTGCGGGGCCACCGCGAGCAGGTCGAGCTCGGAATGCTTGTCGAGAGCCGTGCCGAACATCTGGCGTCCGATGCCTGTCATCGAGGCTCCAGCCGCAACTTGAGCCCGGCAAGTCAGCGCCGCCGCGACGATTGTGTTCTCTTCGCTTCGGATTGCCGCCACCAGCGGGGCGTAGGCGCTGTCCATTGCTGTTGCCGGCACTGCCGTCTGGGCAATACCCGGGATGTGTTCGGCGAGAAAGTCACGAACCTCGAGTCTTTCGACATCTGTCGATACGTACTTGATGTCCATGCCAGGCAAGGTACCGAAGTCGCGACTCGTCGGCGGCCCGGCAACTGGCCTCGTTAGCGACTGTCAGGTGGCGAGGTCTCGCTGCGAGGCAACGGACAGGTTTCGCGACTCGGATAGGTTCGTTGGGTGACCAAGCAGCAACGCCTCCGCAATACAGCCGAGGGCTTGATGGCAGGCCTGGTTGCCGCGGGCTTCCAGGGCCCCTTCAAGTACAGCCATCTGACCTGGGAGCTCCCGTTCTACAGAGCCTGGGCGAGGTGGGCCCCAGCACGGCGCAATCCGGCTGCATTCCCACTGTTTGAGGTCGGCGGGCATGGACGGTCGAGTCAGCCGCGCGAGTTGCTGTGGCAACTGAAGCGCACGTCGCCGTTTCACGGGTACGACACTGACTCGCTGCCAGCGAGTCCGCGCGGCCTGACAGCCGAGGAATACCTCGAGATATGGGTTTCCGGCGCCTCGCCAGAGGAATGGATATCGCTAGCCAAGGACTTTCTAGTTGAGCTCGACCCCAATGGTGCCTGAAGACTCGCTTCTCGCTTCGACAAGGTGAGTCGGCATTTCGTTGGTCAAGCCTCCAGGTGCGGAAGCTGCGGGAGTGGTCGCGAGACGAGTTCACACGCGTCGGAGGCGCTCATGCCAAGCATGAGTAGAACCCGTCGAGCGGATTCGTCGGTGACTGCGGCATCGTCGAGATCGGGGTTCTCCAGATGCTTGCAGAAGTCCAAGGAGGGCACCGCCGACCGGCATGAGTGCCGCGTCGATGTCCGGGAGGTCCATTCGGCCTTCTGCGTGCGCCATGCCAGGTCGCGGCGTGCTCGGGGCGCGAGGCCGCGGTCGGGGTTGTCCACCAAGACGTGGAGACCGCTGATGAGGATGACCCGCACGTATTCCGGAAGACTGCCAGATCGGCCTCGACATGGGGCAGACTTGAGACTAGAGTTGTTCGTGAGTCGAACATATGTTCGAAGAAGGCGAATGTCATGGCCACTCAGAGCGCAATCGAATGGACCGAGGTCACCTGGAATCCAGTGACCGGTTGCGACCGTGTCGCGGCCGGGTGCGACAACTGCTACGCCCTTGCCCTCGCGAAGAGGCTTAAGGCTATGGGCGCCGAGAAGTATCAGAACGATGGGAACCCGGCTACGAGCGGCCCTGGGTTCGCTGTCACTACGCATCCGAAGTCGCTGGTCGAGCCATTTCGCTGGTCGGGCTCGAAGGTCGTGTTCGTGAACTCCATGTCTGACCTGTTCCACGCGAAGGTTCCGATCGACTTCATCAAGGACGTGTTCGACGTGATGCGGGAAACGCCGCAGCACACCTATCAGGTGCTGACGAAGCGTGCTCTTCGCCTTGAGCGGATCGCCGACAAGTTCGACTGGCCCGACAACGTTTGGATGGGCGTCTCGGTCGAGTCGGCGGCCGCAGTCGACCGGATCGACCACCTGCGACGAACTCCGGCCAGGGTGCGGTTCCTGTCTTGCGAGCCGCTGCTCACGGCGCTTCCCGACCTGAACCTTCAGGGCATTGACTGGGTCATAGCGGGTGGTGAGTCGGGGCCTCGGGCCAGGCCGATGGAATCGTGGTGGGTCGAGGACATCCGTGACCAGTGCGGAGAGGCCGGGGTTGCGTTCTTCTTCAAGCAGTGGGGCGGTCGTACCCCGAAGGCCAACGGTCGCGAGCTCGACGGCCGTACCTGGGACGACATGCCTGCGCTCGCGAGTGTTTGATCTAGGGAAACGTGATCAGAGTGCCAGCCGGATACGTCCCTCGACGGACCTGATTCGGTGACGAGATCCTTCCGTCGGCTTGCATCGGCTTCAGGGTCGATCTTCTGACCTGGCCGCTGTAATAGGGCGTATCGGCGATCACGTAGTTCACGACCTCGTCGATCGAGACCGTCCGACCGGCGAAGTGGAGAGCAAGTTCGTCCTGGAGCGGCCGAGTGTCGAGTTCGGGATCGAACAGCACTTCTTGGTCTGCAAGTCGATCTTCGAATCGGTACTCGCCGCTCCTGTCGAGTGACCACATCGCTGCCTTCATTCGGTCGAAGGCTTGGAGGTCACGAGTGCAGAAGAACAGGTAGTTGCCAATGCGCCCCTTCTCGTTGACCATCGCGAAGCTGCGGACGTGAGCAAAGGAGCAGACTTTCCTGAGCTGGCTCTCGTACAGGTCGTGCAGGAAGATTCGGCGCTCCTCGCCGCTCGCTGGCGCGTTCTTGAAGTCGTCGCAGCCGAAGAGTTCCTCGAAGCGGTCGTCCACGTTGCCTGCCGTTGCGAAACGGTTCACGCTGTTGAAGTCAAAGTAGATGAACAGCTCTCCCTTGTCGTACTGCAGGAGCCGACGGATCAGGTCCATCGAGCAGTCCTTGTAGCCGAAAGGATCGACGAACGCGAAGAGTGGGATGAGTCCGTTGGTCACGCCGTTCAGGAGTTCCTCGCCCAACTCGCTGAAGTTGCGATTCGCAGGGTGAATCTTGATGTTCTTCGGGAGCGGTCGACTCGGGTCGTTGGCCAGGTCGGCGATGACCGCGTCCAGCGAGGCGTACCGCTCGGGGTCCTGCTCGTTGAAGAGGAAGATGAACTCGGTGCCGTCCCAGCGCCCGAAGTGGGCGTGATCGAGCAAGGCGTTGAGGACGAGCACCGGCGATCCCGGCTCCCCTTCGCTGTACACGCCCGGTCCGGCGAAGCCGTCGAGCACCCCGGCCTTTGAGACCCACGACGAGCCCCCCATGATCGCGAACCAGGCCTGCAGGTACTTCACCAAGATGTCGTGCTTCGCCTTGGTGTGCGCCGGCCGGTCCCAGACGGTGTCGAGGTTGTCGCCGCGTCGTGGCGTCATCTGGGTCTCCGAGTGTGCGGTCGAAATCGGGAAGTGATGATTGTGGCACGGGTCACACCCCTAACAGGGCCATTGAATCGCCGTGCGATGAGGTCAAGCCGGTTGCGCGATGACCCCCGGGGCCCTCGCGCCGAAGCGGGATCGGGTTTTCGATTGCGAGCCGACTTGACCGATCCAGCCCGTTCCCCAGAAACTCCCCAGTTTCTGGGGAACCGATGCGACCTAGAGCGAACTCCATCTAGTCCGAGGTGTCGGGATTCCCGCTCGTCCGGGCTCATTCGGATCTGGCCCGATCTCCCCACCTAGGACCCCAGAGGTCGCAGGTTCAAATCCTGCCCCCGCTACTCGATGAAGGACCCGCTGACCTGCGGAAACAGGTCAGCGGGTTCTTCGTTTTCCGATCTGGATGTCACGCCGCGGGGAAGTCAACGCCACTCAGCGAGACCCCCTCGGAGCACACAGCAGGTCATGAGCCGGCTGATCCAGCTCTGAGTGACTCGGTAGAGCTGCGCAGCTTCGGACGGGGTGCACCGCGATGTCCGCCGCCATCTCGTCCCGGGATGACGTGCGTCGTGGTCGTGTCCGAGTCGGGGGCGAGACCGTCCGGTTTGATAGCAACCGTTTGCGTCCGCAAACGATTGTGGTGGATCATGTCCCGGAATCGACGCAGGACGTCGACGTCCGGCAGAGGAGACCCTGATGTCTGTCACCACCACGAGACTCGAGCGCGAGGCGGCGGCCGAGGTGGCCGCGGGACGCGCGTACGCGGACCTCGTCATCACCGACGCACGCATCGTCAACGTGCACACCGGCCGGGTGCAGCCGGGCGAGGTCGCGGTGGTCGGCCCGCGGATCGCGGCGGTCGGGGACGTCGAGCGCTGTGTGGGCCCGCGGACCACCGTCGTCTCCGCCGGGCAGCGCTTCCTGGTCCCCGGCTTCCTGGACAGTCACATCCACCTCGGCGGATCGCAGCTGGTCGTCCGCCGTCTCTCCGACGTCCTGGTCCCGCACGGCACCGTGGCGGTCGGCACCGACTTCTACGAGATCGCCGCCCTCGGCGGTAGGGAGGCCGTCCTTCACGAGCTCGCCCAGTCGGAGGAGGCCGCGCTCGACGTGATCTTCTCGCCGTCGGTCTTCGGCGTCCTCGGCATCGGCGCCTTCGGCAACCCGGGCCGCTTCAGCTGGGACGACCTGTTCGCGCTCCTGGACCACCCTGCCTGCGCCGAGTTCCGAGAGTGGAACTGCTGGTCCTCGTGGCTGCCGATGCCCGAGATGCGCGAGCTGCACGAGCGCATCCTGGAGCGCAGGATCACCCTCGCCGGCCACCTGGAGGGACTGTCCGGCCCGGCGCTGCAGGCCTCGGCGGCGCTCGGCGTGGTCTCGGACCACGAGACGGCGACCGCGGCTGAGGCCTTGGAGCGGGTGGGGCTCGGACTGACCGTGCAGATCCGCAACGGGTCGGCCGCCCGCGACTTCGACGCGATCGTGCCGGCGATCACCGAGCACGGCTGCGCCACCTCGGCCTTCGCGTTCTGCACCGACGAGCAGGAGCTCTCCGACATGGCCGCGAACGGGCACATCGACCGGATGGTCAGGGACGCCGTGGCCGCGGGCATCGGCCCGGTTGAAGCGATCACCATGGCCACGCTCAACGCTGCCCGCTCGATGGGGGTCGAGGACGACTACGGCTCGGTCCAGCCGGGCAAGCTCGCCTCGTTCCTGCTGGTCGACGACCTCCGCTCGCTGACGATCTCGTCGGTCTACGCCCGCGGCCGGCTGGTCGCCGAGGGCGGACGCGCGCTCGTCCCGGTCGAGCCCGACGGGTATGGCGAGGCCGCGCGTTCGCTGACCCGGGTCGACGAGCCGGTCACCGCCGCCGACTTCCGTTTCGGAGACCGAACCGGCACGTTCTCGATGCGGGTCATCGGGGTCGAGGACGGCAGCCTGGTCACCACCGAGCTGATCGAAGACGTACGTCTGGAGGCCGGCCGCCCGGTCGACGCCGGCGTCGACCGGGCCATGATCGCGGTGATCGACCGCCACGACGGCGGCGCCGAGCGGTTCACCGGCCTGATCAGTGGGCTGCGGATCCGCCGCGGAGCGGTGGCGGCGACCATCAACCCCGGGATGATGAACCTGATGGTCATCGGCGTCGACGAGGACGACATGGCACTCGCCGCGCAGGCCGTCGCCGACTCGGCGGGCGGCCTGGCTGTCGTGGTCGACGGCCAGGTGCTCGCTCACGTCGCGCTGCCGATCTACGGAATCATCACCGACGAGCCGGCCGATGACGTGGTGGCCCAGTGCCACGCGTTCGAGGAGGCGATCGCCACCGGCCTGCAGACCGACTTCGCCGGTCTGGTCAGCGCCGCCGGTTTCACGCTGCTGGCCGTCTCGATCCCCTCGCTGAAGATCACGGCGCGTGGCCTTGTGCACGTCGTACGGGGGGAGCGTCCGGAGGGGCGTGAGCTGTTCGTCGACACCGTCTGAACCGCACGCCGCTCGGCGACTTGCGTGCTCTCAGCCCGCCGGCGTCGAGTCGATGGACTCGCCCATCGACACCGAGATCGAGGTCGCGCACTTGCGGAGAACCCGCAGAGCCTGGTCGCGCACGCTCGACACGTCCGGGAGTCGCGCTGACGGGATCGAGCAGCTCACCGCCGCCAGCGTGCTGCCCGTCGACGTGAGGATCGGGACGGCGACGCAATACACCCCTTCGGTGAACTCGCCGTGGTCCTCGGCGTAACCGAGCTCTCGGACCGACTCGAGCTGTTGCTCGAGCTCCTCGCGCGTGGCGACGGTGCTCGGGGTGAACTTCACGAGCCGTCTGCCCTTGAACCGCCTCTCGACCTCGCTCGGGCTGAGGCCCGCCAGGAGAACCTTGCCCAGACCGGTGGTGTAGGCGGGCAGCCGGGAGCCCACTTCGGAGACCAGCCTGAGTGGTTGGTCCGACTCCTCCTTGGCGACGTACACGTTCTCGACGCCGTCGAGGATCGCGACCTGGAACGTCTCGTTCAGCTCGACGCGGGCCTCGCTGAGGTGACTGTTGGCCGCGCTCGCCAGCTGGGTCGCGAAGCGGAACTGCTGCCCGACCTGCCACGCGCGGACGCCGATCCGGTACGTCTTGTTCTCAGGATCGAGGGTCAGGAAGCCGCGGTCGGTGAGCACGCGCAGAAGGCCGTGAAGGCTGCTCTTCGGGAGGTCGAGCCGCGTTCGGATGTCGCTGAACGTCAACGAGTCAGAAGGCTCGGATGCCACGAGCTGGAGCAGGTCCAGGACGCGCTCCGCCGACTTGATCGACCCAGCAGCCTGGGTCGGGGACGCGGCGCCGGTCGCATCCGACTCGCGTTCTCTGACTCGGTCCACGTTCGATCCTCCCGGCAGCTCGGTTCCGCCGACCAGCGACGTCCTGTCCGGTCGATCATCCTAGGGCGCCGGTCGCGACGATCTCGGCGGAACCGCAGGTGGCGACGCGGGCGTCCGCGTGTGTTCATGTATGCGTACAGTAATTCAAACACATGAACCATCGGAGGAGGACTTGCATGCGTCCAGAGCTCGGGTTGTACGTCTATCCCTGGGACTTCGGGCCAGCGGCCGAGGAGACCCTCGAAGGGATCCGCGGATGGGGCGTCGCGCGGTTGCTCATCGCGACCGCGTATCACTCCGCGCGCATCCGATCGTTGCGCGGAGCGCACCCGGCGCACATCGAACCGACGCCGAACGTGGTTCGAAGCTCCCTGGCGATGGCCAGGTTCGGAGAGGTCCGCCCCCGAGAGGCATCCGAGGTGGAACGTGCTCGCGTGCGGCACCTCGCCGCGTTGTGCCGTGGAGCCGAGGTGCATACCACCGCTTGGGTCGTCGGCCTGCACAACTCACGAATCGCCCGTACGTTCCCGGAGGTCGCGGCGCTCGACGCGTTCGGTTCGAGGGCATCGCACGCCCTGTGCCCGGCGAATCCTGCGTCGAGGCGGTACCTGTGCGAGCTCGTGGCGCAGATCGCTGCGTCCGGCGACTTCGACGACGTGATGGTGGAGGGCGTCGGCTTCATGACCTCGCGGGACAGCCAGCCGCACTTCATCTCCGCGACGTCGGAGTCGGCGTGGTCGAGGCGACTGGAGGCGATCTGCTTCTGCCGAGCCTGTTGCGACGCGATGGAGAACGCCGGCCTCCGCCCGGACGAGTTCGCGCGGAGGGTGCGAGACGTGCTGGGGGAGTACTGGAACCTCCCTTGGTCGGATGCGGAGCTAGAACCGCCGGACGACCTGAGGTCCATGGTCGACCTCTGGTTCTCGAACCGCCGATCGATCGTCGCGTCGTTGTGCCGAGAGCTGGTCGATGCCGCGTCGGGCGTCCCGCTGTCGGTCTCGGCCGGTGGTTGGGGGAGCGATCTCCGGGAACCCGACGAAGGGGTCGACCCGGGGCAGGTCCTCGCCGCGGGCGCCGGCGTGAACCTGCTGCCGTACGACGTGAGCCCCGGCGAGGCTGCGTCGTACCTGCGCGACGACGACTCGCGGGCGCGGTCGACGACCGTCACCTTCACCTTCGCCGCTGCGGCGCGTCCGGCTCGGAGCCGGATCGAGAACGAGTTGGCCGCCTACCAGACCCTCGGAGTCTCTCGATTCGCCCTGTACAACTGGTCGATCCTCCCCGGCTCCGTCGTGCCCTGGATCGGTGAGCTCGCCGGAGGGATGTCGTGAGAGCCGTCGTCACCGGAGCCTCGAGCGGGATCGGACGGGCGCTGGCCCTGCACCTGGCACGCTCGCACGGGGCAGCAGTCATCGCGGTCGGCAGGCGAGGCGACCTCCTGGAGTCCCTCGCGGCGGAGGTGGCGTCCGTGGTTCCCGTGGTGGGTGACGTGGCTGACCTGGCCACGGCGCGGGCCGTCTCGGCCGTGCTCGGCGACGTGGAGGGAGACACGCTCTGCCTCGTCAATGCGGCTGGTGTCACCGGGCCGATCGGTCCGGTCGGCCGCGTCGACCTCCTCCAGTGGCGGGAGGCGCTGATGACTAACCTGCTGGGGCCCGTTCAGATGACCGAGGTGCTGACGCGCCAGCTCGAGTCGGCAGCTGCCGGATGGATCATCAACGTCTCGTCGGCTCAGGCGGTCCTTCCTCCCGCCGGGGTCGTCGCCGCCTACGCGACGCAGAAGGCCGCGTTGGTCCACTACACGCGATGCGTCGCGGAGCAGTTCGCGGGGAGCGCGGTCGCTGCCGTCGCCATCCACCCGGGCGACGTCCTGACGGCGATGTGGGACGACATCGAGAGTGCTTCCAGGTCGCTCGGGGCAGGCGGCGCCTCGCTCGCGGACTCGGTCGCCGGCGTTCGCGCCGGGGGAGGGGACTCGATGGATCGTGTGATCGAGCTGCTCGACGAGATCCTCGGGAGTCCGCCGGCGACGACCAACGGGCGTTTCCTCTTCGCTCGCGGCTCGGGCAAGTCGCATCTCGAGCCACCTCCGTGAGCTGCCCCGACCTTGCGGGTTGACGCGTCGATGCGGTGCATCCATACTCCCATGTGAACTCGGGATCACCTATATGAACTGGAGTCGACATGGCGCAGCTTGGTGGAACGACGGATCGCCGCAGCTTCCTGCAGCTGCTGGGACTCTCGGGCCTGGCGATCGGCGGGGCCGCCTCGCTGACGGCGTGCGGGTCGGACGCATCGTCCGAGGGCGACACCTGGAACAAGACCCTCGCCTTCGTCGGCTGGGATTACGAGCCCGACAAGATCAAGGAGTTCACCGCCACCTGGGGGAAGACGAAGGACGTCAAGGTCGACGTCACGATCATCCCGAGCCTGGGGTTCTCGGCCGCTCTCCAGTCCCGGCTCCGTGGCGGTGCGAGGGCCGACGTCTTCTACAACTTCGCGTACGCGTCGCAGAAGTTCGTGAAGGACAAGTTCGCGGCGACGCTTGAAGGACGTTCCAACGTCGACGACATCCTGAACGACATGTTCGAGGCGTCCCGCTCCCGCTACGTGGACGCGGACCAGCGCCTGATCAGCCTTCCGTACTTCTCGGCCGTGGACATGAACGTGTACAACAAGGCGATGCTCGCCAAGGCGGGAATCTCGGCCCCGCCGTCGTCCCTGCAGGACTACTACACGCAGTCCAAGGCCGTGAAGGAAGCCGGCGCCTCGGAGACGCCGTTCCTGGGCTTCTGGAACAAGGACGTGCTCGAGCACTACCTCATCACCTACCTGCTCCTGGCGGGGGTGACGCCGTTCGACGAGGGCGGCGAGCCGGCATTTGCCGATGATCCCGCCACCGTGGACGTCCTCGCGTGGTGGCAGACCATGTACCAGGAAGGCCTCGTGCAGAAGTCGGCGCTCACCGACGACCCGGGGAAGCTCATCACGACGATGTCGTCGGGGAAGGCGGCCTTCTGGATCGTGGACCACTACGTGATGAAGAACCTGGTGGAAGCCAAGGGCTCCGCCTCCCAGGACCTCGTCATGGTGCAACCGACGAGCGGCACCAAGACGCTCCAGTTCGGTGAAGTGATCCAGATGGGGGCGAAGACGAGCGGGAAGGCAGCGGACGCCGCCTGGGAGCTGATGAAGTACTACGGCTGGAAGGATCCCAACGGGCAGTTCGCCACGTTCCGAGCGTGGGCGAAGTCGGCGAACCTGCTGGCGCCGTACCCCGGAGTCTTCGCGGACCCCGAGGTGCGCGCGGCCTTCGGCGACTACATGAACCTCCCACTCATCCAGCAGACCTTCGAGTCGGGCTCCGAGCTGGTCCCTGCGAGGACGCGCTCCTGGTACTCGGCGTTCGCGGCGCAGGCCGGGGACGTCCTTCAGCAGCTGATCGTCGGGAAGCTGGAACCCTCGGCGGCGAAGGGCGAGCTCGCCAAAGCCGTCTCCTCCGCCAAGTCGGGCGGTGGGCTGTGAGCACCTCGTCCAGCCGTCGCCTGTGAGCAGGCACAGTCGAGCGAAGCTCGAGCGCCGGCGCTTCGGACGGCGACTCACCCTTCCCTCCATCCTGGTCGTTGCTGCGCTCGTGGCGCTGCCGGCGGCCCTCATGGTCGACCAGAGCATGCGCTCGGTGCCGCCCGACGGCTCGCGCTGGGGTGAGTTCGTCGGGTTCCAGAACTACCACCGGGTGCTGACGAGCGATGTCGTGTGGCACTCGGTGTTCGTCACGGTCGTGTTCACAGGCGGATTCGTCCTCGTCTCCACGGGGATCGGGCTGGGGATGGCACTCCTGCTCAATCAGGCGTTCTTCGGGCGCAGCCTGCTGAGGGCGGTTCTCGTCATCCCGTGGGCGTGCCCGTGGCTCATCGCCGGCATCGTCTGGAAGTGGTTCGTCGACGGCGATGTCGGAGGGTTGAACAGCGTGCTGTACCGCCTGGGGGTCGTCGACGACTACGTCAACTTCCTGGCCTCGCCCACGTGGGCTCTCATCGTCGTCGTGCTCGCGGCCGCATGGCGCCAGGCCTCGCTGGTGGCGCTGCTGCTCCTCGCCGGCCTGCAGACCATGCCGCCCGAGCTGCAGCAAGCGGCCGCGATCGACGGTGCGGGAGTGATGCAGCGCTTCTGGCACATGACCCTGCCGTGGCTCCGGCCGGTGATGGCCATCGTCACCGTTCTCAACCTCGTGTACGGACTGATGCAGTTCGACCTGGTCTACACGATGACCCAGGGTGGCCCGGCCGACGCCACGACCTTGACGAGCATCCTCATCTACAAGCAGATGTTCACCTACACGAACCTGGGAGCAGGGTCGGCCATCGCGACCGTGCTCGCGGCCATGGCCGCCACGGCCGGGTACGTCGCTGTCAAGGTCATCTACCGACGGGTGGAGCTGTGATGCGCCGCCTGACCGGCCGTCGTACCCGGATCGCACTGGCGCGGTTCGGAACGATTTCCGGAGGCTCCGCCGTCTACCTGGTCTGGATCCTCTTCCCCATCTGGTTCACGATCCAGAGCAGCTTCAGCGCCCCGAGAGACATCGGTGCCGTTCCCGCGCCGCTGTGGCCCGCCCATCCCACCTTGGACAACTACCGTGCCGTCCTCGGATTCGGTGACGACGCAGGGACCAGCGCGACCAGTCAGGTCTCGCGCGTCGTCGAAGGCATGGGGCACAGCTTCCTCGTCAGCGCCGTCCTGGTCGTGTCCAACCTGCTGATCGCCGGCCTCTGCGCCTACGGTCTCTCGCGATTCCCCTATCCCGGGTCGCAGTCCTTCTTCAACTTCGTGGTTCTCTCACGCGTCGTCCCGGGCCTGGCCCTCATCGGCCCGTTCTTCGTGGCCTTCCGTGTCCTCGGCGTGCTCGACCATCCGGCGGCAGCTCTCATCATCAGCTACCACGCGTTCACTCTTCCGCTGGCGATCATGATGCTGAAGAACTACTTCGACCAGGTCCCGGTCGACGTCGAGGAAGCCGCCGCCATCGACGGTGCCTCGCGCGTGCGCACCCTGTTGGTCGTCGTCGCGCCGCTCGCCGTCCCGGGGCTCGTCGCGACCGGTGTCCTGGTGTTCATGGAGGCCTGGAGCGAGCTCTTCTTCTCGCTCACCCTGACGAGCCAGTACACCGTGCCGCCCATCCTCGCGGGGTTCCAGTCGCTCCAGAACTTCAACTGGACCGAGCTCGCCGCGGCGACGGTCCTGACCCTGATCCCACCGGTGGTCGTGGCGATGCTCTTCCAGAGGTACGTCGTCAACGCCCTGGCGAGCGGAATGGGCAAGTAGTGCGGTCCCTGGACGTGAAGGAGACACGATGACCACGGTCAAGTTCGACGGCGCCACGCGGCTCTTCCCGGGCGCCGAGCACCCGGCGGTCGACAGGCTCGACCTCGACATCGCCGACGGTGAGTTCCTCGTCCTGGTCGGTCCCTCCGGATGCGGGAAGTCGACCTCGCTGCGAATGCTGGCGGGCCTCGAGGACGTCGACGACGGCGCGGTCTGGATCGGCGACCGCGACGTCACCGACGTCCCGCCCAAGGACCGCGACGTGGCGATGGTCTTCCAGAACTACGCGCTCTACCCGCACATGTCGGTCGCCGAGAACATGGGCTTCGCGCTCAAGATCGCGGGCGTGGCGAAGGACGAGATCCGCTCCCGGGTGATCCACGCGGCGAAGATCCTCGACCTCGAGGACTACCTGGACCGCAAGCCGAAGGCGCTCTCCGGCGGCCAGCGGCAGCGGGTCGCGATGGGCCGCGCGATCGTCCGGCAGCCTCAGGTGTTCCTGATGGACGAGCCGCTGTCGAACCTCGACGCCAAGCTCCGCGTCCAGACCCGCAGCCAGATCGCCGCCCTGCAGCGGCGCCTCGAGGTGACCACGGTCTACGTCACCCACGACCAGGTCGAGGCGATGACGATGGGCGACCGGGTCGCGGTGATGAAGGACGGGATCCTGCAGCAGGCCGACACGCCGTCGTACATCTACGACCACCCGGCCAACGTCTTCGTCGCGGGGTTCATCGGCTCCCCGGCGATGAACCTCCTCGAGGTCGGCGTCCAGGGCAACGAGATGATGTTCGGCAACGCCCGCGTTCCGCTGCGCCGCGAGACGGCCGGCGAGGCCCACCAGGCCGGCGACGCGGTGACCATCGGCGTCCGCCCCGAAGACCTGCAGCTGGTCGGCAACGGCCAGGGACTGCGCACCGTGATCAACCTGGTGGAGTCGCTCGGGGCCGATGCCTACGTGTACGGCGTCGCCGAGCTCGGCGGCTCCGAGCACCACGTCATCGCCCGCGTCGACGGACGCACCCCACCGCGGAAGGGCGAGATCGTGGAGCTCGCGCCCCAGCCGGGGCACGTCCACGTGTTCTCCACCGCCACCGGGGAGCGCCTGCCGAGCTAGGAGATTCGACCCTGATCGGTCTCGCCTTGTCGATGACAAGTGCCAGGTTTGTCCTCTAGTACCGCGGCGAAGGCCCCGCCTAGCGTGCGAAGCGGGCTGGCACGGCCGTGTCGGCCGGCGCGAGAAGGGGTTCACGCATGTCCGAGACGAAGACAAGACGGCGGCTTCGCAGGCCCTCCGTCTACGAGATCCTCGCGATCACCATCGCCCTGCTGGGAGTCAGTGGGGTCGCCTACGCCGCCATCCCGTCCGCCAACGGGACCATCAGCGGCTGCTACATGAAGTCGGGAGGCACCCTGCGGGTCATCGATCCGACCAACGCGAAGTGCAAGACCTCGGAGACGTCGTTGACCTGGAACATCCAGGGCCTGCCAGGGGCGGACGGCACCGATGGAACCGACGGCACCGACGGGGCCGACGGGGCCGACGGGGTCAGCGGCTACGAGATGATCACGGCCGAGTCGACCCACATCTCCTTCGACGGCAACCGGCTCGACGTGTTCGCGAAGTGTCCCGCAGGCAAGCGCTTCCTCGGCGGCGGCTTTGCCTTCTACCTCGTCCCACCGGGATTCGCACCGCAGTACACCCCGCCGGAGCGCGTGAACGCGCTTCCCGAGACCGACTTCGAGGGAATCGACCAGTACTACGTGACGGTGATCCATCCGATCCCCGACGGCTACGGCGCGAAGCTGGTCGCCAAGGTTGCGTGCGCGACCATGGCGACGCCCTGAGCCACGAGGCTGACGGTTCCACACGGGTGCGACCGGTCCGAGCGGCCGGTCGCATCCGCGGAACACCGAAGTCACTACCTTCATGCAGCACCCGACGACGCCGCGCGGGGCCAGGTCCAGGCGTACCGGACGACGAGGGCGAGAAGGGCCAGCTCCAGCACGATGCCGAGGCCGTAGAAGAGCAGCCAGGACTCGCCCACGGCATTGACGGCCGTGACCGGGACGTAGAGCGCGGCCACCACGAGGTTGGTGGTGCGGGCCGCCCGGGCGGGCAGCGTCGTCGACGCCACGACCATGAGGATCGGGACTCCCACGAGGGCCAGGGCCGCGGTCGAGAAGGCTTGGGAGAGCTCGAACTCGAAGACCTTGCCGTCGAGGATGTCGTCGACGACGCCGGGCGTGAAGAAGTTGAGGATGTCCACGTAGGCGTACAGGAACATGAAGCTGGTCCACGCGGCGGCGAGCTTCACCCTGACCGGGATCGGCTGGTCGTCGAGCGTGGCGGTGGGTTGGCGTGTCTTCATCATGGGCTCAACGCTCGCGGGGCCCGGGGGCCGGCGTATCGGCCCGGAAGCCGGCTTCGCCTGGCCGAAGGCATGGTCTCCGTCTCGTTCTTTCGGCCGGTACGCCGAGGCGCGCCGATCCCTAGGCTGGGCCCGTGGTCACACTCCACCGCTCCCTGGGCCGCTCCCTGGGCCGCTCCCTCTGGCACGAGCCGCGGCCTGCCGACGCCCCACCCATCGGTCGTCTCGACTGGTGGCTGGCGGGCGTGTTCGCAGCCGCCACCCTGGTCGAGGGCATCGTGCGGCCGGGCCTGGCCTGGCGACCGCTGGTGACGGTGCTCGCGCTGGTGCTGGTCCCCGCCCTCCTCTGGCGGCGGGGCCGCCCCCTGGTGGCCGCGCTGCTCGGGTGGGGCGTCGCCGGGCTGCTCTCGGTCGGCCAGCTGGCTGCCCACGACGAGGACCTCGGCCTGTACTCGATGCTGGCCGTCCTGATCCTGCTCTACTCGCTGGTGCGGTGGGGCTCGGGTCGCGAGATGGTCGCGGGGACGGCGTTCGTGACCGCCGTCGTCGCACTCGGGATGTACGCCTCCTCCGCGGGCGGGGCCGACGTCTTCGGCGGGACCGTCCTCCTGCTGCTGCTCGTCGCCCTCGCGGCGGTGTTCCGGTATCGCGCCGACCTCTGGCGTCGCCAGCAGCGCGAGATCCGCAACCAGGAGCGGGTGGCGCTGGCCCGCGAGCTGCACGACACCGTGGCTCACCACGTCTCGGCCATCGCGGTGCAGGCGCAGGCCGGTGGCGTGGTGGCCGGCATCCAGCCGGAGAAGGCTGCCGAGGTCCTGGCCGCGATCGAGTCCGAAGCGTCCCGGACCCTGGCGGAGATGAGATCCATGGTGCGCGTGCTGCGCGAGGAGGAAGCCGTCGCCTACGCACCGCAGCGGGGCGTCGCGGACCTGCCGGCGCTGGCGCGCACGGGCGGGACGCCGGCCGTCGTGGTCTCGCTGCACGGTTCGCTGACCCGGCTGGCGCCGTCCGTGGACACTGCGCTCTACCGTCTCGCGCAGGAGTCGCTGACCAACGCCGTACGGCATGCCCCGAGCGCGACCCGTGTCGGGATCGACGTACGCCGGGAGGGCGACGTCGTCAGGCTGCGCGTCAGCGACGACGGCCAGGCCGAGCCGGGGCCGGCCGCGGAGCCCGGGTTCGGCCTGCTGGGCATGGCCGAGCGCGCCCAGCTCCTCGGCGGGTCGCTCTCCGCGGGACCGGGGCCCGAGGGTGGCTGGGTGGTCGAAGCCGTGCTGCCGGTGGAGGCGCCGGCATGAGCATCCGTGTCGTCGTGGCCGACGACCAGGATCTGGTCCGGACCGGGCTGGTGATGATCCTCGGCGCGCAACCCGACCTCGAGGTCGTGGGGGAGGCGGCGGACGGGCTCGCCGCCCTCGACCTGGCGACCCGGCTGCGTCCCGACGTCCTCCTCGTCGACATCCGGATGCCCGGGCTCGACGGCGTCGAGGTGACGCGGCGCCTGGCCGGCCCCGAGGTGACCGACCCGATGGCGGTCGTCGTGATCACCACCTTCGACCTCGACGAGTACGTCCTCGGCGCCCTCCGCGCCGGTGCCCGCGGCTTCCTGCTCAAGGACGCCGGGCCGGAGCTCCTCGTGCAGGCCATCCACGCGGCGGCCGACGGAGACGCGCTGATCGCCCCCAACGTCACGCGCCGGCTGCTGGCGAGCTTCGCCGACCAGGCGCCGGCGGTACCAGTCCAGCCTCTTGACCCCCTCACCGAGCGCGAGGAGGAGGTGCTCGCGCTGGTGGCCCGGGGCCGCACCAACGCCGAGATCGCCACCGAGCTCTTCGTCAGCCTGAGCACGGTCAAGACCCACGTCGCCTCACTGATGACCAAGCTCGGCGCCCGCAACCGCGTCGAGATCGCGATGTGGGCCTACGACACCAGACGCGTATGACCCGCGGGCCGGGACGTCGTCCGGCTGGTCGTCGAGTGCCTGCTGCAACCGGGCGCGGCTGGCAATCCGGAGCGCCACGATGTTGAACGCGATGGCGAGCAGGAGGAACGCGCCGCGTGCGAACGGCTTGAGGTAGATGTTCATGTTCAGCTGGTCCAAGCCGTTGTTGAGCACGCCGTACAGCAGCAGGCCCACGCTGGTGTTGAGCATGCTGCCCACGCCACCGAAGAGGCTGGTGCCCCCGAGGACGACGGCAGCGATGGCCGGCAGGAGCAGCTCGTCGCCGGCGTTCGCCTGCGCTGAGCCGAGGCGCCCCACCGACAGCACTCCCGCGAAGGCCGCGAGGACGGCGGAGAGCACGAACACCGAGATCGTGACCCGCCGGACGGGTACGCCGGAGAGCTCGGCTGCCCTCGCGTTGGCACCGGTCATGTACACGTAGCGGCCGAACCGGGTCCTGCTCAGCACGACGTGGCACACGACCAGGACCAGAGCAGCGGTGATGACGATGTTGGGGACCGGACCGGTGAACCCGCCGCCCAGCTTGGTGGCGATGGGCGGAAGGTCGTAGATGTTGTTCCCGCCGGACCAGAAGAACGCGAGCCCCTGGGCGACCTGGAGGATCCCCAGTGTTCCGATGAAGCTGGGAATGCCGAGCCGGGCGGTCAGCCAGCCGGCGAGCAGGCCGAGGGCGACCGCGAGGACGAGGGCGATCACGACGGCGGGAACGACGCTGCCGGTGCCGAAGGTCAGGTCCCCCACCACCGGGAGCGTCAGCGGCTTGCCGCTGTAGACCACGGCGACCACGACCCCCGTCATCACCGCGATGTTGGCCACGCCCAGGTCGATCTGGCCCAGCAGGAGCACGAACGTGAGGCCGGCGGCCAGCACGGCGAGGACCGACACCTGGGAGAGGACGTTCCACAGGTTGCCCGCGGTCGCGAAGGACGGTGCCAGGAGGCCGAAGGCGACGGACATGATGAGGAGTGCGGCGAACGGTCCCAGGATGGTCGCGTTCCGTTCGGCCCAGCTCCTGACGCCACCGCGGTGGGGAGCCGGCCCCGGGCGGGTGGTGGTGAGTGTCTCGCCTGTCGCGGTGGTCATTGTGCTGCCTCCATCAAGGTGTTCTTCGTGACTGTGGTGCCGGCGAATTCCTTCGTGATCCGTCCGCGTCGCGCGATCACGACACGGTGGGCGAGCGCCAGCACGGTCTCGGGCTCGGAGGACACGACCAGGACGCCTGCGCCCCGTGCGGCGACCTTCTCGATGAGCCGGATGACATCGCTCTTCGCTCCCACGTCCATGCCTCGCGTGGGCTCCACGAGGACGAGGACCCGTGGCTCGGCCAGCGTCCAGCGGCCGAACAGGACCTTCTGCTGGTTGCCGCCGGACAGGGCGCCGACCGCCTTCCCGGGACTGGCCCCGGCGATTCCCAGCTGGGTGATGAGTCGCGCGGTCGCGGACTGTTCCGCACGCGTCCTGAGCAGGGTCCTGCTGATCTGCGGCAAGGCCGCGAGGGTCATGTTCGAGCTCACGGACTGCTCGAGGCAGAGGGCTTGCCTGCGGTCGCCGGTGATGACGCCGATGCCGGCACGCTTGGCGTGCTTGCCCGACTTCAGCCTGATGGGGTCACCCTCGACCACGACCCGGCCGGCCGCGGGCTGCTCCGCCCCGGAGGCCAGGTCGGCCAGCACCTCGTGCCCACTGGCGAGGTCGCCGTACACGCCGAGGACCTCCCCGGCATGGACCTGGAGACTGAAGCTCTGCACCCGTGGCGGGACCGCCACCTCCTGCAGCTCGAGAACGACAGGGGAGGCCGGTCGCTCCCGGAGCCTGACGGTCCCTTCCTCGTACGTCGTGGCCAGGACTCGTGACTGGTCACCGATCATGAGCTGCACCAGCCGGTGCTTGGTGACGTCCTGGACGTCGAGGGTGTCCACCCGCCTGCCGTTGCGCAGGACGGTGACCCGGTCGGCGTGGCTGACGACGTCGTCGAGGAAGTGCGTGATGAGGACGAACGAGACGCCCGCCCTCGTCAGCTCGTGGACGAACCGGAACAGGACCGTCGTCTCGTGCGGGCTCAGCGACGACGTGGGCTCGTCCAGCACGATGACGCGTCCCCCGCTGGAGAGCTCACGCACGATCTCGAGCATCTGCTGCTGCCCCACGGTCAGCTGGGCCACGCGCGCGTTGATGTCGAGGTCCAGTCCGGCGTCCGCCAGGAGCTTGCGGGCGCGGCGGCGGTGGGACCGCCACGACACCCAGCGACGATCGAGGCCCGCGACGCCGAGGACGTTCTCGGTCACCGAGAGGGCATCGAAGAGCGAGAGCTCCTGGTAGACCACCCTGACTCCCGCGGCCCGCGCGTCGGCCGGGTTGGCGAACCGGACCGGTCGGCCGTCCGCCTCGACGTGGCCCCCGTCGGGAGTCACGGCGCCGGCCAGGCACTTGATCATCGTGCTCTTGCCGGCGCCGTTCTCGCCGATCACCGCGTGCACCTCGCCGGCGCGCACGTCGAAGTCGACGCCGGCCAGTGCCCGCACGCCGCCGAACGACTTGTGCAGGCCTCGTATCGCGAAGACGGGGGTGGCGTGCTCCGGGCCCGTGCGCTGCTGTGTCGTCATGGTCAGACCAGGAGAAGGCTGTCGTTCTGGAGCAGCAGCAGGGTGTCGGCGTTGTCCTTCGTCACCAGGGGACCGTCGATGACCACCTTCTCGGGCACCTTGTCGAGAGCACCCATCTTGCTGGCCACGCCGATGACCACGGGGTAGGAGTGCATCCGGCAGGCCGAGTGGCGCGCGGTCGCGGTGAAGGTTCCGTCCTGCACCGCCTTGATCGCCTCGGGCATCGCGTCGGCGCCGCCGATGAAGGTGCTGCCGGCACGGCCGGCCGACTTCAGCGCCTCCAGGCCGGCGAATGCCATGTCGTCGTTGTGGAAGTAGCCGCAGGTGATCTCGTCGTACTTGTTGACGTAGCTGTCCCACAGCTCCCGCGCCCGGTTGACGTCCCAGTTCCCGAAGTCGTCCGCCAGCAGCTTCATCCCGGGGTACTGGGCCAGCGCGTCCTTGAAGCCCCGGGCCCGCTCCTTCGCGCCGGTGAACGCGGCGGGGCCCTGGGTCTGGATGACGGTTCCGCGGCCGCCGGCGGCCTCGAAGAGCGCCTTGGCCACGTTGAAGCCCATGTCGTAGGAGCTCTGCTCGCACCAGGTCAGCAGGTCGAGCTGGTCGTCGGGACCGCCGATGGTGCTGATCATCTGCACGACCCGGGTACCCCGGTCGATCAGCTTGCGCACCGGAGGGACGCAGGTTCCCGACTCGTGAGCGGTGATCGCGGCCAGGTCGTACTTCTTGGTCGCGGCCGCGTTGTCGAGCTTGGCCCGCTGCGTCTGGGCGTTGAGCTCGCCGTCGACCCAGTCCAGGGAGACGCCCAGGTCGCTGGCCCAGCGCTCCATGGCGCGCTTGCCCTCGGCGTACCAGGTGACCACCAGGCCGCCGTTGCTGCCGAGCATGGTCATGCCGGTCCCGCGGGCGTCCTTCGCTGCCTGGTTGGCGACGTCCTTGGGGTTCTCCTCGCTGGCGCAGGCGGCGAGCACTGCGCTCACCGGACCCAGGAGAAGGGCGCCGAGACCGGCCTTCTTGATGATGTCGCGGCGATCGTGCCCCTTGTACCGGGTCAGGACCTCGTCTGTCTGGGCCCAGTGTTCGTTCGTCGGCTGCTGGTTCTCCATGTGCTGGCACCTCTTCTCGGTGAGCCGGGCAGGCTTGCCCGGTGGAACTGGACGTGCGGGTCTGGGGGTGCCTCAGGCACCCACGTAGGAGCCGCCGTTGACGCAGTACTCGGAACCCGTGACCTGGCTGGCGAGGTCGCTGGCGAGGAAGACGACAGCGGCAGCGACGTCGTCGGGCCGGCCCAGCTTCCCGAGCGGGAGCTTGCGGACCTCGGTCGCGAAGTGCTCGATGGCCTTCTCCTTGTCCAGGCCGTACTCGGCGGCCAAGGAATCACCGAAGCCCCCCGGCGCGTCCCACGGCGGAGTGCGGGTGGGGCCCGGGGAGACGATGTTGCACCGGACTCCCTGCGGGCCGAACTCGTTGGCGAGCGCCTTGTTCAGGCTGACCATGGCGGCCTTGGAGACGCTGTAGTCGACGAAGAAGACGTCGGGCTGCCGGGCGCACTCCGAGGCGATGCTGACGATGGAGCCCGCGCTCTGCTCGATCATGTGGGGGAGCACCTCGCGGCAGGCCCGGACCATCGAGTAGAAGTTGATGTCCATGACGCGCTGCCAGTCGTCGTCGGACGTGGAGATGAAGCTCTCCCGGTAGGGGAAGATCCCGACGTTGTTGACCAGCACGTCGATCTTGCCGTGGACGCTCAGGGCGGTGTCGACCGCGGCGCGCACGCCCTCGGTCGTGCTGAGGTCGGCGGTCACCGTGGTGACGCCCTCCATGCCCTCGAGGGCCGACGGCTCGAGGTCGGCACCGATCACGTCAGCGCCCTCGGCCAGGAGCTGGTCGACGATCGCCAGTCCGATCCCCGACCCGGCGCCGGTCACGATGGCGACCTTTCCTGCAAGGTTCGTCTGCATCTGCGTTTCGTCTCCTTCGAGGCCGGTTCGGGCGGCGGTCACGGAGAGCATGAGGTGGCCCAGCGATACTTGTCCAAGACCCAGTTGCGACGGTTTCTATAGCCAAGCGATATGGCAGCGTGGTTTCTTGGTTCCATGCAGCTGCACCAGATGGAGTACTTCCTCACCGTGGCCGAGGAGGGGTCGTTCACGCGTGCCGCCGAACGGCTCACGATCGCCCAGCCGAGCCTGTCGACGCAGATAGCGCGCCTGGAGCGGGAGCTGGGCGGCAAGCTGTTCGAGCGCCTTCCGCGCGGGGTCGTCCTGACTCCGGCGGGCCGGGCCTTCCAGGTCGAGGCGCAGCAGGCCGTGCTGGCCGCGTCCCGCGCGCGGCGGGCGGCCCGCGCCACCCTCGACGGCAACAGCGGCGAGATCCAGATCGCCACGGTCCTGTCCATCGCCGTGGGACTGCTCCCCGCCTCCATCAGCGCGTGGCACCAGCTGCGGCCGGGCGTGACCATGGGCCTGCACGAGTACCGCCACCGCGAGGCCCTGCAGCAGGCGGTGGCGGCCGGCATCGGCGACGTCGCCATCGGGCCCACCCCCACGGAGTGGCGAGGACCCGTGGTGGAGCTCGGCGAGGAGGAGTTCGTCATCGTCCTGGCCAGGGACGCGGCGGAGGCCACGATCGGCCCGCGGCCGCTGACCGACTTCGCCGAGAGCGAGTGGGTGCTCTACGACGAGTCGCACGGCCTGTCGGACTTCCTGGACGAGATCTGCGCAGCGGCCGGCTTCCGGGCTCGCGGGTCCGTCCGGACCGGCCAGGTCGAGGCCGCTGCCCGGCTGGCGGCTGCCGGGATCGGACCTGCCCTGGTTCCCAGCAACATCGTGCCTCCGGGGCTACGGGCCTCGATCGTCCACCTCGATCCGCCCCTGCTGCGGCCGCTCGCGGCCTACGGGCGCACCGAGTTCTCGCCCCTCGTGGACTCCTACGTGCGCGTCCTCCGGCAGACGACCCGGCACCTGCGACGCAAGCGTGAGAGCGCCGTGACATAGCCGATGACTATGGAAAGGCTGCGTTTCTGGTCTTGGACACCAATCGCTTCGGGCGCGCAGGATCTGCGCAGACGCACGAACGTGGCGTCGACCCGACTAGCGATGGAGACACGTAATGACTTCGACCCGCGCCGTGGTCTTCGGATCCGACCCGCGCACCGTTGACGTTCGCTCGTTCGAGCTGGCGCCGCTGGGCGCCACCGACGTGCTGGTCGCCGCGAAGGTCGTCGGCCTGTGCCGCTCGGACAACGAGCTCCTCGAGGGACACCTCGACGCCCAGCTGGACATCCCGGACCCGGTGGTTCCGGGGCACGAGTGGTCCGGCGAGGTCGTCGCCGTCGGCGAAGCCGTGACCAACGTGCGGCCCGGCGACAGGGTGGTCGGGGAGTGCGTGATCGCCCCGAACCACTGGTTCGGCTTCACCTACCAGGGCGCCGCATCCGAGGAGTTCGTCGTACCGGCGAACCTGCTGCACCGCATGCCCGACGCCATGACGTTCGAGCAGGGCGCACTCGTGGAGCCCTTCACCATCGCCTACAACGCCTTCAAGGTCAGTGGCGGCTCCGATGCCGCCGACGTGGTGGTGATCGTCGGCGGCGGCATGATCGGCCTCTGCGCCCTGGCCGTGGCGAAGGCCAACGGCTCGACCACGGTCGTCCTCGAGCCCTCCGACCTGCGGCGCCAGCTCGCCACCAAGCTGGGAGCCGACCTGGTCCTCGACCCGACCAGCCTCGACGCACTGGCAGAGATCCGGTCCGCCACGGGGCTCGACGGAGCCGATCTGGTCATCGAGGCCTCGGGCCATCCGGCCGGGCTTGCCAGCACCGTCACCCTGGCCCGGTTCGGAGGCCGGATCACCAACATCGGCATCTGCGCCGACGACAGCGTCGCCGCACCCTGGGGTCTCGTCCAGGCCAAGGACCTCACGGTCCGTGGCACCACGGGAAGCGCAGGCATCTGGCCGGCCGCCCTGCGCTTCCTGGGGCGCCAGGACATCGACCTGACCCCGGTCATCACCGCGCGATACCACTACGAGGACGCCGCTGCCGCGATGCGCGCGACCGACGACCCCGCCAACGTCAAGGTGCACCTGACCTTCTGATCGCCCGGACGGCAGAAAGGCAGTGCCATGACTGACGTGCGCAAGCATGCCCTGGTCGTCGGTGCCGGCGGCGTCATCGGCCGCGGTGTGGTGGCCCACTTCGCCACCCTCCCGGACTGGGAGGTGACCGGACTCAGCCGCCACCGACCCGTGTGGCTCCTGGGAGACGAGCCCGCAGAGACCGAGTACATCGAGACCGACCTGTTCGACAGGACGAGCGCGGTCGAAGCCCTGCGCACAGCCGCGGACTCCCGACCCGTCACGCACCTCGTGTACGCCGCCTACCAGCAGCGCTCCCGTCCGGCCGAGGAAGTGGCGCCCAACCTGGAGCTGCTGGCCTCGGCCGTCGAGTCGACCGAGGAGGCAGGGCACCCGCTCGAGCACGTGACCCTCTTCCAAGGTGGCAAGTACTACGGCTGCCACCTGGGTCCGTTCAAGACTCCCGCGAAGGAGTCCGACCCCCGCCACATCGGCCCGAACTTCTACTTCGATCAGCAGGACTACCTCGCCGGGCGCGCTCCGTCGGCTGCCTGGGACTGGACAGCCCTCCGGCCCGAGGCGGTCATGGGGGAGTCGATGGGCACGCCGATGAGCCTCCTGATGGTCATCGGGGTGTACGCCGCGATCAGCAAGGAGCTGGGCCTGCCCCTGCGGTTCCCCGGTACCGAGAAGGCCTACAACGCGCTCTACCAGGTCAACGAGGCCGAGCTTCTGGGTAAGGCCGCTGCATGGGCCGCGCAGACTCCCGCGTGTCGCGGGGAGGCGTACAACATCACCAACGGCGACGCCTTCCGGTGGCGCGACATGTTCCCCGTGATCGCTCGCGCCTTCGACATGCCGTTGGCGGATCCCGCCCCCGTCAACCTCACCGCGATGATGCAGGACTACGGCCCGTTGTGGGACCGCATGACCGCTGCGCACGACCTGGTCGAGGTGCCCTTCGACAAGGTCGCGGTGTGGGGCTTCGGCGACTTCATCTTCAACTCCGAGTACGACAACGTCCGCAGCGACCTGAAGGCCCGGTCGCACGGCTGGAACGTCTTCGTCGACAGCGAGGAGATGTTCACCAGGCAGATCCGGTCGCTGCGCAGCAACCGGGTCCTGCCTTAGCAGCAGCCTCCGCACCCCTGACAGCTCAACCGCGATGTGCACCTGGTGCACGAAAGGAAGAACCATGACGAACGACCGTGGAGACACCACCCTCACGAGCCAGCCGCTGGCAGGAACCTTGACCGGCAAGGACTTCGAGGGCTGGGACGAGGACCTCGTCGAGGACTTCGAGCGCCACGCCTTCAACGGGCAGGTGGGAAGCCGGCTCCTCAGCGAGTCCGACCGTGTCCGGATCTGGGAGATCAAGCTGGAGCCGGGCGAGCGGCTGGGAGCCCACCGGCACGTGCTCGACTACTTCTGGACCGCGCTGGTTCCCGGTCGCAGCCGCCAGCACACCGCTGACGGGACGACGCGTGAGGTGGAGTACGTGGCCGGTGAGACCAAGCACTTCCGCTTCGCGGAGGGCGAGTACCTGCTTCACGACCTCGAGAACGTCGGCGACGCGGACATCGCCTTCTCCACGGTCGAGTTCCTCGACAGCGCCAATCGTCCCCTCCCGCTCGACTGAGGCCGACCCGATCCACCACCGAGCCACGGTGTCGGTGCGGGCAGGCAGACTGGCCGCATGGAGACGTTCGGCCCCGCGTACGTCGAGCAGCCGTGCGACCTGCCCGATGCGTTCCGCTGCGTGTGGGTCCGCCGCGGCTCGCTCGCGCCGGGCGCCGGCGCCACCGTGCTTCCCGACGCCTGCACCGACATCGTGGTCGACGCGACCGGAACCGCGGTCGTGGTCGGACCGACGATGACACCCCATCGCCTCGCCCTGCTCCCGGCGGTCACGTTCCGCGGCCTGCGGCTCCAGCCCTGGTCCATCCCGCTGCTGTTCCGTACGACGGCGGCGGATCTCCGCGACCGGGTGCTGCCGCTGCAGGACCTCGTCGCGCCTCGTGTCGCCGAGGAGGTCGCGGCGGCGGTGTGGGCCGGCCAGGTCCCGCGCTGCTGGAGCAGCATCGACACCTCCCCGTGGCAGATGTCGTTGGTGAAGGGGCTCCTGCACGCTCCCTCCGGCGGCGTCGAGCGCACCGGGTGGTCGACCGGAGTCTCGGAACGGCAGGCCCGCCGCACGACCCGCGAGCTCACCGGACTCTCACCGCGCGAGCTCGCCCACGTCGGACGCCTGACCCGGGTGGTGTCGTTGATCGACCGACCCGGCCGGTCTCTCGCCTCCATCGCGGTGCAGTCGGGCTACAGCGACCAGGCACACCTGACCCGCGACCTCAAGCAGCTCACCGGCGTGACACCACGGGCGCTCCGCGTCGAACGGGCCGACCCGGCGCTGTGGACCCAGGATCGGACGGTCGCCTCGGCACGCGACCTCGTCACGCACCACTGACCTGGCCGATTCGTACAAGAACCAGCACCCGCCGACGACGATCCTCGATGTCATGACCATCGACATCGACGCCGCGATCCAGTTCACCTACGCCAGCGCCCGGCTCCTCGACCGCCGTCGGCTCGAGCACCACCTCGGCCGGGCATCGACCGAGGACGTCGTCGGCGCCCTCCGGGCCTACCAGAACCGCGACGGCGGTTTCGGCCACGCTCTGGAGCCCGACATCCGGGCGCCGGGAAGCGAGCCGTCCGCCACCCTGGTCGCGCTGGAGACGCTCGTCGAGCTCGGCCTCACCCAGCACCCGATGTACGACGCCGCCGCGAGCTGGCTCGCCGACGTGTCGGCCGCCGACGGCACGCTGCCGCAGATGATGCCGACCGGCGCCGGGTACCCGCACGCTCCCTTCATCAACCCGGGTGGTCCGACCTTCCTGACCTTCGCCCTGGCGGGCGCGCTGTGGCAGACCGACGTGCGCACGCCGTGGCTCGAGCGCGCCACCGACTGGTGCTGGCAGGAGCTGGAGACCGAGGTTCGGCCGCACACCTACACCGTCGTGTTCGCCCTGCGGTTCCTCGACGCCGTTCCCGACGCTGACCGCGCCGCCGCCCAGGTCGATCGCTTCCGCGCCCTGGTGGAGGCGGACGGCGCCATGCCGGTGCCGGGCGGGATCGAGGGCGAGGCGGTCACGCCGCTGACCCTGTCTCCTCGTCGCGGCGCCCGCAGCCGCCGGATGTTCACGCCCGAGCAGATCGCCGCGGACCTCGACCGCGTCGAGGCCGAGCAGCTCGAGGACGGCGGGTGGGACTTCGACTTCCTGCACTGGTCGGCCGGCCAGGCACTCGACTGGCGCAGCAGCTTCACGGTCAGCAACCTGCTTCGTCTCCACGAGCACGGCCGGATCTCGCTGGTGCCGGACGCCCGGGCAACTTGACGCCTCAGGTGCCCGTCCAGGAGGGGAGACGACCGCTGCCGAAGCCCTCTACCGCCTGCCGGAAGTCGTGGCTGCCGTAGACGGTGCGGAGGATGTCCTCGTCCTCCGTGGGGGGCGACGAGGTCCGGTTCAGTGCGGCCTTCGCGGCCCACAGGCTCAAGGGCGCCAGGTCGCGAAGGTTGTCGAGCTCGGCGTCCGTGAGCGAGTCGAGCTCCTCCGGAGCGCACACGACGGCCAGGAAGCCGCGCTGGTGGGCCTCCTCCGCAGACATCAACCGCGCGCGGAGGAGCAGGTCCATGGTCGGTCCGCGGCCGAGAAGGTCGACGAGGAGCCGGGAGGACTGCTGGGACAGGCAGTTGCCGAGGGTGCGCGCCATCGGGGCCCCGAAGACCGCGTCCGTGCTCGCGAGACGCAGGTCGCAGGCACAGGCCACGAGGAACCCGCCACCGATGCAGCAACCGGTGATGGACGCGAGCGTCGGCACCGGGACCGCCAGGATCGCGTCGAGTACGGCGCTCACGCGGCGCTCGTACGCCACGGCGTCGGCACCGCTGCGGAAGGCCCGGAACTGGGTGATGTCGGTCCCCGCGGCGAATGCCCGGTTGCTCGAGGACCTGAGCACCATGGCGCGGATCTCCGGCGCATGAGCCTGCTCGCACGCGGCCTCGAGCGCGTCGTACATCGTCCAGGTGAGGGCGTTGAGCTTCTCGGGTCGGTCGAGCGTGACTCGGAGCACGCCGTCGACGCACTCGGTGACGACCTCAGCCATGGTGCTTCCCCTCGTCCGGCGCCAGCTCGCGCAGGACGGCGGTCGTGTGCTCGCCGAGCATCGGCCCTGCGTGGCTCCGGACCGTCGGTGTGCGGGAGAACCGCATCGGGGAGCCCATCTGGGGGACCGAACCGAGGCGCGGGTGCGCCGCGTCCCAGTAGAAGTCCCGGGCCACGAGCTGAGGATCCTCGAAGGCCTGGGCCATGTCGGCGAGGCGCGCGCACGGAACACCGGCGTCGCCGAGCAGGGCGACCAGCTCGGCGGCGGAGTACCCGAGGGTGACCGACTGGAGTCGCTCCACGACCTCCTCACGGTGCTGGAAGCGCAGGCCCGCGTCGCTGAGCCGCCGGTCCTGCAGGAGGTCGCTCAGCCCGAGGGCCTCGCAGAGCGCGTGCCAGGTGAGCCGCGTCACGGCGCCGATGGCGACGTGACCGTCACGGGTGTCGAAGACCTGGTACGGCGCCAGGCTCTGGTGAGCGGTTCCCGACCGCGTCCCCGGGTCGGCCCCGGTGACGTGGCGTGGCCACTCCCAGACGGCCAGCGAGATCGCAGCCTCCAGCAGCGAGACGTCGATGTGCTGGCCGGTCCCGGTCCGTTCGCGCTCGTGCAAGGCAGCCGTGACCGCGAGAGCCACGTAGAGCGCACAGACGAGATCGCACACCGGTACCCCGACCTTGGCGGGTGGACCGTCGGGGTCCCCGGTCCTGCTCATCAGGCCGCTGCGCGCCTGAGCCATGATGTCCAGCCCGGGGAGGTGCGCGTCCGGGCCGTCCTGGCCCCAGCCGGACGCCGACGCGTAGATCAGCCGCGGTGCGACTCCGGCGAGGTCGTCGTAGCCCAGGCCGAGGCGGCCCATCGCACCTGGGCGGAGGTTCTCCACCAGGACGTCGGCCCCCGCGACGAGCTCGAGGAAGAGGGCACGCCCGGTGTCGGTCTCGAGGTCGAGCTCGACCGACTCCTTGTTCCTGTTGATGGACGCGAACGCGGCGCTGTGCCCGTCGACGAGCGGTGGAGCGTCCCGTACGGCGTCACCGTCACCGGCCCGCTCGATCTTGATGACGCGGGCGCCGAGGTCGGCCAGGTGCATGGTCGCCCACGGCGCCGCCAGGAATCCCCCGACCTCGATGACGGTCACGCCGCGCAACGTGGTCACTCCGGCTCTCCTTCCGGGCGGGCACCGGATCATCCGCGGTGCAGACTGGCATTGCAGTCCGCGCGGCCGCCGGCCTGCTTGTGCACGGCCACCAACGTCGAGGTCGTGGATCGTTCCCGACCACGAGCATCCCGGCGGGGGCGGGCCGAGGATGGCGGGCGTGCCGGACTCCCGTTCCCACGCCGTCGACTCCGTCGAGCAGCACCTGAGCTCCGGCCAGCTGCTCGCCGACCTCCGTCGACGCGTCGCCTACCGGACCGTCAGCTCGGAACCTGAGTGCCTGCCTCAGCTGCACGCGTACCTGGCGGACGAGATCGCCCCTGCACTGGGTCGCCTCGGCTGTGCGGTCGAGATCGTCGAGAACCCCGTTCGTGGCGCGGGGCCCGTGCTCCTCGCCCGGCGCCACGAGGACGCCGCGTTGCCGACGGTCCTGGTCTACGGACACGCCGACGTGGTGGCCGTGGAGGAGGACGCGTGGGAGTCCGGGCTGCCGCCGTGGGAGGTCACGTCGCGTGGAGGGCGCTGGTACGGCCGGGGCACCGCGGACAACAAGGGGCAGCACTCCATCAACGTCGCGGCGATCGCTCACGTGCTCGCGGCGAGGCGCGGGCGGCTCGGGTTCAACCTCAAGGTGCTGGTCGAGACGGGGGAGGAGGTCGGCTCGCCCGGGCTCGAGGAGATCTGCGTCGCGCGCCGGGAGGACCTGAGCGCGGACGTGCTGATCGCCTCCGACGGGGTGCGCTGCGCCGCCGGCCGCCCCACGATCTTCCTGGGGTCCCGCGGCGAGGCGAACTTCGTCCTGCGCGCGAGGCTGCGGGACGCGTCGTACCACTCGGGCAACTGGGGTGGGGTGCTGCGCAACCCCGCCACCGTCCTGGCCAGCGCGATCGACGCACTCGTCGACGGACGCGGACGCATCCGCCCGGAGCGGCTTCGCCCGCCGCCGCTGGATGCCGAGGTCCGCGCGCTGCTCGCCGACGTGACCATCGACGCCGGGCCTGCTGCCCCGCGCCCCGACGAGGGCTGGGGCGAGCCGGGGCTCACCGCCACCGAGCGGGTGCTCGCCTGGAACTCGCTCGAGGTGCTGTCGCTGCAGGCAGGCCCGCCGGGTGTGCCCCCGAACGCGATCCCCGGGGAGGCGAGCGCCCACTGCCAGCTTCGTTTCGTCGTCGGAACGGCGATGAGCGAGGTCGAGGCGACCGTGCGGTCCACCCTCGACCGCGCCGGCCTGTCGATGGTCGGCATCGAGATGGGCCCGTGCACCCCGGCGACCCGGCTCGAGCCCGGCGACCCGTGGGTCGGGTGGGCGCGGCGCTCGATGCGGGAGACCACCGGATCGGAGCCCGCGGTGCTGCCGAACCTGGGCGGCACCCTGCCGAACCACGTGTTCTCCGAGATCCTCGGGCTCCCCACGATCTGGATCCCGCACTCCTACCCGGCCTGCGGCCAGCACGCGGCGAACGAGCACCTGCCGGTGTCCCTGGCGCTCGACGCCCTGCGGATCATGACCGGGGTCTTCTGGGACCTGGGGGAGGCGATTTCCCGAATTTAGTTGGACATCCTAGTATCTCGCCCATGAGCGAGCTGCACCGTCCCGTCCACCCCGTCCGCCTGGTCACCGCCTCGGCGCTCTTCGACGGGCACGACGCCTCGATCAACATCATGCGGCGGATCTTCCAGAGCCAGGGCTGCGAGGTGATCCACCTCGGGCACAACCGCTCGGTCGCCGAGGTGGTCGACGCCGCGCTGGAGGAGGACGTCCAGGGTGTGGCGGTCTCGTCCTACCAGGGCGGGCACGTGGAGTACTTCGAGTACCTGGTCGCCTCCCTGCGCGAGCGGGGGGCCGGGCACGTCAAGGTCGTCGGTGGCGGGGGCGGGGTGATCGTGCCCGAGGAGATCGAGCGGCTCGCGACCAGCGGCGTGCGGATCTTCTCCCCGGAGGACGGCCAGCGGCTGGGCCTGGCCGGGATGGTCAACAGCGTGGTCGCCGAGTGCGACGTGGACCTCTGGGACCTCGCCCCGGTGCAGGCCGAGGCGGTGCTCGCCGGCGACCGTGGCGCGCTCGCCCGGGCGATCACGGGGGCCGACCAGGGCTCGATGCCGGCCGAGCTCCTCGACCGGCTGCGGGCGGCCGCGGACTCTCGTCGTACGCCGGTGCTGGGGATCACCGGGACCGGCGGCTCGGGCAAGTCCTCGCTGACCGACGAGCTGGTCCGGCGGTTCCGGCTCGACCAGGAGGACAAGCTCCGGATCGCCGTCATCGCGGTGGACCCGACCCGGCGCAAGGGTGGCGGCGCGCTGCTCGGCGACCGGATCCGGATGAACTCCCTCGACGGCGACCGCATCTACTTCCGCTCGCTGGCCACCCGCGGCGCCCACGAGCTGCCGGAGAACCTCGCCGACGTGATCGCCGTGGTCAAGGCGGCCGGGTTCGACCTGGTGGTGGTCGAGACGCCGGGCATCGGCCAGGGCGACGCCGCGATCGTGCCGTACGTCGACACCTCGCTGTACGTGATGACGCCGGAGTTCGGCGCCGCCTCGCAGCTGGAGAAGATCGACATGCTCGACTTCGCCGACGCGGTCGCGATCAACAAGTTCGAGCGCCGCGGCGCCAAGGACGCGCTGCGCGACGTGGCCCGCCAGCTGGTCCGCAACCGCGAGGCCTTCGGGCAGCAGCCCGAGGAGATGCCGGTCTTCGGCACCTCGGCGGCCACCTTCAACGACGACGGCGTCACCGCGCTCTACCAGTACCTGCGCGGCGAGCTGGCCGGCCTCGGCATGCCCGTCGGCGAGGGCCGGCTGCCGGTCGCGGACGTGCGGTACTCCTCCGGCATCCGGCAGGTCGTCCCCGGCGAGCGGGTCCGCTACCTCGCCGAGATCGGCGCGACCGTCCGCGACTACCACGCGCGCACCGCGACCCTGGTCGAGCAGGCCCGCCGGGCCCAGCGGCTCGCCGAGGTCAGCGCCGAGCTGGCCCCCGGCGAGCAGGGCGGCGTCCCCGCCAAGCTCGCCGAGGCGCGCGCGGCGCTCGACCCGGCGGTGCGCCAGCAGCTCGAGGACTGGCCCGGCGTCGTCGCCGAGTACGCCGCGAAGCCGCGCCGCGAGTCGCTCTCGGGCACCCTGGTCCCGCGGGTCTCGCTCCCGTCGTACGCCGACCACGGTGAGCTCGTGCGGTTCTGGCGCAACGAGAACCTGCCCGGTCGCTTCCCCTTCACCGCCGGGGTCTTTCCCTTCAAGCGCGAGAACGAGGACCCGGCCCGGATGTTCGCCGGCGAGGGCGACCCGTTCCGCACCAACCGCCGCTTCAAGATGCTCTCCGCCGACGCCGAGGCCACCCGGCTCTCCACGGCCTTCGACTCGGTCACCCTCTACGGCCGCGACCCCGACCTGCGCCCCGACATCTACGGCAAGGTCGGCACCTCCGGGGTCAGCGTGGCGACGCTGGCGGACATGAAGGCCCTGTACGACGGCTTCGACCTGCTCGCTCCGAGCACCAGCGTGAGCATGACCATCAACGGCCCGGCGCCGACGATCCTGGCGTTCTTCCTCAACACCGTCATCGACCAGGCCCGCGAGCAGGGGATCGACCCGGCCGAGGCGCTGCGGACCGTGCGCGGCACCGTGCAGGCCGACATCCTCAAGGAGGACCAGGGCCAGAACACGTGCCTGTTCTCCACCGAGTTCAGCCTGCGGATGATGGCCGACATCCAGGAGTGGTTCATCGCGCACCAGGTGCGCAACTTCTACTCGGTCTCCATCTCCGGCTACCACATCGCCGAGGCCGGGGCGAACCCGATCAGCCAGCTCGCCTTCACCCTGGCCAACGGCTTCACCTACGTCGAGGCCTACCTGGCCCGCGGGATGGACATCGACGACTTCGCGCCGAACCTGTCCTTCTTCTTCTCCAACGGCATGGACCCCGAGTACTCGGTGCTCGGCCGGGTGGCCCGGCGGATCTGGGCGGTGGCGATGAAGGAGAAGTACGGCGCCAACGAGCGCTCGCAGAAGCTGAAGTACCACGTGCAGACCTCGGGCCGCTCGCTGCACGCGCAGGAGATGGACTTCAACGACATCCGTACGACGTTGCAGGCGCTCATCGCGATCTACGACAACGCCAACTCGCTGCACACCAACGCCTACGACGAGGCGGTGACCACGCCGAGCGAGGAGTCGGTCCGGCGCGCGCTCGCGATCCAGCTCATCATCAACCGCGAGTGGGGCCTGGCGATGAACGAGAACCCCCTGCAGGGCTCGTTCATCGTCGACGAGCTCACCGACCTGGTGGAGGCGGCCGTGCTCGCCGAGTTCGACGCGATCAACGAGCGCGGCGGTGTGCTGGGCGCGATGGAGACCGGCTACCAGCGCGGCCGGATCCAGGACGAGTCGATGCGCTACGAGCACCGCAAGCACGACGGCTCGCTGCCGATCATCGGCGTGAACACCTTCCGCAACCCGCACGGCGCCGAGCAGCCGGTGACCCTCGAGCTGGCCCGCGCCACCGAGCAGGAGAAGGCCTCCCAGCTCGAGCGCGTCCAGGAGTTCCAGGCCACCCATGCCGAGGAGGCAAGTGTGGCGATCGAGCGGCTCCAGCAGGCCGCGGTCTCGGGGGAGAACGTCTTCGCGGTGCTCATGGACGCCGCCCGGGTCTGCTCGCTGCAGCAGGTCACCGACGCGTTCTTCGAGGTCGGCGGCCAGTACCGCCGCAACGTCTGAGCAGGAAGGCTCTCCCCATGGTCACCCGTGACGACGTCCTCGCCGCCGCCGCCCGGATCGAGGACTGGGTCCGGCGCACGCCGGTCCTCGAGACCGACGACGGCACCTGGTTCAAGCTCGAGTACCTCCAGCACGGCGGGTCGTTCAAGGCCCGCGGCGCGTTCAACCGGATCCTCGCCGCCCAGCAGGCCGGCGAGCTCGACCCGGCCGTCGGCATCGTGGTCGCCTCCGGCGGGAACGCGGGTCTGGGCAACGCCTACGCCGCCCGCGCGGCCGGGATCCCCGCGACCGTGGTGGTTCCGGAGAACACCCCGGCGGTGAAGGCCGACAAGCTGCGTCGCTACGGCGCGGGAGTGATCCTGCGCGGCACCGAGTACGCGCACGCCGCCGAGGGCGCGGTCGAGCACGCCGCGGCGACGGGGGCGGTGCTCTGCCACGCCTACGACCAGCCGGAGATCGTGGCCGGGGCCGGGACGGTGGGGCTCGAGCTGCTCGACCAGACCGGCGGAGAGCTCGACACCGTGCTCGTCGCGGTCGGCGGCGGCGGGCTGATGGCCGGGGTGGCCGCGGCCCTGGAGGGACGGGCGCGCGTGGTCGCCGTGGAGCCGGAGACGTCCCGCGCGGTCGGCGCCGCACTCGAGGCCGGGCACCCGGTCGACGTGGCGGTCTCCGGGATCGCCATCGACTCGCTCGGCGCGCGCCGGGTCGGCGACATCGCCTTCGAGGTGGCCACCCGGACCGGGGTCGTGTCGCGGCTGGTGACCGACGAGGCCATCGCCGAGGCGCGGCGGCGGCTGTGGGAGGAGTACCGGATCGCCGTCGAGCACGGGGCCGCGGCTGCCTACGCGGCGCTGACCTCGGGTGCCTACACCCCCGCGCCCGGCGAGCGGGTCGCGGTCGTGCTCTGCGGCGCCAACACGAACCCGGCGGACCTCGCCTAGGCGGGAGCCACCGGCAGCTGGATCGGCGCCCGGCTGACCGAGGCGCTCTTGGCCAGCACCTGGAGCACGTCGCGCCGGACCCGCTCGCAGCGCTTGCTCATCGCGGCGCGGGCGCCGTCCTCGTCGCGCTCGCGCAGCCGCTCGGCGATCGCGCGCAGCTCCCCGGGCGGGCTGGCCACGTCGGGGGCCATCAGCATCACCATCCGCAGCACCCGCTCGAGCTCGTCGAGCACGTCCACGATCGCCTTGCCGAGCCGGTTGTTCTCGCAGGCGTTGGCGATGATCGCCTCCAGGCCGATGCCGGCCTGCAGCGACTCCTCCATGCCGGCGTCACCCTGGGCGAGCGCGAACGGCACCGCGGCGAAGGCGTCGAGGTGGTCGAGCGCCTCGACGCCGGCGCCGTACCGGGCCGCCGCGGCGGCGGCCTCGCTGGAGAGCAGCGTGCGCAGGCCGCAGAGGTCGTCGGTGTCCTCGAGGGTGACCGGGCTGACCACGTAGCCGGCCCGGGGGACCGCGTTCACCAGCCCGTCGCGCCGCAGCCGGGCCAGCGCCTCGCGCACCGGGGTCTTGCTGATCTGCCACTGCTGGGCGAGCGAGGACTCGGTGAAGCTGCTGCCCGGGGGCAGGGTCAGGTCGATGATCTGCCGCCGGATCGCCCGGTAGGCCTGGCTGGTGCGGTCGCCGGTCTCCTCGGCGCCGACCAGGAAGAGGGCGGGGACGTGGGTGAGGCCGGCCACGGCGGGATGCGGAGAGGACACGGCCGGAGGATATCAGGACGGGGTGTTGGTACGGCAGATGCTTAATATGTTTCTCTTGCACACTGATATCTCAGGCGTTACGGTGCTCCCATGCCGACGACAGCCGCCTGGTCCCTCCCCGCCGCGACCGCGCTGCCGGAGATGGGCGCGATGGCCACCCGGGAGCGAGCCCGCCACACGGCGGAGGACGGGAC
Organism: Nocardioidaceae bacterium; assembly: GCA_017744365.1. Lineage (GTDB taxonomy): Bacteria > Actinomycetota > Actinomycetes > Propionibacteriales > Nocardioidaceae > Marmoricola. Next base: position 72,266 of record JAGIBL010000006.1, on the reverse strand, counting down.
CGTCATGCTGCCGCTGGTCGGCGCCCCGGTGCTGCCGATGCCCGGGCACGTGCGCCGGGCCGCGGCCGCGGCGCTGGACCGGCCCGACCTCCGCGACACCCGCGGCCTGCCCGAGCTGCGCGCGGCGCTTGCCGCCGAGCTGGGGCGGGACGGCCTGGAGGTCGACCCCGAGCGCCGGCTGCTGGTCACCCATGGCGCGATGCAGGGGCTGTCGCTGGTGCTGCGCACCGTGCTCGCGCCGGGCGACGAGGTGATCGTGCCGACACCGACGTTCTTCTTCGACGGCTTCCTCCGCCAGGCCGGCGCGCACCCGGTCCACGTGCCGTCGTACGAGGCCGACGGCTGGGCGCTCGACGTCGCGGCGCTGGAGGCGGCCGTGACCCCGCGCACCCGGGTGCTGCTGCTGTGCAACCCGAACAACCCGACCGGCTACCTGCCCGACGCCGCCACCCTGGAGGCCGTCGTCGACCTCGCCGCCCGGCACGGACTGCTGGTCGTCTCCGACGAGTCCTGGCAGCACTTCACCTACGACGGCCGCCGGTACACGCCGATCGAGTCGCTGGCCGACCGGTGGCCGCACCTGGTCACCGTCACCAGCCTCAGCAAGTACTACGCGCTGGCGAGCTGGCGGGTCGGCTACGTGCTGGCGCCGCCGGCGATCGTGGACGCGGTCGAGCGGCGGTTCCAGTGGGAGGCGGTGTGCTGCGGCGTCGTGCCGCAGGCCGCGGCCGCCGCGGCGCTGACCGGACCCCGCGACTGGCTCGACGAGGCGCGGGCGACGTACCAGGCCAAGCGCGACCTGGTCTGCGACGGCATCGCGGCCAGCGGGCTCGCCACCACGGCGCGTCCCGCCTCCGGCGCGTTCCTGCTGGTCGACTGCGCCCGCCTCGGCGCGACACCGGAGGCCATCGACCGGGCTCTGCTCCGGCAGGGCATCGCCGCCATCCGGGGCGCGGACCTGCACGCCCCCCAGACCCACGTCCGGCTCGTCTACGGCGCCGACGACGACGTGCTCGGGGCGCTGGTCGACGGCCTGGCCCGGGCCAGCCGCGCGTCCTAGCACCCACCCGCACCGCAACCCACCAAGGAGATTCCCGTGCCTGGCAGTCACGAACCGCGATCCACCGGCTGGCGCGTCGGCGCCGACATCGGCGGCACGTTCACCGACGTCATCGCCCTGGGGCCGGACGGCGAGGTCGTCCCGATGAAGGTCCCCTCCACCCCGCCGGACTACGGCTCCGGCGTGGTCGCGGCGACCACGGCGGTGCTCGCGACGGCCGACGTCGAGCCGGAGGCCGTGGTGGCGATGCTGCACGGCACCACGGTGGCGACCAACGCGATCCTGTCGATGGACGGCGCCCTGACCGCCGTCGTCACCACCCGCGGCTTCCGCGACGTGCTGGAGATCGGGCGGCTGCGCCGGCCCGCGCTCTACGACCTGTCCTGGTCCCGGCCGCGGCCGCTGGCCCGGCGCCGGCACCGCTACGAGCTCGACCAGCGGATCACCGCCGACGCCCGGCTGACGCCGCCGGCCGCGGAGGACGAGGTGCGCGCGCTGGCGGCCCGGCTGCGCGCGGACGGCATCGGCGCGGTCGCGGTCTGCCTGCTCAACTCCTACCTGCGCCCCGACGAGGAGCGCCGGGTCGCCGACCTGCTGCGCGAGGAGCTGCCCGGCGTCTACGTCACCGCCTCGGTGGACGTCTCGCCGCAGCTGCAGGAGTACGAGCGCACCAGCACCGCCGCGGTCAACGCGTACGTCGGACCCGCGGTGCACGGCTACCTGACCCGGCTGGAGGCGGGCCTGCGCGCCGAGCGGGTGACCGCCCCGCTGCTCGTCATGCAGTCCAGCGGCGGGCTGATGGAGGCCGCCGCGGTCGCCGAGCGGCCGGTGCAGATCATCGAGTCCGGGCCCGCGGCCGGTGTCACCGCGGTGCAGAAGCTCGCCCGGATGATCGGGCTCTCGACCGTGGTCGCCTTCGACATGGGCGGCACCACCGCGAAGGCGTCCCTGATCGAGGACGGGGAGCCGTTCGTCTCGGCCGACTACGAGGTCGGCGGCGGCATGAACATCGCCCGCGGTCTCGCCTCCGGCGCCGGGTACCCGGTGCGGGCGCCCTCGATCGACATCGCCGAGGTCGGCTCCGGCGGCGGCAGCATCATCGCGGTCGACGCGGCCGGTGCGCTGCACGTCGGGCCGACCAGCGCGGGGTCCCTGCCGGGCCCGGCCAGCTACGGCCACGGCGGTGAGCTGCCCACGCTGACCGACGCGAACGTGGCCCTCGGCTACCTCAGCCAGACCTCGCTCGCCGGCGGCACCGTGACGATCCACCCCGACCTGGCGGCCAAGGCGCTCGGCCCCGTCGCCGAACGGCTGGGATCCGAGGTGCTCGACGCCGCCCGCGGCGCCTACCAGGTGGCGGTCTCGAGCATGACCACCGCGGTGAAGGCGGTGACCAGCGAGCGCGGCCGCGACCCGCGCGAGGCCACCATGGTCGCCTTCGGAGGCGCCGGCCCGCTGTACGCGGCGGCGCTCGCCCGCGAGCTGGGCATCGCCACCGTGGTGGTGCCGGTCTACCCGGGCCTGTTCAGCAGCCTCGGCCTGCTGGTCGCCGACACCGAGCGGCACGAGCTCACGCCGTACCGGCCGGAGCTCGCCGAGGTGAGCGCGGTGGCCGCCGAGTTCGACCGGCTCGCCGCGACCGTGGTCGCCGAGCTCGGGCCGGACGCGGTGGTGGACCGGATGGTCGACATGCGCTATCGCGGCCAGCGCTTCGAGCTGCGCGTCCGGGTGCCCGACGGCGAGCTCACCGAGGAGCTGATGGCCCGGACCCGGGAGCGGTTCCACGCCGAGCACGACCGCACCTACGGCCGGGCCGGCACCGACGACCTGGTCGAGCTGGTCAACCTGCGGGTGCGCGGCTGGGTGCCGACCTCGGTCGCGGTCGAGGACGTGCTCAACCTGCCCGGCGACGCCGACCGGCCGGCGAGCACCCGCGCCTGCCGGTTCGAGACGACCGTGACCACCCCGGTCATCGGCCGGGCCGACCTCGGCAGCGAGTCCGTCGAGGGGCCGCTGGTCATCGAGGACATGGACGCCACCACGCTCGTCCCTCCCGGTGCGCGGGCCCACCGCGACCGGTTCAACAACATCGTCATCACCTGGAGTGCGCCATGATCCGCGACGCCGTCACCTTCGAGGTCTTCCGCAACGCCGTCTCCGGGCTGGCCGACGAGATGGCGATCACGGTGCTGCGCACGGCGCACTCGCAGCTGGTTGCGACCAGCATGGACTTCTCCGCCGCGCTCTGCGACGCCGACGGCCGGATCATCGCGCAGGCCAACACGCTGCCGGTGCACCTGGGCTCGATCCCCGGGGCGATGGAGGCGATCTTCGACGAGTTCGAGGGCGACATCCGGCCCGGCGACGTCTACCTGCTCAACGACCCGTCGCTGGGCGGGATGCACCTGCCCGACATCTTCGTGGTGGCCCCGGTCTTCACCGGCGAGATCCTGCTGGGCTTCTCGGTCACCGTCGTCAACCACACCGACGTCGGTGGCTGGGCGGCCGGGTCGATGGCGGTGCAGTCGACGAGCATCTTCGCCGAGGGCATCCAGATCCCGCCGCTGCGGCTGCTCGAGGAGGGCGTGCTCGACGAGACGTTCCTGCGGCTGGTGCTGCGCAACGTCCGCGAGCCCGAGCTGCTTCGCGGCGACCTGGAGTCGCAGCTGGCGGCCTGCCACACCGGCGCCGAGGGACTGCGCGCCCTGGCGGCGAAGCACGGCGTCGAGCGCTACCGCGAGCTGATCGACGAGCTGCTCGACTACTCCGAGACGCTGTTCCGGGCGGCGCTCGCCGAGGCCACCCCGGGCAGCTACGAGTTCACCGACCACATCGACGACGACGGCTTGGGCTCCGGTCCGATCCCGATCAAGGTCCGGGCCACCCTGTCCGCGGACGGGATCGAGCTGGACTTCACCGGGTCGTCGCCGCAAGTGGCCTCCGCGCTCAACGCCACCGAGTCGTTCACCAGGTCGGCCTGCTACGCCGCGTTGCAGGGGGTGATCTCCGCCGACATCCCCGCGAACAGCGGCTTCTACCGGCCGTTCCGCTTCGTCGTCCCGGACGCCTCGATCCTCAACGGCCGGCGGCCCTCGGCCCGCGGTGCCCGCGGCCTGGTCGGCTTCCGGATCGTCGACGCGGTGCTCGGTGCGCTCGCGCCGGTCTTCCCGGGCCAGGTGCCGGCCGCCGGCGACGGCGGGCCCAACGGCATCGCCATCGGCCTCGTCCGCGAGGACGGCGGCTCGGTCGTGCTCTGGGACCCGCTGTCCGGTGCCTGGGGCGCGCGCCCGGACCAGGACGGGGTCGACGGGATCAGCTCGCTGGGCGCGAACCTGACCAACACCCCGGTCGAGGAGCTGGAGCGCTCCGGCGACATCCGGATCGACGCCTACGGCTACGTCCCCGACTCCGGTGGGGCCGGTCGCTGGCGCGGCGGGCTCTCGACGTTCCGGGACATGACGATGCTGGCGCCCGAGGCCAGCGTGCAGATCCGCTCGGACCGGCGGAAGTTCCTGCCGTACGGACTGGAGGGCGGCGCCCCCGGGTCGCCGTCGCTCAACGTGCTCGACCCCGACGGCGCCGCCGAGACCACGCTGGACTCCAAACCGCACTTCGTGATGACCGCCGGGATGTCCCACCGGCACGTGACCGCCGGCGGCGGCGGCCACGGCGACCCGTTCGAGCGCGGCGCGGAGCGTGTCCTCGAGGACGTCCTCGATGGCAAGGTCACCCGTGCGGGGGCCGAGCGCGACTACGGCGTCGTGATCACCGCGGACGGCACCATCGACACCAGCGCGACCGCTCGGTTGCGCGAGAGGAGCAGGGCATGACCACCGCACTCGTCATCGGCGACGTCCAGCAGGGCATCACCGGCAGCTACCCGTTCGCCCAGCAGGTCCTCGCGCCGCTCACCGAGCTGCTGCCCCGGGCCCGGGCGGCGGGGGACCTGGTGGTGTTCGTGCGGTTCGCCTTCCGCGGCAACGGCGCCGACGTGCCGCCGGCGAGCCCGCTGATGCGCGGCTTCTTCGAGGCGGGCAGCGCCTTCCACGAAGGGTCCGACGGCGTCGAGGTCGCCCTCCCGGTGGAGCCCGAGGACGTGGTGGTGCTCAAGCGCCGGGCCAGCGCCTTCCACGGCACCGACCTCGACCTGGTGCTGCGTGCGGCCGGGGTCGACCACGTCGTGATCGCCGGCGTCGCCACCAGCGCGATGGTGGCGGCCACCGTGTACGGCGCCGCCGACCGCGGCTACCGGGTGACGGTGCTGCGCGACGGCTGCGGCGACGGCGACCGCGCGGTGCACGAGTTCTTCATGGACGAGATCTTCCCGAGCCGGGGTGTCGAGGTGGTCCGCTGCGCCGAGTGGCGGGCATGAACCACGGCCTCCTGGACCGGCTCGCCGCGGAGCTCGCCGTACGGCGGGAGCGCGGTGCCGTGCGCACCGACCTCGTCGTCGCGGGCCCGCAGGGCACCACCCTCACCGTGGACGGCCGGGAGCTGGTCAACCTCGCCGCCAACGACTACCTCGGCCTGGCGGCCGACCCCGAGGTGCTCGACGCCGCCCGGCAGGCGCTGGACGAGGTCGGGCTCGGCGTGAGCGCGGGCCGGGTGCTGAGCGGGACCCGGGAGGTGCACCACCGGCTCGAGGCCGCGATCGCCGCGCTGGCCGGCACCGAGGACGCGGTGCTCTTCGGCTCCTGCTTCGACGCCAACCTGGGGGTGTTCGCGGCCCTGCTCGGACCGGAGGACGTGGTGCTCAGCGATGCGCTCAACCACGCCAGCCTGATCGACGGCATCCGGCTCTCCGGGGCCCGGAGGCAGGTCTACGGGCACGCCGACCTCGGCGAGCTGGCGGACCTGCTCGCCGCCTCCGCCGGCGCCCGGCACCGGGTGATCGTGACCGACGGCGTCTTCAGCATGGACGGCGACCTGGCACCGCTGCCCGCGCTGGTCGCGCTGGCCCGGCGCCACGACGCGGTGCTCCTGGTCGACGACTCGCACGGCACCGGCGTCCTCGGCGCGACCGGCGCCGGCACCGCCGAGCACCTCGGGTCCCAGGACGGGATCGACGTGCTCACCGGCACCCTCGGCAAGGCGCTGGGCGGTGCCGCCGGTGGTTTCGTCGCCGGTTCCCGGGTGCTGGCCGAGACGCTGCGGCAGAGCGCGCGCCCCTACGTCTTCACCAACGCGATGGCCCCGGCGCTGGCCGTCGCGGCGATGACCTCGCTGCGGCTGGTCCGCGAGCGACCGGACCTGCGCGACCGGCTGGTGGTGCACACCGGGTGGCTGCGCGGTGCGCTGCGCGACCTCGGCTACGAGGTGCCGCCGGGGGAGCACCCGATCGTCCCGGTGATGTTGCGCGGCGGCACCCTGGCCCGCGACGTCTCCGCCGAGCTGCGCCGCCACGGCGTCCTCGCCCTCGCGCTCGCGCACCCGGTGGTGCCGGCCGGCGAGGAGCGGATCCGGGTCCAGGTCTCCGCGGCGCACACGCCCGAGCAGCTGGAGCGGGTGGTGGCCGCGTTCGGCCGGGCGCGCTCGGCGCTGTCCGCGGCATGAACGGGGTGCTGCGCGCGCCGACCAGTGCCGACGGCCGCGAGCTGCAGGGGCGGGTCGCGGTGGTCACCGGCGGCGCCAGCGGGATGGGCCTGGCCGCCGTGCACGCGCTGGTACGCCGGGGCGCGACCGTCACGGTGCTCGACCTGGCCGCGCCGGACCGCTTCGAGCTGGCCTCGCGGCTGGCGGTGCCCGACGACCGGGTCCGGACGGTCGCGGCCGACATCACCGACCGCGAGCAGGTGGACGCCGCCTTCGACGCGCTGCTGGCCCGGCGACCGCGGCTGGACATCCTGGTCAACGCGGCCGGGATCGCGCCGCCGACCTCCTTCGAGGAGATCGGCGCGGCCGAGTGGGAGCGGGTGCTCGCGGTCAACGTGCACGGCACCTTCCACTGCTGCCAGCGCGCGCTGCCGGCGATGCGTGCCGGTGGCTGGGGCCGGATCGTGAACTTCTCCTCGACGGCGGGCAAGACCATCAGCACCGCCGGGGGTGCGCACTACACCACCGCCAAGCACGGCGTGCTCGGGCTGACCCGGCACCTGGCGAAGGCCTACGGACCCGACGGCATCACCGTGAACGCCGTCTGCCCCGGCCTGATCGACACCCCGATGGCCCGCGGGCTGCTGCCCGCCGAGGCGCTGGAGGAGGCGACCCGGTCGTTCCCGGTGCCCCGGGTCGGGCAGCCCTGGGAGGTGGCCGAGCTGGTCGCCTTCCTGGCCTCGGACCGGGCCGGCTACATCACCGGCGCGGCCGTGGACGTCAACGGCGGCGACCTCATCGTCTGACCGGTCGCCGCGCCCAGGAGAGAAAGGTGCGGAGATGATCGAACGAGTACGACGCGTCGTGATCGGCGCGACCCAGGACAGCACGTCCACCACCACCCACGCCGAGGAGGTCGTCCCGGCGCCGACCGAGGACGGCTCGATGCTGTCCTGGCCGGTCTGGGGCTGGGACCGGCTGCCGACGGTGCCCCGGGCCGAGGCGGCCGGGCCGGTGCAGGAAGCGCCCTTCCCCGCGCCGGGCGGGGTCCGGGTGGTGGCCCTGCGCGGCCACGGCGGCACCGAGGGCGCGCTGGAGGACCTGGGCCAGGTGCTGCCCGGGTTCGTGCACGATCCGGACCGGCCCGGGATGCACGCCACCGCCACCATCGACATCGCGCTGGTGATCGAGGGCCGGGCCACCATCGAGGCCGGCGACGGCACCCGGACCACGCTCGGGCCCGGCGACGTCTACGTCTGCCACGGAGCCCTGCACCGCTGGCACTACGACGAGCCGACGCACATCGTCTTCGTCGTGGTCGGCGCCGAGCATGACTGAGATATCAAGTCTTGACTTTGAGATCGCACAAGATTAGAAATGCCGTACCAATCACCGTCGAGAGTGGAGAAACAAGATGAGGCGAACCATGCTTCTGCTGGTCGCGGGGATCCTGGCGGTCGTCACCGCCGGCTGCGGCTCCGACGAGGACACCTCCGGGACGTCGTCGTCGGGGAAGCTGCCCGACGGGCCCATCACCATCGGGATGGCGATCGCCCGGTCCGGCCTCGCCGCGCCGTACGACCTCGGCCCGGCCCGCGGCGCCGAGCTGGCCGTCGCCGACATCAACGACAAGGGCGGTGTTCTCGGCCACCCCCTGAAGCTGGTCTACGGCGACACCAAGTCCGACCGCGCGCTCGGCACCACCGTGGCGCTCGACCTGCTCGGGAAGTCCGCGAAAGTCATGGTCGTCACCTGCGACTTCGACCTGGGCAGCCCGGCCGCGATCGCGGCGACGAGCAAGAACGTGGTCGCCTTCACCCCGTGCGCCGGCTCGTCGCAGTTCGACGTCCCGACCCTGGGCCCGCTGGCGTACTCGATGGGGACCGAGGCCGGCGCCGCCGCGAGGAACGTGGCCCAGTTCGCCTACGACCAGGGCTACCGCAAGGCCTACCTCTGGCTGGACCCGAGCATCTCCCAGACCAAGAACACCTGCGCCTCCTTCGAGAAGAGCTTCGGCGCCCTGCCGGATGCGAAGGTCGTCGGCCAGGACACCATCCAGCAGCAGGACACCTCGTTCTCGGTGCAGGTGGCGAAGCTGCGCGACTCCGGCGCCGACGTGCTCGAGCTGTGCAGCTACAACCCCGGCGCCGGTGCCGCGCTGCGCGAGCTCCGGGCCGCCGGCGTGGACATCCCGGTGACCTCGCACCTGGCGATGGACGGCAGCTACTGGCTCGAGGCGGTGCCGAACCTCAAGGACTTCTACTACGACGCCTTCGGCTCCCTGTACGGCAACGACCCGCGCGCCGACGTGAACACCTTCTTCTCCCGCTACCAGGCGAAGTTCGGCGAGCCCGCGGTCACCTCGTACGCCCTGACCGGCTACGCGACCGTCCAGGTGATCGCGAAGGCGATCGAGCAGGCGAAGACCACCGACGGCGCCGCCCTGGCCAAGGCGATCGACGGCCTGGGCTCCTTCGAGACGATCCTCGGCCCGACCGGCTACAGCGCCGAGCACCACATCGTGGCCGACCGCCCCTCGGTGATCATGAGCCTCGACGCGGGCAAGTTCACCCCGGTGGCCACCTACGTCCGGGCCGCCGAGAGCAAGGTCGGCTGACCGGGATGGCTCCGCTGCTCCGGACCCGGCAGGTCAGCGTGCGCTTCGGCGGACTGCGTGCCCTCGACGACGTCGCGCTCGAGCTCGGCGACGGCGAGATCCTCGGGCTGATCGGGCCGAACGGAGCCGGCAAGACCACCCTGCTCAACGTGCTGTCCGGCTTCCAGCGGCCCAGCACCGGGGAGGTCGAGCTCGACGGCCGCCGGATCACCGGCTGGGACCCGCCACGCCGGGCCCGGGCCGGGATCAGCCGGACGTTCCAGGACGTGCGGCTGTTCGCGGACATGACCGTGCAGGAGAACTGCGAGGTGGCGGTGATCGGCTGCGGTGGTCGTCGTACGACGGCGCGGGAGCGGGCCCGGCAGGCGCTGGCGACGCTCGACCTGCACCGCAGCGCCGACGTGCTCGCCAAGGACCTGCCGTACGGCGTCCAGCGGCGGGTCGGCCTGGCGCGCGCCCTGTGCGCCAGGCCGCGGGTGCTCCTGCTCGACGAGCCGGCGGCGGGCCTCAACGACGACGAGAGCGCCGCCATGGCCGAGACGGTGCGCCGGATCCATGCCGAGCTCGGCTGCGGCGTCGTGGTGATCGAGCACGACGTCCGGATGATCCTCGGGCTCTGCCACCGGGTGCACGTCCTCGACCACGGCGTCACCCTCCGGGTCGGCACCCCGGACGAGATCCGGACCGACCCGGAGGTGGTCTCGGCGTACCTGGGTGAGGAGGCGATCGCGTGAGCCTGCTGGAGATCACCGACCTGCACGTCTCCTACGGGCCGGTGGACGCGGTCCGGGGCGTCACCCTGAGCGTGGACCCCGGCGACGTGGTCGCGATCGTCGGGCCGAACGGCGCCGGCAAGACCAGCATCCTCTCGGCCGTCCAGGGCCTGGTCCGCACCCGGAGCGGCTCGATCCGCTGGCGCGGCACCGACGTCACCGGCTGGGCTCCGGAGCGCCGGGCGCGCGCGGGCATCGCGTTCGTGCCCGAGTCGCGGGGGATCTTCGGGTCGCTCTCGATCGCGGAGAACCTGGCGCTGGCCGGCTGCGCCCTCACCGCCGAGGTGGAGGTGGCCGCGCAGGTCGAGCGGTCGCTGCGGATGTTCCCGGTGCTCGCCGAGCGGTTCACCGAGCGCGCCTCGGTGCTGTCCGGGGGCGAGAGGCAGCAGCTGGCGATCGGCCGGGCGCTCGTCGCCGCCCCCGACCTGCTGGTCCTCGACGAGCCCTCGCTGGGGCTGGCCCCGGTCGTCCTGGACGGCCTGTTCGCCAGCCTCGCCACCCTGCGCGACGAGGGCCGGACCATCCTGCTCGTCGAGCAGAACGTCGCGCGGGCGGTCCGGCTCGCCGACCACGTCTACGCGCTGCGCGGTGGCCTGCTGGAACGGGTCGCGCGCCCGCAGGACCTGGTCCGCGACCCGGCCTTCCGCGCCAAGCACCTGGGAATGGAGTGAGCACGTGGCTCAGAACCTCGTCAACGCGCTGAGTCTCGGCAGCCTGTACGCGCTGATCGCGCTGGGCATCGCGCTGCTGTTCAGCATCATGGGGCTGATCAACTTCGCCCACGGCGAGCTGATCACCGTCGGCGGCTACGCCCTGCTGGCCTTCCACCGGCTGCCGTTCGCGGTGGCCGCCGGGCTGGTCGTCGCGGTGGTCGTCGCCGCGGCGCTGCTGATGGAGCGGCTCGCCTTCCGGCCGGTTCGCGGGGCCAGCGGCGAGACCATGCTGATGACCTCGTTCGCGCTCAGCCTGCTCATCCAGGGCGGGGTGCTGCTCAAGGAGGGCGCGGACCCGCAGAGCGTCGACGTGCTCGGCGGGCTGGGCGCCAGCATCGACGTCGGCGGGCTCTCCGTCGGACGGCTCGACCTGGCGATCGTCGGGGTCACCGCGGTGCTGCTCGCCGGGCTCGCCTGGTTCCTGCGGGCCACCCCGCTGGGCGTGCAGATGCGGGCGGCGGCCGAGGACTTCACGATGGCCCGCGCCCTCGGTATCCGGGCGGACCGGGTGGTGGCCACCGCGTTCGGCGTGAGCGGTGCGTTCGCGGCGGTGGCGGCGGTCTTCCTGGTCGCCCGCACCGGCACCCTGACCCCGAGCATGGGCCTCTCGCCGGTGCTGGTCGGCTTCGTCGCGATCGTGCTCGGCGGCCTCGGCCGGCTCTGGGCCGCGGCGATCGGCGCCTACGTGCTGGCCGCGCTGTCGGTGATGCTGCAGGCCTACCTGCCCGGCGGGCTGGCCGCCTACCGCGACGCCCTGGTCTACCTCGGCATCATCGTGATCCTGCTCTTCCGACCGCACGGCATCGCCGGCCGGCCGGGCGGGGTGCGGGTATGACGCGGCGAATCGCCCCGGGGCTGCTGTGCACGCTGCTCGTGCTCGCGGTCAGCGGGCTGGCGCTGCTCGGCCCGGAGACCACCCAGCGGACCACCACCCAGATGCTGGTGATGGGCGTGATCAGCCTCGGCACCTACGTCTTCGTCGGCAACTCCGGCGTGCTCTCCTTCGGGCACGTGGTCTTCGTGGCCGTCGGCGCGTACGGCACCGCGCTGATGACCATGGAACCCGCGCTGAAGCGGGCGCTGCTCCCCGATCTCCCGGGACCGCTCACCGACCTGCACCTCGGCCTGGCCGCGGCGCTGCCGGTCGCCGGCCTGCTGGCCCTGGTGGTCAGCGTGGTCTGCTCGCCGCTGGTGCTCCGCCTCGACGGGATGGCCGCCGGCATCGCCAGCCTCGCGCTGCTGATCAGCGTCGGCGTGGTCATCGGCAACTGGGACCAGGTGACCCGCGGCTCCCAGGGCATCGTCGGCATCCCCGCCGACCTCAGCATCGGCAGCGCGCTCCCGTGGCTGGTCGCCGCGATCGTGGTGGCGCTGGCCTACCAGCTGAGCAGCTCCGGGTTCCGGCTGCGGGCCTCGCGCGAGGACGCGGTGGCCGCCGCGTCGCTGGGGATCCGGGTACGGCGGGAGCGCTCCATCGCCCTGGTGATCAGCGCGTTCGTCTGCGGGGTCGGTGGCGGCATGTACGCGCACTTCCTCGGGGCGCTCACCCCGGGCGACGTCTCGCTGCGGCTGACGCTGCTCACCCTGCTGATGCTCATCGTGGGCGGGATCCGCAGCCTGAGCGGCGCGGTCATCGGCACGATCTTCATCTCCGTGCTCGCCGAGGTGCTGCGCCGGATCGAGGCCGGGGGAGACCTCGGTCCGGTCACGCTCGCGCCGCACCCCGGGGTGCAGCAGGTGATCCTGGCGCTGACCCTGCTGCTCACCCTGCTGCTCCGGCCCGGTGGCATCACCCGCGGCCGGGAGCTCGGCTGGAAGCTCCTGCGAACGGGCACCTGACGACGGGGACCCGATCAGGCCATGTCGGTTTCGCCCGATCGGGCGTACCTTGGTGATGAGGGGCCGTCTGACCCCCCCCACCACGACAGGCCACTCCACTCACACTGCCAGCGGCTTGGGACAGAGGGCGCACCACATCGGGCCTCGACCGGGGCCCGGGAATCGCCGACGATCCCCCTTCGCCACGGATATCGCCGCCAGCAGATCGGACGGGCCATGGTGCCTTCCGCCGTCACTTGCGCGTACCACGAGGACCACACCGTCGTCGCGCTCGCCGGTGAGCTCGACCTGACCTCCGGGGACCTGCTCCGGGCCGCCCTGGTCCGCGGGCTGCACGACCACCCGCGCCTGGTGCTCGACCTGTCCCGGCTGACGTTCATCGACTCGGGCTGCCTGAGCCTGCTGCTGGCCGCGACCAAGCTGGCCCGCGAGACCGACGGCCGGATGCGCGTCGCCGCCCCGCAGCCGCACGTGCGTCGTACCCTCATGCTGACCCGGCTGGACCGCGTCCTGGAGATCTACGACAGTGTCGAGGAGGCCGTCGCCGGACCGGAGCCGGTGCGCGCCGGTACCGCCTGAGCTCGGGGCCCCCGGAACGAGATCCCCCGCTCGTACCGGGGGCCTCCTGGCTCGTCGCTGGCTAGGATGCCCGTCGGAAGGTGATTCTCCCGATGCCCCGATCCTCCCGGCCGTCGAGCGCGTTCGCCACGGTCCTGCGCCGCCAGCGAGAGTCCGCAGGCCTCACCCAGGCCGAGCTCGCCGAGCGCGCGGGCCTCGGCGAGCGGACGGTCAGCAACCTCGAGCGCGGCATCAACACCTCTCCCTACCCGAGCACGGTGCGGCTGCTGGCCGACGCCCTCGGCCTGACCGACGACGCCCGCGCCGACCTGATGGCCGCGACCGGGCGGGGCCCGCGCACCGGGAGTCCGCCGCCGGTCGGTGGCTACCTGGGCGCGACGCCGGCGAGCGGGCTGGTCGCCCGGGACGCTGAGTGCGCGGCGATCACCGCGGCGCTCGACGCTGCCGTGGGTGGACAGAGCAAGGTGCTGCTGCTGGCAGGCGAGCCCGGCATCGGCAAGACCCGTCTCGCCCAGGAGGCGAGCGCGTACGCCGCCGAGCGCGGCTTCCTGGTCGCCACCGGGCGCTGCCACGAGCAGCAGCGCGAGACCCCGTTCGTGCCGCTGACCGAGGCCTTCGGCACCCTGCACGAGACGGCGCCGACCGCGGTGCGTGCCCAGGTCCCCGAGCGCTGGCCGTCGCTGGTGCCGCTCCTGCCCGGCCTGGCGCAGCCCGAGGAGACCCCGGCGCCGGACGCCGCCGAGCGACTGCACCGGGCGGCCACCGGCTTCGTCCGCGAGCTCGCCGCCGGCCGCCCGCTGGCGATCCTGCTCGACGACCTGCACTGGGCCGACGCCGCCTCGGTCGAGCTGCTGGCCCACCTGGCCCGGCAGACCGCGACCGACCGGCTGCTCCTGCTCGGGACCTACCGGGACGTCGAGGTGGGCACCGGCCATCCCGTACGACGGCTCGCGCACGCCCTGCACCGCGAGCGGCTGACCCGGGTGATCGGCGTCGGCCGGCTCGACCGGGACGCGACCGCCCGGCTGGTCGCCCAGCGGCTCGACGACGACCCGGTCTCCGCGGAGGTGAGCGACCTGGTGCACCGGCACGCGGACGGCAACCCGTTCTTCACCGTGGAGATCCTCACCGCGCTGCGCGAGCGCGGCGACGTGGCCCGGGTCGACGGGGAGTGGGTGCGGCGCGGGCCGGCCGAGATCCCGGCGCCGGCCAGCGTGAGCGACGCCATCGGCGAGCGGGTCCTGCGCCTGTCGGCCACCGCGCGGGACGTGCTGGAGTCGGCCAGCGTGCTCGGCACCGTCTTCGACGTCGACGACGTGCCCACCGACGCCGGCGACGAGGAGGCGCTCGAGGGCGCCCTCGACGAGGCGGTGGACTCGGGGCTGCTCACCATCGCCGAGGACCGCTACGCCTTCGACCACTCCCTGACCCAGCAGGCCCTGTACGGCGGGCTCTCGCCGGCCCGTCGCCGGCGGCTGCACCGGGTGGCCGGGGAGCGGCTCGAGCGCCGGCCCGATGCCGCGCGGCGGCGCCGGTCGGCTGAGATCGCCCGCCACCTGGCCGCCGGCGGCCTGCCCGCCCGCGCGGTGCCGTTCTACCTGCTCGCCGGGGACGTGGCCGCCGGTGGCTACGCCCACGAGGAGGCGGTCCGGCTCTACGGCCGCGGGCGTGACCTGGCCGAGGAGGTCGGCGACGGGCTCGCCACGGCCGCCGCGTTCGAGCGCCTGGGCCAGGTGGCGCTGACCAGCTCCCGGTACGAGGCCGCGGTCGATCACCTGGTCGGCGCGAGCGACCGCTACCGGCGTCTCGGCGAGGTCGCCTCGCGGCTGCGCGTCGAGGGTCTCGTCGCCGAGGTGCAGCACCGGCGCGGTGAGGCCGAGGCCGCCGCCGTCCGGCTCGACGCGGTGCTCACCGAGGTCGAGGAGGGCACCGCGCCGGACGCCTCGGCGCCGGGGGTCGCGGCGCTGGCCCTCGGCCTGGCCCGGGTACGCCTCTCGCTGGGCCAGCACCGGCTCTGCGTGCAGGCGACCGAGCAGGCCGCGCGGCTGGCCCGGCAGGAGGGCTCGGTGACCGCCGAGGCCGACGCGTACGCCATCCGCGGCACCGCGCTGCTCTTCCTGGACGAGCCGGACGCCGCGGTCGGCGCCCTGGAGGGGGCGATCATGCTGGCGGCCGGTGCCGACGCGGTCACCGTCGAGAGCAACGCGACGCTGGCGCTGCAGTGGACGCTGGCGATGCGCGGCGAGCTCGACCGCGCGCTGGCGCTGGGGGAGCGCGGGCAGGAGCTCACCCGTCGTACGGGCAACACCGACGCGGAGGCGCTGCACACCGCGAACCTCGGGCTCACCCGTTTCTACCGCGGCGACTGGATCCGCTCGGCCGAGCTCCTCGAGCGTGGCGTCGAGCTCGCCCGGTCCGGCTCGCCGACGCTCTTCTCCGGGATCCCTCCGGTCTACCTCGGCGTGCTGCGGGCCGGGCAGGGCGACGCGGCCGCCGCGCTGGCCTGCTACGACGAGGCCGCGACCGCCCCGGACCTGCAGACCTTCGCGTTCGCCGGCTACCTGGAGGCACGCCGCGCCGAGCTCGAGCTGCGCGACGGCGAGCCGGCGGCGGCGCTGGCCCGTCTGGAGCCCTGGCTGACCGAGGAGGCGCCGACCCGCATCCACGACGTGATGCTGCTGGTCGCCGCGGCCGAGGCCTGCCTGGCCCTCGGCGAGACCGACCGCGGCGAGGAGCTGGTCGCGCGGGCGCTGCGCCGGGCCGCGGCGACCCGGAACGTGCTCGACGGCATCGACGCGCGACGCCTGGAGGGCCGCTGCCTGCGGCTGCGCGGGCACCACGAGCAGGCCCGGCAGTGCCTGGAGGAGGCGCTGGCGCGGGCGGTCGCGATCCCGTACCCGGCCGCCGAGGCGCGCGTCCGCGAGGAGCTCGCCGCGCTGGCCGGCACCCAGGACAGCACCTGAGGCACCACCCGAGCAACGGGGCGGCCACCGACTACCCACCGACTCGGTCGCCCGCCCGCGGGCGCGGGTCTCGCGCGACCAGACTCCGGTGCCATGGAGCTCCGGTCGACGCTGCGGACAGCCGCCAGGTTCATTCTCTCCGCGGCCCTCGTGGTCACCGTGTCCCAGGTCGTCGGCCCGTCGCCCGCGCAGGCGGACGGGCCGGTCACCGTCATCACCTCGCCGCCGCTCGACGTCGGCGGTGGCACCCAGCCGCCGCCGCTGATCGTGCAGAAGACCGACCCGGTCGGCGGCAGCGTCCCGATCACGGTGACCAACCCCGGCGGGACGGCGCCGACCGCGCCCGAGTGCCTGCAGCTGCAGGAGACCGGCGAGCAGTTCTGCCTGGGCAGCTCCGGCGACGCGCTCTATCCGAACGGGACGCCGATCGCGCCGCTGTCGATCACCAACGGCTTCACCGCTCCCGGCGACCTGCCCGGCGACCAGATGGACTGGATCATGCAGGAGGCCTACGCCTCCACCGCGGACACCCACGGCGTCGACAACGACGACCTGGTCAAGGCCTTCGCGCGCCCGGAGATCCGGGCGTACGTCGAGGGCCGGCTCAGCGACATCGTCAACAAGAAGCTCTACGGCGAGCCGATGACCGACCAGGAGAACGCGGCGTTCGACGCGCTGGAGCAGTACTACAAGCAGAACCAGGTCAAGGCGGCGAAGGCCGCGCTGTACGAGTTCCAGCTCTGGGACTCCAACCCGTGCGCCTACGTGCCGCCGGCACCGCCGGCCGGCAGCGGGCTCGCCCCGGTGCCGAACCCGGTGATCGGCACCGCCGCCTGCAGTGCGGCGAACAAGGTCGACATCTGGAAGCTGACCAAGGGCACGCCGCCGGCCGAGACCTTCGAGAAGTGGGCCGGCTACCGGCACCCGAAGTCCCTGGTGCTGCACGCCAACGATCCGCAGCTGCGCTACATGACCGGCAAGACCCGGGAAGCCATCGTCGGGGTCGGTGCGCTGGGCGTCATCGCGGCGGCCGGTGCCGGGGTCGGCCTCGGCGCGGCGGCGAGCTACGCCGTCGCGACCGCGGCGGATGCCGCCCTGGCCGTCACCGAGGAGTTCGGTGCGGCCGTCGTCACCGACCTGAGCCTCGGGTCCACGGCCGCCGTCGCGGGCCCGGCGATCATCATCGCGATCGCGATCGTGATCATCGCGGTCGCGATCTGGCAGATGGACGAGGATGCCAAGCCCGGCGAGCAGATCACCGACCGGGCCGCGCAGGCGGTGAGCAACGACGACCCGCTCGGGGTGCGGTCCCGGATCGGCGACTACGCGAGCCTGAGCCACCAGGACTACCTGGATCGCAAGGACCCGGACGGCCAGGCCCCGGCGGTCGTGCACACCGACGCCTTCAAGGACGGCCTGGAGGCCCAGATCGCCGAGTGGATGATGTTCGACCAGGGCGGCGACCTGCTGCCCGACCCGGCACTCGGCTACACCGTGACCCAGTCGACCCCGGACGACCTGCACTTCGCGGAGAACGGTGGCGCGCTGCCGTACGTCGAGGTCAAGGCGCCCGCCGGTGCCCTGGACAGGGGTGCGCACCCGGTCTCGGACTACCGGGTGCTGTTCAGCCGCGGCTGGCCGATGGTCTCCGAGCGCCGGGCGGACCTAGGCTCGTGGAGCGCCTTCCGGCCCCGGCTGACCCTGACCTACCTGGACGAGAACGGCAAGATCGCGCAGATGTCGATCCTGCGCCACCAGGAGGGCGACGAGCCGGTCCAGCTCGACTTCAGCCTGACCCGTCCGGACCTGCCGGTGGCGCAGCGGTTCAGCGTCGCGCCCACCTGGACCTTCACCCAGACCGGTGGCGGGCTGCGGACGGTCTCGCTGCTGCCGTTCGACCCGGTGCTGCGGCCGGTCAACGTGGTGCCGAGCGTGCAGGGGATCCTGGTCGCCGACAACGTCGTCACGCTCTCCTCCAACCTGTCGACCCCGGGGCAGAGCCTGCCCGGCTCGTTCGGGTGGACCCTGGAGCGGCTCCACGACGACGGCACCGTGGCCGAGACGATCCCGCTGCCCGGCGATGCCGCGGTCTCCCGGCGCCTGCTCGACGCGGGCCGGTACCGGGCGACGGCGACGTACACGGTCGACGGTCCGCCGCAGTTCGCCCGCTCCGGCGTCGTCGAGTTCACCATGCTGCCGCCGGCGCCCGAGGTGATGACCGCCCAGGTCCGCGACGACCGGGTGCTCGACGGCTCGCTCTTCCTCGACCTGAGGATGCTCCAGTCGACCCGCAGCGACGACTTCACGGTGCACGTGGACTGGGCCGACGACGGCCGCGGCAACGTGGTCTCGACGACCTACACGGTGCACTGCCAGGACACCGGGAGCGACGTCGCCACCTGCGACACCGGGCCGATGATCCTGCCCGAGGAGGCCCCCACGAACGCCAACTGGTCGGAGTCGCCGACGTTCCGGATCCCCGACGAGCAGGACTTCCTGCCGCAGGTGACCGTGACGATCACCAACGGCTACGGGCAGGTCGTGACCCGGTCGTTCCCGGTCGGAGGCGACCACCGGCCGTCGTACGCGTCGAGGACGCCGAGCGCGGAGATGCCGGCGGGCACCTTCTCGCGCGTCGACGTGGTCGAGGTCTTCCCCTCGCCGCTGCTGGTGGACAGCCAGGACCTGACGATCCTGCCGTACGTGCAGTCGATCGCCGCGCAGCTGCCCGAGGGCGTGCACCCGGATATCGAGGAGCGCAACGGGCACTGGTACCTGCAGGTGGCCGGCACCCCGCAGGCCGATGCGATCGGGCCGTACGTCTTCTACTTCCCGTTCGAGCAGGAGCCCACCGGCTCGGGCTTCCGGCCCGCGCCGGCGCTGGTGACCCTCGAGGTCAAGGCCGCCACCCAGCCCGGGTACCGCAGCATCCTGCGCGGCACCCCGTCCGCGTTCCTGCAGCGCCAGTACCGCAACGTCTACCCGCCGTACCAGGTGCAGGTCGCCCAGGTGCTGGGCGCCGGCGAGAGCGCGTTCGGGACGTTCACGGGCACGGTGAAGTGCCGGCTCACCGCGGGTCCGACGGTGGTCTTCGACAAGCCGTGCGCGAACAACCAGCCGTTCCCGTGGCCGGCCGAGCGGATCAGCGACACCCTGGAGGCCTCCACGTACGTCGAGTCGGCGACGCAGCCGGTCTCGGCCGACGGACCGTACGCGATCGACCTGTCCACGAAGTTCGTGGACCCGAAGGTCACCCGGATCGCGGACTCGGCGCTGCTGGCCCGGTTCACGATGACGCTGCGCGACCTGAACATCGTGCTGCCGCCCTTCGGCTCGCACGGCTACCAGGTCGCCTGCTCGCGTGACGGCGCGGCCTTCGCCGCCTGCTTCGACAGCGGCAGCCTGTCGCTGCCGCGGGTGCCGGGTTCGCACACGCTGCTGGTCCGGGCCACCGCGCCGGACCACGCGGCCACGACCGTGCGGGTTCCGTGGGCGGTGGCGACGCCGCCGGCGACGTTCGTGGTGCAGGCGCCGGGGCGGCCGAAGCGACGCGGGACGAAGGTGCTGATCGCGGCTTCGCGGCTGCTGCCGGGGGAGGCCTACGTGATCCGGATCGGCACGCGCACGGTCGCCTCGGGCAAGGCCACGCTGGCGGGCACGGTCCGCCGCTGGGTCGTGATCCCGCGGGCCACCAGGCCCGGCCGGGTGACCGTGACCGTGCGCGGCGCGACGGCGCGCCGGCTGGGGCGGGACGTGATGCGGGTCGTCCGGTAGGCGGTCAGGCGGCGCCGGACTCGCGGCGCGGCAGGGCCGGGGGTGCCGCGGCGGGGGCGGGGGCCTGCGCGGGAGCGGCCGCCGGCGGAGGAGCGGTCGGGGTCGAGGTGCCGGTCGAGGTCGTGGTGCTGGGCGGAGTGCTGGTCGAGGTGGCGGGGGCGCGGCCGACGCCCGAGCTGAGCCGCTGCGGGCGCCACTCCCGCCGGTACGACGGGTGGTCGGCCCAGTCCAGCGCCAGCACCCGCAGGGTGTAGCAGGGCCAGGCGATGGCGTACTGGTCGTACTGGCCGCAGGTCGAGCAGGCCTGCTCCTTGATCTCGTCGTCGGCGCGGCCGTCGACGCCCACGCCGATGTCGCGGTGGGCGGCGATGATGAGCCGCTTGGAGACGCACGAGGCCAGCACCCGCCAGGGGTTCCAGCGCGCGAAGTGCTCGCCGTCGGCGTCATCCTCGGCGCCCCGCCACACGTGACCGATGCCGTGCGCGTCGATGGCGGCCTGCGCCAGCGTCTCCTCCTCCTGGATGCGTTCCAGGAGAAAGTCCCTGAGTGTCTCCATCACTCTTCCCAACGTCTGTTGTCGCCTAAGCACCTGTATGACCGATTTGTCAAGACTAGATGGGTGCTTCGCCCGACTTGTCTAGGGCACTTCAGTGGTTTCCGAGATCTTTTTGCCGTTTGCTATGTCAGATCTTTGCCAACCCACTACTCCTAGTCGGTAAGTGCCCGGCCGTGGCGGTCGAGCCGAAACCCCGAAGGATCTCGTCATGCGTGCTCTCAAGGTTGCTCTGGTTGCCGTCTCGCTGACCGCTTCGCTGGTCGTGGGAGTGGCGTCGACCGCCGACGCGGCGTCCAAGCCGGCCCCCGCCCCGCGCGGCCTGTGGTGCTGCTGACCCGTTACATCGTCGGCACCGCGTGCAGGGTTCGTGCTCCTGGTCTGTCCTGAGCCCGAGCCATCGCCTGGTGCAAGGGGATGGACGGGGTGATCCCGGTCGAGGCCGCTGAACGCCGGAAGGCGTCGAGCGCGGCCGCGATCTCGCCGACGTCCTGGAGCAGTCCGCCGAGCTCGAACCAGAGCTCCGCGACGCGCCGGTCCGCGCCCACGCCGCTCAGCAGCAGGATCGCTTCGCGGTAGGTGGCCCGGGCCTCGTCGGTGCGGTCCTCGATCGCCGCGATCTGGCCCTGGAGCACCAGCGCCTCGGACGCCGCGAGCGGCGCCTGGTCCATGGCGATGTCGTAGCTGCTGCCGGCCAGCTCGGCGGCGGTCACCGGATCGCCCAGCAGCAGGTTCGCGCGCGCCAGCGCCAGCTGGTTCTCGGCCTTGTCGAGCGTGCTCGCGCTCGACCAGTCGAGCTCGCGCGAGGCCAGTTCGAGCGTCTGCTTGGCCTCCGCCGCCTCCGGCGGGTCCTGGCGCAGCTGCATGTTGGCCAGCTCGGTGCGCAGCCGGGCCAGGTTGCGGGTGTCGCTGTCCTGCTCGAACAGGTCGATGGCCTGGCGGGCCATGCTCAGCGCCTCGCGGATCGACCCCTGGCGCGAGGCCATCATGCTCGCGTTCCAGTACGCCGAGCCGCGGGCCGTGGCCGAGCCGAGCTCCTCGGCGCGGGTGATGGTCTGCTTGCACAGGCGGATCGCGTGGGTGGCGTCGCCTCGCTCGAAGTACGCCGCGGCGACGGTCAGGGTCAGCTGCATCGACTCGGTCAGGCCGGACAGGCCGTGCTCCTCGATGGTGGTTCCCGCGCGCTCGCCCACGTCGATGGCCATCGCGAAGTCACCGGACTCGCGGTAGCAGCGGCTCAGCGCGATCAGGCCGCGCACCCAGGCCAGGTCGTGCGGCGGCAGTGCCGTCAGCGTCTCGAACGCGGCGATCGCGGCGTCCAGGTCGCCGGTCGACTCCAGCGCGTACGCGCGGACGAACCGGGCCGGGCGCTCGATCTCGGCGACCCCGGCGTCCGCGAGCGCGGCCAGGATCGAGTCCGCGCGCGCCAGCGCCGCGCCGCCGTTGCCGGAGGAGAGCTCCAGCTCGGCGTAGTCGAGCTCGAGCATCAGCTCGGCGCGCCGGTCCCGGCTGATCCCGGTGAGCAGCTCGTCGACCGTGGTGCCCAGCCGCGCGGCGAGGTTGCCGAGGAGGGTGAGGTCGGGCCGGCGCTCCCCGGCCTCGATCCGGGAGATGTACGCCGTGGACACGTCACCCCCGGCTGCCTCGGTCTGGGTGAGCCCTGCCGCCGTGCGCGCGACGCGCAGGCGCCGGCCCAGGATGGCGGGGTCGATGCTCTTGACGAGCTCCGCGAGAGTGGTCTCCATGCCGGTAGGTTCGGCAGTCCCGGGACGGTTTTTCCGAGTTTTTGCAAAATTGCGGAAGTTGACTAGACCATCGTTTGACGCGGTTCTCCGCTGATCGGTAAAAGCCCGCGCCCCGCTTTTTCTTCGCTCAGGGTCTTGTCGTAGTCAGCAGACGTCTGATATCTATTGACCTCGTGAGTGTGCGAGCAGATGCCCTTCCCGCGGCGGCCGTGGCGGCCCACAAGGTCGCCCTCGGCCACCCTCGGGACGCCAGCGGCCTGGAGCGGCTGGTGCGCGAGGGCCGGCTCGACCCGGACAGCGTCGTCGCCGTCGTCGGCAAGACCCAGGGCTCCGGCGACCGGCACGACCCGACCCGGATGGACGCCGACCACGCGCTGCGCCAGGCGCTGCTCGACCTCGG
Organism: Nocardioidaceae bacterium; assembly: GCA_017744365.1. Lineage (GTDB taxonomy): Bacteria > Actinomycetota > Actinomycetes > Propionibacteriales > Nocardioidaceae > Marmoricola. The sequence goes on along the minus strand of JAGIBL010000006.1, from coordinate 49,718 downwards.
CACCCGGCCCGCCGAGGAGATCCGCCGGATCCCGATGGTCTTCTCCAGCGGGGCGGTCGGGCTGCTCGAGCCCAACGCCGTGCTGTTCACCCGCACCGACGGTCCGCTGACCGAGGGTGGCGAGCCGCGGCTGGTGATCGGCACCTCCCAGACCCACGCCATCACCGACGCCGAGCTCGGCCGGCTGCCGATGGTCGACGCGGTCGCCGGGTCGGTGCGCGAGGCCGCCGCCGCTGCCGGGATCGACCCGCGGGACGCGTCGTACGTGCTCACCAAGAGCTGCCTGCCCACCGTCCCGGTCGCGCCGCACCAGCCCACCGAGGCCGGGTACGACGACATGCCGACCCTGCTGCGGGCCAGCGGCGCCGCGGCCCTCGGCGTCGGGATCGCCGTCGGCGACGTGACCCGGCCCGGGCTCGACAGCCAGATCTCCACCGACGCCGCGCTGTGGAGCGGCCGCGCCTCCACCTCGACCGGGCACGAGAACCCGGAGACCCAGGTGGTCCTGCTCGGCAACCGCCCCGGCGCCGGTGGCACCCTGCGGATCGGGCGCGCGGTGATGGCCGACGCGCTCGACGTGAGCGCGCTGAACCGGGCCGTGCGCGACGCCGGCCTCGACGTCCCGGGCGACCAGCACCTGCCCGAGCAGGTGCGCGCCCGGGTGGTCGCGGTGTTCGTCAAGAGCGGCAACCCCGAGCCCACCCTGCGCGGCCGCCGGCAGGTGCAGGAGGACGAGAACCCGCACTACATCGCCCAGGTCAAGGCCACCATCGGCGGCATCTTCGCCGCCGCGGTCGGCGACCCGGCGCTCTACATCTCCGGTGCCGCCGTGCACCAGGGACCTCCGGGCGGCGGCAGCGTCGCGGTGATCGTGGACCACGGGCCGGAGGTGCTGCGATGAGCACGACGTACGCCGAGAACCTGGCGCTGCTCGACACCCTCGTCGAGCACACCGATGCCTTCGTCGACGGTGCCTTCGCCCCGGCGAGCAGCGGCGCCACCCTCGACTCGGTCTCCCCGCGCGACGGCCGGGTGGTCGCCCGGGTCGCCGACTGCGACGAGCGCGACGTCGACCGTGCGGTGGCCGCCGCCCGGGCCGCCTTCGAGGGCGGCCGCTGGTGGTCGCAGGCCCCGCGGGCCCGCAAGGCCGTGCTGCAGCGGCTGGCCCGGCTGGTCGAGCGCGACGCCGGCACCCTCGCGCTGCTGGAGAGCCTGGACATGGGCAAGCCGGTCGCCGACGCGCGGGCGGTCGACGTCCGGGTCAGCGTGGAGACGCTGGACTACTACGCCGAGGCCATCGACAAGCTGTACGACGAGGTCGCGCCCACCTCGCCGGACGTGCTGGCCACCATCACCCGCGAGCCGATCGGCGTGGTCGCCGCGGTGGTGCCCTGGAACTTCCCGCTGATGCTGGCGATGTGGAAGATCGCCCCGGCCCTGGCCGCCGGCAACTCCATCGTCGTCAAGCCGGCCGAGGAGTCCTCGCTGACCCTGCTCAAGCTGGCCGCGCTGGCGAGCGAGGCGGGCCTGCCCGACGGTGTGCTCAACGTGGTCCCCGGCCGCGGCGAGGTCACCGGCCGCGCGCTCGGCCTGCACCCGGACGTGGACGCGGTCACCTTCACCGGCTCCGGCGAGGTCGGCCGGCTGTTCCTGGACTACGCCGCTCGCAGCAACCTCAAGCAGGTCTCGCTCGAGCTCGGAGGCAAGAGCCCGCAGCTGGTGATGGCCGACGCCCCGGACACCGCCGAGGTGGCCGCCGCGGTCGCCGGCGGCATCTTCTTCAACGCCGGCGAGGTCTGCTCGGCCGGGTCCCGGCTGCTGGTGCACGCCTCGCGCGCGGAGGAGCTCGTCGAGGCGGTCGTCGCGGAGTCGCGGCGGTTCCGCGCCGGCGATCCGCTCGACCCGACCACCACCCTGGGTGCCCTGGTCAGCGCCGAGCACCTCGCCCGGGTCACCTCGTACGTCGACGGCGCGGTCGCCGAGGGCGCCGAGCAGCGCACCGCCGGCACCGGCACCCCGGACCTGCCCGGCTACTACCTGGAGCCGACCGTGCTGACCGGGGTCACCCCGGCGATGCGGGTCGCCCAGGAGGAGGTCTTCGGGCCGGTGCTCTCGGTGCTGACCTTCGACACGGTCGAGGAGGCGGTCGCGATCGCCAACGGCACGCCGTACGGGCTGGCCGCCTCGGTCTGGACCCGCGACCTGTCCACCGCGCACCGCACCGCCCGGGCGCTGCGCGCCGGCACCGTCTCGGTCAACTGCTACGACGCGGCCGACGTGACGGTCCCGTTCGGCGGCTACAAGCAGTCCGGCTTCGGCCGCGACAAGTCCCTGCACGCCCTGGAGAAGTACACCCAGCTCAAGACCACCTGGGTCCGGCTCTGACGAGCCGGCCCACCAACCGAGGGAGGAACCACGATGAGCTACTACCCAAAATTCTTCGAGACCACGATGCCCAAACCGGCCGTCCCGATGTCCGGCCTGATCGCGCACACCATGTCCGACCGGGTGCAGGTCATCTTCTACGAGATCCCCGAGGGCAGTGCCGCCGGGGAGCACGTCAACTGCGACGAGTGGGGTGTGGTCATCAAGGGCGAGGTCTCGGTGACCATGGAGGGCGAGACCCGCACGTACGGTGCCGGTGAGTCCTTCTTCATCCCCGACGGTGTGCCGCACAGCCTGGTGAACCATCCTGGGGTGGTCGGCATCACCGTGTTCGACGACCCCGAGCGCTTCCCGGTCAACCGGGACTAGCTCCAGGACCGACCCGGAGAGGACGTAGCCGTGGAGAACCTCCAGTACGTCATCGATGCCCTGAGCCTGGGCAGTCTCTATGCGCTGTTCGCGCTCGGCGTGGCCGTGGTGTTCAGCATCATGCGGCTCATCAACTTCGCCCACGGTGAGCTGCTCATGGTCGGCGGCTTCTCGCTGCTGTTCCTCAGCGGGCTGCCGGTGGCCCTGCGGATCGGGCTCTCCGCGGTGATCGTGGTGGTCGCCGCCCTGGTCATGGAGCGCATCGCGTTCCGGCCGGTGCGCGGCGCCCGCGACGAGACGCTGCTGGTCACCTCGTTCGCGGTCAGCTACCTGCTGCAGAGCCTGGCGATCGTCATCGTCGGCTCCTCGCCGCGCAGCGTCGGCATCCTGCCGCAGCTGTCCAAGCAGGTGCACCTGGGCACGCTCTCGGTGCCGCTGCTGGACCTGGTCTCCATCGCGGTGACCGCGGTCTGCCTGGTCGGGCTGACGCTCTTCCTGACCCGGACCTCCCTGGGTATCCAGATGCGCGCCGCCGCGGAGAACTTCCGGATGGCCCGCTGCCTGGGCGTGCCGGCCAACCGGGTGATCGCGCTGGCCTTCGGGATCAGCGGCCTGCTCGCCTTCGTGGGCAGCCTGCTGCTGACCTCGCGGACCGGCCTGGTCTCCACCGGGATGGGCACCGGCCCGGTCTTCGCCGCCTTCGTGGCCACCATCCTCGGCGGCATGGGCAGCATGGTCGGCGCGGTCCTCGGCGGCTACATCCTGGGCAGCCTGACGGTCGCCTTCCAGGCCTTCCTGCCGCTCGAGGTCCGGTCCTACCGCGACGCCATGGTCTTCGGCGTCCTGGTGCTGGTCCTGGTCTTCCGGCCGGACGGCATCATCCAGCCCGCCAGCCAGAAGCAGAGGGTCTGACATGTCCGCGCTCCTCCACCGCCTCCGCGGTGCCGCCACCGACGCGCCGCGTCCCGGGTGGACGCTCGGTGTCCTGGTCGTGCTGGTCGTCGCGGTCACCCTGGGCGGCCAGGCCCTCGGCGGCGCCGAGTTCGACCGCGCGCTCTCGACGATGCTGGTCTACCTGGTCGCCGTCGTCGGGCTGCACACCTTCATCGGCAACTCGGGCGTCTTCTCCTTCGGGCACGTCGGCTTCATCGCCGTCGGCGCCTACACGACCGCGGCCTTCCGGATCCCCGAGGGCACCAAGGAGGCGGTCTTCCCGGGGCTGCCGCACACCACGCTGAGCCCGGACGCGGCCACGCTGGCCGGCGGCATCGGCGCCGGGATCGCCGGCCTGGTGGTGGCGATGGTGGTCAGCCGGCTCGACGGCCTGGCCGCGGCGCTGGCGACCTTCGCGTTCCTGTCGATCGTGTTCGTGGTCGCCTCGAACCTGAAGACCGTCACCGGCGGGCAGACCGGCCTCTTCGGGGTGCCGCTGTCCACCACGCCGGGAGCGGCGCTGCCGTGGGCGCTGTTCGCGATCGCGGTCGCCTGGGCGTTCGGGGAGACCCGGGCCTGCCTGCGGCTGCGCGCCACCCGCGAGGACGAGGTGGCCGCCCGCTCGCTGGGCATCGGCGTCTGGCGGCACCGGGTGCTGGCGTTCACCGTGAGCGCGTTCCTGTGCGGCATCGCCGGCGGCCTGCTCGCGCAGTACCTGGGCACCTTCAACCCGCAGGGCTTCTACCTCGACCTGACTCTGCTGACCATCGCGATGCTGGTGGTCGGCGGCTCCCGGTCGATCTCGGGCGCGGTCGTCGGCAGCATCTTCCTGGCCCTGGTCCGGGAGTGGCTGCGGCACCTGGAGGAAGGGTTCTCCTTCGGTCCGCTCAGCGTCGGCGGGCACCCCGGGCTGCAGAACCTGGGCATGTCCATCGCGCTGCTCGCGGTGCTGCTGATGATCCCGACCGGCCTGACCAAGGGCCGCGAGCTCGGCCCGCTGGTGGCGGCGCTGCTGGCTCCGCGCAGGCGCCGGTCCCGCGCGACGACGTCCCGCGTGGCCGTGCCCGTCAACGACGAGAGGGTGACGCTGTGAATGACGCAGTTCGCGCCGAGGGCGTCGGCGTCTCCTTCCAGGGGGTGCGCGCGCTCGACGCCGTGGACCTGGAGCTGCGCCGGGGCGAGATCCTCGGGCTGATCGGCCCCAACGGCGCCGGCAAGACCACCCTGGTCAACACGCTCTCGGGCTACCAGACCCCGACGACCGGGCGGATCCACGTGGACGGCCGCGACGTCACCCGGTGGAGCCCGGAGCGGCGGGCGCGGGCGGGCCTGGTGCGCACCTTCCAGGCGGTCCGGCTGTTCCCGGAGCTCTCCGTGCTCGACAACGTCGCGCTCGGGGTGCTCGCCGGCGGGGGCCGCCGCAAGGCCGCCCGCGCCGAGGCGATGGACCTGCTGGCCACCGCGCGCCTGGAGCAGTGGGCTCACCACGCCGCGGCGAGCATGCCGTACGGCGCCGAGCGACGACTGGGGATCATGCGGGCGCTGGCCACCCGGCCGCACTACCTGCTCCTCGACGAGCCGGCCGCGGGCCTCAACGACCGGGAGACCGACGAGCTGACCGCGGTGCTGGAGCGGATGCCCGCCGAGCACGGCGTCGGGCTGCTCGTCATCGAGCACGACATGAAGCTGATCATGGGCGTCTGCCACCGCATCCACGTCCTCGACTACGGCCGCACCCTGGCGGTCGGCAGCCCGAGCGAGGTGCGCGCGGACCCCGCCGTACGACGGGCCTACTACGGAGAGGCAGAGGAGGGGAACCATGCTCGAGGTGCGTGACCTGCACGTCTCCTACGGGAGCATCGCGGCGGTCAAGGGGCTCTCCCTGACCGTCTCCCCGGGCGAGGTGGTCGCCCTGGTCGGGGCCAACGGCGCCGGCAAGTCCAGCACGCTGGCCGCCATCGCCGGCGTGGTCGCCCCGGCCTCCGGCTCGGTCGAGCTCGACGGGGTCGCGCTGGGCGGCCGGACCCCGGAGTGGATCGCCCGGCAGGGCATCTCGCTGGTGCCCGAGGGGCGTGACGTCTTCGCCAGCCTGACCGTGGCCGAGAACCTGCACCTGGGCACCATCGCCCGGGCCGACCGGGACAGTGCCGCCGAGGCGACCGACCGGCTGCTGGCGCGGTTCCCGGTGCTGGACCGCTACCGGGACACCCCGGCCGGCAAGCTCTCCGGCGGTGAGCAGCAGCAGCTCGCGATCGCGCGCGCCCTGCTGTCCGCTCCGGGGATCCTGCTGCTCGACGAGCCCTCGCTGGGGCTCGCCCCCAAGATGGTCGACCTCGTCTTCGAGGTCGTGGCCGAGCTGCGCGAGGAGGGCGTCGGCGTGCTGCTCGTGGAGCAGAACGCGCTGCGCGCCGTCGCCGTGGCCGACCGGTCCTACGTGCTGCGCCGCGGCGAGCTGGTGCTCGCCGGGACGCGGGAGGAGCTGTCCCAGGACGGCCAGCTGGCCGACCTGTACCTGAGCTGAGTCCAGCTCGCACCCCACGACGAGCCGGCGCCGCGAGCCCGGCCGGAAGGAGAGTCATGTCCGCACCCACCGAGGAGAAGAACGGCACCGGGTACTTCCCGGCCTTCATCGAGCGGCTCACCGAGGCCGACATCCCCCTCGAGACCTGCCGGGCCTTCATGGTCCGGGACCGCTGCCAGGCGCTCTTCTTCGAGCTCCCGGCGGGCAGCCAGTCGCCCGACCACACCCACGGCAACGAGTGGGGCCTGGTCATCCAGGGCCAGGTCGACATCACCATCGACGGCGTCACCACGTCGTACGGGCCGGGGGAGTCCTACTTCGTCGGCGAGGACGTCGTGCACAGCGTCGTCAACCACCCCGGCCTGGTCGGGATCACCGTCTTCGAGGGCACCGACCGGTTCACCGCGAAGGCCTGAAGGACAACCTGCAACACATCTATTGACCAGTCGTCTGACGTCTGATCTACTCGGAGAACACGGTCGAACCAGCGACGTGGAAGTCAGGAGTTGAGAGTGAACAGCTTGGGGAAGAACCGCGGACGGACCCTTCGTCTCGCCGCGCTGCTCGCTGCTGCGGCGCTGGCCGCTGCCGGCTGCGCCTCCGCGGAGAGCAGTGACACCTCCGGGGGTGCTGACAAGGGCTCGTCGAGCGACAAGCCCATCAAGATCGGGATGGCCGCCGGCTTCAGCGGCGTCCTGGAGCCCTACGAGGGCGCCTCCCTGGCCGGCGCGAAGATCGCCGTCGAGGAGATCAACGAGAAGGGCGGCGTCCTCGGGCGCAAGGTCGAGCTGGTCACCGCCGACACCCGCTCCGACATCAACGCCTCCACCACCGCGGGGCAGGAGATCCTGGGCAAGGGCGCCGACGCGGTGCTCACCTCGATCGACCTGAACTTCGGCGGCGGCACCGCGACCGTCGTGTCCAGCGCGGGCAAGGTGGCCATGTCCATCGGTGGCGGCTCGGTGCAGTGGGCCAAGTTCGGTCCGCTGGTCTACTCGCTCGGCACCCCGGTGACCAGCGACAGCGCGCTGATGGCGCAGTGGGGGCGCAAGCAGGGCTTCGCCTCGACGTACCTGCTGATCGACACCTCGACCGACTTCAGCAAGGACCTCTGCGACGGCTACGGCGACGCGTTCAAGGCGGCCGGCGGCACCGTGCTCGGGGCGGACACCTTCGGCAACGGCGACAGCTCGCTGGCCTCGCAGGTGACCCGGATCAAGGGCCTGTCCAAGAAGCCCGACGTGATCGCGCTGTGCTCCTACCCGCCGGGTGGCGCGCTGGCCGTCAAGACCCTGCGCAACTCCGGCGTGAACACCCCGATCGTCTCGGGCAGCGGCATGGCCGGCGACTTCTGGTTCAAGAAGACGATGCCGAACCTCAGCGACGTCTACACCGTCGACTGGGCCTCGGTCTGGGGCGACGACCCGAGCCCGGCGGTCAACGCGCTGACCAAGAAGTTCCGCGACTCCGGCATCGACGTGCAGAACTCCTACGGCGTCATGGGCTACACCGGCGTCTACGCACTGACCCGGGCGATCACCGAGGCGAAGAGCACCGAGGGCACCAAGGTCGCCCAGGCGCTCAGCTCCTTCACCGGCGTCGAGGTGCCGATCCCGCTGACCTTCACCGACAAGGTCCACCTGGACGCCCAGCGGGTCTACCGGGTGGTCGGCATCAAGAACGGCAAGCCGGCCCTGGTCGACGCCCTGAAGCCGGAGAACCCGCCCGCCGTCGAGTGACGACCGGCGACCAGTCCAAGCGCCTCCCGTCCGGCTCGGGCCGGGCGGGAGGCGAGACCGATCCACCAGGAGCAACCATGAGCACCTTCCCCGCCTTCTTCGACACCCTCTCCAAGCTCGAGATCCCGGCCGACGTGGCGCGTGCCTGGGTGATGACCGACAACGCCCAGGTGCTCTTCTACGAGGTGCACGAGGGCGGTGCCAACGACGACCTCGCCGACGGCGCCGAGTGGGGCCTGATCCTCGAGGGCACCGTCGAGATCACCATCGACGGCGTCACCACGTCGTACGGCAAGGGCGAGAGCTACTTCATCCCCGGCGGCGTGCCGAACCGCAAGTACAACCACCCCGGCACCGTCGGCATCGACGTGTTCGAGCAGTCGGACCGGTTCCCCGACGTGGTCGACTGAGATGCGCATCGGCATCGAGGGCACCCACATCTTCGACGCCCGCGTCGACGGCGCCGTCCCGGTGCTCGACCGGGCGCGCGAGCTCGACCTGGACGGGGTGTTCTTCAAGTCGGTCCTCGACCTCAGCCCCACCCTGGACCGGGCCGAGCTCGAGGACGTGCGCGCGTACGCCGACGACCTCGGCATGTACCTCGAGGTCGGCGTCGGCCTGATCAACCCGTGCGCGCTGCCGGAGAAGCCGCACATCCGCGCGCTCGGCGAGGGCGACACCCGGCGAGCCTTCGAGCGGATGATCGAGGCCTCGGCCTGGATCGGCTGCACCGACCTGCTCGCGGTCACCGGCCAGTGGAAGTCCGGCCTGCCGGGCCGCTACGCCTACGACCGGTTCCGCACCGACGTCAGCTGGGAGGACCAGCTGGAGATGACCCGGCGGTTCCTGGTCGCGCTGGCCCCCGCGCTGCGCGAGCACGGCTGCCGGATCAGCATCGAGACCCACGAGGAGATCAGCTCCTTCGAGGTGGTCCGGCTGGTCGAGGGCGTCGGGCCCGACGTCACCAGCGCCACCTTCGACGTCGGCAACCTGCTGGTGCGCGGCGAGCACCCCGTCGAGGCGGCCCGCCGGCTGGCGCCGTACGTGCGGAACGCCCACGTCAAGGACGCGGTGCTGCTGGTCCGCCCGCACGGCCTGGTCCGCCAGCTGCGTCCGTGCGGCCAGGGGATCGTGGACTGGACCGAGCTGCTCGGCGTGCTGCACGCGGCCAACCCGGACCTGAACCTCTCCATCGAGGACAACCAGGGCTACATGGACATCGAGTGCCAGGACCCGTCCTGGCGGGCGCTGCACCCGGACCTCACCGACGCCGAGCTGGACGCGGTGACCGCGCTCGCCGAGCTGTCCGAGCGCAACATCGCCGCGGGCGTGTGGCCGGACCCGGTGGCGTACGACGCGCACCCGTGGGAGGAGCACAAGGTGGTCCGGCTCGAGGAGAGCCGCGACCACCTGCGGAAGGTGATCGCCGGATGGTGACCCGGCTGCGCGCGAGGTACGTCGTCGGCTACGCCGACGGCGATCTCGTGCTGTACGACGACGCCTGCGTCGTCTACGAGGGCGACACCGTCCTGTACGTCGGTCCCTTCTTCGAGGGCCCGGTCGACGAGGACCACGACCTCGGCCACGCGATCGTGCTGCCCGGCTTCGTCGACCTCAATGCGCTGGCCGACAACGACCACGCGATCCTCGACCACTGGCAGGGCGACGACCGCCAGGACGGGCTGCTCTGGTCCGAGGACTACTTCGCTCACCGGCACGAGGTCTTCGGCCTCGACGCCCTGCTGACCCAGCGCCGCTTCGCCCTGGCCCAGCTGCTGCTGCAGGGCATCACCACCGCGATGCCGATCGCGGCCGAGAGCTACCGGGCCTGGGCGGAAACCTACGACGAGATGGCCGGGGTGGCCGAGATCGCCGGCGAGCTGGGCCTGCGCACCTACCTGGGCCCGAGCTACCGCGGCGGCGTGCACGTGGCCGGGCCCGGTGGGAGCCGCCGGGTCGCCTGGGATCCCGAGGCGGGCCGGCGCAGCCTGGAGGAGGCGGTCGCCTTCGCCCGCGACGGGGGTGCGGGCCACGGAGACCTGGTCCGGACCGCGCTGCTGCCGGCCCGCGTCGAGACCCTCGGCCCCGAGCTGCTCCGGGCCACCCGCAAGGCGCAGGAGGAGCTGGACGTCCCGGTCCGCTTCCAGGCCGCGCAGAGCCTGGCCGAGCTGCGGCTGCTGCGCGCCGAGCACGGCCGGCACACCCTGCGGCTGCTCGACGACGAGGGCCTGCTGGAGCCGCGCACCCTGCTCGCGCACGCCTGGGCGGTCAACGGGCACAGCCAGGTCGGCCCCGGCGACGGCGAGGACCACGTCGGCCTGCTCGCCGAGCGCGGGGTCACCGTCGTGTACTGCCCGCTGGCCAATCAGCGCTACGCGATGGCGCTGGAGTCCTTCGACGGGTACCGCGAGCGCGGGGTCAACCTCGCGCTCGGCACCGACACGTTTCCCCCCGACATGGTCCGCACGATGGAGTCCGGCTCGGCGCAGGCGCGCACGATCGCCCGGGACCGCGGTGCCGGCCAGGCCGCGGACCTGCTCCGGGCCGCCACCCTCGGCGGGGCCGCCGCACTCGGTCGCGACGACCTGGGCAGGCTGGCACCGGGCGCGCGCGCGGACATCACCGTCGTCTCGTTCGACGACGTCCGTACCGGGGTCTTCGACGACCCGGTCCGCGGCCTGGTCAACCACGCGCACGGCGGCGGCGTCACCCGGGTCGTGGTGGCCGGGCGCACCGTCGTCGAGGACGGCCGGATCCCCGGCCTCGACCTGGACGCGCTGCGGGCCGAGGCGGCCGCGCACCTGGCCTCGTACCGGCGCTCCTACAGCGAGCGCGACCACCGGCGCAGGTCGCCCGACGACCTGTTCCCCTCCAGCCTCCGGAGGCCGTCGCAGGTCCCGGACTCAACGGTTGTCGATTGATAGGGTGATTGTGATGTCCGACAAGAACGGCTCGGTGCGACGTGCGACGCGCGTCTCCCTGACCGAGCACGCGATCGGAGAGATCCGGCGCGTCATCGAGGCCGGCACCTGGCCCGTGGGGGAGCGGATCCCGTCGGAGGCCCAGCTCGCCGAGAACCTCGGCGTGGGCCGTACCTCGGTCCGCGAGGCGATCCGGGCCCTCGCGCACGCCGGCCTGCTGGTGGTCAAGCACGGTGACGGCACCTACGTCCAGGCGACCGACGAGGGCCAGGTGGCGCTGCAGCGGCGGCTGCGCAACGCCCGCGCTCGCGACGTCATCGAGGCCCGTCGCGGGCTCGACGTGATGGCCGCCCGGCTGGCCGCGCGGCACCGCAGCGACGACGAGCTCGCCGAGCTGCGCGCCGCCTTCGAGAAGCGCGGCGTGGCCGCCGAGCAGGAGGACGCGGACGCGTTCACCGAGGCCGACGGCGTCTTCCACGACACCGTGGCCCGGCTCTCGCACAACGAGATCGTCTACGAGCTCTACCTCGGGCTCAGCGAGGCGATCCGCAGCAGCGTGCGCCCCGACCACTGCCCGACCGGCTTCGCCGACGACCCCGACGACTCGCACACCCGGCTGATGGAGACCATCGCCGCCGGTGACGCCGAGGGCGCCGCGGCCGCGGTGCTGCGGATGCTCGACCACCAGGAGGCGCTGCTGCGCGGCTCCGAGGTGTTCGACGCCGACGACGCCTGACCCTTCCGGCGTCCTTTCCTGCCGGGCCCGCCCGGCGCCACCTCTCCTCGGCGACCCGTGGGCATGCCCAACCCCGCTGTCGTCGTCCCCCGAGAAAGGCATCTGTCATGGCCATCACCGTCACCGGCCCCGCGATCGAGCGGGGCGAGGAGATCCTCACCCCCGAGGCGCTGGCGTTCGTCGAGCTCCTCCAGCAGCGCTTCGGCACGCGTCGCGACGAGCTGCTCGCCCGTCGTACCGAGCGTCGCGGCACCCCGCTCGACTTCCTGCCCGAGACCAAGGACGTCCGCGAGGGCGACTGGCAGGTGGCGCCGACCCCGGCCGACCTGCTCGACCGCCGGGTGGAGATCACCGGGCCGGCCGACCGGAAGATGACCATCAACGCGCTCAACTCCGGTGCCCGGGTCTGGCTGGCCGACCTCGAGGACGCGAGCACGCCGCACTGGCGCAACGTGGTCTCCTCGCAGGTCAACCTGTACGACGCGATCCGCCGGCAGATCGACTTCACCAGCGAGGAGGGCAAGAGCTACGCGCTCGCCGAGGGCCGGCTGGCCACCATCGTGATGCGACCGCGCGGCTGGCACTTCGACGAGAAGCACATCGAGGTCGACGGCCGCCCGGTCGTCGGCGCGCTGGTGGACTTCGGGCTGTACTTCTTCCACAACGCCGCCCGGCTGCTCGAGAACGGCAGCGGCCCGTACTTCTACCTGGCCAAGATGGAGAGCCACCTCGAGGCCCGCCTGTGGAACGACGTGTTCACCTTCGCCGAGGAGCAGGTGGGTGTCCCGCACGGCTCGGTGCGTGCGACCGTGCTCATCGAGACCATCCCGGCCGCCTTCGAGATGGAGGAGATCCTCTACGAGCTGCGCGAGCACGCCTCCGGCCTCAACGCCGGCCGCTGGGACTACCTGTTCAGCCTGATCAAGTGGTTCCGCGACGCGGGTGCCGGCTACGTGCTGCCGGACCGGGCCGCGGTCACCATGAACGCCCCGATGATGCGCGCCTACGCCCAGCTGCTGGTGCGGACCTGCCACCGCCGCGGCGCGATGGCGATCGGCGGGATGGCGGCGTTCATCCCGAGCCGGCGCGACGAGGAGGTCAACGCGCGCGCGTTCGCCAAGGTGCGCGAGGACAAGGAGCGCGAGGCCGGCGACGGCTTCGACGGCTCCTGGGTGGCGCACCCGGACCTGGTCCCGGTCTGCCGGGAGGTCTTCGACGGCGTCCTCGGCGACCGGCCGAACCAGGTCGAGCGGCAGCGCGAGGACGTGGTCGCCACCGCGGCCGACCTGCTCGACATCGCCTCGGTGCCGGGCGCGGTGACCCGCGAGGGCCTGCGCGGCAACGTCGAGGTGGCGCTGCTCTACCTGGAGGCCTGGCTCGGCGGCCTGGGCGCGGTCGCGATCCACCACCTCATGGAGGACGCGGCCACCGCGGAGATCTCCCGCTCGCAGATCTGGCAGTGGGTGCACAACGGCTCGGTCCTCGAGGACGGCACCACCGTCACCGCGGACCTGGTGCGCGCGGTGCTCGACGCCGAGGTCGCCGCCCTGCGGGAGGGCCTGGGTGCGGCGTACGACGGGCGCCGGTTCGACGACGCCCGCCGGATCTTCGAGCAGGTGGCGCTGGCCGACGACTTCGCCGACTTCCTGACCCTGCCGGCCTACGAGGTCGCCGAGTGACCGCTGACCTCGACGCCCTGCTGGCCGGCGCGATCGACGCCCGGCTGGCGGACGCCGACGCCGACCTGGCCCGTCGCTTCCCCGGGGACGCGGCGCGGCGCCAGCCGGTGCACACGGTCTACGTGCCCGCGGACCGCTACCACGGCTGGACCGTCCCGGCCTGGGGCGAGCAGGCCCGCGCGGAGCTGGACCGGTTCGGCGACGCCGACCTGGCCGCGGTCTGGCAGGTCGGCGTCCCGGAGGCGGCCGGGATGCGCGCGCGGCTGGAGGCCAAGCTCGAGCACGAGCCGGTCGAGGACCTGCGCATCGACCTCGAGGACGGCTACGGCGTCCGCCGGGACACGGAGGAGGACGAGCACGTCCTCGCCGCGGCCCGCGCGCTGGCGGCCTCGCCGCACTCGCCGTTCAGCGGCATCCGGGTCAAGTGCCTGGAGCCTCCCGTACGACGGCGCGGACTGCGCACGCTGCGGCTCTTCCTGGAGACGCTGGCCGCAGCGGGCGGGGTGCCGGACGGGTTCGTGGTCACGCTGCCCAAGGTCACCTCGGTGGACCAGGTGGCCGCCTTCGCCGAGGCGCTCGACCTGCTGGAGGCCTCGCTGGGGCTGGGCCGGGTCCCCTTCGAGATCCAGGTGGAGACCCCGCAGGCGATCCTCGGCCCGGACGGCACCGCGCTGGTCGCGAAGATGCTGCACGCCGCCGGTGGCCGGGTCACCGGGCTGCACTACGGCACCTACGACTACTCCGCCTCGCTCGGCGTCGCCGCGGCCCAGCAGAGCTTGGAGCACCCGGTGGCCGACCACGCCAAGGCGGTCATGCAGGTGGCCGCGGCCGGGACCGGGGTGTTCGTCTCCGACGGGTCCAGCAACGTGCTGCCCGTCGGGAGCAACGACGAGGTCCGGGCGGCCTGGTCCCTGCACGCCCGGCTGGTCCGGCGCTCGCTGGCCGCCGGGCTCTACCAGGGCTGGGACCTGCACCCGGCCCAGCTGGTCAGCCGGTACGGCGCGACCTACGCGTTCTTCCGCGACGGCTTCGGCCCCGCGGCCCGGCGGCTGCGCGACTACGTGCGGGGTGTCGAGGGCGGTGTGCTCGACGAGCCCGCGACCGCCGCGGCGATGGCCGGGTTCCTGCTGCGCGCGCTGGAGTGCGGAGCGGTCGACGCCACCGACCTGGACACCGCGGTCGGCATCGGCGTGACCGAGCTGACCGGGCTGTCCCGGCGCGCGACCGCGGGGGCGTCGTGACCTACGACCTGGTCCTGCGTGCACGCCGGCTGGTCGACCACGACGGCGAGCGCCCGGCCACGGTCGCGGTCGCCGGGGGCCGGGTCGCGCTGGTCGCGTCGTACGACGAGCCGGTCGAGGCCACGGAGGTCGTCGAGCTCGGCGCCGACCAGGTGCTGCTGCCCGGGCTGGTGGACACGCACGTGCACGTCAACGACCCCGGCCGGACCGCGTGGGAGGGCTTCGCCTCGGCGACCCGGGCCGCCGCCGCGGGCGGGGTGACCACGATCGTGGACATGCCGCTCAACAGCATCCCGCCGACGGTCGACGTGCCGGCGCTGGAGCTCAAGCGCGCCACCGCGCTGTCGCAGGCCTTCGTCGACGTGGGCTTCTGGGGCGGGGCGGTGCCGGGCAACCTGGCCGACCTGGCGCCGCTGTGGGAGCGCGGCGTCTTCGGCTTCAAGAGCTTCCTGCTGCCCTCGGGGGTCGAGGAGTTCCCGCCGCTGGACCGGCTCGAGCTGGCCGTGGTGGCCGCCAAGCTGGTCCGGCTCGGCGGCCTGCTCATCGTGCACGCCGAGGACAGCCGGGTGATCGAGGCCTCGCCGGTGGCGGCGGGCGCGCACTACGCCGACTTCCTGGCCTCGCGCCCGCGGGCGGCCGAGAACGTCGCGGTCGCGGACGTGGTCGCGGTCGCCCGCGCCACCGGCTGCCGGGTGCACGTGCTGCACGTCTCCAGCGCCGAGACGCTGGCGCTGCTGGCGCGGGCGCGGGCCGACGGGCTGCCGGTCAGCGCGGAGACCTGCCCGCACTACCTGAGCTTCGCCGCCGAGGAGATCCCGGACGGCGCCACGCCGTACAAGTGCTGCCCGCCGATCCGCGAGGCCGCCAACCGCGACCGGCTCTGGGAGGGCCTGCGCGACGGGGTGATCTCGATGGTGGTCAGCGACCACTCGCCCTCGACGCCGGACCTGAAGCGGCTGGAGAGCGGCGACTTCGCCGCGGCCTGGGGCGGCATCTCCTCGCTGCAGCTGGGGCTCGCGGCCGTCTGGACCGAGGCGCGGGCGCGCGGCTTCGGCCTGCCCGACGTGGTCCGGTGGATGGCCCGCAACCCGGCCGACCTGGTGGGGCTGCGCGGCAAGGGCCGGATCGAGGTGGGCGGCGACGCCGACCTGGTCGTGCTCGACCCCGACGCGGAGCTCGTGGTGGACCCGCGGGCGCTGCACCACAAGAACCCGATCACGCCGTACGACGGACGCAGGTTGTGCGGCGTGGTCCGGTCCACCTGGCTGCGTGGCCGGAAGGTGGACCTGGAGGCGGAGCCGCGCGGACGGCTCCTGGAGAGGCAGGACCGATGAACCGCTACTACGTGCCCACCGGCGGGCACCCCGGCCAGGAGCAGCTGACCACGGACCGGGCCGTGTTCACGCAGGCCTACGCGGTGCTGCCGCGCGGCACCATGCGCGACATCGTGACCAGCAACCTGCCGCACTGGGAGGAGACCCGGCTCTGGGTGATCGCCCGGCCGCTGTCGGGCTTCGCCGAGACCTTCGCCCAGTACGTCGTCGAGGTCGGTCCCGGCGGGGGATCGGAGCGCCCCGAGCCGGACCCGGACGCCGAGGCGGTGCTGTTCGTGGTCGGCGGCACCCTCGTGCTGACCCTGGACGGCGAGCGGCACGTGCTCGCTCCCGGGGGCTACGCGTTCCTGCCGCCCGGTGCGGCGTGGACGCTGCGGAACGAGAGCGACGCGACCGCGACGTTCCACTGGATCCGCAAGGCCTACGAGCGTGTCGAGGGCATCGAGGTGCCGGCGGCGTTCGTGACCAACGAGACCGTCGTGGCCGCCGAGCCGATGCCCGGGACCGAGGGCCGCTGGGCCACTCAGCGGTTCGTGGATCCGCGCGACGTCCGGCACGACATGCACGTGAACATCGTCAGCTTCGAGCCCGGCGGGTCGATCCCGTTCCCGGAGACGCACGTGATGGAGCACGGGCTCTACGTGCTGGAGGGCAAGGCGGTCTACCTGCTCAACCAGGACTGGGTCGAGGTGCAGGAGGGCGACTTCATGTGGCTGCGCGCGTTCTGCCCGCAGGCCTGCTACGCCGGCGGGCCGGGCCGGTTCCGCTACCTGCTCTACAAGGACGTGAACCGGCACCCGCGCCTGGGCTGAGTGTCCCCAGGACCCTCGGCGGGTCAGCCGTGACTGGCCTTGCCGCCCTTGCGCCCGGCCTTCACCTTCTGCGCGTGGGTCCCGCCCTGGCTGGACTTGCCGGACCCGGAGTGGCTCTTCTCGCCGCCGTGCTTGGAGGAGTCCGGGGAGTTCGCGATCTTCGCGGCGCGCTCCTTCGACATGCCCTTGTCCTTGAGGGCCTCGTACTGCTTCTCGTTCTTCACGTGCGAGCTCTTGCCAGGCATCTGCTGCTCCTTCCGATGACTCGCCCTGCTTGACCGGCCCTGTGCCCGGGAACGGCGCGGGCATGCGGCGTTCAGGTGAGTGTCAGGCGCGATCCGGACCCTTGGCTGGCATGACGACACAGACGCCGGCCGTGCGCCGGATGCTCAACAAGGTCCCCGAGGTCACGGTCTGGTTCTGGATCATCAAGATCCTGTGCACCACGGTGGGCGAGAGCTTCGCCGACTACGTCAACGAGACGCTCGGGTTCGGGCTCACGAACACGACGCTCGCGTTCAGTGCGGCGCTGGTGGTCGTGCTCGCGATCCAGCTCCGCGCGGTGCGGTACGTGCCCTGGGTCTACTGGCTCTCGGTGGTGCTCATCAGCGTGGTCGGCACCCTGCTCACCGACAACCTCACCGACGCGCGCGGGGTGCCGCTGTGGATCAGCTCGACGGTGTTCGCGGTGCTGCTGGCGGCGGTCTTCGCCGCCTGGTACGCGCGCGAGCGCACCCTGTCGATCCACTCCATCAACACCCGGCAGCGCGAGGGCTGGTACTGGCTGGTCGTGCTGGTCACCTTCGCCCTCGGCACCGCCCTGGGCGACTGGACGCTGGACCTGACCGGCTGGTCGCCGGGCACCTCGGTGCTGCTGCCCGCCGGCCTGATCCTGGCCGTCTTCGTGGCCTGGCGGGCCGGCGCCGGCAGCGTGCTCTCCTTCTGGCTCGGCTACATCCTGACGCGGCCGCTGGGGGCGAACATCGGCGACTACCTGGCCTCCGGGCGCCACGACGGCGGGCTCGGGCTGGGCACCGGGTGGACCAGCCTGGTCTTCCTCGTCACGATCCTGGCGGTGGTCACCTACCTGAGCATCACCCGCGTGGACGTGACCGACGAGACCCTGCACGAGGTCGAGGCCGGGCGGAGCACGAGCCATGCCTGAGGACCGGCCGGCCCGGGTGCTGGTGGTGACCGACCACCCCGATCCGAGCGCCGCGCTGCTCGCCGCGATCCGGGACCGGGCGGATCGCTCTCCGGCCCGGTTCCGGGTGGTGGTTCCGAACCCGGCCCGCGCCGAGGTGCACCTGCTGCATCCGGAGCGGCACGACCAGGCCGCCGCGGCCGAGCGGGTGCTGCGCCGCGCGCTCCCGCTGATCGAGGAGGCGGCCGGCGACCACGTGGTCGGCTCGGTCTCGGTCCAGCACGACCCGATGGACGCGATCGAGCACACCCTCGCCGCCGAGCCCCTCGACGAGATCGTGCTCGCCGTCCACGAGCACGCGCTCAGCGTCCGGCTGCACCAGGACCTGGCCCGCCGGCTCGGGCACCTGGGCATCCCGGTGACAGTGGTGGGAGCGGGCTAGCCTGCGCGAGTGGAATCCCCGGGTAGCGCGGCGATGGTCGAGATGGTGCTGGACCTGCTGACCCGCGACCTCTCCGCGCTCGTCATCGAAGGCGTCGTGCGGGAGGACCGCGAGGCGGGCGTGCTCGCACGGCACGTGTGGGTCGCGGGCCCGCTGCACCGGATCGAGGAGCCCCCGGGGCGGATGGAATGGATCGAGGGGGAGCGGACGACCTGGAGGTCCTGGCCCTCCGACCAGGGCGTCGTCGCCCTGCCGAGACCCGACCTCGGCGAGATCCACGACCATCCCACCAGTCTCCTGGCCCGGCAGGAGCGGTCCTGGTGGGCCGGCCTCCTCGGGGTCGGCATCGGCGCCGGACCGCGGATCGAGGAGGTCACCTTCCTCGGTCGTGCGGCGCTCGCGGCGACCACCGCACGACCGGGCCCACCGATGCAGGTGATCGTCGACCGGCGCACCGGGATCGAGCTGCGCCACGGGAGGGCCGACCAGGACTCGGCCGCGGCCGTGTGGACCCGGCTGACCCTGCACGCCCAGTCGGATCCCGCGTGGTTCGTGTGGGACGGGCCATGGAAGCGCGACGAGAACTGGGCCGACTATCCCGCGGGCTGGACCCCCCGATAGGGAGCCGCAGCGCGCTACGCCGCCCCCCGCCTCCGCAGCAGCAGCCACAGCCGGGCCGTGACGTCCGGGTCGTCCAGGTCGGCGTCCAGGGCGGCGGCGATCCGGGCGACCCGCTGGCGCACGGTGTTGCGGTGCAGGTCCAGGTCGCGGGCGGCCGCCTCGACGTGACCGTGCCGGCGCAGGTAGCCGGCCAGGGTCGCGGTCAGGTCGGCGTCCAGGTCGTCGAGGGCGTCGCCGAGCCCGGCGAACGCGTCGTCCCCGGGGGCCGCCGGCCCGGTCAGGTCGAGGTGGCCCGGTGCGGCACCGGCCGCGGCGGCGACGGCCAGGCCCCGGACCGCGTCGGCCCGCTCGACCGGAACCGTCTCGGAGAGGACCGCGGTGGCCTGGTCGTCCTGGCGGCGCAGCGCGCGGGCCAGCGTCGCGGTCGGCGGGTGCTCGGCGGGCACCAGCAGCCAGCCCGAGCGCCGGTCGGTGCGCACCGCGACGGCCTCGCCGCACCAGCGCTGGGCGGCGGCGACCAACGGGCCGATCTCGCGGCCGGTCAGGGCGAGCACCCGCACCCGGGCCGGGGGGAGCGGGGTGCCGACACTCGCGGCGAGCGACCGGGCCGCGTCGACGTACCCGGTGGTGGCCAGCAGCCCGACGCAGCGCTGCAGCTCGAGCGCGCTGGCCGCGGACTCGGTGGCGCGCATCGCGTCCAGGCTGAGCAGCGCCGAGGCGGTCAGCACCGCGCGCCGCCGGTCGCCGTCGAGCGCGGTGGCGGTGCCGACGGCGAGGAAGCCGGCCACGTTCTCCTCGACCGCGAGCGGGTAGACCACGACCGCGTCGGTGCCGGTGGCGAAGGAGGCCGAGGAGTGCACCCCGGCGCCCTGCAGCCGGGCGACGTCGGCGCGGACCTGCTCGGCCCGGTCCCGGGCACCGGCGGGCACCACCACCTCGACCTCGCCGCGCGGACCGAGCCGGGCGGCCCAGGCGTCCAGCGACCGGCTCAGCGTGCGCAGCACGGCGGGTACGGGGTCGGCCGAGGAGGCCGCCTCGACCAGCGAGCGCTGGGCGACCAGGACGTCCTTGAGCTGCTGCTCGGCCGAGCGGGAGACGGCCGTCCAGTAGCTGCGGGTGATGACCTGGAACGGCGTCGGCGCGGGCACCACGAGCAGCGGCAGGCCGAGGGTCGCGCAGGCGGCTGACAGCGTCGCCGGCACCTCGGCGTGCACCGGGCCCAGACCGAAGGCGAGCGCGCTGACGTCGGCCTCGACCAGCCGGCCGACGTACCGCTCCACGGCCAGCCGGCTGCGGGGCAGCGCCAGCCCGGTGGTGAGCAGCAGCTCGCCGCCGGTCAGGTAGGGCGTCGGGTCGGCGAGCTCGCTGACGTGCACCGCGGTCACCTCGCGCGCGGGCGCGTCGAACCCGGGCGCCGGAGCGAGGTCGGTGCCGAGGGTCCGGCACAGCGACGCGACGGTGGGGACGGCCATGGGCGGCTCCTGTGCAGAACGCACATGATGTGCGAAGAGATGTGCAGTCTATCCCTGTCTCCCGCGCGACCGCCGTCCTACCGTCCTGCCATGGACCCGATCGAGCAGCGACGTCTCCTCCGCACCGAGATCCCCGGGCCGCGCTCGGTGGCCCTGCAGGCCGAGCGCACCCAGCACCTGGCCGCCGGTCTCGGCGTCACCCTGCCGGTCTTCGTCGACCGCGCCGACGGCGGCGTGATCCTGGACGTGGACGGCAACCAGCTCATCGACCTGGCCTCGGGCATCGCGGTCACCAGCGTCGGCGCCGCGCACCCCGAGGTGAGCCGCCGGGTGGCCGAGCAGGTCGAGCGGTTCACGCACACCTGCTTCCTGGTCACCGAGTACGACGGCTTCGTCCAGGTCGCCGCGGCGCTCAACCGGCTCACCCCGGGCGACCACGAGAAGCGCACCGCCCTGTTCACCACCGGCGCCGAGGCCGTCGAGAACGCGGTCAAGATCGCGCGCACCTACACCGGCCGGCCGGCCGTCGTCGTGCTCGGGCACGCCTACCACGGGCGTACCAACCTGACGATGGCGATGACGGCGAAGAACGTGCCCTACAAGCAGGGCTTCGGGCCGTTCGCGCCCGAGGTCTACCGGGTGCCCTCGCCGTACCCGTACCGCTGGCCGGGCGGGGCCGAGGCCGCCGCCGAGGAGGCCTTCGCCCAGCTCGCCGAGATCGTCACCACCCAGATCGGCGCCGGCAACGTGGCCGCCATCGTGGCCGAGCCGATCCAGGGCGAGGGCGGCTTCATCGTGCCGCCGCCGGGCTACCTGGCCAAGGTGGCCGCGTTCGCCCGCGAGCACGGCATCGTCTTCGTCGCCGACGAGATCCAGACCGGCTTCGCCCGTACCGGCGCCATGTTCGCCTGCGAGCACGAGGGCGTGGTGCCGGACCTCGTCACCACCGCCAAGGCGCTCGCCGCTGGGATGCCGCTCTCCGCGGTGACCGGCCGCGCCGAGATCATGGACGCGGTCGCGCCCGGCGGGCTCGGCGGCACCTACGCCGGCAACCCGGTCGCCTGCGCGGCCGCCCTCGCGGCCCTCGAGGTCATCGAGTCCGAGGGCCTGGTCGAGCGAGCCCGGCAGATCGAGGCGCTGGCCCGGCCGCGGCTGGAGACGCTGCTGGGCGCGGACTCCGTGGTCGGCGAGGTCCGCGGCCGCGGGGCGATGCTCGCGATGGAGTTCGTCCGCCCCGGCACGACCGATCCCGCTCCCGAGGTCGCCAAGGCCGTCGCCGCCCAGTGCCACCGCGAGGGCGTGGTCGCCCTGGTCTGCGGCACCTTCGGCAACGTGATCCGGCTGCTGCCGCCCCTGGTCATCAGCGACGAGCTCCTCGACGACGCCCTCGGCGTCATCGAGCGCGCCGTGAAGGAGGCATCGTGACCACCTCCGTCAGCCCGTACGACGGCCGCGAGCGCGGCGAGGTCGCCGACTCCACCCCGGACGAGGTGGCCGACGCCGTACGACGGGCCGCGGCTGCGGCTGCCCAGGTGGCCCTCACCGACCCGGCCGTCCGGCGCGACTGGCTGGACGCGGTCGCCACGACCCTGGAGCAGCACAGCGACGAGCTGGTCGCCCTGGCCGACGAGGAGACCGCGCTCGGCGAGACCCGGCTGACCGGCGAGGTCGCCCGTACCGCGGGCCAGCTCCGGTTCTACGCCGACGTGGCCCGCGAGGGCTCCTACCTCGGCGTCGCGATCGACCGCCCGACTCCGACCGCGCCCCGGCTGGTCCGGGTCAACGAGCCGCTCGGCCCGGTCGCCGTCTTCGGCGCCAGCAACTTCCCGTTCGCGTTCTCGGTGCTCGGCAACGACACCGCCTCCGCCCTGGCCGCGGGTTGCCCGGTGGTGGTCAAGGCGCATCCCGCGCACGTCCGGCTCAGCCACCGGCTCGCCGAGCTCGCGACCAAGGCCCTGGCCGAGGCTGGTGCTCCCGAGGGCACCTTCGCGCTCGTCTCCGGTCACCAGGCCGGCGTCGACCTCGTCACCGCCGAGGAGATCGCCGCGGTCGCCTTCACCGGCTCCCAGCAGGGCGGCCTGGCCCTGTGGCGGCTGGCCAACGAGCGCGCGCACGTGGTCCCGGTCTTCGCCGAGATGGGCACGGTCAACCCGGTCGTGGTCACCCCGGCCGCGGCCTCCCGGCTGCCCGAGGCGGCGGCCGGCTTCGTCGGCTCCTTCACCCTCGGTCACGGCCAGTTCTGCACCAAGCCGGGCCTGCTGCTCGCGCCGGCCGGCCACGATGCCGCCCGGCTCGTGGCCGACGCGCTGACCGCCGCCGCGCCCGCACCGGTGATGCTGACCGCGCCGATCGCCAAGGCCGTCGCCGTCGGGGTCGAGGACCTGGTGCACGCCGGGGCCACCGTGGTCGGCGAGGTGCCCGCCGGGACCGAGGGCTTCGCCGCCCCGGCCGTCGTGCTCGCCGCCCGCGCCGACGCGCTGGTTCCCGGCAGCCGGCTGCTCGAGGAGTGCTTCGGGGCGGTCGCCCTGGTCGTCGAGTACGACGGCACCGACGAGCTGCGGCGGGTGCTCGACGTCCTGCAGGGCAGCCTGGCCGGCACGCTGATCGCGGCCTCGGAGCACCCGGCGGAGGACCCCGACGCCCCGTGGCTGGTGCGCACGCTCGCCGGCCAGGTCGGCCGGGTCACCGTCGGAGACTGGCCGACCGGCGTGGCCTACACCTGGGCCCAGCAGCACGGCGGCCCGTGGCCGGCGACCAGCGCGCCCGCGGCCACCTCGGTCGGTGCCGCCGCGCTGGACCGGTTCGTCCGCCCGGTCGCCTACCAGTCCGTCCCGGACGCCTGGGTGCCCCCGGCCGGCCAGGACGCCAACCCCTGGGGCGTTCCCCGGCGCGTCGACGGGGTGCGGTCATGAGCCTGCCCCTGGACGGCCTGCTCGTCGCCGACTTCAGCCGGGTGCTGGCCGGTCCGCTGGCCTCGGTGATGCTGGCCGACCTCGGGGCTACCGTGGTCAAGGTGGAGCGACCCGGCACCGGCGACGACACCCGGTCCTGGGGCCCGCCCTGGACCGAGAACGCCAGCAGCTACTTCGAGTGCGCGAACCGGTCCAAGCAGTCGGTCACCCTCGACCTCGCCGACCCGGGCGACCTGGCCCTGGCCCGGACCCTGGCCGAGCGCGCCGACGTGCTGCTGGAGAACTTCAAGGACGGCACCCTGGCCCGCCGCGGGCTCGACTACGAGACCGTGCGCCGGAGCAACCCCGGCCTCGTCTACTGCTCGGTGACCGGCTTCGGCAGCCGAGGCGGCGCGGACCTGCCCGGCTACGACTTCCTGGTGCAGGCGGTCGGCGGGCTGATGAGCATCACCGGCGACCCCGAGGGCGAGCCGACCAAGGCCGGCGTCGCGCTGGTCGACGTGCTCACCGCGAAGGACGCCACCATCGGCATCCTGGCCGCGCTGCAGGCCCGTACCCGCACCGGGACCGGCCAGCGCGTCGAGGTCAACCTGCTCTCCAGCCTGCTCGGCTCTCTGGCCAACCAGGCCTCGTCCTACCTGGCCACCGGTCGCTCGCCGGGCCGGATGGGCAACCGGCACCCGTCCATCGCGCCGTACGAGACGCTGCGCTGCCGCGACGGCCTGGTCGCGGTGGCCTGCGGCAACGACGGCCAGTTCCGCCGGCTGGCCGGCGTGCTCGGCGAGCCGGCGCTGGCCGACGACGAGCGGTTCGCCACCAACCCGGCCCGGGTCGCCCACCGCGAGGACCTGGTCGCCGCGCTGGAGCGGCTGCTCGCCGCCGGCGACGCCGCCGGCTGGGTCGAGCGGCTCACCGAGGCCGGCGTCCCGGCCGGGCAGGTCGGCGACCTCGCCTCCGGGATCGCGCTGGCCGAGCGGCTCGGGCTGGAGCCGCTGGTCGACGTCGGCCCGGACGCGCCCCGGCAGGTCCGGCACCCGGTCACCTACTCCGCCACCCCCGTCACCACCTACCGTCCACCCCCGCGACTCGGCGAGCACGACGACGACGTCCGCCGCTGGCTGTCCGACACCCTCGAGGAGACCACCGCATGAACACCAGCTCCGCCCTTCCGCCGCTGGACCCGCGCGATCCCGCCGGCCTGGCCGACCTGCTCACCCCCGACGAGCGCGCGGTCGCGTCCTCGGTCCGCCAGCTCTGCGCCGACCTGGTCGACCCGTACGTCGCCGACTGGTTCGAGCGCGGCGAGATCGACGACATCCGGTCGCTGACCAAGGAGCTCGGCTCGCTCGGCGTGCTCGGCATGCACCTGGAGGGCTACGGCTGCCCGGGCATGTCCGCCACCGAGTACGGCGTCGCCTGCCTGGAGCTGGAGGCTTCCGACTCCGGCATCCGCTCGCTGGTCTCGGTGCAGGGCTCGCTGGCCATGTTCGCGATCTGGCGCTGGGGGAGCGAGGAGCAGAAGCAGGAGTGGCTGCCGCGGATGGCCGCCGGCGAGGCGATCGGCTGCTTCGGCCTCACCGAGCCGGACGTGGGCTCGGACCCGGGCAGCATGCGCACCCGGGCCCGCCGTGACGGGGACGACTGGGTGCTCGACGGCCGCAAGATGTGGATCACCAACGGGTCCGTCGCCGACGTGGCCGTGGTGTGGGCGCAGACCGACGGCGGCGTCCGCGGGTTCGTGGTGCCGACCAGTACGCCGGGCTTCTCGGCGCCGCTGATCAAGCACAAGCTCTCGCTGCGCGCGTCGATCACCAGCGAGCTCGTGCTCGACGGCGTCCGGCTGCCCGCGGACGCGGTGCTGCCCGACGTACGGGGTCTCAAGGGTCCGCTGTCCTGCCTCAACGAGGCGCGCTACGGGATCGTCTGGGGCGCGATGGGCGCGGCCCGGTCCTCGCTCTACGCGGCGCAGTCCTACGCCGGCGAGCGGACCCAGTTCGGCAAGCCGATCTCGGCGTTCCAGCTGACCCAGCAGAAGCTGGCCGACATGTACCTGGAGTACACCAAGGGCGTGCTGCTCGCGCTGCACCTCGGTCGTCGCAAGGACGCCGGCACGCTGCGTCCCGAGCAGGTCAGCCTCGGCAAGCTCAACAACGTCCGCGAGGCGCTGGAGATCTGCCGGACCGCGCGCACCATCCTCGGCGCCAACGGGATCTCGCTGGAGTACCCGGTGATCCGGCACATGAACAACCTGGAGTCGGTGCTCACCTACGAGGGCACCGTCGAGATGCACACCCTCGTCGTCGGCCAGGCCGTCACCGGTCAGGCGGCGTTCCGGTGAGCACGGCGGTCGAGACGCCTCGCAAGGTCGGCGTCGTCGGCGCCGGCCAGATGGGCGCGGGCATCGCCGAGGTCTGCGCCCGCGCCGGGCTGGACGTGGTGGTCTGCGAGGCCGGGCCGGAGCAGGCCGCGGCGGCATGGGCGCGGATCGAGGGCTCCCTGTCCCGGGCCGCCCGCAAGGGCAAGCTGACCAGCGAGACGCACCAGCGCGCGCTCGACCACCTGCGGGTGGCGCACGACCTGGGCGAGCTCGCCGACCGGGACCTGGTCATCGAGGCCGTCGTCGAGGACGCGGCCACCAAGCTCGCCCTGATGGAGCGGCTCGACGCGCTGGTCGGGCCGGAGACCGTGCTCGCCTCGAACACCTCCTCGATCCCGATCATCGACCTGGGCATGGCCACCGGCCGGCCCGACAAGGTCGTCGGGATGCACTTCTTCAACCCGGTGCCGGTGCTGCCGCTGGTCGAGGTGGTCACCTCGCTGAAGACCTCCGAGCAGACCGTCGAGACGGTGACCGCGCTGGCGGCCGGACCGCTCGGCAAGCAGGTGGTGAAGTCCCAGGACCGGGCCGGGTTCATCGTGAACACCCTGCTGGTGCCGTACCTGCTCTCCGCGATCCGGATGCTCGAGTCCGGCTTCGCCACCGCCGAGGACATCGACGCCGCGATGCGGCTGGGCTGCGCGCACCCGATGGGCCCGCTGGAGCTGGCCGACCTGATCGGCCTGGACACCACGAAGGCGATCGCGGAGTCGCTCTACGAGGAGTTCAAGGAGCCGACGTACGCCGCCCCGGCGCTGCTGCTGCGCAAGGTGCGCGCCCAGGAGCTGGGCCGCAAGAGCGGCCGGGGGTTCTTCGCCTACGACGACTGACGGCGGCTAACCGGCCAGGTTCAGGGCGACGTCGACGATCAGGTCCTCCTGGCCCCCCACCAGCCGGCGGCGGCCGCACTCCATCAGGATCTCCCGCACGTCGACGCCGTACCGGGCGGACGCGCTCTCGGCGTGCCGCAGGAAGGACGAGTAGACGCCGGCGTACCCGAGCGTCAGCGTCTCCCGGTCCACCCGCACCGGGCGGTCTTGGAGGGGCCGGACCAGGTCGTCGGCGGCGTCCTGCAGCCGGAACAGGTCGCAGCGGTGCTCGAAGCCGGAGAGGGTGGCGACCGCGACGAAGGCCTCCAGCGGGCAGTTGCCGGCACCGGCACCGTGCCCGGCCAGGGACGCGTCCACCCGGCGCACGCCGTTCTCGACCGCCACCACGGAGTTGGCCACCGAGAGCGAGAGGTTCTCGTGGGCGTGGATGCCGATCTCGGTCTCCGGCGCGAGCACGTCCCGGTAGGCGCGCACCCGGTCGCGGACGTCGTTCATGGTGAGCCGGCCGCCGGAGTCGGTGACGTAGACGCAGTGGGCGCCGTAGGACTCCATCAGCTTCGCCTGCCGGGCCAGGTCCTCGGGCGCGGCCATGTGCGAGAGCATCAGGAACCCGGAGACGTCCATGCCGATCTCGCGGGCGGCCTCGATGTGCTGGGCGGCGATGTCCGCCTCGGTGCAGTGCGTCGCGATCCGGACCGAGCGCACGCCCAGGTCCCAGGCGGTCCGCAGCTCGTGGATGGTGCCGACGCCGGGCAGCAGCAGCGTGGTCAGCCGGGCGTTCTCGAGCACCGACGCCGCCGCCTCGATCCAGGCCCAGTCGGTGTGGGAGCCGGGCCCGTAGCTGACCGACGAGCCGGCCAGGCCGTCGCCGTGCGCGACCTCGATCGCGTCCACGCCGGCCTGGTCCAGCGCGCGCACGATCCGGCGTACGTCGCCGGGGTCGATGCGGTGCCGGACGGCGTGCATCCCGTCGCGCAGGGTGACGTCCTGGACGAAGATGTCGGTGCTCATGCGAGGTCCTCCCGGGTGGCGGCGATGCGCTCGGCGACCTGGACCGCGGCCGAGGTCATGATGTCGAGGTTCCCGGCGTACGCCGGCAGGTAGTGCGCGGCACCCTCGACCTCGAGGAACACCGAGACCTGGTGGGTGGGCCGCGGCCGGCCGTCATCGACGAGGGTGGCCAGCGGCTGGTCGGCGGGGATCTCGGTGACCTGGACCTGCTGCTTGAGCCGGTAGCCGGGCACGTAGGCGGCCACGTCGGCGACCATCTTCTCCACCGCCGCGACGATCTGCGCGCGGGTGGACTCCTCGGGAGCGGAGACCAGGCAGAAGACGGTGTCGCGCATCATCAGCGGCGGCTCGGCCGGGTTCAGGATGATGATCGCCTTGCCGCGCCGGGCGCGGCCGACGCCGACGATCGCGGCCGAGGTGGTCTCGGTGAACTCGTCGATGTTGGCCCGGGTGCCGGGGCCGGCCGACCTCGACGCGATGGAGGCGACGATCTCGGCGTACTCGACCTCGACGACGCCGGAGACCGCGGCCACCACCGGGATGGTGGCCTGGCCGCCGCAGGTGACCATGTTGAGGTTCGCCGCCGCCAGGTGCTCCTCGAGGTTGACGGCCGGGACCACGAACGGGCCGATCGCCGCCGGGGTCAGGTCGACCAGCACCTTCCCGTACGGCGCCAGCAGAGCGCTGTTCGCGACGTGCGCCTTGGCCGAGGTGGCGTCCAGCACGATCGCGATCTCGTCGAAGCCGGGCATGGCGACCAGCCCGGCGACGCCGTCGGCGGTGGTGGGCACGCCGAGCCGGGCCGCCCGGGCGAGGCCGTCGGAGCCGGGATCGATGCCGACCAGGGCGGCGACCTCGAGACGACCGCTGCCGCGCAGGAGCTTCATCATCAGGTCGGTCCCGATGTTGCCGGAGCCGACGACGGCGACCTTGGTGGTCATCGTTCGTTCCTCTCGCCGAAGGTGGTGGTGACGGTGCCGAGCCCGGTGAGCGCAGCGTGCACCCGGGCGCCGGGTGCGAGCGGGTGCATCGGGCCGAGGGCGCCGGACATCACCAGGTCGCCGGCACGCAGCGGGTCGCCGACCTCGCGGCTGACCCGGGCCAGCCAGGCGACGGCCAGCACCGGATCGCCGAGGCAGGCCCGGCCGGTGCCGGTGGAGACCTCGGCGCCGTCGACCGTCATCAGCATGGCCACCTCCGCGGGCTCGACCTCGGCGAGCCCGACCGGGGTCGCGCCGAGCACGACCGCGCCGGAGGAGGCGTTGTCCGCGACGGTGTCGGCGAAGGAGATGTCCCAGTCCTGGATCCGGCTGCCGCAGATCTCCAGCGCCGCGACGACGTACGCGGTCGCCGCGCGCACCTGGCCGGCGTCGAGCGGCCCGTCGTCGAGGTCCGCGCCGAGCACGAACGCGACCTCGGCCTCGACCCGCGGCTGGAGCACCGCGCCGGGCGGGACGAGCGCGCCGTCGCGGTGCACCATGTCCGCGAACAGCACGCCGGAGTCCGGCTGGTCCACCCCCAGCTGCTGCTGCACCGCGGCGGAGGTGAGCCCGATCTTGCGGCCGCAGCGCCGGGCGCCGCGGCGGATCCGCTCCTCGGTGACCAGACGCTGGACGGCGTAGGCGGCGGCCTGGTCGTCGCGGCCGATCAGGTCGCGCACGGGGTCGCACGGGACCCGGGTGTCCGCGGCCTGGATCAGCCGGTCGGCCGCCTGGGCGATCGTCGTGGGCATGACGCAACGGTGCGACCCGAACGGGCCCGGTCGCCAGCACTTCGTCTCGCTCAACGATACGCTCGTCGCCGTGGACTCGGTGCTGGCCAAGGCGGTCGCGATCCTGCGTGCGTTCGCCGTCGACGACACCGACCTGTCCCTGGCCGAGCTGGTCCGGCGGACCGGGCTGCACAAGGCCACCGCGTTCCGGCTCTGCGCCCAGCTGGTCGAGCTGCGGCTGCTCGAGAAATCCGCAGTCGGCTACCGGCTCTCGGCCGGGATGTTCGAGCTCGGCATGCGCGCCTCGGTGGAGCGCAGCCTGCTCGAGCTTGCGATGCCGTTCCTGCAGGACCTCTACGAGCGCACCCACGAGGTGGTGCACCTCGGCGTCCGCGAGGGCCACGAGGTGGTCTACGTCGCCAAGCTCGGCGGGCACCGGCAGGTGCGCTCCCCGTCGCGGGTCGGCGGCCGGATGCCGCTGCACTGCACCGCACTCGGCAAGGCGTTCCTGGCCTACGACGCGGACCTGCGCCGCGAGGTCCTCGGCGGCCCACTGACGCGCCGCACCCCGCACACCGTGGTCGAGCCGCGCCGGCTGTCCCGGCAGCTCGCGACCGTGCGGCAGCAGCAGGTGGCCTTCGAGCGCGAGGAGTCCGCACTCGGCCTGACCTGCGTGGCGGTGCCGGTGCTGGACCGGCTGGACCGGCCGTACGCCGCCATCAGCCTGGCCGGCCCGACCACCCGCTTCCGCCCGGAGAACCACCAGCACGCCCTGCGCGCGGCCGGGGCCGCGGTGGGCGCGCTGGTGGCCCGTCGTCAGTCCACGTCGGGCGACGGGATGTCCGCGCCCGGGACGTCGCCCGGCAGGTAGATCTTCGAGTCACCCGGGTAGGGCAGCTCCCAGCTGTGCGTCTGGTACCAGGTGTAGCGGTTCATCTGCTCGGGGTGCGCGAAGTCGGCCCGCGGCGTCTTGCCGCTGAAGTGCTGCTGGGTGGCCCACTTCTCCCACTCCGCCGAGGCCGACACGTAGCCGGACGGCACCGTCGGCGCTCGCAGCGTGCGCGCCCCGGCCGGGGTGTCCAGCCCGCACTCGGGCATGGTCTTGACGTTCTCGGTCAGCGGGATCCGGTTCGGCAGCGCCTCGTACGGCGTCAGGTCGGGCGTGGCCTGGAAGGCGTCGTACATCGGCGTGGCCGCGGCGACCTTCTGGTTCAGCGGCTCGGCGCCGAGGATCTGCTCGATGGTGCGGATCATCGAGATCTGGGAGTAGTACGTCGAGATGGTCCTGCCGTGCGCGGCCCACGGGCTGATCACCTGGATCGGCGCGCGGTGGCCGTCCACGTGGTCCGGGCCGTTCTGGCTGTCGTCCTCGACCACGAAGATCGCCGAGTCCTTCCAGTACGGGCTGTGCGAGATGTCGTCGACGATCCTGCCGACCGCGAGGTCGCCGTCGGCGACCTGGGCCCGCGGGTCGGGAGCGCCACCGGTGTGGTCGCTGGAGAGCCACATCATCTGGAAGTCGGCGGGGCCGTCCTTCTCGAACTCCTGCTTCCAGATCAGGTAGCGGTAGATGTCGGGGATGTTCGAGTCGAACATCGGGGCGTCGTGGTTGGAGATCGCGTTGAGCGACGGGATCGGCGACTGCTGGTTCACCCGGATCGCCGGGTCGGTCAGCTGTGCCGGGTCGCCGCCGCCGAGCACGTCCTTCGAGGTGCAGTAGTACTTCTGCCAGGTCGCGCCGGCCGGCTTGTTCTCGAAGTAGGAGAACTCGCCGAAGTTGCGGGCGCTGTGGCCGGCGGACTGGATCGCGGTCCACAGGAAGCCCGAGCGCTGGTGGCCGAGCACGTCGTTCTCGGTGTCGTAGGAGCGGGTGTACTCGCCGGCGCTGGACTCGGTGTACTCCGGGTCGTCACCCTGCATCAGCCAGTTGTGGCCCTCCGCGGAGTTGGTGCCCACGTCGTAGGCGTTGTCGTAGAGCCCGAACTGGCGGGCGAGCGCGTGCGTGTTCGGGGTGACCTGCTCGCCGAACTGCGCGAGCGCCGGGTCGCCGTTGCCCTCCGGCATGTCGCCGTGCACCTGGTCGTAGGTCCGGTTCTCCTTCACCAGCAGGAACACGTGCTTGATCGTCGAGGGGTCGCCGATCCGCTTCGGCACCGGCACGGCCGGCACGTTGCGGTTGCCTCCTGCGTGCTTGACGTCGGTGTCGGCGTCGCCCCACCCGTTCTGCCGGAAGACCTGCGGGGTGTAGGTGTCCCGGATCGCGCCGTCGCCCGGCAGCGTGAACCGGGTCAGCGAGGCGGTGGTGCCGTGGGTGCCGTAGCCGGTCGCCGGGGTGGTGCCGAAGCCGGCGTTGAAGGTGATCTTCGGGCCGCGCGCGTCGATGCCGCGGCGGTTGGCCACGACCACCTGGTCGCCGGTGTCGAAGACGCCCTCGGGGTAGTAGTCGGTCGGTACCAGGCCCACGTAGCTGACCGGGTCGAGCGCGTCCTTGCCGAGCTTGTAGACCGCGATCGCGTTCGCGCGGCCCAGGCTGACCAGCAGCCGCCCGCGCTGCACGGTGATCGCGTTGGGGTGGTAGCCGATCGCCGAGCCCTTCCACGGCTGGGTCGCGATGGTCTGCACGACCTCGTCCTTGGTGGTGTCGACCACCGAGACGGTGTCGTCGTTGGTGTTCGCGACGTAGAGCACGCCGCCGCGGGCGTGCAGCGCGGTCGGGTGCAGGCCGACCTTGACGGAGCCCACCGCGGCGCCGGGGTCGGCGGTGTCGATCACGCTGAGGGTGCCGTTGGTCGCGTTGCCCAGGTAGGTGTCGGCCGGGACCTGGGTGCCGTAGGACTCGATGGTGTCCTCACCGGGCTGCGCGGGCCGGCCGCCCTCGTTGCTGACGTAGAGCTTGGTGCCCACGAACCGCACCTGGCGCGGGGCGATGCCCACGTTCCAGGTCCTCGTGATCGTGCCGGCGACCGGGTCGATCGCGACCACCGTGTTCTGCCCGTTGACCGCGGCGTAGAGCGTGGATCCGTCGGGGGAGAAGGTCATCCCGCCGGTCAGGGCCTGCTTGCCGCCGGTGGTGGGGACGGAGATCTTGGTCGGCGCGGCCAGGGTGCCGTCGGCGTTGACCGGGAACCGGCTGATGCCGGTGGCGTTCGGCATGAACAGGAACGCCCCGTCCGGCGAGTACAGCGGTCCCTCCTGGCCCACGGTGTTGTCGGAGAGCCTGAGGTTGACGCCCGACGCGGTGCCGCCGCGCCAGACCAGCTGGTAGGTCGCCAGGTCGAAGATCTGCAGCGAGACCGAGCGGTCGTTGGAGGTGGCGGCCAGGAAGCGGCCGTCCGGGCTCACCGTGGAGCCCATGAACTTGCCGTACGGCGTCATCAGCCGCTCGCCGAGCGGCTTGATGATCTGGTTGGAGGAGACCTGCAGGCCGTCGGCGTACTCGTTGCCGACCTTGTTCTGGCCGAAGAGGGTGGTGGTCGCGTACGCCGTGCCGGAACCGACGACGGCGAGCGCGGTGGTGCCGGCAAGGAGGAGCTTGAGCTTGTGCTGTCCGAGGAGCCCGAGACGGAGGCCCTGAGGTCGTCTGCGCTGACGCACGACGTGCATGGCGGGTCGTTCCCTTCGCATAGGTCAGTCGTCGAGCAGGTCGACGTAGCCGTCGAGCTGCCAGAGGGGGTTCGGTGCGTCACCGGACGGCGTGCGCACCCAGAAGTTGCCGTTCACCTCCTTCGGTCCGTCTCCGTCCGCGACGTACCGCCCTTCCGCGGTCACGTCGAGCTGGTAGATCGCGGTGCCGACGGCGCTGGTCCCGGGCAGGTGCCAGGAGACGACGCAGCGCCAGTCGTGGCCGGGGCCGCGGTCGACGACCCGGGTCCCGCCCTTGTCGCAGTCGGCGCTGGCCGCGAGCTGCGCCTCGGTCACCGCGGGCCGGTGCAGCTGCGCGGCCTGCAGCCGGTAGAGGTGCCCGTACGCCGTCGCCAGCGACGCCTCGACCTTCGCCTTCTCGATGCCGGTCCCGCTCGCGGGCGTGAGCACGCCGATCGCCAGGGCGCCGATCCCGGCCAGCCCGGCGAGCGGCAGCGCGGCCGCGGCGATCGCGCGCCGGCCGGCGCCGTCGTACGCGAGGTCGGTGAAGTCGCGGCGCAGGAAGAGCACGTACGCGAGCGCGGTGGCGAGGACGGCCCAGAACAGGCTGACCGCGGTGCCGAGCAGCAGGGGGCCGGTGTGCGCGGGCTCGGTGAACAGGCCGCGCCAGGCCAGGAAGGCGTTGCTGGGCAGGGCCAGCCGGAGCGGCACCGGGACCGGGAGCAGCAGCACCAGGTTCATCGTCAGCGCCAGCACCGCCGGCAGCAGCAGCCCCATCGGAGACCGGCCGAGCACCACCGAGCCGAGCAGCCCGACGGCCGCGAGCGCCAGCGTGGGCGGCAGCACGCAGAGCCAGGCGAGCAGCACGGTGCGCGCCGCCTCGCCGGCACCGAGGGTGTGCCCGTCCAGGCCGACGAGCGGGTGGGCGCCGACGGTGAGGACGCCGCCCAGGACGCTGGACAGGCCGATCGCCACCACCAGCAGCACCACCACGCTCAGTGCGGCCAGCGCCTTGGCGGCGAAGATCCGGCGGGGCGAGCGGACCGCGACCAGGAGGTGTCGCCAGGTGCCGAGCCGGTCCTCCGCGGCGAAGACGTCGCCGGCGACGAGCGAGGTCAGCAGCGGCAGCCCCCAGCTGCAGGCGAACGCGAGCACGACCAGCGAGCCCGCGAAGCCGGTGGCGTGCATCCAGCGGCCGAAGACGGTGTCGGTCGGCAGTGAGGTCTGGGCGCTGACCACGGCGACGAACGCGGCCGGCGCGACCAGGCAGGCGAGCAGCAGCAGCCGGACCCGCCACGGCGAGAGCAGCTTGACCAGCTCGAAGCGGAGGCCCGGCAGCAGTGGTGCCGGCGCCACCTCGGGCGGAGCGTAGGCGGTCGTCACGAGGCCTCCTCGGCACCGGTCAGGGCCAGGAACGCGGCTTCCAGGGGCGAGACCACCGGGGCCAGCTCGCGCAGCGCGACGCCCGCGTGCACCAGCCGGACGACCAGGTCGTCGAGGGCGTCGGCCGGTCCGCGCACGACGAGGGGATCCGTGCCGGCCACCCGCAGGCCGGTGGTTCCGGACGCGACCGCGACCGCGCGGGCCTCGTCCGAGGTCAGCACCCCGTAGCCGAGCTCGCCGGCCTCGGCGGCCAGCTTGGCGACCGGCCCGGAGAAGACCACCCGGCCGGCGCAGAGCAGGGTCACCTCGGAGCAGAGCTCGGCCAGGTCGTCCATCCGGTGGCTGGAGAGCACGACGCCGACCCCGTCGGCGGCGAGGCGCGCGATCACCCGGTGCACGTGCCGCTTGCCGGCCGGGTCGAGCCCGTTGGCCGGTTCGTCGAGGACCAGCAGCCGCGGCCGGGTCAGCAGCGCGGCAGCCAGGCCGAGCCGCTGCCGCATCCCGAGGGAGAAGCCGCGCACCCGGTCGCCGGCGACGTCGGTGAGCCCGACCTCGGCGAGGGCCTCGTCGACACCGGCCGTCGGCTCGCGGTGCAGGGCGGCGAGCGCGGCCAGGTTCTGCCGCGCGGTGAGCGTGGGGTAGAGGCCGGGTCCGTCGACGAACCCGGCGACCGGGGGAGCGAGCACCTCCAGGGTGCCGGTGTCGGCGGTGGCCAGCCCGAGCAGCAGCCCGAGCAGGGTGGTCTTGCCGGCGCCGTTGGGGCCGACCAGCCCGTGCACCTGCCCGGCGCCGATGTCGAGGTCGACCCCGTCGAGGGCGACCACGTCGCCGTACGTCTTGATGATTCCGCGGGCCCGAGCCGCCGGTTCCATGCGTTGTCCTTCCCGAGACGGGAAGGACGCTAGGGACGCTGGTTGGCCCGGTCCGGGCCGTCAGGGAAACAGGGAGCGAACTTCAGCCGGCGAGCGCCGCGACGGCGTCGGCCAGGTCGGCCACCGAGCGCTTCACCGACGACCTGCTCCCGCCGTAGAGCGGCAGGTCGAGCTGGAAGCCCATGAAGGCGGCGTCGACGACGCGGGCCGCGCGGGTGGCCAGCCGGGTCTCCACGCCGGAGCGGGTCAGGAAGCCGGCCAGGGACCTCATCCAGACCCGGTTGGCCTCGCGGAGGACCGAGGCGTAGGGCTCGCGGCCGAACAGGCCGAGCGCGGAGGCCTCGACGTAGAGCCGGACGCACGGCTCCATCGCGGGATGCTGCACCGCCGCCCACAGGTCGAGCACGGCGGTGCGCAGGTCGGCCGACGGCGGCAGCGCGTCCACCACGGCGACGCCCCGGTCGTTGGACTCGCGCAGGATCGCGGCGAGCAGCTCGTCCTTGGTGCCGAAGTGGTAGAGCAGCATCCGGTCGCTGGTGCCGAGGGCAGCGGCCAGCGGGCGCAGCGTCAGCCCGGTCAGCCCGTGCTCGTGGGCGTAGTCGGTGGCGAGCACCGTCCACTCGTCCTTATTCGGCATGCGGTCCAGTGTAGCGAGTGCTACGATCCTCCGTAGCACTCGCTACAGAAAGGCATGTGACCGTGTACGCCGCGCTGGTTCTCCTGGTCGGAGCGATCGGAATCGAGGTGGCCGCCACCTCGGCGCTGCCCCGCACCCACGGGTTCCGCGACCCTGGCTGGTCGGCCCTGGTGATCGCCGGGTATGCGATCTCGATCGCGTTGCTGGCCGTCGTGGTGCAGAGGCTCCCGGTCTCGACGGCCTACGCGCTCTGGTCCGGCCTGGGCACCGCCGCGGTCGCGCTCATCGGCGCGCTCTGGCTCGGCGAGTCCTGGAGCCTGGTCAAGGTGTCCGGCCTCGCGATGATCATCGCCGGCGTGGTGCTGCTGAACCTGCAGGGTGCGCACTAGTCAGACACTTCGACCCTCGCTTGCGCCGTGAGGCGGTTCTGCCTACGCTGAGCGCGATGGCACATGTCTGACATCTAGCCCGGAGGCTGGAGCAGTGCCACAGGGAGGTCGCAGTGGCGGCAGTCGGTTCTTTTGGAGTCATGCACCAGCAGTGGGCGTCGGCGGCGATGTCGGATCGGGAGTCGATCGACCAGACGATCGCGGACGTGGTCCTCGCCGAGGAGCTGGGCTTCGACTCGTTCATGTTCGGGGAGCACCACTTCCCCAAGGGGGACTTCCCGGGGCGGATCGCGTTCCCCGAGCACGTGATCGCGTTCGCCGCAGCGCGCACCGGCCGGATCAAGCTCGGCACCGGGGTCAAGGTGATCTCGTTCGAGAAGCAGTGGCGGGTGGTCGAGTCGATGCTGACGCTCGACCTGCTCGCCGAGGGGCGCACCTTCTACGGGCTCGGTGCCGGCGGCGACGAGCCGGCCGTCTTCCTGCCCACGGTGTACACCTCGGAGGAGCGCCGGGCCGCGTTCCGCGACGCGATGAGCGAGCTGCTGGAGCTGCTCGGCAGCCAGGGGCGCTCGGCCTTCGAGGACGCGCTCGGTCCGGTCGACGTCGACTCGCGGACGCTGCTGAGCCGGCTCTGGGTGGCGGCTCGGGACGCTCCGACGATCGAGTTCGCGGCCCGCAACGGGCTGCACTTCGTGATGGGCCAGGCCGAGGTGCCGGCGGCGCAGGGCCCCTACATCAAGACCTACCGGGACGCCGGCGGGGCAGGGGAGACGCGGGCGGTGCGGATCATCGTGGTCGCGCCCACCGACGAGGAGGCCGTCCGGCGGGCGAGCGCGAGCTATGCCGTCTACGCCGACGGCGACCCGCTCAAGGACCGGTACTACTTCGAGGCCGTGCAGAACGGGCTGTTCAGCGCCGAGGAGCCGACCCACTTCCCGGACGCTCTGGAGCGGCGCGGCTACATCGTCGGCAGCCCGGAGAGCGTGGCCGCCCAGCTGGCGTCGTACCAGGAGGAGGTCCGCGCGGACCGGCTCGACCTGATGGTGCACCTGCCCGAGCTCAGCCCCGCCGAGGTGCGCGAGTCGCTGCGGCTGTTCGCCACCGAGGTCGCGCCACGGCTGCCGGAGACCGTGACCACGGCCCAGCCGGTCGGCTGAGGAGCCACGATGTCGCTGCTCAGCTACCCGACCTCCGCCCTGGTCGGCGCCACCGACCTGGGCCGGATGGCCACCTTCCTGTCCGCGCTCGGGATGCAGGCCCGCCGGGTCGTGGAGCTGCCGGCCTCCGCCGCCGGTGCGCTCTACGGCCTGGACGGGCCGGCCCGGCTGCTCGAGCTGGTCACGCCCGGGTCCGACCGGACCGTGCGCGTGGTCGAGACGCCGTACGACGCCGAGCCGTTCGCCCCGCTGCGCGGCGGGCCGTACGCGCTGGACTTCTTCTCCAGCGACGTCGAGCTGACGATGGCCATGATGACCGCGGCCGGGGCGCACAACGTCACCGGCTTCGTGCCCTGCGGGCTGGAGCCCTCGATGCACCCGGACGCGGCCGACTGGGGGAAGCGCTACGAGTGCCTGTTCCAGGGGCCTGACGAGCTGACCCTCTACATCACCGACGTGGAGCGCTCGCCGAACCGGTACCACAGCGTGCTCGACGCCGACCCCGACCGGGTGCACTCCGAGCTCATCGAGATCTGCTGGGTGGTCGACGACCTCGCCCGGGAGCGCGCCTTCTGGACCGAGGAGGTCGGCGTGAGCATGGACTTCCACGGCTACGCCGAGAACGAGGCCATGGTCGCGCTGATGTACCACCCGGAGCCGACGCTGCTGGAGTGCATCAACGTGGTCGACGCCGGGCTGAACACCAAGGTGGAGTTCATGGGCTACCCCGACCAGGAGATCGCGATGGCGCCGAGCTGGCCGCTGCGCGGTGGCCTGTTCGGCTCGGTCTACTGGGCCGACGACCTGGACAAGGTGATCGAGGCGCTGCCCTCGGCGCGGTTCGGCGAGGCGGTCCGGTACGACGACCCACGGGACGGCTGGGTGCGCGCCGTGAGTGCCACCTCGCCGACGGGCACCCGGTTCGAGGTGCGCAGCCCCGTGGGTGGGCCCGACTCCCCACTCCCGCGGTGAGCGCCCGGTGACCTCCGAGCGGCGGGCCACCGGGATCGCCCTGGCCGCGATCCTGGTGCTCGCGTTCAACCTGCGCCCGGTCGCCGTCTCGGTCGGCCCGCTGCTCGACGAGGTCTCCCGGGGCACCGGCCTCGGGCCGTTCGGGCGCAGCCTGCTCACGACGCTGCCGGTGCTGGCCTTCGCGCTGGTCGGCGCGGTCGCCCCGCTGCTGGCCCGTCGCCTCGGGGTGCACCGGGTCGCGCTCGGCGCGGTCGCGGTCTCCGTGGCCGGGCTGGCCGGCCGGGCGGTGCTGGACGCGCCGCTCGGCTTCCTGCTGCTCAGCTTCGCGGCGCTGGCCGGGATGGCGGTCGCGAACGTGCTGCTGCCCTCGCTGGTGCGGCGGCACTTCCCGGAGCGCATCGGGCTGGTCACCGCGCTCTACTCGACCTCCTTCGCCCTCGGCGTCGCGGCGTCCTCGGCGCTGAGCGTGCCGGTCGCGCGGGGGCTGGGCTCGTGGCGGTGGGGGATCGGGGTCTGGGCGGCCACGGCGGTGCTCGCCGCGGTCCCGCTGCTGGTGCTGGCCCGGCACGACCGGGTGCTGTCCGCGCCCGGCTCGGCGCTGACCCTGGGCGCGGTGGCCCGCTCGCGGGTGGGCTGGCTGGTGGCGGTCGTCTTCGGGCTGCAGGCGGTCCAGGCGTACACGATCTTCGGCTGGCTGGCCACGGTGTACGTCGACGCCGGCACCTCGGCCGCGGACGCCGGATTCATGCTCGGCCTCATCACCGCGACCAGCGTGCCGCTCTCGTTCCTGTTCCCGGCGGTGGTCGCGCGTGGCCGGCACACCGCGCTGCTCGCGGTCGCGGTGGTGGCCTGCTACCCGGCGGGCTACCTCGGGCTGGTGCTCGCGCCGGACGCGGTGCCGTGGCTGTGGGCGGTGCTCCTCGGGGTCGGGCAGGGCTCGTTCCCGGTCATCATGGCGCTGATCGCGCTGCGCGCCCGCACCCCCGAGGGCACCGCGGCACTCTCCGGGTTCGCCCAGTCGGTGGGCTACCTGTTCGCGATCCCGGGGCCGTTCCTGGTCGGCATCGTGCACGAGGCGACCGACGGCTGGACCGTGCCCCTGGTGGGGCTCAGCGTGCTGGCCGGCGTGCTCGCGGTGCTGCTCGCGGCGGCCACTCGAGCCGGCTCGGTCGAGGACGAGCTGGCCGGACGCGCGCTGGTCGCGCCCGGCCGGGTTCCCTAGACCTCCCAGAGCTCGAACCGCACCGACCCGCTCGGCGAGAGCGCGGAGACCACCCGCTGCGGCCCGCGGCCCTGGTCGGCGGTGACCACCGGCCCGAAGGTCGCGCTGGGCAGCAGCCGGAGGGTCGCCTCCAGGTCGTGCACGTCGAAGGCGACGCTGTGCAGGCCGCCGCGGATCTCGCCGTGCGGGTAGGGCACCAGCGTCTCGTCGGGGTAGGAGAGCAGCTCGATCTTGTGGTGGCCGACCGCGTCGGTGACGTGCACGCAGCGCAGCGGCGAGCTGCGCGGGGTGAACATCAGGTCCTGCATCTCCTCGAGCTCGGGGATCTCGTCGAGCACCACGATCATCCCGACCTCGTCGCGCCAGAAGGCCAGCTCGGCCTCGATGTCGGCGACCACCCAGACCACCTGGAGCAGCTCGGAGTGGGTGCGGGCGCTGTCGGTGGAGAGCAGCGTCGGCCACGGGTTGGTGGTGCGGCGCACGTCGGTGAGGAAGAGCCGCAGCTCCTCGGGGCCGACCACCATCAGCTCGTGGGTGATGTGCCCGGTCTCCTCGGGGGTGTGGAACGCGGGGTCGCCGGAGTAGCCGACCAGCCGGGAGGTGGTGCTCCCGCCGGCCGCGCGCAGCATGCTCAGCGACAGCTCGATGTCCCGGCTGTAGTAGTCGACGCCGTACGGGCCCTCCTGCAGCGGCTGGAACGGCACCGCCGCGTTGGGGGTGCGCACCAGCCGGAGGGTCCCGGCCGAGCCGGGCTCCTCGATGAGCACCTGCTCCAGCGGGGCGTCGATGCCGTAGAGCTGCCCCGCCGCCTCGGCGGAGAGGGCCGGCAGCCGGCGGGGCTGGCCGCCGAAGACGCCCAGGAACGCGGCGAGCCCGCCGATCTCCTGGGCGCCGAGGACGGCGGCGGACGGGGCGGGGAGGACGGACGTCTTCATGGCTCACTCTCGCGATCTCGGTCCGACTACATGTCAGACAAGTGAGCCGAGCGTATCAGCGTCGCGCCATCGAGCGGATCATCGCGTAGCGGAACGCCTCGGACCGGTGCCGCTCCGCGGCCCAGTAGCCGGCGCCGCCGGAACGGGTGATCCCGGTGACGTCGAGGGAGAGCACCGGGTCGCCCGGGGAGCCCTGCATGAGCGCCGCGTCCTCGCCGAGCACGGCGGCGCCGAGCCAGACCGTCTCCCAGTCGGCGCGCGGGTTGCCGAGCAGCTCGCAGAGCTCGAAGACCGACATCCGGGCGTCCACCGTGGACTTGTCCAGCTTGCTCGCGCGCAGCGGGATGGTGTCGTGGGCGAGGATCACCGGGGTGTCGTCGGCGTGCCAGATCTTCTTGGTGCGCAGGACTTCCTGGCCCTCGTCGACCCCGAACTCGACGACCTCCTCGGGAGTGGCCACGTCCCAGCGCAGCTCGAGCAGCTCGACCCGGGACTCCTTGCCCATGGCGTTGATGAGGCTGCCGTTCTCGACCTTCTCGTCGAGCCGGGCCGGGATGTCGAGCATGGCCCGGTTGATCGCCGTGTCCGCGCCCTGGCGGCGGGTGATGTAGCCGCGCTCCTCGAGCCGGACCAGGGCCTCGCGCAGGGCCGGCCGGCTGGCGGTGAGCGCCTGGGCCAGCGCCGGCTCGCCGGGCATCACCTCGCCGGCGGCCGCCGCGCGCTGCCAGAGCTCCTCGAGGCGGCTGGCCAGCGAGGGCGGGCGGCCGTCGTCGGCCTTCTTCACATCAGACATGTCCTCGATCCTAGGGCTTCCGTGCGCCGGGCGCCCGCGCGGGAACGAGATGTTCCGAGCACTTGTATGACAAGTCTGTACATTCACTTGTCAGACGGGTAGCGTCCACCTCACCAACTGCCGGCCCGGCCCGGGGCGGCAGCACCGAGTCGCCAGGAAGGCACCACCCATGAACACTCTTCGGCTGGGGCGTCACGTCGCCGCGGTGGTCGCGCTCGTCGCGATGGCCGCGACCAGTGCGTGCGGGAGCAGCGCCGACGGATCGAGCAGCGGGAAGGACTCGTCCCTGACCGTCGGGCTCAGCTACATCGGCACCGTCGAGCACTACGGCCCGTACTACGCCGAGGAGGAGGGTCTCTACCGCAAGGCCGGACTGTCGGTGAAGGTGGAGCCGGGCAGTGACACGCACCCGGCCACGCTGCTGGAGGCCGGCCGGATCGACATCGGCGTGATGGACGCCCCCGACCTGCTCCAGTTCGTGGAGAAGGGCGCCGACCTGGTCGCGATCGCCACCGAGTTCCAGTCGGCCCCGCTGGCGATGATCTGCCGGCAGGACTCCGGGGTCACCTCGATGAGCGAGCTCCAGGGCCACCGGCTCGGGCTGAAGACCTACTCGCGGCCCTACCTGTCCCTGGTCGCGCACGCCGCCCACGCCAAGCCGTCGGACCTGGACATCGTGCCGGTCGGCAACGCGGACGTGTCCACGATCATCGCCGGCAAGGTCGACTGCATCTTCGCGACGTACGCGTTCAACGAGCCGCGGGCCATCGAGGCCCAGGGCGTCAAGGTCAACGTGATCACCCTGGCCGACATGGGCCTGCCCGCGCAGGGCAACGTCTACGTGGTCACCCGCAAGACCTTGGAGAAGCGCCGCGCCGACCTGGTCGCCTGGGTGAAGGCCACCGCGGACGCCTGGTCCACGTTCCTCGACGACCCGGACGCGGCGGCGACGTACATGGTGGACAAGCAGTTCACCACCGGCCTGGAGATCGGCCAGCAGAAGTACCAGGCGACCGCGCAGGTGCCGTACCTGAACACGACCTGGACGGCCGAGCACGGCCTGCTCGCGCTGAACCCGGAGGCCTGGAAGCAGACCTCCGAGGTCGCCGCCGCCGAGGGCCTGACCACCAAGGCCGTGGACCCGGCGCCGCTGCTCGACGACCTGACCGCCGCGGCCGGCACCCCGAAGCGCTGAGGAGCACCGGAGATGAGCAACACCCTGGAAGAGACGCTCGAGACCGCCGCCGCGCGCTCCGGGCAGGCCGCGATCTCCGCGCGCCACGTCGGCGTCACCTACCAGCGCCGCGGCCAGGTGACCGAGGCGGTGCAGGACACCAGCTTCGAGCTGCCGAACGGGTCGTGGATGTCGCTGCTGGGCCCGTCCGGCTGCGGCAAGTCCACCCTGCTGCGGGTGCTCGCCGACATCGTCCGGCCGACCGAGGGCGCGGTGCTGCTCAGCGGCAGGACGCCGGCGCAGGCCCGGGCCGAGCGCGCGTTCGCGCTGGTCTCCCAGCAGGCCGCGATGCTGCCCTGGCGACGGCTGCGCGAGAACGTCGGCCTGGGCCTCGAGGTGGCCGGCACCGACAAGCGCGAGCGGGAGCGGCGCGTCGAGGAGGTCATCGACCTGGTCGGGCTGACCGGGTTCGAGCGGGCCTACCCGCACGAGCTCTCCGGTGGCATGAAGCAGCGCGCCGCGATCGCCCGGGCGCTGACGCTGCGGCCGAACCTGCTGCTCATGGACGAGCCGTTCGGCGCTCTCGACGAGCTGACCCGGGAGCGGCTCAACTTCGAGGTGCTGCGGATCCTCGAGGAGACCGGTGCCGCGCTGGTGCTGGTCACCCACTCGATCTCCGAGGCGGTCATCCTCTCCGACACCGTCGCGGTGATGAGCAGCCGGCCCGGCCGGATCTTCCACACCGA
Organism: Nocardioidaceae bacterium; assembly: GCA_017744365.1. Classification (GTDB taxonomy): domain Bacteria; phylum Actinomycetota; class Actinomycetes; order Propionibacteriales; family Nocardioidaceae; genus Marmoricola. The sequence goes on along the minus strand of JAGIBL010000006.1, from coordinate 6,666 downwards.
GACCATCCCCTTCGGCCGGATGCGCAGCTCGGCGATGCGCGACGACCCGCGGTTCGCCCGGATCGAGGGCGTGCTCCGGCACAAGCTGATGGACGAGGCGTCGTGACCGCGAGCCTGCGCCAGGCGGGGCAGTTCCTGCTCGCCGTGCTGCTGGTCGGGCTGGCCTGGCAGCTGGTCTCCGGGCTGGGCCTGGTCAAGGTGTACGTGCTGCCGCCGCCGCTGGACGTGCTCCGGGCGTTCGCGGACAACCGGCCCACCATCACCCACCACGCCCTGGTGACGCTGTGGACCTCGCTGGCCGGTCTCGCGCTGGGCACCGTCCTGGCCGCGCTGGCCGCGCTCGGGATGGCCTACTCCGGGCTGCTGCACCGGGCCTTCCGCCCGCTGGTGGTGATGCTCAGCGCCTGCCCGATCATCGGGGTGATCCCGATCCTGGTGGTCGCGTTCGGCGACGGCTACGGCCCCCGGGTCGCGGTCGCCGCGGTGGCCTCGTTCATCGTCACCGCGCTCTACCTGGTCAACGGCCTGAGCCGCACCGACGCCCTGGCCGACGAGCTGATGCACAGCCTGAACGCGTCGGCCTGGCAGCGGCTGCGGATGGTGCAGTCCTTCTCGGCGGTGCCGTACCTGATGGCCGCGCTCAAGCTGTCGGTCTCCACCTGCGTGATCCAGGCGATCGTCGCGGAGTGGATCTCCGGCACCAGCGGGCTGGGCTACCTGGTGCAGTTCGCCGGCTACAGCTTCCGCATCGACGTGATGTGGGCGGCAGTTCTCACCGCCGTGGTGATCACCCTGGGGCTGCTCGGCATCCTCGCGCTCGTCGAGTCGCTGGTGTTCCCGTGGGCCGTGGCCGAGGGGAGGTCGCTGTGAGGACCCTGCGCCTGGCCGGCCTGGTATGGCCGCCGCTGGCCATCGTCGCCGCGGTGGTGCTCGGCTGGCACCTGCTCGTGGTCGGCCTGGACGTGAGCCCGTTCGTGGCGCCGACGCCCGGCCAGGTGGCCGCCGCGGTCGGGGACAACCTGCCGGTGATCGTCGACAACACCTGGACCACGCTGGCCGAGGCCGGCCTGGGGCTGCTGATGGGCAACGTCGCGGCGGTGCTGGTGGCCGTTCTCTTCTGTTACGTACGACGGCTGCGCGAGCTGTTCTTCCCGATGCTGCTGGCCCTGCAGGCGGTGCCGATCATCGCGGTCGCGCCGATCCTGATCCTCTGGCTGGGACCGGGGCTGATGTCGAAGGCCGTCCTGGGCGCGTTCATCACCTTCCCGATCACCCTGGTCAGCCTGGCCAAGGGCTTCGAGTCCTGCCCGCGCGAGGTCACCGAGCTGCTCTACTCGCTCAAGGCCAGCAAGCGCCAGGAGATCCTGCTCGCGCTCGCGCCCTCGGCGCTGCCGATGTTCATGGCCGCGCTCAAGCTGGGCGCGTCCACGGCGGTGCTGGCTGCCCTCGCCGCCGAGTACGTCGGTGCGCAGCACGGGCTCGGCTTCCTGATCCAGGACGCGCAGACCCGGCTCGAGGTGCCGCTGATGTGGGGCGTGGTGCTGGTGGTGATGGCGGTCGGCGTGCTCGCCTACGCGCTGTTCGCGGCCCTGGAGCGGGCGCTGCCGGCCGAGACCACGACGGCGGCGCGCGCCCGATGACCCGCCGATGCCGGTCCCCACGACGAGTCCTGGCCGGAGCCGGGACCGAAGAAGAAGGAACAGTCCCATGACCAACCACGTGATGGACGAGCGGTTGCTGCGCACCGTGTTCTCGACGGTGCCCTCGGGGGTCGTCGCGCTCTGCGCCAGCGTCGACGGGGAGTACGTCGGGATGGCGGTCAGCACGTTCGTGCCGGTCTCGCTGGACCCGCCGCTGGTCTCCGTGTGCGTGCAGAACGCCTCCCGTACCTGGCAGCGGCTGCAGCGCGCGCCGCGGCTGGGCATCAGCGTGCTGGGCGAGGGCCACGACCGGGTGGCGCGCTCGCTGGCGATGAAGGAGGGGGACCGGTTCGCCGGGGTGGAGACCGTCACCGCTCCGGACGGCGCGGTGTTCGTGGCCGGGACCGACCTGTGGATGAACGCCCGGATCGACCAGACGGTGACCGCCGGCGACCACGCCATCGTGGTGCTGGAGATCAGCGAGGTGACCCTGCACGACGACCGGGAGCCGCTGGTCTTCCACCGCAGCACGTTCCGCCGGCTCGAGCGGGCCAGCTGAGCGGGCTCGCGCTGGCGCTGGCCCTGACCTCCGCGCTCGCGGCCGGGCTCGCCGACTTCCTCGGTGGCCTGGTCGCGCGCCGGACCGGCCCGTTCACCGCGGCGATGGTGCCGCAGGCCGCGGCGGCGGTGGGGTTCGCCGCGGTCGGGCTCGTGCGCGCGGGCAGCCCGGCCGGGACCGACTGGCTGGCCGCGGCGGGGTTCGGGGCGTTCGCCGGGCTCGGCAACATCTGCCTGTTCCGCGGGCTCTCGCGTGGGCGGGCCAGCGTGGTCGCGCCGCTGTCCGCGATCGGGGCCGCGCTGGTCCCGGCCCTGGCCGGGCTGGCGCGTGGCGAGCGGCTGACCCCGGCCGTGCTGCTGGCCCTGCTGCTGTCGGTCCCGGCGATCGGGCTGCTCTCCTCGGTCCCCGACGAGGGACCGGCGCACCGCGGCGTGCTCGACGGCGTCCTGGCCGGGCTGGGTCTCGGCGGCGGCCTGGCGGTGCTCACCGGGCTGTCGGCGGACGCGGGCGCGCTGCCGCTGGCGGCGGCCTCGCTGGCCGCGGTGGTCACCGTGGCGATCGCCGCGTCCGTACGGCGGGAGCGCTGGCGTCCCCGGGTCCGGGCCGGCTGGGCCGCCACGGGGATCGGCCCAGTGATGGTGCTCGGGCTCGGCAGCTTCGTGCTCGCCGTCCGGTCCGGCCCGATCGTTCTGGTCTCGGTGGTCTCCGCGCTCTACCCGGCGGTGACGGTGCTGCTCGCCGTCACCGTGCTGCGCGAGCGGGTCAGCCGCGCGCAGACGCTGGGACTGGTGCTGGCGGCGGTGGTGCTGATGGCGGTGGCGGCGGGCTGATCGGGCTCTCGGCCCGGGCCAGGTACCGGCTGACCGCGGTGACCGCGGCCCGGCCGGCGCGGTTGGCACCCACGGTCGACTGCGAAGGTCCGAAGCCGAGCAGGTGCACCCGCGGCTCGCCGGCCACCTGGGTGCCGGTCAGGGTGATGCCGCCGCGCTCGTTGCGCAGGCCGAGCGGGTCCAGGTGCGCGATCGCGCCCTTGAAGCCGGTCGCCCACAGGATCGTGTCGACCTCGGTCAGCGTGCCGTCGGCCTCGCGGACCCCGGTCGGCTCGATCGCGGTGAACATCGGCCTTCGTGCGAGTGCTCCGCGCTCGCGGGCCGCGACGGCGTACGGGGTCCAGGCCAGCCCGGTGTAGGAGACCACGCTGCCGGTCGGCCGGCCCGCCTCGACGTCCGCGACGACCTTGGCGATGATCTCGCGGCCCTCGACCTCGGGGTCGAAGCCGCCGTCGCGGAAGAAGGGCTCGCGGCGGGTGTACCAGAAGGTGGTGGCCACCCGGGAGATCTCCTCGAGCAGCTGCAGCGCGGAGATACCGCCGCCGACGATGGCGACCCGGTGCCCGGCGAGCTCCTCGGCCGCCACGTAGTCGCGGGTGTGCAGCTGCCGGCCCGCGAACGTCTCCGTCCCGGGGTAGTGCGGCAGCACCGGGTTGGTCCAGGTGCCGGTGGCGTTGAGGACGACGCGGGTGCGCCAGATGCCCGCGCTCGTCTCGACGAGCAGGTCGCCCGCGGGGTCGTCGTCGGCACGGCTGACCGCGAGCACCTCGACCGGCCGCAGGATCGGCGGCGCGAAGGTGCGCTCGAAGTCGGCGAAGTAGCGGGGGATCGCCGTCCGGCTCGGCTCGGCCGGGTCCAGGTCCGGCTTGGCCAGCCCGGGCAGGTCGAAGATGCCGTTCACCGTCTCCATCCGCAGCGACTCCCACCGGTGCCGCCAGGCGCCCCCGGGCCCGCTCTCGGCGTCGAGGACGACGAAGGTCCGCTCGGCCCCGGGGTCGGTGAGGGCGCTGGCGAAGCCGCGGCGGTGCAGGTGGTGGGCGGCGGAGAGCCCGGCCTGTCCGCCGCCGATGACGACGACGGTGGCATGACGCATGCTGCGGCAACAACGAGGCGAAAGGGCCCTATTCCTGGGCGATCCGGAGCAGGTCGAGCGCCTCCGCGGGCAGGGTGTGGCCGTCGCGCCAGACCACGGAGAGCGGCCGGCTCAGGTCCAGCCCGGGCACCGGGACCTCGACCAGCTGACCGCGGCCGAGCTCGTCGGCGACGGCCAGCTCGGAGAGCACCGCGGGGCCGATGCCGGCGATGGCGGAGGCCTTGAGGGCGGCGTTCGAGGCGAGCACCAGGCCGGGGCTGATCTCCAGGCCGGCACGGTGCACAGCGTCGTCGATGGTCTCCCGGGTGCCGGAGCCCGGTTCGCGCACCAGCAGCGGCTCGGCGGCCAGGGCAGTCGGGTCGATCCCGCGTCGCTTCCGGGCCCACGGATGCGTCGGCGCGACCACCACGCAGAGCCGGTCCTGCCGGAACCGCCGGCGGCGCAGGCTGCGGCGTACCGTCCGCGACTCGAGGAAGCCGAGGTCGACGGCGCCGTCCTCGACACCCTGGGCGACGTCGGTGGAGTTGTGCACCTCCAGGGACACCGCCAGCGACGGCGAGGTCTCCCGCAGCCGGGTGATCCACCCGGGGGCCAGGTGCTCGGCGATGGTCATGCTGGCGGCCACGCGCAGGCTCCCGCGCCGCTGCCGGCGCAGCGCACCCACCGACTCCTCGAAGACCTCCGCGGCGTGCAGCAGCGACGAGGCCCAGCCCACCACCAGGCGGCCCTCGGTGGTCAGCGTCGTGCCCCGCGGTCCGCGCTGCAGCAGGCTCAGCCCGAGGGCGCGCTCCAGCCGAGCCACCCGTCGGCTGACGCTGGGCTGGGAGAGCTGCAGCTCCTCGGCGGTCCGGCCCAGGCTGCCGCTGCGGGAGACGAGCACCAGCAGCCGCAGGTCGTCCAGGTCGGGGAGGCGAGCCATGCGCTCAGCGTATGACCTCCTCGCCGATCGACGTCTACTCCCGTCCGCCGAGGGCGGCGAGCATGGCGGCATGACCACTCCAGGGATCGGCGTCGCGCTGGCGGGTGCGGTGCTGGCATCGCTCGCGCACCGGCTGCTGCCCGGCCTCGGCGTGCTCACCTGGGCGGTGCTGCTCGGCGTGGCCGCGGCGAACCTCGGGCTGGTGCCGGCGGGTGCCGAGCCGGGCCTGAGGCTGGCGACCCGCCGGCTGCTCCGGGTCGGCATCGTGCTGCTCGGGCTGTCGCTCTCGCTGGACTCGATCGCCGGCCTCGGCGCGCCCGTCATCGGCCTGGTCGCGGGCACGCTGCTGCTCACCCTGACCGTCACCATCTGGCTGGGCCGCAGGCTCGGGGTCGGGCGGGCGCGCAGCCTGCTGATCGCCACCGGGTTCGCGATCTGCGGCGCCTCCGCGATCGCGGCGATGGAGACCAAGGCCGACGGCGACGAGGAGGACGTCACCGTCGCGATCGCGATGGTCACGCTCTTCGGCTCCGTGGCGATGGTGCTGCTGCCGCTGCTGCAGCGTCCGCTCGGCCTGTCCGACACCGCGTACGGCGCCTGGGCCGGCGCCAGCGTGCAGGAGATCGGCCAGGTCGTCGCCGCGGCCGGGCCGGCGGGTGCCGCGGCGGTGGGCGTCGCCGTCGTGGTCAAGCTGACCCGGGTGCTGCTGCTCGCGCCGGTGGTGGCCGCGGTCGGTGCGCTCGAGAACCGAGGCAGCGGCGAGGGTCGGGTGGCGACGGTGCCGCTCTTCGTCCTCGGCTTCCTCGCCTGCGTGGTGCTGCGCAGCACCGGCCTGGTCCCCGACCCGGTGCTCGCCGTCGCCGCTCAGGGGCAGACGCTCGCCCTGGGCGCGGCGCTGGTCGGCATGGGCGCCGGTGTCCGCGTCGTCTCGCTGGTGCGCGGCTGCGGACCGTCGCTGCTGCTGGCCGGTCTCGCCACACTCGTCATCGGTGGCGCTTCGTTGGCGTGGGTGCGGGTGGTGGCGTGAGGGGTGTCGGAGGAAGTTGTCGCCCGAGGCTTCGTTTGGCCTTGTTGTGAGGGGTTTTGTCGGTGGTCGTCCGTAGCGTGAGGGCATGGTCAGTGAGATCCCGGAGCAGTCGGCGCGGCACCCGTTGGTGTCGTTCGTCGGCGAGTTCGAGAGTCTCCTGGCCCGGGTTTCCGGTGCTCCGGCGTGGACGCTGACGGCCTCGGAGCTGACTGATCTGCTGCCGCGGTTGGCGCGCGCCGCGAACCAGGTCGCGTCCGTGCAGCTGCGGATGTTGCGCGAGGCCGACCGGCACCAGGTCGGTGACCCGGTGGGCGCGGCCAACACTGCCGGGTGGTGGGCCCACCAGACCCGTACGACGAAGCCGGCCGCGCATCGACACGTGGCGCTGGCCTCACGCCTGGATGACGACGCTCATGCCGCGACGTCGGGTGCGCTGGCCGACGGCTCCGTCAACGTGGAGCAGGCGGCGGTGATTGTGGACGCGGTCGAAGCGCTGCCTTCGGAGTTGGTCTCCGATTCATTGCGCGCTGACGCCGAGGAGCACCTGGTCGCCTTGGCCGAGCATCACGATGCGAAGGATCTGCGGGTGCTGGGGCGC
>JAGIBL010000005.1 GCA_017744365.1 Nocardioidaceae bacterium | reverse complement strand
GGCGGCATGACGATGAGGGTCGACAAGAGCACCCTGGTCACGGGGGCGAAGACGACAGCAATCACACGAGCGGGATCATCCCTCCGTCTGCACGGCTACTGGTCAGGCGCGGCTGACATCCTGCAGACGGGTGCCGTCGACATGGCGTGGGCTGCGTTCTACCCCACCAAGCTCACTAACGCCCGGACGGACGCGCACTTCGACGCGATGTGAGAACCGGCGCAGGATCGGCTGCTCGACGAAGCGCCATGAAATCAGAGCCAATCCGAGCGAGACCGCCATCGTCCAACCTGGAGCGACTCGGACGTTGCGGCCGACCATCATCGCTGCAAGCAGGCAACCAGCCAGCAGTGAGGATGCGTTGGTGTCCGTGCCGAAGGCGAGCCGATATCCGTGCGCGGCGAGCGCAGTGGTGAGCGACAACCCGATGCCAACCGCCCCCGAAGCGATCACCGCGCGTCGTCCGAATCGTTGTGAGAGGCCCCACAAGACCACCGGCCACGCTAGGTAGAACTGCTCTTCGATTGCCAGCGACCACGTGTGGTGCAGTAAGTCGAGCGGCGCCGGTCCCTTGGTTGCCGAAACCCAGTTGCTGACCTCAGCGATGGTGGTCCACCAGTAGGGTGCCGATCCGCTCACTGCGAATTCCAGCGGTACCACGATTGCGAGCATCAGCAAGAACGCGGGTGCGAGGCGGAAGAACCGTCGCTTGTAGAACCTGCGCATCGAGATCCGCCCTGCGAGGTCGTGCTCATCGAGCAGCAGGGCAGTGATCAAGAACCCGGACAGCGTGAAGAAGACAGTCACGCCGATACCGCCGAGAAACTCCAGGCTCCTCACACCGAGGTGGGCCGCGACTACGAGCAGGATCGCTACCCCGCGCAGGCCGTCCAGTCCGGGCCGGCGTCCGAGTCGCCAGTCCTCCGAGTTCATGCCTACAAGAGTGCACCACCGGGCCGCCAGATACATCCCGAATCAGGTAACCGAAGGGACTGCCGCATGCCCAGTGCTGACCGCCTTGCCGCCATCTACACCCTGTGTGGCCTGATCGCCATCTGGGTGGGCTGGGTGAAGCTGGCGCGGCCCCGCGTGCGCAAGTTGTTCAAGGGGTGGCGGGCGGCGCAGGACGCTCTCCTCGGTCGAGAGCCGATCATCGACCCAGCGTCTGGCCGAGAGTTGGCCCCGGCGCTTCCCGGGATCGGCCAGCGTATGGCGACCGTCGAGGATGCCGTGAAGATGCTCGCCGAGAACGTGGCCGCCCTCGATGCCGTGAACCGCCGCGTGGACCGCATTGAGACTCAGGTCGGAGCCAACACCGAGAACATCGCGGCCCTGATGACCGCAACCGCTGAACGGATCATCACCAAGGCCGAGGCCGCCGAGATGTGGCGCGCAGTCGCCAACAAGGACGCCGTGGTGGTTGACGTCGACCCTGAGGAGGAGTCATGACCCTCCGCGCCCTGACGCGTCCCCGATGGCCGCAGCCGATGCCCGAGCACCACCCGAAGACGGCGCACCTCCTGCCCTACCTGGTGGGTGACGCGCGCTCCGCACCGAGTGCCGCGCATCGTGCCGGCTACCGCTACATCGACATGAACGGCAACGCCGACAAGTGGGGCTGGACCTGGCTGATCCACTACGACGAGTACCGAAAGCAGTACCCCTACATCTGCATCGGTGTGGATGCGAACGGGCGCGAGAAGCGCATCGAGGTACCCGACGACTGGCCGCTGTACGTGCACCAGCTGCCGCCCAGCCAGGTGAGGATGCTCCGCTCCGCGCTCGTCGGCGGACACAAGCCGATCACCGCAAAGGCGGGGATGATCGAGTGCGTCAGGCACGGCATGATCCTGTGCCTGGAGGTCAAGGGCAGCCCGGGCTATCTGGGTCTGCGTGCGTGGGCGATCCTGCGTCTCTGGGCGATCCAGACCCGGGCAGTCGTCATCATCATGACCCTGCAGAACCTCTATCGCCGCGGCCATCCCGAAGACCCGTGGACCCGGCTTTCCTGGGCGGGCCGGATGAAGTTCGCTCGAGCCATCCTGCCGCGCGGCCCGGAGCCGGACGAGTGGCCCGCCTATCGCGAGGCTGGGATCAAGAAGTGGGGCGAGTGGCGATGAATGCCGACTTCACTGTCCGCCGCTACGGCACCGACGTCTACGGCCGCCCGATCTTCAAGACGGCCTACTACCACGAGTGGGAGCAGCACCGCTGGGCCAACCTCGGCTTCGACCTGCCGATCGCCCAAGGCGCGTTCATGCTCCGCAACGGTGGTGGCGCAGCAGCCAGCTCGCACGCCCACGACTACGGCGGCTGCGTGGACTACATCATCGACCACCTCAACGCCGTCGAGTCTGAGGCCGTCGTTCGAGAGTTCCGCAAGCACGGCGGCGGCGCGTACCGGCGCGGCCCTGACGCCAAACACGGCGGGATGCCGACCCACCTGCACAACACCCTCGGCACCGACCGGCCGATGCACCCGATGGCGCAGACCCTCTGGTCGTCCTACCTCAACGGCGGCGATGGACTCGCCGCTGGCGATGGCCGACGTGCCGATGCTCCCGACTACGAGTGGCGACCGAACCCGCTCGTGACCATCCCGCCGCCCGAGGAGGACGACATGACACCTGCACAGTTCGCTGCGCTGCTCGACGACAAGGCGGTGCGCACCAAGCTCCGTGAGGTCGTCTGGGGCGCCACCGTCCCGTCCGATAGCGCACCCGACACCGGCCGCAAAGCCAGCGCCATGCTCCAGATCCTCGAGCGACTGCTCCGCAAGTAACCACCGAGAAAGAGAGACCACCATGCAGGTCATCAACGCCGGCACCAACGACGACGGCACCGAGCACAAGCACTACTACGCGCCCGGTGAGCATGTCGTCCTCACCCCCAACAACGTCAGCGGGCCCATCATCCTCGCGGACGGCACCGAGGTCGACGTAACCGACCGCGTCGTCGTCGTCGAGTCCGCAGAACAGGGCGAGGCGGTAGCCGCCGCCATCGAAGCCATCAACAACCCCACCGAGGAGTCCTGACATGGCGCTCGCATCCGCCGCCGCTGAGAACGCGGCCCTCAACGGCCTGGACGGCACCGGGTCCACGAACACGATGACCCACGTGTCCCTCCACACCGCCTCGCCATCCACCACCGGTGCCAACGAGAACGCCAACTCGGGCTCTTACGCCCGTCAGTCGTGCTCATGGAACGCGGCGTCGAGCGGGTCCAAGACCAACAGCACGGCGCTGACGTTCTCCACCGCCGGCACCACCGCCGTGACGCACTTCGGAACGTGGAACTCGGCCACGTATGGCGCGGGCACGTACGCCATCGGCGGTGCGCTCGGCTCCTCGGTGACCGCGGCCAGCATCACCATCGCCTCCGGCGCGATCACCCTGTCCGCCAGCTGACCCCCACCGCAGGGCGGCAAGGCTGAAATTCGCCGGGAAGGGGTGACCCCGTGGCGGTCGCAGTCGCATCATTCGCCTACTCGTCGAACTCATCGAGCTCCAGCATCACCGCGACCGCACCGTCCGGGGTCACCGCCGGAGACCTCCTTATCGCCTTCGGGATCTGCACAGTCGGGAACAACTACACCGCCACCGGCTGGACCCAGTACAAGACCACCAGCCAACTCACCCTGCTCTATACCGTCGCCACCGGCTCCGACTCGTACACATTCACCCAGGGCAACGCCCTCGGGAACAACCGGGTCCTGATCCTCCGCGTCACCGGCCAAGACGCCACCACCCCGATTCTCGACGGCAACGCCCTGCAGTCCAGCAGCGGCACCGTCACCCTGTCCTCCCTCACCCTGGCCAACGCCGCTACACTGATCGGCGGCGCGCTGCTGTCCAACAGCTCGGCCGCGATCACGCTGCCCGGCACGATGACGACGATCGTCAACGCCAACACCTCCCCGTCGTTGACCCGCGCATCCGGTTACGAGGCGGTCAGCTCCGGTGCGACCGGCACCCGGGCGTTCACCGTCACCGGAACCCCGCTGATGGGTGCCGCGATGATCGCGGTCAACCCCGCCGCGACCGCAGCGACCGCTACCGGTTCGCTCAGCCTCTCTGGCTCAACGTCTGCCGCTGGGGCTGCGACCGGCACCGGATCACTGTCGTTGTCTGCTGCCGCCACGGGACAGGCCCAAGCATCCTCGACTGGCGCGCTGGCGCTGTCGGCGAGTGGGACCGCTGCGGCCCCGGGGACAGCCACCGGCTCGATGTCGCTCTCGGCGACCGGAGCCGCATCAGGATCACCGCCAGCATCCGGGTCGCTCGACCTCGCCGCGACCAGCGCCGCCTCCGGTTCCCCGACCGCGACAGGTTCCGTCGACCTGACTGGACAGGCCACAGCAGAGGCGCTCGCCACTGCGTCCGGCAGTCTCGACCTCGCAGGCACGGCCGACACCGTCGTCGTCGGCCTCACCGGAGCGCTCAGCCTCGACGCCACCGCGACCGCCCAGGCTCCGAGCGTCACCAGCGGTGCGCTCGAACTGTCCGCCACCGGAACAGCAGCCGCGTCCGCTACCGCTACCGGCTCGCTAGACCTGACTGCGGTCGGCGACGCAGCCGTGATCAGCATCGGCACCCTGACCCTGTCCGGGACCGCCGAAGCGGGCGCGCTGGGCGCCGCTGCCGGGGTCCTGTCTCTCGACGCGACCGCTCTTGCTGGCGGCCAGGCGGCCGCGCTCGGCACGCTCGACCTGACGGGCCAAGCCCTCGCAGGCGGTCGCGCCGGCGCTCAAGGCAACCTCGTCCTCACCGGCAGTGCGCTCGCCCGTGCGCTCGCTCAGGCGATCGCCAACCTGCAGCTCACCGGCACCGCGACCGCCTCCGAGTCCGTGCCGGCTCAACCCACGCCCGCCGCACGCATCTACGCCGTACTCGCCGAGAACCGCGTCCTGTCGATCGTGGCGGCCACGCGCGTCCTCCCCGTCCCAGCAGAGACCCGCCGCCTGGAGGTACAGCTGCCATGACCACGAGTGTCCCTGGCGTCTACGTCCACGACCCCGACGCCGTCCTGGACTACGAGTTCGACTGGAAGCCCCTCACCCACGGCACCGGCGTGAGCGATTGGCTCGCCAGCGGCGAAACCATCGCCTCCTACGAACTCCTGCCCAGCGACGGCATCACCGTCGACTCACACACCGAGAGCGACGGCAAGGTCACCGTCTGGCTCTCCGGAGCAGCGCCGCGCCGCCAGACCGTCACCTGCCGCATCCACACCAACCAGGGCCGCACCGACGACCGCACCATCACCCTCAACGTCATCGAGAGGTAGCCATGACCCCCTACAACAAGTGGAGCCGGCACTACTTCGCCGACCTTGCCGAGCGCGTCGGCACCACCACCATCTACGGTCTGATTGCCGTTCTCACTGGCGACGCCACCGGAGCCGTATCGAACGACCCGAAGGTCTGGTGGACCGTCGTCGGGCTGCCGACCGTGCTGTCGGTCCTGAAGGGCGTCCTGTCGAACCTGGCTGACGACGAGACTGGACCGTCGCTGCTGCCGAGCGAGACGGCCGAGGACTGACTGTGCGCAAGGCCGTCGCCTGGGGCGCGGGCATCGGCACCCTGGTCGTCATCGACGCAGCTCTGGACCGCCGCCACGACGGCTCCACGCTCAGCGAGTGCACCCGGATGATCTACCGGACCGACACCGCGCTCGGACGGTATGCCTTCCTCGCCTCCTGGGTCGGGTTCGCCACGTGGTTCCCGGTGCACATCCTGCGCCGCCGCTGACTTGCTCCTCGCCGTCCTCCGGGACTGGCGAGCCTTGCCCCGTCGTCACCCTCGGGTGGCGGCGGGGCTTTCGTCATTTCCCGCCCACTCCGGCTGGTAGTCCTCATGGTCGGCGTACGGCAGCGCGAGGGCTCGAAGCGTCGGGCACTCGTCGTTGTTGATCATCGAGTCGGCACAGAGGTGGAAGTCGGGAGAGTCCCAGTAGTCCGGGCCGGTGTGTAGCCCCACGATGCACCGGTTGGCCTCGCACTCGGCCAGCACGCGGTCCGGCCATCGGCAGATGCATTCCGGGTTCACACTCAGCTCGGTCATCCGGTAGCCGCAGGTGATCGAGTGCGGCTGCTGAGCCAGGTCGCGTTCGTTGTACGAGGTGGCGCGGGCCATGGCCTCTTCCTCGTCGTAGCGCGCCATCAGGAACTCGGCCAGGGTCACGGCGCCATCCTCCCACCCATCGTCCCCCGAGCGCTGCGACGGTACGCGGTCGTTCGCGGCCACCATCGCGGCGGCGGTGCTGGTGAAGTCGTTCGTGTCCATCATTCCTCCTAGACGTATGTGCAGCGTTACATGCCTAGAGGTAGATGTCTAGGGCCAGATACGCAGAACGTACGACGAGTTCGGATAGTCTGTACACATGACCGAGCCGCCGCGCGTCGTGGGGACGCACCAGATCCGGCAGATGCTCGGCGTCAGCCGATCCCGGTGCGCCCAGATCGTCAGCACCAAGGGCTTCCCCGACCCGTTCGCCAAGCTCGGCCGCGCGTGGCTCTGGTGGGCCAATGACGTCGAGGCATGGGCGCGTGCCGGCGGCCGGGAGATCCTTCCCTACGAGTGACCGCGCGGACGGGTTACACAGACCTGGCCGATCAGTGACATCCCGCCGCGCGTGGCACTTGGAAAGAGACATAGAGACACGTTGTGTCGGGGGTGGGTGCTAAGGGGTGCGGTTCGGCCCACATGGCTGACGGAATGGCTGACATTGGACCGATGACCCGGCAAACGAAACCGCCGCCCATCCTGCGTCTTCGCAGGTGGGCGGCGGTTTTTGCTGTGCTCCCCCGGTTGGACTCGAACCAACAACCCTCCGGTTAACAGCCGAATGCTCTGCCAGTTGAGCTACAGGGGATCGCGCCCGCAAAGATTAGCAAGGGCGTGCCCGGGTTGCGAATCGGGTTCCCCGAAGCCGCCGGCTACTCCCCGACGTCGGCGCGGGCCCGCTCCAGGGCGGCCTCGGCAGCCGCGGCGACCGCCGGGTCGGCCGGGTCGACGCCGGCGTCGTACTCGTGCATCCAGGTGATCGGGCCGCGCCCCTCGGGGGCCCGCCGGCCGATCACCGTGAACCCCTTGCGACCGACGACCTGGTAGCCGCGCTGCACCACGACGCTGGCGGTCACCCGCTCGCGGACCAGCTGCAGCAGCCGTGCCGGGTTGTCGAAGGAGAACGCGTACGACGACCGCGGGCGGCCGTACTCGCCGACCTCGCGGACGCTCAGCGTGGACTCCTCGGAGTCCCACTCGGCAGCCTGCACCGTCTCCCAGGGCAGCCGCACCGGCTCCTCCCCCGGGACCACGAGGACGAGCGCGTTCCGGGTGCCGAGCAGCCAGCGGTCCGTCGATCCCGCACGGTCCTGGGCGTGGGCGAGCACCTTCTCGCCCCGGGGCAGCCGGGCGGCCTCGACCACGACAGCCGGCGGTTGCTCGCGCCGTACGGGCAACTTCACGCCTGCTGCTCCGTGGCCAGGTCGCGCAGCGTCCGGCGGTGCTGCTCGAGCGCGACCAGCTCGCCGAACATCCGGTTGTACTCGGCGGCCTGCTCGAGCGGGTTGGTCCGCTGCAGCTTGGACTTCAGGTCCGCGATCCGGCGCAGCGCGGTCAGCTCGCGCAGCCGGTGCACGTGCACCGCGGCGTAGTCCGGGCCGGGCTCCTTCGCGGTCGGCACCGCCTCCACGGTCAGCGCGGTGATGAGCGCGCGCAGCGCCTCGTGCGGGGCGTTGTCGGCCAGTCGCGCGCCCCACTGGCTGTCGGCGGCGGCGGCCCCGCCGGCGGCGACGACCGCGGCCCAGACGGCGCGGTAGGCCGGATGGGTGAAGTCCTCGTCACTCACCTCGGCCAGGGCCGGGGCGATGGTGCCCGGGAACTGCAGCACCAGCTTGAGGGTCTCGCGCTCCAGGGTCAGCCGGGGGTCGCGCGGGTCCGGCAGGCCCGGCGCGACGGCCTGGGTGGCCGGCCCGCTCGCCGTCGCCTGCTCGCGGTTGGCGGCCCGGCGCACCTCGCGCTGGACGTCGTTGGGGTCGATGCCCAGCATCCCGGCCAGCTCGCGAGCGAACGCGTCGACCTTGGAGCGGTCCCGGATCGCGCGGACCAGCTTGGCAGCCTCGCGCAGCGCGTCGATGCGGCCGTCGGCGCGGTCCAGGTCGTAGCGACCGACCACGTTGCCGAGCACGAACCGGTACAGCGGCACCCGGCGGGCGACCAGCTCGCGGACGGCTGCCTCCCCCTCGGACCGGTCCTCGAACGCCAGCCGCAGATCGCACGGGTCCTTGCCGGTCGGCTCGACCGCGACGTAGGTCTGCCCGGCGAACGCCTGGTCGCCCTCGAACGCCCGCAGCGCGGCCTTCTGGCCGGCCTCGTCGCCGTCGAAGGTGAAGATCACCTCGCCGCGGAACTCGTCGTGGTCCTGCAGCAGCCGGCGGATCACCCGGCTGTGGTCCTCCCCGAACGCGGTCCCGCAGGTGGCCACCGCGGTGCGCACCCCGGAGAGGTGGCAGGCCATCACGTCGGTGTAGCCCTCGACGATCACCGCCTGGCTGGCCCGGGCGATCTCCCGGCGCGCGAGGTCGATGCCGTAGAGGACCTGGCTCTTCTTGTAGATCGGCGTCTCGGGGGTGTTGAGGTACTTGGCCTCGATGCGGTCGTCGTCGAAGATGCGCCGGGCGCCGAAGCCGATGACGTCGCCGCTGGAGTCCCGGATCGGCCACATCAGCCGGCCACGGAACCGGTCGTAGAGGCCACGGTTGTTGTCCCCGGAGAGCCCGCTGCTGACCAGCTCGGCGTCGGTGAACCCGGACTGGCGCAGGTACCGGGTCAGGTCCTCGCCGCCGCGCGGGGAGAAGCCGACCCCGAAGTGCTCGGAGGCGTCCTTGTCGAAGCCGCGGCTGGCCAGGAACTGTCGCGCCGTCATCGCGTCGGGGGTGGCGAGCTGCTCGGCGTAGTACGCCGCCGCCATCTTGTGCGCCTCGATCAACCGGGGGCGCTGCGGCCCACCGCTGTTCCGCGACGGCCCGGGGCCGTCCTCGTAGCGCAGCTCGACGCCGTACTTCTCCGCGAGCCGCTCGACCGTTTCGGTGAACCCGAGCCCGTCGAGCTCCATGACGAACTTGATGACGTCGCCGCCGACCCCGCAGCCGAAGCAGTTCCCGGTGAGGATGTTGTCCACCAGGGTGAAGGCGTGGCCGTCCTCCACCTCCGCGCAGAAGACCTCCTCGACCCGGTCGGTCTCCTCGACGGACTGCACGACCCAGCCGAGCCGCGCGAACTTCTTGTCGGTCTCGGCGAAGCGCCGCCGATGCTCGTCGAGGAGGAAGAAGTCCTCGGTGAGGTCCGCGTTGACGAGGTGAACGCGATGGAGGTCGGTCTCGATCCCGTGGATGCCCGTACGGCGCTGCGAGGTAATCCCGTACGTCGCGATCCCGAGCCGGGTGCACAGCGTGCGCACGAACTCGAGATTGTCCCGGTGCGCCGAGTTGAGGATGACCGTCCCGTCGGCGGCCACGCAGCCGTCCGCCGCGAAGTAGCCCGCGAGCCAGCCGTACAGATAGGGGTGCGACTCGTCGAGGCTCGGCAGATCCTTGAAGAACCGTGGCAGGTGGTGGACGAGGAGGTTGTCCCCGGAGGCACTGGTGACGCTGTTGGGGAACCACTTGAGCATCGCCGCGTCCTTCGGCGGGCAGATCAGGGCGACCGATCCCGAGGCGTTGCGGGTGCCGTCGCCGAAGGTGAACCCGTGAGCGATCCCGAACGGCGACGGCGTGGTCCGCCGGATGCTGTTGCGCGGGTACGTGTAGGCAAGGCGGTCACCAGGCTTGAGGTTCTTGGTGAGCACCTCCCGTCGCGTCGACCGGTCCTTCCCGGAACGGACGAACCAGCGGTGCTCGTCGGTCGCGTGGATCTCCTTGACCTGGCGGTTGCGGGTCAGGGTGATCTTGAGCAGCGGCTGCACGCCGTACGACTTGAAGGGGGCCTCGACCCAGTCCGCACGGCTTCCGAGGATGCGGTGCGTCCCCCCGGCGAGCTCGCGGATCGGCCGCGGCCCGTCCCAGGTGAGCACCTCCGTCTCACCGGCGAGGCAGTGATACATCCCGCGGGCCGGTGTCACGTTGAAGGACGGCGACCGTTCGTCGTGGAAGGGGCACAGGCCCTTCAGGTTGCCGCCGCCGGCGTTGCGGAGGGTGACGTACTGGCCGATGACCTCGTCGATGCGCGCCTTCTCGCGCACGGTCGCGATGTCCTCGTCCCTGATCCTGCCCGCCACGGAGGCGAGTGTAGTTCGGCGTACCGACGCCCGGGCGCGAGGAGTGGATCGGCTCGGCGCCGGGTAAGAGCCGGGTGGAGGTGCAGACATGAAGAGACTTCTGATCCTGGGCGGGTTCGCCGCCGGGTACGTCCTCGGTGCCCGCGCCGGGCGCGAGCGCTACGAGCAGATCCGACGGCTGTTCATCCGGGTCAAGGACGACCCGCACGTGCAGCAGGCGGCCCACCACGCGGCCGACACCGCCCGGGTCCAGGCGCGGCACGTCGCGGAGAAGGCGGCCGAGAAGGCCAAGGAGCACCTGCCGGGGATGAACGGCCAGGAGCCGTTCCCCACGACGACCCGCTTCTAGCGCCCGGCGAGGGCCCGTACGACGTCGGCCAGCTGGGCCTGGTCGAGCACCGGGTCCTTCCTGGTCGCGCGGGTGTCCTTCTCCCCGAGCGCGTTGTAGGCCGTCGCGGTGACGTGCAGACCGTCCGGCGTCCACAGCGAGGTGTGCGCCCCGACGATGTCCGAGTCCCCACCACCGGACAGGGGCTCGGCGGCGGTGAAGCCGCTCACGTAGGAGCCGTCGGGGCGGCGGCTGCACGGCGTCGGGTCCTCGGCACAGCTCTTCGGGGCCTTGGGGTTCGAGGTGCGCTCGACCAGCACCTCGACCCGCCCTGCGCCCGCTCCTCCGCGTGGGGTCACCGTCCACGCGGCCGCGCGGAAGCCTTCCGCCTCGCTGCCCCAGGACCGGATCAGCGTGACCCGAGCCGGCCCGACGCCGGCCGGGAGCGTCAAGGTCAGCCGGGCCGGAAGGCCCGGAGCGGACGGCGCTGCCGGCTGGGTCGTCACCGGGACCTCGTCCGCGGAGGGTGGGCCGCCGACGTACGAGGGAACCAGGAGTGCCCCGACGCCCACCGCGGCAACCCCGCTCAGCGCTCCGGCCGCGATGCCCAGACGGCGACGGCGCCGCAGCGTCCGGCCGCGGGCGATCCCGCCGGCGACCAGGGCCGGCACGTCGGGGAGCAGGTCGTCGGAAGCGCGCTCCAGCAGGTCGGTCATGTCGTTCATCGCGGGTCTCCTGTCGTGCTGAGGAAGTCGGCGCCGAGACGCTCGCGGACCCGGGCCAGTGCCCGGGAGCCACGGCTGCGCACGGCGTTCTCGCTGACACCGAGGCGGTCGGCGACCGAGGCGACGTCGAGGTCGAGCAGGTACCGCATCACCAGCACCGCCCGGTCCGCGCGCGGCAGGTCGCCGAGAGCGTCGAGCAGCGTCATCCGCACGTCGTGGTCGTGCGCGGACGCTGCCCGCTCCGGAGGTTCGGGGATCGGTACCTCGCCCGCGCTGAGCCGGCGCCGTCCGGTCACGAAGGTCCGGAACAGCACCGTCTGCACGTAGGCGTCGGGGTTGTCCGCGCCGCTGACCCGGTCCCAGCGGGAGTACGCGCGCGCCAGCGTCTCCTGGACCAGGTCCTCGGCGGCGTGGTGGTCCCCGCACAGCAGCCACGCGGACCGGTACAGCCCGGCCGCGCGGGCCAGCGCGAACGCCTCGAAGTCACTCACACCCTCTTCGACGCGGTGGCGGCGGGAGATGTGTCAGGTCCTTCGCGGGGCGACCAGGCGCGCGTGCCAGGAGATCGCGCTGGCGTCGGTCAGCGAGGCGATCTGGTCGACGACGACGCGGGTCCGCGCGGCGTCGTCCGGGGCCTCGGCGAAGTCGGCGCGGAGGGCCGGGTCGAGCGCCTCTCCGTCGGAGTCGACCAGCGCCTCGAACAGGTCGGCGAGCAGCTCGCGCTGCCGTGACATCAGCTCCATCCGGCTCTGCGCCCGCATCACGTAGTGGGCCGCGATCCCCTTGAGCACGGCGATCTCGTGGGCGGTCTCCGCGGGCACGACCAGACCGGCGCCGTAGCGGGCCAGCGGGCCCTCGCCGTACGCGTCCCGGGTGGCGGTGTGCACGCTGCCGCAGAAGACGCCGATGAGGTCGCTGGTGAGGTTCTTCAGCTGTGCGAGGGCGGCACGGCTTCCGTCGTACGACGCCCGCGGCCAGCGCCCGACCGCCCGCACCCGGGCGAGAGCCGCGGTCAGGTCGTCGTCGCTCGCGGTGGGCAGGTACCAGTCGCGCACGGTCTCCCAGACCCCGGCCAGCTCGTCGGCCCGGTCCAGCGCGGCCAGGTCGATGTGCCCGCCGACGACGCCGTCCTCCAGGTCGTGCACCGAGTAGGCCACGTCGTCGGCGAGGTCCATCACCTGCGCCTCCAGGCAGCGCCGATCCGCGGGGGCATCGGCGCGCATCCAGGTGAAGACCGGCAGGTCGTCGGCGTAGACCCCGAACTTGCCGCCTGTCGCCGGGCGCGCCCAGGGGTACTTGGTGCAGGCGTCCAGGGTCGCGCGGGTCAGGTTGAGCCCGATCGAGCGGCCGTCCGCGTCGACCGACTTGGCCTCGAGCCGGGTCAGGATCCGCAGCGTCTGGGCGTTGCCCTCGAAGCCGCCGCAGTCCTTGGCGAGCACGTCCAGCGCGGCCTCGCCGTTGTGGCCGAACGGCGGGTGCCCGAGGTCGTGCGCGAGCGCCGCGGTCTCGGCGAGGTCGGGGTGGCAGCCGAGCGGGTGCGCCATGTCGCGGGCCACCTGGGCGACCTCGAGGCTGTGGGTGAGCCGGTTGCGGACGAAGTCGTCGATCTGCGGGCCGAGCACCTGGGTCTTCGCGGCGAGCCGGCGCAGCGAGGCCGAGTGCACCACCCTGGCCCGGTCGCGCTCGAACGGCGTGCGCACCGGGGCCGGCACCCGCTTGGCCGGCTCCTCGACCAGGCGCGCGCGGGCCGCCTCGTCGTAGAGCTCGTCCCAGGTCACGCGCCCGAGGCTATAGCCAGCCGTTGTCGGTGGCGATCAGCACCGCTTCCGCGCGGTTGGCTGCCCCGGTCTTGCCAATCGCGGCCGACAGATGGTTGCGCACGGTGCCCTCGGAGAGGAAGAGCCGCTGCGCGATCGTCGCGACCGCGGCGCCGTCCTTCGCTGCCCGGAGCACGTCGGTCTCGCGCGCGGTCAGCGGCGACTCCCCCGCGACCAGGCTGTCGGCGGCGAGGACCGGGTCGACCACCCGCAAGCCGGCGTGCACCCGTCGTACGGCGTCGGCCAGGGCCGCGGCCGGGGTGTCCTTGACGACGAACCCGGAGGCGCCGGCCTGGAGCGCGCGGCGCAGGAAGCCGGGGCGCCCGAAGGTGGTCACGATGAGCACCCGTACGCCGGGCAGCTCGGCGCGCAGGGCGGCCGCGGCCGCGATCCCGTCCATGCCCGGCATCTCGACGTCGAGCAGGGCCACGTCCGGCTGCGTGCGCCGCGCGGCCTCGACGACCTCGTCCCCGGCTCCGACCTCGGCAACCACCTCGAGGTCGGGTTCGAGGTTGAGCAGCGCGGAGAGGGCGCCGCGGACCAGAGCCTGGTCGTCAGCGAGCAGCAGCCGGATGCTCATGCGACCACCTTGAGGGAGAAGCCGGGGTCCAGGGCGCGGATGACCACGGTCGCGCCGACCACGGCGGCGCGTTCGCGCAGGCCGGTCAGCCCGTTGCCCGGCACGCCGTCCGAGCCGCGGCCGTCGTCGGCGACCTCGGCGCTGGTCGCGCTCAGCCGGACCGTGCACCGCCGCGCGCCGGAGTGCCGGATCACGTTGGTGACGCCCTCACGGACCGTCCAGGCGAACAGCTCGCGCAGGTCACCGGGCACGTCGTCGGTCGAGTTCGGCAGGTCGGCCTCGATCTCGGCGGCCTGCAGCGCCATCCGGGCCCGGGCGAGCTCGCCGGGCAGGGTGAGCTCGCGGTAGCCCTCGACGGCGCGGCGTACGTCGGCGAGCGCGTCGCGCGAGAGCCGCTCGAGGTCGGCGACCTCGTTCTTGGCACGCTCCAGGTCGACGCCGAGCAGCTTCTGGGCGAGCTCGGCCTTGACGGTGATGACGGTCAGCGAGTGGCCCAGGATGTCGTGCAGGTCGCGGGCGAACCGGTTGCGCTCGTCCTCCAGCGCGAGCCGGGCGTTCTCCTCGCGGACCTTGAGCACCTCGACGTTCCGGTTGATCGCCTGGGCGATGCCCCAGATCGCCAGCGCCGCCACGAGGGTGCCGAACAGGATGCCGCGGTCCTCGTGCCAGCCCGCGACGACCAGCCCGGCGCCGTACGCCGCGAGGGCGACCGCCACGACGGCCGGCCAGGCGTACCGGCTCGGCAGGCAGATCATGCAGCTGACCGCGACGTAGACGGCCGTCGCGGTCCCGGGCTGACCGACCGCGGCGCAGACCACCACGCCCAGCGCGGCCAGTCCGACCAGAGCGCCGACCGCGACGCCCGGCCGGGTCGGCAGGCGGAACGGCGATCCCTCGCGACGGTGCCGCAGCAGCAGGAAGATCGCCGCGTAGCCGAGGGCGAACGCCACCGTCGCCGCGATGCCGACCCAGCCGGCCAGGGTGTCGCGCTTCTCCCAGCCGGCCTCCAGCGGGTTGAGCAGGTAGAACAGCCAGACCAGCGCGAACAGCGATCCCCACCGACGCGGGTCGTCGAGCTGGTCCGGGTGCTGGCTCACGAGGGTCACCGTAGTCACACGCGCGCGGTGTCCTTGCTCATCCGCCACGCCGCGCCGGCGACGAAGACGACGAGCCAGAAGACCAGGTTGACCACCCAGGCCAGGTGCGGGGCGCCGCCGTACAGGGGCCAGCGAGCGAGGTTGGCGAGCCCGTAGATCGGGGTCACCGAGGAGATGTGACCCAGCACGGTGCCGTCCTTGATCGGGAACCAGAGCCCGCCGATCGCGGCCAGGCCGGCGAGCACCGGGCCGAGCACCTGCATCACGTTCTCGCTGGGCAGCAGGTAGCCCATGAACAGGCCGAAGGCGCCGAAGACGATCGAGCCTGCCCAGGCGATGACCGCCGCCGCGATCCACACGTGCAGTGGCATGTCCGGCTTGCCGCTGATCGCGCCGGCGATGTTGACCGCGACGACCGAGCCGAGGCCGAGGAGCAGCGCGACCAGCGACTTCACGGTGATGTAGGCGACCGGCGCGAGCGGGGTCAGCCGCAGCTGGCGGGACCAGCCCAGGGCCCGCTCGACGGCCACCATCGCACCGCCGCTGGTCGAGGCCAGCACGGCGCCGTACGCGGCCATGCTGATGAGGATGTACGCCGAGACGTTGCCGCTGCCCTCGCGGTCGTTGGCGTAGGTGCTGTTGGTGCCGATGACCAGGTAGAGCAGCACCGGCATGATCAGGGTGAAGATCACCGCGCGGCGGTTGCGCAGCACGCGGCGGAACTCGATGGCCAGCATCGTCAGGTTGAAGCCGCCGAGCGCGGGGGCCCGGCGGGCGTTCACGTCGATGGTGCTCATGCTCGTGCTCCTTCGTTGCTGGTTTCGTTGCTGGTCAGGCTCAGGAACGCCTCTTCGATGCCCTTGGCGGTGATCTCCAGGTCGCGGGCGCTCGTCGAGGTCAGCAGGTGCCGGGCGAGCCCGTCGCTGTCCTTGGTGTGCACGATGACCGCGTCCCCGCGCAGCTCGACCGCGTCGACGCCGGGGATCCGGCTCAGCGCGTCGGCGTCGGCGCCCGGCAGGGTGGCGCGCACGGTCCGGCCGGAGGCGAGCGCCTTGATCTCGGCTCCGGTGCCGTCGGCGACGATCCGGCCCTGGCTGACGAGCACGATCCGGTCGGCGTACTGGTCGGCCTCCTCCAGGTAGTGGGTCGCGAACAGGACCGTCCGACCGCGCGCGGCGTCGGCGCGGATCGCGGACCAGAACGTACGGCGCCCCTCGACGTCCATCCCGGTGGTCGGCTCGTCGAGGAGCAGCAGCGCCGGGTCGGAGAGCAGCGCCATCGCGAACCGGAGCCGCTGCTGCTCGCCACCCGAGCACTTGGCCACCTTGCGGTCGGCGATGCCGGCGATGCCCGCGTCCGCGAGCACCTCGTCCACGCCGCGGGTGTCGGCGAACAGACTCGCGGTGTAGGCCACTGTCTCGCGCACGGTGATGTCCTTGAGCAGGCCCCCGGTCTGCATCACCGCGGAGACCAGCCCGCGGGCGATCGCCTCGCGCGGCTCCAGGCCCAGCACGCTCACCTCGCCGCTCGTCGGCCGGGAGAGCCCGAGCATCATGTCGATGGTGGTGGTCTTGCCGGCGCCGTTCGGCCCCAGGAACGCCACCACCTCGCCGGGCTGGATGGTCAGGTCGATGCCCCGGACCGCGTGCACGCTCCCGAAGTCCTTGGTCACGCCCGCCAGCCGGATCGCCGCGCCGGGGTGTCGCGCGGCAGCCCCTCCCCGGCCTCGTTCGTCAGCAGCAGAGATCGTCATGCCCTCACCCTCCTGTACCCACCACCCCCACACCTCCCCCGCCCGTCACCTCCTCCCCATGACAAATGTCAGCAACGCTGACCCGGCACAGAGGTGCACGTGTTTTCGCTGACCTGGCGCAAAGGTGCGCGTGTTTGACGCCGACCCGGCGCAAAGGTGCGCGTGTTGGACGCCGACCCGGCGCAAAGATGCACGTCAACGTGCGCGAAGGCGGGCCAGCTCGACGCCGTGGAGCAGGGTGAACTCGGCGTGCTGCGCGCGACCGAACACGTCCTCGCGACGGAACACGTCGACGGTCCACCCCTCGGCGGCCAGCCAATTCCTCCGGCGTACGTCGTGCTCGCGGTGCTCCGGGCCATGGAAGTCCTCGCCGTCGTACTCCGCGGCATAACGCAGCTCGGGATCGCCCAGGTCCAGGCTGGCGAAGCTGCCTCGGGGAGAAACGACGACGATCTGGGTACGAGGCCGCGGCAGGCTGCCGGCGTCGTACCAGCGAAGTCTCAGCACCGACTCACCGAACGACTCCGATCCGGGATCGGCGAGTGGCGCGAACGCTCGCAGCTGCCTCACTCCTCGGTAACCACGAAACCGCCCGACCTCGGCGACCAGCTCGGACGAGGAGAACGCACCGAGTCCCAGCATCGAGTCCAGGGCTGCGAACGCGGAGTCGCGATGCAGCAGGCGTCCGAGGTCGCAGGCGGTGCGTAGCGGAGTGGTCACCCTCAGACCTTCGATCTCGGTGACGTCGCGTGACCGGAGCATGCGTTCACCGCTGTCGGTCAGTCCGTTGCGCAGCCGATGTCCGGGGGCCTGGAAAACCTGGACGGGAGGGACCACGAGATGCGAGCCGGGCGCGAGGATCATCCGCGCGCCGTGGAGCCACCCCGCCGTCCGGTCCGTCACCACCGCATCCTCGGGAACGACCTGACGGAGACAGGCGATCCGGAGCGCCAGGGAGTCGCTCAGGTGCGCCCCGTGGTAGACGCCGTGCACCGGCCGCACCAGGAGACCCGCGGCGAGCAGCCGGGCGAGCTGTCTCCTGTCGAGCCCGCGCCGGCGCGCGTACCGGGTCGAGAACGGGCGCGACAGATCGAGGTCGGCGCGGCTGAGCAGGTCCCATGGTTCGAGGCGTCGGTTCATCGACGCAGGGTCGCTGTCTCGGAGCGCCAGGGGCGACCGGCGTCGCGAAGCCTGTGGACAACCGGGCTGCGCCGGGGCCTGTGGACACCCGGCACGCGTACTTTTGCGCCAGGTCAGCGTCCTACACGTGCGCATTCATGCCAGGTCAGCGTCCTACACGTGCACCTTTGCGCCAGGTCAGCGTCAGAATCCGAGGCGGCGGAGCTGCTTGGGGTCGCGCTGCCAGTCCTTGGCGATCTTCACCCGGAGGTCCAGGTAGGCGGGGGTGCCGAGGATGGCTTCGATCTGCTTTCTCGCGGCGGTGCCGACCTCCTTGAGACGGGCACCGCGGTGGCCGATCACGATGCCTTTCTGGGAGTCGCGCTCGACGAACAGGTTGGCGTGGATGCGCAGCAGCGGCTTGTCGGCCGGGCGGTCGGGGTCCAGGCCCATCTCCTCGACGACCACCGCGATCGAGTGCGGAAGCTCGTCGCGGACCCCCTCGAGCGCGGCCTCGCGAACCAGCTCGGCCACGATCGCCTCCTCGGGGGCATCGCTGAGCTCACCGTCGGGGTACAGCGGCGGACCTTCCGGCAGCCTCGCGACCAGCAGGTCGGCGAGCAGCTGCACCTGGTCGCCATTGACCGCCGAGACCGGCACGATCTCCGCCCAGTCGGTCCCGGTCTCCCGGCCGAGCTCGGCGATGGCGAGCAGGTGCGCGGCAAGCTGGTCCGGCCCGACCAGGTCGGTCTTGGTCGCGACCGCAAACTTCACGGTCCCGCGCACCTTGGCCAGCTCGTTGACGATGAACCGGTCGCCGGGGCCGGGCTTCTCGTTCGCCGGGAAGCACACCGCGACCACGTCGACCTCGGCCCAGGTCGTCTTCACCAGGTCGTTGAGCCGCTCGCCGAGCAGGGTCCGCGGCTTGTGCAGCCCGGGGGTGTCGACGAGCACCAGCTGCGCGTCCGGCCGGTGCACGATGCCGCGCACCACGGTCCGGGTGGTCTGCGGCTTCGAGGAGGTGATCACCACCTTCGACCCGACCAGCGCGTTCGTCAGCGTCGACTTGCCGGCGTTCGGACGGCCGACGAAGCAGGCGAAGCCGCTCCTGTGCCCCTCGATCGGCTCACTCATGCCGTGCCCTGTCGTAGTCGTCCCAGATCTGCTCGTCACTCTTGCCGGCAGCCTTGCCGGCCTCGTAGATCGGCCGCGGGTCCACCGCGCGCGCCTGCCGCCCTCGGCTGCCGCTCCAGTAGCCCATCACGTCGTACGACGTCGAGGCCATGCCGAGGTCGTGGCGCACGTGCTTGCGGATGTCCCGCATCTGCGCGGACTCGCCCGCCATCCAGAAGTACCCGGGCCCCTCCGGCCAGCTCAGCGAGCGCACCAGCGCGGCCAGCCCGCTCTCCCCCGGGGACGGCGGGTCCACCCAGGTGACGCCCTCGACGTAGCCCGGCACGGCACCGTCCGAGGACTCGACGTACGCGCTCACCGGCAGCGAGACCGACGAGGCGATCCGGGCGATCGCCGGCAGCGCGGTCAGGTCACCGACGAGCACCAGCCACTGCGCGGACGGCGGCAGCAGGAACGACCCCTTGGGCTCGGAGATGCCGACCACGTCACCCACGCAGTCGGTCTGCGCCCACTCGGTGACCAGGCCGCGCTCGTGCACCACGACGTCGAGGGTGAGCTCGGTGCCGTCCAGGGCACGCACCGTGTAGTAGCGGTTCTGGTACTGCCCGGGCACGGTCAGCGCCACCCACTCGTCGGGCACACCGGTGGAGACGAACCCGGGGGCGTCGAGCACGATCCGGACCAGGTGCGCGGACAACGCCTCACGTCGTACGACGGTCGCGGTCTGCGCGCGGGGATCGGGACGGCTCACCGACCAAGGCTACCGAGCCGCGGCTACCGACGCCGGACCACCCGGAGCACGCCGGCCTTGCCGGGCCGCACGGTGGCGACGTACAGCTTGCGCTGCCCGCACCGCGCCGGGTGCCGCCGGCAGACCGGTCGCGCCGAGTAGCCGACCTTGCCGCGCTGCCACGCGTGGTAGACCAGCCGCAGCCGCCCGCGCCGGTCGACGAACGGGGCGGCCCCGCCCGGGCCGACGATCCGGCCGCGGGAGGCGAGCAGCGGCTTGCGCCGCGGCCGGTGGCAGCCGCCCCTCCAGGTCCGGCAGATCAGGTACCCGACGGCGTACTTGCGCGAGGCGTAGCGGTTGCCCGAGTAGAAGAGGTAGAACCGGCCGCGGTAGCGGATCATCCCGGGGTTCTCCACGATCCGGCCCTCCCAGCGCTGCTTCGGGCGGACCAGTACCCGGGTGCGCGAGCCGGGCAGCAGCCGGGTGCCGCGCAGGTTCATCGGCCGGATGAGGATCCGCGCGGGCCGGCTGTCGACCTTCCACAGCAACCAGGGCCGACGGTGCCCGGGCGGGCGGTAGATCTGCGGGTCGATGGCGCCGCGGCGCGGGCACACCACCGGCCGCCGCGACCGGTCGCGGAACGGTCCGAGCGGGCTTCGGCTGACCGCCACCGAGACGCACATCCGGCCGCGGCGCGGGTGCGGCTTGCGGACCCGGGTGGCGTAGGCGAGCAGGTACCGGTGCCGGGCGACCCGGGTGACGGCCGGCGCCCAGACCGCGCCGCGGACCCGGCCGTGCGCGCCCCGGACGCCGCGGGCCCAGCGGGCCACCCGGATCAGGGCGTCGCCGGCCGGGTTGACCCGGCTGGCCGGCCGGGCGTTCCACCGGCGCAGGTTCCTGGACTGGAGCACCGGCAGGTTCCGGCCACCGGTGCTGGTGCCGTAGGCGACGTACTTCGCGCCGACCCGGAGCACGCTCGGGTCGGGGAAGTCGCCGGAGTAGCGGTGGCCCGGGCGGTAGCGGTCGTGGCTGCGCGCCTGGGCACTCTGCTCACCGGCGACGAGGGTCGCGAGCAGGACGAGAACGAGGACGAGAACGGAGGAGCGTGAAGCCCGAGAAGCAGATGACACGCGCACATGATGCGGTCGAATCGTCCGTCTTGCAGGGGTTTTCGCCAGATCGTTGCCGGGGTGCGCCGATCAGCGCGCCGCGCGGATGAACAGGTACCCGGTCCGCCGCGGCGCATCCAGCCAGGCGACGTACAGTCGGCGCTGCCCGCAGCCGGCGAGGGTGGCCCGGCACTCCAGCGAGTCGGGGTAGCCGACCGCGCCCGCCGTCCAAGCGTGGTAGGCCAGCCGCAGCCGCCCGGCGGTGTCGATGACCGGGCTGCCGCCGCCGGGTCCGGCCAGGCCGAGCATGCTCGGCATCAGCGGCCGCTTGCGCGGGCGGACGCAGCCGCCGTACCAGGTCCTGCAGACCAGGTAGCCGATCGCGTAGCGCGTGGTGGCGTAGTCGTTGCCCGAGTAGAAGAGGTAGTACCGGCCGCGGTAGCGGACCATCGCCGGGTTCTCCACGATGCCGCGCTCCCACGCCTGGGCGGCCCCCATCAGGTAGTGCCGCTTGTCGAAGGCCGACAGCCGGGTCCCGGTCCGGTCCATCATCTGGGTGTAGATCCGCGCCGGCGACCGGTCGATCTTCCACAGCAACCAGGGCCGGCCGTTGGGCGCCACGAAGACGTAGGGGTCGATCGCACCGCGCAGCGGGCAGACCAGCGGCTTGGTCGAGCGGTCCACGAAGGGGCCGGCGGGCGAGGTGCCGGTGGCCACCGAGATGCACATGCGCTGGTACGGCGAGCCACGCAGCTTGGTCGCGTAGGCCAGCACCCAGCGACCCGGACCGATCCGGGCCAGCGAGGGTGCCCACACCGGAGCGCGGAACCGGCCGTCCGGCTGCTCGACCCCGGCGGCCCACGAGGCCACCCGGGGCAGCGCGTCGCCGGCGGGGCTGGCCGCGCTCGCCCGGCGGGCGTACCAGGTGCGCAGGTCGTGCGAGGCCAGCGAGGGCACGTTGAGCCCGCCGCTGCTCGTGGACACCGCGTAGTACGTGGATCCGGCTCGGACCACGCCGGGGTCCGGGAAGTCGCCCCGGTACGACGCACCGGGCACGATCGGGTCCTGGCCCAGGGGCGCCTCGCGGGCCGACGCGGGCACCGCGCCGGCGACGAGGCACGTCGTCAGCAGGGCGAGCAGGACCCGAGAGCAGCGAAGCATCGCACCATCCTGCGGCGCCAACGCCCGCTTCGCGCGGAATTCGCCAGACTCAGACGCCGAAGTCGTGACGCAGCGGGTAGCCGCTGACGCCGTCGACCGTCTTGGTCGCGAGCACCTGGTGCAGCTGGATCTCGTTGGTGTCGAAGCCCATCCGCGAACCCGCGATGTACAGGCCCCAGACCCGCGCGGTGCCTTCGCCGACCTCGGCGACGCAGGCGTCCCAGTGCTCGACCAGGTTGCGGTTCCACCCGGCCAGGGTCTTGGCGTAGTGCACCCGCAGGTTCTCCTCGTGCTGCACCTCGAGGCCGGCGTCCTGGATCTCGGTGATGATCCGGCCGGACCCGGTCAGCTCGCCGTCCGGGAACACGTACCGGTCGATGAACGCGCCGGTCCGGGTGTTCTTGTTGTGGGCGCGGGTGATGCAGTGGTTGAGCAGCCGGCCCTCCGGCTTGAGCTTGTCGCGCAGGAAGCCGAAGTACGCCGGGTAGTTGCCGACCCCGATGTGCTCGGTGAGACCGATCGAGGAGACGGCGTCGAAGTCGCCCTCGGGTACCTCCCGGTAGTCCAGGAAGCGCACCTCGGCACGGTCGTCGAGGCCCTCCTCCTTGATCTTCTGCTGCGCCCACGCCGCCTGTTCGGCCGAGAGGGTGACGCCGAGCGCGGTGACGCCGTAGTGCTTGACCGCGTGCCGGACCATGCCGCCCCAGCCGCAGCCGACGTCGAGGAGCCGCTGGCCCGGCTGGAGGCCGAGCTTGCGGCAGACCAGGTCGTACTTGTGGAACTGGGCCTCCTCCAGCGTCGCGTCCTCGGTCGGGAAGCAGGCGCAGGTGTAGGTCATGGAGGGGCCGAGCACGTACTCGTAGAAGGTGTTCGAGACGTCGTAGTGGTGGTGGATCACCTCGGCGTCGCGCTCCGGCGAGTGCAGGAAGCCCTCCATCACCCGGCGCCAGCGCGGCGCGTGCTCCTGCGGCGGGATCGGCGGCGGCTTCAGGTTCGCCAGCCCGACCGAGCGCAGCACGCCGAGCGCCTCGCCCGGGGACGGGCGCCGGAACTTGAGCCCGTCGCTGCTGCCCTTGATGTGGGTCAGCGCCTCGTACGGGTCACCGGGGTGGGCACCGAGGAGCTCCAGGTCACCGGTGACGTAGGCGCGGGCCAGGCCGAGGTCCCCGGGCGCGGTCACCAGGTACGACAGGCCGCGTTCGTTCTTCAGGTGCAGCCCGTACGGCGCGTCCTCGGGGCCGGCGCTGCTGCCGTCGTACGCGGTGAAGCGGAAGGGCAGCTCACCGATCAGCAGCTGGCTGAACGCGTCGGCGATCGAGGTGGTCGGGGCGAGGATGCTCATCGTCGTTCTCTACCTTCTCCTGGCAGCCTTGTCGTAGAGGTCGAGGAACCTGTCCTCGGGGTCGTAACGTCGCTTCACCGTCGCCAGATTCCGGCCGTCGTAGAGGACGTCGAAGGTCTCGCGGTCGTAGAAGACGTCGGAGTAGAGCGACTTGTGGCCGTCGAGCTCGTGCACCTTGGCCTCGATGGCCCGGTTCTTGGGGCCGTTCGGCGCGTCCGGGCCGACGTGCACGGTGCCCCAGAAGCCGGCGTTGACGTAGGTGTGGCCCGGCTCCAGCGGGTACGACGACCACTCCTGGTGCGCGACCAGCGGGCACAGCCAGACCGGCCGCATACCGACCTCGGCGTCGAACCAGTCCAGGAACTCGCCGATCCGCTCGACGGGGACCTCGATGTCCTGGATCACTCGCTCCCGCTGCGGTCGCCCGGCGCGCCGGTCCAGCCGGTCGGCGATGCCGAAGCGGCGGTCCAGCCCGAGCAGCTTCATGTACGCGTCCGAGCGCCGCCAGCGCCGCGGCCAGAACCGGCGCAGCGTCGGGTTCTGCGCGCCGAAGGCACCCGAGCACCAGAACCAGTCGGTGTCCCAGCGCCAGAGGTAGTCGTGCATCGTCAGCAGGTCGCTCTCGCGCTCCCGGATCGACCGGTAGTAGATCTGCTGCCCCGTGTAGCTGCTCGGCTTGGTGCCGCCGGGGTCGCCGGTCCAGCGGGCCAGGGTCAGGTAGTACTCCCCCGGCTCGAAGGCGACGCCGTCGAGCCCGTCGACCGGCTGGCCCTGCCAGGTGCGGGTCTCGGTGATCTCGGCGATGGCCGCGGCGAGCTTGTCGGTCTCGTGGAAGCGGACGTGACGCAGGGCCACGTAGTGCGGGACCTTCTCCAGCGCGATCCGGATGCGGGTCGCGTAGCCGAGGGAGCCGTAGGAGTTCGGGAAGGTCCGGAACAGGTCGGCGTGCTCGTTGTCCGGGCGTGCGGTGACGATCTCGCCGCTGCCGGTGAAAACGTCCATCTCCAGCACCGACTCGTGCGGCAGCCCGTTGCGGAACGACGTCGACTCGATGCCCAGGCCGGTGACGGCACCGCCGAGGGTGATCGTCTTCAGCTGCGGGACGACGTACGGGATCAGCCCGTAGCGCAGCGTGACCTCGACCAGGTCCTCGTAGGTGCACATGCCCTGGACGTCCGCGGTGCGCGCCTCGATGTCCAGGCCGATCACCCCGGACAGGCCGGCGACGTCGAGCCCGGGCGCGCTGCTCGCGGAGCGCTGACGGAACAGGTTGGTGGTCTTCTTCGCCAGCCGGACGGGCTGGCCAGGGGGGATGGCCGCGTAGGACTCGCGCAGCCGCTGGACGGCCTCCGCGTGTCGTGAGGCCCCGACGAAACTCACGATCTCACCCTAGACCTGAGGTGCGGGTTCAGGTCGAGCGGGTTTCCGCGATCTGACCAGCCGGGCCCCCCAGGTGAACCGGCACGCCGGCGCCGGCGAAGTCGCGCAGAGCCGCCAGGTCGGCGTCGTCGAGCGGTACGTCGCCGAGCACGACCGCGGCCTCCGCGCCGGCCGACCCGCTGGCCACCGCCATCGCGACGCACACCCCGAGCGCGGAGATCCTCAGGCTGGGCAGGTCGACGGTCGCGCCGGCGTAGGTGCGCCCGTCGGAGTCGCGGACGGCCGCCCCCTGGGCCGCCCCCGTCCGCGCCCGCGTCGCCCGGGCGAGCACGACCAGCTTGTTGTCCTCGGCCGACAGCGTCTGCGCATCCACGCCGCTGATCCTAGTGACGCCGAGACGGCTCAGATGAAAGCCCCTGCTGCGCCCAGGCGTCTCGGATGAAGGCGCTTCAGGCACCGAGTCGCGCCGGCATCCGCGCTGACGCCTCTGCGCGAGCAGCGCCACACGCCTCGACGCTCCTGGAGCTTTCATCTGCGACGCCTCAGCGGATCCGGGGCTTTCAGATGCGACGCCTCGGCGATCAGACGGTCTGGTCCGCGGGGGCGTCCGCCTCGACCTCGGAGACGACCACCGGGCGGATCAGCACGGTGCCGATCTTGTTCCGGCGGCCCTTGGCCTCCTCGGCGGTGAGCACCAGCCCCTCGACCTCGACGCTCGAGCCCGGGATCGGGACCTTGCCCAGGTGCTTGGCGAGCAGGCCGCCGACCGAGTCGACCTCGTCGTCGTCGATCTCCACCCCGACGATCTCGTCGAGGTCGTCGACGGGGAAACGCGAGGAGACCCGGACCGAGCCGTCCGGCAACGACTCGACACCGACCTCGTCGGGGTCGAACTCGTCGGTGATCTCGCCGACGATCTCCTCCAGGATGTCCTCGATGGTGACCAGGCCGGCAGTGCCGCCGTACTCGTCGACGACCACGGCCACGTGCTTGCGGGAGGCCTGCATCTCGCGGAGCAGGTCGTCGGCCGGCTTGGTGTCCGGCACCCAGAGCACCGGCCGCATCACCGACTCCACCTTCTCGGTGGTCTCGGCGTCGCGGCGGTCGAAGAGCCGGCGGCTGACGTCCTTGAGGTAGAGCAGCCCGACGATGTCGTCGAGGTCCTCCCCGACCACCGGCACCCGGGAGAACCCGCTGCGCAGGAACAGCGACATCGCCTGCCGCAGGTTCTTGTGCCGCTCGATGAAGACCACGTCGGTGCGCGGCACCATCACCTCGCGCACGATCGTGTCGCCGAGCTCGAAGACCGAGTGGATCATCGCGCGCTCGTCGGACTCGATCAGGCTGCTCGCCTCGGCCAGGTCGACCAGCTCGCGCAGCTCGGCCTCCGAGGAGAACGGGCCCTCGGAGAAGCCCTTGCCCGGGGTGAGCGCGTTGCCGAGCAGGATCAGCAGCTGCGGGATCGGGCCGAGCACCCGGGTCAGCGCGATCACCACGCCGGCCGAGCCGAGCGCGATCCGCTCCGCGTGCTGGCGGCCCAGCGTGCGCGGGCCGACGCCGATCAGCACGAACGAGACCACCAGCATCACCGCGACCGCGACCACGACGACCAGCCAGCGGCCGTTGCCGACCGCGTCCTGGATCATCAGGGTGGCGAGCACGACCGCGGTGATCTCGGCGAGCAGCCGCAGGAACAGCGTGGTGTTCAGGTACCGCGGCGGGTCGTCGAGGATGCGCAGCACCCGGGTCGCGCCGGAGCGGTTCTCGTCCTCCAGCTCCTCCGCCCGCGCGCGGGAGAAGCCCGCGAGAGCGGCCTCGGCGGCACTCAGCAGCCCGGCGACCAGGACCAGCCCGACCACCAGGACGAGCAAGCCGGGACTGTCAGACCCCATTTCAGGTCACGTCCTGGGCCCGCTCGCCACTCAGCGCGCCCTGCCACTCGGCCAGCAGCCGCGCCTGCAACCCGAACATCTCCGCGTGCTCCTCCGGTTCGGCGTGGTCGTACCCGAGCAGGTGCAGGATGCCGTGCACGGTCAGCAGGTCGAGCTCGTCGGTCGTGGTGTAGCCCGTCTGGCCCTTGGCGGCGGCCTCCTCGGCCTGGCGCTGGGCGACCACCGGGGACAGCACCAGGTCGCCGAGCACACCCTCCTCGGGCTCCTCGTTGACCTTGCCCGGGCGCAGCTCGTCCATCGGGAAGGCGAGCACGTCGGTCGGGCCCTCCTTCTCCATCCACTTCGCGTTGAGCTCGGCGATCGTGTCCTCGTCGACGGCGGTCACGCACAGCTCGGCCTGCGGGTGCACCCGCATCCGGTCCAGCACGAACGCCGCCAGCTGCTGGGTCCGGCGTACGTCGATCAGCTCGGTGCCGGACTCGTCGAGCACCTCAATCACTGTGCGCTCCGCGCATCTGCTGACGGTGCTCTCGGGAGGCGTCGTGCTCGTCGTACGCCGCCACGATCTTGCCGACGAGCTTGTGCCGGACCACGTCGTGCGCGGTGAGCCGGTTGAAGGAGATGTCCTCGATGCCGTCCAGGATCCCCTCGACGATCCGCAGGCCGGACTTCACCCCGCTGGGCAGGTCGGTCTGGGTGATGTCGCCGGTGACGACGATCTTCGAGCCGAAGCCGAGCCGGGTCAGGAACATCTTCATCTGCTCGGGCGTGGTGTTCTGCGCCTCGTCAAGGATGATGAACGAGTCGTTGAGCGACCGGCCGCGCAGGAACGCCAGCGGCGCCACCTCGATGGTGCCCGAGGCGAGCAGCTTGGGGATCGACTCCGGGTCGACCATGTCGTGCAGCGCGTCGTAGAGCGGCCGCAGGTACGGGTCGATCTTCTCGCTGAGCGTGCCGGGCAGGAACCCGAGCCGCTCCCCCGCCTCGACGGCCGGCCGGGACAGGATGATCCGGTTGACCTTCTTGGCCTGCAGCGCCTGGACCGCCTTGGCCATCGCCAGGTAGGTCTTGCCGGTGCCGGCAGGGCCGATGCCGAAGACGATGGTGTGCTTGTCGATCGCGTCGACGTACCGCTTCTGGTTCAGCGTCTTGGGGCGGATGGTGCGGCCGCGGTTGGACAGGATGTTGAGCGAGAGCACGTCGGCCGGCCGCTCGGTGGTCTCGGCGCGCAGCATCGTGATGACGCGCTCGACGGTCTCCTGGGTCAGCCCCTGGCCGGTGCGCACCAGGGTGACCAGCTCGTCGAGCATCCGCTCGGCCAGCGCGATCTCTCCCGGCTCGCCGCGCAGCGTGATCTGGTTGCCGCGCACGTGGATGTCGGCGCCGAAGGAGCGCTCCATCAGGGCGAGGTGCTCGTCACCGGGTCCGAGCAGGGAGACCATGTTGATGCTCTGCGGCACGACCACGGTGTGCAGGGTCCCGGGACTGGCTGCGGTGGTGTCGTTCGCCTTGGTCTGTTCGCTCATGCGGGCCCGGTCGGGCAGCCTTTCGGTGGACGGTGGTGCCACTCCATGTTACGGGAGCGACGGTCGCGGGGCACCCGAGTTCGTCACGGCCGGGTCACCAGCAGGATGCCCAGGCACATCTCGTCGGTGGTGCCCTCGCCCCACATCACGTAGCGCTCGGGCTGACCCTTGAACGACGGCAGCAGGTCACGCAAGGACTGGTCGTGCCGGCAGGTCACCTTGACGGTGTCGCCCTTCCTCAGCCGCACCGCGGGGATCGGCCTGCTCCGCTGGTTGTCGAAGTCCCAGACCTTGATGTCCAGCAGCGTCCGGGCGCGGGGCGTGCCGGGATTGGCCTCGACCTTGATCGAGCGTCCGAGCAGGTGCATGTGCCCGGCGGCGGCGCGGACGGTCTCGGGCCGGTCGATCGTGCGGGTGCAGGTCTGCACCGGGCCGGCCGGCTCGCCGCCGCAGAGCAGGTGCAGCAGGTTCGCGGTCTGCGCCGCCCGCCCGAAGCGGGCCTGGACGTCGGCGAAGGCGGCCTCGCGGTCGCAGAGCTTGCCGGGATGCCCGGGCCGGCAGGGCAGCTCGACCGGGGCGGGCAGCAGCTGGGTCTCCAGCGGGGTCGTGCTCGGGTCGCTGGTCAGCCGCAGCTCGGCGGCGCTGCTGTCCGGCTCGGTCCCGGCGAGCAGGTTGTAGTGCACCTGCATGACGATCCGGGAGCCCTTCGGGAAGGACTCGCCCAGGCCGGCGCCGTACAGCTGCTCGGTGCCGCCGGGAGCCCACGCCCCCAGCCACGGCGCGTCGTCCAGCCCGCCGCTCTCGTCGAGCCCGGAGTTGCCGAAGCAGGTCCAGCCCTGGCCGGGCGTCTCGGCGTCGGTGCGCTCGGCCTCGGCCAGCGCGCTCGGCGGCACCCGGAACAGGATCACGTGGTGCACCACGTCGGGGTTGCCGGGCAGAACGTCGAAGCCGGTGACGAAGGAGTCCTGCGCGACCTTCGGGTCCAGCAGGAAGCAGCGGTAGTCGTCGGTGCCGACGCCGTGGGGGGCCGAGGGCTTGTACGACGCCGGCATCGCGATCTTGACCCGGCGCTCACCGGCACGCAGCGGCGTCCGGGCCTTCGGCGTGGCGGTCGGCGCGGCATGGTGAGCCGGGGTGGGCTCAGCCTTCACCGGAGCGGGCTCGCCCGATCCGCCGCACGCGGTGAGGACCAGCGCGAGCAGCAGGAGCGGGACTCCGCGGACGATCCTCACCCCGGAGGCCAGCCCATCGTGCGACCGCCGAGCAGGTGCATGTGCGCGTGGAAGACCGTCTGGTGCGCGTCCGGCCCGGTGTTGAGGACGAGCCGGTAGTTGTCGTGGAGTCCCTCGGCCCCGGCCACCTCGGCGGCGGCGTCGAACAGGTGCGCCGCGGTGGCCGGCTCCCCCGCCGCCAGCGCCGCCGCGTTCGGGTAGTGGCTGCGCGGGATCACCAGCACGTGCGTCGGCGCCTGCGGGGCCAGGTCGCGGAAGGCGAGGACGGTGTCGTTCTGGAGCACGATCTCGGCCGGGATCGCACCGGAGACGATCTTGCAGAACAGGCACTCCGGGTCGGTCATGCCGCCGAGCATAGGCGTGCTCCCCGACAAGCACGTCGTACGAGGTGTAAACCCCCAGGACTGTCTGCGCGTGGAAGTAGCGTGAACACATCCGTGATCGCCCCGAGGAACGCCCTGAGGCAGGAGTCCACCATCGACGCAGACGCCGCCCTCGCCGAGCTGTACGCGAGCCACTACGCCGGCCTCGTCCGGCTGGCGGTGCTGCTGCTGCGCGACCAGGGACTGGCCGAGGACGTGGTCCAGGACTCGTTCGTCGCGGTGCACGGCCGGTGGCGCAGGATCGACCAGGCCAACGCGCCGGCCTACCTGCGCCAGACGGTGGTGAACCGCTGCCGCAGCGCCATGCGACACCGCGCGGTGGTCGCCCGGCACCGCCCCGACCCGCTGCCCGACGAGGCCGCCGCCGACGAGGCCGTGCTGCGTCACGAGCGCCGGGACGCGGTGCTGGACGCGCTCGCCCAGCTTCCCACCCGGCAGCGCGAGGTGCTGGTGCTGCGGCACTACCTGGACCTCACCGAGCGCGAGATCGCCGCCACCCTCGACATCAGCCAAGGCGCGGTCAAGTCGCACGCGTCCCGGGCCAGCGCCGCCCTGCGCACGCACCTCGCCGCGATCCTGGAGGAGAACCGATGAGCACCGACGACCGCGACCTGACCGCCCTGCTGCACGAGACCGCGGAGCAGATCACCCCGCACGGGACGCTGGAGGAGATCCGCTCGCGCACCGGCAACCCGCCCGCACGACGCTGGGCGCTGCCCGCCCTCGCCGCCGCGGCGGCGCTGGCCCTCGTGGTCGGCGGCATCGGCTGGGCGCTGCGCGACCACGAGAAGGGCGGCGGCACGACCACCCCGGCGACCCGGACCGAGACCGCCGAGCTGACCATCTACTACGCCGGCCCGAGCGTCTCCTTCGACGGCAAGGCCAGCGCGAGCCACGCCCTGTTCGCCGAGCGACACGAGCTGACCAGCGACGACCTCCCCCGTACGGCGGTGCAGGACGCGATCAGCGGGAGGCCGGCCGACCCCGACTACCTCTCGCTGTGGCCGCAGGGCGTCACCGTCGACAAGGTCGCCTACGACGCGGCCGGCAAGGGCCTGGTGACCGTCGAGCTCAGCGGCCCGCTGCAGGGCATCGCGGAGGAGAGGACACGGGACCAGATGCTCGCCAGCCGTGCCGTGGTCCGGACCGCGCTGGACGCGGTCGACGCCGGCCCCGACGCGGGCGTGCAGTTCTCCTACAACGGCGTGCTCGACGCCGGGGTGGTGCAGTACCGCGGCGACGGCACCGTCGACCTGGCCAAGGTCCAGATCACCTCGCTCACCAACGGCCAGACGGTGCCGGCCGGCCCGCTCACGGTGAAGGGGATGGCCGCGACGTTCGAGGCCAACGTGGTCTGGGAGGTGCTGGTCGGGGGCGACGCCGTGGTCAAGCAGGACCACACCACCGCTGCCGAGTGCTGCACGCTGGCGCCGTACGAGTTCACGGTCGACCTCGAGCCGGGGACCTACACGATCGTGGCGCACGACACCGACGAGTCCGGCGAGGGAAGGCCGGTCAACCAGGACACCAAGGAGATCATCGTCGAGTGACCCCACCGACGCTCTCGACGCGAGCGCTGACCCGGACCCTCTGGCTGCGGCAAGGGCTGGTCCCGGGTCGGCGCTCGACCACGTCCGTCCCCGCGATGGTCGAGCACCTGATCGGCCTGCAGGCCCAGGACAACCTGCCGCCCTACCTGTCGCTGGCCGCGCGGATCGACGGCTTCTCCCCCGCCGATCTCTCGGACCCGATCGAGCGCGGTGAGCTGGTCCGGTTCCTCACCATGCGCGGCACGGTGCACGTGCTCACCCCGGCCGACGCTCTGGTGCTGCGCGGCTGGGTGCAGCCGGCACTCGACCGGGTCAGCAAGAGCAACCAGATGAGCCGTCCGGCCGGCCACCTGAGCACCGAGACCCTCGATGAGGCGCTGCGGCCGTTCGTCACCGAGCCGCGTCCCTACGCCGCGATCGGCGAGCACCTGGCCGCGGCCTTCCCGGACGTGCCCGAGCAGGCGCTGCGTCACGTGGTCCGCGAACGGCTGCCGTTGCTGCAGGTGCCGCCGCGCGGGCTGTGGAAGCGCAGCGGCGGGGTGGTGTACGCCTACGCGGACTCCTACCTGGGCGCGGACTTCGCCGAGGCCGAGGTCGAGTCGCTGGTGCTGCGCTACCTGGCCGCCTACGGACCCGCCACGGCCGCCGACATGACCAAGTGGTCGCTGGTGACCCGGCTCGGGCCGGTGTTCACCGCGATGCACCAGGCGGGGCGGCTGACGACGTACGCGGACGAGACCGGCAGGACCCTGTACGACGTCCCCGGCGCTCCCCTCGCCGAGGAGGACCTGCCCCTGCCGGCGCTGCTGCTCGGCACCTACGACAACGTCTTCCTCTCCCACGCCGACCGGGACCGGATCGCCCCCGACGACGTCCGCAAGAGGTGGATGGGCGCCAACGGCGGGGTCGGCGCGACGCTGTTCCTGGACGGCCTGCTGGCCGGCCTCTGGAGGGTCGAGGGCGACCGGGTCGTCGTGGAGCCGTTCTCGACGCCGACGAAGAGCCAGCAGCGCGAGATCGACGCCGAGGTCACCCGGGTCGAGGACCTGCTCGCCCGCTAGCAGCTAGCGCCAGCGGGCGGTGCGGGAGAGCAGGGCGGCGACGCCGGCGACACCCGCGGTGGAGGTGCGGAGCACCTCGCTGCCCAGCCCCACGACGTGGGCCTTCTCGAACGCCGCGAGCTCGTCCTCGCTGACGCCGCCCTCGGGCCCGACCACCACCAGGATCGAGGCGACACCGTCCAGCGGCAGGTCGGCGATGCGCTCGCCGGCGTCCTCGTGCAGCACCACCGCCAGGTCGGCGGCCTCGATCAGCGCGGCGACCTCGGTGGTCGAGGCGAGCGGCGCCACCTCGGGGAACCAGACCCGCCGGGCCTGCTTCGCCGCGGCGCGCGCCGTCGCCCGCCACTTCGCCAGGGACTTCGCGGCCCGATCGCCACGCCAGACGGCGACCGAGCGCGAGGCGGCCCAGGGCACGATCCGGTCGGCGCCGATCTCGGTGAGCACCTCGACGGCGAGCTCGCCGCGGTCGCCCTTGGGGATGGCCTGGACGACGGTGACCGACGGCAACGGGCGCGGAGCGTCGGACACCGAGGAGACCGACACGACCAGCGAGGACTTCGCGGTCTCGGCGACGGTGCCGGGCGCCGAGGTGCCGAGACCGTCGGTGAGGACCAGCTGCTCGCCGACCCGGAGCCGCTTCACCGTGGCGGCATGACGGCCCTCGTCGCCGTCGAGCACGACCCGGTCGCCGGACCGCACCCCGTCCAGGTCGACGACGAAGACCGGCAGGCTCATCGCTGGTTGAAGGCGTCCCGCATCCGCCCGAACAGCCCCTTGTGCGCGGGCTGGATGCGCCCGTCCGGCGCCTCCTCGTTGCGCAGGGCGGCGAGCTCGCGGAGCAGCTCCTCCTGGCGCTCGTCGAGCCGGGTCGGGGTCTCCACCTCGATGGCGACGATCACGTCGCCGCGGGCGTGGCTGCGCAGGCTGGGCACGCCGCGACCGCGCAGCACCTGCTCGAACCCGGACTGGGTGCCCGGCTTG
The DNA here is from genome assembly GCA_017744365.1 of Nocardioidaceae bacterium. Taxonomy (GTDB): domain Bacteria; phylum Actinomycetota; class Actinomycetes; order Propionibacteriales; family Nocardioidaceae; genus Marmoricola. The sequence continues at coordinate 259,232 of JAGIBL010000005.1, read as the reverse complement.
ATGTCCAGGGTCACCGAGCGCTCGACCTCGATCTCCTCGGTCTCCAGGTCGCCCTCGAGCAACGGGAGCTCCACGCTGGTGCCGAGCGCGGCGGCCGTCATCGGCACGCTGACCCGGCAGCGCAGGTTGAGCCCGTCGCGGCTGAACACCTGGTGCGGGAGCACGTTGACCTCGACGTACAGGTCGCCCGGGGTGCCGCCGCCGGGGCCGACCTCGCCCTCGCCGGAGAGCTGGACCCGGGTGCCGGTGTCGACGCCCGGCGGGATCTTCACGGTCAGGGCGCGACGGGACCGGATCCGGCCGTCGCCGGCGCACTCGCGGCACGGGTCCGGGATGATCTCGCCGTACCCGCGGCAGGCCGCGCACGGGCGCAGCGTGCGGATCTCGCCGAGGAAGGAGCGCTGCACGTGCTGGACCTCGCCGCGCCCGTGGCAGGTCTCGCAGGTGACCGGGTGGCTGCCCGGCGCGGCACCCGATCCCTGGCAGGTCGTGCACAGGACCGCGGTGTCGACCTTGAGCTCGCGGGTGGTGCCGAAGGCGGCCTCGGCGAGCTCGAGGTCGATCCGGACCAGCGCGTCCTGGCCACGCCGGGTGCGCGGGCGCGGCCCGCGACCGCCGGTCTGCTGGCCGCCGAAGAAGGCGTCCATGATGTCGGTGAAGGAGAACCCGGCGCCCTGGCCGAAGCCGCCGCTGCCCCCGAACGGGTCGCCGCCCAGGTCGTAGACCCGGCGCTTCTCGGGGTCGGAGAGGATCTCGTAGGCCGCGGAGACCTCCTTGAACTTCTCCTGCGCACCGGGCTCGGCGTTCACGTCGGGGTGGTACTGCCGCGCGAGCTTCCGGTAGGCCTTCTTGATGGTCTCGGCGTCGGCGTCGCGGTCGACGCCGAGAGTCGCGTAGGGATCGGTGGTCATACCTGGGGTCACGGGTCCTTGCTTCAGGCTTCTTCGAGGTAGGAGGAGACGTAGCGGGCGACCGCGCGCACGGCGGCCATCGTGCCGGGGTAGTCCATCCGGGTCGGGCCGACCACGCCGAGCGCCGAGACCGCATCGATGGCGCCGTACCCGGCCGCGACCACCGAGGTGCTGGCCAGCTGGTCGTAGGGACCCTCGTGGCCGATGCGCACGGTCACGTGCGCCGGGGTGGTCGCCTCGCCGAGGAGCTTGAGCAGCACCACGTGCTCCTCGAGCGCCTCCAGCATCGGCTTGATGGTGCTGTCGAACGAGTCGCCGAAGCGGGCCAGGTTGGCGGTGCCGCCGACCGCGACCCGCTCGTCGGACCGGTGGTCGGACATCGCCTCGACGAGCGCGGCCACGACGACCGTGTAGGTGCGCCGGTCGTGCGGCGCGACCGCCTCGGGCAGGTCGCCGAGCGCGTCCGCGGCGTCGGTGATCCGGCCGCCGACGGCGGCGGTGTTGATCCGCAGCCGGAGCTCGGAGAGCAGCTCGTCGGTCAGCTCGACGGGGATCTCGATGACGCGCTGCTCGACCCGGCCGGTGGAGAGGATCAGCACCGCGAGCAGCCGGTTGCTGCTCAGCGCGACGAGCTCGACGTGGCGGACGGTGGAGCGCGCCAGCGTCGGGTACTGCACGATCGCGACCTGCTGGGTCAGCTGGGCGAGCAGCCGGACGCTGCGCTGCACCACGTCGTCGAGGTCGTGGGCGCCCTCGAGGAAGCCGGCGATCGCGCGCTTCTCGGCCGCCGACATCGCCTTGATCGTGGTCAGCCGGTCGACGAAGAAGCGGTACCCCTTGTCGGTGGGGATCCGGCCCGCGCTGGTGTGCGGCTGGGCGATCAGCCCCTCCTCCTCCAGCGCCGCCATGTCGTTGCGCACGGTCGCCGGGGAGACCCCGAGCCGGTGCCGCTCGACCAGCGTCTTGCTGCCGACGGGCTCCTGGGTGGAGACGTAGTCCTCGACGATGGCACGCAGGACGGCGAGCTTGCGCTCCTCGGTCACGTCGGCCTCCCCTCTGGACTTGGCACTCCGGCGTGTTGAGTGCCAAGTCTACTAGTCGCGTGCGCGGCCCCTAGGGTGTCCGTCGTGGGTGTCTTCACGGAGGTCGGGGACCGGGTCTGGGTGGCACGGTACGACTGGTTCGACGTCAACGTCAGCGTGATCGGCGGTTCTGGTGGCCTGGTCGTGGTGGACACGCACGCCTCGGCGACCGCCGCGCGGGTGGTCGTGGACGACGTACGGCGCCTGGGTGCCGGCGAGGTCGTGGCGGTCGTCAACACCCACGAGCACTTCGACCACACCTTCGGTAACGGGGTGCTGCGCGAGGCGTACGGCGAGGTCCCGATCCACGCGCACGAGTGGGCCGCCGAGCACACCCTCCCGGCGGGCGAGCGGATCAAGAGCCGGTACGACGACGAGCCGGACGACCCGCACGCGGCCGAGGTGCTCGCGACCGAGATCGTGCCGGCCGACCACACCTTCTCGTCCGCGGCGGTCCTCGATCTCGGCGACCGCGCGCTCGAGCTGATCCATCCCGGCCGCGGGCACACCGGCGGCGACCTCGTCGTGCGGATCCCGGGAACCAGCACCGACCCGGACGTCCTGCTCGCCGGCGACCTGGTCGAGGAGTCGGCGCTGCGCCAGGGCGTGCCGGGGTTCGGCGCCGACTGCTACCCGATGGACTGGCCGGCCACCCTCGACCTGGTGCTCAACCTGGTCACCCCGGACACCGTCGTCGTCCCCGGTCACGGAGCCCCGGTCGACCGCACGTTCGTCGAGAACCAGCGGGCCGCGATCGGCGTCGTCGCGGAGACGATCAGGGACCTGGCCTCCCGGGGAGTCCCGGTCGGCCAGGCCCTCGACGCGGCCGACTGGCCCTACCCGAGGGAGGAGCTCGCGGACGCCGTACGGCGTGGCTACGAGCACCTCCCCCGAGCGCAGAAGCGGTTGCCCCTGATCTAGCAGTAGCCCCGAGATGCCCAGCGGCGGCGCCGCAGCGGGGCGGTGAGCAGCCAGAGGACCGGGATGCCGAGCAGCACCCACCAGGTGTGGGTCACCGCGGCGAGCACGCCCAGGAAGATGACCAGCGGGAGGAACGGGACCGGGAACCAGCCCCGGTGCCAGCCTCCGTGCCAGCCTCGGCCTCGCCAGGCCGGCGGGCCTGCCTGGTCACGCGCGTCCCAGCCGGCCTGGTAGCCGGCCGACCAGCTCTCCTGCTCGTTCATCGCTCCTCCTCGGCGGCGTCGGGGCCCTCGGCGAGGAGCCCGTAGAGCTTGCGGCGGGTCTCGGCGAGGATCTCCACCGCCCGGTCCCGCTGGGCGGGCGTCCCGGTCGAGGCGATCTGCACGATCGCGGCCACGGTCTGCTGGATCACCTGCCGGAAGTCGGCGGCGTCCTCGGGGCCCTCCTCGTCGAAGGTGGCCCAGATCGCGGCCAGCTCCTCGGCGTGCTCGGCGACGTACGCACGGCCCGTCTCGGTGAGCTGCAGCGTCTTGCGTCCGGTCGGGGCGTCCTCGACCAGGCCCTCGTCGACCAGCTGGGCGACGGTCGGGTAGACCGAGCCCGGACTGGGCTTCCAGGCGCCGTTGCTGCGCTCGGCGATCTGCTGGATGACCTGGTAGCCGTTCAGCGGCTCGGTCGCGGTGGCGAGGACGTCGAGGATCGCGCCCCGGACGTCACCGCGGCGGACCCGGGCGCGACGCGAGCCGCGACCTCCCGGCTGACCGCCCCACTGCGGGCCGAACATCTGGGCGACCCACGGCGGCGGGCCGCCCCACGGAGGACCGCCGAACTCGCGACGGCCGTGGCCCCCGCGGCCGTGGCCGCGCTGGCGTCGTACGGGCTCGAACTGAGCCCAGGTCTTCTCGTTGGTGCGGTACATGGTGTTTCTCCTTGCTGTGGATCGAGGCGGCGCTCTTGGAGCGCGCCGTAACTTCTCGATATGTTCACGATATATCGCGAACGTTCGAGACGCAAGGAGATATTCCGGCTACCTGCTGGTCCAGCGCTCGCTCGGCAGCGGGAACGGGTTGAACCGGCAGCCGTTGAGTCCCTTGGACTGCTGCATCATCACCGGGGCCGGCCGGCCCTTCCCCGGGCACGAGGAGTGCCGGTGCCCCAGCCAGTGACCGGTCTCGTGGTCGACGACCATGTGGCGGTAGTCGCGCAGCGGCAGGTGCGCGGCGTTCCACGCGGGAGACGCGTGCAGCCAGCGGGTCTGGTTGATGATCACGAACCGCCCCGACCGGCAGGACCACATGCTGCTGCACGGCGGCCCGAAGGAGGGCAGCCTGCTCGCCTCGGAGAGGACCAGGGTGAAGTCGCCGCCGCGCGCGACCCGGGTGAACTGGTAGCCGGCCGAGCGCCAGCCTCGCGGGTCGGCGAAGGTCTGCGCGGCCTGCTGGGCGAAGGTGGCCAGGTTCGCGGTGATCCGGCCGCGGGTGGTGATCGAGTAGGTGAACCGCTTGCGCACGCCGACCCGGTGGTCGATCCGCCCGGTCGCGCCCGACCAGGCCACGCCGGTGACGTAGCCGGTGCGGAACCCGGTCACGCGCAGGTTGATCCGGTGCCCGAAGTCGGCGACCCGCAGCCGGTACGTCGTGCGCACCGCGCCCTTGATCGGGGTGGTGTCGCGGAACCACTGGTAGCGGATCAGCGCCGGGGCCGGCGACCAGGTGCCCGGGCGTGCGGTCAGGGTCCGGTCCCAGCGTCGTACGCCGGCCACGCCCGGCCGCGTGCTGACGGTGAAGCGACCGGGAGCGACGACGGTGGTCTCCGGCGAGACAACCGGGTCGGAGTCGCCGGAGGTGTTGTGCGCGCGGACCTGGACGGAGATCCGGTGACCTTGGTCCGCGGCCACGAGCCGGTACGTCGGCGTCGACCAGACTTCGGGGCCCACCGCCACGCCGTCGCGCAGCCACGTGTAGCGGTAGAGGTCGGCCTCGGGCGACCAGGTGCCCGGGTCGGCTGTCAGCACCACACCGACCTGCGGCGTTCCCGAGATGCTCGGCGGGACCGTGTTCACCGGCGCACCCGGAGCGGCCGCGCGGGCCGGGGAGAGCACTCCCAGGACGACCGCGAGCGCGGTGGCGAGGAGGGGGACGACGACTGCCCAAGACCTACGCGTCATGGTCTCGACCGTAGCCTGCGCGCGCCTCCGTGACCCAGGGAACCCGGCTGCGTAGCGTCGTCCGGTGACCTTCGACAGGTATGGATCCGACGTCCTCTCCTCGGACTGGCGCGCCCCGAAGAACGGCCGTGCCGTCGAGACCCCGGCCACCCTCGGCATGGTCGTCGAGGAGGTGGTCACCGGCTGGTGCGGCGAGGTCGTCAAGGTCGAGCGCGACCTCGGCACGATGATCCTCGAGGACCGCCTCAACCGGCGCCGCACCTTCCCGCTCGGGCCCGGGTTCCTGCTCGAGGGCAAGCCGGTGGTGCTGGTCGCGCCGACCCGCAAGGGACCGGAGAAGCCGACCCGGACCGCGTCCGGCTCGGTGGCCGTCGAGGGCGCTCAGGCCCGCGTCGCCCGGGCCAGCCGGATCTTCGTCGAGGGCCGCCACGACGCCGAGCTCGTCGAGAAGGTGTGGGGCGCGGACCTGCGCATCGAGGGCGTCGTCGTCGAGTACCTCGACGGCGTCGACGACCTGCCCGAGCACCTGCGCGCGTTCCGGCCCGGCCCGCAGCGCCGTGTCGGCGTGCTCGTCGACCACCTGGTGCCCGGGTCCAAGGAGAGCCGGATCGCGCAGTCGGTGGCGAAGTCCCCCCTCGGGCAGCACGTGCTGATCGTCGGGCACCCGTTCATCGACATCTGGGCGGCGGTGAAGCCGGAACGCCTCGGCAAGGACGCGTGGCCCACGGTGCCGCGCACCCTGGAGTGGAAGAAGGGCGTCTGCCAGGCGTTCGGCTGGCCGCACCGCGACCAGGCCGACATCGCCCGGGCCTGGAAGCACATCCTCTCGAAGGTGTCCTCGTACGCCGACCTCGACCCGGCGCTGCTGGGGCGCGTCGAGGAGCTGATCGACTTCGTGACGGTCGACTAGTCGAGCAAGTCCCGGACCACGGCGTCCGCGAGCAGGCGACCTCGCTGGGTCAGCACGAGACGGTCGCCCTCGACGTACGCGAGTCCGTCGGCGAGCACCGGCTCGATCCGGGTGACGTCCGGCAGGTCGCCCGTGGCGATCCCGTCGCGCAGCCGCACCTCCAGCAGGACCCGCTCCACCAGACGCGTCGAGGCGTCGAGGGTCTCGCGGGCGTGGGCGGGCGACTCCCCCGCGGCCAGCCGAGCGGCGTACGCGGCCGGGTGCTTGACGTTCCACCACCGCACCCCGCCCACGTGCGCGTGCGCCCCCGGGCCGATTCCCAGCCAGTGCTGCGAGGTCCAGTAGAGCTCGTTGTGACGGCACCGCGCGGCCCGGTCACGTGCCCAGTTGGAGACCTCGTACCAGCCGAATCCGGCGGCCTCCAGCAGCTCGTCGGCCAGCACGTACTTCTCGGCGAGGTCGTCCTCGTCGGGCATCGGCAGCACCCCGGAGCGGACCTGCCGGGCCAGCGCGGTGCCCTCCTCGACGATCAGCGAGTACGCCGAGACGTGGTCCGGCTCGCAGGCCAGGGCCGCCTCGACGGAGGTCCGCCAGTCCGCGACGCTCTCCCCCGGGGTGCCGTAGATCAGGTCGAGGCTGATCTGGTCGAAGCCCGCCTCGCGCGCCCAGCCCACCGCACGCGGTACCCGCTCGGGGTCGTGGGTCCGATCGAGCACGGCCAGGACCGAGGGCACCGCGGACTGCATCCCGAAGGAGATCCGGGTGAACCCGCCGGCCCGGAGCTCGGCCAGGCTGTCGGGCGTGACGCTGTCCGGGTTCGCCTCGGTGGTCACCTCAGCGTCCGCCGCCAGCCCGTACGACGTCCGCAGCCCGTCGAGCAGCCGGACCAGGTCGGCGCTGGGCAGCAGCGTCGGGGTGCCGCCGCCGAAGAACACCGTGCTCAGCGCCGGCGCCCCGGGAAGCACCCCGGCGAGCAGCTCCATCTCGCGCACCGCGGTCGCGGCGTAGGTCGCCTGCGAGGCGCCGGGCCCGAGCTCGGTGGCGGTGTAGGTGTTGAAGTCGCAGTAGCCGCACCGGACCGCGCAGAACGGGACGTGCACGTACGCGCCCAGCGAACGCGTCGGCAGCTCGGACAGCACGGAGGCCGGGAGCGAGCCGTCGGCAGGCGCGACGTCGCCGTCGGGAAGAGTGGAGGGCACTCCCCGAGGTTACTCAGGCATACAGGCCGTCGATCAGCGCCTGGTTGTTGGTCTCCACGACGTTGCGCTTCACCTTGAGCGACGGGGTCAGCTCGCCGGACTCGATGGTCAGGTCGTGGTCGAGGATCTCGAACTTCTTGATCGTCTCCCAGCGGTTGAGCTGGGTGTTGAGCTGGTCGACGTACTCCTGGACCATCGTGCGCACCTCGGGCAGCCGGACCAGATCGGTGTACGACGCCCCGCCCTTGCCGTTCTCCGCGGCCCAGCCGGCGATCGCGTCCGGGTCGAGGGTGACCAGCGCGATCACGTAGTTGCGCTCGTTGCCGAAGACCATGAACTGGCTGACGTACGGGCACAGCGCCTTGAACTTGGCCTCGATCGCCGGCGGCGCGACGTACTTGCCACCCGAGGTCTTGAAGAGCTCCTTGATCCGGCCGGTGATGGTGAGGAAGCCGTCGGCGTCGAGGGACCCCTTGTCGCCGGTCTTGAGCCAGCCGTCCTCGGTCAGCGACGCGGCGGTCTCCTCGGGCAGGTTGTGGTACCCGTCCATCACGTTCGGGCCCTTGATCTCGATCTCGTCGTTCTCGCCGAGCCGCACCTGGCCGCCCGGGAACACCGGGCCGACGGTGCCGATCTTGTACTCGTCGGGGTGGTTCACGAAGGCGCCCGCCGAGGTCTCGGTCAGGCCGTAGCCCTCGAGGATGAGGATGCCGGCGGCGTGGAACCACTCGGCGATCTCGCGGTTGAGCGCGGCCGAGCCGGAGATGAAGAACCGCACCCGGCCACCGAAGCGGTCCCGGATCTTGCTGAACACCAGCCGGTCGAACAGCGCGTGCTGCAGCTTGAGCAGCGGTGGCACCGGCTTGCCGGCGAGCGTCAGGGCGTCGACCTTCTTGCCGACCTCGAAGGCGGTGCTGAAGATCTTGAGCTTGAGGCCGCCCTCGGCCTCCTGCATGGTGATGATGCGCGCGTAGGCCTTCTCGAAGATCCGTGGCGCGGCACCCATGAAGGTCGGCTTCACGATCGCCAGGTTGTCGATGATCTTGTCCACCCGGCCGTCGACCGCGGTCGCGAACCCGCAGGCCAGCTGGGTGGAGAGCAGCACCTTGCCGAACGAGTGCGCCATCGGCAGCCAGAGGAACTGCAGGTCGTTCTCGTCGAGGATCCCCTGGGACTGGATCGCGGCGCCCTCGTAGGTCCAGGAGGAGTGCCGCAGCCGGACGCCCTTGGGCCGCCCGGTGGTGCCGGAGGTGTAGATCAGCGTGGCCAGCTGGTCGGGACCGATCGCCTCGACCGCCTTGTCGACCGCGTCCGGGTGCTCGGCCAGGTGCTTCTCCCCCAGTGCGGCCAGGTCGTCGAGCCCGATCACCCAGTCGCCGTCGGTGGTCCCCTCGAAGACGACGACCTTCTCCAGCTTGGGCAGCTCGGCCTTGTGCTCGCGCAGCTTGCCGACCTGCTCGTCGTCCTCGGCGAAGACGACCCGGGACTCGGAGTCGGCCAGGATGTAGGCCACGTCGGCGGCCATCGTCGAGGGGTACACGGTCGTGGTCGCGGCGCCCGCGCACATCACCGCGAGGTCGGCCTCGATCCACTCCACCCGGGTGCTGGCCGCGATCCCGACCCGCTGCTCGGACTCGATCCCGAGCGCGAGCAGTCCGGCCGCGAGCCGCTCGACCCGGTCACCGGCCTCCTGCCAGGTGATCGACTTCCAGGGCTGCCCGTCGGCCACCGGGAACCGGAACGCCTCCAGGTTCGGGGTCTTGGCGACCCGCTCCCGGAACTGCGCCGCCATGTTCGGCGAGCGCTTGTCGATGAAGGAGGTGTCTCGGACGACCGGGGACATGAGGATCTGCCTTCTGCTCGGGGTCAACGCCTGCACGTAACCTAGATCACCGCTCCGGCGAGAGCCAGGAATCGGCCGCGGAGCGGGCCCGTTCTGCGACGAGGCGGCGTCACCAAGCCGTCACAACAGGCCATTGCCGCTGCCGCGCCGCCGGTGCTTGGCTCGGGCCCATGAGCGGGCCCACGAGCGAGAACGACCCGGGGACCGCGTCCGCGATCGCCGCGGACGTGCGCGCCGGACGCCGTACGGCGGTGCAGGTCGCCCAGGCCCACCTCGACAGGATCGCCGCGCTGGACCCCGACCTGAACGCGTTCGCCTCGGTCCGGGCCGAGCAGGCCCTCGCCGAGGCGGCGGCCGTCGACGCGAGCCCTGAACGCGACCGGCTGCCGCTGGCGGGCGTGCCGGTGGCGATCAAGGACAACATGGCCATCGCCGGGTCGCCGGTGCGGTACGGGTCCGCGGCCACCAGCGAGGATCCGGCCCCGGCCGACGACGAGCTGGTCGCCCGGGTGCGCGCGGCCGGCGCGGTCGTGGTCGGCAGCACCCGGCTGCCCGAGCTGGCGGTCTGGGGCTTCACGTCGTCCCGCGCGTACGGCGCCACCCGCAACCCGCTCGACCCCGGCCGCGATCCGGGCGGCTCCACCGGCGGAGGCGCCGCCGCGGTCGCCGCCGGGATGGCGGCGGTCGCGCTGGGGACCGACGGCGGCGGCTCGATCCGGATCCCCTCGGCGCACTGCGGGCTGGTCGGGCTCAAGCCGACCCGTGGTGCGGTGCCGCTGCCCGGGGGCGTCGCCGAGCACTGGTACGGGCTGACCGTGGCCGGGCCGATCGGCCGGACCGTCGCCGACGTCGCCCTCGCCCACGGGGTTCTCACCGGAACCCCCGTCGAGACGGGCGACCTGGGCTCGCTACGGGTCGCGACCTCGGTACGCAGCCCGTCGCCGCTCGGGCCGCCGGACGCGCCGCGCCGGGCCGCGGTCGAGCGGGCCGCCGCACGCCTGCGCGAGCACGGCCACCTGGTCGACAAGGCCGATCCTCGCTACCCGGCCACCGTGCTCAACGCCTGGGGGCGGTCCTGGCACGCCGGGGTCGCCGAGGAGGTGACCCGCCTCGGCCTCGATCCGGACCGGTTGGAGCCGCGGACCCGGGCGATCGTGCGCAAGGGCCGGCGCGGACCCGGCGACGGCCGCGCGTGGACCGAGCGCGCGCACGAGCTCTTCACGTCGTACGACGTGCTGGTGACGCCGGTGACCGCCCGCGGACCCGGACCTGCCGGGGCCCTGACGGAGAAGGGCTACCTGGCGACCTACCTGGCCTCGGCGCGGTCGATCCCGTTCACGCCGGCCTGGAACCTGGCCGGCTTCCCGGCGGTCGCGGTGCCCTGCGACGGCGTCGCGGTGCAGCTGGTCGGCCCGCCCGGCTCCGAGGCGGTGCTGCTCGGGGTCGCCGCGCAGCTCTTCTGAGACTGAGGTGTCGTATCCGGGTGTGCTCGTTCGTGGAGAGGGTGACACGACAAGATGGGACCCGCAGAGGTCCCCGAACTAGGAGCGCACCATGACGCACTACCTGCTCTCGGTCATCCACGACTGGGACGCCCTCGACTTCGACAGCCCTGAGACCCAGCAGTCGTTCGCCGACACCGAGGCGTTCAACAAGGACCTGCAGGGCTCCGGGCACTGGCTCTTCGCCGGTGGCCTGCTGCACCCGGACAGCTCGACCGTCGTGGACGGCACCAAGGCCGAACCGATCATCAGCGACGGCCCGTACGTCGAGACCAAGGAGCAGCTCGGCGGCTTCTGGGTCATCGAGGCCGCCGACCTGGACGAGGCCCTGGCCATCGCGGGCCGGGCGTCGGGCGCGTGCCGGCACCCCGTCGAGGTGCGCCCGTTCCAGGGCGTCGTCGACTGACCCGTGCCCGCCGACTTCGACGACCGCATCGCCGAGATCGTCCGCGCCGAGCACGGCCGGGTGGTCGCGACCCTGATCCGCCGCTTCGGTGACATCGACCTTGCCGAGGACGCGGCCGCCGACGCTCTGGTCACCGCGCTGGAGCGCTGGCCCGCCGACGGCATCCCGCCGAACCCGGGTGCGTGGCTGACCACGACCGCGGGCAACAAGGCGATCGACCGGATCCGGCGCGAGGGCAAGCGGGACGCCAAGCACCAGGAGGCCCTGATGATCGCCGACCCAGAGCACAACGAGGGGGGCCCCCACCAGCCCACCGGCCCGATCTCCGACGACCGGCTGCGGCTGGTGTTCACCTGCTGCCACCCGGCGCTGGCCCTGGAGAACCGGGTCGCGCTGACCCTGCGCCTGCTCGGCGGCCTGACCGTGGCCGAGATCGCACACGCCTTCCTGGTCCCCGAGACCACGATGGCGCAGCGGATCACCCGGGCGAAGCAGAAGATCAAGAACGCCAACATCCCCTACCGGGTGCCCTCCGCCGAGGACCTGCCGAGCCGGCTGGCCGGCGTGCTGGCGGTCCTGTACCTGGTGTTCAACGAGGGCTACCTGACCTCCGGCGCGGCCGGTACCCGGGTGGACCTGTGCGAGGAGGCGGTGCGGCTGACCCGGCAGGTCGCTTCGCTGGTCGACGAGCCCGAGGTGCTCGGCCTGCTCGCGCTGATGCTGCTCACCGAGGCCCGGCACCCGGCGCGGGTCGACGCCGCGGGCGCGCTCGTCACCCTCGACAAGCAGGACCGGACCCGCTGGGACGCGGCGCTGATCGACGAGGGGCACCGCCTGGTCCGCCGCTGCCTGGCACTGAACCGGCCCGGGCCCTACCAGCTGCAGGCCGCCATCAACGCGGTGCACACCGATGCGCTGGACGCCTCGATGACCGACTGGCGGCAGATCGTGCAGCTCTACGACCAGCTGCTGCGGGTGCAGCCGAACCCGATCGTCGAGCTGAACCGCGCGGTCGCGGTGGCCGAGGTCGACGGGCCCGCGGTGGCTCTGTCGGTCGTGGAACGGCTCGACCTGGCCGGCTACCACGCGTGGCACGTGACCCGCGCGGAGCTGCTGCGCCGCCTGGAGCGCGACGCCGAGGCCAGGGACGCGTACGACGCCGCCCTCGCCCTGGTCGAGAACGAGGCCGAGCGGGCGCACCTGGTCAGCCGGCGGGACTCGCTGCGCTGACCTCGCTCGCCGACCGGGCCAGGCCCGCCCGGGTGAGGGTGCGGACGATCCGGACGGCAAGGACGGCCGCGACGATGCCGAGCAGGTCCGCGGCGACCTCGGTGCCGATCACGTTCTTGAAGGTGTCCGGCGAGTCCACCTCGTCGATGTCGCTGAGCACGATGCGCTCGATGATCCAGGATCCGATCAGCGCGGCCCACCACCAGCCCAGCATCGCTGTCGCCTTCAGCGGGACGAGCTGGCGCCACAGGTCGCGGACGTTCTGGAACGGCATCCAGAGGTTGCCGAACGGGATCACCCAGGACCACGCGTGCCAGGGCGGATTCCGATGCAGGTCGCTGTCGTAGAAGGTGCGCGCCAACCGGTACTGCCAGACCATCCAGCAGATGCCAACCGTCAGCATCAGCAGGAGCCCGACGACGCCCAGCGCCGCGTCGGCGTTGTCGAAGGCGTCCAGCCGGTCGACGTCACCCTCGGCGACGGCCTCGTCGACCATGCCGATTCCCCAGAGGTGCAGCGAGAGCTGACCGATCCCGAGCAGTGCGGTGAAGACCAGCGCGACCCCGATCACCTGGCCGAGCCGGGCGACGCCGCGCCCGACCGGCCGGCGAATCCCGCCGCCGTCCGGAGCCGGCATCGGCTTGCGCAGGCTCCACTGGTAGCCGTCCCACCAGCGCAGCGTCCGCGTGGGGTCCTCCGGGTCCGGGTACCAGCCGGCCGGAGGAAGAGGCGGGGTGATGGGCTCGGTCATGCGCGTGATTGTGTCCCGGCGGCGTCCGTCGCGGCAGAGATTGCCACTTCCTGACGCGACGAAACTGCCTCGGCCCGCTCAGGCGTCGCAGATGAAAACGCCAAGCATGCTGAGGCGTCTCATATGAAAGCCGTCGGCTTTCATATGAGACGCCTCAGCGCTTCTTGGGCTTTCACTTCGGACGCCTCGACGCTGCTCAGTCCTGGACCGCCTTCGCGACCGCGACCGCGCGGGTCACCAGGTCGCGGTCGTCCAGGTGGGCGGCGGCCTGGCTGATCGCGCGCACGATCGCCCAGTCCCGGGCACGGTCCTCGTCGAGGCCCGCCGTGTCGACGAGGGCGTGGAAGCGGCGCCGCAGGCCGTTGCGGACGTCGCCGGCGAGCTCGTCGTAGCGCTGCAGCAGCATCGGCGCCGGCTCGTGGTGCGGATCTCCGGAGAGCGGCTTCGGCGAGATGGCCCGCCACTGCCCCTGCTCGTCGAGCAGGACGTTCCGGTAGTGAAGGTCGGTGTGCACCACCACGCCGTCGGTGGCCGGGTCGACCGCGAAGGACCGCGCCAGCGAGACTGCCTGCTCGACCATCCGGCGCGGCAGCGGGGCGTTGCGCGGCAGGCCGGCCAACCGTACGGCGATCGCGGCACTCTCCTCGCTGAGCAGGCGCAGCGGCCGGAACGCGGGCACGTGCAGCCGGGAGTACAGGCGCCCGACGATCTCGCACGCCTCGACGTCCCAGGCCTCGCCCAGGTCCTCGCCGGTCAGCCTGCCGAGCAGCAGCGCCCGGCGTCGCGGGTCGGCGCGCAGCAGTGTGGCGGCGCCCCGGCCGGCCCAGTGGCTCAGCGCCAGGTGCTCGTGCTCGTTCGCCTCGGTCGGCACCGACACCTTGAGGACCGCCCGGTCGCCGCGCGCGGTGCGGACCGGGACGACCGTCGCCGTCTCGGTGACCACCGGGGACCCCTCCGGGCGCAGCTCCCACTCGTCGTACAGGCTGGTGAGCACCGGCATCAGAAGTCCGCGAGCAGGTCGTCCACCCAGCCGCGGAAGTGCGAGCAGGTGGTCAAGTCATGGGCCTTGCACCGGAACGCGTGCATGGTCATCTCGCGGGACAGCCGCATCTCCTCCATCCGCCGATCCAGGTCCTCGACGTGGGCGAGCAGCACCTCGTGCCGGCCCCGGGTCTCGGCGTCGAGCATCACCCGGATCTGCTCCAGGCTCATCCCGGCCGCCTTGCTGCGCTGGATCACCGCGACCCGGACCACGTCGTCGCGGGAGTACCGGCGGCGGTCGGCGGAGTCACGGGCCGGCTTGAGCAGGCCCATGTCCTCCCAGTGCCGCAGCACGTTGGTGCCGATGTCGAACCGCTCCGCGACCTGCCCGACGGACCAGACCGCCTGCTCGCTTGACTTCATGTCGACATGAAGTCACACGCTGGTGCCGAACTCAAATCGTCCGTGAAGGAGAACCCATGTACGACGTGATCGTGATCGGCGCCGGACCGGCCGGCCTGCAGGCTGGCCTGACGCTGGGCCGGATGCACCGGCGCACCCTGGTGCTGGACTCGGGCGAGTACCGCAACGAGCCGGCCGGCGAGATGCACAACTTCCTCACCCGCGACGGCACCCCGCCGGCCGAGCTGCGCGCCGCGGCCCGCGCCGAGCTGGACACGTACGCCGACGTCGAGCTGCGCGCGGCGGTGGTCACCCACGTGACTCCGGCAGACAGCGGCTACGAGGTGCGCACCGCGGACGGGACCATGCACCCCGCCAAGCGGATCATCCTGGCGACCGGCGTGCGCGACGAGCTGCCCGACGTACCGGGCCTGGCGGAGCTGTTCGGCACCGTGGTGGCGCACTGCCCGTTCTGCCACGGGCACGAGTTCGCCGGTGGCACGGTGGTGGTCCAGGGCAGCGACCACGCTGACCGCATGGCCGCGATGCTGGCGCCGATCGCCGGCGAGGTGGTCGTGGTCGGCGACGGCTTCTCCCCGGACCCGGTCGCCGTGGAGCGCGCCGGCGCCACGCTGCGCGACGCCAAGATCACCGCACTCTCCCGCGAGGGCGACGGCGTCGCGGTCGAGCTCAGCGACGGCAGCACCCTGGTCGCGGACGGGTTCTTCGTGCGCTCGTCGTACGTGCCGTCGGCTCCGTTCGCGGCGGACCTGGACCTGACCGTGCTCGGTACCGGCTGCATCGAGGTCGACGCGTTCGGGCGGACCAGCCGGCCGGGGATCTACGCGGCGGGCGACGGCGCCCACACCGCCGCCGCGCCGGGCCCGATGGCCGCGGTGCTGGTGGCCGCCGCCTCCGGGCTGCTGGCCGCCGCGGCGTGCGTGCAGGACGAGGTGGCGGAGGTCGCTACTTCTTCTTCTCCGCCGCCGCCGACGTCGAGAGCGCAGCGATGAAGGCCTCCTGGGGGACCTCGACGCGGCCCACCATCTTCATCCGCTTCTTGCCCTCCTTCTGCTTCTCCAGCAGCTTGCGCTTGCGGGTGATGTCACCGCCGTAGCACTTGGCGAGCACGTCCTTGCGGATCGCGCGGATGGTCTCGCGGGCGATCACCCGGGAGCCGATCGCGGCCTGGATCGGCACCTCGAACTGCTGTCGCGGGATCAGCTCGCGCAGCTTGCCGGCCAGCATCACGCCGTAGGAGTAGGCAGCGTCCTTGTGCACGATGGCGCTGAACGCGTCGACCGGCTCGCCCTGCAGCAGGATGTCGACCTTGACCAGGTCGCCGGCCTGCTCGCCGGCGAACTCGTAGTTGAGCGAGGCGTAGCCCTTGGTCCGCGACTTGAGCTGGTCGAAGAAGTCGAAGGCGATCTCGCCCATCGGCAGGGTGTAGCGCATCTCGACGCGGTCCTCGGAGAGGTAGTCCATCCCCTGCAGGGTGCCGCGCTTGGTCTGGCAGAGCTCCATGATCGCGCCGATGTAGTCCGACGGCGCCAGGATGGTGGCGTTGACGACCGGTTCCCGCACCTCGGCGACCTTGCCGTCCGGGTACTCGCTCGGGTTGGTCACCTCACGGCGGGTGCCGTCGTCCATGGTCACGTGGTAGACGACGTTCGGCGCGGTCGAGATCAGGTCGAGGTTGAACTCGCGCTCGAGCCGCTCGCGGGTGATCTCCATGTGCAGCAGGCCGAGGAAGCCGCAGCGGAAGCCGAAGCCGAGGGCACCGGAGGTCTCCGGCTCGTAGGCCAGCGCGGCGTCGTTGAGCTGCAGCTTCTCCAGGGCGTCGCGCAGCGTCGGGTAGTCGTCGCCGTCGATCGGGTAGAGCCCGGCGAAGACCATCGGGTTCGGGTGCTCGTACCCGCCGAGCGGCTCTCCTGCGCCGTGGTGCTGGCTGGTCACGGTGTCGCCGACGCGGGACTGGCGGACGTCCTTCACGCCGGTGATGAGGTAGCCCACCTCGCCGACGCCGAGGTCGCTCGCCTTGACCGGCTCGGGACTGATGACGCCGACCTCGAGCATCTCGTGGACCGCGCCGGTGGACATCATCTTGATCCGGTCGCGGTGGGACAGCTTGCCGTCGACGACGCGGACGTAGGTGACCACGCCGCGGTAGGTGTCGTAGACGGAGTCGAAGATCAGCGCGCGCGCCGGGGCGTTCGCGTCGCCGACCGGCGCCGGGGTCTGCTTGACGATCTCGTTGAGCAGCGCCTCCACGCCGAGCCCGGTCTTGGCGCTCACCTGGAGCACGTCGCCGGGATCGCAGCCGATGATGCCGGCCAGCTCGGCGGCGTACTTCTCCGGGTTCGCGCTGGGCAGGTCGATCTTGTTGAGCACCGGGATGATGTGCAGGTCCGCCGCCAGCGCCAGGTAGAGGTTGGCCAGCGTCTGCGCCTCGATCCCCTGGGCCGCGTCGACGAGAAGGACCGCCGCCTCGCACGCCTGCAGGCTGCGGGAGACCTCGTAGGTGAAGTCCACGTGCCCGGGCGTGTCGATCATGTTGAGGACGTAGGTGCCGGCCTCGGTGCCTTCCTCGTTGCCGTCGAGCACCGTCCAGGGCATCCGCACGGCCTGGCTCTTGATGGTGATGCCGCGCTCGCGCTCGATGTCCATCCGGTCCAGGTACTGCGCGCGCGCCTCGCGCTCGCCGACGACGCCGGTGAGCTGCAGCATCCGGTCGGCCAGGGTCGACTTGCCGTGGTCGATGTGGGCGATGATGCAGAAGTTCCGGATGATCCCGGGGTCGGTGCTGCCCGGCTGGGGCGCGGTCGCTTTGCTGGCCACGGGCTCTCTCGTCGGTGCTGATGTGTTTCGGGGTCCGCTCATCCTCCCACGCGGCCGGGCGCGGGCGCGAAACGGCGCATGGATCCCGATCGCCCGGGCACGAGGAGTCGCATGAGCGACGTACAGGGAAAGAGAGTGGCGTTCCTGACCGCCCCCGAGGGCGTGGAGCGTGTCGAGCTGACCACCCCGTGGGACGCGATCAAGGACGCGGGCGCCGAGCCGGTGCTCATCAGCACCCGGCCCGGCGAGGTGCAGACCTTCAACCACCTCGACAAGGACGGCGAGCTCCACGTCGACCGCACGGTCGCCGAGTCGGACGTCGAGGAGTACGACGCGCTGGTCCTGCCCGGCGGCGTGGCCAACCCCGACGCGCTGCGCACCGACGCCGACGCGGTCGCGTTCGTGCGGGACTTCGTGGCCAGCGGGAAGCCGGTCGCGGCGATCTGCCACGCGGGGTGGATGCTCGCCGAGGCCGGGGTCGCCGAGGGGCGCACGCTCACCTCGTGGCCGAGCCTGCAGACCGACCTGCGCAACGCCGGCGCCGAGTGGGTCGACAAGCCGCTCGTCACCGACGGCAACCTCATCACCAGCCGGAAGCCGGACGATCTGCCCGGTTTCACCAACGCGGTGCTGGAGGCGCTGGCCCACGGCGCCGCCGGTACCCGGTAACCAGAATTCGCTGAGACGCTCGTCACACCCCTTCGGCATCCCTAGGGTGTCGGCCATGAAGCGGATGAGTGGGGTCGACGCTGCATTCTGGTACGGCGAGACGCCGGCGTGGCACATGCACATCGGGGCGGTGGCGATCCACGAGACCGCCGACGCGCCGGAGTTCAGCTTCGAGCGCGTCCGGCAGATCGTCATCGAGCGGCTGCCTCAGATGCCGCAGCTGCGCTGGAAGGTGGTCGAGTCCCCGTTCGGTCTGGACCGGCCGTGGTTCGTCGAGGACGACACCCTGGACCCGGACTTCCACATCCGGCGGATCGGGGTGCCGCAGCCGGGCACCCGCAAGGAGCTCGACGAGCTGATCAGCCGGCTGATGTCGTACAAGCTCGACCGGAACCGGCCGCTGTGGGAGCTGTGGGTGATCGAGGGCCTGCAGAAGGGCCGGGTCGCGACGCTCACCAAGATGCACCACTCGATCGTCGACGGCGTCTCCGGTGCCGGGCTCGGCGAGATCCTGCTCGACATCACCCCCGAGCCGCGGCCGCCGTCGGAGGAGGTCGTGCACGGGATCGGCTCGTCCGCCCCCAGCACGGTCCGGGCGCTCGCCGGGGGCTGGGTCAACGTCGCGGTGCGCACGCCCGCACGGATCTTCGGCATCCTCAACCAGACCGTGCGCCAGCAGATCGCGGTGCGCAACTACGAGAACAAGCCGCCGCGGTTCTTCTCCGCGCCGACCACCCGGTTCAACGCGACGCTCAGCCCGCACCGCCGGATCACCGGGGTCAAGATCGAGCTGGACCGGGTCAAGGCGCTCAAGGACGCGTACGGCGTGAAGCTCAACGACGTGGTGCTGGCCCTCGTCGCGGGCGCGCTGCGGATCTACCTGGGCGAGCGCGAGGGCATCCCGGCCAAGCCGATGATCGCGCAGATCCCGGTCTCCACCCGGACCGAGGACACCGCCGGGCACGTCGGCAACCAGGTCTCCTCGATGACGGTCAGCCTGGCCACCGACGTCGAGGACGCCGCGGCCCGGATCAAGGCGATCTACGAGAGCTCGCAGGGCGCCAAGGAGATGGCCAAGGCGCTCACCGCGCACCAGATCATGCAGCTTCCGGACATCACTCCCCCGGGCCTGCTCAGCCTGGCGTCGCGGGCCTACACCTCCAGCGGGCTGGCGAACTCGCTGGCCCCGATCAACCTGGTCGTCTCCAACGTGCCCGGTCCGCCGTTCCCGCTCTACATGGCGACCGCGCCGCTGCGCTCGCTGCTGCCGATCGGCCCGCTGGTGCTCGAGGTGGCGCTGAACGTGACCGTGTTCAGCTATCTGGACTCGATCGACTTCGGGTTCGTCACCACCCCGGAGGTCGCCCCGGACATCGACGAGCTCGCCGACGCGATCAAGGCCGCGCTGGTCGAGCTCGAGGAAGCGGCACCCCTGACGGACTGACACGGGGGCCGTTTCACACTCTTTTTCCGACTTGTCGGGTCTCGGAAAGAGTGTGGTTTCATGCTCGGCAACGCCGGGAAGCCTTCCCCGGCCGGTGTGGAACGAACCCGTGCGGATCAACGAGGGGGCAGTGGGCATGAGCCGAACCGCGGTCATCGCCGGTGCATCCGGACTCGTCGGCGGTCACCTGCTCGACCTGCTGCTCGAGGACCCGACCTGGGATCGGGTGGTCAGCGTCGGCCGGCGCCGGGTCGACCGGGAGCACCCGAAGCTCGAGCAGCAGCTGGTGCCGTTCCCGGTGATCGGCGAGCTGCCGCCGTGCGACGACGTGTTCTGCTGCCTGGGCACCACCATGAAGAAGGCGCGCAGCCGGCCGGGCTTCCGCGTGGTCGACTACGACGCCGTGATCGCGCTGGCCGGGTCGGCCTTCCGCAACGGGGCCTCGCAGTTCCTGCACGTGACCGCGATGGGCGCCTCGCCGAAGTCGAAGATCTTCTACAACAAGGTCAAGGGCGACACCGAGCACTTCGTGAACGCGACCGGGATCCCGACGATCGTGGCGTTCCGGCCGTCCATGCTCGACGGGCACCGCACCGAGACCCGGGTCGCCGAGTCGGCCGGCCTGGTGGTGATGCGGGCCCTGTCCCCCGTGCTGGGCAGGTACCGTCCGACCAAGGCGACCGACGTCGCCCGGGCGATGGTCGTCGAGGCACGGCGCCAGGAGCCCGGCAACCGGGTCGTCGAGGCCGGCGAGATCACCCGGCTCGCCTCCGCGGTGACCTCGGCACGCTGAGTCTCGATTTGGGCGGGTCATCGGGTTGTTGGTATTGTTTCCCCTCGTGTCTGGGCACCCCTGCCCGCACCCAGAATCTTTCATCCGAACCGAGCACGAAGAGACAGGCGAGCCCCCGTGGCAAACATCAAGTCCCAGATCAAGCGCAACCGGCAGAACGAGGCCGCGCACGAGCGCAACAAGGCCGTGAAGTCGTCGCTGAAGACCGCCGTGCGCAAGTTCCGTGAGGCCGCGACCGCCGGCAACGGCGACGAGGCCAAGACCCTCGCCGCCGCTGCGGGCAAGGCCCTCGACAAGGCCGCCTCCAAGGGCGTCATCCACAAGAACCAGGCCGCCAACCGCAAGTCGGCCATCCAGAAGAAGGCCGCGTCCCTCTGACACGCTCTTCCCTCTGATCGCCGAGAGGCGCCGGTCCACCTGGCCGGCGCCTTTCCCTTTCCCTAGGGTCGTGAAGGGCGGTTTCGCACGATGTCGAGGACCATCTTCTCGAGCGCGTACGACGGGTCGTGGGCCTTGCCCTTGATCTCCGCGTCGGCCGTCGCGACCACCCGGATGGCACGCGCGATCCCGTCCTCGTCCCAGCCGCGGGCCTGGTCGCGCAGGATGTCCAGCTTCCAGCTCGGCACCCCCACCTCGCGCATCAGGTCGGCGTTGCGCATGCCCCGGGGCGCGGACTTGTACCGGGCCAGGCTGCGCAGACCACCGGCGACCGCGCTGGTGACCAGCACCGGCGCGGTGCCCCGGTCCAGCGCCCAGCGCAGCTCCTCGAGCGCCTTGGCCGCGCGACCGAAGATCGCGTGGTCGGCCACCGCGAACGACTTGGCCTCGGCGCGCCCGCCGAAGTAGGTCTTCACCATCTCGATCGTCACCGGCTGCCCCTCGAAGTCCGAGGCGAGCTGGCTGGCGGCGGCCGAGAGCGAGCGCAGGTCCTGCCCGACCGCCTGGACCAGGAACGCGGCCGCGTCCGGGTCGATCTTGACCTTGTGGGCTCGCAGCTCGCCGACGACGAAGTTCGGGTACTCCCGCGCGGTCAGGGCCACCGACTTCACCTCGGTGACCGCTGCCTCCTTGCGCAGCTTGGTCAGGGTGCCGCTGCCCTTGGCGCCGCCTCCGTGGACGAGGACGAGCGCAACGTCCTCGGCGGGCGCTCCGGCGTAGTCGAACAGGCCGGGGACCGACTCGTCGGGCAGGTCCTCGAGCGAGCGGACCACGACGCACCGGGTGCTGGAGAACAGCGAAGGCGCGGCGAGCTCGCCGAGGGTCGCCATGGTCAGCTGGCCGCCGGCGGTCTCGCTCATCTCAGCCTCGGCGTCAGCCCGTCGTACGGCGGCGCGAACCTGCTGGACCGCCCGCTCGGAGAGGAACTCCTCCGGACCGGTGACCAGGGTGATGCGACCGAGCACCTGCGACGGATCCGGACCAGCCATGGGCGCAGCCTCTCACGCGCCGCGGACATCGCCGCGTCCGGCTCACGGAGGCTTGCCCCGGCCCCGGGTCGCCAGCCCGCCACCCGGCTCGACCACCACGGCGAGGTCCCCGTCGCGGTCTGTCCGCAGCACCCGCATCCGGGCTCGGGTGAGCAGGTCGAGGGTGCGCGGCGCGGGATGGCCGTAGTCGTTGTCCACCCCGACCGAGATCAGTGCCACCCGGGCGCCGAGCCCGTCGACCAGGTGCTCGTCCTGGTTGCGGCTGCCGTGGTGCGCGACCTTGAGCACGTCGGCTCGCAGGCCGGGCCAGGCTCGGTCCAGGTCGCGCTGCGAGGGCTGCTCCTCGTCGCCCATCAGCAGCAGCCGGACACCCCGGGTCTCGACGAGCAGGACCACGCTGGCGTCGTTGGGCGGCGATCCGGAGTCCGGTACCGGCGTGCGCACCGGACCGAGCACCTGCCAGCGAAGGTCGCCGACCTCGGTGCGCTCCCCCAGCCTGACCTGGCGAACCGGGACGCGCGCTCGCTCGGCTGCGCGCTCGACCTCGCGTGCCCCCGCCGGAGGCTCGGCGAGCGGGGACACGTCGAGGCGGCCCACCCGGCGGCCCCGCATCACCCCGTCCACGCCGTCGACGTGGTCGGCGTGGAAGTGGCTGATCACGAGCACCGGCACGCTCCGGATCTCGAGCCGGCGGAGGCAGTCGTCGACGAGGGCGGGGTCCGGACCCGCGTCGACCACGACAGCACTGTGCTCGGCGACCCGCAGCACCAGCGCGTCGCCCTGTCCCACGTCGCAGGCCACCATCACCCAGCCGGCGGGCGGCCACGAACCCAGCGGAAGCGGCGCGCGGACCACGACCACGACGGCGAGGACCAGTCCCACCGTCAGGCCCGGGCGAACGAGCACCGAGGCCAGTCCGAGGGCCACGACGAGGCAGACCAGCGTCAGCAGCGCCAGGGCGAGCGGCGCGGTCGACCACGGAAGTGCCGGCACCGGCATCGCGGCGGCGCGCTCGGCGACGGCGATGATCCCGTGAGCGCACCAGCCCGCCG
The DNA here is from genome assembly GCA_017744365.1 of Nocardioidaceae bacterium. GTDB lineage: Bacteria > Actinomycetota > Actinomycetes > Propionibacteriales > Nocardioidaceae > Marmoricola. Next base: position 236,704 of record JAGIBL010000005.1, on the reverse strand, counting down.
GCAGCGCGACGAGCTGCCCAGCCTGTGTCGAGACGAGCGCGACCAGTCCGCCGGCCAGCCCGAGCACGGTGGCGGGTCCGACCAGGGGCGCCGCGACGATGTTGGCCCCGACCGCGACCAGGCTGACCTGCCCGGAGATGGCCGCGACGACGGGCGTGCAGGCGACCTGGGCGGCCAGGGGGACGGCAACCGCCTCGGCCAGCCAGCGTGGCAGCCAGCGAGCCAGCGCGTCCCTCCAAGGTGGTCCGAGCACGAGGATGCCGGCCGTCGCGGCCACCGACAGGGCGAACCCGACCGAGCGGGCCAGCCAGGGGTCGGCGAGCACGAGGAGCAGGACCGCGACGCCGAGTGTCCGTGTGCCCCGCCCCGCCCCCGCCCTCCCCATCCCCGCCAGTGCGACCGTGCCCATCGCGGCCGCGCGCAGCACGCTCGGCTCGGGGCCGGCCAGCAGCACGAACCCGGCGACGCCGAGGGCCCCGGCCACGGCCAGGCCCCAGGAGCGCACCCGGCACCAGCGGGCGAGCAGGAGAACCGCCCCGAGGATCAGGGTCAGGTTCGTCCCGCTCACCGCGAGCAGGTGCGTCATCCCGGCGGTCCGGAACGCCGGGGTGAACGGCTCGGTGCCGCCGGCCGCGCTCTCGTCGCCGTCGACCAGCGCAGGCACCAGCGCGGCCGCGCCGTCGCCGAGGTCCGAGCTGGCGCGGCGGACCGCGGCCCGCGCCGACGTCGACGCCCGGGCGAACGGACCGGGACCGGCCAGCACCTGCGGCCGTCCCCGGGCGAGGAGCACCCCGGCCAGGTCGGGCTCGTCGGCGGGCCGGAGACGGCCTTGCACCCGGATCCTCGCGCCGACCTCGACGCCGGACCTGAGGCCGGCCTGACGGCTCGCCCAGCCGTCGTCGAGATCCAGGAGGACCAGGACCCGCGCTGGTGACGCGGTCCGCCTCCCCCGGCCCTGGACCGAGCGCGTGGTCGCCTCGAAGCGGACCACGTCGCCGAACCGTCCGTGCCGGAGCTCTGGCGCGGAGGCCACGGTCAGCTCGGCCCGGATCGTCGCGCCGTCCCGGGCCAGCTCGGCGACCGGGGAGAGCCGGACCTCGTCGATGCGGACCTGCCCGACGAGGAGCGCCGTCCCCGCGACGAGGAGCAGCCCGGCCCCGAGCGGAGTTCGGAGGCGCCGGCGGGTCAGCCCGAGGGCCGTCAGCGCGAGCAGCACCAGCCAGGGCCGCGCTCCGGGAAGCGTCTGCCCGAGAAGGGCCGCGCCCCACGCCGTCGCCGCGAGCAGGGGCGTCCTCAGGTCCCGCGCCGGCGATGATCCGGGCGACGGCTCGGGCGAGGAGGCGGGCGAGGACCCAGCCGAGGTCACAGCGTCGCACGGGGAGCCAGCTCCGCCAGCGTCTTGGGTCCGATGCCGTCGACCTCCAGCAGCTCGTCGACCGACCGGAAGGCACCGTGCTCGGTACGCCAGGCGATGATCTTCTGCGCCGTCACCGGGCCGACTCCGGGCAGCTCGTCCAGTCCTTCGGCGGTCGCGGTGTTGAGGTTCACGCTCGCCACCCCAGTGGTGTCCGCTGAGGCACCCTGGGTGGCGCTGACCGGGGCGCTGGCCGGGGCGCTGCCCGAGGCGGCCGCTGACCCGGCCCCGGAGCCCGGTGACACCCCGACGAGCAGCTGCTCGCCGTCGATCAGGATCCGGGCCAGGTTGAGCGAGGTCAGGTCGACGCCCGGTCGTGCTCCCCCGGCCCGCCGTAGCGCCTCGACCACGCGGGACCCGGCCGGCAGCGAGACGATCCCGGGCCGGCGCACCTTCCCGGCGACGTCGACCACCACCGTCCCCGACGCGGCGACCGGGGACGGCGTCGCGGAACCAGCCAGAGCCACCGGAGCCGCGTCGGCGGACGCGCCGGCGGACGGGCCGGGCGCGGAGCCACCCGTCGTCCGGGCGGCCGGGGAGGCGACCGGCGCCGCTACCGGGACCGTCGGCGAGCCCCGGTGCACCGCCCACCACGCTGTCACGGCGAGGACGAGCGCGGCGACCAGGAGCAGTCCGGTCAGGTGCCCGAGCCGCAGGCGAGCAGACCCGGCCAGGGTGGGCAGCCGTCGGCCGGCCCAGGCCGCGACGCGCGATGGCGCGGGCGGTGGCCGGTGCAGGGCATGGCGACCCGGGTGAGGCACGGGCACGGCAAGCGGGGCCGCAGGAGCGGACTGATCGGACGGCACGCTCGCACGCAGCCGTTCCAGGCGCTGGGCCGCGATCGCGGCGATCTCTGCAGGGGACTCTCGACGCATGCCCGGGACGCTAGGTGGGCGCACCCGTGGATCGCCGTGGCCGGCAGGAGCGCTGTGGAAAAGTCCGCGCGATCGAGGCCTGTGGAGAAAACCGCCCGTGGCTAACGACGCGCGACGACCACCGCGACCATGCCGGGGCCGACGTGCGCGCCCAGGACGGCGCCGATCTCGCCGACGTGGACCTCGCGGTCACCGAGGCCCTCGGCCAGCCGGGAGGACAGCCGTTCGGCGAGAGCGCCGGCCCGCTCCGGGCTGGCGAGGTGCGCGACCGCGACCTCGACCGCGTCGTCCGCGGCCGCCTCGACGGCCAGCTCCTCCAGGCGGCTCAGTGCCCGGGCCGCGGTCCGGACCCGCTCGAACGGCCCGATCCGGCCGTGGTCGACCTTGAGGATCGGCTTGACCGCGAGCGCGGAGCCGAGCAGCGCCGCGGCCGCTCCCATCCGGCCGCCCCGGCGCAGGTACTCCAAGGTGTCCACGTAGAACAACGAGGTGGTCGCCGCTGCCCGCTCCCGTGCCGCGGAGGCCACCTTGTCCCCGTCAAGGCCGGCGTCGCGGGCGTCCGCCGCGGCGAGCACGGCGAAGCCCGAGCCCATCCCGACCTGCCGGCTGTCCACCGCGTGCACCGGCACCGAGGCGCGCTTCGCCGCGAGCTGGGCGGACTCGAAGGTACCGCTGAGATCAGCGGAGAGGTGGACCGAGACGATCTCGGTGGCGCCCTCGAGCGCGAGGCCCTCGTAGACCTCGAGCATCTCCTCGGGGTTGGGCCGCGACGTGCTGACCGGCGTCCACGAGCGCAGCGCCTCGGCGATCAGCTCCGGGGTCGCACCGTCCGCACCCTCGTCGTACGAGGTCGCCCCGATGACCACCTGCAGCGGCACCACGGTGATCCCGCGCGCCGCCGCCAGCTCGGCCGGCAGCGACGAGGTCGAGTCGGTGACCAGCGCGACGGACATGAGCGAAAGACTAGCGAGGGTCGGGATCGTAGCTACGTCGCCGCACGTGCGTGGCTCGCCGACGCGGCGCAAGCCGTTCTCCTCCGCTTCGCTCCCCCGAGCCGTTTCCGCCGAGCCGGCTCCATCGGCTAAGCGCCGATGACGATGTTCACCAGTTTCGGCGCCCGCACGATCACCTTGCGCACGGTCGCGCCGTCCAGGGCCTTCTGCACCGCGGGGTCGGCCAGCGCGGCGGCCTCCAGGTCCGACTCGGAGATGTCCGGGGACACCTCCAGGCGCCCGCGGACCTTGCCCTGGACCTGGACGACCGCGGTGACCGAGTCCTCGACCAGCAGCGCCTCGTCCACGGTCGGCCAGGGCTGGCGGGCCACGGTGGGCTGGTGCCCCAGCCGCTCCCACATCTCCTCGGCGGTGTACGGGGCCACCAGGGACAGCAGCTGCGCGACCACCTCGGTCGCCTCCCGCACCGCCGGGTCGGCGGCGCCGCCTGCCTCGATGGTGCGACGGGTGGCGTTGACCAGCTCCATCACGCGCGCGACCAGCACGTTGAACCGGTAGGACTCCACCAGCTGGGCCGCGTCGTGCACGGTCTTGTGGGTGACCTTGCGCAGGTCCAACGACCCGTCGGCGAAGGAGGCCCCGGGAGAGGACGTGACCTCCCCCGACAGCCGCCACGCCCGCTGCAGGAACCGCAGCGACCCCGCCGGCGACACGTCCGCCCAGTCGATGTTGTCCTCGGGGGGGCTCGCGAACACCAGGGTCAGCCGCACCGCATCCACGCCGAAGGCATCAAGTTGGTCCCCCAGACTGACGCCGTTGCCCAGCGACTTGCTCATCTTGCGACCGTTGTTGATGACCTTGCCCTGCGACAGGTAGGCCGAGAACGGCTCGTCCCAGTCGATCAGGCCCAGGTCGCGCAGCACCTTGGTGAAGAACCGCGCGTACAGCAGGTGCAGCACCGCGTGCTCGTCGCCGCCGATGTACAGGTCGATCGGCCCCCACGCCTTGGCCAGCGCCGGGTCGAAGGCCTGCGTGGAGTCGTGCGGCGACAGGTAGCGGAAGAAGTACCAGGACGAGTCCACGAAGGTGTCCATCGTGTCGGTGTCCCGGGTCGCCGGGCCGCCGCAGGTCGGGCAGGTCACGTTGACCCACTCGGTGGCCGCGCCCAGTGGCGAGGTTCCCTTCGGCTTCAGATCGGCACCGCGCAGCTCGGGCAGCTCGACCGGCAGCTGGTCCTCGGGGACCGCCACCTCGCCGTCGACCGGGCAGTGGATGATCGGGATCGGCGCGCCCCAGTACCGCTGCCGGGACAGCAGCCAGTCGCGCAGCCGGAAGTTCACCGTGCCCGCGCCCCAGCCCTTGCGCTCCAGCCAGGCGATGATCGTGGCCTTGGCCTCGGCCACGTCCAGCCCGTTCAGCGAGATCTCCTCGTTGGCCGAGTTGATCGCCGGGCCGGTGCCGGTGAACGCGTCACCGTCGAAGTCCGCCGGCGGCTGCACCGTGCGGATGATCGGCAGGTCGTACGCCGTGGCGAAGTCCCAGTCGCGCTGGTCCTGACCCGGCACGGCCATGATCGCGCCGGTGCCGTACTCCGCCAGCACGTAGTCCGACGCCCACACCGGGATCTGCTGACCGGTGACCGGGTTGGTCGCGGTCACGCCCAGCGGCACGCCGGTCTTGGGCCGCTCGGTGGAGAGCCGGTCGATGTCGGAGGCCTTGCGGGTCTGGTCCCGGTAGGCCTCGAACGCCTCGCGCTGCGCGGGCGAGCAGATCTCCGCGGCCAGCGGCGCGTCCGCGGCCACCACCATGAAGGTGGCGCCGAACAGCGTGTCGGGGCGGGTCGTGTAAACGGTCAGCGGGCGGGTGCCGCCGCCGTCCAGGTGCAGCTCGAAGTCGACGTGCGCGCCCTCGGAGCGGCCGATCCAGTTGCGCTGCGCGTTGACCACCTTGCCGATCCAGGTCTCCTGCAGCTCGTCCAGGCAGTCGTACAGCTCCTGGGCGTACTGGGTGGTGCGGAAGTACCACTGGGTCAGCTCACGCTTGGTGACCTCGGCGCCGCAGCGCTCGCAGGTCCCGTCGGCCAGCACCTGCTCGTTGGCCAGCACCGTCTGGTCGTTCGGGCACCAGTTGACCGGGCTGTTCTTCCGGTAGGCCAGCCCGCGCTCGCGGAACTTCAGGAACAGCCACTGGGTCCACTTGTAGTACTCGGGGTCCGAGGTGTGCAGCCGCCGCGACCAGTCGAAGCTCAGGCCGTAGCGCTGCATCGAGGTGAACTGCGTCTCGATGTTGGCGTAGGTGTACGTCGCCGGGTGCTCGTCGTTGCGGATCGCGGCGTTCTCCGCGGGCAGCCCGAAGGAGTCCCAGCCCATCGGGTTGAGCACCTCGTAGCCACGCATCCACCAGTACCGGGCGATCACGTCGTGCAGCGCGAGGACCTCGGCGTGACCCATGTGCAGGTCGCCGCTGGGGTAGGGGAACATCGTCAGCGCGTACTTCTTCTCGCGCTCCCCCGAGAGCACCGCCGCGTCGTCGGCACGGAAGGGCTCGAGCCGCTCCCACACCGGCAGCCACTTGGCCTGGGTGCCGTGGACGTCGTACCCGACCTGCTCGTCTCGCTCGCTCATCTGCTCATTCCTCGAAGGTCCGCCTGCTCGCCGTACACATGAAAAAGCCCCTCGCGCAGAGGGGCAGCCGCATCGAAGTCGTCCGACGCGGCTAGGCAAGGAGCAGGTTCTCCACCATGCATGCCATCCTACTGGCCATGAGCTGGCTGGTCACCGGGGGCGCTGGATACATCGGGTCGCACATCGTGCGCGCGTTCGAGGAGGTCGGCATCCGTGCGGTGGTGCTCGACGACCTCTCCAGCGGGCACCGCGAGTTCGTCGGGCCGCGGACGCCGTACGTCGAGGGCTCGATCCTCGACACCGACCTGGTCACCGCGACGCTGAAGGAGCACGACGTCGTCGGCGTGGTGCACCTGGCCGGCTTCAAGTACGCCGGCGTCTCCGTCGAGCGGCCGCTGCACACCTACACCCAGAACGTCACCGGCACCGTCACGCTGCTCGAGGCGATGGCCGCGGCGGGGGTCGACAACATCGTCTTCTCCTCCAGCGCCGCCACCTTCGGCACCCCGGACGTCGAGGTGGTCACCGAGGAGACGCCGACGGCGCCCGAGTCCCCGTACGGCGAGAGCAAGCTGATCGGGGAATGGCTGATCCGCGACCAGGCTCGCGCCACCGGCCTGCGGTTCACCTCGCTGCGCTACTTCAACGTGGTCGGCTCCGGCTACGAGGACCTCTACGACTCCTCGCCGTACAACCTGTTCCCGCGCGTGTTCGAGGACCTGGTGGCCGGCAAGACGCCGACCCTGTTCGGCGACGACTACCCGACCCCGGACGGCACCACCGTGCGCGACTACATCCACGTGCAGGACCTGGCCGAGGGCCACGTCGCCGCGGCCCGGCGGCTGGAGTCCGGCGAGCCGATCGCGCCGGTCTACAACATCGCCAGCGGCGAGGGCACCTCGGTCCGTCAGATCATGGACGCGATGCGCGAGGTGACCGGCATCGACTTCACCCCGGTGATCGGCCCGCGCCGCGCCGGCGACCCGGCCCGGATCGTGGCCACCGGCGAGCTGGCCCGCACCGATCTCGGCTGGAGCGCGAAGCGGGACCTGCGCGACATGGTCGCCTCGGCCTGGAAGGCGCGGCAGCGCGCCCAGGGCTGAGACGACGGATCAGCGCGGCACCGGCGAGGGATTGAGCCTGACCGGGCTCACCGCGCCGATCCGCGCCCTGCGGCGGGATCGAGTTTTCGTGGCCCGGACCGGTCTGAGCGCCAGGGCCAGGCGGCGCTCCTCGGCAAGGGCGATCATCTCGAGACGGCGCTGGCGGAAGGCCTCGGGACTGAGCTCGAAGTTGCACATGACGACCTCCGAAGGGTTCCTTCGATGCTACGCCGCTGACTGCGGTGGGTCTTCCGGCATGATCAGCCCATGACCTCTCCCGTCACCGACCTGTTCCGCCTCGACGGCAAGGTCGCCGTCGTCACCGGCGCCTCCTCCGGCCTCGGCGTCGCGTTCGCCCAAGCCCTCGCCGAGGCGGGCGCGGACGTCGCCCTCGGAGCCCGCCGGGTCGAGCGGCTCGCCGACACCGCCGCCCTGGTCGAGGCGGCCGGGCGCAAGGCGGTCTCGGTGGCCACCGACGTCGCCGACCCGGCCTCCTGCCAAGCGCTGGTGGACGCGGCGATGGAGGCGTTCGGGCGGGTCGACGTCCTGGTCAACAACGCCGGCGTCGGCACCGCGGTCCCGGCCACCCGGGAGACCCCCGAGCAGTTCCGCGGCGTCATCGACGTCAACCTCAACGGCTGCTACTGGATGGCGCAGGCGTGCGGCCGGGTGATGCAGCCGGGCTCCTCGATCATCAACATCTCCTCGGTGCTGGGGCTGACCACCGCCGGTCTCCCCCAGGCCGCCTACGCCGCCAGCAAGGCGGGTCTGATCGGGTTGACCCGCGACCTCGCCCAGCAGTGGACCGGCCGCAAGGGCATCCGGGTCAACGCGCTCGCACCCGGCTTCTTCGCCTCCGAGATGACCGAGCAGTACCCGCCGGGCTACCTCGAGGCCCAGCAGCAGCGGATCCCGATGGGCCGCAAGGGCGACCCGCGCGAGCTGGCCGCGACCGTGGTCTACCTCGCCAGCGACGCGGCCGGTTACGTCACCGGGCAGACGCTGGCGGTCGACGGCGGCATGACGATCACGTAAGCGCCCAGATCGCCAGCGAGAGCAGGGCGATCAACGGGAACAGCCCCTGCACGACGGCGGCGCGCGCCTTGCCGGGATCCGAGGTGATGAGCACCAGGGCCGCGGCCAGCATCGAGCCGGTGCCGGCGACCAGGAGCGCGACGGCGGCGTCCCGGTTCGCGCCGCACACCGCGACGCCGACCGCGGTGACGATCGCCAGGAAGAGGTTGTAGAAGCCCTGGTTGTAGGCCCAGGGCCGCATCACCTCGGCCTCCGCGGCGCTGACCCCGAAGACCTTGCGCCCGCGGCTGCCGAAGACCAGCGACTCCAGCCAGAAGATGTAGACGTGCAGCAGAGCGGCGAGCCCTGCGAAGACCTGCGCGACGACGAGCATGCCCGGACTCTAGACCTACCCTTGCCTTCATGACCTCTCCCAGGATCGTGATCGTCGGTGCGGGTTTCGGCGGGCTCGGCACCGCCATCGAGCTGCTCCGGCACGGGTTCGACGACGTCACGATCCTGGAGCGCTCCGAGGAGATCGGCGGCGTCTGGCGGGACAACACGTACCCCGGTGCCGCGTGCGACGTGCCGTCCTCGCTGTACTCCTGGTCGTTCGCGCCGAACCCGGCCTGGGAGCGCCGCTACTCCGGCCAGGCCGACATCCTGCGCTACATCGACCGGGTGGCCGGCGAGTTCGGGCTGCGCGAGCGCGTCCGGTTCGGCGTCGAGGCCACCGGCGCCTCGTACGACGAGGAGTCCGCGACCTGGTCAGTCACGACCGCCGGCGGTCCGACGTACGAGGCGGACTTCCTGGTGACCGCGGTCGGCCAGCTCTCCAACCCGGTGATCCCCGATCTGCCCGGAGCAGCAAGCTTCGAGGGACCCGCGTTCCACTCCGCGCAGTGGCGCCACGACGTCGACCTGCGAGGGAAGAGGGTGGCCGTGCTCGGCACCGGCGCGAGCGCGATCCAGTTCGTGCCGGGCATCCAGCCGGTCGCAGAGAAGGTGATCGTGTTCCAGCGCTCGGCGCCGTACGTCGTGCCGAAACCCGACCGTGCCTACACCCGCGCCCACCACCGCGCCTACGGCCGGTTCCCGCGGACGCAGGCCTTCGGCCGGAACCTCACCTGGGTGATGTCCGAGCAGCTCAACCGATCGCTGACCGGGACCAACCCGATGAAGAAGGTGCTCGAGCTGGCCTGGCACGCGATGCTGCGCGCGCAGGTGCGCGACCCGGCGCTGCGCGCGAAGCTGAAGCCGGACTACCCGATCGGCTGCAAGCGGCTGCTGTTCTCCAACGACTGGTACCCGGCGCTCACCCAGCCCAACGTCGAGGTGGTGACCGAGAAGGTCGTCGAGGTGCTGCCGCACGGCGTCCGTACCGCCGGCGGGACCGTGCACGAGGCGGACGCGATCGTCTACGGCACCGGGTTCGCGGCCACCGAGTTCCTGGCTCCGATGCGGATCACCGGTGCCGGCGGGGTCGCGCTCGAGGACGTCTGGAACGGCGGCGCGCGGGCCTACCTCGGCATCTGCGTGCCCGGCTTCCCGAACCTCGGCATCGTCTACGGCCCGAACACCAACCTCGGCGGCAGCTCGATCATCAACATGATGGAGTCGCAGTCCGGCTTCATCCGCCAGCTCGTCGAGAAGGTGGCCGGCGGTGGCACCATCGCCGTGCGCGCCGAGGCCGAGCAGCGGTTCGACGACGAGGTGCAGCGCCGGCTCGGCGCGAGCGTGTGGGGCGGCTGCGCGAGCTGGTACCGCGACGCCGGGTCGGGACGGGTCACCACCAACTGGCCGGGCACGGTGGCCGAGTACAAGCGGCGGACGGCGCGGGTCGACCCGGCCGACTTCGAGGTGCGCAGCCGGTCCCTGGAGTCGACCGCATGACAGCACCCGACACTCGCTCCCAGCGTGAGCGGATGCTCGCCGGAGACCCCTACCACGCCCATGACCCCGAGCTGGTCGCCGCGGCCGAGCGAGCGCAGGGGCTGATGGACGCGTACAACACCCCCGGCACCAGCCGCTCCCGCCGCCAGGAGCTGCTGTGCGAGCTGGCCGGCTCGGTCGGGAAGGACGTCACCTTCCGGGCTCCCCTGTACGTCGACTACGGCACCCAGCTCAGCATCGGCGACAACGTGTTCGCGAACTTCGGCCTGGTCGCGCTCGACTGCGCCCCGATCAGCATCGGCGCCGACACCCAGATCGGCCCGAACGTGCAGCTGCTCACCCCGACCCACCCTGTCGACCCCGCCGAGCGGCGCACCATGGTCGAGGCCGCCGGCCCGATCACGATCGGCGAGAACGTCTGGATCGGCGGCGGCGCCATCGTGCTCGCCCACGTCACCATCGGCGACAACGCGGTCATCGGCGCCGGTGCCGTGGTGACCCGGGACGTCCCGGCAAACGCGGTCGCGGTCGGCAACCCGGCCCGGGTCGTCCGCTCCCTCTGACCCCGAGCCGTCTCATCTGAAAGTGAAAACCACGCTGAGGCGTCTCACTTGAAAGTGCGACCTTTCATCTGCGACGCCTCGGCGCATCTGACGCTTTCATCTGAGACGCCTCAGGTGCTCTCTCAGGCGACGCAGAGGATCCTGTCGGCGCGGGTCATCGTGCCTCCAGCGGCGCGAGCACGTCCTCGGCGAACCGCTCGATCCCCTCGAGCTTCTGCTCCAGTGGGCAGTCCAGCCGGTGGTAGTAGGCCCACGGGGCGGTCCAGACGTCGGTGACCCCGGCCTCCTCGGCGGCGGCGAAGTGCTCGGGCAGGAAGGCGTCGGTGAGCGCGGTGATCATCCGGAACTCCCCCGTCGCGCCGGTCTCGTCGCGCAGCTCGGCCAGCCGCCGGGCGTGCCGGCCGGCCTCCTCGACCGTGTAGAGGTCGCCGATCCAGCCGTCGTGCCGGGCCGCCCGGCGCATGCCCACCTCGGACAGGCCGCCGACGTACACCGGGATCCGCGCGGTCGGAGTCGGCTCCATGGTCAGCTTCGGCGTCGGGTAGTGCTCCCCGGCGTGCTCGGTCCAGCCGGGCGACCAGAGGTCGGCGAGCAGCTCCAGCGCCTCGTCCGTACGACGACCACGACTGCCGAAGTCCTGGCCGAGCAGGTCGAACTCCTCGCGACACCAGCCGGCGCCGACGCCGAGAGCGACCCGGTTGTTCGAGAGCACCGCGGCGGTGCCGACCGACTTGGCCACCTGGTAGGGACTGCGCAGCGCGGCGACGTAGACCGAGGTGAAGAACCGCACCCGCGTCGTCACCGCGGCCAGCGCTCCCACCAGCACCCACGGGTCGGGCCAGTCGGCGTCGTGGGTCCAGCGGCGGGACCCGTCGGCGGTGTACGGGTAGGGCGTGGCGAGCTCCTCGATCTCGACCACGTGGTCGGGGATGGTGAGCGCGTCGTAGCCGGCCGCGTCGGCCGCCTTCGCGATCTCGACGAGCTCGTCGACGGGCTGGAAGGCGAGGCTGATCGAGAACCGCATGCGCCGAGACTAGAACAGGTTCTAGCGAAGTGCGACCGGCGCCCCGACGACCCCAACTCCTGACGAAGTTCGCGAACCGCACGCCATGATGTCCATTGTTGACAGATCGAGTCAGAACACTTGACCGCTGGGCAACGGCGCGATCACGCTGAGCCGCATCCACACTCGCATCCTTGGGGGCACTCATGGCCACTGCGGAATCCGGAATCTCCACCCCCGTCGGCACCGTGCTCGCCTATGCGGGGCGGCTCAACGCGGGACAGCTCAACGAGCTCGGCTGGGCGATCTGCGACGGCGCGTCGCTGCCGAACAACCAGCACCTCGAGCTCTTCGAGGCCATCGGCACCGCCAACGGCGCCGCCGACGCCGAGCACTTCAACCTCCCCCAGCTCGAAGGCTTCTTCCTGCGCGGCCTCGATCCCGCCGGCGATGTCGACGGCGACGTCGCCAAGCGTGTCGCCGCGGCTCCGGGCGGCAGCGCGGGCGCGAACGTCGGCAGCATCCAGGGCTACGCCACCGCCCTGGCGCACAACCCGTTCCAGGCCTCGGTGCGTTCCGAGAGCGGCACCCACAACTCCTACAAGGGCACGAACGCGGACATGATCGAGTCCGGGTCGGCGCAGTCGTTCCCGTCCAACAAGGGCGGCGACGCCGAGACCCGGCCGCTGAACGCGTACGTCAACTTCGTCATCAAGACCGTCGCCAGCGCGCCGCTGCTGCCCGGCATGGTGGTCGCCTTCGCGGGCAACCAGGTCACCGACGCGCTCAAGGACAGCTACCTGATCTGCAACGGCGCGGCCTTCGGCCGGTCCGACTTCACCCAGCTGTACGACGCCCTCGGACCCGCGCACGGCAGCGACGGCGACAAGGTCAACCTGCCCGACTACCGCGGCCGGTTCCTGCGCGGCGCCAGCAACGGCACCGGCCACGACCCGGACGCCGCGACGCGGACCGCGATGGCGCCCGGAGGCGCGGTCGGCGACGCCGTCGGCTCGGTCCAGGGCGGCGCCACCGCGCTGCCGGTCAACCCGTTCCAGCTCACCATCAAGCTCGGCGACACCGAGTGGACCAGCACGCACTGTGCCGGCCACGACCTGGCCGCCTGGAACTCCGGCACCGAGACGGTCTCGCTGACCAGCACCGGCGGCGACAAGGAGACCCGGCCGGTCAACGTCAACGTCGACCACTACGTGCTGTGCACCCAGGAGCAGGGCACCGACATCTTCCCGATCGGCGCGCTCATCGCCTTCCCCGGCAGCCAGGCCGCGCCGCCGCCGAACCAGTGGATGGCGTGCAACGGCTTCCAGCTCTCCCGGACCAACCCCGAGGTCGCGCAGCTGTTCGCGGCGATCGGCTACACCAACGGCGGCGACGGCGCCGACCTGTTCAACCTGCCCGACTACCGCGGCTACTTCCTGCGCGGCACCGACCGGTCCTCGGGGCGCGACCCCGACGTCGCCGGCCGCGTGGCGGCACTGCCGGGTGGCCAGACCGGGGACAACGTGGGCTCGAAGCAGGGATGGTCGACGGCCTCGCCGACGAAGAACCTCACCGCGGACGTGGCTCACCTGCCGACCGACGACGCCGACAACGCCGCCGGCTGGGGCCAGCGCGAGGTGCCGTCCTGGGACGACCCCTCGAACGTCACGATCACCGGCGGCGACGACGAGACCCGTCCGCTCAACGCGAGCGTCGTCTTCTTCATCAAGTACGCCCAGGCGAACGCCTGAGCCCGGACCGGGCCGGAAGGACAGACCATGCTCATCCCCGACGACATCTACCGGCAGACCACCGTCGTGCCGCTCTCCGCGAACGACCAGACCTACGGTGCCGTGCACCTGACCTACGAGGTGCGCGCGGTCACCGACGTACGGAACCTGGGCTGCGTGCGCTCCTACCGGGTGACGTGCACCCAGCGACTGGTGATCCCCAACCAGAACCCGTTCAGCATGTCGCCGACGGCGCTGACGTCGTACGAGGACTACCCGGCGATGGTGACCAGCACCTTCGCACTGGCGGCGCCGGCCAACAGCGACGTGCGGCTGCTCAACTACTCCCCGCGCACGCTCAACACCGCGGTGATGACCGCGCGCAACGACAACGACGGGACCAACAGCTCGGTGAGCCGGCAGCACACCTCGGGCTCCTCGACCTCGGAGACCAACACGTACGGCGTCAACGCGTCGTTCGGGTTCTTCGGCGAGGACCTGACCGGCTCGATCGGCGGCGACTACAGCCACTCCACGACCGACGAGCAGAACCAGTCCACCTCCCGCGGCAGCGACCACGGCACCAGTCACGAGACCGGGTCGTCGGACTCGATGAGCGTCAAGGACTGGGCGTCGTACGCGTCGCTGAGTCCCCGGGACACCACCGTGCCGACCTGGATCTGGGGCCAGGAGTATCCCTGGGACGTCGTGCAGTACCGCGACATCCCGACGAACAACGACGTGCAGCTGCCGCAGTTCGTGCTCGACCGGCTCTTCGACTACGACGCCAGCAAGAACCCGGTCCTGGTCTTCCCGCCCAGCCAGCTCTCGTTGTTCGGCGTCGACTTCACCATGAAGGCCGCCTGGCTGCTGGACCTGTCCGCGGACGTGACCCAGCAGACCGTCCAGGTCAAGCACTCCTTCCAGTACGCCACCGGGTCGCACGGGCTCAAGGGCTCGGCGCCGTACGTCACCCTCGACCCGGTCGCCGGGCCGCTGCAGGCCACCTCGCCGGTCCTCGACCTGACCCTGCTGGGGCTGGACCCGGTCGGCGGGCCGGGTGCCTCCAACGGCGCGGTGATCGGCTTCGCGGCCAACAAGTTCGTGGCGCCGCCCTCGGGCGGCAGCGCGTTCAAGATCCTGTCGGAGGAGAACACCCTGCAGGTCACCGGCCAGGGCTTCGACGGGCCGATGTCGACCGCCTTCGACCACGGGCCGGTGACGATGAAGGTCGACTTCAAGGTGGTCGACGCCGACTACGACTACACCCTGTACTTCAAGCACTGGAAGACCACGGCCAACGGCTGCCAGATCGCGATGGTGTTCAACGGCGACCAGAGCAACCCGGTCTACCGGCACGTGGACTCGCTGGAGGGCGAGGGCGGCGAGGACAACCTGAGCGCGATCAACCTGCGCAACCAGGACTACACGTCCATCGACTACCACGACTACCTGCGGATGGGCCTGAACACCGTCGACATCTACATCACCCCGGACGATGCGTCGAAGCCGGCCGGCTACGTGCTGCGGGCGATGGCCATCGGCGGGAGCTGAGCCCGGGAGCACCGATGCCGGCGAGGCGGAAGTACACCCGGGGCACCGGGGACTCGGGAGGCCGCAAGGGCGGCCAGAAGAGCGGCCAGAAGCGGAAGGGAGGCCGGCAGCCGACCGCCGGCGAGAAGCGGCTCACCGTCCGGATGAAGCCGAAGACGGAGCCCGGCCGCAAGACCAGGACGCGGACGCGGACCCGCAAGCCGTCCCTCGGAGTCGACGGCACGCCGCTGCGCTCGCACCCCGAGCTCGACAAGGAGCTGCGTGCGCTCGTCCGCGACCTGCCGGTGCCCAAGACCGTCAAGGCGATCCCGGCACCGCTGGGCTACAAGGGCGGCGACATCGACGCGCGTGCCGAGAACCCGACCGCGATCGGCAAGCAGAAGTTCGGCGACAAGTACCGCGATGCGTTCCCCGGCCAGGACGAGCCGCTGTCGACCTCGGCCGTGCGCGAGCTGCGCAGCGGGTTCTACGGGTCGGCGAACAGGTCGGCCGCCGACATCGAGAAGGGCCGGATCCTGTTCGAGAACCTTTCGAAGCGGAGCCGGATCCCGACCCACCTGGTCGGGCACGCCACCGACACCTCGACGATGCAGCACCCCACCTCGGACCCGCTGGCGGTGTTCGCGGACGCCAAGCAGACCGCCCGCTCGCACACCCTGCTGGACCGCGAGCGCAAGCAGCGGGCGCTCGAGGCGGGCAAGGCGGCCGCGAAGCTGCCCGGCGCGAACCTCGAGACCGTGCTCAACGCGATGGAGCGCGAGGCCTACGTCTTCACCGCGAACTGGATGGCGGCGCCGGTCACCGCCGACGACGTCCGCGAGAACGCCCGGCGCGGGAAGGGCATCGAGGTGCTCAAGCTGGCGCCCACGATCACCGCGCGCGAGGAGCTGAAGTCGAAGGCCGTCGCCCTGGGCGCGACCCGGACCGCGCGGTCGCCGAAGGAGACCGACCTCGGCAGCCTGGTGCGCGACTGGGACAAGACCGGCAAGGACAAGCGCGAGGTCAGCCCCGAGCGGAAGATGCCGAAGCTCAGCGACCTGCGCAAGCAGGCCGGGAAGGACGCCGGCAAGTCCGCGAAGGACGCCCGGCCCGTCAAGGCCCTCGACAAGCTCACCAGCGGCAGCGGCATCAAGAAGCCGAAGACCACCTTCCCCACCGCGCGCTCGACCGCCCGGACCGCGGCGGCCGACGAGGAAGCCCGCGGCCGCACCCGGACCCGGGTCAACCAGACCCGCCGGCTCCAGCAGGCCGCGGAGGAGGAGTCGGGGGCCGCGGACGCGCTGGAGATGCTGTTGTGAGTCGCTGTGTGCGAACGCCAAATGTCACGAACCGCGACGCTCGCGCAAGCTCTCGCGGACCTCGTCCCAGGGGCGACGCTCCAGTGGCGTCGCGATTGCCTCGTCAACGCGCTCGTCGACGGAGAGTCGCTTCGCCTGCTCCACGAGCGTCGGATCCACCAAGTCCCCACGATCACGGGACCAACCGCCAGCGATGCTGCCGCGAGGGCGGTCGGCTCCGGCGAAATGCCCCCGGAACGGCGAAAGGCCGCCCGTGGGCGGCCTTCACAACGTGGAGCTGAGGGGATTCGAACCCCTGACCCCTTGCATGCCATGCAAGTGCGCTACCAACTGCGCCACAGCCCCGCTTCGCCGTCCGGTTCCCCGTCAGGCAACTCGCCGAATACTACTCAACCCGCCCGCTCGATGCGAAATCGGGGTCACCCCAGCGGGGACTCCGTGGCCGCGTCCAGGCTGTGCACGCCGGGCTGCGCCGTCTCGTTGTACGACGCCAGCCGGATCGGCCGGTCCAGGGCGTCCTGCTCCAGCACCGCCCAGCCGCAGTTGTCCAGCCCGCGCAGGGTGTCGCCGACCTCCTCGGGCCAGCCGAGGAACGCGGCCAGCGAGACCTTGAGGCAGGCGCCGTGCGAGACGAGCACGGTGGTCTCCCCCTCCGGCGTGGCGTCCCAGATCTCGCGCAGCGCGGGCACCATCCGGGCGACCACCTGATCGGGGCTCTCGGCACCCGGCACGTTGCCGGTGATGTGGCCCGCCTTCCAGGCGGCGTGCTCGGCCGGGTACTGCTCGGCGAACTCGGCCACGGTCAGCCCGGAGCGCTCGCCGGAGTCGAACTCGCGCAGCCGCTCGTCGGTTCGCAGGGCGAGCCCGGTGGCCTCGGCGAGCACGGTCGCGGTCTGCCGGGCGCGGGTCAGGTCGCTGCTCCACAGCGTGCTCGGCGCCATCGCGACGACGTACGGGGCCAGCACCTCCGCCTGGGCCCGGCCCACCTCGTCGAGGCCGATGTCGGTGTGGCCCTGGGCGCGCCCCTGGGCGTTCCAGGCGGTGCGACCGTGCCGGACCAGGACGAGGCGGGTCATCGTTTCAGACCTCGCACGTGCCCGGTTGGGGCGGCCGCCCGCTGCGGGCCGCGGGCCCAGCGCTGACGCGGCCCAGATGTGCTCCCCCCGCTTCGCTCCTCCGGACATCTCGGCCGAGTCAGCTTCCATCCCCTACGGGGATCACCGGGCAGTCCCTCCAGAGCCGCTCCAGCGCGTAGAACGCCCGCTCCTCGCTGTGCTGGACGTGCACCACGATGTCGGCGTAGTCGAGCAGCACCCAGCGGCCGTCGCGCTCGCCCTCCCGCCGTACCGGCTTGGCGCCCAGCGCCCGCAGCCGGTCCTCCACCTCGTCCACGATCGCGCCCACCTGGCGCTCGTTGGAGGCCGAGGCGAGCAGGAAAGCGTCGGTGATGACCAGCTGGTCGGAGACGTCGAAGGCGACGATGTCGGTGGCGAGCTTGTCGGAGGCGGCCACGGCCGCTTCGCGGATCAGCTCGAGGGCCCGCGGGGTGGCCGTCATGCCAGGTTCCTCATGATTGCGCTCCGTAGAGGTCGTTCTTGGCGATGTACTGCACCACGCCGTCGGGCACCAGGTACCAGACCGGCTGGCCGGCGGCGGTGCGCTGGCGGCAGTCGGTCGAGGAGATGGTCAGCGCCGGGATCTCCAGCAGGGTGAGCCGGTCGGCCGGGATGCCCTCCAGGGTGGAGGCGCCCATCTCGTACCCGGGCCTCGTGCAGCCGACGAAGTGCGCCAGCGAGAACAGCTCGGAGGCGTCCCGCCAGGTGAAGATGTCGGCCAGCGCGTCGGCGCCGGTGATGAAGTAGAGGTCGGTCTCGGGCAGCTCCGCGGCCAGGTCGCGCAGCGTGTCGATCGTGTACGTCGGACCACCGCGGTCGATGTCGACCCGGGAGACCCGGAACCGCGGGTTCGAGGCGGTCGCGATGACCGTCATCAGGTAGCGGTGCTCGGGCGTGGTCACCTGCCGCTCGGACTTCTGCCACGGCTCGCCGGTGGGTACGAAGACCACCTCGTCGAGGTCGAACCAGGCCTGCACCTCGCTGGCGGCGACCAGGTGCCCGTGGTGGATGGGATCGAACGTCCCGCCCATCACGCCGACCCGGCGACGCACAGGCCCCTCACCCACGCCAGCCTCGCTCAGGAGTGCTCGCGTCCCTTGCCGAAGATCAGGAGGCCGACCACGAGGGCCAGCAGCAGGACGAGGATGCCGCCGCCGATCCAGTACGGGTCGGCGCCGGGGCCCTCCTCGGCGAGGGTCGAGCCGCCGCCGTTGAGCAGTGCGAACAGGAGCGTCATGGGCCGTACCCTACCGGGCTCGCTCCCGCGCCTGGCGCTCGGCCAGGAGAGCGGACACCATCGCCTCCAGGGCCTTCAGGTCGACCGTGATGTCGGCCACCACGAACTCGCTGCGGGTGGTGCCCACGCGCTTGCCGGTCCCGCTCAGGTAGCGGTAGTCCAGCCCCTCGACGCCGTCGGCCATCTTCCAGAAGTCGGCCACCATCGAGCCGGCCGGGAACAGCTCGACCAGTGCCGAGCCGGGGCTGCAGAAGGCGATGTTCGCCAGTGAGGCCCCGTGCGGCGCCACGATGACGTCGGCCTCGGCGAAGGTGCGGATCTGCTCGGCCACCGAGACCGCGCCCGGGTCGAACGGGGTGAACCCCCACGGCTCCAGCAGCGCGCGCACCTCGGGCTCGTTGGTCACCGAGCGGTTGTTGCGCCCCGGGCCGCGGGTCAGCAGCAGGTGCTTGCCGGGCACCCGGTCGACGCCCGCCGGCGCCAGCCGGTCGCGCAGCAGCCGGGAGACCCACGGCGGGTTGCGCTCGATGGTCGAGGCCAGCCCGGGCACCACCAGCGTCTGGGCGCGCACGTGCCGCACCTCGCTGGCGTCGACGACCTGGTCCTCGCCGATCCCCCACAGCTCCAGCAGCTCCTTCTGGAACCGGGTGGCGCGCGGCACGTACCAGCGCTCCGGCGGCTCGACGCCGGCCTGGGCGAGCACCTCGGTGCGCGGCAGCACGTCGTGCAGGAAGTGGTAGTAGTTCACGTCGCCACGGCTGGCGAGGACGCCGAGCCGGCCGGGCACCTCGACGGGCGCCGGCGGGAACGGGTGCAGGAACGCCGGGTGCTCGCGCGGGCGCTTGGTGCCGAAGTACCAGCAGAGCTCGTAGAGCTGGCGGTTGTCCGCGGTCACCACGAGTGCGTGCGGCTGCAGCACCCGGCCGTGGTCGAGCTCGACCACGCCGACGCGCGGCACGGTCTCCTCCAGGGCCTCCTCGAAGGCCCAGTAGCGCTCGGGGACGCCGACCGGGCGAGCGCGATGCAGGACCTCGGCCGGACGAGCCAGCGAGAACCGGCCGCCCGCCTCCTCGAGCGTCTCGGCCACCCCGGTGGGCAGCCACCCCCCGCCGTACGACGCGCTGAGCCGGACCGTCGCCGGGGAGACGGCCCAGGTGCCGATCGTGTAGGCGCTCTTGAGCGGGCCGAAGTAGGGGCGGAGCCGTTCGGGGAGCCGGACCATCGGGCAGCGGGCTCAGCCGGGGAAGACCGGCACCGGCCCGCGCGCGAGCCAGGCCAGGCCGAGGTCGGCGCGCTCGGGGCGGTGCGCGACCAGGTGCAGCCCGACGCCGGCGAACCAGGCGCGCAGCTCGGACCAGGACTCGCCCGGCACGTCGTGGTACTCCAGCACCACCCGCTCCACGCCGGCCCAGTCGGCCGGGTCGGACCGGTAGGCCATCTGGTACTCGCCGCCCTCGCAGTCGAGCTTGACGAAACGGACCGGCCCGGGGGCCTGGGCCACGGCGTCGGCGAAGCTGAGCGTGGGTACCTTGATGCCGGCGCCGGCGGCGTGCGGGTCGTCGACCGGGTGCGCGTCGACCAGCCCGTTGTGCACGC
This sequence comes from Nocardioidaceae bacterium, assembly GCA_017744365.1. Classification (GTDB taxonomy): domain Bacteria; phylum Actinomycetota; class Actinomycetes; order Propionibacteriales; family Nocardioidaceae; genus Marmoricola. Next base: position 216,732 of record JAGIBL010000005.1, on the reverse strand, counting down.
TCGCGCTGCCGTGGTCCTCGAACATCGCGTAGCCGGTCTCGCCGGACAGCGCGGCCTCGACGACCTTGATCCGCTTCGCCAGGCCGTTCTGGTCGATGTTGCGCTGCAGGTAGCGCGCGGTCTCCGGGGCCGGCTCGAAGCAGGTCATCGTCGCGGTCGGGTGCACCTCGCCGAAGTGGCAGGCGAAGGTGCCCACGTGCGCGCCGACGTCGAAGGCGTGCACGTCACCCTCGAGACCGGTGAGGAACCAGTCCAGCCGGTAGTTGTCCTCGGCGTACTGCTCGTAGGCGGGCAGCCGCGCGCCCGGGACGTTGGGCGCGGTGATGCTCTGCCCGGACCGGGTGTGGAAGGTCAGCTCGGCCGGGCCGCCGCCGACCTTCTCGCGGACCAGGCCGGAGAGCAGCTGCGGCCAGTTCGTGAACGTGGTCGGGGTCTGCACGATCCGCTGCACGTTGTAGAGGACCTTGCCGGGCAGGCTGCGCGGGCCGTGGCCCTCGTGGTCGCGCACCGGCGTGCGCGAGAGCCACGCGGTGCCGACGGTGCGACCGCGCTGGTCGCGGAGCACGTGCAGGCCGGCCTTCGCGAACCAGGCCCGCAGCTCCTCCCACGACTCCCCGGGCATGGTGTGGTACTCGAGCACCAGCCGCTGCACGCTCGCCCACGACTCCGGCGAGGACTTGTAGACCAGGTCGTACTCGCCGCCCTCGCAGTCCATCTTCACCACCGCGACCGGGCTCGGCGTGGCCGCGACCGCCTCGTCGAAGGCGATCGTGTCGACCCGGATCCCGGAGCCGTCGATGCGGTCGGAGAAGGCCAGGTGGTTGTGACCGGAGCCGGCTCCCTGCAGGTCGAAGACGGCGAAGCCGGTCTCCCCCGCGAGCGCCTTCTGGTGGGCACTGATCCGCTTGCCGTTGCCGTTGGCCTTGATGTTGCGGGCCAGGTACTCGTAGGTGTCCGGGGACGGCTCGAAGCAGTCGACGGTCGCCTGCGGGTTCACCGCGACCAGCGCGGTGGCGAAGGTGCCGACGTGGGCGCCGATGTCGAGCACGTGGACCGGCTGGTCGACCAGGTCGCCGAGGAACCAGCGCAGGTCGTAGCAGTCCTCGGCGAAGACCTCGTAGACCGGCACCCGTGCGCCGGGCGCGTTCGGGATCGAGATCGTCGCACCGCCGCGGGCGTGGAACGTCAGCTCCTTCGGGCCCTCGGCGACCTTCTCCCGGGCGATGCCGGCCAGCAGCTGCGTCCAGTTCTCGAACGCCTGCGGAGTCTGCACCAGGCGGCGCAGCTCGTACGCCGCTCGTCTGGCCGGGGACTGGGAGGATTCCACGATCACCCGGCCACCCTAGCGGCGGCCCGGATCCTCCGAGCGCCTAACGGTGGAAGATCCACTCCACGACGCCGACGCCCTCGAGCACCAGCCAGAACCGGAGGGTCCGCCCGGCCACCACGGTGACCAGGAAGATCACGAAGTTCATCCGCAGCGCCCCCGCGATGACCGCGATCACGGCCAGCGGCGGCACCCCGGTGACCGAGGAGGCGAACGTGATCAGCCCCGCCAGCACGGGCTTGCCGCCGATCCGGGCGTGCCACTTGTCGTACGCGGCCTGCCACTTCTCGGTGTCCATCTTCTTCTGCATCCACCGCATCTTCAGCGAGTGGTAGCCGGCGTAGTACCAGAGCACCTTGCCGACCGCCTGCCCGGCGGCGCCGATCGACGCCAGCAGCCAGGGGTCGAGACCGTCCAGCTTGGCCGCCACGATCGCCAGGTACGCCTCGACGTTGAGGATGGGGATCAGCGCGGACGCGACCGAGAAGAGGAAGGTCCCGAGGATCAGCTTCACCGGGTGGGCTGCCCCACCGACGGTGCCGCTCCGGTCGCCTCGGGGATGGGCAGCCCGATCCTGGCCAGCCGGACGAGCGAGGCCACCTTGAAGACCAGCAGCCCGGTGGCGATGATCGCGCCCAGCCACCACCAGTGGGTGACCAGCAGCAGCACCGCGAACAGGCCCGAGTTGGTGGCCTTCGCCGGGTGCGTCCAGTTGAACCGGTAGATCGTCCGGTCCACGGCGTAGAAGTAGTTGGGACTGCGGATCTTCCAGTGCAGGAAGGCGATCGAGAGGAAGCAGTCGATCACCATGAACTCGGCCAGGTAGATCAGCACCGGCGCGATGAACTCCGGGTGCAGCCAGGCCAGGCCGAGGTAGAAGGCAGCGGCGCAGAACCGGTCGCTGAAGATGTCCAGCACCGCGCCGATCCGCGTCTCGTGGTGCATCCGCCGGGCCACCTGGCCGTCGAGGGAGTCACCGATCCAGTAGACCGCGAGGGCGGCGACCAGCAGCTTGAGCGCGGGGCTCCAGAACTCGCCGTTCGCCGGCGGTCCCTCGTGGATCGCCAGTGCCACCAGCACGATCGCCGCGATGGTGCGGACGAAGGTGATGATCGTGGCCGGGGTGAGGAAGCGCTCCTTTGCGGGGTCGGCCCAGATGTCGAGGGTCGAGGTGTCGACGTCGGCGGCGGGATAGCCCATCAGCGGACGTGTCCGTCGCCGGTGACCACGTACTTGGTCGAGGTCATCTCCGGCAGTCCGAGTGGCCCGCGCGCGTGCAGCTTCTGGGTGGAGATGCCGATCTCGGCGCCGAAGCCGAACTCGCCGCCGTCGGTGAACCGGGTCGAGGCGTTCACCATCACCGCGGCCGAGTCGACCGCCGCGGTGAACCGGCGCGCGGCCGCCACCGAGCCGGTGACGATCGCCTCGGTGTGGCCCGAGGAGTGCTCGCGGATGTGCGAGATCGCGGCTTCGAGGTCCGGTACGACGGCAGCCGAGATGTCCAGGGCGAGGTACTCGGTGTCCCAGTCCTCCTCGGTGGCCGGCACCACCCCGTCGTACGACGTGAAGGCGCTGTCGCCGTGGATGGTGACGCCGGCGTCCTGCAGCGCGGCGACGACCCGCGGCAGGAAGGCCTCGGCGACGTCGGCGTGCACGAGCAGCGACTCGGCGGCGTTGCAGACCGAGGTGCGGTGCGTCTTGGAGTTCATGACGATGTCGAGCGCCATGTCCAGGTCGGCGGCGGCGTCGACGTACACGTGGCAGTTGCCGACGCCGGTCTCGATCACCGGCACCGTCGACTCCTCGACCACGGTGCGGATCAGGCCGGCGCCGCCGCGCGGGATGAGCAGGTCGACCAGGCCGCGGGCACGCATCAGCTCCTTGACCGCGTCGTGGCCCTCCCCCGGCGCGAGCTGGACCGCGTCCGCGGGCAGCCCGGAGGCGGCGACGGCCTCACGCAGGACCGCGACCACGGCGGTGTTGGAGCGCAGTGCGCTGGAGGAACCGCGCAGCAGCACGGCGTTGCCGCTCTTGAGGCAGATCCCGGCCGCGTCGGCGGTGACGTTGGGCCGGGCCTCGTAGATCACGCCGACCACGCCGAACGGCACGCTCACCTGGCGCAGCTCCAGACCGTTGGCCAGCGTCGAGCCGCGCTTCACCTCGCCCACCGGGTCCGGCAGGTCGGCCACCTCGCGCAGCCCCTGGGCCATCCCGGCGACCCGGGACTCGTCGAGCCGGAGCCGGTCGATCAGGTGGGCGGGGGTCCCAGAGGCCTCGGCCGAGGCGATGTCCTCGGCGTTGGCGGCGAGGATCTCGTCGGTGTGCGCGAGCAGCGCGTCGGCCATCGCCCGCAGGGCGGTGTCCTTGGCGGCTCGGCTCGTCACCGCGAGCTCGGTGGCCGCGGCCCGCGCACGGCGTGCGGCAGCGGCGATCAGGTCGGACATGGGGAAAGAGTACGGCGTTGCTCAGAGCTGGAAGGACTGCGGGGCCGAGCCGAAGCCGGGGCGGCTGCGGGCGTCGTGCACCGACTTCTCGACGACCTCGAGGCCGACGACCTCCCAGGAGGGCAGGCCGGCGGAGGTCCGGTGCTCGTCCCACATCCGCAGAGCCAGCGAGGCGACGTCGAGCATCGAGTCGCCCTCGTCCCAGTAGCTGACCGACGCGCCCTGGCCGGTGAAGCCCACGGGTCCGATGAACGGGCGTTCCTCGGTGAGCCGGTTCAGCGCCGACCGCACCAGGAGTGGCTCCACCGGGTCACCGGTGACGGTCACGGTGACATGCCACAATCGCCCGCCCTGCCCAGGACCCACGCGCCACCTCCCACTCGGGGTCGAACGGCACCAGTCTGCTGGAACGCAGCGGCAACAGCGGGTGAAATGCCGAAATCAGCACCTTGGTCTAGTCGAGCAGGGTGAGGTCGTCGCGGTGCACGACCTCACGCTCGTACGACGCCCCCAGCTCGCGCGCGAGCTCGCGGGTGGAGCGACCCATCAGCGTGGGCAGCTCGGCGGAGTCGTAGTTCACCAGCCCGCGGGCGAGCACCTGGCCGTCCGGACCGGCCAGGTCGACGGGATCGCCGTCGGCGAAGGTGCCGGCCACCCCGGTGATCCCGGCGGGCAGCAGCGAGGCGCGCCGCTCGGTCAGCGCCCGCACCGCGCCCGCGTCGACGGTGATGACGCCCTTGCCCTCGGTGGCGTGCGCCAGCCAGAGCAGCCGGGTCGGCCGGCGCTTGCCGGTGGCGTGGAACAGCGTGCCGGTGCGCTCGCCGGCCAGCGCCGAGGAGGCGTGCGCGGCGTCGGTGAGCACGACCGGGATGCCTGCTCCGGTGGCGATCCGGGCGGCCTCGATCTTGGTGACCATGCCGCCGGTGCCGACCCCGGCCGCGCCGGCCTTGCCGATCGTCACCTGGGCCAGGTCGTCCTCCCCGCGTACGTCGGCGAGCAGCGTGCTCCCCTCCGAGCCCGGCGGGCCGTCGTACAGGCCGTCGACGTCGGAGAGCAGCACCAGCAGGTCGGCGTGCACCAGGTGCGCGACCAGCGCGGCGAGCCGGTCGTTGTCGCCGAAGCGGATCTCGCTGGTGGCCACGGTGTCGTTCTCGTTGACGACCGGGACCACGCCCATCCCGAGCAGGGTCACGAAGGTGCGCTGCGCGTTGCGGTAGTGACCGCGCCGGGTGACGTCGTCGACGGTGAGCAGCACCTGGCCGGTGACCAGCCCGTGCCGCGCGAACTCCTCGGTGTACCGGTGCACCAGCAGGCCCTGGCCGACCGAGGCGGCCGCCTGCTGCCGGGCCAGGTCGCGCGGGCGCCTCTTCAGGGCGAGCGGGGCCAGCCCGGCGGCGATCGCGCCCGAGGAGACCAGCACGACCTCGACGCCGGTCGCGTGGGCGCGGGCGAGGGTGTCGACCAGGCCGCGGACCCGGTCGGGGTCGATGCCACCGGCCGCGGTGGTCAGCGAGGACGAGCCGACCTTGACCACGACGCGCTTGGCCTCGGTCACCGCGGCGCGGGTCATCAGTCCTCGTCCTCGGCGCTGTCCCGGGCGTCGAGCCGGCGGGCCACGTCCGCGCGGGTCTCGAACTCACCGCGCTCGGGCATCGCCTCGTCGATCTCGCGACGGCGCTGGGCCGCGGGCCGGGACTCGCTGAAGCGCTGGTCCTCGCCACGGCGCCCGAGCATCTCCGCACCGGCGTCCAGCCCGGGCTTGAAGTCGAAGACGACCGCGTTGTCGGCGGGCCCGATCAGCACCGGGTCGCCCTCGACCGCGCCGAGCTCGAGCAGCTTGGCCTCGATGCCGATCCGGTTGAGCCGGTCGGCCAGGAAGCCGACGGCTTCGTCGTTGCTGAAGTCGGTCTGGCGGACCCAGCGCTCGGGCTTCTCGCCGCGCACGCGCCAGCCTTCCCCGGTCTCACTGATCGTGAACTCCTCGCCGGAGCCCTTGGGCTTGGGGCGCAGCACGATCCGCTCGGCCTTCTCCACCACGCGCTCCTTGCGGGCGGCCTGGACGATCTCGGCCATCGCGAAGGTGAGCTCCTTGAGCCCGTCCCGGCTGGCCGCGCTGACCACGTAGACCGGCCAGCCCCTGGTCCGGATCTCCTCGACGACCAGCTCGGCCATCTCGCGGCCGTCGGGCAGGTCGGCCTTGTTGAGCGCGACCAGGCGGGGCCGGTCCTCCAGCCCGCCGTACCGTTGCAGCTCGCCCTCGATGACGTCGAGGTCCTCGACCGGGTTGCGGCCGGGCTCGAGGGTGGCCAGGTCGACCACGTGCACCAGCGCGGCGCAGCGCTCGATGTGCCGCAGGAAGTCGTGACCGAGACCGCGGCCTTCGCTGGCGCCCTCGATCAGGCCGGGCACGTCGGCGACGGTGAAGGTCACGTCGCCGGCGCGGACCACGCCGAGGTTCGGCACCAGGGTGGTGAACGGGTAGTCGGCGATCTTGGGCCGGGCTCGCGAGAGCGCCGCGATCAGGCTGGACTTGCCGGCGCTGGGGTAGCCGACCAGACCGACGTCCGCCACGACCTTGAGCTCCAGCGCGATGGTCCGGTCCTCGCCGGGCTCGCCCAGCAGGGCGAAGCCGGGCGCCTTCCGCTTGGCCGAGGCCAGCGCCGCGTTGCCCAGTCCCCCGCGACCGCCCTCGGCGATGACCAGCTCGGTGCCGGCGCCGACCAGGTCCGCCACCAGCTCGCCGTCCTCGGTGACGACGGTGCCGTCCGGGACCGCGAGCACGATGTCCTCGCCGTGGTGGCCGTTGCGGTGCCCGCCGGCGCCGTGGCCGCCGTGGCCGGCCTTGCGGGTGCCGCTGTGGTGGTAGTCGATGAGCGTGGTCACGTCCGGGTCGACCCGGAGGATCACCGAGCCGCCGGGACCGCCGTTGCCGCCGTCGGGGCCACCGAGCGGCTTGAACTTCTCGCGGTGCACCGAGGCGACACCGTTGCCCCCGCGCCCGGCGACGACGTGCAGCGTGACGCTGTCCACGAAGGTGGGGACGGCCATCGGTGCTCCCTTCCGCTACAGCACGAAGGGCGCCCCTGGCAGATCAGGGACGCCCAACGTGGAAAGAACTAGGTGGTGGTCGGTCGCCCGGTCACTCCGACGGGACGATGTTGACCACGCGGCGACCGCGACGGGTGCCGAACTCGACGTTGCCCGCGACCAGCGCGAACAGGGTGTCGTCGCCACCACGGCCCACGCCCGCACCGGGGTGGAAGTGGGTGCCGCGCTGGCGGACGATGATCTCGCCGGCGTTGACCAGCTGACCGCCGAACCGCTTCACGCCGAGGCGCTGGGCGTTCGAGTCGCGGCCGTTCTTGGTGGACGCCGCGCCCTTCTTGTGTGCCATCTCTTCAGTCCTTGGTGTGTTGCTGACCGGAGGTCAGAGCTTGATGTCGGTGACCTTGACCTGGGTGTACTTCTGGCGGTGACCCTGGCGCTTCTTGTAGCCGGTCTTGTTCTTGTACTTCTGGATGACGATCTTCGGGCCCTTGGTGGCGCCGAGGACCTCGACGGTCACGGCGGCCTTGTCCAGCCCGGAAGCGGTGACCTTCTCGCCGTCCACGACCATGACGACCGGCAGGCTCAGGGACGCGCCCACGGCCTCGTCGGTCTTGTCGATCTCGATGACATCGCCCACAGCAACCTTCTGCTGCTTGCTGCCACTCCGCACGATCGCGTACACGGCGGACTCACTCTCTCGTCGGTTCAAATCTGGGGTTCCGTCGATGCGACGGAAAAGGCGGGTGCGCGCAAGCACACCGAGGGTCAACTTTACGCGGTCGGGCCGCGCAGGGTCAAAACGAGCCGGTCAGCGCTTGCGGGAGCCCTTCTTCTTGATCGGCACGTGCAGGACGGCGTGCTCGGCGCCCTCCTCGGCCTCTTCCGCGCTCTCGTCGGTGCTCGCCGGGGCCTCGGCCGGCTCCGGCGTCTCGGCAGGAGCTTCAGCCGGTGCACCGCCCGCGGGGCCGGCAGGGCGACCGGCGGCCCGGCGACGGCGCGTGGTGGTCACCACGACGGGGGCCGGCGGGGCGACCTCGACGGCTTCCTCGACGGCTTCCTCGACCGCTTCCTCGACCGCGGACTCCTCCACGGCGATCTCGACCGGCGCGTCCTCGACCAGCTCCTCCTCGGGAAGCTCGCCGTTGATCGCCTCGAGCTCCTCGGGCGTGTGCGGCTTGGAGCCGGCAAGCGCCATCGGGGACGGCGGACCGGCGGGCTTCGGCGGCTCGGCCGGCCCGGCGGCCTCGTTGTTCTTGCCCCGGCCACGCCCGCGGCCACGGCGACCCCGCGGCTCCTCGGCGGCACCGTTGCCACCGCCCTTGGAACCGGAGTCGACCGGGTGGTCGTGGATGATGACGCCTCGGCCCTTGCAGTGCTCGCACTCGGTGCCGAAGGCCTCCAGCAGGCCGGTGCCGATCCGCTTCCGGGTCATCTGCACCAGGCCGAGCGAGGTGACCTCGGCGACCTGGTGGCGAGTCCGGTCGCGGCCCAGGCACTCCACCAGCCGACGCAGCACCAGGTCCCGGTTGGACTCCAGGACCATGTCGATGAAGTCGACCACGATGATGCCGCCGATGTCGCGCAGCCGGAGCTGGCGGACGACCTCCTCGGCCGCCTCCAGGTTGTTCTTGGTGACCGTCTCCTCGAGGTTGCCGCCGGAGCCGGTGAACTTGCCGGTGTTCACGTCGACGACGGTCATCGCCTCGGTGCGGTCGATGATGAGCGAGCCGCCCGAGGGCAGCCAGACCTTGCGGTCCAGGCCCTTGGCGATCTGCTCGTCGATCCGGTACGACGCGAAGACGTCCTTGCCGTTCTCCGGCTCGTAGCGTTCGAGCCGGTCGCGCAGGTCCGGCGCGACGTGCTCGACGTAGCCGTCGACCAGGTCCCAGGCGTCGTCGCCCTGGACGACCAGCCGGGAGAAGTCCTCGGTGAACAGGTCGCGGACCACCTTCAGGGTCAGGTCCGGCTCGCCGTACAGGAGCTCGGGGCCCTTGCCGGCCTTCACCTTGGCCTCGATGTCGGACCAGCGCGCGGTCAGCCGCTCGACGTCCTTGGTCAGCTCGTCCTCGCTGGCGCCCTCGGCCGCGGTCCGGACGATCACGCCGGCGGTGTCCGGCACGATCTCCTTGAGCAGCGTCTTGAGCCGGTTGCGCTCGGTGTCGGGAAGCTTGCGGGAGATGCCCGAGGTGTTGCCGTCGGGCACGTAGACCAGGAACCGGCCCGGCAGGCTGATCTGGCCGGTGAGCCGGGCGCCCTTGTGACCGACGGGGTCCTTGGTCACCTGGACCAGGATGGTCTGGCCGGACTTGAGCACCGACTCGATCTTGCGCGCCTGGCCGTCCGGGTGGCCGAGCGCCGACCAGTTCACCTCGCCGGCGTAGAGCACCGCGTTGCGGCCCTTGCCGATGTCGATGAACGCCGCCTCCATCGAGGGCAGCACGTTCTGCACCCGGCCGAGGTAGATGTTGCCGATCAGGGAGGTCTGCGACTCGCGGGCCACGTAGTGCTCGACGAGCACCTTGTCCTCGAGCACACCGATCTGGGTCAGGTCATCGCGCTGGCGGATCACCATCACCCGGTCGACCGCCTCGCGGCGGGCCAGGAACTCGGCCTCGCTGACGATCGGCGCGCGCCGGCGGCCGGCCTCGCGGCCCTCGCGGCGGCGCTGCTTCTTGGCCTCCAGCCGGGTCGAGCCGCTGACGCTGGTGATCTCGTCCTCGGGGTTGCGCGGGGCCCGGTTCCGGGTGCGCGTACGGCGACGACGGGAACCGGCCTCCTCGGCCTCGCCCTCGTCCTCGTCACCGGCCTCGTCGGACTCGCCGTCCTCGGCATCGGAGTCGCTCTCGCCCTCGCCACCGCCCCGGCGACGACGACGGCCTCCCCGGCGGCGACGACGGCGCGGGCCCTCGCCCTCCCCGGCCTCGCCGCCCTCCTCGGGCTCCGCCTCGGCCTCGGCGGGCTCGGCCGGCTCCTCCGGCTCCTCGGCTGGCGCCTCCGCGGCCTTGGCAGCCTTCTTGCCTGCCTTCTTGGCCGTCTTCTGGGCGGTCTTCTTGGCGGCCTTCTTCGCCGTCTTCTTGGCGGGAGCGGCCTCGTCGGCAGCCTCCGCACCGGTCTCGGCGGCCTCGTCCTCGGGCGCCTTCTCGGGCGCGTTCTCCGGCGCGGCGGCGGCCGTCGCCTTGGCGGCCCGCTTGCGCGGCGGCGCGGCCGTCTTCTCCGGCACCTGGAAGAGCACCATTGGCGCGCCCGGGGCGGAGGCGTCGGTCTCCTCGGCGGTCTCGCCGGCCGGGGTCGCCTCGGTCTCGGGAGCGGCCGCCTTCTTGGCGGCCTTCTTCGTGGTCTTCTTCGCCGCCTTCTTGGCCGGCGCCTCGGCAGCCTCGGCCGCCTCGGGGGTCTCGCCTTCGGGAGCCCCCGGAGCCTCCGCGGTGGCGGCAGCCTTCTTGGCGGTCTTCTTCGCGGCGGTCTTCTTGGCCGCGGTCTTCTTGGCAGCCTTCTTGGCCGTCTTCTTCGCCGGCGCGGGAGCCTCGGCGGCGGGCGCGGCCTCGGGGGCCGGGTCGTTCTGCGGGGCCGGGTCGATCTGCGGGGTCTGTTCGTCCGAGCTGGTGGTGTCAGCGTCGAGCACGGTTGCTCTCCTCTAGCACGTCGCCCCCGGCGTGCGCCGGAGCCGACCGTGCGGTCGCGGCCGCGGTGCCGCCTGGAGGTGACCAGGGCATGCGCCGCGGCGGAAGCCTTCTGTCGGCGACGACACCCTCCGTGTCAGTACGTCGAGTGGAGCGCTCCGCGTCAGCCAGCCGCGGTCAGCGGGCCTCGCCGAGGAGAGCTGTCACCTGCTCCTCAGCCGGCCGCGTCGCGGTCGGGCTGCAACGGATCGCCCACCGTGCCGCCTTCGGAATCCCAGGGACCCTGTGCCAGGCGCTGCGCAAGAGCAGCCGAACCGATCGGGGTACCCGAGATCTCGCGGAGTGCGGCGAGAACGTCGTCGGGTCTCACGGACGGGGTTCCGTGTCGCAAGACCACTCGGAGTATCGCACACGAATCCTCGCCGGCGTACGTCGTCGCGCACTCCCGCGCGTCGAGCGCCAGGATCGCTGCCCGGGCGTCGAAGGTGCGCAGCCCCTTCTTGGTCATCCGCTCGACGAGGACCTCCTCGATCGCCAGCAGCCGGTCCACGGCGGCCTGGGCGGTCGCCGGGTCGACGCCGGTGACGGTGATCTCCCAGACCGAGGCCTCCAGCCGGTCCGCGAGCGCGCCGCCGCTGCTGACCACCACGTCGAGCAGGTCCAGGCCGGTGGGCAGCGCCTCGTCCAGGGCCTCCCGTACGGCGCCCGGGTCGACCACCTCGGCCAGGCCGATCTCCAGGTACTCGGCCTCGCTCGCCGCCCCGGTCGGGCTCGCGCCGGCGTAGGAGATCCGCGGGTGCGGGTTGAACCCCGAGGAGTAGGCCATCGGGATCCGGGCCCGGAAGATGGCGCGTTCGAAGGCCCGGCTGAAGTCACGGTGGCTGGTGAACCGGAGCCGGCCGCGCTTGGCATACCGGATCCGCAGTCGCTGCACCGGTGGGGCCTGCTGCTCGGGCTGTTCACGCACGAGGAGACAGCCTAGTTGTACCTAGTCGGCACCCGCCGGGGCCTCCTCCCCCGCCGCCCGGGCCAGCGGGGACTGGTAGATGGACTTGACCACGTCGCCGTCGAGCCAGGCCGTGAGCCGGTCGGCCTCCTCGGCGAGCGCCGTCGCCGCCCGCTTCGGCAGCGGCTCGGCGGGGACGACCACGACGGTGCCGTTCGGGTGCTGTCGCCAGCCGCCGACGATCCGGCCGTCCCACCAGGCCGTCGGGCCGCCGTTGCCGTTGCGGTCGAAGAGCGCCTCGGCGTGGGGGCCCAGGTAGAACCCGCGCTCCTTCCAGCCCATCGTGGTCGGGTCGAGCGCCGGGAGCAGCGCTGCCCACGGCTCCGGCGCGGGCACGTCGTCGAGGTCGTCGGCGAGGACGAATCCGGTGCCGTCCTCGAGCCCGACCTCGACCGCACCGACATCCGCCAGCGCGCGCCGCACCGCCGCCTTGGTCGCGCCGAGCCACCAGACGAGGTCGGCCTCCGTGCCCGGGCCGAACGAGTGCAGCCAGGACCTGACCAGCGCCGCGTAGCCCTCGGCCTCCGGCAGCGGGCCGGCCGTGTCCGGCAGCCAGTCCTCGACCGCGGTCCACAGCGGCCGCGAGGTCTTCCAGCCGCCGTCGTTGCGGCCGCGCACGACGACCCCGGAGGCCGCGAGCACGGTCAGCACCCGCGGCGCGATCGGAAACTCGCCGCCGTAGGCCTTGCCCGGCGAGATCGACAGCCGCGCCTCCAGCGCGGGCAGCGCGGAGCGCAGCCGCGTCGTGGTCATCGGCCCGTCGGTGCGCAGCAGGTCGTGCACGGCGGTGGTGTGCTCGGCGACCCAGGCGGGGCCGTCGGTGGCGATGCCGTTCTTCTCGACGTCGCGGGCGAGCTGGGCACGCTGCTGCGCGGCGACCCGGGCCGCGGCACTCCCCCAGACCGCGGGCAGCAGGTTGCGCGGAAAGGCGAAGACGGTGCGGCGCATCGCCAGCTGCTTGACCACCGCGCGCTTGTCGTACAGGGCATCGTCGACCTCGGCCAGGGTCGCGCCGGTGCGTGCGCGCACGGCCAGGTGCACCGAGGCCGGCTCGGTCGCGTGCCAGCAGGTCATCGCAGCGGTCGCGGTGGCGACGTCGTCGTACGGGGTGGCCAGGCCGTGCCGCACCGCCAGCCGTGCCCGCCGTTGCTCGTCACCGATCCGCATGCCTCCATCCAACCGGAGACGACCGACATCGTCGGGGACCGGCACATGCCGGGAGATAACGGACAAGGTGGAAGCCCAGCCCTCCAAACGGACTATGGCGTCACATCTGGGTGGTCTCTAACGTCACTTTCCAAGGGGTGCGGGTCTCGTAAACATGGCAAGCCATGTTTGGCATGTCCGCGCGGCCGACCCTCGGATCTCGACCTTGGAGCCGCCGGATGTCTGTCCGCGACCTGTCACTGCCGGTCGGCCGGGTGGTTCTCACCCTGGGCCTGGTCATCGCGAGCGTCCTGGGCGGCGCCGCCCTCCACAGCAGCAGCGCGGCGACGTTCTCGGCGCGCGCCGGCGTGGACCCGAACGTGCAGTACCTCGGTGACGCCCCGGGCACGACCTTCACGTTCACCGTCGAGAACACCGGCACCACCGACTCGATCGGCGCCGTCGAGATCGACCGGCCGGGCAAGACCTGGGTCATCACGGGCTGCCCGGCCGCGCCGGCCGGCTGGACCGTCAGCCGCTCCGACACGATGTGCCGCTTCCGCAGCGCCGCCACGCCCGCCGACGACATCCAGCCCGGGACGTCGAGCTCGGCGTTCCAGGTGACCGCGTACGCGCCGGCCGGGCGGCAGAGCACCGCCGGCACCTGGGGCGTCCTGGTCAGCCGCAGCGACGCGTTCGACCGGCCCAGCCGGATGAGCGCCGCCGCGGCGACACCGCCGGGGCTCGGCGTGACCGCCTACTCGTTCGAGGTCCTCGACGTCGTGGTGGACCCCGAGACGAGCACGCCCGGACTGGCCTGCCCGCCGCCGAGCAGGACCGCGACGGCCGGCAGCACCGGGCACACCCTGGTGGTCTGCGGCCGCAACCGCACCACCGGCACGCTGATCCCGACGGCCGCGCAGTCGAGCCTGGCCGGGACCTTCGTGGCCTCGCACGGCGCGTTCTCGTCGGCCGCCGTCGCACCGAGCAGCACCAGCCGCATCCTCGGCTCCTGGTCCAACGTGACCATCGGCGCGGCCGGCACGAACAAGACCGTGCTCTCCAAGATCGGCTCGGCCAGCAACCGGACCTCGCCGGTGACCACGCTCGAGGACTACGAGGCGACCACCCCGGCGAACGAGTCCCCGGCCGCGCACGACGACACCCGGACCGTCGCGGAGGGCGACGGCGCCACCGTGGTCGACGTGCTCGCCAACGACACCGACCCCGACGGCGACACCCTCGCCGTCACCGCGATCGACACCACCGGCACGCTCGGCTCGGTCACCAACAACGGCACCGACGTGACCTACGACCCGAACGGCGCCTTCGACTCCCTCGGCACCGGCGAGAGCACGACCGACACGTTCACCTACACCGTCTCCGACGGGCACGGCGGCGTCGACACCGCCACCGTCACGGTCACCATCACCGGCGAGAACGACCCGCCGGCCGCCCACGACGACAGCAAGACGGTCGCCGAGAACAGCTCCACCACCACGATCGACGTGCTCGGCAACGACACCGACCCCGACGGCGACAGCCTGGCCATCTCCGCCGTCGACACCACCGGCACGCTCGGCTCGGTCACCAACAACGGCACCGACGTGACCTACGACCCGAACGGCGCCTTCGACTCCCTCGGCACCGGCGAGACCGCGACCGACACGTTCACCTACACCGCCTCCGACGGGCACGGCGGCACCGACACCGCCACCGTGACCATCACCGTCACCGGCGTCGCCGCGGCGAACCACCCGCCCACCGCGGTCGACGACGGCGCCACCGTCCTCGAGAACGACGGCGCCGGCACGGTCGACGTGCTGGCCAACGACACCGACGTGGACGGCGACACCCTCAGCGTCACCGGGGTCGACACCACCGGAACCCTCGGCACCCTCACCAACAACGGCACCGACATCACCTACAACCCGAACAGCGCGTTCAGCGCGCTGCCGGCCGGCGGGACGGGCACGGACACGTTCAGCTACACCGTCTCCGACGGGCACGGCGGCACCGACACCGCCACCGTCACGATCACCGTCACCGGGGTGAACAACGCGCCGTCGATCACCGGGCTCGAGGGTGGCGCGCTGGCCTACACCGAGAACGACGCGGCCACCCCGGTCACCGCGACCGGCACGGTCACCGATGTGGACTCGGCCAACCTCGGCACCGGCACCCTGACCGTGGACTACACCGCCGGTGGCGGCGCAGCGGACCGGCTCGAGATCCGCGACCAGGGCGTGCTGCCCGGCCAGATCGGCCTCTCCGGCAGCACCGTCAGCTTCGGCGGCGTCCCGATCGGCACCGTCACCGGCGGCACCGGCACCACTCCGCTGGTGGTCACCTTCAACACCAGCGCCACCCCGGCCGCGGCCCAGGCGCTGCTGCGCAACGTCACCTTCCGCAACGTCTCCGAGAGTCCCTCGACCGCCACCCGCACGGTGCGGTTCGTGCTCACCGACGGTGACGGCGGCACCAGCGCATCCAAGACCCGGAACGTCACCGTGAGCGCGGTCGACGACCCGCCGGTCGCCGTCGCGGACAGCGCCACCGTGGCCCAGAACGCTCCGGCCACCCCGGTGCCCGTGCTCGCCAACGACACCGACCCCGACGGCGGTCCGCTGGCCATCGCCTCGGCCACCGACCCGGCGCACGGCACCGTCGTGCTCACCGGCGGCAGCCCCGGGGCAGCCACCGGCCTGACCTACCAGCCCGACGCCGGCTTCTGCGGCACCAGTGGGCCGGACACCTTCGGCTACACGCTCAACGGCGGCAGCTCGGCGACCGTCTCGATCACGGTGACCTGCGCGGCCAACACCCCGCCGGTCGCGAACGACGACAACGCGAGCGTCGGCGAGAACAGCTCCGGGAGCACCGTCACCGTGCTCGCCAACGACACCGACGCCGACAGCGACACCCTGAGCGTCACGGCGGTCGACACCACCGGCACCGTCGGCACCGTCACCAACAACGGCACCGACGTCACCTACGACCCGAACGGTGCCTTCGAGTCCCTCGGCGCCGGCGACACCGCCACCGACACCTTCACCTACACCGCTTCCGACGGCCACGGCGGCACCGACACCGCGACGGTCACCATCACCGTCACCGGGTCGAACGACGCCCCCGTCATCGCCGCGGTCGAGGCCGGCTCGGTGTCGTACGCCGAGAACGGGCCGGGCCTTCCGATCACGGCGACCGGCACCGTCACCGACGTCGACTCGGCAAACCTGGACACCGGCACCCTGACCGTGGACTACACCGCGGGCGGCAGCGCGTCGGACCGCCTGGAGATCCGCAACCAGGGCGTGCTGCCGGGCCAGATCGGCGTCTCCGGAGCGAGCGTCACCTACGGCGGCGTGCCGATCGGCACCGTGGCCGGCGGCAGCGGCACCACCCCGCTCGTGATCACCCTCAATGCCAGCGCCTCCCCCGCCGCGGCCCAGGCCCTCGTGCGCAACGTCACCTACCGCAACGTCTCCGACAGTCCCTCGACCGCGACCCGCACGGTGCGGTTCGTGCTCACCGACGGCGACGGCGGCACCAGCGCGCCCGCGAGCCGGAACGTCACCGTGACCGCGGTCAACGACAGCCCGGTCATCGCAGCCGTCGAGGCCGGCGCACTGGCCTACGGCGCGAACGACCCGGCCGCGGTCGTCACCGCGACCGGCACCGTGACCGACGTCGACTCGGCCAACTTCGGCACCGGCACGCTGACCGCCGACTTCTCCGCCGGCGGCCAGGCCGAGGACCGGCTGGAGATCCGCCACCAGGGCACCGCGGCGGGTCAGATCGGCATCTCCGGTGCCGACGTCACCTTCGGCGGCGTCACCATCGGCACCTTCACCGGCGGTACCGGAACCACGCCCCTGGTGGTCGTGCTCAACCTCAACGCCACCCCGGCCGCAGCCCAGGCCCTGCTCCGGAACATCACCTACCGCGACATCGCGGCGAGCCCGGTCACGGCCGGACGCACCGTCCGGTTCGTGCTGACCGACGGCGACGGCGGGACCAGCGCGCCCGCGACCCGCTCGATCACCGTGAGCGGCGGCGGCAACGTCGCGCCCCTGCTGGTCATCCCCGAGCTGACCGCTCTCGCGTACACGACCGGCGACCCGGCTGTGGTCGTCTCGCCGGGCGCGACCGTCACCGACAGCGACTCGCCCGACTTCGCGACCGGCACCCTGACGGTGGTCAACGCGATCGGTGCGCAGACCGACGACCGGATCGAGATCCAGAACCAGGGCACCGGGGCCGGCCAGATCGGCGTCTCGGGCAGCAGCGTCACCTTCGCCGGCACCACCGTCGGCACCTTCGCCGGCGGCAGCGGCGCCACCTCCCTGGTGGTGACCTTCAACGCCAGCGCGACGCCGGCCGTGGCCCAGGCCGTGACCCGCGCCGTCACCTACCGCAACGTCGGCAGCGCCCCCGGATCGAGCAGCCGGCTGCTGCAGCTCACCGTCACCGACGGCGACGGCGGCACCAGCCTGACCGGGTCCCGCGGCATCGACGTCACCGGTCCCACCGAGGCGCCCGTGGTCACCACCAGTGCAGGATCCGCGGCGTACGTCGAGGGCGGCAGCGCCGTGGCCATCGATCCCGGACTGACCGTGACCGACCTCGACAGCGACCTCGTCGGGATGACCGTCCAGATCACCGGCAACTACGACAACGGCCACGACCTCATCCTCGGCGCCAGCAACGGGTCGGTGTCCTCGTCGTTCAACGCCGCCACGGGCACCCTCACCCTCGTCGGCAACGCACCCGCGTCGGTCTACGAGACCCTGGCCCGGGTCGTCGCCTTCACCTCCCCCGGCGACAACCCGTCCGGGCTCACCCGGACCCTCACCTTCGTCGCGGACGACGGCACCAGCACCAGCGACCCGGCGACCAGGACCGTCACGGTCGCGCCCGTGAACGATGCGCCGAGCGTCGGGCTGGAGGCCGCGGCCCTCACCTACACCGAAGGCGACGCGCCGACGCCGTTCTCCCCCGCTGGCACGGTCGCGGACCCGGACTCGGCGGACTTCAGCAGCGGCACGCTGACGGTCGACTTCTCCGCCGGCGGGCAGGCCGAGGACCAGCTCGCGATCCGCAACCAGGGCACCGGCGCCGGCCAGATCGGCGTCTCCGGCGCCACCGTCACCTACGCCGGCACCACCATCGGCACCTTCTCCGGCGGCACCGGTGGCACCCCGCTGACCATCACCCTCAACGCAGCCGCCACCCCGGTGACGACCCAGGCCCTGCTGCGCAACGTCACCTACACCGACGCCTCCAGCACGCCGATCACCACCCAGCGCACCATCAGGGTCGTGCTCACCGACGGCGACGGCGGCTCGAGCACGCCGAACAGCCGGAACGTCACCGTCGTCGCGGTCAACAGCGCCCCGGTGATCGCCGCGATCGAGGCGGGTGCGCTCGCCTACACCGAGAACGCGGTGGCCACGATCGTCACCGCGACCGGCACCGTCACCGACCCCGACTCGGCCAACTTCGACACCGGCACCCTCACCGTCGACTTCTCCTCCGGCGGCCAGGCCGAGGACCGTCTCTCGATCCGCAACCAGGGCACCGGCGCCGGGGCGATCGGCCTCACCGGCGTCAACGTCACCTTCAGCGGTGTGCTCATCGGCACCGTCACCGGAGGCACCGGCACCACCCCGATGGTCATCACCCTGACCAGTAGCGCCACCCCGGCCGCGGTCCAGGCGCTGCTGCGCAACGTCACCTACGCCGACGTTTCCGACAACCCGGTCACCGCCGCGCGGACGATCCGGTTCGTCCTCACCGACGGCGACGGCGGCACCAGCGGCGCGCCCACCCGGACGGTCAACGTGAGCGCGGTCGACGACCCGGCCACGATCACCACGAGCGCCGGCAGCACGGCGTACACCGAGCAGAACCCGGCCGTCGTGGTCGACGGCGCCCTGACCGTGACCGACGTCGACGGCGGCACGCTGAGCACGGCCACGGCCTCGATCACGGGACCGCTCGCCGGCGACACGCTCGCGTTCACCCCGACCGCGAGCATCACCGGCTCGTTCGACACGGGCACCAACGTGCTGACCCTGACCGGCTCCGGCACCGCCGCCGACTACCAGGCGGTGCTGCGCACGGTCACCTTCGCGAACCCGACCAACGACGCCCCCGGCACCAGCAGGGCGATCCGCTTCCAGGTCGCCTCGCCGCTGTCGTTCGTGGCGACCAAGAGCATCGCGATCACCCAGGTCAACGACCCGCCGGTGGTGAGCCTGGACACCTCGGCCGGTTCGCCGTACGCCGAGCAGGCCGGCTTCCAGAACCTGTTCGGCCCGGCGACCTCGATCACCGACCCGGACAGCACGACGCTCTCCTCGGTCACGGTGACCCTCGGCGCCGGCTTCGACGCCGCGTTCGACACGCTGCGGGTGAACCCGGCCGTCACCGGCTTCACCACCTCGTTCACCTCGGGGATCCTCACCATCACCCGCGCGGGCGGCACCGTCGCCCAGTTCCAGGACGCCTTGCGCAACGTGCAGTTCGCCAACACCAGCGACGACCCGGACCACCGCAACGACGGCACCGCCAACCCCGCGGACGCGGACCGGTCCGTCTCGGTGGTGGCGAACGACGGCGGGGCAGCCTCCGCCGCGCAGCCGCGGTCGCTGACCATCACCCCGGTCAACGACGCCCCGGGCGCTCCCGCGGTGCTGCCGAGCACGACCGGGGTCCGTAACACCACCCTGGTCGCCGGGACCACGACCACCGAGCCGAACGTGGCCCGCACGGTCGCCCTGATCGGCACCTCGGTCGACCCCGACGGCCTGGAGTCGGCGATCACGGTCGTGCCTGTCTCCGCAGCCGCCACCGCGCAGAACGGCCGGATCACCCTGACCGGTCCCGGGGCCTTGAAGTACGAGCCGCCGGCAAGCACCACGCTGGCGGCCGACACCTTCGGCTACCAGCTCACCGACGGCACCACCGCGAGCGCGCCGATCACGTTCACGGTCACGCTCTCCGGCGTGGTCTGGTACGTCGCCGACCAGGCGCCGCTCCCCCAGGACGGCACCGCGGCCCGTCCGTTCGACACCGTGACCGCGGCGGAGACGGTCGCCGCGGCGAACCAGACGATCCACGTCCGCCGCGCGCCGGGTGACGGCGTGCTCACGGGCGCGGTCACGCTCAAGTCCGGGCAGAGGCTGATCGGTGAGGGCGTTGCGCTCACCAGCACCGACGTCGGCTCGGCGACCGCGGAGACCATCGCCGCCGCGGGCACCAAGCCGGTGCTCACCGCGACGGGAGCCGACGTCGTCACCCTGGCCGCGAACACCCAGGTCGCCGGCGTGAGCATCAACCCGGACGGCGCCGGCGGCGGCATCTTCGGCACCAACGTGGCCGGCGTGACGCTGCGGTCGATGGACGTCACCGACACCGGTGTCGCGGCCACCCAGCCGGGCGTCGAGATCACCGGCGCCGGCAACGGTCTGGCCTTCACCGCGCCGGTCTCGCTGAGCACCACCCAGGCGGGCGCGCTCAGCGTCACCGGGGCAGCACTGTCCGGCACCATCGCGTCGACCAGCGTCACCGGCAGCACCGCCAGCCCCGGTGTCAGCCTCACCACGACCACCGGCAGCCTCGCCTTCACCACGATGGCGGTGACCACGAGCGGCCAGCCGGGCTTCGTGCTCAGCAACGCCACCGGGATCGCCGTCGCAGCCGGGACCGTCGCGGCGACGAGCAGGCCGGCCGTCGACGCCACCGGCCTCTCGGCCGGGACCACGCTGGCGTTCACCTCGGTCAGCTCGACCAACAGCACCAGCGACGGCGTGAACCTCGACGGCACCGACACCGGGTGGACCTTCAGCGCGGGCGCTGGCGCCATCTCGGGTGCGACCACGATCGGCTTCGACGTCAACAACGGCACCGGCGCGGTGTCGTACGGCGGCTCCATCGCCAGCACCACCGGCAAGACCGCGGACGTCTCCAGCCGGGCCGCGAGCACCACGTTCTCCGGCAACCTGACCGGTACCGGCACGGGCATCATCGTGACCGGCAACAGCGCTGGTACGACGACGTTCAGCGGCGCCACCAAGACGCTCAGCACCGGAGCCTCGAACGCGCTCGACCTCACCGCCAACACCGGCAGCACCACCGCGTTCACCAACGGCGGACTCACCGTCACGACCACGTCGGGCACCGGCCTCAACGCGACCGGTGGCGGCACCTTGACCGTCAGCGGCACCGGCAACACGATCACCACGGGCACGGGCATCGGGGTGAACATCAACGCGACCACGATCGGCACCGGTAACGTCACCCTGCAGAAGGTCTCCAGCACCGGCGCCCCGAGCGGCATCGTGCTGACCAGCACCGGAACCAGCGGCAGCTTCAGCGTGACCGGCACCGGCGCGGCGGCCTCCGGCGGCACCATCGCCAACACCACCGGGCCGGGCATCTCGCTCAACGACGGCAACAACGTCTCGCTCAACAACATGGCGCTCTCGGGCACCGACCGCAGCGGCGTCCAGGGCCGGCTGGTCAGCGGGTTCGCCTTCACCAACGGCACCATCACCAACGCCGGCGACACCCACGTCAACGACAACGACTCGTCGATCGCGTTCAACGACACGGTCGGCGGGATGACGAACAACGTCGACGGCGCGGTCACCATCACCGGCAACACGCTGTCCAACGCCTTCGGCGGCGGCGTCGACATCTTCCAGTACGCCGGCACCATCTCGAACGCGGTCATCACCGGGAACACGATCTCGAGCTCGGCCGACCCGGCGCTGTCCAAGCGCAGCGGCATCGCCATGAACCTGTTCGGCTCGACGACCACGGTGGCGAGCCTGACCACCGGCAACCTGTCGAACAACACCGTGACCGGCTTCCCGAGTGGCGACGGCATCTCGATCCAGGGCGCCAACACCGCCAGCGCGACCGCCCCGGCCGGCACCTACGGCAGCACCGCCGCCCCCGTCCTCATGTCGGGCAACCAGGTGATCGGCGACGCGACCAACAAGGTCAACGGGTTCGGCGTCGCCGCCAGCGTGACCGGTCGCGGGTCCGGCGCGTTCAGCCTCACCAACAACGGCACCGTCGCCAGCCCGCTGCGGAACATGAAGTCCTCGGCCGTCGCCATCGGCGGCGCCGGCGACGTGACCATCAAGTTCGTGGTCACCGGCAACGTGATGACGCCGAACAACGGGTTCGGATCGTCGGGTCTGGCGCTGGGCACCGACAAGAACATCCAGGCCGACCTGAGCACGCTGACGCACCCCAACATCAACGCCACGATCAACAACAACTCCGTCTCCAACACCGACGGCACCGGCATCCGGATCCTGCACCGCGACTCGCTCGGCACCCTCAACCTCCGCCTGGAGAACAACACGGTGACCAACGTGCTCGGCGGCCTGCTGCTCTCCGGCATCCGGGTGGAGAACGGCAGCTCGGGCGCGGCCGGGTTCGGCTCGGTCATGTGCGCGAACATCTCCGGCAACAGCGCCACCAGTGGTCCGGTCGACGCCGGCGACAAGAACTCCGGCATCAACCTCTACAACCGCGACGCCACGGTGCCGGCCTTCACGTTCGGGATCGTCGGCCTCTCGCCGAACCCGGCCACCGCCGCGCAGACCGAGACCTTCGTCGCCAACCTGAACCCGCTCAGCGCGGCCGGCCAGGGCTTCTTCGCACCCAAGAAGGTGTGGGTCCGGGCGGGCACCACCTTCCGCGCCTGCACCCTGCCCGCCGGCATGTGAACGTCCAGGAGTCCACGACGAAGCAAGGAGAAGGAGCATGGCAGACGACTTGCCGTTCCTCGGCGAGCTCAGGATCTTCAGCTACCCACAACCACCGGCGTACTGGCTGCCCTGCGAGGGCCAGGAGCTGAGCATCCAGAAGAACATGGCGCTGTTCAGCCTGCTGGGCACCATGTTCGGCGGCAACGGCAGCACCACCTTCCTGCTGCCCGACCTGCGCGGCCGGGTGCCGATCCACGTCAGCGGAGGTGACCTGCCCGGCACCGCCGGCGGCGAGCTCGCGCACACGCTGACCACGGCGGAGATGCCGCAGCACACCCACATCGCCTACGGCGACAACCGTCCGGCACGGACCAACATCCCCAGCGGGACGGCCCGGCTCGGCAACAGCCAGCCCGGGAACCTGTGGGGCCCGCCGAACGCGACCGGCTACCTGAACAACGAGACGATCGGCCGGACCGGTGACTCCCAGCCGCACGAGAACCGCCAGCCCTACATCGCGTTGACCATCTGCATCGCGATCTCCGGCATCTACCCGTCGCAGAGCTTCCAGGAGGTCTGATGTCCACCACTCCCTACCTCGGTGAGATCCGGCTCTGGAGCGGGAGCCGCCTGCCCAACGACTGGGCGTGGTGCGACGGCAGGACGCTGGCGATCAGCCAGTACGACGGCCTGTTCAACCTGATCGGCACCACCTACGGCGGCGACGGCCAGTCCACCTTCCGCCTGCCCAACCTCAACGGACGGGTGCCGCTGCACACCGGCAACGGCTACAGCCTCGGCGAGACCGGTGGCGTGGAGAACGTGACCCTGACGACCGCCCAGCTGCCGATCCACCGGCACAACTTCACCGGCTCGGTCGACCCGGCCACGGCCAGCTCGCTGGCGAACGCTGTGCCGGCGTCGATGCCGTCGGCCGGGGCCGGGAACGCCTGGGGCACGGACCCGCCGTACCGACCCCTGCACCCGAGCGCGCTGGGCTCGGCCGGCGGCAGCCAGGCGCACACGAACATGCAGCCCTACCTGACGATCAGCTACATGATCTCGCTGGCCGGAATGTGGCCGTACCAGACGACGGAGGAGTGACCCGATGACCGAGAGCAACGAGGAGGCCGAGGCCTTCGACCCGGCCCAGGTGCCGGTCGGCGTCACCACCGGCGAGGGCGCCTACCTGGGCGAGATCCGCGCGTTCCCCTTCAAGTTCACCCCGGCCGGGTGGGCCGCCTGCAACGGCCAGCTGCTGTCGATCTCCGCGTACACCGCGCTGTTCTCGGTGATCGGCACGACGTACGGCGGCAACGGCTCCACCAACTTCGCGCTGCCCAACCTGCAGGGCCGGGCACCGATGATGTGGGGCACCAGCGGGGGCGGTCCCTACCACTCCATCGGCGAGTACGGCGGCACCCCGAGCGTGACGCTGCGGCCCGCCGAGATGGCCCAGCACACCCACTCTGTGAACACCTCGATCGAGCTGGCCAACCAGCGTCAGCCGCTCGGCTACCTGTTCGCCCAGGGCGATGGGGTCAACGCCTTCGACCCGGTGGACGCGGCCTCGACGGCAGCGCTGTTCGTGAACACGATCACCTACGTCGGCCAGGGCGCGCCGCACAACAACATGATGCCGTTCCTGACGCTGCGGTTCTGCATCTGCATGGAAGGGGACTTCCCGAACGAGGTCTGAGGCGCTCGCACCCGGTGGAATGCCGGGTGCCGCGCGGTGGTTGAATCGCGAAGTGACGACACCGGAACCCGAGAGCAAGCTCGCCCGCCTCCTGGTCGTCCTGGGTATCGTCGCCCTCGCGTTCAACCTCCGCCCGGCCGCGGTCAGCGTCGGCCCGGTCCTCGACGAGGTCTCCGACGGTCTCGGCATGCATGCTGCCGAGACCGGCCTGCTCACCGCCCTGCCCGTGCTGAGCTTCGCGACCATGGGGGCACTCGCTCCGCGGGTCGCGCGACTGGTGGGGGTGCACCGCGCTGCCCTGCTCGCCCTGGTGCTGGTCACCCTCGGCCTGGCGGTGCGCTCGACGGTCGACGAGCCGGTCACGTTCCTGGTGCTCTCCTTCCTCGCCCTGGCCGGGATGGCCGTCGCCAACGTGCTGCTGCCCTCGCTGGTCAAGCTGCACTTCCCCGGCCGGGTCGGCCTGCTCACCGCGATCTACTCCACCGCACTCGCGATCGGTCTCTCGTCCGCGTCGGTGCTGACCGTGCCGGTCGCCGAGATCGGAGACGGGCCGCTGGACTGGCGCCGCGGGCTGGCGGTCTGGGCCGGGACGGCGGTGATCGCGATGCTGCCCTGGTTCGGGCTGGTCCGGCACGACCGCAAGGAGCGCGCCGAGCACGGTCCGATCAGCACCGGCCAGGTGGCGCGGACCCGGCTGGGCTGGCTGATGGCGCTCTTCTTCGGGCTGCAGTCGCTGCAGGCCTACTCGATCTTCGGCTGGCTGGCCAAGGTGTTCCGCGACGCCGGGTCGAGTGCCTCCGAGGCCGGCCTGCTGCTCGGCATCACCACCGCGATCAGCATCCCGCTCTCCTTCGCGATCCCGTCGCTGGCGGCCCGGGTGCGCAACCAGCGGCTGCTGCTGACCGCGATCATGGTCTGGTACCCGATCGGCTACCTCGGCCTGATCCTCGTGCCCGACCGCGCGTCCTGGTTCTGGGCGCTCTCGGTGGGCATCGGCGCGTGCACCTTCCCGTTCATCCTCACCCTGATCGGGCTGCGCGCCCGGACCCCGGCCGGCACCGCGGCGCTGTCCGGGTTCACCCAGTCGACCGGCTACCTGATCGCGGCGCTGGGACCGTTCGGGGTGGGCGTGCTGCACGACGCCTCGGACGGGTGGACGCTGCCGCTGACGGTGCTGCTGGCGCTGTGCGTGCCGCAGTACCTGATCGGGCTGATGACGGCGCGGCCGGCGTACGTCGAAGACGAGCTCGACGAGCGGAAACCTCCCGCCACTCTCAACGTATAGCGGAGAGGGGGTCTTGCCGCAAGGCCCCCTGGCCGTCGCACAATCGCCGGCCTATGGACAAGCTCAGCACCGAGGACGAGACCCGCTTCGCTGCCATCGCGGCGGCCGTGGACGCGACCATCGCCGACCTGACCGGCCGGCTCGACCAGGCCCGTCGCACCCGCGGCGGCTCCGGCCGGCAGGCACTGGACCGGGACCAGGAGATCCACCGGCTCACCGCGCGGCTGCGGGTGCTGCGCCGGTTCGGCCGGGACCTGTGCCTGGGCCGGTTCGTCACCGAGGACGGCGAGACCGTGTACGTCGGGCGCATCGGCCTCGCTGGCCCCGACGGCGAGCGGTTGCTGGTCGACTGGCGCTCCCCCGCGGCCGAGCCGTTCTTCGCGGCCACGCAGGCGCACCGGATGGGGCTGGTCAGCCGGCGCCGCTACCGCTGGACCGACGGGAAGGTCAGCGACCAGTGGGACGAGGACTTCGCCACCGGCGGGCTCGACGACCCCTTCATCGCCAGCCTGGGCGGCCTGCGCTCGGACCGGATGCGCGACGTGCTCGGCACCATCCAGGCCGACCAGGACGCGATCATCCGGGCGGGCTCGCGCGGTGCCCTGGTCGTCGACGGCGGTCCGGGCACCGGCAAGACGGTGGTCGCGCTGCACCGCGCGGCGTACCTGCTCTACGCCGACCCGCGGCTGGGCCACCGCCGTGGCGGGGTGCTGTTCGTGGGGCCGAGCCGGCCCTACCTCGCGTACGTCGGCGACGTGCTGCCCAGCCTCGGCGAGGAGGGCGTGCGCACCTGCACGCTGGGCGACCTCCTCCCCGACCTCGCCGGCGCGCCCGCCGAGACCGACCCCGCCGTGGCCCGGCTGAAGTCGACCGCCGCCCTGGTCGGGGCGCTCGAGCCGGCGGTCCGGTTCTACGAGGACCCGCCCACCGACGAGCTGCTCGTCGAGACGCCCTGGTCGGAGGTGACCGTCACCGCCGGGGACTGGGCCGCGGCCTTCGCGGCACCCGACCCGGGCACTCCGCACAACGAGGCCCGCGAGGCCGTGCGCGAGGAGCTCGTCGGCATCCTCCTGGGCAAGCACGCCGACCCCGACGACGAGGACATCCGCCGCGCGCTGCTCCGGCACCGCGAGCTGCGCCGCGCCCTCGACGACGCCTGGCCGATGCTCGACGCCGCCGAGCTCGTCGGCGACCTGTGGACCGTGCCGGCGTACCTGCGGCTGTGCGCGCCCTGGCTCGAGCGCGAGGAGGTCGCCGTGCTGCAGCGTGCCGACGCCCAGGCCTGGACGGCTGAGGACGTGCCGCTGCTCGACGCCGCCCGCCGCCGGCTCGGCGATGCCACCGCGGCCGCGCGCCGGGCACGCCGCGAGGCCGCGCTGGCCGCCGAGCGCCGCGAGATGGACGCGGTCGTGGAGCACCTGATCGCCACCGACGACTCCGAGCTGCAGGTCATGTCGATGCTGCGCGGTGCCGACCTACAGGGTGCGCTCGTGCCGGCGGAGGCGACCGAGCGGGACCCGGACGAGCTGGCCGGGCCGTTCGCGCACGTGGTCGTCGACGAGGCCCAGGAGCTCACCGACGCCCAGTGGCAGCAGCTGCTGGCACGCTGCCCGTCGCACAGCTTCACCATCGCCGGCGACCGGGCGCAGGCACGGCGCGGGTTCGCCGAGCCGTGGACCGACCGGCTGACCCGCGTCGGCTTCGAGCGCGTCGAGCAGGCCGGCCTGACGATCAACTACCGCACCCCACGCGAGGTGATGGCCGAGGCCGAGCCGGTGATCCGGGCCGTGCTGCCGGATGCGAACGTGCCGACCTCGGTGCGCGACAACGGGCTGCCGGTGCTGCGCCGCCCGGTCTCCGAGCTGGAGACGATCGTCTCCTCGTGGCTGGCCGCGCACGAGGAGGGCACCGTCTGCGTGATCGCGACCGCCGAGGTCGCCGTACCGGACTCCGCGCGGGTGCGGGTGCTGACCCCCGAGCTGGCCAAGGGCCTGGAGTTCGACCTGGTCGTGCTGGTCGAGCCGGCCTCCTACGGCGACGGCGTCGAGGGTGCCGTGGACAGGTACGTGGCGATGACCCGGGCGACCCAGCAGCTGGTGCTGCTGGGTCGTCCCGGGCCGGACCTCACCTGACCAGCTGCCGGTCGTGCGCCGGGCGGTGCAGGTAGCCCTCGTCGTACGCGGCGTAGGCGGCCACCAGCACCGCCAGCACCTCGGAGACGGCCGCCACCCAGGCGTACCAGCTCCAGTGGGTGTGGATGCCGAACAGCTCGCCGTTGACCGCGATCAGGAACGCGCCGAACGTGGTCGCGCCGAAGCCGGCCAGCAGGAACAGCGGGATCCAGCTGCGCCATCCCACCAGCAGCGCCGCGATCGCGAAGCCGGCCACGACGTTGACGACGAAGAGCGCGCCGACCGTGCCCTGGTCCTTGACGCCGTCGAACCACAGGTACAGGTGGACCACGGCGGACACCACCGCCACGAACGCACCGATCAATCGAGCCGTCATGCTTCCTCCGTTCCGGGTCACCTACCCACAGAAACGAGGGCGCACACGGATCGGTTCAGGTCTCCGGCGTCCCCGCGTGCGTGATGAGCACGATCGTCGCGCAGATCAGCACCAGGTTCTTCACCACGAACTCGCCGTCGCCGGTGAGCAGCAGCGGGTCGTGGTGCCGGAACATCACGCCGGGCAGCATCAGGAACGTCAGGAACGTGCCGGCCAGATGGGCGACCAGGAGCGGCAGCACGACGCGCAGGGCGACGCCCGCCAGCACGCCGAGCCCGAGCAGCATCTCGGCGGTGCCCAGCACCGGAACCACCACGTGCCTGGGCGCCCACGGCAGCGTCCCGGCGACCAGGTCGGCGACCGGTGACCGGCCGGCGACCTTCAGTGCGCCGAACCAGACGAACACCAGCCCGAGGACGGTACGCATCGCCGGCAGCGAGAGCGGGCGGAGCAGGCCCACCGCGCCGTGCTCGACCCGGACGGCGGAGTCACGGAGGCGGTGGTACGACGACACCGCCTCCCCGACGATCGCGGGCTCGCTGCCCGCGGGTACTCCAGCAGTTGCCATCGGAACTCCTCGTGTCGAGGGGGAAGGGGTGCTCCTCGAACGTAGGAACGGCCGCTTGGGAGAACCTTGGCTGCCGAGCCGGGCTCCTCCGGGCTGCAAGGATGTCCCGGTGCGCCCGCTCGTCGTTCCTCTGCTCGCGGTCACCGTGGCCCTGGTGCTCGCCGACTCGGCCGTGGTCACCCTCGCGCTGCCGGACATCCTGCGGCACCTGGACGCCTCGGTCGAGCAGGTCGCCTGGGTGCTGATCGCGTTCAACCTGGTGCTCGGCCTCGGTGCCGTCCCGACCGCGATGGCCTCGGCGCGGATGCAGCCGCGGATCGTCAGCGCGGCCGGCATCGCGGTCTTCGCGCTGGCCTCGGCCTGGTGCGCGGTGGCCGGGTCCATCGGCGTGCTGGTGGCCGCCCGGTGCGTGCAGGCGCTCGGCGGCGCCCTGGCCCTGGTCGGCTGCCTGGAGCTGCTGGTCACCGAGCGCGGCGAGCGCCGCGGTGTCGCGACCTGGGTCACCGCCGGCGTGATCGGGACCGCGGCCGGTCCGGTGGTCGGCGGACTGCTCACCGAGGCGATCTCGTGGCAGGCGATCTTCGTGGTGCAGGTGCCGTTCGCCGTGCTCGCGGTGCCGGCCGCGCTGGCGGTCGCGGCCGGGCCGGTGACCGACGAGGACCGGCACCGGCCGGCGGTCCGGCCCAACCTGACCCTGGCGCTGCTCTCGGCGGCCCTGACCGCGGCGCTGTTCCTGCTGGTGCTGCTGCTGGTCGAGGGCTGGCGCCGGTCCCCGGCCACCGCCGCGGTGACGGTGTCCGTGGTGCCGCTCGCCGCGCTGGCCGCGCGCCCGTTGGCCCGGTGGTTCCGGCCCTCGGCGCGGACCGAGGTCGCGGTCGGGTGCCTGTGCATCGCGGGCGGCCTGGTCGGCCTGGCCATCCCGCCGTCCGCGCACCTGGCCTGGACGGTCGCTCCGCAGGCTCTGGTCGGGCTCGGGCTCGGGCTGACCGTGGACCGGCTCACCGCGCAGGCGATGGAGATGCGGCTGCCCCGCGTCCACCACGCGGGCTGGACCATCGGCGCCCGCCACCTCGGCGTGGTGCTGGGCCTGGCGATTCTCACCCCGGTCTTCACCGCGGACCTGCAGGAGGCCCAGGCCCCCGCGCAGCAGGCGATCACCTCGCTCGTCCTGGACGCACCGCTGCTGCCGCAGGACAAGATCGCCCTGGCCCAGGCGCTCGGCGCGGACCTGGTCGGCCAGCAGGGCCGCGTTCCCGACCTGCACCACGCGTTCGCGACCGCGGACCTCTCCCCCGGCCAGCGCCCGGCGGCCGCCCGGCTCGAGCGCGACCTCGACGTCCAGCTCGAACGCGCCGCCACCTGGGCGTTCCGGGACTCGTTCCTGCTCGGCGCCGGGATCGCCCTGGTGGCGCTGGTCGTCGTGGTCGCACCCCGCAGGCGGACGGCATGAGGTCGCTTCCGCTGGCCGCACTGGCCCTGGTGTGCGCGGTCCTCGGCATCCAGGTCGCCGCCGGCGGTGGTTCCTTCGAGCCGCTGCACCCGGCCGACCCGTGCGCGGCCCGGAAGGTCACCTCGCAGGCCGACGGCATCGACGGCCTCACCGAGCGCCTGGTGCTGCTCGGCATCGACGCCGCCGCCTGCCGGCTGCACGTCACCCGCGAGACGCTCACCCTGGACCTGGCCGACCCGGCGTCGCGGACCGACGCGCAGGTCGGCGCCCTGCACGACGGCCTGCGCTCCGCCGTACGACGGATGAAGGCGGACGGCACGCTGCCCCCGGCCTCGGACCTGGTCGACGAGGCCCTCGACGCGATGGACCTCAACAGACTCCTGAAGGCCGCGATCCGCGCCCTCCCGGACTCGGTGGTGAACGCCGCGCTCAAGACCGACGACATCCTGCTGCGCACCGTCGACAACCTCGACCTGCGCGACCTGCTGGCCCACCTCGACGACCCGGACGACCTCCAGCGCGAGATCGAGCGCGCCGTCACGCCGGCGGTCCGGGACTCACTCGAGGCGCGGATCCTGGGCCTGGTCTGACGTGAGCCATGCCGGGCCCCGCAGTCCCTTGGGCAACCGTGCCACGGCCCTGTCGCTCGTCGCCGTGCTGCTCGGACTAGCGAGCGGCATCTTTCACCTTGCCGGGTCGGACGAGGTGAGTCTTCTCCTCGGCCTCGCCTTCCTGGCCTGCTCGATCGTCGCGGTCAGGTTCATCAAACGCTACGACCGCGGCGAGCGGTGAGCGTTGTCGCCCGCCTCGTGGCACTCGGTGAAACCCAGCACAGCAACTGACTTGCGGAATACCCCCAGGGGGTATATATGTTGGGCGATGTCAGACGCGAAAACTGACCGAGGAGACCTCTGATGACCGAGCACACCCACCAGCACGAGCACGCGGAGCACGCGGAGCACACCGCGCCCGCGGAGCACGCGCACGCGCATCACGGGCACGGCGGTGGGAGCCTGAGCTCGATGGCCGCCAGCGCGACGCTCCACTGCCTGACCGGCTGCGCCGTCGGTGAGGTGCTCGGACTGATCATCGGCACCGCGGCAGGCCTGTCCAACGGGACCACCATCGTGCTCTCCATCGCGCTGGCGTTCCTGTTCGGCTACACCCTCTCCACGCTGCCGCTCCTCAGGTCCGGCCTCGCGGTCGGCGCGGCCGTCACGCTGGTCTTCGCTGCCGACACCCTGTCCATCGCGACCATGGAGGTCGTCGACAACCTGGTGATGGCGCTCATCCCGGGAGCCATGGATGCCGGCCTGGTGAACCCGACCTTCTGGGTGGGGATGCCCATCTCCCTGACCGTGGCGTTCTTCGCGGCCTACCCGGTCAACCGCTCGCTGCTGCGGCGCGGGAAGGGCCACGCGCTCACCCACGAGCACCACGGCACCAGCGGACCGGTCACCGGGGCCCGTCGGTTCATCCCGACGTTCGGGACCGGGGCGCTCGTCGCGGTCATCGCGGCGTTCATGGTCGGCGGGCTCACGGTCTCCACCGCCGACGACCTGTCCCAGGACACCGCCGGGCAGAGCCCGCCGAGCGGTCACTGACCGTCGGTCGTCACACCACCGACGGCGGGAGAGCACCAGGGTCGGCAGCCGCCTACGGCCGCCCGAAGATGTCGTGGGTGCCGACACGGCGCCAGACGAGGTGCGGCTCGCCCGGACGCAGTTCTTCGCCGTACTCAAAGGTGGCTCGGCCATCGGGTGCCCAGGTCATCTCGGGCGAAACTTTCTCACAAGTGGAAAGTCGGAATCTCGCGCCAGCGTTTGCGTCTCACTCCGGCGGTGCTCAGACCACGCTGAGCGGGAGCAGCTTCTGCCCCGTGGGCCCGATCTGGATGTCCGTGCCCATCTCCGGGCACACCCCGCAGTCGTAGCACGGGGTCCAGCGGCAGTCCTCGACCTCGACGGAGTCCGGGTCGAGGGCGTCCTCCCAGTCCTCCCAGAGCCAGTCCTTGTCCAGGCCGGAGTCCAGGTGGTCCCAGGGCAGCACCTCGTCGTAGGTGCGCTCGCGAGTCGTGTACCAGTCGACGTCCACGCCGGTGCCGGCCAGCGCCTTCTCGCACGCCGCCATCCACCGCTCGTAGGAGAAGTGCTCGCTCCAGCCGTCGAAGCGGCCCCCGTCGCGCCACACCTCCTCGATGACCCGGCCGACCCGCCGGTCGCCGCGCGAGAGCAGGCCCTCGACGATGCCGGGCTTGCCGTCGTGGTAGCGGAAGCCGATCGCCCGGCCGTAGCGCTTGTCCGAGCGGACCTCCTCGCGGAGCTTGCGCAGCCGCTCGTCGGTGGTCTCGTGGTCGAGCTGCGCGGCCCACTGGAACGGGGTGTGCGGCTTGGGCACGAAGCCGCCGATCGAGACGGTGCAGCGGATGTCGTTGTGCCCGGAGACCTCGCGCCCCTTGGCGATCACCTTCTTCGCCAGGTCGGCGATCTCGAGCACGTCCGCGTCGGTCTCGGTCGGCAGCCCGCACATGAAGTAGAGCTTCACCTGCCGCCAGCCGTGGCTGTACGCCGCCGCGACCGTGCGGATCAGGTCCTCCTCGGTGACCATCTTGTTGATGACCTTGCGCATCCGCTCGCTGCCGCCCTCGGGCGCGAACGTCAGGCCCGACCGGCGGCCGTTGCGGGAGAACTCGTTGGCCAGGGTGATGTTGAAGGCGTCGACACGGGTCGACGGCAGCGAGAGGGAGACGTTGGTGCCGTCGTACCGGTCCGCCAGGCCGTGGGCGATGTCGCCGATCTCGGTGTGGTCCGCGCTGGAGAGCGACAGCAGCCCGACCTCGTCGAAGCCGGACTTCCGGATGCCGTTCTCGACCATGTCACCGATCGTGCTGATCGAGCGCTCCCGTACCGGCCGGGTGATCATCCCGGCCTGGCAGAACCGGCACCCGCGGGTGCAGCCGCGGAAGATCTCCACGCTGAACCGCTCGTGCACGGTCTCGGCCAGCGGCACCAGCGGGTTGCGCGGGTAGGGCCAGGAGTCCAGGTCCATCAGGGTGTGCTTGGTGACCCGCGCGGGCACGCCCGGCGTGTTCGGGACGGCGGCACCGAGCGACCCGTCGTTGCCGTACGAGACGTCGTAGAAGCGCGGCACGTAGACCCCGCCGGAGACGGCCAGCCGGCGCAGCAGCTCGACGCGGCCACCGGGACGGCCCTCGCCCTTCCACTCGCGCACGACGGCGCTGATCGCGAGCACGACCTCCTCGCCGTCGCCGAGCACGGCGGCGTCCAGGAAGTCCGCGATCGGCTCGGGGTTGAACGCCGAGTGCCCGCCCGCGATCACGATCGGGTCGTCCTCGCCGCGGTCGACCGCGTGCAGCGGGATGCCGGCCAGGTCGAGCGCGGTGAGCATGTTGGTGTAGCCGAGCTCGGTGGAGAACGAGAGCCCGAGCACGTCGAAGGCGCGCACCGGCCGGTGGCTGTCCACGGTGAACTGCGGGATTCCCTCGGCGCGCATGATCGCCTCGAGGTCCGGCCAGACGGCGTAGGTGCGCTCGGCCAGGGTGTCCTCGGCCTCGTTGAGGATCTCGTAGAGGATCTGCACGCCCTGGTTGGGCAGCCCGACCTCGTAGGCGTCCGGATACATCAGCGCCCACCGGACGGTGCTCTCGTCGGGACCCCACTCCTTGGTCACCGAGTTGAGCTCGCCGCCGACGTACTGGATCGGCTTCTGCACACGCGGCAGGTGCGGCTCCAGGCGGGCGAACAGCGACTCGGGCACGACGGGACCTCTCGAAGACACAGGGACGAGGAACAAGGGTACGCGCCCGGCTACGGCAGCAGCGAACGCA
This sequence comes from Nocardioidaceae bacterium, assembly GCA_017744365.1. Lineage (GTDB taxonomy): Bacteria > Actinomycetota > Actinomycetes > Propionibacteriales > Nocardioidaceae > Marmoricola. The sequence continues at coordinate 183,056 of JAGIBL010000005.1, read as the reverse complement.
GAATCTCCGCCGCCCCTCCGCGGCGGGCCGCGCGGTAGCCGGTGCCGGCCCAGAGGTTGACGTTGTCGGCGTCCCCGGCGGCGGCAGCGGCCCTGCGCAGCGGGCTGGTCAGGTGGTGCACCGCGGGGTATCCGAGCGGCGCGCTCGCGTCGTACGTCGCCATGAAGGTGGTCGGCAGCCCGCGCGCCGGCCGCCCGCTGTAGGCACGGGTGAGGACCGGCTCGCCCCGGTCGGGACCCTCGAGGGCGCTCCGGTACGTCGGCGAGGTGCCCGCGTCGTCGGCGAGCAGCAGCAGCGTGCCGACGGCGACGAGCTGGGCGCCCGCCTCCAGCGCGTCCCGTACGTCGGCGGCGGACGCGACCCCGCCGCCCGCGATCACCGGCAGGTCCACCGCGGCCCGGATCTCGCGGACCAGGTCGGGGAGCGGACGCGGAACCACTGGCGTCGCCGGCGTGAACGTCCCCGCGTGCCCGCCGGCGGCCGGCGCCTGCACCACCAGCACGTCCATCCCGGCCTCGTCCGCCAGCCGGGCCTCGTCGGCCGAGGTGACGGTCTGCGCGAGCAGGCACCCGGCCCGCCGCAACCGGTCCGCGGACGGACCCGGCAGCCCGAAGGTGAAGGAGACCAGCGCCGGCGGCGAGGCGGCCAGGAGGGCGACCTTCTCCTCCCAGGCGTCGTCGTCATCGCTCGGCGTCGCGGGGAGCGGTGCCCCGAGCCGCTCCGCGAGCGGGCGCAGCCGTTCGGCGTACGACGCGTAGGCGGCCGGGTCCACCGGCACCGGGTTCGGCGCGAACAGGTTCACGCCGTAGCTGCCCTCCCCCAGCTCGCCGGCGAGCTGCTCGGGCGTCTTGTAGCCGCCGGCCAGGAAGCCGAGCGCGCCGGCCGAGCGCGCGGCCGCGACCAGCGCGGGCGTCGTCGGCCCGCCGGCCATCGGAGCGGCGACGAGAGGACAGGAGAGACCGAGCTCGGCGAGCAGATCCACGCCTCGATCCTGCCATCGGCCCGTTCTCTAGGATCACTGCCATGGCCTCCCCCAGCACGACCACCAGTTCCCTGGCGAGCCGGCTGCGGGAGTCGACGACGTACGTCCCGGTGCTCGCCGCCGTCGCGCTGGCCCTCTTCTGGGGACGCCACCCCAACGACCTCGCCCTGGTGGCACTGGTCCCCCTACTCGGCGGCGCCGTCTTCGCCGCGGTGCACCACGCCGAGGTGGTCGCGCACCGGGTCGGCGAGCCCTTCGGATCGCTGCTGCTCGCGGTCGCGGTCACGGTCATCGAGGTCGGCCTCATCGTCATGCTGATGACCTCGGACAAGGACACCTCGACGCTGGCCCGCGACACCGTCTTCTCCGCTGTGATGATCTGCCTCAACGGGATCGTCGGGCTGGTGCTGCTGGTGGGCGCGCTGCGCCACCACCTGGCCAACTTCAACCCCGAGGGCACCGGCGCCGCGCTGGCCACGGTGATCTCGCTGGCCTCGCTCACGCTGGTGCTACCGCGGTTCTCCACCAGCGAGCCGGGTCCTGAGTTCACCGCGTCCCAGCTCGCCTTCGCCGCGATCGCCTCGCTGGCGCTGTACGGGATGTTCGTCTTCACCCAGACCGTCCGGCACCGCGAGTTCTTCCTGCCCGTCGACGTTGACGGCGACGGCATCGAGGACGCCCACGAGGTCTCGGACGCCGAGGCCCGGTGGAGCCTGGGTCTGCTGCTGGTCTCCTTGGTCGCCGTGGTCGGGCTGGCCAAGATCGAGTCGAGCGGCATCGAGCGCGCCGTCGCCGCGGCGGGGCTGCCGCAGGCGTTCGTCGGCGTGGTGATCGCGCTGCTGGTGCTGGCCCCGGAGACGATCGCCGCCGTTCGCGCGGGCCTGCGCAACAAGGTGCAGACCGGCCTCAACCTGGCCTACGGCTCGGCGATGGCCTCGATCGGCCTGACCATCCCGGCCATCGCGGTGGCCAGCATCTGGCTCGACGGCCCGCTGACCCTGGGGCTCACCTCGGTGCAGATCGTGCTACTGGTGATGTCCTGCTTCGTCGGCATCCTGACCGTGGTCCCCGGCCGGGCCAAGCCGCTGCAGGGCGGCGTGCACCTGGTGCTGCTCGCCGCGTTCGTGTTCCTGTCGATCAAGCCCTAGCCAGGGCCTTCGGGACCGCGGCTCGCTTCTGGATGTTCAAGAGCAGCCCCACCGCCATCAGCGAGGCGAACATCGAGCTGCCGCCGTACGAGACCAACGGCAGCGGCACCCCGGTGACCGGCATGATCCCCAGGCACATCCCGATGTTCTGGAAGGTCTGGAAGCCGAACCAGCAGGCGATCCCGGCGGCGGCGACGCGTCCGAACAGGTCCTGAGCCCGGACGGCGGTCAGCAGCGCGCGCCACAGCAGGATCCCGAAGAGCACGATCAGCACGCCCGCCCCGAGCAGGCCGAGCTCCTCGCCGGCCACGGTGAACACGAAGTCGGTGTGCTGCTCGGGCACGAAGCCGGACCGGGTCTGCGAGCCGTGGAAGAGCCCCTGCCCGAACAGCCCGCCGTTGCCGATCGCGATCCGCGCCTGGGTGGTGTTGTACCCGGCACCGCGCGGGTCGAGGTCGGGGTTCGTGAAGGCCATGAACCGGTCGATCTGGTAGGCCTTGAGGATGTGCGCGGAGACCACCAGGGCCGCCGCGAGCACGCCTCCGCCGGCCAGCCCGGAGAGCCAGCGTCCCGGCGCCCCGGCGGCGGCGAGCACCCCGAAGACCGTCGCGGAGAGCACCAGCATGGTGCCCAGGTCGGGCTGCATCAGGATCAGCAGCGCGGGCACGCCGGCGATGGCCAGCATGAGCAGCACGTCGAGGTTGCCGACCCGGCGGCGGCGCGAGCTCTCGGTGCGCTCGGCGACCAGCAGCGCCATCCCGACGACCACGGCCAGCTTGGCGAACTCGGCCGGCTGGATCGACATCCCGCCGATGAGCAGCCAGGACCGGGAGCCGTTGATCGTCGAGCCCATCACCAGCACCAGCAGCAGCCCGCCGATGGAGCCCAGGTAGACCAGCGGCGCCAGGATCCGCACCCAGCGGTGGTCGGTCATCAGCACCGCGGCCGCGAGCGCGAGCCCGATGGCCACGTTGACCAGGTGCTTCTCGAGGAACGCCGTCGGGTGGTCGCCGGTCAGGGCGTCGTTGGCAGCCGTGGAGGACCAGACCAGCAGGGTGCCGATGACCAGGATCGCGCCGGTGACCAGGACCAGCAGCCAGTCGGTGCTCGGCGCGGTGCCGGTGCGCGGGCGCAGCGGGGTGCGGGCCGGAGCGAGGAGACTCATCGCCCACCTCCACGTCGTGCCGGCGGCAGGATCGAGCCGTCCTCGGCGAAGGTGGGCAGCCGGCGCGGCGGCGTGGTCCCCGGGATGGTCGCCTTCGCTGGCTTCACATCCATCCCCTCGATGCCGTACAGCGCCTCCCAGATCTTGCGCACCGCCGGGCCGGAGGTGCCCGAGCCGGTGCCACCCTGGGTCACCATCATCACGACCACGTAGTCCTTGGTGTAGGTCGCCACCCACGAGGTGCTCTGCTTGCCCCACACCTCGGCCGACCCGGTCTTGCCGCGGATCTTGACCTTGTCGAGCGGGAAGCCGCCGAACTTCCAGCCCAGGGTGCCCACCTTCGGGGTGCCCTGCAGCGCGGTGTCGACGTACTTCAGCGCCGCCTTCTTCGACTTCACCTTGCCCTGCACCACCGGGGCGATCCGCTTCACGACCTTGCCGTCGGGATCGACGATCGCCTTGGCGATCCGCGGCGCGAACAGGGTGCCTCCGTTGGAGATCGCCGCGTAGGCGCGGGCCAGCTGCAGCGGGGTGACCATGGTGTCGCCCTGGCCGATGGAGAAGTTCACGGCGTCGCTGGCCCGGTAGAGGTTGCCCTCGAGGCAGAACTCGTGGGCGAAGACGTGCAGGAAGTCCCGCTTGCCGGTCTTGTTCCTCTTGTCGACCTTGCAGTAGTAGCCCTTCATGGCATCCCAGTAGGAGCGCTTCCACTTCCGGTCCGAGATCCGCCCGGAGGCCTCGCCGGGCAGGTCGACGCCGGTCTTGGCGCCGAAGCCGAACGACCTCGCCTCGGCGGCCAGCGGGTCCTTGGCGTTGACGTTGCCGGCGTTCGAGCCGTACTTGTTCCAGAAGCTGAGGCCCACCCGGTAGAAGAAGGTGTCGCAGGAGAGCTGCAGCGCGCGGTCGAAGCCGATCATGCCGGCCGAGGCGGACTCGTAGTTCTTGAACCAGCGGTTGCCGACCTGCAGGCCCGACGAGCAGTCCAGCCGGGTGTCCTCGGAGAAGCCGTGGTTGAGCGCCCCCACGGTCATGATCGGCTTCCAGGTCGAGCCCGGCGCGAACTGACCCTGGATGGCGCGCTGCACCAGCGGCAGGCCGTGCTTCTTGGAGTACAGCCGCTTCAGCTGCTTGCTGGTGATGCCGCCCACCCAGACGGAGGGGTCGTACGTCGGCTGGCTGGCCATCGCGACCACGTTGCCGGTCTTCGCGTCCAGGACGACCGCGGCACCGGAGTCGGCGACGTAGTTCTTGCCGGTGACCTTGTCGAAGGTCTTGCGGGCGTTGGTGATCGCCTCGTGCAGCTCGCGCTCGACCACGCCCTGCACCTTGGCGTCGATCGAGGTGACCAGGGTGTCGCCGGGGGTCGCGGCGACCTCACCGGAGGAGCCCTGGGTGCGGCCCATCGAGTCGACGACGACCTTCTGGAAGCCGGGGATGCCGCGCAGCCACTGGTCGTAGGTCTTCTCCAGGCCGGCCCGGCCGACCACGGAGGCGCCGTTGAGGGTCTTGTCGCCGTCCTTCTCGGCGTCCTCGAGCTCCTCGGCGGTCACCGCGCTCAGGTAGCCCAGCACGCCGGCCGCGTTGACCCCGTACGGCGAGGGGTAGGCGCGCACGCTCTCCCGCTGCGCGACCACCCCGGGATAGTCCTCGGCCTGCTCGGAGATCCGCACCGCGACCTTCTGCGGGACGTCGGTGGCGACCGGGATCGGCTGGAAGGGCGAGCCGTTCCAGCAGGTTCCCTTGACCGCGTCGGGGGTGCCGCACAGGCGGGTCCGGGCGAGCACGTCGTCGTACTTCTCGCCCGTGGTGGCCGCGATCTTGCGCAGCAGCGCCTCCCGCGACGCCTCGGCGAGGTTGCCGAGCACGGTCCGGTCCACGCTGACCACCCAGCTGACCCGGTTAGCCACCAGCGGGCGGCCCATCGCGTCGACGATCAGGCCGCGCGCAGGCTGCACCACGACGTCACGGACCGACTGCTCGGCGGCCTTGGCCTGGTACTCCTCGCCGGAGAGCCCCTGGAGGAACCACAGCCGGGCGAGCAGGGTCGCGAACAGGGAGAGCATCAGCACCTGCAGCACGAACAGGCGCACACGGCCCTTCGAGCGGTCGGGGCGGATGAGGACGGCGTTCATGGCACGGGCCCGTCACAGGGCCCGGGCGGGCTGCGTCGCGTCCATCACCTTGAGCAGCAGCGGCACCAGGAACGGAGCCAGCGCCAGGTCCCAGAGCACGCTGATGACGACCACCTGAAGCATCTCCCCCATGGCCCAGCTGTGGTCGTCGACGACGAGCCCGGTCAGGGCGTAGACCGACGTGCCGACGAACGAGGCGGCGCCGACCACCAGCACGGCGGTCAGCGTCGAGGACCGGGCGTCCTGGCGGACCCGGCCGGCCAGGTAGCCGACGAGCACCAGCGCGAGTGCCCAGCGGCCGGCCACGTGGTCGGCGGGCGGAGCCACGTCGAGGAGGAGCCCGGCACCGAAGCCCAGGACGGCGCCGAACTGCGGACCACGCGCGATCGCGGCGACCACGGTGACGACCAGGGCCAGGTTCGGGACCACGCCCTCGACGTCGAGGTGCCGGAACAGCACGGACTGGGCGACCACGGCCATCGTGACCAGGCCGACCAGGATCGCCGGGCGGACGCCGTTCATCGTGCACTCCCGGCGGTGATGAGGTCCCGGTCGCCGCGGGTGCCCTTCGGCACCACCACGCCGACCACGTCGAGGGAGGAGAAGTCCACGAACGGTTCGATGACCGCCTGCCGCGAGCTCTGCCGTGGCGAGGAGACCACCGAGCTCACCTTCCCGATGGGGATGCCGGCGACGTACGGGACGCCGTGGGGCGAGCCCCAGGTGACCACCACGTCGTCGCGCGAGGGCGTGACCTGGTTGTCGACCAGGTCCAGCGCCAGGGTGCCGTCGTCGCCGACCGAGCCGCGCCCGCGCAGGAAGCCGATCTCCAGGTTCGAGCCGAGCCGGCCGCCCACGACCGAGTCGGTGTCCACGACGAGCAGCACGGTGGCCGTCGTACGGGTCGCGGAGACCACGCGGCCGACCAGCCCGTCGTTGTTGAGCACGGTCATGTCCTTGCGCACCCCCGACGAGGTGCCCGCGTCGATCGTGACCGTGCGGGAGAACGACTGCATCGGGCCCATCGCCACGACGCGGGCGGCGACGAGCGCGTAGCCGGTGTCGGCGGCGGTCCGGGTCAGCCCGTCGAGCTCGGCCAGCCGGGCCCGGTCCACCGGCTCGGTGGCGGCCTGGCTGCGCAGCCGGGCGTTCTCGGCCTCGAGGTCGGCGACGTCCTCGCGCAGCGACTTGTTCGTCTTCGCGAAGCCGCCGAGGTCGGTGAACGGGCGGACCATGCCGTCGGTGACGGTCTCCACCGGCCCGACCACGCTGCCGACCGTCGCCCGGACCGCGTCGACCGGCGAGTCCGAGCCGGTCTTGGCGTCCAGGGTCATCACGGTGATGCTGGCCAGCACGAGCAGGCCGAGCACCCGGCGCGGGTTGCCCCGCCCGTCCGGATCCCTCCCGAAGCTGCGGCTCATCCTGCTCGCCGGGTCTCCGAGACCAGCACCTGCTGCAGCGCCTCGAACTCCTCGACGCACTTGCCGGCGCCGAGCGCGACGCAGGAGAGCGGGTCGGCGGCCACGTGCACCGGCATCCCGGTCTCCTGGCGCAGCCGCTCGTCGAGGCCGCGGAGCAGGGCGCCGCCGCCGGTGAGCACGATGCCGCGATCCATGATGTCGCCGGCCAGCTCGGGCGGGGTCTGGTCCAGGGTGCTGCGCACCGCGTCGATGATCATGTGCAGCTGTTCCTCGATGGCCCGGCGGATCTCGGGTGCACTCACCAGGACCGTGCGCGGCAGGCCGGAGACCATGTCCCGGCCGCGGATCTCGGCGCTGGGCTCGTCGGCCTGCGGGTACGCCGACCCGAGGGTCATCTTGATCTCCTCGGCGGTGCCCTCCCCCAGCATCAGGGAGTGCTCCTTCTTCATGTACGCGATGATCGCCTGGTCCAGCTCGTCGCCGGCGGTGCGCACGGACAGCGTGGTGACCAGGCCACCGAGCGAGATGACCGCGACCTCGGTGGTGCCGCCGCCGATGTCGACGACCATGTTTCCGGTGGCCTCGTGGACCGGGAGCCCGGCGCCGATCGCGGCGGCCATCGGCTCCTCGACGACGTAGACCCGGCGAGCGCCGGCCTGGTAGCCGGCCTCCTTGACGGCGCGCTGCTCGACCGGGGTGACCCCGCTCGGCACGCAGATGACCAGGCGCGGCTTGGCGAAGTAGCGGCGCCGGTGCACCTGGGCGATGAAGTGACGCAGCATCTGCTCGGTGGCGTCGAAGTCGGCGATCACGCCGTCGCGCAGCGGCCGGATCGCCGTGATCCCCTCGGGGGTGCGGCCGATCATGCGCTTGGCATCGGTGCCGACGGCAAGCAGCTCGCGGGTGTGCGCGTTCATCGCGACGACCGAGGGCTCGTCGAGCAGCACGCCGCGCCCGCGGACGTAGACCAGCGTGTTCGCGGTGCCGAGATCCACCGCCATGTCACGACCGATCAGGTTGTTCGCCATGAAAGTCGCCTTACTCCTGGGGAAGAGGAGAGCCGCGCCGCTCCAGCCTCAGGAGGAACCACGCGTCTCACCAGTCACGAGCCTAAGGAGAAATCGGGCCGATCCGGGGGACGACACGCGGCAGCGGCCCGGGGTCGCGGGGTAGGTTCCCGGCTCATGAGCGACCCCACCACCGACATCCTGGCCGGACTCCCCCTCGACGACCTCGCCGCCCGGCTGGGCGCCGACCCCGCCTCGGTACGCTCCGCCGCCGAGGCCGCGATCCCCGCCCTGCTCGGGGGGCTGCACGCGAACGCCCAGGACTCCGCGGGTGCGGACTCCATCGCCGAGGCGCTCACCCAGCACGAAGGCCAGCGGGACCCGGACCCGGCCGACGGCGCGAAGATCGCCGGCCACATCTTCGGCGACTCCCAGGACCAGGTCGTGCAGCAGCTCGGGGGTGTCCAGGGCGTCTCGGGCGACCTGGTGAAGAAGCTGATCCCGCTGCTCGCGCCCCTCGTGCTCGCCTACCTGGCCAAGCAGGTCGGCGGGCGGGCCGGCTCCGGCAGCGCGGGAGACAACGCGGGCGGCGGCGTCGTCGGCTCGATCCTCGAGGAGGTCCTCAAGGGCGCGTCCCAGGGATCGGGCGGCGGCCAGGGCGCCGGCTCGATCATCGGCGACGTCCTCGGCGGCCTGCTGGGACGCGGCCGCCGCTAGCCCGCCGAATCAGGCCTTCTGGTCCGCCGAATCAGGCCTTCTGGTCCGCCGAATCAGGCCTCGTGGTTCGGTCAGCCTCAGCCCAGCTCGGGGAACCAGAGCTTGATCTCCCGGGCGGCCGACTCCGGGGAGTCCGAGCCGTGCACCAGGTTCTCCCGGTTCGACAGGGACAGGTCGCCGCGGATCGTCCCCGGGGCGGCCTTGCGGCCGTCGGTGGCGCCGTTGATCGCCCGGACCACCTCGATCGCCTCGTCGCCCTCGAGCACAGCGGCCACCAGCGGGCCGCTGGTCACGAACGCGCGCAGCGGCGGGTAGAAGTCCCGCTCGACGTGCTCGGCGTAGTGCTGGTCGGCCATGCCGGCGTCGATGGTGCGCTGCTCCAGCGCGACGATGCTCAGACCCTTCGCCTCGAACCGGGACAGGACCTCGCCCACCAGGCCACGACGGACCGCGTCGGGCTTCAGCAGGACCAGGGTGCGCTCGCTCATGGCGCACAGACTAACGACGGCTAGCCCAGCCCCAGGACCCGGACCGACTCCTCGCGCATCTCCACCTTGCGGATCTTCCCGGTCACGGTCATCGGGAACTCCTCGACCACCAGCACGTACCGCGGGATCTTGTAGTGCGCGAGCCTCCCGGTGGCGAACTCCCGGACCGCGTCGGCATCCAGCGGGGCGGCCCCGGGCTTGAGCCGAACCCAGGCGCACAGCTCCTCGCCGTACCGCTCGTCGGGGACGCCGACGACCTGGACGTCCTCGATGTCGGGGTGGGTGTAGAGGAACTCCTCGATCTCGCGCGGGTAGATGTTCTCCCCTCCGCGGATCACCATGTCCTTGATCCGCCCGACGATCACCGCGTACCCGTCCTCGCGCATCACCGCCAGGTCCCCCGTGTGCATCCAGCCCTCGGCGTCGACGGCCTCGGCAGTCTTCTCCAGGTCGTCCCAGTAGCCGAGCATCACCGAGTACCCCCGGGTGCACAGCTCGCCGGGCTCGCCGCGCTCGAGGATCTCGCCGCTCGCCGGCGAGACGATCTTGATCTCCACGTGCGGGTGCACCCGCCCGATGGTCGCCGTACGGCGGTCCAGGTCGTCGTCGGCCCGGGTCTGCGTCGACACGGGCGAGGTCTCGGTCATCCCGTAGGCGATGGACACCTCGGCCATGTGCATGTCGTCGATGCACCGCTTCATCACCTCGACCGGGCACGGCGATCCGGCCATGATCCCGGTGCGCAGCGACGACAGGTCGTACGACGCGAACCCCGGTGCGTTCTGCATCGCGATGAACATCGTCGGCACGCCGTACACGCCCGTGCAGCGCTCGTCCTGGATCGCCCGCAGCGTGACCACCGGGTCGAAGCCGGACGCCGGGATCACCATGGTGGCGCCGTGGGTGGTGCATCCCAGGTTGCCCATCACCATCCCGAAGCAGTGGTAGAAGGGCACCGGGATGCAGAGCCGGTCGGCTGAGGTGAAGTTGATCGTCTCGGTGACGAAGAAGCCGTTGTTCAAGATGTTGCGATGCGAGAGCGTGGCGCCCTTGGGGAAGCCGGTCGTGCCCGAGGTGTACTGGATGTTGATCGGGTCGCCCGGCGCGAGCGTGGCCAGCACCGCGGCGACGTCCTCGTCCCCGGAGGCTCCCGCGAGCAGCTCCTCCCACGTCGGGTCGCCGATGAAGACCACCCGTCGTACGGCGGTTGCGGGGAGCACCTCGGCCACCATCGCCCGGTAGTCGCTCGTCTTGAAGTCGGTCGCCGAGATCAGCAGCGAGACCCCGGACTGGTTGAGCGCGTAGGCCAGCTCGTGGGTCCGGTAGGCCGGGTTGATGTTGACCAGGATCGCGCCGATCTTCGCGGTCGCGTACTGGGTCAGCGTCCACTCCGCGCAGTTCGGCGCCCAGATCCCGACCCGGTCCCCGACCGCCACTCCGGCGGCCAGCAGCGCCCGGGCGAGGGCGTCGACGTCCTCGTTCAACGAGGTGTAGGTCCAGCGCCGGCCGGAGGCCACCTCGACCAGCGCCTCCCGGTCCCCGAAAGCCGCCACGGTGCGCTCGAAGTTGGCGCCGATGGTCTCCTCGAGGAGGGCGGGCTCGGTCTCACCGCGTGCGTAGGACTCCATGGAGCCGAGACTAGGCGGCGGCGCGGTCCCGGTCGATGACCCCGCCGAGGCGGAACGCGGTGAACCAAAGGACCAGGAAGATCAGCCCGAGCGCGTACATCGGGGTCACCAGCACGCCGAGCGCGATCGCCGCCACCTGCAGCACCCAGCCGAGGTGGAAAGCCCAGGAGAACCGGAGCAGCCCGGCGAGCAGCAGGCTGGCCACGGTCAGGCCGAGCCCGATCCAGAGCGACTGCGCCTTGTCCACCGACTCCACCGAGATCAGCACCGGGGTGGTCAGCCCGAGCACGATCGCCTCCAGCGACAGGATCGCCGCGCAGAGCCTGCGCCGCATCAGGAGCCCTGCCCGCGCAGGATCAGCGCACGCGCCTCGCCGACGGTGACCACCGAGCCGGTGACCAGCACGCCGCCGGAGCCGAGGCCCTCGCCGAAGACGCCGCCGGCCTCGGCCAGCGTGCTCGCCTGGTCGATCGCGTCCACCAGGTGCGGCGCGACGCTGACCCGGTCCTGGCCGAAGATGCCGCGGGCCACCTCGGCCAGCGCCTCGGCCGGCATCGCCCGGTCGGTCGAGTTCCGGGTGCACACGACGTGCGCGAGCACTGGTTCGAGGGTGGCCAGCAGGCCCTCGTAGTCCTTGTCGGCCATCACGCCGACGACGCCGACCAGGGGGCTGAACGTGAACGAGTCCTCGAGCGCCTCGACCAGCGCGGTCGCGCCGTGCGGGTTGTGGGCGGCGTCGAGCACGATGGTCGGCGAGCGGCGGACGATCTCCAGCCGGCCCGGCGAGGTCACCTCCGCGAACGCCTGCTGAACGACCTCGGCGTCGAGCGGGTCGTCGCCGCCGACGAAGGCCTCGACCGCGGCGAGTGCGAGCGCGGCGTTCTGGGCCTGATGAGCGCCGTACAGGGGGATGAAGATCTCGTCGTACGTCGCTCGCAGGCCCTGCAGGGAGACCAGCTGGCCGCCGACCGCGGGCACCCGGCTGCGCACGCCGAACTCCAGCCCCTCGCGGGCCACGGTGGCGCCGACCTCGGCGCAGCGCTGCACGATCTGGGTGGCCACGTCGGCGTCCTGCACCGCGGTCACGACCGTCGCGCCCGGCTTGATGATGCCGACCTTCTCCCGGGCGATCTCGGCGGCGGTCTCGCCGAGGTACTGGGCGTGGTCGACCGCGATCGGGGTGAGCACGGCGACCGCCGCGTCGGCGACGTTGGTCGCGTCCCAGGTGCCGCCCATGCCGACCTCGACGACGGCGGCGTCGACAGGGGCGTCCGCGAAGGCGGCGTAGGCCATCCCGACGACGGTCTCGAAGAAGGACAGCGGGTGGTCGGAGTCGGCGTCGACCAGGTGCGTGTAGGGCGCCACGTCGTTGAACGCGCGCACGAAGTCCTCGTCGGAGAGCGGCTCGCCGTCGACCACGATCCGCTCGGTCATCGACTCCAGGTGCGGGCTGGTGAACCGTCCGGTGCGCAGCCCGAGCCCGCGCAGCAGCGTCTCGATCATCCGCGCCGTCGAGGTCTTGCCGTTCGTGCCGGTCAGCTGGACCACCGGGTAGGAGCGCTGCGGCTCCCCGAGCAGCTCGGTGAACAGCTCGATCCGGTCCAGCGTCGGCACCAGCCGGCTCTCCGGCCAGCGGGACAGCAGCGCGTCCTCGACCTCGGCGTAGGTCTCGGCGGGACGGGCCTCTTCGGGGAACTCACTCATCGCCGGCTCAGCCTAGTGCTCGCCGAAGTAGAACGTGTTCCACTATTGTCGGGACATGAGGACCACCGCTGCCGTCGTGGAGAAGCAGGGCGCCGACTTCGCGCTCACCGAGGTCGACCTGGACGCCCTGCGGGCAGACGAGGTGCTGGTGCGGATGGTCGCCACCGGCCTGTGCCACACCGACATCCACCTCAAGGGGTTCCTGCCCGAGGAGATGTTCCCGAACGTCTTCGGGCACGAGGGCGCCGGCGTCGTGGAGGCGGTCGGGCCGGACGTCACCGGGATCGAGGTGGGCGACCAGGTCGTGCTCAGCTTTCGCTCGTGCCGCGCCTGCGCCGAGTGCACGGCCGGCCACGTCGGCTACTGCGAGCAGTCGCTGCTCCTCAACTACATGGGCATGCGGATGGACGGCTCGACGACGTACTCCCGCGAGGGCGCACCGGTCTTCGGCTCGTTCTTCGGCCAGTCCAGCCTCTCCGCGCACGCGATCGCCTACGCCGACAACTGCGTCGTGGTGGACAGGTCCGTCGACCTGACCAAGGTCGCGCCCTACGGCTGCGGCTTCCAGACCGGCGCCGGCACCGTGTTCAACGTGCTCGACCCCGAACCCGAGGACAGCCTGGTGGTGTACGGCGTCGGGGCGGTCGGCCTGGCCGCGCTCGCCGCCGCCCGTCACCTCGGCGTGCGGACCCTCGTCGCCGTGGACCCGATGGCCAGCCGTCGCGAGGCGGCCGCCCGGTACGGCGCGATCGGCGTGGATCCCACCACCGAGACGGTCGTGGACCGGGTCAAGGAGCTGACCGGCGGCGGGGCGTCGTACGGGATCGACACCACCGCGATCTCCGACGTCGTCAAGCAGGCCCAGCAGTCGCTGCGCGCCCGCGGCACCCTGGTCGCACTGGGGCTCGGCGCCGAGGAGTACGCCGTGGACGCCATCGACCTCCTGCAGACCGGCAAGGTGATCCGCTCCTCCGTCGAGGGCGACTCCGACCCCCAGCAGATGGTGCCGCGGCTCATCGAGCTGAACCAGGCCGGCGAGTTCGACGTCGACCCCCTCGTCACCACCTACCCCGTCGCCGAGATCAACCAGGCCGTGGCCGACGTCCTCGCCGGCAAGGTCGTCAAACCCGTCCTCCTCTGGTGAGCCCGACCCGGCGCAAAGGTGCACGTGTTGACGCTGACCTGGCGCAAAGGTGCACGTGTACGTGCACCTTTGCGCCAGGTCAGCGCAATTACGTGCACCTTTGCGACGGGTCAGCGTTCGAGGCGGATGACGATCGCCTTGGAGACGGGGGTGTTCGAGCCGCGGGCGGTGTGGTCGAGCGGGACCAGGGGGTTGGTCTCGGGGTAGTACGCGGCGGCGTTCCCGCGCGGGGTGTCGTAGCCGACGAGGGTGAAGCCGGAGACCCGGCGCTCGCCGTCCTCCCACTCCGAGATCACGTCCACGGTGTCCCCTGCGGCGAAGCCCAGCTCCGCCAGGTCCGCGGGGTTGACCAGGACGACGCGGCGGTCTCCCTTCACCCCGCGGTACCGGTCGTCCAGCCCGTAGATGGTGGTGTTGTACTGGTCGTGGCTGCGCATCGTCTGCAGCACCAGCCGGCCCTCGGGCACGGGCACCCACTCCAGGTCGTTGACCGCGAAGTTCGCCTTGCCGGTCAGGGTCACGAAGGTCCGGCTGTCCCGCGGCGGGTGCGGCAGCTGGAAGCCGTTCTTGGTGCGCACCCGGCGGTTGTAGTCCTCGCACCCGGGGACGACCCGCGCGATCGAGTCCCGGATGGCGTCGTAGTCGTGCGCGAACCGCGCCCACGGCACCGGGTGCTCGGGTCCCAGCAGCGCCTCAGCCAGCTCGCAGACGATGGTCGGCTCGCTCCTCAGCTGGGACGAGACCGGCTCGAGGCGCCCGGTGGACAGGTGCACCATCGACATCGAGTCCTCGACCGAGACCGACTGCCGCGTCCCGTCGTGCAGGTCGGAGTCGGAGCGGCCGAGCGTCGGCAGGATCAGCGCGGTCCGGCCGGTGACCACGTGCGAGCGGTTGAGCTTGGTGGAGACCTGCACGGTCAGCTCGCAGGAGGACAGCGCCGCCTCGGTGACCTCGGTGTCGGGCGTCGCGCTCGCGAAGTTGCCGCCCATCCCGACGAACACCCTCGCCTGCCCGTCGCGCATCGCCCGGATCGCCGCGACCGTGTCGAACCCGTGCACCCGCGGCGAGGTGATCGAGAACTCGGCGTCGAGAGCGGCCAGGAACGCCTCCGGCATCCGCTCGAAGATGCCCATGGTCCGGTCGCCCTGCACGTTGGAGTGGCCACGCACCGGGCACACCCCGGCGCCGGGCTTGCCGATCATCCCCCGCATCAGCAGCAGGTTGGTGAACTCGGCGATGGTCGCGACCGCGTGCCGCTGCTGGGTGAGCCCCATCGCCCAGCACGCCACGGTCCGCTCCGAGCGGGCCAGCGCGTCCGCGGTCTCCTCGAGCTGCTGCATCGTCAGGCCGGTCGCCTCGAGGACGGTGTCCAGGTCGACCTTCCGCACGCTCTCCTCGTACGACGACCAGCCGGCGGTGTGCGCGGCGACGAAGTCGTGGTCGACGGCGTCGCGCTCCACCAGCAGCCGGCCGAGTCCCTGGAACAGGGCCAGGTCTCCCCCGATCCGGATCTGCAGGAACTCGTCCGCGATCGGGGTGGCGTGACCGAGCACGCCACCCACCTTCTGCGGGTCCTTGAAGCCGAGCAGCCCGGCCTCGGGCAGCGGGTTGATCGCGATGATGCGCGCCCCCCGGGCCTTGGCCTTCTCCAGGGTGGCCAGCATCCGCGGGTGGTTGGTGCCCGGGTTCTGCCCGGCGATGAGGATGAGGTCGGCGTCGGCGACGTCGTCGATGGAGACCGAGCCCTTGCCGATGCCGATCTGCTCGGTCAGCGCGGTGCCCGAGGACTCGTGGCACATGTTCGAGCAGTCCGGCAGGTTGTTGGTGCCGAAGGAGCGGACCAGCAGCTGGTAGAGGAACGCGGCCTCGTTCGACGTGCGGCCGGAGGTGTAGAAGACCGCCTCGTCGGGCGACCCGAGTCCGCGCAGCGAGGACGCCACCAGTCCGTAGGCGTCCTCCCAGGAGATCGGCTCGTAGTGCGTCGCTCCCGGGCGCAGCACCATCGGCTCGGCGAGCCGGCCCTGCTGCCCGAGCCAGTATCCCGAGCGACCGCGCAGGTCGTCGAGGCTGTGCCGGGCGAAGAAGGAGCGGTCCACGACGCGCTGGGTGGCCTCCTCGGCGACGGCCTTGGCGCCGTTCTCGCAGAACTCGGCAGGCCGGCGGCGGCCGTTCTCCTCCGGCCAGGCGCAGCCCGGGCAGTCGAACCCGTGCCGGTGGTTGACCCGGGACAGCGCCCGGGCCGCCCGCAGCGGGCTCATCTGCTCCAGCGCCCGGTTCAGCGAGACCGCGACGGCCTCGACCCCGGCCGCCTTGGTCCGCGGCTTGCTCAGGCTCAGGGTGTCTTCGTCGTACTGCTCACGCGCGCGTCGGGTCACGGGACCATCCTGGCGCGCCGGCTAGCCGACCACCACATTGCCCATGTCCACGACGGTCTGGTACCCGAGACGCTCGTAGAGCGCACAGGAGACCGGGTTGTCCACCTCGGCGAACAGGCAGACCCGGTTCCCGGCCTGCTGGAGCACCCGGGACACCTCGGCGACCGCGGCCGCGGCGTACCCGTGGCCGCGGTGCTCCTTCGGCGTGAAGACCGGGCCGACCCGGGCCACCCCGAACTGCGGCGGGTTGAACGCGGTCACGTGCACCGGGACGCCGTCGACCTCCCAGAGCCACACCTCGCCGGCCTCGATCCGGCGCAGGGCGCTCTCCCGCGACTCGATCGGCGCGGAGTGCTGGCCGGTGTGCCCGGCCTGCTCGTCGGCGTCGCCCGGGAACGCGTCGAAGTAGGCCAGCACGACGTCGAGGTCAGCGGCGACCGCGAGCCGCAGCGCGCCCGGCGGCGTGGCCTGCATCGTCAGCGTGCCGAGCTCGTAGAGCCGCATCCGCTCCGCGAGCCGAGTGGTCCCGCCGGTGAGGGCCGCGGTCTCCGAACCGGCGACCTGGGTCGCGGGCAGCGCGCCGTTGAACCGGGTGACGGTCTCCCCGCGCTCGTGCAGCGTCCGGGCCAGCTCGCGGGCGGCCTCGTCCGGCATCGGCAGCAGGTACGGCGCGTACGGCGCCTCCGGAGAGGTGCGCATGCCCGCCCCGACCACGTCACCGGCATCGTCACGGACGACCAGCCACCACAGCGGCGCCGGCGGCTCGGCGGGCACACCGTCGCGCCGCAACCGTGCGGTCACGCTCGCGACGACGGTGCTCACCACCGGCGACGCCTCGAGCAGCGGGGCCGCCACCGCCTGGAATTTCGCGGGGTCGTCGAGGAACTCGAGTGCGTGGCTCATGCCCCGACGCTAGCCACCCGAGTTCGCAGGTCAGAACTGGTTTTCACCGCCGCCGAGCGCTTCCGTAGCATTGCGCGCATGACCGACACCCAGAGCCCGTCCGTGACCCCGCCGACCGCGCCCGCCGCGGTCGACGTACCGGACAAGCCCGCTCTGGAGGGCCTGGAGGGCACCTGGTCGCAGCGCTGGAAGGACGCGGAGACCTACGCGTTCGACCGCACCCAGCCGCGCGCCAACGTGTACTCGATCGACACGCCGCCGCCGACCGTCTCCGGCAGCCTGCACGTCGGGCACGTGTTCTCCTACACCCACACCGACGTGATCGCCCGCTACCACCGGATGCGCGGCAAGTCGGTCTTCTACCCGATGGGCTGGGACGACAACGGCCTGCCGACCGAGCGCCGGGTGCAGAACTACTTCGGCGTGCGCTGCGACCCGTCCCTCCCGTACGACGCCGACTTCACGCCTCCGGAGAAGCCCGATCCCAAGAAGCAGGTCCCGATCTCCCGGCCGAACTTCATCGCGCTGTGCGAGCAGTTGGTCGAGCAGGACGAGCAGGTCTTCGAGTCGTTGTGGCGCACCCTCGGCCTCTCGGTGGACTGGTCGACGACGTACACGACCATCGGCAAGCACGCCCAGACGGTCAGCCAGCGCGCCTTCCTGCGCAACTTCGCCCGCGGTGAGGCCTACCTGCAGGAAGCGCCGACCCTGTGGGACGTCACCTTCCAGACCGCGGTCGCGCAGGCCGAGCTGGAGGCCAGGGAGTACCCGGGCGCCTACCACCGGGTGGCGTTCCACGGGGCTGAGGGACCTGTCTACATCGAGACCACCCGCCCTGAGCTGATCCCGGCCGTGGTCGCGCTGATCGCGCACCCCGACGACGAGCGCTATCAGCCGCTCTTCGGCACGACCGTCACCTCCCCCGTCTTCGGCGTGGAGATCCCGGTGCTCGCCCACGAGGCGGCCGAGCCGGACAAGGGCGCGGGCATCGCGATGTGCTGCACCTTCGGCGACCTCACCGACGTGCAGTGGTGGCGCGAGCTGCAGCTGCCGGTCCGGACCGTGATCGGCCGCGACGGCCGGCTGCACCGGGAGACCCCGGAGTGGCTGACCAACGCGGCGCCGTACGAGGAGATTGCCGGCAAGACCACCTTCAGCGCGCGTGAGGCGATGGTGGCGCTCCTGCGCGCGTCCGGCGACCTGGACGGCGAGCCCTCCCCGACCCAGCGGATGACGAACTTCTTCGAGAAGGGCGACAAGCCGCTGGAGATCGTGGCCACCCGGCAGTGGTACATCCGCAACGGCGGCCGCGACGCGGACCTGCGCGCCGAGCTGATCGCCGAGGGCGACGAGATCACCTGGGTGCCGCCGCACATGCGGCACCGCTACGACAACTGGGTCGGCGGACTCAACGGCGACTGGCTGATCTCCCGGCAGCGGTTCTTCGGGATCCCGTTCCCGGTCTGGTACCCGCTCGACGCCGACGGCGAGCCGGACTACGAGCACCCGCTGCTCCCGGCCGAGGCGGCGCTGCCGGTGGACCCGTCGACCGACGCCCCGGCCGGCTACACCGAGGACCAGCGCGGCAAGCCGGGCGGCTTCCTCGGCGACCCGGACGTGATGGACACCTGGGCGACCTCGTCGCTGACCCCGCACATCGCCTGCGGCTGGGAGTCCGACCCGGACCTGTTCGAGCGCACCTTCCCGATGGACCTGTGCACCCAGGCGCACGACATCATCCGCACCTGGCTGTTCTCCCGGGTGGTCCGGGCGCACCACGAGAACGGGACCGTGCCGTGGACGCACGCGCTGATCTCGGGCTTCGTCATGGACCCGGACCGCAAGAAGATGTCGAAGTCCAAGGGCAACGTGGTCGTCCCGACCGAGATCCTGGACAAGTACGGCGCCGACGCGGTCCGCTGGCGCGCGGCGATGGCGCGGCCGGGCCTGGACTCGCCGTTCGACGAGAGCCAGATGAAGGTCGGCCGCCGGCTGGCGATGAAGGTGCTGAACGCGTCGAAGTTCGTGCTCGGCGGCGTCGGGGCGAGCACGCCGGACGTCTCTCTGGTCACCGAGCCGGTCGACCGGGCGCTGCTGGCCCGGCTCGACGACGTGGTCGAGCGGGCCACCGCCGCCTACGAGGCCTACGACTACACGACCGCGCTGGAGACGGCGGAGAAGTTCTTCTGGGAGTTCTGCGACGACTACCTGGAGCTGGTCAAGGAGCGCGCGTACGCAGAGGAGGGTGGCGCGGCGACGGCGTCGGCCAAGGCGACCCTGGCGACCGCGCTGCACGTCCAGCTGCGGCTGCTGGCGCCGTTCCTGGTCTACGTGACCGAGGAGGTCTGGTCCTGGTGGGGCTCGGCCAACGCGGGCGGCTCCATCCACCACGCGGCCTGGCCGCAGGGTGAGCTGGCCGGCATCGACGGCGACCAGGCGGTCATCGACGCGGTCGCGGCGGCTCTGGCCGGCCTGCGCGGGGCGAAGTCGACGGCGAAGGTCTCCATGCGCACCGAGCTGACCCGCGCCGAGATCGCCGGCCCGCAGGCGCTGCTGGACGCCGTCGCGGTGGCCGCCGAGGACCTGCGCAAGGTCGCCAAGATCACCGGCGAGCTGGAGCTGAAGACGGACGAGAGCGCCACCGAGCTGAGCGTGACCGCGGAGGTCGCCGCGAGCGAGTAGGGCCTGACGGCCCCGGCAGGATCAGTGGCCCTTGCCGTGGCCCTTCGCGTGACCTTTCGCGTGGCCCTTGCCGTGACCCTGGGTCGTGGCCGTCCGGGCGTCGGCCTTGCCGTGACCGCCCTTGGCGCCCTTGGCCACCGCCGGCTTCTTCGTCGCCGGAGCGGGCTTCTTGGCGGTCGGAGCCTGCTTCGGTGCCGCCTTCGGACCCGCCTGAGGCCCCGCCTTCGCGGCGTTGCCCGAGGAGGACCCGCCGCCGCTGGACGCCGGGCGGCTCGTCGTACGAGTGACCGCCCGCAGGACGCTGGGGGTCGCGGTGGGCCGCGCCGCAGGGGCGGCGGCGTGCCGGGCGGTGAGAACGGTGCCGTGCACCGCCCCGAGCTCGGTTCCGGGGGTGACGTCGGGGGCGCCGCCGATCAGCTCCTGGACCGCGCCGCTGCGCAGGCCCTGCACGAGCACCAGCGCGCACACGAGCGCCACGACGGCGTACGCGAGCAGCGGGCGTGTGCGATCGACGGTCAACGAAGCTCCCGAGTTCCCGAGCCGCGCGCTTCGCGACTCTCCCGACCACTCTTGTGTGGTCATGAGGAAACCCTACGGTTTCGGTCGAGTTCGCCCCATGGCCCATTCGGGCTATTGGTGCGGAACGGACAGGTGGTGCTGGTGAACGCTAGGCGGACTTCTTCTTCTCGGCCTCGCGCGGGACCAGCGTCGGGTTCACGTTGTCGGAGACGACCTCGCCGGTGACGACCACCTTGGCGATGTCCTCGCGCGAGGGCACGTCGTACATCACGTTGAGGAGCACCTCCTCGATGATCGCGCGCAGGCCGCGGGCGCCCGTGCCCCGCTCCATCGCCTTGTCGGCGATCGCACCGACGGCGTCCTCGGTGAACTCCAGCTCGACGCCGTCGAGCTCGAAGAGCTTCTGGTACTGCTTGATGAGCGCGTTCTTCGGCTCGGTGAGGATCTGCACCAGGGCCGCGTTGTCGAGCTTGTTCACGCTCGCGATCAGCGGCAGCCGGCCGATGAACTCGGGGATCAGGCCGAACTTGACCAGGTCCTCGGGGCGCACCTGGGCGAACAGCTCGTCCGCCTCCTGCTCCTTGGACGCGCGCAGCTCGGCAGTGAACCCGAGGGTCTTCTTGCCGACGCGCTGCTCGACGATGTGCTCCAGACCGGCGAACGCCCCGCCCACGACGAACAGGATGTTCGTGGTGTCGATCTGGATGAACTCCTGGTGCGGGTGCTTGCGGCCGCCCTGCGGCGGCACCGACGCGGTGGTGCCCTCGAGGATCTTCAGCAGCGCCTGCTGGACGCCCTCACCGGAGACGTCGCGGGTGATCGAGGGGTTCTCCGCCTTGCGGGCCACCTTGTCGATCTCGTCGATGTAGATGATCCCGGTCTCGGCCTTCTTGACGTCGTAGTCGGCCGCCTGGATCAGCTTGAGCAGGATGTTCTCGACGTCCTCGCCGACGTAGCCGGCCTCGGTCAGCGCGGTGGCGTCCGCGATCGCGAACGGCACGTTGAGCATCCGGGCCAGCGTCTGCGCCAGGTAGGTCTTGCCGCAGCCGGTCGGGCCCATCACCAGGATGTTGGACTTGGCGACCTCGACGCCGTCGTCCTTGCTCTTCGAGCTGCCCGCGGCGCTGAGCCCGGCCTGGACGCGCTTGTAGTGGTTGTAGACGGCCACCGCGAGCGACTTCTTGGCCTGCTCCTGGCCGATCACGTAGGAGTTGAGGAACTCGAAGATCTCCCGAGGCTTGGGCAGCTCCTCGAGACCGACCTCGCTGGTCTCGTTGAGCTCCTCCTCGATGATCTCGTTGCAGAGGTCGATGCACTCGTCACAGATGTAGACGCCGGGGCCGGCGATCAGCTTCTTGACCTGCTTCTGGCTCTTCCCGCAGAAAGAGCACTTCAGCAGGTCACCCCCGTCACCGATGCGTGCCACGGGCGACGTCTCCCCTCATCCGTTGCCGACCTGGGGCCGGCGTCGTTCCTCGTGCCGTACGACGCCACCGCCGGCGCCGTGCACTGATGTAGACCGTACTCCGTCACACCGACGTTCGTGGGCGGACACGGCCATAAATCGCCCGAGCGGAGGCCGCACTCGTCAGACGAGTGCGGCCGCCTTCCGGGACTCCAGGATCGAGTCGATCAGGCCGTACTCGACCGCGCCCTCGGCGGTCAGGATCTTGTCCCGCTCGATGTCGCGGCTGACCTCCTCGGCCGACTTTCCGCTGTGCTCGGCGATCATCGTCTCCAGCAGCTCGCGCATCCGCAGGATCTCGTTGGCCTGGATCTCGATGTCCGAGGACTGCCCGTAGGTGCCCTCGGTGTAGGGCTGGTGGATCAGGATCCGGCTGTTCGGCAGCGCCATCCGCTTGCCCGGCGTACCGGCGGCGAGCAGGATCGCCGCGGCCGAGGCGGCCTGGCCCAGGCAGACGGTCTGCACGTCCGGCTGGATGAACTTCATCGTGTCGTAGATGGCCGTCATCGCGGTGAACGAGCCGCCCGGCGAGTTGATGTAGATCGAGATGTCGCGCTGCGGGTCCATCGACTCCAGGCAGAGCAGCTGGGCCATCACCGCGTTGGCGATGTCGTCGCTGATCGGGGTGCCGAGGAAGATGATCCGGTCCTCGAAGAGCTTGGCGTACGGGTCGATCCGGCGGAAGCCGTACGACGTCCGCTCCTCCCACTGCGGGATGTAGTAGTTCATGTCCTCAGTCCTTGTCCTTGCGGGCCGGCCGGCCCTCGTCGGCGGCCTGCAGCGCGCTGCTGATCACCTGGTCGATGAAGCCGTACTCCTTGGCCTCCGGTGCCGTGAACCAGCGGTCGCGGTCGGCGTCGGTCTCCACCTGCTCCAGCGGCTGGCCGGTGTGCTTGGAGATCAGGTCGAGCAGCACCTTCTTGATGTGCAGCGACTGCTGGGCCTGGATCTTGATGTCCGAGGCCGAGCCGCCCATGCCGCCCGAGGGCTGGTGCATCATGATCCGCGCGTGCGGCAGCGCGTAGCGCTTGCCCTTCGCGCCGGCGCAGAGGAGGAACTGGCCCATCGAGGCGGCCAGGCCCATGCCGACGGTGGCCACGTCGTTGGGGATGTAGTTCATGGTGTCGTAGATCGCCATGCCCGCGTCCACCGAGCCACCCGGCGAGTTGATGTGCAGGAAGATGTCGGCCTCGGGGTCCTCCGCGGAGAGCAGCAGGAGCTGCGCGCAGATGGCGTTCGCGTTCTGGTCGCGGACCTCGGAGCCGAGGAACACGATCCGCTCCCGGAGCAGCCGCTGGTAGATGTGGTCGTCGAGCCCGTACGACGCTCCGCCACCATTCATCTGGGGCCCGCCGTTCATCTGAATCTCGTTCACAGCCCAGACCCTAGACGGACACCTCGTCAATTCCACGGGCAATCCGGGCTTGTTCGCCCAGAGCAGATTTAGCCGGCCGCAACCTCCAGCGCGGCCTTGAGCCGTTCCAGGGTGCGGGCCATCCCCGCCTCCAGCTCGTCGGCGTGCCCGTCGCTGCCGCCCAGGGCCACCGGCGCGTAGAGCCGGCTGAGCAGGGTGATCCTGCGCGGCACCGGCCGGCGGTGCACCACCCGGGTGCCGCTGCCCTCGGCGGCCAGCTCGTAGATCCACCGGGCACCGCTGGACCGGGTGTCCCAGGCCAGCGCCCGCCCGGGCTCGAGGGTGACCACGACGCTGCGGGTCGGCCAGACGGCGGCCTTGCGCCGGTTGATGCCCAGGTACTGCTGGCCGACCTTGAGGCCGCCCGGCTTCAGCGGCACCATCCGGACCAGCTCGGGGCTCCACTCGGGCATCCGGCGCAGGTCGGTCAGCGCCGCCCAGACGGCGTCCGGGGTCGCGTCGATCGTGGTCTCGGCCCGCAGCTCGCGGGCGGCTGCCTCACTCATGCCTGCTCCTCGTCGGTCGGCGCGCGAGCCAGGTGCGCATCGCGTCGTACACATCATCGTGGTTGAGCAGGTCGAAGTGGTGGGCGTTCGGGATGTGGAGGACGTCGGCTCCCGGGAACAGCTCCACGTCGCCGGGCAGCAGCGCGGCGGCCGAGCGGTACGGGACCAGGTAGTCCCCCACCGTGTGCGCCAGCGGGTTCCGCGTCGTGCGGCACAGCGTGGCCGCGACCAGGTGGTAGCGGGCGTTCGGCAGCCGGGCCGCGTCCTCCGGCATCCCGTCGTGCAGGTCGAGCACCCCGGTCGAGCGCTGCTCGAAGACGCGGGTCAGCGGGAGCAGGTCGCGCCGCCCGGCGGCCAGCCGCATGCCGCGGGCGATGTTCCGCTCGACCGGCGAGCCGAGGTGCGGGGTGCCGAGGGTGACCACGTCGGTGACCAGGTCGGTCCAGGGGTGCTCGGCGCTGGTGGCCACGCCACAGGCCGCCCGGGCGATCAGCCCGCCCATCGAGTGCCCCACCAGCGCGATCCGTCGTACGGGAACCGGCCAGGCCTCGGTCAGCCGGCCCAGCAGCGCGGACAGCGCCACCCCGGCCTCGGCGAGCGGCAGCCCGGTGTTGGTGCGCACGTAGACCGGCGTCCAGCCCTCGTCGGCGGCTAGGCGCTCGCCGTACGGGGGCTTCTCACCGCGCTCCCAGTAGGACTCGGTCTCGCAGAGCCCGTGCAGGAAGACGACCAGCGCGTCGGTGGCGCCGGGGTACGCCGCGGCGAGGCCTTCCGGGGTCAGCGGCACGTCCCGGCCGCCGACGCGGGCGCCGGCCTCGATCGCCAGCGCCGAACCCTCGGTCGAGAGCCGGTCCCCGATGAGCCCGTTGACCGCGGCCACCACGAACCGGCCCTGCGGGCTCGCGTCCACCCGCGGCCCGAGACCGTGGTCGCTGGCGAGCCGGAGCCCGCGGGCGGCGCCGCGCAGGCCGAGGCCGATGCTCGCGTAGACGCCAGCGGCGATGCCGTCGTGGATCCGGTGCGGCACCGGGATCCGGCCGGCCACGCTCCCGTGCACGTCGCGGACCGCGCCGAGGACGAGCAGGTCGAGCGTCTCGGCGGCCAGTGCCGCGGCCTCGAGCAGGCCGGGCTCGTCAGGCAATCGGGTCTTCACGACCCGATTGAACCATGCTCAGTGCACGGTTGTGCACTGAATGTGGCTCAGGCCTCCTCGGCCTCCGCCGCGGCGTCTGCTTCCGGGTCGCCGATGGTGCCGTCGGGGCGCAGGTTCTTCAGCTCGACGTGGTTGCCGGAGGCGTCGGTGACCTCGGCGCCCTCGACGATCATCGCGAGCGCCTTGCCGCGGACGACCTCGGAGACCATCTCCGGGATGTGGTTGTGCTCGATCATGTGCTTCATGAACTCGTCCGGGTTCTGGCCGGACTGCTGCGCACGACGGAACAGGTGCTGGGAGAGCTCGTTCTGCTCCACGCCGAGCTCCTCGGCCTTGGCCACCTCGTCGAGCAGGAACTGAGCCGCCATCGCGTCGCGGACCCGCTTCTCGAGGTCGGCCTCGAACTCGTCGATGGTCTGCTTCTCGTTGTCGAGGTACTGCTCCATCGACATGCCGGCGAACATGAGCTGCTGCTCGATCTCCTGGCGGCGCTGGGCGAGCTCGGCCTCGACGGCACCTTCGGGCAGCGGGATCTCGGTCGCGTCGAGCAGCTGCTCGAGCACCGCGTCGCGCGCGGCCGCGGCCTGCTCGAGGCGCTTGCCGCGCTCCAGGCGGGTCTTGATGTCCTCGATGAGCTCGGCGGCGGTGTCGAACTCCGAGGCGGTCTGGGCGAAGTCGTCGTCGAAGGCCGGGAGCTCCTGCTCCTTGACCGAGGAGACCTTGACCAGCACGTCCACGTCCTGGCCGGCCAGGTCGCCGCCGAGGAGCTGGCTGACGAAGGACTTCTCCTCCCCGGCCTCGAGGCCGCGCAGCGCGTCGTCGATGCCGTCGAGCATGTCGCCCGCGCCGACCTTGTAGGAGTAGCCGGAGACCTCGCCGCCCTCGACGGGCTCGCCGTCCTTGGTGGCGACCAGGTCGATGGAGACGATGTCGCCGTCCTGCGCGGCCCGGTCCACCTCGTTGAGGGTCGCGAAGCGCTCACGCAGCGCCTCGGACTGGGTCTCGACGTCCTCGTCGCTGACCTCGATGTCGTCGACCTGGACCTTCAGACCCTCGTACGACGGCAGCGTGATGCTCGGGCGCACGTCGACCTCGGCGGTGAACTCCAGGGACTCGTTGTCCTCGAGCTTGGTGATGTCGATCTCCGGCTGGGCCAGCGGCTGCAGGTCGTTCTCCTGCAGGGCCTGCACGTAGAGCTTGGGGAGGGCGTCGTTGATCGCCTCGTCGAGGACGACGCCACGGCCGACCTGGCGGTCGATGACCGGCGGCGGCACCTTGCCCTTGCGGAAGCCCGGGATGTTCACCTGCTTGGCGATCCGCTGGTAGGCCGCGTCCAGGCTCGGCTTGAGCTCCTCGAACGGAACCTCGATGGTGAGCTTCGCCCGGGTCGGGTTCAGCGTCTCGACGGCGCTCTTCACAGGTGTTCTCCTTGTAGCAACTGCACTTGATGGTGGTCGGGGCGACAGGACTCGAACCTGCGATCTCCTGCTCCCAAAGCAGGCGCGCTAGCCACTACGCTACGCCCCGGGTTCGCCCGCCCTGTCAGGGCCGACACGGCAGTCTAGAGGACGGCCGACCGCCGACCCCAATCGCGTCTGTGGCACCATTGTCCGCGGCCTCGCGGGAGCGCTCCCGGGGTCACGCGGATGTAGCTCAATGGTAGAGCCCCAGTCTTCCAAACTGGCTACGCGGGTTCGATTCCCGTCATCCGCTCCAACGAGAGACAGAGAGCCGAGGCCGCCCGGGTCACCCCGGAGCGGCCTCGGCCCTTCCCCCAAGTTCAGTGCGCCTGCGGCGGCTTCGTCGGCGTGACGGCCGGGGCCGGCAGCGCGGGACGGGTGCCCGGCGTCGCGGCCTGGGTCGGCTTCGTCGGGCTCGGGTGCGTCGGGGTCGCGTGCGACGGGCTGGGGTGCTCGGGCGTCGCGGCCTGGGTCGGCTTGGCCGGGTGCGTGGGCTTGGCCGGGTGGGTCGGCTTCGCGGACGGGCCGATCCGGTCCGCGCAGAAGGCGTCCACCTTGTCCGCGCCACCCGCGGCGGCGGTCAGCGCCGCGAAGGCCGGGTTGTCCTGGCCACCGTGCTCCGCGCCCGCCTGGAAGGCGTGGCAGAGGCCGTCGAGGGACGGCGACGGGGTGCCGCTCGGTGCGTGCGTCGCGTCCTCCCCCGGGGTCGCCGGTCCGTGCGAGCCGGACAGGCCCGGGTTCTGCGAGGCCGGTGCGCTCGGAGCCTCGTCGGAGCGGTTGTCGTGGCCGGTGAACGGCACGTGCAGCGCGCCCTGGGACGCAGCCAGGGCCACACCACCACCGGCGACGAGAACACCGGCGGCGGCCAGGGCGGCCACCGGGACGGCGAGGAGCTTGCGGGAGGCACGAGACATCAGGGAGGTTCCTTCGGCGGAGACGACAGGACCGAGAGAAGCCGACGCGCGGAACTGCGCCAGCGCCGTCCGCTCGCCCGGCAGCTCGCCGGTGACGGGAGCGGATGCGGCACGCAGCAGACCCGCGACCGGCTCGTCGGCGCTCGGGGCGTCGAGAAGGCGGTCGGCGGAACGGCGGGTCAACCGGAATCGGGTACTCATCTCACCTCGTCAGCGTCGGCACCGGCGGAAATGTCACACCTCCGGCTGAAGTTTCTTCTCCAGGCTGCGCAGCCCCCGGTACGCCGCGGTGCGCACCGCCCCCGCGCCCTTGCCGAGGACCTGCCCGGCTGCCTTGGCGTTCAGGCCCACCACCGCCCGCAGGAGCACCGCCTCGGCCTGGTCCGGCGGCAGCGTGGCGATGAGCCGGAGCGCCTCGGCGGTGCCGACCAGGGCGAGCGCGTCCGCCTCGGTGTCGCGGCCGTCGGCGCGTCCGACGATCTCCTCCTCGGGCACGTCGAGGATCGGGCGGCGCCCCTTGCTCCGCAGCAGGTCCAGCGCCCGGTTACGCCCGATGGTGGTGAGCCAGCCGCGGAACGCGTCGTCGGAGCCGAGGAACAGGTCGAGGTCGCGGATCGCCTGCGCCCAGGTCTCCCCGGCCACGTCCTCGGCGTCGTGCACGCCGACGAGCACGCTCAGGTAGCGCAGCAACCCGGGCTGCACCGCCCGGTAGACCTGCCGGAAGGCGTCCTCGTCGCCGGCCCGCATGGCCGCGACCAGGTCACCGTCGTCTCGCGCCCCCACCGCGTCGCGTCCCGCGCCCTACCGCTCCCCCAGCAGCGCCGCGCGCCGGTGCACCAGCACCAGGGCACCGTCGTCGTTGACGGTCGCGAGCTCCTCGATGATCGCCCGGGCTCCGCCGGCGAACCCGGTCGAGAACAGCAGCTGCCCGCGCCCGGCGAGCTTGTCGATGCCGCTGCCGATGTCGCGCCGGGTGGTCTCCACCAGGCCGTCGGTGTACATGAGCAGCGCGTCGCCGGGCAGCAGCGTCCCGGTGACCAGCTCGAAGGAGGTGTCTGGGATCAGCCCGAGCACCGGCCCGTCGGAGTCCAGCGTGGTCCAGCGGCCCGAGCCGGCGTGCAGCCACACGGCCGGCGGGTGCCCGGCCTTGCGCAGCTCGAACTCGCCGGTGTTCAGGCACAGGTGCAGGTGGATGGCGGTGGCGAAGCCTTCGTCCCAGCCCTGGCGGAGCAGGTACTCGTTGGCCGCGGAGAGGAACTCCGCCGGCGGGACCGCGGAAGCCAGGCCCCCGAACGCGCCGGACAGCAGCAGCGAGCGGGTGCCGGCCTCGACGCCCTTGCCGGAGACGTCGACCACGATGAGCTCGACGGTGCCGCCGTCGGTGGCCCGGCTGGCCACCAGGAAGTCACCGCCGAACGAGGCGCCGCCGGCCGACCGGGTGGCCGCCTCGACCTGCCACTCGGCGGGCAGCGGCGGGATGGTGCCCTGCTTGACGATGCGGTCGCGCAGGTCGACGAACATCGACTCGCCGCGCGGCCCGGAGACGCCGAGCCGGGCCCGCCGGAACGAGGTGATCATCACCAGCAGCCCGATCCCGAAGACGATCAGCACGCGGGAGACGCTGCCGGTGGTGATGCGGGGCTGGGTGGAGATCATCACGACCTCCCCGACCAGGCTGAACACCACGAACCAGGGCAGCGTCTTCGGGCCCAGCCAGAGGGTCGCCAGGAAGATCGGCACCAGGATCGCGGACTGCGGGAAGATGTCCTCGTCGATGACGCCCCCGACCACGAGGCCGACGGTCAGCAGCGCCAGCAGCAGCAGCGCCGGGCGGTCGGAGTCCACCATCTGCCGGCGCAGCCGCATCCGCCAGTCGGAGAACCGGTCGAACGGACCGGCGGTGAGTCGACCCATCGTGGTCGTCAACGCTCTACCTTCCGTCGTGGGCACGGCGGCGGGGCTCCCGACGTGGTTGCAGGTGCAGGGTCAGCCTACGGCGGCACGCGACCGGTAGACAGGCTGACACTTCGGGCACCAGAACAGGTTCCTCCCGGCGAGCACCTGGGTGCGCACGCTCGTCCCGCACACCAGGCACGGCTGCCCGGTACGCCGGTACACGTACACCTCGCCGCCGTGGTCGTCCTTGCGCGGCGCCCGTCCCATCGCCTCCGGGGTGTGCTCGGGACGGACCGTGTCGATCCGCCCGGTCCGGACGCCGTCGGTCATCAGCTCGACCAGGTCGGCCCACATCGCGTCGAAGACCTTGCGGCGCACCGACGTCCCGGGCCGCAGCGGGTGCTGCCGGTGCCGGAAGAGGATCTCGGCCCGGTAGACGTTGCCGACCCCGGCCAGCACCGCCTGGTCCATCAGCAGCTCGCCGATGGTCCGGTGGCTCTTCGAGATCCGCCGCCACACCCGCTCCGGGTCGGCGGCCGGGTCGAGCGGGTCCTGGCCGAGCCTGGCCAGGATCGCCTCCTTCTTGTCGGCGCCGACCAGGTCGCACTGGGTGGCACCGCGCAGGTCGGCGTACGACGTCGCGTTGACCAGCCGCAGCCGCACCTGGCCGACCGGCGCGGGCAGCGGCGTGCCGTTGAGCGCGACCACGTCGAACTTGCCGATGAGACCGAGGTGGACGTGCACGAACCGGTCGCCCTCGAACTCCACGAACAGGTGCTTGCCGGCCGAGGTCGCGCCGAGCAGCACCGCGCCGTCGAGCAGAGCAGCGTCCGCGGCGAACCGGCCCTGCGGGCTGCTCACCCGAACGGGTCCACCGGCGAACGCGGCGTCCAGCTCACCGGCGAGCCGGTAGAGGGTGTGCCCCTCAGGCATCGTGCCCCTGGGCCGAGGCGGGCAGCGGCGGCAGCCCGGCGCCGGTCTCGTACGACGACATCATCGCGATCCGCCGTACGTGCCGCTCGTCCCCGCTGAACGGGGTGCTCAGGAACACCTCGACGAAGCCGGTGAGCTCCTCGAGCGTGTGCATCCGGCCGCCGACCGAGATCACGTTGGCGTCGTTGTGCTCGCGGGCCAGCGCCGCGGTCTCGTTGCTCCAGGCCAGGGCGGCCCGGATGCCGGCGACCTTGTTGGCCGCGATCTGCTCGCCGTTGCCGGAGCCGCCGATGACGATCCCGGCGCTGCCCGGGTCGCTCGCCACGCCCTCGGCCGCGCGCAGGCAGAAGACCGGGTAGTCGTCGAGCGCGTCGTAGACGAACGGACCGTGGTCGACGGGCTCGTGACCGTTCTCGCGGAGCCAGTCGAGCAGGTGCTCCTTCAGCTCGAGGCCGGCATGGTCGGATCCCAGGTGGACGCGCATGGGCGTCATCTTTTCAGACCGGCCGAGGGCCTCGAACCACCCATCCCGCCGTCCCGGTGCCTAGCCTCGGGGGATGCGAACAGGGACCGGACCGGGCTTGGTCGCCGCCTTGCTCACGGCCGTGGTGGCCGGCGGGTGCGGCGCGGACCCGCTGCCGACGGCGGCGAGGCCGGCACCGCTTGCTGACGGGCCACCGCCGCGCACCCCGGCCACGATCGACGACACCCTCTACACCGGGGCGGGAACCGTGACGCTCCCGCACACCGAGGGCGGCTACCAGGTGCTGGGCGGGCTGGACGGCCGCTACTTGGTCGACCCGCAGGCCGGCGACGGCCTGACGCTGATGAGCGTGGCCGCGACCGGTCAGGTCCGTCGGCTGGGCACCTACCCGACGTACGGGGGTGTCCTGAACGGGTACGCCGCGGGTCGTCTGTACCTGCAGCTGAGCGACCGCGGCACCGGCGAGAGCACCGTGAGCCAGGTCGACGCCCGCACCGGACGCGTCGTGCGCCGCATCGAGAAGATCGCACCCAGCCTGGTCGGGACGGTCCCCACCGGCGGACTGCTCGACGGCGACGACGGGATCGAGCTGTGGCGCCCGGACGGCTCACGACGCCGGGTCATGGCGCTGGACGTCGGCGAGCACCCGGCTCTGATCGACCTGGAGCGTGACCTGGCGATCCTGAGCGTGGACGAAGTCAGCGGCAAGACCTCCACGGAGGCGGTCCGGGTCTCGGAGCCGAGCCGGGTTCTCTGGAAGGCCGGGGCCGACCTGCACCTCTCCGCGATCTCACCGGACGGGCGTTCTCTCGCGGCCCAGGGCGACGCCGACGGCGGCCGTGTCCAGGTTCGCCGCTCCGCGGACGGCAGCCTGGTCCGGCGCTTCGACCTGACCCGCGACGGACTGGTCGCCGACCGGATCACCTTCGAGGACTCGGCGACCCTGCTGCTCAGCACGGAGACGGCGACCGAGCGTGGCGACCAGACGCCGCGCTACGCCCTCGTGCGCTGTCACCTCGCCACCGGCCACTGCGAGCAGGCCGGGCCGTCGGGGTCCTCCACGTCAGTTCCCTGATTCCGGCAGCAGGGAGGCGGCGATCGAGGGCGGCAGCAGGACCGGCCGCGGCGCCCAGTCGTGCACCACCGCGGTGCGGCTGATCCGGTCGTGCAAGGCACGCCGGTCGCGCTGCAGCAGCACCCCGAGCGAGCCGACCACGGTGAGCGCGCTCAGCGGCAGCACCAGCGCCCGGGTGGCGGCTGCCTTCGGGCGCAGCCGGGCCCCGTCCCAGGCCACCGCGCGCAGTCCGACCAGCGCCATCCCCGGCGTCCGCCCGGCCACCTCCAGGGAGAGGAACACGTAGAGGTAGCCGACCACCACGACGACGGCGACCCACCACGGGGAGGACACGTCGATGCCGGCCCCGTGCCCCAGGCTCTTGCGGGCCAGGAAGTCCGCCCCCGCCAGCAGCAGGGTGCCGGCGGTGATGAAGAACCAGACGTCGGCGACGCTGGCCAGCATCCGGGTCAGCCAGCCGGCGTACCGGCCGCTCACGTCCAGCCGTCCGTCCCGGGTGACCCGCGGCGCCGCCGGCCGCAACCGCGGCGGGCAGTGCGCCCAGTCCTGGCGCCGGCGGCGGAACAGCGCGTCGACCAGCCGCGCGGTGAGGACGTCGACCACGACGAGCTGGCGGCGGCCGGTGTCCAGCGCGGAGCCCGCGAACCGGCCGGTGCTCTCCGCGACGATCTCGGGCACCCCGGACCGCTGCACCAGCGCCGCGGTGTCGACCCGCGCGAGCAGCCGCTCGATGTCGACGCGGTCGAGCAGCCGGTCGATGTCGACACGGTCGAGCACCCGGTTCACGTCGATGCGGTCCATGAGCGCGTTGACGTCGACCTGGTCCAGGACGATGTCGGGGTCGATGGCCTCGACGACCTTCTCGGTCATCGCGCCGGTCAGCCGGCCCAAGCCGCGCCTGTCCTGGGCCATCAGAGCGTCACCACCATCACGACCGCGAGGACGAGCAGGACGCCGGCCGCGATCCGGCCGGTGAGCACCGCGGTCCGGCTCGGCAGGATGCCGATCCGGTTGCGCAGGAGGGTGGAGAGCCAGGTGAACATCGCCGCCGTGACCAGCGACGTGACGGTCAGCGCCGCGCGCAGCCCGAGGGTGACCTGCTCCCAGACGGCCGCCGTCACGTCCCGGTCCGGCGAGCGGTCGGCGACCTCCTTGCCGAGCCAGATCACCGCGAGCAGCAGCACCAGCAGGCCGGCCAGGCTGCCGAGCAGGACCCTCCGGGTCGCACGGACCCGCCGGCGGCTGAGCAGCACCACGAGCACGAAGCAGACCAGCCAGGCGACCGGCACCCAGAAGCCGAGCGCGTCGAGCACCCGGTAGGCCCGCCGGGCCTGGTCGAGGTCGTCGGACTTGAGCAGCGTGAACGAGGTCTTCACCTCGGGCAGCGCGCCGGGCGGGACCAGGCCCTCCGCCTGCAGGCCGGCGAGCACGGTGCCGAGCACGGTGCCGAGCTCGATGCTGACGCGGCCGTCGCTGCCGACGACCTGGCCGTCCTCGTCGTCGAGCACCCGGATGAGCTCGGTGTGCGCGGACCGGTTGGCCGCCTTCCACGCCGGGGTGAAGTGCGGACCCGTGACGACCGTGCGGACGGCCTGGTGGACCGCGTCGGCGACCTCCTCGCGCAGGGCCCCGGTCACCGCGCCGCCGGAGCGGGCCAGGGCACCGAAGCCGTGCTCGGTGAGGAACCGGACCAGGGCCGGGCTGCGCACGCCCAGGTCGACCACCTTGAGGGCCTCGCGGTCCAGGGCGGCGATCACCGCGCGCTGGACGACCGGGTCGTCCGCGACGGGCCCGACGGTGTCGACGTACCGGTCGGTGTCGCCGACGACCGCGTCCACCCAGGCGGACGCGATGCCGAGCGGCAGCAGCAGCGCGGCGAGCACACCGGCGACGGCAGCGAGGACGCGACCCGGAATCGCCATGGCCACCTCCTCCCGGTTGCCCCCTGGTGCCCGATCATGGCACGCGCAGGTGGCCGGTCAGCGCAGGCGCTGGCGGAGGAACGCCGCAACCTGCCCGGTGAGCGGCTCCGCCGCGTCGAAGACGTCCGCGTGCCGCCAGAACCCGTGCACCTGGCCGAGGTAGCGGGTGCCGACCACGAGGACGCCCTCCTCGGCGAGCCGGCGGACCAGCTCCTCGCCCTCGTCGCGCAGCGGGTCGTGCTCGGCGGTGACCACCAGTGTGGGCGGCAGCGTGCCGAGCCGGTCGCTGAGCAACGGCGCCAGGTCGGGGTTCGCCAGGTCGGCCGGGTGCGCGGCGTACTGCTGCCAGTACCAGGCCGCCTCCTCGGCGTCGAAGGCGTCGGCAGCCGTCCGGTACGACGAGAAGCCCGCGCTCGGGTCCAGGAAGGGATAGATCAGCGCGACCCCGGCGAACCGGCCCGGGTTGCGCAGCGCGGCGACCAGGGCCAGGTTGCCGCCGGCGCTGTCCCCGTGCACGAGCACCGGGAGCTCGGCGAGCTCGCTCGAGGCGAGCCAGCGCAGCACCGTGTCCACGTCGTCGGGCGCGGCCGGGAACGGGTGCTCGGGCGGGCGCCGGTAGTCCACGCTGAGCACCGCCAGGCCGGAGCGGTTGGCCAGGCGGCGCGCGGCGGCGTCGTGCACGTCGATGTCGTGGAAGACGAAGCCGCCCCCGTGCAGGTGCACGATCAGCCCCTCCGCCGGCCCGTCCGAGCCCGCCGGGCGGTAGAGCCGGCAGCGCACCCCGTCGGCGTCGACGTCACGGACCTCGGCGACGTCCTCGCGCGGCTGCGCGGCGGCGACCGCCCGGGCCTCGGCGCGCGAGGCGTCGATGTCGAAGTCCGGGTCGGTGACCTTCGGTTCCTTCTCGTACGCCGCGACGGCAGCGCGGCCCTGGGGATGCAGCGCCATCAGCGGGACATGAGCGCGTCGAGCGCGACGGTCATCGCCGCGGCCAGCCGGAAGTCCAGCCGCCGGTCGGGCACGGTGACGGCGTACCGGTCGCGCATCGAGAACTGCCGCTCGACGCTCAGCACCGTAGTGCCGTGCGGGTCGGTGAAGTCGAAGTGGAACGCGAATGGGAGGTCGATGAACCGGCGCATGATCGCGACCGCCTGGTTCCGCTCCTGCCCGACGGCGTCCAGCGACGGGCCGTTGAGGTGGAACGTCGAGCGCAGCAGGCTCTTGCCGAAGTCCTTGCGGAAGAACCCGATCGCCTCGCCGTCGGCGTCGAAGACGTCGTAGCCGGCGGAGAGGTCGATGACCTGGCGCGCCTTGAACGAGAAGACCGGCCGGGTGCGCTCCTCGTCGGCGTAGAAGGTGACGTGCTCCTTGAACGCCATCCGCTTCTGCTGCGCGACCGCGAGCAGCTCACCGGGCTCGCCGTTCGGGCCGGCCGCGAGGATCTCGTAGCGGTTCACCATCAGGGTCAGCTTCTGCTTGACGAAGAAGGCGGGCAGGTACTGCGGCGGGTCGTGCCTGGGGCCAGTCATGGGGGTGACTCTAGAGTCCTGGCCATGGCGATCTTCGGCTGGACCGTGCTGTTCCTGGTGTTCGTCGACGAGCTGCTCGCGATCTCGGCCGCTGCCACCTGGGGCGCGTGGGCCGGCGGGCCGCTGCTCGCCGTCCTCGCCGGCGTCGCCGTGGTGGCCGTCTGGTTCCTGTTCGCCTCGCCGAAGGCACGGTACGGCGGCACCCTGGTGCGCCCGGTGGTGAAGATCCTGGTGTTCACCCTGGCCTCGGTGGGCCTGTGGGTCAGCGGGCACGAGGCGCTCGCGATCGCCTACCTCGTGTTCTCGGTCGCGATCAACGCGCTCGCGCAGCTGCCCTCCATCCGGGTGCTGGTCGAGGAGTAGCTACCCGAGCCGGGCCAGCTCCTCCTCGACCACCGACGGGTCGAGCTTGGTGAAGACCGGGCTCGGCTTCTCGATCGGGGTGCCGACGACGACCGGCTTGCGCTCCCAGGCCGGCACGCCGGTGTAGTCGCCGGTGAGGATCGGGTAGCCCGCGCCGGCGTCCAGGTCGTCGGCCTCGACGAGCTGCGGCATCGGCGCGACGGCTCCGCTCCCGCCGTACGTCGCATCGACCGCGTTCGCCGAGAACGGCAGGAACGGGGAGAGCACTAGGTTGAGGTCGACCACGCACTGCGCGGCCACGTGCAGGACGGTGCCGAGCCGCTCGCGCTGGTCCTCGCCCTTGAGCTTCCACGGCTCCTGCTCGGCCAGGTACTTGTTCACCTCGCCGACCGCGCGCATCGCCTCGCCGATGGCCGCCTTCTGCCGGTGCCGGGCGATCAGGTCGCCGACGGTGCCGAAGGACTCCTCGACGCCTGCCAGCAGGGCCGTGTCGGCCTCGGTGAGCTCGCCGGCCGGCGGGATCGCACCGAAGTTCTTGTTGATGAGCGTGGCGGTCCGGTTGACCAGGTTGCCCCAGCCCGCGACCAGCTCGTCGTTGGTCCGGCGGACGAACTCGGCCCAGGTGAAGTCGGAGTCCTGGTTCTCCGGGCCCGCCGCGGCCACGAAGTAGCGGAAGGCGTCGGGCTGGTAGCGCGAGAGCAGGTCGCGGACGTAGATCACGACCCGCTTGGAGGAGGAGAACTTCTTGCCCTCCATGGTCAGGAACTCCGAGCTGACCACCTCGGTCGGCAGGTTCAGCTCGCCGTACGCGTGCAGCGTGCCGCCCTTGTCGCCCTTGCCGGAGTAGGCCAGCAGCTCGGCCGGCCAGATCTGGCTGTGGAAGGTGATGTTGTCCTTGCCCATGAAGTAGTAGGACAGGGCGGCCGGGTCGTTCCACCACTGGCGCCACGCTTCCGGGTCGCCGGAGCGCCGCGCCCACTCGATGCTCGCCGACAGGTAGCCGATGACCGCGTCGAACCAGACGTAGAGCCGCTTGGTCGGGTTCTCGCGCCAGCCGTCCAGCGGGATCGGGATGCCCCAGTCGATGTCCCGGGTCATCGCGCGCGGGCGGATGTCCTCGAGGATGTTCTGGCTGAACTTGATGACGTTCGGACGCCAGGTGCCGCTGGCCTCGCGCTCGTCCAGCCACACCTTGAGCGCACCGGCGAGCGCCGGCAGGTCGAGGAAGAAGTGCTGGGTCTCGATGAACTCCGGGGTCTCCCCGTTGATCTTCGAGCGCGGGTCGATGAGGTCGGCAGGGTCGAGCTGGTTGCCGCAGTTGTCGCACTGGTCGCCGCGCGCGTCCGGGTAGCCGCAGATCGGGCAGGTGCCCTCGATGTACCGGTCCGGCAGGGTGCGCCCGGTGGACGGCGAGATGGCGCCCTTGGTCGTCTGCTCGAGGAAGTAGCCGTTCTCGAAGACGCCGGTGAACAGCTCCTGCACCACCGCGGTGTGGTTGCGCGTGGTGGTGCGCGTGTACAGGTCGTAGGAGATGCCGAGGTCGCGCAGGTCCTCGGCGATGACCCGGTGGTTCTGGTCGGCCAGCTGCTGCGGGGTCAGCCCGGCCTCGTCCGCGGCGATCAGGATCGGCGTGCCGTGCTCGTCGGTGCCCGAGACCATGAGCACGTCGTGGCCCGCCATCCGCATGTAGCGGCTGAAGACGTCGGAGGGCACGCCGAAACCGGCGACGTGGCCGATGTGACGGGGACCGTTGGCGTACGGCCAGGCGACCGCACTCAGCACTTTGCTCGGGGGAACCTTGCTCACCGGGCGATCCTATTCAGGACCGCTACTCCCTTCCGACAGAGCGTCCGGCGAACGCCGCCAAGCGGGTGTAGGGATCCGCGTCCTCGGGCGCGTCCTGCTCCGGCCCGAACACGGGGTCCCGGTTCTCCTCGGTCAGGTTGGCGCGCATGAACGCCGCCCCGCGCTCGGCGACCTCGGGGTCGAGCGAGTCGGTCGACCGCCCGATCGCCGTGGCGAGGTCCCAGGTGTGCACCGCGAACTCCGCCGTCTGCCAGTCTGCCCCGGCCGCCGCTTCGGCGGGCTGCCGGTGCCAGGCGTGGATCAGGTCGTCGGCGGCGTTGCGGAACGTCTCCGCGGCGCGGTCCTGGATCGGCGCGGGGGTCGCCGACCAGTCCGGCTGCTCGCCGTTCAGCATCTGCAGGAACCGCCCTGGAGCAGCCACCAGGTGGGCGGCCAGCTCGGCCACCGTCCAGTCGGCGCACGGCGTCGGGAGGGAGAGCTGGTCGACGTGGACCTGGGCGAGGAGGTCGCCGGTCTGGTCGAGGGCGTGCGAGAGAACCCGGATCTCGTCCATGTCCCCGAGACTAGGCGCCGCTCAGCTGAAGTCCAGCTCTCCGGTGCGGGTGCGCTTGAGCTCGAAGAAGTACGGGTACGCCGCGAGCGCCACGGCACCGTCCCAGATCTTGCCGGCGTCCTCGCCGCGCGGGATCTTCGTGAGCACCGGGCCGAAGAACGCCGACCCGTTCACCGCGATCGTCGGCGTGCCCACGTCCTCGCCGACCTGGTCCATGCCCTCGTGGTGCGAGCGCGCCACCGCTTCGTCGTACGACGGGTCGTCCATCGCCTCGGCCAGCTCCGGCTCCAGGCCGACCTCGGCCAGCACGTCGTCGACCAGCTTGCGGTCGATCGGCTGCTTCTCGTGGTGGATCCGGGTGCCGAAGGCGTTGTAGAGCGGCAGCAGCACCTCGTCGCCGTGCTTCTCGGCGGCCGCGACGAGCACCCGCACGGGGCCCCAGGCGGGCGCCAGCAGCTTGCGGTACTCCTCGGGGATGTCCTTGTCCTTGTTCAGGTAGGCCAGGCTCATCACGTGCCAGCGGACCTCGATGTCGCGCACCTGCTCCACCTCGAGGATCCATCGTGAGGTGATCCACGCGAACGGGCAGAGCGGGTCGAACCAGAAGTCAGCGGTATCCGAGGTCGTCATACCTGGCGCAACGAGACCGCGCCGCGCCGATATTCCTTGAAAGTCGAATCAGCGGGGAATCGTGACCGTCAGCGTGACCGTCCGAGCCTCGATCCACGGGGAGCGCCGCACCGTCACGGTGAGACGGTGGGTCCCCGGCTTCAGCCAGCGCGGCGTGAAGGTGCTGCGCGCGTTGACGAGCTGGTGCCACGAGGTTGCGTTGGCGCCCTCGGTGATCCGCACGAACGCGTTCAC
Source organism: Nocardioidaceae bacterium (assembly GCA_017744365.1). Taxonomy (GTDB): domain Bacteria; phylum Actinomycetota; class Actinomycetes; order Propionibacteriales; family Nocardioidaceae; genus Marmoricola. The sequence goes on along the minus strand of JAGIBL010000005.1, from coordinate 144,704 downwards.
CGGGTCGATGCCGGCCGCGGTGAGCCGCACCACCACGGCCCGCGAGCTGGCGGCGCGCAGGCGAACCACGGGGATCGACCGGGTCCGGATCGGGGCGCGCAGGACGCGCTCGATCGTGGTGTAGCCGGGCCGGGTGTAGGCGACCTTCACGCTGAGCACGTGACCGAGGTCCGCCGAGGTGACCGGGTACCGGGCCGCGTTCGCGCCGGGGACCGGCTGGTCGTCGCGGAACCACTGGTAGCCGGTGGCCGCCGCCGGTGTCACCTGACCCGGGGTCACCTCCAGGACGCCGCCGACGCGGGCCACGCCGGTCAGTCCGGGCGCCTTCGACATCGTCAGCTTCTCCGGCCCCACCGGGGCCGTGGCCGCCGAGGTACTGGTGGCGGTGGTGTACCCGGTCTTGGCCGCCGTGGTGACCACGGTGATCTTCTTGCTCAGCTGAGCCGGCCCCAGCCGCAGCGTGCTGCCGGTGGCGCCGGGGATCGGCACGCCGTCGGCGCGCCAGGAGAGCACCATCGAGGCGGGAGCCGGCGTCCAGCCGCCGGGGGTCGCGGTGAGCACCGCGCCGACCTTCGGGATGCCGGTCACGGCCGGGGTCTGCGTCTGCTTGAGCACGCCGGGCAGCACCGCCGCGGTCGCCTTGCTCACGCTGGAGGCGGAGAGGTAGCTGGTCCGGCTCGCGGCGACCTTGACCGCCAGCGCCTTGCCGAGCAGGTCCGGCGTCACCGCGAGGGTGGCCGAGGTCGCCTTCGCGATCGCGACCCCGTTGGCGGTCCACTGGTACGACGTCGCCGACGGCGCCGGGGACCAGGTGGCCGGCTTCGCGGTCACGGTCTGGCCGACCTGCGCGGTCCCGGTGACGGCCGGTGCCGCGGTGGCCTTGAGCGCCACGTCACGCAGGTGGATGAAACCGGTGGGCCAGCCGCCGCCGCTGCGCACGATCCGGCGCCAGTCGAAGTCGCCGCCGTAGTGGTCCTCGGAGATCACGATCGTGTTCGCGTCGACGACCTGCTCGACGTACGCGACGTGGTTGGCGCTCCACCAGGCGACCGAGCCGACCATCGGCGTCTGGTTGGTCTTGGAGGAGAACACCACGCCCCAGTTGCGGGCGTTGCCGCTGCCGCTCCACGGGCGGGTGCTCGACATGCCGGCCTGGATCATCCGGTAGGCCATGTAGTTGGTGCAGTTGTGGCCGGAGTACATCCGCCAGAACATCTGGCGGTACACGGCCGCGTAGCCGAAGTTCGAGTAGCCGGCCTTGGCGCAGGCGGTGAATCCCTTGCACAGGATCGTCGAGGAGGCACCGGCCGGCGGGGGGCTGACCAGCAGCGTCGCGAACGCCGCCATCAGCGCAAGGCAGAGGGCAGGCAGGGTCGTTCTGCGGGTCAGCACACCCGCACGCTAGAGCAACTTTCGTCACTCTGGCTACCACAAGCCACAAACTACAACGCTGCGACACGCCGTTACAATGATGTAGTTTTCCCCGCCTCTTATCCGTTGGCCGCGGCCTGTGTGACGGATGACATGATGCGTCGCATGCCAGGAACCAACCTCACTCGCGACGAGGCGCAGACCCGCGCCGGGTTGCTCGACGTCGACTCCTACACCATCGAGCTCGACCTCACGACCAGCGACAAGACCTTCGCCTCCACCACCACGATCAGCTTCCGGAGCAGCCAGCCGGGCGCGAGCACCTTCGCCGACCTCGTCGGCGCGACCGTGCACGAGATCACCCTCAACGGCGCCGCGGTCGACCCCGCGACGGCGTACGCCGACAGCCGGATCCAGCTCGACGGCCTGCAGGCGGAGAACACCCTGGTGGTCCGGGCGGACTGCACCTACTCGCACAGCGGTGAGGGCCTGCACCGGTTCGTGGACCCGGTCGACGACCGCGTCTACCTCTACAGCCAGTTCGAGGTGCCGGACGCCCGCCGGGTGTTCACCACCTTCGAGCAGCCCGACCTCAAGAGCGTCTTCACCTTCGTCGTCACCGCGCCGGAGCACTGGAAGGTCGTCTCGAACGCGCCCACTCCCTCCCCCGAGGCTGTCGGCGGCGGCAAGGCCGTGTGGCGGTTCCCGGCCACCAAGAAGATGTCGACCTACATCACCGCCCTGGTCGCCGGCGAGTACCACGAGGTCCAGGACGTCTACGAGGGCAAGTTCGGCACCATCCCGCTGGGCCACTACTGCCGCCAGTCGCTGGTCGACTTCCTCGACCGCGAGGAGATCGTGAACCTGACCAAGCAGGGCTTCGCGTTCTTCGAGGAGCAGTTCGACTTCCCCTACCCGTTCGAGAAGTACGACCAGCTCTACGTGCCGGAGTACAACATGGGCGCGATGGAGAACGCGGGCTGCGTGACCCTGCGCGACGAGTACCTCCCCCGCTCCCGGCAGCCGCGCTCGTTCTACGAGTTCCGGTGCAGCGTGATCCTGCACGAGATGGCGCACATGTGGTTCGGCGACCTGGTGACGATGAAGTGGTGGGACGACCTCTGGCTCAACGAGTCGTTCGCCGAGTGGGCCTGCTACTGGGCCGAGGCCGAGGTCACCGAGTTCACCGACGCCTGGACCGGTTTCGCCAACGCGCGCAAGCAGACCGGCTACCGGCAGGATCAGCTGCCGAGCACGCATCCGATCGCCGCGGACAACTACGACCTGCACGCGGTCGAGGTCAACTTCGACATGATCACCTACGCCAAGGGCGCCTCGGTGCTCAAGCAGCTGGTGGCGTGGGTCGGCCTGGACCCGTTCCTGGCCGGGCTGCGGCAGTACTTCAAGGACCACGCCTACGCGAACTCGGAGTTCTCCGACCTGCTGCTGGCCCTGGAGAAGGCGTCCGGGCGCGAGCTCGACGGCTGGGCCGCCGAGTGGCTGCAGACCGCCGGGGTGAACACCCTGACGCCGGCGTTCACGCTCGCCGAGGACGGCACGTACGGCGCCTTCACGGTGCAGCAGAGCGCGGACCCGGACTGGCCGACGCTGCGCCGGCACCGGATCCGGATCGGCCTGTACGACGCCGTCGGCGGCGCCCTGGTCCGCCGCGACCAGATCGAGCTCGACGTCGAGGGCGCCACCACCGAGGTCACCGAGCTGGTCGGCAAGAAGCAGCCCGACCTGCTGCTGCTCAACGACGACGACCTCACCTACGCGAAGATCCGGCTCGACGAGCGCTCGCTGGCCACCCTGGTCTCCAGCCTCGGCAAGCTCGAGGACTCGCTGGCCCGGGCGCTGTGCTGGGGCGCGGCCTGGGACATGACCCGGGACGCGGAGATGCGCGCGAGCGACTTCGTCGAGCTGGTGCTGGCCAACATCGGCACCGAGACCGACTCCTGGGGCATCAGCCGGATCCCGGTGTACGCCGCCCAGGCGGTCAACTCGTTCTCGGCACCGGCGAACCGGCCGGCCCTGCGGCAGAAGTGGGAGCGCGGCCTGCGCACCCTGCTCGAGCAGGCCGAGGCGGGCAGCGACCAGCAGCTCACCTTCGCGCGCACCTACGCCGGAGCCGCGAAGAGCGGGATCGCCCTGGCGGACCTGGAGGAGATGCTCGACGGCACCCTGGTCTTCGACGGCCTGGCCGTGGACCAGGACCTGCGCTGGGTGCTCATCACGGCGCTGGCCCGCAACGGCCGAGCGGGGGACCGCATCGAGACCGAGCTGACCCGGGACAACACCATCTCGGGCCAGGAGCACGCCGCCGGCGCTCGGGCCGCGCAGCCGACCGCCGAGGCCAAGGCCGCCGCGTGGGACGCCGCGATCGTGCGCACCGACACGCCCAACGAGACGGCGCGCTCCATCATCCTCGCGTTCGGCCCGTCGGGTCAGGACGAGGTGCTGGCGCCGTACGTCGAGAAGTACCTGGAGGCCGCGAACACGCTCTGGGAGCACCTCGGCACCCACAAGGCCGCGACCGCGCTGGAGTTCATCTTCCCGCGCGCGCTCGCCTCGCAGGAGCTCCTGGACCGGGTCGACGCCTGGCTCGCGACCACGACCGCGGACCCCGGCGCCGTCAGGTACGTGCGCGAGGGCCGCGCCGACGTGGCCCGCTACCTCGCCGGTCAGGCGCGCGACCTGGCGTAAAAGTGCACGTGTAAGCGCTGACCCGGCGCAAAGGTGCGGATGTACTCGCACCTTTGCGCCGGGTCAGCGCAATTACGTGAACCTTTGTGCCGGGTCGGCGTTGAACTCAGGCGTGCAGCGTCTGCGGCTTGCGGGCGGCATCGGCGAGCTGGGCAACCCCTCGCTTGATGCCGCCCACCAGGTCGCCCTCGGCGAACGCCGACTCCATCGCGACCACGGCGAGCTTGACCGCGTCGTCGGGGAGCACGCGTCGTACGGCGGCACCGGTGATGACCTCGAGCAGCCGTGAGGCCGGGTCGACCATGATGAGCACGCTGCGGTCGGGTGCGACCAGGGAGGCGTGCAGCCGCTGCGCGAACGGGCCTGCCTCGCCGTCGGCGGCGCCGACGTACACGGAGAACTCGTAGCGGGAGACCGTCTCGGCCGCGCGGATGGCGCGGTCGATCTCGTACCGCTGGTCGTCGGAGAAGCCGTCACCACGAGCCACTGGCGCCACCCCGGTTGCTCTCGCCGGACTCCAGCTGCTTGTCGGAGACGGACTCGGCGGCCTCGACGCCCTTGCTGGCGCCGCCGAACCACTCCGGCTCGGAGCGCCAGGACTGACCGGGCTCGTAGCCCTTGTCGCCGACCATCGAGGGCAGCGCCGCGAGCAGGCTGATGAGCAGGGCCAGGCCGGCCGGGATCAGCACGAGGACCACGAGGAACTGCAGGCCGGAGACGCCGGGCGCCTTCTCCCAGTTGTCGGGCGTGTCCGCGAACGCGACCACGGGCGTCAGCACCAGCGCGACCACGCACGAGACGAGCACGCCGAGACGGCGCGCGACGGCGAGGATCGGGCGGGGACGCGGGGCCTGGTGACTGGTCACGCCCGAAGGATATCGAGACCGGAGCCGGTCGAGCACCCGCCCACCCCTCCTGGACGCTTCGTGAGGTCGGTAGCCTCCGACCCATGCCTGTCCCCACCGCGTTCCTGGACATGCCTGACACGTGCAAGGACACCGACAGCTGGACCTGCGCGGCGGTCTACCACTGGACCGGGAACGAGGATCTCTCGCACGCCGCGGGCTGGCTGATCGGCAAGCCCCTGGCCGTGGTCTGGCTCGTCTTCCTGGGCCTGCTCGGGCGCTGGCTGCTGTTCAAGGTGATCGACCGGGTGGTCCGGCGCGCGGCGGCCGGGGTCCCCGGCAAGCTGGCCAAGGGGCCCTTCGCCGAGCACGAGGGCGAGGCCGCGGTGCACCGCCGCGCCCAGCGGGCCGAGACCATGGGCGGGCTGCTCAAGAGCATCGTCAGCGGCGTGATCTTCTCGGTCGTGACGATGATGGCGCTCGCCGAGCTCGGCGCGAACATCGCCCCGCTGATCGCCAGCGCCGGGATCATCGGCGTCGCGCTCGGCTTCGGCGCGCAGAGCCTGGTCAAGGACTTCCTCTCCGGCGTCTTCATGATCTTCGAGGACCAGTACGGCGTCGGCGACACCGTGACCTTCGGCGACGTCTCGGGCACCATCGAGGCGGTCGGCCTGCGGGTCACCCGGCTGCGCGACGTGGACGGCACCGTCTGGTACCTGCGCAACGGCGAGATCCTCAAGGTCGGCAACCAGAGCCAGAACTGGTCGCGGACCGTGCTCGACATCGCGGTCGGCTACACCGAGGACATCACCCGGGTACGGCGGCTGCTCAAGGAGGTCGCCCACGAGCTGTGGGAGGACCCCGAGTTCCACGACAAGATCATCGAGGAGCCCGAGGTCTGGGGCGTGCAGTCGCTGAGCGCCGACTCCGTGGTGGTCCGGGTGACGCTGAAGACGATGCCGCAGAAGCAGTGGATGGTGGCCCGGGAGATGCGCGAGCGGGTCAAGGTCCGGTTCGACGCCGAGGGCATCGCGATGCCGCTCCCCCAGCGGATGGTCTGGAAGGACCCGCAGGCCTGAGTAGGAGTACCTAGCCCGGACGGGTGCCAAGGCGGATCCGGTACGACGTCCGCGCGGCCAGCCTGGAGGCATGACCGCTCTCCTCGATCCCACGCTGTGCCCGGACTGCCGTTCGACGCTCGACGCGCAGGCGACCTGCACCGGTTGCGGCCTCCGGCTGACCGGGCCGCTCGCCGGGCAGCTCTGGCAGACCATGCAGCGCGCCGCGACCCTGGTCGAGGCGCTGCGCCGGCAGCCGTCCCTCCCGGCGGCGCCGCCCGTTCCGGTCCGGGCGCCACGACGCCGGACGGCCGTGTCGGTCCCCTTCGTCCTGTTCGGGGTCGGCGCGCTCTGCCTGCTCGTGGCCGCGGTCGTCTTCGTCGCTGTCGCGTGGAGCTCGCTGGGCCTCGGTGCCAAGACCGCGATCCTGCTGGGCGTCACCACCGGCCTCGGCCTGGTCGCGGTGACACTGACGCAGCGGGCGCTGCGCGGCGGGGCGGAGACGTTCTGGCTGGTCACCGCGGTGCTGGTGGTCATCGACCTGGCGGCCGCGTACGGCGCCGGGCTGCTCGGCTTCGACGACGTGGCCCCGCGCCACGCCGTCGCCACCGTGGGCATCGCCCTCCTCGCCCTCGGGACCGCGGCCTCGCTGCTGGCCCGGACCACGCCGCTGCGCGCGCTCCACGGGATGACCGGGGTCGCGACGACGGGCGCGCTCGTGCTCGCGGCCGCCGAGGCCTGGACGCTCGAGGGTTACCACGTCCGGCCGCTGGCCACGGTCGCCTCGGTCCTGGTCGCGGCCGGGTCGGTGCCGCTCGCCCGGGCGCTGCGGCTGGCCGGGCCGGCGTACGGACTCGGCGGCGTGGCCGTGCTCGGCTGGCTGGCGCTGGCCGCCGAGGGCGCGGGTCGTGCCGCCGACGTCGCGCTGGGCCCGTGGTGGACCGAGGTGGGCTGCTGGCCGCTGCTCGTGGCCGCCCTGCTCGCCGCGGCCGTCGCGGTGGTCAACCGGGTCGCCGAGGAGGTCCGGATGATCGCGGCCGGGGCGGTGCTCGCGGTGCTCGGAGCGACGGTGCTGCTGCCCGCGATGAGCGCCGACACCCGGCTGGTACTCGGCACCGGCGCGCTGCTCGCGCTGGCCGGGGTCGCCGCGGCCGCGCGAGGGACCTGGTCGCGCCCGGCGTTCCTGCTCGGCGGCGTCGCGCTGGTCCCGCTCGGCGCCATCACGCTGCTGCGCCCGGTGGAAGCGCTGACGGGGCTGCCCACGACCGCCCCGGCGCACGCGGCGAACCTGGCGCTCCGGCTGCCCGCGGCCGACGGCGCGCTCGCCGGCTGGACCGCGGTGGTCGTCCCGGCCGGGCTCGCCGTCGCCGTGCTCGCCGGACTGCGGCTGCTGGCGGCCGAGCACCGCGGTCTCGCGCTGCGCGACTGGTCCGTGGTCGCGCCGGTGCTGGCCGGTCTCGGCCTGGTCACCGCGGTCCTCGAGTCCTCCCCCACGCTGGTCGTCGCGGTCGGCGCCTGGTCCGCCCTGCTGGCGCTGCTCGGCCTCCTCGCGGTCGTCGTGCGTGGGGCCGGGGTGGCCCCGGCGCTGCTCACGGCGGCGTACCTGTCCCTGGTCGGGCTGCGGCTGGCGATGCCCTCGCACGTGCTGCTCGCCGGGTTCGCCAGCGCCCTGGCCGTCGGGCTCGCGGTCGGCTACCGCCGCACGGTCTCGGGGGTCGAGGTGCGCACCGTCATGGCGGTCGCCGCCACGCTGACCGTGGGCCTGGCCGCCGCGCACTGGCCCTTCCCGCTGGGTGGTGGCCGGGACGCCGCCGCGGTCGGCCTGGTGCTCGTCGCCGTCGCGCTCGGCCTGCTCGCCCCGCTGGTCACCCGCGGACCGGTCGACCGGGTCGCCGTCGAGCTGACCGCCCTGGTCCTGGCGCTGGCCGGGTGCGCGCTGCCCGCCGACCTGGGCCTGGTCTCGCTGCTGCTCACAGCCACCGGCACCGCCGCGGCGCTGACCTCGGTCCTGCACCGGGACCGCGACGAGGTCGCCTGGGTCGGCGTCGTCGTCCTCGCCGGGGCCACCCTGCTCCGCATCACTGAGCACCTGACCCTGCCCGAACTGGCCACCGCGCCGGCGGCCGTGCTGCTCCTCGCCGCGGGCTACCGGCGGCTGCTCGTCGACCCGGCGGCCGGCAGCCGGCGCGCGCTGGGCAGCGGTCTCACCCTCGCGCTGCTGCCGACGCTCGTGCTCGTCGTCGACGACCCGGTCTCGGTGCGCTCGGTGGCTCTCGGCGTGGTCGCGAGCCTGTTCGTCGCCCTCGGCATCGCCGAGCGCTGGTCGGCGCCGTTCCTGGCGGGTGCGGCCGCCCTGGCCGTGCTCGCGGTGGTCCACCTCGAACCCGTCGCGAGCGGCCTGCCGCGCTGGCTCTCGCTGGGTCTGCTCGGGGCCGCGCTGCTGGGCGTCGCGGTCACCTGGGAGCAGCGCCGGCAGAACCTGGCGACGGCGGAGCGGTACCTCGACGCGCTGCGTTGAGGCGGGTCGGCAGAATGTGCCCATGAGCAGCTTTTACGACGAGATCGGCGGGATGGAGACCATCTCCGCGATCGTCAGCAAGTTCTACGAGGGCGTCGCGACCGACGAGCTGCTCCGGCCGATGTACCCCGAGGAGGACCTCGGCCCGGCGGCCGAGCGGTTCACCCTGTTCCTGGCGCAGTACTGGGGTGGCCCGACGACGTACTCGGAGACGCGCGGACACCCACGGCTGCGGATGCGGCACGCGCCCTTCCCGGTCACCCCGACCGCCGCGCAGCACTGGCTGCGGCACTTCCGGGCCGGGCTGGACAGCGTCGGGCTCACCCCGGAGCAGGACGCGCAGTTCTGGGACTACGTCACGCACGCGGCGCAGTTCATGGTGAACACCAACGAGCCCGTCTAGGACTCCAGCTGCTCCAGCAGCCGCGCGCGCTGGTCCTCCGGCAGCGGCGCCGCGCGCTGCGTCTCGGCGTCGAAGGCCACCACCACCGCCTGCGCACTGGCCAGCAGCTCGTCCCCGTCCCGGATCTCGGCCGCGAGCGTGTACGACGAGGTGCCGACGTGGCTCACCCAGGTGTGCACCTGGTACGGCGCCAGCCGGAACAGGATCGGGCGGCGGTAGTCGACATCGGTCCGGGCGATGACGGTGGCGCCGAACCGGTCGCCGGGGACCCGCATGCCGAGCAGGTAGGCGATCCGGGCCTCCTGCACGTACTCGAGGTACTTCACGTTGTTCACGTGCCGGTAGGCGTCCACGTCGGACCACCGCACCCGCAGCGGGTAGACGTGCTTGCTCGTCCCCTCCCTGCTCAGCGGCGTGCGGGGCTCGGCCGGCTCGAGGTAGCGCTCCAGGACGGCCCGCTCGGTCGGGCTGATCCGCCGCGGCGACTCGGTGGCGAAGACGAACGGAGCCAGCTGGGTCGACGCGCGCAGGTACGTCGTCCGGCCCTCGGATCCCTCGTCGTAGACCTCGTAGCCCATGGTGAACGACCCGGCGCGGACCTCGGTGATCCAGGAGTCGACGAGGACCGGGCGCTGCCGGAAGGCGAGCGGGGCCGCGAACTCGAGCTCGTGCCTGACCACGACGACGCCCTCGCCGAGCTCCTCGCCGCCGCGGAACTCCGGGTGCGCGGCGAACATGTCGATCCGCGCTTCCTGGAGGTAGTCGACGTACACGACGTTGTTGACGTGCCGCAGCATGTCGATGTCCGCCCAGCGCATCGGGCACTCGTAGGTGTGACGCACACCCCAGATCCAACCACCAGAACAGGTTCTAGGATGGCCGCATCTCACCCTGACGATGATCGGAGACCCCCATGCCCGAGGCAGTGATCGTTTCGGCGGCCCGTACCCCCATCGGCCGCGCGAACAAGGGCTCGCTCAAGGACTTCCGTCCCGACGACCTCACTGCGCTGATCGTGAAGGCCGCGCTGGACAAGATTCCGGCGCTGGACCCGAACGACGTCAACGACCTGATCCTCGGCTGCGGCCTGCCCGGCGGCGAGGCCGGCAACAACATGGCCCGGATCGTGACCACGCTGATGGGGTACGAGATCCCCGGCACCACGCTGACCCGGTACTGCGCCTCCTCGGTGCAGACCACGCGGAACGCCTTCCACGCGATCAAGGCCGGCGAGGGCGACGTGTACATCTCGGCCGGCGTCGAGACGGTCTCGCGGTATCAGTTCGGCACCTCCGACCACATTCCGAACACGAAGAACCCGCTGTTCGCCGACGCGCAGGCGCGCACCGAGGAGTACGCGAAGGGCGGTCAGGACTGGCACGACCCGCGCGAGGACGGCCTGCTGCCCGACATCTACATCGCGATGGGCCAGACCGCAGAGAACGTGGCGCGGATGCGCGGCCTCAAGCGCGAGGAGCTCGACGAGTTCGGCGTGCGCAGCCAGAACCTGGCCGAGAAGGCGATCAACGACGGCTTCTGGGAGCGCGAGATCACCCCGGTCACCCTGGCCGACGGCACCGTGGTCAGCAAGGACGACGGCCCGCGCGCCGGGGTCACCTACGAGGCGGTCTCCCAGCTGCAGCCGGTCTTCCGCCCCGACGGCGTTGTCACCGCCGGCAACTGCTGCCCGCTCAACGACGGCGCCGCCGCGGTGGTCATCATGTCCGACACCAAGGCCAAGGAGCTGGGCCTGACCCCGCTGGCCCGGATCGTCTCCACCGGCGTGACCGGCCTCTCCCCCGAGATCATGGGCCTGGGCCCGGTCGAGGCGACCAAGCAGGCGCTCGAGCACGCGAACATGACCATCGGCGACATCGACCTGGTCGAGATCAACGAGGCGTTCGCCGCACAGGTGGTGCCGTCGTACCAGGACCTCGGGATCGACATCGACCGGCTCAACGTCAACGGCGGCGCGATCGCGATCGGCCATCCCTTCGGCATGACCGGCGCCCGCCTGCAGAACACGATGCTCAACTCGCTGCAGTGGCACGACAAGTCCACCGGCCTCATCACCATGTGCGTGGGTGGCGGCCAGGGCATGGCGCTGATCCTGGAGCGCCTCTCCTGAGTCGACGTACGACGAAGGCCCCGGACCGTCGGTCCGGGGCCTTCGCGGTTCCTCAGGGAGATCAGGCCTGGTCGAGAACGGCCTGAACGCTCAGGGTGATGCTGACCTTGTCGCCGACGAGCAGCTTGCCGCCGTCCAGCGGGACGTTGAAGTCCACGCCGAACTCCTTGCGGCTGATCTCGCCGGTGGCCTCGAAGCCGATCCGGGTGTTGCCGTAGGCGTCGACGTCGGTGCCCAGGAACTCCACGTCGAGCTCGACGGGGCGGGTGACGCCCTTGATGGTCAGCTCGCCGGCGGCATTCTCGCCGTCGAACGAGGTCGACACGAAGGTCATGTTGCCGTGGTTCTCCACGTCGAAGAAGTCAGCGGAACGCAGGTGGCCGTCGCGCTGCGCGTCGCGGGTGTTGACCGAGTTCAGGTCGATGACGGCCTCGGCCTTGGTGCCGGCGAGCTCCGTGCCGGTGGTGACCTTGCCCTCGAACTTCTCGAACTGGCCACGGACCTTGGTCATCAGGTGGCGAACGGTGAAGCCCACCTCGGAGTGGCTCGGGTCGATGGTCCAGGTGCCGGCCACGAGACCGGTGTCGGTGGTGATGCTCATGTCTGCCTCTTCCTGAGTTTTGATTGAACTCTAAACTTGTTATGAACCGTAGCATGGGTTCGTAGAAAGTTCAACTAACTCGGGTGGAACCCTATTCCCCCGCGCGGAGGTACGACGATGAACGCTGTCCAGGTCCTAGAATCCCCAGCCATGAGCGCACCCGAGACCCACTGGCTGGACGACGACCAGCAGTCCGACTGGCGCGCCTACATCGTCGGCACCACGCTGCTGCTCGACACCCTCGACCGCGAGCTGCGCCAGGCGCACGGCATCTCGCTCGGCGAGTACGAGATCCTGGTCCGGCTCTCGGAGACCCCCGACCGCACGCTGCGGATGGCGCAGATCGCCGAGTCGATGCAGCACTCGCGCAGCCGGGTCACGCACACGGTCAGCCGGATGGAGAAGGCGGGCCTGATCTCCCGCTGCGCCTCGGAGACCGACCGGCGCGGCGTGGAGGCCAAGATGACCGACGCCGGCTGGGAGCTCCTGGTCGCCGCGGCGCACACCCACGTGACCGGCGTCCGCAACCACTTCGTCGACCTGGCCCGCCCGGAGGACTTCCAGGCGCTGGGCCGGGTCATGAACGCCGTCTCCGACCAGCTCGTCGAGGAGAACCCCGAGTTCGCCGACATGCGCCCCGGGCGCGACTAGCTCAGTCGCGCGTGAGGCGCCGGTGGGTGACCCGGTGCGGTCGTGCGGCCTCGACGCCGAGGCGCTCGATCTTGTTGGCCTCGTACGACGCGAAGTTGCCCTCGAACCAGAACCAGCTCCCCGGCTCGTCCTCGGTGCCCTCCCAGGCCAGGATGTGCGTCGCGGTCCGGTCCAGGAACCATCGGTCGTGCGAGGTGATGACCGCACAGCCGGGGAACTCGAGCAGCGCGTCCTCCAGCGAGGAGAGCGTCTCCACGTCCAGGTCGTTGGTGGGCTCGTCGAGGAGCAGCAGGTTGCCGCCCATCTTCAGCGTCAGGGCCAGGTTGAGCCGGTTCCGCTCACCGCCGGAGAGCACGCCGGCCTTCTTCTGCTGGTCCGGGCCCTTGAAGCCGAAGGAGGCCACGTAGGCGCGCGAGTTCATCTCGAAGTTGGCGACCTTGATGAAGTCCAGGCCGTCGGAGACGACCTCCCAGACGTTCTTGTTCGGGTCGATGCCGCCCCGGCTCTGGTCGACGTAGGAGATCTTCACCGTCTGGCCGACGTCCAGCGAGCCGGCGTCCGGCTTCTCCTGGCCGACGATCATCCGGAACAGCGTGGTCTTGCCGACGCCGTTGGGGCCGATCACGCCGACGATGCCGGCCCGGGGCAGGCTGAAGGTCAGGTCGTCGATGAGCACCCGCTCGTCGAAGCCCTTGGTGAGGTCCTTCGCCTCGAGCACCACGTCGCCCAGCCGCGGGCCCGCCGGGATGTTGATCTCGGAGGTGTCGATCTTCCGGGCGCGCTCCGCCTCGGCGGCCAGCTCCTCGTACCGGGCCAGACGCGACTTGGACTTGGTCTGCCGCGCCTTCGGGTTCGACCGGACCCACTCCAGCTCGCGCTCGAGCAGCCGGGCGCGCTTGGCGTCCTTCTGCCCCTCGATCTTGAGCCGGTCCTTCTTGGTCTCCAGGTAGGTGGAGTAGTTGCCCTCGTAGGGGTGCGTCTTGCCGCGGTCCAGCTCGAGGATCCACTGCGCCACGTTGTCCAGGAAGTACCGGTCGTGGGTGACCGCCAGCACGGCGCCCGGGTAGGACGCGAGGTGACCCTCCAGCCACTGCACCGACTCGGCGTCCAGGTGGTTGGTCGGCTCGTCGAGCAGCAGCAGGTCGGGCTGCTGGAGCAGCAGCTTGCACAGCGCCACGCGGCGCCGCTCGCCACCGGAGAGGTTGTCCACGATCGCGTCCGGCGGCGGGCAGCGCAGCGCGTCCATCGCCTGGTCGAGCCTGCTGTCCAGGTCCCACGCGTTGGCGTGGTCCAGGTCGGTCTGCAGGTCGCCCATCTCGGCGAGCAGCTTGTCGTAGTCGGCGTCCGGGTCGGCCAGCTCCTCGGAGATCTTGTTGAACCGGTCGAGCTTGCCCTTGATCTCGCCGACCGCCTCCTCGACGTTCTCCAGGACGGTCTTGCCCTCGGTCAGCGGCGGCTCCTGCTGGAGCATGCCGACGGTCGCCTCGGGATCGAGCAGGGCGTCGCCGTTGTTGGCCTTCTCCAGCCCCGCCATGATCTTCAGCAGCGTGGACTTGCCGGTGCCGTTGGGACCGACGACACCGATCTTCGCCCCGTGCAGGAACGAGAGGGTGACGTTGTCCAGCACCACCTTGTCACCGTGGGCCTTGCGGACGTTGCGCAGCGTGAAGACGTACTCAGCCATGATGCGCTCAAGCCTACGGGCACACCGTGGCTGAGCACGCCTCGGGTCACGCCGCCGAGGTCGACACCTCCCCGTCGGCGTCCAGCTGCGGGCCGACCGGGTCGTAGGAGTGCAGCATCTCCTTGACCGACTCGTCCGCGGTGTTGTCCTGCTGCGGCTGCCGCGGCGCCTTGCTGAACGTGCTGCTGCCCTTGGTCAGGTCGTGGCCCACGAAGGTCGCGTCGATCACCCAGGCCACCGACGGCGCCTGCCCCTCGCGCTCCCAGACGTCCACCTTGACCCGGCCGTGCACCACCACGGCGTCCCCGGTGCGCAGCGAGTCGGCCACGTTGCGAGCCAGGGCGCGCCAGCAGTTCACCGTGTACCAGGAGGTGTCGCCGTCCACCCAGATGCCGCCGCGCTGCCGCCGCGGGGTGCAGCCCACCCGGAACGACGCGCACTGGGTGTCGCCGACGTCGCGCAGGTCCACCTCGTTGCCGACCCAGCCCTGCAGGGTCACGTAGGTCTCGTTCATGTTCTCTCCCTCTCGATGTGAGTAGGGAGCAAGCCTCGGCAAGCTCGGAAGCGAGAGCCAGGGCGACGGGACGGCCTGTGGAAAAGTCCCGGTCAACGGCGCCTGTGGAGAACTACCCCCGCGCTGAACGCAGCCCGTCGGTGGTGGTCCGGTACGCGTCGAGCACCCGGATCATCGGGTTGACCACCAGCTCGCCGGTCACCTCGTCGACGGCGAAGAGCAGCTTGCGCTCGGCGCGGCGGGCCTTGCGGCGAGCACTGCGCGCCACCAGCGCCCGGCACAGCAGTGCCAGGGCTATCCCGAGCAGCACTCCGCCGCCCAGCAGCAGGGTCGGTACCGCCACCGGACCCACCGAGGGGCTGGCGACGTCGATCTTCAGGAAGTCGGTGGCGGCCAGCGCGACCAGCCAGAGCCCGCCGGCGAGGGCGGTGAGCAGCAGCACCCACTGCAGCCCCCGGACCAACCGGGTCCAGAACGGCACCCGGGCGACACCCAGGTCGGTGCTGCCGACGGCGCGGTCGAGCCGGTCCTCCAGCTCGGGCAGCCCGGCCACCGAGGCCCGGCGCAGCGCGGTCGCCCACGGTCTGGTCAGGTGCTCCGAGAGCCGGTCGGCCAGGCCGCGGACGGCCGAGTCGACCCGGGCGGTCTGCACCTGGTCGGCGGCGGGCAGCGACGAGCGGGCCTGCCGGACCAGGTCGCGCCCGGTCGTCTGGTTGTCCAGGTGCAGCCGCTTGAGCGGGTCGGGCCGGAACCTCGACAGCCACGACGTCACCGGCCAGCCGGTCGCCCGGCGGGCCCGGAGCAGGCTGGCCTTGCGGACCGCGTCCACGACGATCGGCACCCCGGCCGCGTCGGCGACCGCGGCGCGCAGCTCGGTCTGGTCGTTGTCCGACATCCGCGGGGCCTTCTCCAGCCCGCTGACCGCGACGATCCGGTCCGCGGCCTCGGTGACGCTCAGCGACAGCCGCGCCTTGGTGGCCGCCTTCTCGGTGACCCGCGCGACGATCGCGTGCCGCAGCTCGTCGACGCCGATCCCCTCGAGCGCCGAGATGGGGATCAGCGGCACCCCGCTCAGGCCGTCGGCGTCCAGCAGCCGGCGCGCGTCCGCGACCATCCCGGCGCGACGGTCCTCGGCGACCTCGTCGATGTGGTTGAGCACCACCAGCATCACGCCCTTGTGCGCGGCCAGCGGGCGCAGGAACCTGTCGTGCACGGCAGCGTCGGCGTACTTCTGCGGG
Organism: Nocardioidaceae bacterium; assembly: GCA_017744365.1. Classification (GTDB taxonomy): domain Bacteria; phylum Actinomycetota; class Actinomycetes; order Propionibacteriales; family Nocardioidaceae; genus Marmoricola. The sequence continues at coordinate 128,987 of JAGIBL010000005.1, read as the reverse complement.
TCGAGCACCCAGACCAGCAGGTCGGCCAGCTTGACCAGCCGCTCGACCTCCAGGTGGTGCGAGACCTCGGTGGAGTCGTGGTCGGGCAGGTCCAACAGCACCAGGCCCTCGAGGTCCTTGCCCTCGCGGCCGGTGTCGAGCATCGAGTCCCGGCGCACCTGGTGGCGCGGTGGGATGCCGAGCCACTCCAGCAGCTCCTCGGAGCCCGAGGAGCCCCAGGTGCAGGCGGTCGCCCAGGACGTGGTCGGACGTCGTACGCCGACCGAGGCCAGGTCCAGCCCGACCAGCGCGTTGAAGGTCGAGGACTTGCCCGAGCCGGTCGCGCCGGCCAGCGCGACCACCGTGTGGTCCGCGGAGAGCCGGAGCCGGTCGCTGGCCCGGGTGACCACCTCGGCGGCCGGGTCGAGCACGGCGTCGTCGAGGTGCCCGCGGGCCGCCGTCACCGCGTCGTCGAGAGCTCGGACCCGGTCGGCGATGTCGGAACCCCGGGTGAGGCGCTTCTTGGCCCCCTCGAGCAAGGACGTCATGGCTCCCTCAATACGGCTACGCGGACACCGGCAAGAGTACCGACCTCAGCCGGTGTGCGACGCGAACCGCAGATCGTCGATCCGCCGGGCTCCCAGCCGGAGCTCCTCGACGACCTCCGCGGAGATGCCCAGTCCGTCGAGCACGTCGGTGAACCGGCTCTCCTCGGCCTCCAGCAGCACCTGCATCCGCCGGTTCAGGTCGGCGCGCGCGTTCGCGGCGAGCCGTCGTACGGCCTGGTCGCCGAAGACCGCCTCGAGCAGCTTCTGGCCGAGCACCGCCGAACCACCCGCGATGCCCACCTCGGCACCGGTCACGCCGCCGGTCGAGGCGAAGACGACCATCATCAGCGCGACCCCGAGCCCGTTGACGCCGTACGCGAGCACCCGGGCGGTGGTGCGCTTGTCCGCGCCCTCGGTACGCACCATCTCCAGCACCGCGGCCTGCCAGTCGCGCACCGTCCGCTCGGCCTGCTGGCGCAGCTCGCGCGAGGCCCGGGACAGGTCGACGGGGTGGGCGTCGAGCAGCTCACGCCCGGCGGCGATCGAGCGCCACGCCGCGTCGGTGCGCTCGGCGGCGGCCTCGGCATGCTCCAGCACCAGCGTCTGCAACCCGGACTCGACCGCGACCGAGACCCGGGTGGCCTGCTGCGGCTGGCCCTTGACCGCGTTCGCGACCCGGTCGCGCAGCCAGCTCACCTTCGACTCCAGCGACTTGAGCAGCTCGCCGGTGCCGACGAACTCCTGCCAGCGCGCCAGCACCTCGCCACGCAGCAGGGTGCCGTCCGCGCTGGCCCGGTCGATCTCGGCCAGCGCCGCGGCGTACGCGTCGTCGGCGTCCCGGCGCAGCCGCGCGCCGATCTCCACCTGGTCGTGGCAGGCGTCGGCGATCGCGTAGGCCCGGGTGGACAGCGACCGGATCACGCCCTCCAGGGTCTGCCGTACGACGGAGTCGCGGGCGTCCGCGTCGGCGGCCAGCGAGCTGAGCCAGCCCCGGATCTCCCGCACGTACGACGACGGCAGCAGCCCCTGGTCGTCCACCTCGCCCTCGGGGACGATGAACAGCGGCGAGTCCCGCAGGCCCCGGGCGGTCAGCATCCGGGCCAGGTGCGCACTGACCTCGGCCACCGCCTCCGGGCGGGTCCGGTCCAGCACCACCGCGACCGCGGCGCTGCGGTCGGCCGCCTGCTTGAGGAACTCCCACGGCACCTGGTCGGCGTACCGGGCCGCCGAGGTGACGAACAGCCACAGGTCGGCCGCGCCGAGCAGCTGCGCGGCGAGCACCCGGTTCTGCTGCTCGACCGAGTCGATGTCCGGCGCGTCCAGCACCGCGAGCCCCTGCGGGATCGCCTCGGAGGCGACCAGCTGCAGCGCACCGGGGTCGGCCGACGTACGGGTGGTCCGCTCCAGGTCGGGCAGGATCCGGGCCTTGTCGAACCAGTCGGCGTCGGCCGGGTTGTGCACCAGCACCGGCGACCGGGTCGTCGGCCGCAGCACGCCCGGCTCGGTGACCCGCTCGCCGACCAGCGAGTTCACCAGCGTCGACTTGCCGGCACCGGTCGAGCCGCCGACCACGGTGAGCAGCGGCGCGTCGATCTGGATCAGCCGCGGCAGCACGTAGTCCTCGAGCTGGTCGATCATCTCCGGCAGGTCCTTGCGGGCCGGCTCGACGTCGGGGATGTCCAGCGGCAGCCGGACGGCCTGCAGCGCCTCGCGCACCCGGACGAGGGTGGCGACCAGCTGGGACCCGGTCTGCCCCGAGTACAGGGAGTCGCTCATCGGCCCGCCCCCACGCCGGCCGGCTGCGGCCAGACCAGCAGCGGGCGCAGCTCGAACATCCGCCGCAGGTAGCGCTGGCCGAGCTCGGCATAGCTGTCCGGCGCGGTGCCACGCAGGAACCGGTGGTGGAGGAAGCCCAGCTCGATCGCCTCGCCCTGGTAGTCGCGCATCGCCTGCAGCGCCGGTGGCCCACCCACCCGGCGCGCGTGCTGGCGGCAGACCCGCCGGGCGGGGATCCGGGAGAGCCAGGGCACCTCGGCGGCGTCCAGGAAGCCGCGCCGGGCGCAGTCGGTCAGCGCATGGGCCAGCAGCACCCCCTCCCGCCGCCGGGCCCAGACCGCGAACGCGGCGAAGGCGACGAAGGCCGGCACCATCAGCAGCAGGTAGGCCGCCACCGCCGCGGAGCCGCCGTCGAGGAGCATCGCGGCGTTCCAGGAGGCGTGCGCCGCGACGGCGAGCAGGTAGCCGGCCAGCGGCGCCAGCACCTGCAGCGACCGGGACCGGGAGGAGACGGCGATGCCGACCCCGATGCCCAGGAAGGCGGTGAAGAACGGGTGCGCGAACGGGCTGAACACGCCGCGGATCACGAACAGGGTCACCGCATCCTCGATGCTGCCGACGTGGGTGTCGTCGCCGATGTAGGCCTGGCTCAGGTACAGGATGTTCTCGGTGAAGGCGAAGCCGATGCCGACCATGCCGGCGTACACGATGCCGTCCAGCACCCCGTCCAGCTCGGCACGCCGGTAGACCAGCAGCAGCACGATGAACAGGCCCTTGGCGGCCTCCTCGGTCAGCGGTGCCACCACCACCGACTGGTGCGCCTCGCTGGAGCCGAACGCGAACGCGTCGAAGGCCTGCAGGAAGATCGCCGCGCTGGTCGCCACGAAGGCCCCCCAGCCGAGCGCGAGCAGCAGCAGCGAGCGCGGCTCCGGCTCGTAGCGGTCCAGCCACAGGTAGACCCCGACGAGCGGGCCGACCGGGAGCGCGGCGAGCACCACGCCGATCGCGATCGCCTGCGGAGCACCGGCCGCGGCGAGCACCAGGGCCATCACGCCGGCGCCCGCGAACAGGAAGACGCCGACCCAGGTGGTGAAGGCGACGTTGTTCGCGCGGGCTCGCATGGCGGAGAGCCTATCGACCGACGGACCGGAAGATTGACGTAGGACGGTCCCGGGTGGCGAAGATCCGCGCGTATATAAGAGTGCGGGGCGGTCAGGGGCCCGTCGTACAGTGACGAGGTGAGCGATGTGACCAGCGAACCGTCCGACCCCCAGACCGCCCAGGAGCTGCGCGTCGAGAAGCACGACCAGGCCGTCCCCGAGAAGTACGCGGCGTTCATGCGCACCGGTTGGGGCGACCGTGAGCTGGATCTGCCGCCGCATCCGGTGACCCCGTGGGCCGCGGCCCGGCGCGCCCGGCTGGCCGAGCTCTTCCCCGGCGAGCGGCTGGTGGTGCCCGCGGGCACCTTCAAGGTCCGCGCCAACGACACCGACTACCGGTTCCGCTCCGAGACCGCGCACACCCACCTGACCGGCAACCAGACCTCGGACGCCGTGCTGGTCGTCGAGGGCGGCGAGTCGGTCCTCTACGCGCGGCCGCGCAGCAGCCGGGACACCGACGAGTTCTTCCGGGATCGCCAGTACGGCGAGCTGTGGGCGGGCCGGCGGCCCTCCCTCGGCGAGATCTCGGCCTCGCTGGGCATCGAGACCCGGCACATCGACGAGCTCGCCGCCGCTTTGGGAGGCACCACCAAGACCCGCGTGCTGCGCGGCGTGGACGCCGGGGTGGACAAGCTGGTCGCCGCCGACGAGGGCCGCGACGCGGACCTGGCCCGGGTGCTCTCCGAGCTCCGCCTGGTCAAGGACGAGTGGGAGCTCGGCGAGCTGCAGCAGGCCTGCGACATCACCACGCTCGGCTTCGAGGACTCGGTCCGCGAGTGGGACCGGGTGCTGGAGTTCGGCGAGCGCTGGATCGAGGGCACCTTCTTCCGCCGGGCACGGGCGATGGGCAACGACATCGGCTACGACTCGATCGTCGGCGGTGGCCAGCACGCGACTACGCTGCACTGGATCGACAACTCCGGCCCGATCACCCCTGGCGAGCTGATGCTGCTGGACATGGGCGCCGAGGCGTCCTCGCTCTACACCGCCGACGTGACCCGGACGCTGCCGATCGACGGCCGCTGGACCACGCTGCAGCGCGACCTCTACACGGCGGTGCTCCAGGCTCAGCAGGCCGGCATCGACGCGATCCGGCCAGGTGTGCACTTCCGCGACCCGCACCACGCCGCGATGGACGTGCTCGCGCACGCGCTCGAGGACCTCGGCCTGCTGCCGGTCTCCGCCGAGGAGGCGCTGGCGCCGGACAGCAAGGTCTACGCCCGCTGGACGCTGCACTCGACGAGCCACATGCTCGGCATGGACGTGCACGACTGCGCCGCGACGGCGATGGAGGTCTACCCCGAGGGCCCGCTCGCCGAGGGCATGGTGCTCACCGTGGAGCCGGGGCTGTACTTCCAGGTCGACGACCTGCTGGTGCCCGAGGAGCTGCGCGGCATCGGCATCCGGATCGAGGACGACATCGTGGTCACCGCCGACGGTGCCCGGAACCTGTCGGCCGCGCTGCCCCGCGACCCGGACGCGATCGAGGAGTGGATGGGCAGCCTGCGCGGCTGACCTCCCGGGAGCCCGCGGCAGGAACTGCGCGAAGTTCCGTGATCTGAGGGGGGTCTCGTCCGTCTGAGGGGCATGGACGAGAACTCACCCGCCGTCTCCGGACGGCCGACCGACTGGCCACCGACCGACGCCCACCAGGTGATGGAGGGCTGCATCCGGATCCTCGCCGCCGGCATGGACGGCCCGCACATCGTGATCTGCCGCGACCTGTGCACCGGCGCCACCAGCTACGAGGGCCCGTACGACGACGGCCTGGCCGCCGTGCTCGCCGCCGACCGCGAGGCCGCGTGGGACCGGGCGCACGACACCCGGTCGCAGATGGAGTACTCGGTCGCGCCGCTGCTGGTCGGGCTCGACGTCTGCTGACCCGGCCGCTGCCGTGACCACCTTCGACACCGACGAGCCCTCGGACGCCGAGTACCTGGCCCGGGCCCGCAGCGGCGACGACGACGCGTTCGCCGCGCTCTTCGCCCGGCACCACCGAGCCGCCCTGCGGGCCGCCGGCCAGCTGACCAGCCCGGACCGGGCCGACGACCTGGTCGCCGAGGCGTTCGCCCGCATCTACGGCCTGCTGCGCGACGGCCGTGGCCCCACCGTGACGTTCCGTGCCTACCTGCTGGCCGCGATCCGCCGGCTGCACGTGGACCGGATCCGCCAGGACACCCGGCACTCCTGGATGGGCGACCTCTCGGTGCTCGGCGAGACGTTCGCGGTCGACGACGGCAGCGACGTCCGGTTCCGCTCGGCGACCGTCGGCCGGGCGTTCCTCGGCCTGCCGGAGCGGTGGCAGACGGTGCTCTGGTTCACCGCGATCGAGGGCATGGGCGTGGCCGAGGTCGCCGCGCTGCTGGACATGAAGCCGCACGCGGTCTCCCAGCTCGGGGTGCGGGCGCGCGAGGGGCTGCGCCTGCAGTACCTGGCCGAGCACGTGCGCCAGGCCGGCGACGAACGCTGCGCCCGCATCGTCGACCTGCTTCCCGGCTACGTGCGCGACGGCCTGTCCGGGACCCGGCGGGCGAAGGTCGACAACCACGTGGCCGGCTGCCTGCGCTGCTCGACGGCGGTGGCCGAGCTCGCCGCGATCAACAAGGACCTCGCGCTCGTGGTGCCGCTGGTGCTGGGTGCCGGCTCCGTCGCCGTGGACGCGCATCCGCACGCGGATCGCGATCCCCGCCACTCACTGCGCGGCGCGGCCCTGCTGAGCACCGCTGCGGTCGTGCTCGGGCTGGTGATCTGGGCGCACGAGCGCGACTCCGCGCCCGGGACCTCGCTGCCGGCACCGGCGACCGCCCGGGTCCTGCGTCCCGCGCCGCTGCCCCTCACGCCGTCGCCCTCGTCCCCGGGGGCGACCCCGAGACCGGCTCCCGCGCACACGCCCACGCCGCGGCCCGCGGCGCCGCCACCGGTGACGTCGAAGCCGCGGCCGACTCCCCTGCTCGCTCCCCCGACCTCGCGGCCGGCGCCGCTCCTCGAGGACCTCTCCCTCGGCCCCGCCACCGCGGAGACCGTCGATCCGGCGCACCCGCAGGTGCTGCACACCCGGTTCACCGTGACGCACGCGGTCCCCGGGGTGGTGGCGGTGCTGGTGGTCACGCCCGCGCCGGTCCGGTTCCAGGTGCACGCCGAGCGTGCGTACGGCGACTGGCGGTGCACGGGGTCCTCGACCGAGCTGCGCTGCCGCCTGGGCCGGAACGTCGGCGACCTGGCGGTGGACATCTGGGTCACGGGACCCGGCGTCGCGACGCTCGACCTCGCCCTGCCCGGCGTGCCGGACCCGGTGCCGGCGAACAACCACGCGGTCCTCCGGCTCGAGCCCTGAGCCTCGTCGAGGGGGGTCTCCGCCCGCCTGCTGCAGCTGCCTGCTGGGGACTGCGGGGACGCAGGCGTGACGGGCGGAGACCCTAGGTCGACGCCAGCCTCCCAACCGGCGGACCCGCCAGGTAGACGGAGCACGACCCGGATTCATCACGCGAGATCGGCAACTTTCTCGAACGGGCCCCCGGCCCCGGGCTCACAGATCCCGCACAGAGGAGTCACACCCCACTGCGAGCACCGCCGCCGAGGCTGAGGACACCTACCGAGAGGGAGTCAGATGACCACCGAAGCAGAAGAGCACGTCACAGCGGAGCCGGTCACTGAGGAGCCGGTCGCAGAGGAGCCGGTCACCCGGACCGTCGACCTCACGCGGCCGTCCTGGCTGACCCGGGGCGTCGCCGTCGCGGGCGGGGTGGCCGCGGCCACGTTCGTCATCGGCGGGGCGGCCGGCTACGCGATCGGGAACAGCGGCGGGGACGACCACGGGATGCCCCCGCGGTTCTCCCGCGACGGCGGGCCAGGATTCGGGCCCGGCGGCCAGCAGGGATTCCCGCAGGGGCAGCAGCAGTGACTCAGCCCGCCGGCGCGAGCAGCAGCGAGGACCACGCGTCGTCGCCGTACAGCTGGTCGGCACCGCCGTCGTAGACCACCCGTGCGCCCGGGTCGTCGCCCCAGGTCAGCGCGTCGCTGCCCAGGTCGTAGCTGGCCACCGTGGTGCCGGTCCCGGGCCGCGGGGCGTTCTGGGCACCACGGGCGTTGGACTTCCTCGCCGACTCGGTGCAGCGCGCGTCCTCGTCCATCCGCTTGTTGGTCCCGTCGGTCGGCGAGCGCCGTTCCCTCGGGTCGTAGCCAGCGTGGCAGACCACCGGATCGGGGTTGAAGATGAAGCCGAACCGGGCGTTGTAGTGGTCGCCGGTGCGCGCGGTCACGGTGTAGCCGCTGGCCACCTCGTAGGGGTAGAGCACCAGGATCTGGCGGATGCCGTCGAGGTGCTTGACCACGACCTGGCCGGTGGTGACCAGGTTGTTGAGCAGGCCGCCGAGGTCGACCTGGTTGCGCTCCAGGAAGGCGCGCAGCTCGTTGGCCGTGGCCGAGCCGTTGTCGATGAGCGTGCGCAGCGAGGCGTCGCTGTCGGCCAGGGTGCCGCTGAACAGCGCCAGGTCGCGGGCGAACGAGCGGATCGCCGAGCCCTTGTCGGACTGCGTGCGCAGCACCGTGTTCGACTCGCGGATCAGCGCGGTGGTGACGTCGAAGTTCTGGTCGGCGGCCTGGATGAACTCGTTCGAGGTGTCGATGATCCGGCCCAGGTCCTGCCCGGTCCCGGCGAACGCAGTGCCCAGCTCGTCGACCACGGTCCGCAGGCTGCCCTGCGGCACCGAGTCGACCAGCCGGTCGGTGTTGGTGAGGAACTCGGTCGTGGAGATCGGCACCCGGGTGTCCGCGGTCGCGATCACCGACCCGTCCTTCAGGTACGGCCCGTCGTCGGTCTTCGGGTCCAGCTCGACGTACTGCTCACCGACCGCGGACTTGTTGCCGACCAGGGCGACCGTGTTCGCAGGGATGCGCTTCTCGCCCTTGTCGATGCTCAGCTCGACGGTGACGCCGTCGCGGGTCAGGGTCATGTCCGAGACCTGGCCGACCTTGACGCCGCGGTAGGTCACCTCGGCGCCGGTGAAGATCCCGCCGGACTCCGCGAACCTCGCGTCCACCTGGTAGGAGGTGTCCCAGACCAGGGTGTCCAGGCGCGCGTAGCGCGCTCCGACGTACGAGACCCCGACGAGGCTGATGAACACGAACACCAGCAGCTGTCGCTTCGTGCGTGCCGAGACCACGACCGCACCGTCCCCTCCACGTCGACACCAGTGACTCCCCCGGGCGTCATCGTAGAGGGGCGGTTGCGGCGGTTCGTCCTACCTGAGGAGGAATGTGCCCGCCGAGACCAAGATCACCCTCCCGGGTTGACCTCGCCGCGCCAGGCACCGGTCTCGACGCCACGCTCCTCGATGAACTCCTTGAACCGCTCCAGGTCCTTGCCGGCGCGGCGGTCGACGATCTGAAGGACGTCGCCGGCCTTCTCCACGATGCCCTCGGGCTCGAACTCCAGCCGCAGCGTGACCCGGGTGCCGGGCGCGGCGTCCGCGAACGAGACGGTGCCGTCGTTCTTGGTGCCGTCGAGCGCGCGCCAGGTGACCCGCTCGTCGGGTGTCTGGTCGACGATCTCGGCGTCCCACTCGCGGGTGACACCGGCGATCTCGGCCTTCCAGTGCAGGTGGGTGTCGTCGAGCTGGCGCACCGACTCGACGCCCTCCATGAACTCGGGGAACGTCTCGAACTGGGTCCACTGGTCGTAGGCCGTGCTCACCGGCACGTCGACCTGGATGGTCTTCTCGATCGTGCTCATGCGGATCTCCTCTCTCGGGCTGAGAACCGCTCGTACCCGTTCGAGGTGAGGACACGCGTGCGACCGCGGGCCTCGTCGTACCGGCGCTCGTGCTCGGCCAGCACGGTCGGCCAGTCCATCGGCACCGGGTACGTGGCGTTGTGCCGCCGCATCCGCTCCAGCAGTGCGCTGTCCGAGGCCAGCCGGTGCAGGCAGCCGGCGAGCTCGGCGTCCCGGTCGGCGAGCAGGCCCTCGACGCCGTCGGTGACGAACTCCGTCAGGCCGCTGCCCGCCATCCCGACGATCGGCACCCCGGCGCAGCGAGCCTCCAGTGCGGCGACACCGAAGGACTCCAGCTGCGCCGGGGCGACGAAGACGTCGGCGGTCGCCAGCAGCGCCTTGATCGCGCCGCGGTCGAGCGCGCCGACGAGCCGCACCCGGTCGCCGAGACCATGGGCGCGGACGGCGGTGGCGACCTTGGCGCGCTGGGCGCCGTCGCCGACGCCGACGAGGGTCGCGGTCCACGACAGCCCGGGCGCGGTGCCGGCCAGTGCCGCGAGCGCCTGGACCAGCACCAGCGGGCGCTTGCGTGCGGCCAGCCGGCCGACCGAGACGACGTGGAAGGCGCCCGAGGGCCGGTGCCGGATCCGCCAGCCGCCGGGGTCGATGCCGTTGTGCAGCACGTGCACCGGCTGTCCCGCGGGAAGTGCCGCCCGCAACCGGCCGGCGGCGACCGCGCTGACCGCGGTGAAGGTGATCCGGTCCGCCGGCAACCGGGTGACCCGCAGCCCGGCCCGGACCAGCGTGGGCGCGTCCGGGAGCAGCGAGTGCAGCGTGGCCAGCGCCGGGACGCCGGCCGTGCGGCGCAGCACCGACCAGGTGAACGGCGATCCGACGGTCAGGTGAGCGTGCACGACGTCCGGGTCGAAGCCGGCCAGCTGCGGTCCCAGCTCGACGCCGAGGCCGGGAGCCGTGCTCAGTCGCACGACCCGGACGCCGCTGGGCGAGCGGTGCGTGGTGCCGCGGGCCAGGGCACGCTCGGCGGTGAGCACGAGCACCTCGTGGCCACCAGCCTGCTGCCGCACGGCCAGGTCGTCGACGTGCAGCTCGATCCCGCCGACCCGGGGCAGGAAGGTGTCGGTGACGTGCAGGATCTTCATGCGACGAGCTCCGGGACGCGGGCCGGCGGTTCGGCCACCACGGGCGCCGTACGGCGGGAGCGGTGCAACCAGGTCAGGGCCAGCGCCCCGCCGACCGGGATCTCCACGGCGAACATGAGGATCCGGTAGAGCAGCACGCCAGCAGTGGCGCTGACCGGGTCCACCCCGAAGGTGTGCAGCGCGGCGACGGTGCCGAGCTCGGCGACCCCCGCCGCTCCCGGGGTGATCGGCGCGAGGCTGATGAGCCGCTCGATCGCGAAGGCGATCGCCACTACGGAGACCGGAGCGCCTGCGTCGACGGCGGCCAGGCACGCGAAGAGCAGCGCGCCCTGGAGCACCAGATATGACGCGACGCCGAGGCTCATCCGCCGCCAGCCGGACCGGATCGCGCCGAGGAGCTCACGACGGCTGTGCAGCAGCCAGGTGGAGGGGGCGTTCGGGGCCGAGGCCGGGCGCACCCGGCGGGACGCGCTGTCGAGCAACCGGCCGACCGTGGCGGTGCTGCGCTCGGTCCGGAAGGTGCCGACGGTGACAGCCGCGGTCACCGCCATGAACGCCGAGGCCCCGGCGAGCGCCGCGCCGACACCGCTGGGCAGCCGGCTGTCGAGCGTGGCCGCGACGCCGAGCACCGCGACACCCATCACGAACTTGCCGAGCGCGTTCCACAGGTTCGTCGAGACCGTGTACGACGCGAAGCGATCGGCGCGGAAGCCCCAGCTCCGCGCCATCGCGTAGCCGAGTCCCATCCCGGCCGGCCCGCCGAACGGCAGCACGTTGGAGACCGCGGAGCCCGAGAGGTTGAGCACCAGCGCCTGGCGGACGGTCAGGCCGCGCATCGCCGCGGTGAGCACCGGAGCGTGCGCGAGCAGGCCGGCGAACCAGAGCAGCACCAGCCCGGCCAGCGCCCCGGCGGGGACGCTGACCAGGCTGGCGTCGATCGCCGCCCACGAGGCGCCGACGAACCGTGGCAACGACGCGACCAGGCCGATGCCCAGGCCGGTCACCACGACCGACCCGAGGATCGGAGCCCATCGGCCCGGAGCGCTGATGCCCATCGACGTGTCCTCCCTGACGTGGGCGACTCCCCCGTCAGGACCACCATCCGACGACCCACCTGAACGTGTGCTGACGCGGCATGCTGGTGCCGTGCCCCGCACCCTGGTCAGCTTCCACGCCCATCCGGACGACGAATCGCTGCTGACCGGCGGCACCCTCGCCCGCGCCGCGGCGGAGGGGCACCGGGTCGTCCTGGTGGTGGCGACCGACGGCGCCGCGGGCCTCGCTGCCAGCAGCGTCGATCTCGGCCGGCGCCGGCTCGCCGAGCTGGACGAGGCGGCGACCGCTCTCGGCGTGGCCAGGGTCGTGCACCTCGGTTATCCCGACGGCGCGTTCGAGGGCGCCGGGGTCGAGCAGCCCGCGGCCGCGCTGCGCCGCGTGCTCGAGCAGGAAGGTGCCGACGTCCTCACCGGATACGACCCGGCCGGCGGTTACGGGCACCCCGACCACGTGCACGTCCACCGCGTGGCGCGCGCTGCCGCGGTCGGCGGGCCCGTGCTGCTGGAGGCCACGGTCCCGCGGGCGCTGGTGCTGGCCGGTGCCCGGATCGTGCGCGTGCTGCCGGGCGGACCGCCGGTGGACCTGGACCGGATGCGGACGGCGTACCTCCCGCGTGCGGAGATCACCCACCGGATCGACGTCCACGGGTACGTGGACGTCAAGCTGGCCGGCCTGGCCGCGCACGCCAGCCAGCAGGCCGGCGGGACCGGGTTCCGGACCGTCACGATGCTGCGCCGGCTGCCCGGCCCGGTGGCCCGGGTGGTGGTCGGTCGGGAGTGGTTCCGCGAGGTCGGCCGCGGTCCAGGCGGACCGTTGCTCGACGACGTGTTCGCCTCCTGCCGCTAGGCCCCGGCTGGCGCCCTAGACTCGCCCCAGGCCTCCGTAGCTCAGCTGGATAGAGCAGCAGCCTTCTAATCTGCGGGTCACAGGTTCGAATCCTGTCGGGGGCGCCGAAAGATTTGCGGTCACCGGTACGCCGCACCGCATGGGCGGGCGAACTCCGATGCCTAGACTGAACGGCATGAATGGCCCAACACGGACACCAAGTCAACGGGTGCTCCCGTTAGCACTCGCGACGATGGCACTGTTCGTCGGCTTGATCGTCGTTCTCGTCACTGTCGCTGCAATGGCGGCCGTCGGAGCCACCTATGCGCTCATGACCGTGGCCGTGTGCGTGATCGGTTGCGTTTACGCTGCGGCATCGAGAATGCGAAAGCGCCGCCGGATCGCATCCGGCGGCGCTCACGCTCAGGAGAAGTCGCCCGTATAGCCGGTGAGGTTCACCAGATCGCAGGCGACCGCCCCGACGAGGCACAGGGCCGATTGGTACTTGATCTTCTTGACGTCCGACACATGGCTCCTGTTGTAGATGTAGATGTAGGTATTAGGCATCTGCCGGATGGCTCCCGAGCGGATCTCCCACCATCCGTTCTTGTACAGGCGCATGGTCAGCGCTCCGTTGATCGCGGCCCTTGACCGGCATGTGGCAGAACGGGTTCGTGGCCTGCACAACCATGCGGACGTCGACGTAGCGCGATCCAGCCCGCGTGCCCCGGCCCAGGGCCTTCGCATACATCTCCTTGCTGCTCGCCGTTCTTTGGGCAACAAGCCGACCGGTGCTCTTCTTGTACACGTGGGTGGCATGGACGCTCTTGTAGCCCGCGACCTTCTCGGCCTTTCAGTCGATCACGGCGTTGAGCGCGACGCGGTACTCCGACGAAGCCCAGTCGAACTTGGTGTGCCCGCCACCGCCGAACTGGTAACCCTTCCCGTACTCACACAGGGCCTTGCCCAGGACAACCGGAGCGTCGAGCCGAGACTGCGGGATGAACGCCATGTAGGTCACCGTCGTCGTGCTGCCTGCGACGGTGCGGGACCACCTGTCGGGGGAGGGCTGAGCCCCAGCCGACGGGTTGGGGGCTGCCAGGGCGATGAACAAGGCAAGTGTTACCAGGATGATTCGGCGCACGGCGCGTTCCTCTCGGGTAGGGATTGCTACCCGGGCGGACGGGAATCACAGACCGTGCATTGCGCGCACGTCTCGGCACACGAGACAGCTCGGCTGACAGGCGCCGAGAACGGAACCCAAAAAGTTCTCAGTGACGATGTTTGGCCCTGCCGAGGGCCGGGTAAGACACGGTCACCCCAGAACGGAGCGTCCCCCCATTCCCAGGCGCTCCACGACACCACTGACCCGCCTCGTCGTTCCGCACACGACGGGGCGGGCTCGTCTGTGGGCACCGGAACGGACGAACGACACCTAGGCCCATCGGGCTACAGACACCTGTCCGTTCGTTTCGGCATCCTCTGCCCTGACACGCGGTCTCGCCTCCTGCCCCCAAGAGCCGAGACCGCGTGTCGCTGTCTTTCCGCCGAATTCACCCGCTCCTCGGTGATCCGCACCACGCCGTACGCGTGTCGTGGCCAGGCTCGGCCCGGCGACTGTCGTACAAAGGTGTGGGCCAGGCGGAGTATGAGACCGCCTGGCCTTACACGTTCCCGGCCAGGTAGGCGTCGATCTGCTGACGCAGGTCCGCCTTGTACTCCTCCTCGGCGAAAGAAGCGTCCACCGCCGTCCTGGCCAGGTCCGCCACGCCGGCGGCGTCCAGGCCGAGCAGGTCCGCGGCGATCTCGTACTCCCGGTTGAGCGTGGTGCCGAACATCGGCGGGTCGTCGCTGTTCACCGTGACCACGACGCCGGCGTCGCGGAACGCGGTGATCGGGTGCTCGGCCAGCGTGGCCACCGCGCGGGTGGCGATGTTCGAGGACGGGCACACCTCCAGCGGGATCCCGGTCGCGGCCAGGTGCTCGAGCAGGGCCGGGTCCTGAGCCGCCGAGGTGCCGTGCCCGATCCGCTCGGCGCCGAGCAGGCTCAGCGCGTCCCAGACCGTCTGCGGCCCGGTGGTCTCGCCCGCGTGCGGCACGCTGTGCAGCCCGGCCGCCCGGGCAGCGGCGAAGTGCGGCTCGAACTGCGGCCGCGGCACCCCCACCTCGGGCCCGCCCAGCCCGAACGCGACCAGGCCGTCGGTCGGGTGCTCCAGCGCGTACTCCAGGGTGGCGTCCGCGGCGGGTAGGCCGCTCTCGCCGGGGATGTCGTAGATCCAGCGCAGCCGCAGCCCGAAGTCGCGCTCGGCGGCGACGCGGGCGTCCTCGATGGCCTCGCCGTACGCCTCGATGGGGATCCCCCGGATCACCGACGTGTACGGCGTGCAGGTGAGCTCGGCGTAGCGCAGCGTCTGCGTCCCGGCCATCTCCCGGGCCACCTCGTAGGTGAGCATCCGGATGTCCTCGGGAGTCCGGATCAGGTCGACCACCGCCAGGTAGACCTCGATGAAGTGCGCGAAGTCGCGGAAGGCGAAGAAGTCGGCCAGCGCGTCCTCGTCGGCCGGCACCACGCCGGGGTGCCGGGCGGCCAGCTCGGCGACGATCCGCGGTGATGCGGACCCGACGTGGTGGACGTGCAGCTCGGCCTTCGGCAGGCCCTGGATGAACGCGGCGAGATCGGTCACCGGAACATCATGGCCTCACGCGTCGCCGACCGCCCGCTCGATCTGGCTGACCAGGTCGGACACACTCGCGCCGGACACCTCCTTGCCGTCGAGGACCACGGTCGGGGTGCCCTGCACCTTCGCGTCGCTCATCACCTTCGCCGCGGCCGCGAAGAACGCCTCGTCGCGGGTCTTCGTCGCCGCGGTGACGGTGCTCCCGGTCGCGCCGGCCTTCTCGACCAGCGCGGCCAGGTCGGCGTCGCTGACGCTCTCGGAGTCGGTCTCGTAGGGCTGGTGCTCGTAAAGCAGGTCGTGCAGCGCCAGCGCCTGCTTGGGGGTGCCGTTCTCGAGCACCGCCGCCCAGACGTTGAGCGCGCGGGCCGAGTACTCGTACTGCTGCAGCAGGTTGATCGGCTGGTAGGTGACCTGCACCTTCCCGCTCGCGGCACTCTCCCGCAGGAAGTCGCGGGTCTCGCTCTCCAGCTGGCGGCAGAACGGGCACAGGAAGTCCTCGTAGACGGTCAGCTTCACCGGCGCGCTCGCCTCCCCCACGACGATCGCGGTCGGTGTCGCGGCCACGGCCGGGTCGGCCGTCGTACCGGGCTTGTCCGACCCGCCCGCGGAGTACCACGCACCGCCGGCGACGATCGCGCCGAGCAGCACCACGATGGCCGCGATCAGGCCGATCCGGCGATTGCGCTCCTTGCGCTCCTGGGCGGCACGGACGGCGGCGGCGCGCTCGGTCCGGCCCTGGTCACGACTCTGCTTCGACAAGGTCCTGGTCCTGACTGGTCGGGGGGAAGAGGAGGCCGTCCACGGCGTACGGCGTCCGCGGCCGCCAGACCAGGAAGGCCGACAGCGCGAACAGCCCGACGTCGCGGGCGATCTCCCAGGGGTACTTCGAGAACGCGTCCGGGTCCGGGCCGCCGCTGCCGAAGCAGCCGCAGCTGATCTCGATGCCACGGCTCCACACCGAGACGATCCCGATCACGAACGCGACCTGCAGCAGTGCGGAGAGCCCGCCGGCGAACCGGGTCAGCAGACCGAGCAGCAGGCACGCGCCGAGCACCACCTCGAGCATCGGCAGCACCCGGCCGACGGTCTCGGCGACGTCGTACGGGAGCAGCTGGTAGGCCCGCACCGCGGTCACGCTGGTGGCCGGGTCGCCGACCTTGAGCAGGCCGGCGTACAGCCAGACGCCACCCACCAAGAGGCGGGCGGCGAGACCGAGCCAGCGCGACATGCGGCTCAACCTAGGCACGCTGCCTGAGAACTCGGTGAGCCCGGCCCTGAGACGCACCTGAGTAGGCTCACGCCTCGTGAACGACCGACTCGTGTGGATCGACTGTGAGATGACCGGCCTCGACCTCCGCGCCGACGCGCTGATCGAGGTGGCGGCGCTGGTGACCGACTTCGACCTGAACGTCCTCGGCGACGGCGTCGACATCGTGATCGCGCCACCACCGGAGGCGCTCTCGCAGATGGTCCCGTTCGTCACCGAGATGCACACCCGGTCGGGGCTGCTCGACGAGCTGGCCACCGGCACCAGCCTCGAGGAGGCGCAGGCCCAGGTGCTCGCCTACGTCCGCGAGCACTGCCCCGAGGGCAGCAAGCCGCCGCTGGCCGGCAACACGGTGGCCACCGACCGCAGCTTCCTGGCCCGGGACATGCCCGAGCTGGAGGCCTTCCTGCACTACCGGATCGTGGACGTCTCCTCGATCAAGGAGCTGTCCCGGCGCTGGTACCCGCGCACCTACTTCAACGCGCCGGCCAAGTCCGGCGGGCACCGCGCGCTGGCCGACATCCGGGAGAGCATCGAGGAGCTGCGCTTCTACCGCGACGCCGTGTTCGTGCCGCAGCCCGGCCCGGACAGCGACGAGGCCAAGCGGATCGCCGCGCGCTACCAGGGCTCCCTGACCGGAGCGAAACCGGTGTCAGAGGAGTCCTGAACTACCGCTACACTCTCCTCTGGCCCGCTCGCAGAAGCGGGTTCACGGTGGGTGTAGCTCAGCTGGTAGAGCACCTGGTTGTGGTCCAGGTGGTCGCGGGTTCAAGTCCCGTCACTCACCCCGAGAGAAGGCCCCTCCACGCGGAGGGGCCTTCGCCATGTCCGGGTCGCCCGGGCCGGTCAACGCGGAGTGTGACCCAGGTCATGCCGACTCCCGCGTAATCGTGCGGCTCGTTCGGTGTCTGTCTCTTCGAGTGTCCGCGTCCCTCCAGGAGACCCGTGAACAGCAACGACAAGCAGTTGAGCGAGCCCCGGCACCGCAAGAAGGGCCGGGCGAGCAAGCGCGGCTCCAGCCTGCCCGGGCGGCACGTGCGCATCGCCGACGACGCGGACTGCACCTGCCCACCGGGCTTCCACGAGTACGGCGCCCACGCCCCTGGATTCGGGCCTCCCCCGATCCAGGACGGACCCAGCCGCCCGGGCGCCTACCCCGTCGAGGACCTGGCCCGGATGTCGACGAGCGCGGCCGACCTGCTGCTGCGCCGGGCGGGCCAGGAGACCGGGCTGCCGGGCTCCCCCGCGGTCCCGCACGTGCTCATCACGAGGGACGCCGGCACCGGGGCCATCCGGTACGACGGCCCGTTCCCGACCGGGCTGGAGGCGCTCACGGTGGCGCACCGGTTCGTCCAGCAGAACCGTGAGCAGCGTCCCGCGTGGGCGTTCACCCTGACCGTCGCGCCGCTGTTGCCGCACTGATCTGCCGGTCTGCGGCAGCGGCGCGACGCCTCGAGACGCTGAGCCCCGGGCACCGCGGGGGTACGCCCGGGGCTCGGCCTCGTCCGTGCGGGCTCAGCGCTCCTGCAGGTCCGTGGGCGCGTTGTGCACGCTCGGGATCACCCCGAGGCGGCCCTTCTGGAAGTCCTCGAACGCCTGCTGCACCTCGGCCTTGGTGTTCATCACGAACGGCCCGGCCCACGCGATCGGCTCGCGGATCGGCTGGCCACCCAGGATCAGCACGTCGAACGACGGCGTCCGGGAGTCGTGCCGGGTAGCGCCCTCGACGGTGACGAAGTCACCGGCGCCGAGCACGGCGAGGTTGCCCATCCGCAGCGGCTTCTGCTCGAGCCCGACGGTGCCGTGGCCGGAGAGGACGTAGACCAGCGCGTTGTACGCCGGGTCCCAGGGCAGGTCCAGCCGGGCGCCGGCCTCGACGGTGGCGTGCACCATCGTCATCGGTGTGTACGTCGACCCCGGACCCGCGGTCTCGCCGACGTGGCCCGCGATCACCCGGACCAGGGCGCCGGCGTCCGCGCTGGTGGCCAGCCCGACCTGGGCAGAGCGGATGTCCTGGTAGTGCGGGTCGTTCCACTTGGCGTGCGAGGGCAGGTTCACCCAGAGCTGGATGCCGTGGAACAGGCCGCCGGCCTGGACCAGCCACTCCGGCGGCGCCTCGATGTGGAGCAGGCCGGAGCCGGCGGTCATCCACTGGGTGTCGCCGTTGGTGATGGTGCCGCCGCCACCGTGGCTGTCGTGGTGGTCGAAGACGCCGTCGATGATGTAGGTGACGGTCTCGAAGCCTCGGTGCGGGTGCCACGGCGTGCCCTTCGGCTCGCCGGGGGCGTACTCGACCTCACCCATCTGGTCCATGTGGACGAACGGGTCGAGGTCACGCAGGTCGACGCCGGCGAAGGCCCGTCGTACGGGGAACCCTTCGCCCTCGTAGCCCGAGGGGGCATCGATGACCTGCTTGACAGGGCGGACCGTGTCGCCGAGCCCGGGGACCGGGAGACGGTGGAGGACGGTCAGGTCGTCAACGGTGACTGCTGGCATGTCTCGAAAACTAATTCAAGATTCAACTTATTTCAAGACCCCCAGGCTTCAGGGACACACCCCGACCACCCACACGTCGTTGACCTCGGTCTCGTCGTGGTTGCGTGCCCAGGCGGTGTCGAAGGGCATCCGCACGCCGCTGGTGTCGCCGACCCGGTACACCACCAGGGCCGCAGCCGGGACCCCCGGGGTCCACGCCTCCGACGGCAGGCAGGACGGGTTGGCGGTCGCGTCCGCGGCCGTCCAGGACGGCGCCATCGCCGGCTCGTCGGCGACCCGGACCGCGAGCGGGTCGGAGGCGAGCGCCTCGCCCACGAGCATGGCCGCGGCGAGCGCGGCGAAGACCACCGCGCGCGGGATCATCGTGCGCGCCACGTACCAGCCGAACGGCCGCGGCTCTCGCCGACCCCAGGTCATCGCGATCTCACCCCCGTGTGTGCGCGATGCCAGGTCAACGAGGCGCGCCCGGGGGTGGTTATGCACCGAAACGGACTACGGTTCTGGTCATGAAGACGCGCCAGTCGAGCTATGACGTGGTCGTCGTCGGGGGCGGGCACAACGGCCTGACCGCGGCGGCCTACCTGGCGCGAGCCGGGTTGAGCGTGCTGGTGCTCGAGCGACTCGACCACACCGGCGGCGCGGCGGTCAGCGCCGAGGCGTTCCCCGGCCTGGGCGCACGGCTGTCGCGGTACTCCTACCTGGTCTCCCTGCTCCCCGAGAAGGTCGTCCGAGACCTCGACCTCGGCATCGAGCTGCGCTCACGAGCCACCGCCTCGTACAGTCCGGTCCGGCGCCAGGGCCGCAACCTCGGCCTGCTCGTCGAGCACGACGAGGGGCGCGCGACCCGGGAGTCGTTCCGCGCGCTGACCGGGAGCGACGACGAGTACGAGGCCTGGCGCCGGTTCTACGACGACGTCGCCAAGATCGCCGTCCACGTGGCACCGACGCTGACCGAGCCGCTGGTCCGCGCCCGCGACGTCGCGGCCGGGCAGGACGCAGAGGTCTGGTCAGGGCTGGTGGAACGGCCGATCGGCCAGCTCATCGAGGGGCGGTTCACCGACGACCTGGTCCGCGGCGTGGTCGCCACCGACGCGCTGATCGGTACCTTCGCCGACCTGCACGACCCCTCCCTGGCGCAGAACCGCTGCTTCCTCTACCACCTGGTCGGCAACGGGACCGGCGAGTGGAAGGTGCCGGTGCGCGGCATGGGCGCGGTCACCGACGCGCTCGCCAAGGCGGCCGCCAAGGCCGGCGCCGAGGTGCACGTCTCGGCCGGCGTCAGCAGGATCGAGGCGGACGCGGACGGTGCCGAGGTGACCTGGCACGACGGCCTCAAGGACAAGATGCGCAGCGTGCGGACGCGGTACGTGCTCGGCAACGTGGCGCCGTGGGTGCTGCAGATCCTGCTCGGCGGCGATCCCGACCCGGCGACCAAGCCGTCCGGCGCCCAGCTCAAGATCAACTTCCTGCTCTCTCGGCTGCCGCGCCTCAACTCCGGCGAGGACCCCCGTACGGCGTTCGCCGGGACGTTCCACGTGGCCGAGGAGTACTCCGCCCTGCAGGCCTCGTACGCCGAGGCGGCCGCGGGCCGGATCCCGTCGCGACCGCCGGGCGAGCTGTACTGCCACTCGCTCACCGACCCCTCGATCCTCGGCGAGCTGGCCGGCTTCGGCGCGCACACGCTGACCTACTTCGGGCTGCACATGCCGGAGGCGCTCTTCGCCGCCGACCCGGAGACGGCCAAGCTGGAGGCCGTACGACGGGCGATCGAGACCATCGACGAGCAGCTCGTCGAGCCGCTGATGTCGTGCGTGATGACCGGCCCGGACGGCAAGCTCTGCATCGAGGCGAAGATCCCGCAGGAGGTGGAGGCCGACCTGGCCATGCCCGGCGGGCACATCTTCCACGGTGACCTGGCCTGGCCGTGGGCCTCGAACCGCGAGTCCCTGGACACCCCGCAGCAGCAGTGGGGCGTGGCCACCGAGATCGACTCGGTGCTCCTCTGCGGCTCCGGCGCCCGGCGCGGCGGGGCGGTCAGCGGGCTCGGCGGGCACAACGCCGCGCAGGCGGTGCTGGCCCTCCGCTAGGCACGGCGCTGAGGGCGGCCCCGATTTTCGTCTGGCGGCCCCCGGCTGGTAATGTTTCCTTCGCTTCAAGCACGCGCCATTAGCTCAATTGGCAGAGCAGCTGACTCTTAATCAGCGGGTTCGGGGTTCGAGTCCCTGATGGCGTACCGACCAGGTCGGGATCGGAAAACGATCCCGGCCTGTTTTCATTTCCGACACTCCTTGCACTTCTGGCGTCTCGTAACACTAGTCCCATCCGTCTAGACCACTCGCACGCCCGACTGAGCGTGAAGCCGAGGGCTCAAATCCCCTTATTTCATGATGTATCTGGATATGGACTAGACCGCACCTTCGGGACGTTTTGCCCCATAACGTCCGACCTCTCACTCTCGTTTCCCACAGCACCACGGAGACGATTGAAAGAGGCCCACGATGTCCTACCCGCGATTCCTCACCGGCGGCCTGGCCGCGCTGGCGGTCGGCGCCAGCTTCACCTTCGCCGGTCCCGCCTTCGCGGCCGAGGGCGACGACAGGCCCTGCGGCTCCCCCGCCGTCGACGCCGTCTACCAGACCGTCGTCACCGACCCGGTGTTCCGGACGGTCCCGGCACTGACGCACACCGCCTGGCGCTGGCAGCGCGACGTGGCTTCCTACGAGCACGAGTACGGCCGCGTGGTCAGCGCGGCGTACGACGAGAGCGACTGGACCCGCGAGGTCGCCGGTCCCACCGAGTACCTGTTCCACCGCACCGTGGTCGACCAGGCCGCCGTGCCGGCCGTCCCGGGCACCCCCGAGGTCGGCCACCACGAGACGGTCGTGCTCAGCCCGGCGGTGACGGTGGCCGAGGACGAGTACCAGCACCAGAACACCGGCAAGCTCCGCTGGGAGCGCCCGGACTGGGGCGCCCAGAACGGCGAGGGCAACGGCTGGGTGAAGACCGGCAACCACCGCGAGCGCGAGGTCACTCCCGCGGTCACCGAGCAGCGCTGGGTCGTCGACGTACCGGCCACGCCCGGCACTCCGGCGGTCCCCGAGGTCGCGCACGTCGAGTCGCAGTGGGCGACCTCGTCCCCGGGCGGCTCCTGGACCGGTCCGGTCGACAGCCGGCCGGGCGACTCGAGCACCGAGAACCAGACCACCGCGGGCGAGGCACCGGCCGGCGCCGGGTGGGTGCTGAAGGCCACGCGGCACGTCGACGCCGTCGTCGAGACGGTCTGGGCCGCGCTCCTCCCGGACGGCTGGACCGCGACCGGCGAGAGCCGTCAGTCCGGCGCCACCCACGAGGAGACCCCGGAGGCCACGGCCGCAGCGCCCGACGGCGACGGCTGGACGACCATCGAGGAGTCGGCCGTGACCGTGGTCGACGTACCGGAGCACCAGGAGCTCGTGATGCCCGGCTCGGTCGACGAGGTGCTGGTCTCCCCCGCGCTGCCGGCGACCGAGGACTGCCCCGTCGCGGGTCCCGGCGACCCGGTCATCGACCCGGCCGCCCCCGACGGCACCACCGAGGGCGGCGACGCCGCGGGTCCGCAGGCCGCACCCGAGCCGGGCGCCGAGGTCTCGCCGGCCGAGGCGACCGACGCGGCCACCGTGCTGCCGAACACCGGCGGCGTGCCCGGCTGGATGGCTCCGGCCGGACTGGCCACCATCGCGTTCGGCGCGGTGCTGGTCCGGGCGTCCCGGCGACGGGTGCTCTGAGCGCGTCAGAGCGCCCGGGGCTCGGCAGCACGCTGCCAGGGCCAGGTCATCAGCGCCCACACCGCCACCAGGATCACCACCTCCACCGCGACGTACAGGGGCCACGGCCCGAGCACGTCGAGCAGCGAGGCGGTGTCAGGCTTCCGGTTCAGGTAGCCGTAGTTGGTGTCGGTGAGGGCGTTGAAGACCATGACCAGCACCGCCCAGACCGCGGTCACCGCGACGGTGAAGCGGAATCCGGCCCAGTCCGGTCCGCCCACCGCCGCGACCAGGTGCACCGAGGCCCACACGGTCAGCAGGTGCATCCCCCAGAACATGAACCAGCGGGGGTCCGGGAAGGTCTGGTCCAGCGACGGCGTCACGATCGCCTGCACCGTCAGGGTCAGGCCCCAGAAGTAGAGCAGCGCCACCGCCAGCCGGTCCCGGGTCCACAGCGCGTAGACAGCGACCATCCAGGACAGGTCGCAGATCTGCAGCGGCAGCGAGGTTCCCAGGCCGAAGTCCCCGGGCAGCAGCTGCAGGACCTGGAAGGGCACGGTGAACACCGGGATCGTGACCGCGAAGGCCCGGGTGAACCGGGTGCCGGCCTCGGTGCCGCGCAGGCGGACCCCGGCCACCGCGAAGGCCACCACGCCGAGCGCGAACACCGCGAGGATCACGAGGTGCTCGGCCGAGAAGGACTGGAAACCGCGAGATGCCAGACCGACGCCGGTTCCGAGTGCCATGATCGCCAGTATGGCCGCGCGGGCCAGGTGCGTCGCTGCTCCACCCGGCCCCTCGCGCGGCTAGTGTTTTCCGACATCTGACCGTGGGGAGCCTGATGAGCAGGAGCGTCGTGCTGCGCGTCGCGCTCGTGCTGCTGCTCACCCTCGGGTTCGGCCTCGGGTCCACCACGACGGCTCCCCCGGGCACGCACATCGGCTACATGTGGCCGATCGGCCTGGCGTCCGGAGCGCTGATCATGGCGCGTCGCCGGATGGTCCCGTACGTCGCCGCGCTGCTGCCCACGCTCGCGTTCGTCACCTTCGTCGCCGCCGGCTACCCGGCCGCCGTCTCGGCCGGCTACGGCATCGCGGTCGCGGTCGAGGCGGTGATCGCGCGGCAGGTCCTGGTCGCCGGTCCCGGCCGACGGATGCGGCTGCTCGACATCAGCGACCTGGGCCGCTTCGCCCTGGCCTGCATGCTCGGCGCGGTCGTCGCCGCGGCGATGTTCTCCGGGACCTCGGCGCTGACCGGGTTCGGGACGCCGTGGGAGGTCGCGGTCGCGGTCTTCGTCACCCACCTGGCCAGCCAGGCGGTGCTGCTCGGGCTGTTCCGTGACCCGCCGCTGCGGCGCGAGGGCTACGGCAACCTCGAGCGGGTGGGCGCCTGGCTGTTCACCCTGGGCGCGTGCGTGCTGGCCTTCACCACCCGAGAAGTCCCCAGCCTCGCGTTCATCGTGATCCCGCCGCTGGCCTGGGTCGCCTACCGGGCGCCGATGCGCGAGGCCATGACCCAGCTGGCGGCCGTCGCCGTCCTCTCCACGACGCTGACCGCCTCCGGGCTCGGTCCCTTCTCCGACCCGCACCTGATGCGGCTCGACCCCGAGTTCGAGCACCTGCCCCAGCAGGTCTTCCTGATCGCCTGTGCGATGGTGACGATCCCGTTCGCGATGGCGGTGGCGATGCAGCGGCGCAGCGCCGACCAGGTGATGCGCGAGCGGGCCCGTACCGAGCGACTGGTGCAGAGCGCGCGCGGCATCGCGATCATCGGCACCGACGACCTGGGCAGGATCACGCTGTTCAGCCCGTCGGCGGAGGCGATCCTGGGCTACACCGCGGCCGAGGTGTTCGGGCAGTCCACCCGGATGTTCCATACCGACGCCGAGCTCGCCCGGCATGCCCGCGAGCTCGATGTCGATCCGACGTACGTGTCCGTCGTCCGGGCCAGCGCCACCCTCGAGCCCGGCACCGCGCGCGAGTGGCAGTTCGTCCGCAAGGACGGCACCGAGCGGACCCTGTCCACGATCCTGAGCCCGGTCACCGACGACGCCGGCCGGCTGACCGGCTACGTCGCCACCGGGGACGACATCACCGACCGCATCCACGCCCGCCAGGCGCTGGAGAAGGCCCTGGACACCGAGCGCCGGGCGGTCAAGCGGCTCACCGAGGTGGACCAGGTCAAGGACATCTTCATCTCCTCGGTCAGCCACGAGCTGCGCACCCCGATCACCAACATCGTGGGCTACCTCGAGCTGCTCCAGGACGGCATGTACGGCGATCCCAGCCCCGAGCAGCACGACGCGATGACGCGCATCGACCAGAACAGCCGCCGGCTGCTCACCCTCATCGACGACCTGCTCACCCTGTCCAGCCTGGAGAACATGGACGGCCGCCGGCGCAACGACGTCGTCGACATGCTCATGGTCACCGAGCGGGCGCTGGAGATCGTGCGGCCGACGATGCGGCACCGGGACCTGCTCCTCGACGTCCGGCTCCCCCCGGGTCCGCTGCGCGTCGTCGGCGACCCGAGCGAGCTCGAGCGCCTGGTCATCAACCTGACCACGAACGCGGTGAAGTTCACGCCGGACGGCGGTCGGATCACCGTGGAGATCTGCACTCCCGAGGACGGCCGGGTCGTGCTCGAGGTCCGCGACACCGGCATCGGGATCGCCCCCAAGGACCAGGCCCGGCTGTTCGGCCGGTTCTTCCGGACCGACCACGCACACGTGCACGCGGTCCCGGGCAGCGGCCTGGGCCTGTCGATCGCGAAGGCGATCACGGAGCTGCACGGCGGCACCATCACCGGGACCTCGGCCGAGGGCGCCGGGTCGACCTTCCGGGTCGAGCTGCCGCTGGCGTCGTCGACGGTGACGGCGAGCGTCTGAGGGACTAGAGGTACAGCCCGGTCGGGCTGTCGCCGAGCCGGTCGGCGGCGACCGCGTGGATGTCCCGCTCCCGCAGCACGATGTAGAGCTCGCCGTGGACCTCGACCTCAGCCTTCTCCTCCGGGTCGAAGAGGACCCGGTCGTCGACCTCGACGGAGCGGACCAGCGAGCCGACCGCGACCACGCGGCACCAGGACAGCCGCTTGCCACCCATGGCGGCAGTGGCCGGGATCAGGATGCCGCCGCTGGACTTCCGCTCGCCGGACTCCTTGTCGAGCGCGACCAGGACCCGGTCGTGCAGCATCCGGATGGGCGTCTTCTCACCCGAGGCGTCCGGCGCGGACGCGGTGGAGCGCTTGGTCACCTGGTGATCTTGCGGATCAGGCCGAGAACGACGATCGCGCCGACGACGCCACCGACCACCTTGACGATGTTGTCGGTGCGCGGGCCCTCCGGGCCGACGAAGTACGCCTTGACGGCGTTGACCTCGCGCTTGGCGATGGTCTTGGGGCTGGTCCGGTAGACGAGCTCGTCGATGGTCGAGGCGAGCCGTGCACGG
Source organism: Nocardioidaceae bacterium (assembly GCA_017744365.1). Lineage (GTDB taxonomy): Bacteria > Actinomycetota > Actinomycetes > Propionibacteriales > Nocardioidaceae > Marmoricola. The sequence goes on along the minus strand of JAGIBL010000005.1, from coordinate 103,143 downwards.
GTCGCCTCGATGTCGTTCTCGATCGCGCCCAGGTTCCTGTCTGCCACGCCCACTCCTCGTCTTGTGCCGACCGGCGGTTCCGACCCGCGCAACGTTACCGTGTGGTCATGACTCGTCTCTCCCCCGGTGACGCTGCCCCGGACTTCGATCTCCCGACCGACGACGGTGGCAAGGTGCACCTCGCCGACCTGCGCGGCGGCAAGGTGATCGTCTACTTCTACCCGGCGGCGATGACCCCGGGCTGCACCAAGCAGGCCTGCGACTTCACCGACTCCCTCGACTCGCTCAAGGCGCACGGCTACACGGTCGTCGGGATCTCCCCGGACAAGCCGGAGAAGCTGGCCAAGTTCCGCGAGCGCGACGGGCTGACCATCACGCTCGCCTCGGACGCCGACCGTTCGGTGATGCAGGCCTACGGGGCGTACGGCGAGAAGAAGCTGTACGGCAAGCTCGTCGAGGGCGTCATCCGCTCGACCTTCGTGGTCGGCGAGGACGGCCGCATCGAGGTCGCGCAGTACAACGTGAAGGCGACCGGGCACGTGGCCAAGCTGCGCCGGGACCTCGGCCTGGACGCCTGACCCCCGAGGCGTCGCATCTGAAAGCCTCCACCCCGCCGACGCGTCGCACATGAAAGACGCTGGCTCGTCGAGGCGTCGCAGATGAAAGACGCGCAGCGTGCTGGACTTTCAGATGAGACGTCTCGGCGCTGATCGGGCTTTCAGATGGGACGTCTCGGCGCTGATCGGGCTTTCAGATGGGACGTCTCGGGGTGGATCACGATGACGGCGGGACGATCAGGATTTCGCCCGCGACCTCCCCGGCCCAGCCGTCGTAGTCTCCGCCGGCTGACCGCCCCCTAGACTCACCGCGAGCGCTCGTAGCCCAACGGCAGAGGCAACGGCTTTAGGTGCCGTCCAGTGTGAGTTCGAATCTCACCGAGCGCACCGACGTCAGCAGCGGGCGCGGACGAGCCAGGTCCCTGAGTCGAAAACGACCCCGTCGGCGGTCTCGTGCTCGGCCATCGTCGCGCTCAGGGCGGCGATCGCCTCCTCGACCTGCGCCGGCGACAGGTCCTGGGTGAAGCCACGGAAGATGCCCGCGCCGCGGAAGAACGCGGTGGCGTCCCCGGCGTCCGGGCCGGCCCAGTACGGGCCGTCGAGCGGGTCGACGGAGATCTCCGTGAAGCCTGCCCCGTCGAGCACCGCGACGACGCGTTCGCGCTCCGCAAGCCCGAACGGTCCGGGTGCGCCGAGCGGCGGGCCGGCCAGGTCCCTTCCGACCGCGAGCGCTCCGACCACCCGGCGCAGCCACTCGTTCGCATCGGGCCCGCGCCAGACGACCATCCCGAGCCGTCCCCCAGGATGGGCCGCCGCGCGCAGGTTGGCGAACGCGGCGATCGGATCGGAGAAGAACATCACCCCGAACCGGCTGGTCAGCACGTCGTAGCGCTCGGCCGGGAACGGATGCGTCTGGGCGTCGGCCTGCTCGAAGACCGCGTTCGTCACGCCGTCGAGCGCGGCGAGCCCCCGGGCCCGCTCGAGCATCGCCTGGGAGAGGTCGATCCCGCGCACCTCGCCGTCACCGGACCGGGTCGCGAGCTGACGGGTGAGCTGGCCGTTGCCGCAGCCGACGTCGAGCACGCGCTCGCCGGCGCCCACGTCGAGCGCATGGACCAGGGCATCGTGGTGGAAGGCGACGGCATCGTCGTACCGCTGCCAGTCCCGCGCCCAGCCCTCGCCCTCGTCGCCGTCCCAGGCCCGAGCCATCTCCTCGTTCGCCATCGTGTCCATCGGTCCTCCTCGGGTCGCTCCACTATGACCCCGGACCGCCCGGACGACGACCTCAGTCCGAGAACGCTTCGGTGACGATCGGCGCGATCGCCCGCAGGCTCTTGCCCCGGTGCGAGATCGCGTCCTTCGCCTCGGCGGTCATCTCCGCGCTCGTCAGGGACCCTTCCTGCTCGTCGGGCACGAACACGACGTCGTACCCGAACCCACCGGTCCCCCGCTGCTCGCGGATCACCCGGCCGGGCATGACGCCCTCGACCACGTCCTCCACGACCTGGCCGGAGGCGTCGCGGCGCACCAGCGCGACCGCGCAGCGGAACTGCGCCCCGCGGCGCTCGTCGTGGACGTCCTCGAGCTGCGCCAGCAGCAGCGCGTTGTTCCGGTCGTCGCTCTTGGGTGGGCCGGACCAGCGTGCGGAGAGCACGCCCGGCATCCCGTTGAGGGCATCCACGCAGAGCCCGCTGTCGTCGGCCAGCGAGGGCAGCCCGGTCGCCTCCAGGCCCGCCCGAGCCTTGAGCAGCGCGTTGCCCGCGAAGTCCGGCTGGTCCTCGACCGGCTCCTCGTACGCGGCCACGTCGTCGAGACCGAGCACGTGCAGCCCGGGCAGGGTGGCGCCCAGGATGCGCTCCATCTCGGCGATCTTCTTGGCGTTGCGCGACGCCAGAAAGATCTCAACCACCGAGGAGAGCCTCCTGCTGCAGCCGGGTCAGGTCCGCGCAGCCCTTCTCGGCCAGGGCCAGCAGCGCGTCCAGCTCCTTGCGGTCGAACGGCTCACCCTCCGCGGTGCCCTGGACCTCGATGAACTTCCCGTCTCCGGTCATCACGACGTTCATGTCGGTCTCGGCGCGGACGTCCTCCTCGTACGGAAGGTCCAGTCGCGGCACCCCGTCGATGATGCCGACCGAGACCGCCGCCACCGAGGAGACCAGCGGCTCACCGGCCAGAGCGCCCTTCGCCTTGAGGTGCGCGACCGCGTCCGCGAGTGCGACGTACGCGCCCGTGATCGCCGCGGTCCGGGTGCCGCCGTCGGCCTGGAGAACGTCGCAGTCGAGCACGATGGTGTTCTCACCGAGCGCCTTGTAGTCGATCGCGGCACGCAGCGAGCGGCCGATCAACCGGGATATCTCGTGGGTCCGGCCGCCGATCCGGCCCTTGACCGACTCGCGGTCCGAGCGGGTGTTGGTCGCCGACGGGAGCATCGCGTACTCCGCGGTGACCCAGCCGAGGCCCGAGTCCTTGCGCCAGCGCGGCACCCCGACCGTCGCGGAGGCGGCGCAGAGCACCTTGGTCCGGCCGAACTCGACCAGCACCGAGCCCGCCGGGTGGTCCTGCCAGCCCCGGGTGAACCTGATCTGCCGCAGCTCGTCGTCGGCCCGTCCGTCTGCTCTCGTCATGACGCCGAGCCTAGAGAGCCGCACCGACACGATCAGCGGAGGGGTCCTAGTCAATTCGGACTAGCGACAAATCCGGCATACCCGCGCAGACTGGTGCCTTGCGCTTTCTGGGGAGGGAGCCCGCATGAACGCAAAGCCCTTGCTGCGTCGTGCCCGGACCACCATCGGTGTCGTCCTTGCGGCCGTCGTCGTCTCGTTGACCCAGGCAGCACCCGCGCACGCGGACCTGCTGCCGTACGTGCCCTGGTCGTCGTACCTGGCCGGCTGGACCGACGAGTACGTGCCGAGCAGCGACAACGACTGCGTCGCCGGCCGGCAGAACTGCCTCAACGCCACGTTGAAGGAGCAGAGCCGGATCGCCGACGACACCGCGAGCAGCTGCAGCCACAACGCCGTGTTCGCCCGCGCCTACGTGCGGATGACCCAGCTCTACGGCTACACCCGGGCGATCCCGGGCTACTACGCCGACGTGCCGTACTTCAACCACGTCGACGCCGTCTTCGCGCGGTACTACACCGACGCCTACTACGACTGGAAGAACGGCAACCGCGCCGACGTCCCGCAGGCCTGGCTGACCGCCTTCGACGCCGCCAAGGGCAAGAAGGTGAGCGGCTCAGGCGACCTGCTGCTCGGCATGAACGCGCACATCAACCGGGACCTGCCCTACGTGATGGCCGCGGTCGGACTGGTCGCGCCGGACGGCTCCTCGCGCAAGGCCGACTACGACGCCGTGGAGGCCTGGCTGTACGACGCCACCGCACCGCTGATCGCGGAGTTCGCGGCCCGGTTCGACCCGAGCATGGACGACACCGCCGACCCGTTCGGGCTCGGCAACTGGACGCTGTTCCAGATGGTCTCGGCCTGGCGGGAGAACGCCTGGCGCAACGCCGAGGCACTCGTGTCCGCGCCCACACCGGCGGCCCGAGCGCTGGTCGCGCAGAGCATCGAGACGCAGGCCAACCTGGTCGCCCAGACGATCCTGACCTCGCAGTCCTACCTGCCGCTGATCCAGTCGTCGGTGTCGCGCGACGCCTTCTGCTCCGTGCACAAGGGCGATGCCCCGCCGGTGCCGTATGCCTTCGGCAACGCGACCGCCTACGGGTACGCCTACTGATCGGACCGCCTGGGGGCTGTCTGGGGGAAAAGGACGACGGGTGGGTGCCTAGGAGGAGGCAGCCACCCGTCGTCCGGCACTGGTTACTTGACCTCGGCGCGGAGAACCCGCCACAGGCCGGCGACGAAGGGCAGGATCACCCACCACGTCGCGGTGAGGCCGAGCTGCGCCCACTCCTTGCCACTGAGGTTGCCCACCTCGCCGAGCGGTCCCTGCGCGGTGCCGAAGTCGATCCACGGCGCCGAGTCCTGCAACGCCGGGACGGTGTTGAACAGGATCGAGAACACCGTCGGCAGCACGAAGTAGAGGACGATCGCGAAGGCGCTGTTGAGGAACAGCAGACCGAACGCGAGACCCTGCAGCAGCCCGGTGATCTGGAGGATCCCGAACTTCAGGAAGTCCACCCCGCCGAGCTCACGCCACGGGTCGGTGCCGCCGAAGAGCACGGTCGCCAGCGCGGCGACGCCGACGGCGATCACGAAGGCGGCCACGCCGATGAGCAGTGCGGCGTACACCTTCGCCGACAGCACCCGCGCCCGGTGAGGCTCGAGGGTGAAGGTCACCATCCCGGTGCGCTGGCTCCACTCCTGGGTGACCAGCAGGATGCCCAGCACCGGCAGCAGGAAGCCCTGCGGGGCGCCGGCGAACTGCATGAAGTTGTAGAACGTCCGGTCCTCGTCGTGCCCGGCGAGGCCGAAGATCGTGGTCGCGATGACGGTCACCGCGGCGATCGTGACCATCAGCCACATCCCAGCGCGGGTATCCGTCATCTTGCGCAGCTCGACCTTGATGAGCCGGCTCAGCGGGACCCGCGGGGTGCCGCTGACGTCGAGCGTGACGGGAGCAGTCATCGTGCTCACAGGGAAACTCCTTCGGTGGTGACGCGCTCGCGGGCGTCGTCGGCGGTGAGCTCGAGGAACAGCTCCTCGAGGCCGGCCCCGTCAGCGGGACGGAGCTCGGCGAGGACGAGACCGGCGGAAGCGGCGATCCGGCCGACCTCGATCGGCTCGATCTCGGTGCGCAGGCCGCCGTCGCCGGAGACCGACGCCTTGACCCCGGCCTCGGCGAGCGCCGCGGCCATCTTCTGCGGGTGCTCGGCCTTGACGAACGTGCCGGCGGTCTTGAGCAGCTCGGCCTTGGTGCCCTGGGCGACGATCCTGCCGCGGCCGATGACGACCATCTCGTCGGCGATCATCTCGACCTCGTGCAGCAGGTGCGAGGAGAGCAGCACCGTGCCGCCACGCTGGGCGTAGGAGCGCAGCAGGCTGCGCATCCAGTGGATGCCGGCCGGGTCGAGGCCGTTGGCCGGCTCGTCCAGGATCAGCACCGACGGGTCGCCGATGAGCGCGTTGGCGATGCCGAGCCGCTGCCGCATGCCGAGCGAGTAGTTCCGCACCCGGCGCTTGGACTCCGACTCGTTGAGGCCGACGAGCTCGAGCATCTCGTCGACCTTGAGCTCCGGCAGCCCGAGGGTCAGCGCGGTCAGCGCCAGCACCTCGCGCCCGGTCCGGCCGGCGTGCTGCGCGGAGGCGTCGAGCAGCACGCCCACGTGACGGCCCGGGTTCGGGATGTCGTGGTAGCGCAGGCCGCCGATGGTCGCGGTGCCGCGGTCCGGCGGAGTCAGGCCCACCATGATCCGCATGCTGGTCGACTTGCCGGCGCCGTTGGGGCCCAGGAAGCCGGTCACCCGGCCGGGCTGGGCCACGAAGGACACGTCGTCGACGGCCGTGTAGCCGCCGTACGACTTGGTCACACCCTGAAGTTCGATCATGGCTCCAGCCTGCTGGAGCCGCCGGGGTGCGCACATCGGTCGCGGGGCTCGATCGACCCCCTACCAAAGGAGGGGGTCCGTACGGCGGCGCGCGACCGGGGGCGCTGGTACGTCGGACGCCGGTATCCCTAGCCTTGCAGAGTGCCCGACCCGACCCCCGAGGCGTACAACCCGCCGCTGACCCGCTGGGGCCAGATCTGGCGGACGGCGCTGTGCGTGCTGATCTCGGCGATGGCGTGGGGTGCGATCAGCGTCCAGCAGTGGCGACACGACCGGCCGCTGTTCTGGATCGACCTGGCCGTCGGCCTGGTCTCCTTCCCGCTGGTCTTCTACCGGCGTCGGTGGCCGTTCCCGATCGCGATGCTGCTGACCCTGTTCGGCGCGGTCTCCGGCTCCTCCGCGGGCCCGGACGTGCTGGCCGTGGTCTCGCTGTCCACCCGGCGACGGCTCACCGAGATCATCCCGGTCGGCGTCGTCGGCGTGGCGGCCTCGTACGTGTACTCGCTCTACCAGCCCGACCCCGACGAGAGCCCGCACTGGGTCAACCTCACCGTCTCGCTCGCGGTGACGGTCGCGGTGATCGCCTGGGGCATGTTCATCGGCTCCCGGCGCGAGCTGATCTGGACCCTGCGCGAACGGGCTCTGCACGCCGAGGCCGAGCGGGACCTGCGGGTCGGCCAGGCGCAGTCGGCCGAGCGCGAGCGGATCGCCCGGGAGATGCACGACGTGCTCGCGCACCGGATCTCGCTGGTGACCATGCACGCCGGCGCACTCGCCTACCGGACCGACCTGCCGCCCGAGCAGGTCCGCGAGACCGCGCAGCTGATCCAGGCGAAGGCGCACGAGGCGCTCACCGACCTGCGCCAGGTGCTCGGCGTCCTGCGCGGGGACGAGACCGTCGGCGTCCGTCCGCAGCCCACCCTGGCCGACCTCGACGAGCTGCTCGCCGAGGCGCGCGAGGGCGGCATGGTGGTCGACCTGGCAGACGGTCTCGACGGCCGTACGCCGAGCGAGCAGGTGGGCCGGACGCTGTACCGGATCGTGCAGGAGGCCCTCACCAACGCGCGCAAGCACGCTCCCGGGACGCACGTCTCGGTCAGGCTCCACGGCGATCCCGAGGCCGGGGTGACCGTGACCGTGCGCAACGCCAAGCCCGTCGGCGTACGACGGCCGGCCGCACCCGGCGCGGGTCTCGGCCTGGTCGGCCTGCGCGAGCGGGCCGCGCTCGCCGGCGGCACCCTGAGCGTCGATGACACCCCGGCGGCGTTCGTGCTGCGAGGCTGGTTGCCGTGGCAGACGAGCTGATCCGGATCGTGATCGTCGACGACGACCCGCTGGTGCGCAGCGGGCTGTCGCTCATGCTCGGCGGCTCGCCGACCCTCGCCGTCGTGGGCCAGGCGTCCAACGGCCAGGAAGGGCTCGCGGTGATCGACGAGCACCGGCCCGACATCGTGCTCATCGACATCCGGATGCCCGTGATGGACGGGTTGCAGGCCACCGAGGCGCTCGCCGCGCGGAAGGACCCGCCGAAGGTGATCGTCCTGACCACCTTCGACGCCGACGACTACGTGCTGCGCGCGCTGGCCGCCGGCGCGTCGGGCTTCCTGCTCAAGGACACCGCGCCCGAGGACATCGTCGCCGCGATCCACAAGGTCGCCGCGGGCGAGCCGATGCTCTCCCCCAGCGTCACCGAGACCCTCATCGCCCAGGTGACCACGCAGCACCAGCCGGAGAGGGCCACCTCGGCGCTGTCCCGCCTGGAACGGCTCACCGAGCGTGAGCGCGAGGTCGCGATCGCCGTCGGGAAGGGCCTGTCCAACGCCGAGATCGCGGCATCGCTCTACCTCAGCGTCCCCACCGTGAAGGCGCACATCTCCCGGCTCTTCCAGAAGCTCGAGGTCGAGAACCGCGTCCAGATCGCCCTGTGCGTGCACGACGCCGGCCTGGTCTGAGCCCCAGCCGTCAAATGTCGTAGGTCATCCCGGGGACCGCGAGCTCCAGCTGACCGTCGTACGTCGTCTTCGCCTCGGCCAGGGCGACGTCGGTCTCGTGCCACGGCGGGACGTGCGTGAGCACCAGGCGCCGGGCGCCGGACCGCGTCGCCGCGGTCCCGGCCTGGGCCCCGGTCAGGTGCAGGTCCGGCGGGTTCTCCTTGCCCTCCATGAAGGAGGCCTCGCAGAGGAAGAAGTCGGCGTCGCGCGCGGTCACCAGCAGCGCCTCGCACGGGCCGGTGTCGCCGGAGTAGGTCAGCACCCGGCCGTCGGCCTCGATCCTCATCGCGTACGCCGGCACCGGGTGCTCGACCTCGGCCGCGGTGATCGTGAACGGCCCGATGGTGAAGGATGCCGCCGGGTAGTGGAAGAAGGTGAACTCCTCGGTCATCCCCGGGGACTTCGGCAGGTCGTAGGCGCGGGCCAGCCGGCCGGGGGTGCCGTCCGGGCCGTAGACCGGGATCGGCGGCCGCTGCCCGGTGGGGTGGTACTTGCGCAGCACGTAGTAGCTGGTCAGGTCGATGCAGTGGTCGGCGTGCAGGTGCGAGAGCAGCACCGCGTCGATCTCGAGCGGGTCGGCGTACCGGTGCAGGGCGCCGAGCGCCCCGTTGCCCAGGTCGAGCACCAGCCGCCACGTCCGGCCGTCGAGCTCGGCCTCGACGAGGTAGCAGCTCGCCGGCGAGTCGGGTCCGGGATAGGAGCCGGAGCACCCCACGACCGTCATCCTCACGAGCGGCCCCCGGAGGTGCCCCCGAAACTGGCCCGCGCGCGCACGCACGGGCCGACGGAGTCGAGGTGAGCGCCGGTCACCCGATCAGGCTAGTGGCCGTCTCCCGGATTTGGGGCGACCCACGTCACTCTCGCGAGGCGACCGCCGTCACGTTTGCGACCTCGTAGGACGGGAGAGACCGGCTGCGAAGACCAGCAACCCGGCCAGCGCGAGGCCGGCGCCGACCAGGCTCGGCGCCCGGTACCCGTGCCCGGCATCGATCACCACCGCCCCGAGCCAGGCACCGAGCCCGTTGGCGACGTTGAGCGCGGAGTGGTTCAGCGCGGCCCCGAGCATCTGGGCCTCGCCCGCGACGTGCATCAGCCGCAGCTGCAGGTTGATCGCCAGCACCGAGCCGAGCACGCCGACGCTGCCGACCAGGACGGCGAGCAGCACCGGCACGCCGGCCAGCGCGGAGACGAGCAGCAGCACCGCGATCGCGGCCGCGAACCCGGCCAGTACGGTGCGCTCGACGTTCCAGTCCGCCAGCCGGCCGGCCAGCCAGGAGCCGAACACCGAGCCGACGCCGAAGGCGAGCAGGAACCACGGGATCACGTCCCGGGGAGCACCGGCCACGTCGGTGACCAGCGGCGCCACGTAGCTGTACATCGCGAAGATGCCGCCGAACCCGACCATGCCGGCGGTGACCGCGAACAGTACCTGCGGCTTCTTCAGCGCACGCAGCTCCCCGCGCACGGTGGCGTGCGGGTTGCCGCGGGAAGCCGGCACGAAGGCCAGCAGCCCGACCGCGGTCAGCACCGCGATCGCGAGCACGCACCAGTACGCCGTACGCCAGCCGAGACCCTGGCCCAGCCACGTGCTGGCCGGCACGCCGACGACGGTGGCCACCGACAGCCCGAGCATCACGCCGCTGACCGCCCGGCCGCGCCGCTCGTCGGGGACGAGCGAGGCCGCGATCAGCGAGGCCACCCCGAAGTACGCGCCGTGCGGCAGGCCGGCCAGGAACCGGGCGACCATCATCGCGCCGTACCCGTGAGCCAGCGCGGTCACGGCGTTGCCGATCCCGAGCGCCAGCACGAGGGCGACCGCCAGGCCACGGCGAGGCAGCCGGGCGCCGAGGGAGACGATCACCGGAGCGCCCACGACCACGCCGAGCGCGTACGCGGTGATGATGTGGCCGGTCGTCGGGATCGAGGTGCCGATGCCGTCGGCGATCTCCGGCAGCAGGCCCATCGTGACGAACTCGGTGGTGCCGATCGCGAAGCCGCCGAGGGCCAGCGCGGTGATCGCCAGGGCCGCGCGGCCGGAGCCGACCGAGCCGACCTCGTCCGGAGAGACGGGGGCGTCCGCGCAGACGGCAGCGGGGTCCAGGGTCGGGTCGTCGAGTCGGCTCACAGCGGCACAAGTCTCCCTGACTTTCTCCGATTCCGATGCGCCAGGGTTGTTGCGCAAGTCACGTTCGGGTGTTTGGATCACCCGGTCATGGCGGTCAGGCTCGACCAGCCGGACCGTCCACTCGGGTTGAAAGAAGGACAGATGTCTCGGACAAGACGATCTGCCGTCTGGGCACTCGCGGCCTCCGCCGCGCTGGTGACCAGCTCGGTACTCCCCTCGATCGCGGCCGACGCGCAGCCGCGTGACCCCGCGAGAACACCGGCAAAGGGCAAGAGCAGCGACATCCGCAACGTCGGGCCGGACTACCACCACGGCAAGGCGGTGGGCCTGGACCGGAAGAGCGGGCGGAACCTGGCGCAGAGCAAGGCGGCGCTGGCCGCGGCCGACCCGGAGGTCGGCGCCACCAAGACCTGGCTGGCGCTCAACGACCTGACCAGCCGGATCTACCTGAAGAACTACACGCTGCGCGGCGTGGGCGACCACATCCAGGTGTGGGTCGCCAACGACACCACCTTCCCGGCCGGCGACTGCCGCAACGACCTCGGGCTCACCCAGGTCACCGACGCGCAGGTGACCAGCTTCGTGCACGAGTTCGACTCGAACATCTACCCGAAGGAGTCGGCCACCTTCTCCACCCCGCCGGACCGCGACGGCACCGGCGGCGCCGACCTGGCCGGCCAGCTCGGTCTGCCCGACGACTACTGGAAGGTCGACCAGGCACAGTCCGACGACATCGTCGTGCTCGTCGACAACGTCCGCGACGCGAACTACTCGGCGCCGTCGACGCCGGACGGCCAGACCTACATCGCGGGCTTCTTCTACTCGGTCTTCAACGAGTACGTCGACCGCAACGTGATGACCATCGACGCCTACGACTGGCTGCACCGCACCGGTGCCAACCCGCCGGACGACAGCGCGAACCCGGCGTACGCCGACTGCGCCGCGTCCCAGGGCTCGACCCGCCCGTACGGCGCCTCGCGGCCGCACCAGTACGAGGGCACCTTCGCCCACGAGTACCAGCACCTGCTGGAGTACTACGAAGACCCGGACGAGGAGTCCTGGATCAACGAGGGCCTCTCCGACTGGGCTCAGACGCTGGTCGGCTACGTGAACCCGTCGATCGCCCCGGACGCCCCGGGCGCCGACGGCCACCTGGCCTGCTTCCAGGGCTACCAGCCGCCGAACTTCGGCGGCCCGGAAAACTCGCTGACCGAGTGGTCGGACCAGGGCGGCCCGGAGATCCTCTGCGACTACGGCGCCGCGTACAGCTTCATGGAGTACCTGGCCAGCCACTACGGTCCGGCCTTCATGAGCGCGCTGCACCGCAACGACGAGGGCGGCCTGGCCGGCCTGGACGCCGTGCTCCAGCAGTTCGGCGCGACGGTGACCGCGCAGCAGACCCTGCACAACTGGGCCGCGGCGATGGCGCTCGACTCCGCGTCGGGCACGAAGGGTCCGCAGGGCGGCGACCCGAAGGCGTTCCAGATCTCCTCGATGAACGCGAAGATCAACTGGGCGAACACCCAGGCCTACGACAGCCCGGGCGCCCCGCCGAACGGCTCGGACTACGTCCGGCTGCGGGCGGCGAACGGCTCCTTCCTGAAGGCGTCCGACCTGCGCTCGCTGAGCTTCGACGGCGCCAGCACGCTGGAGCCGACCCCGGTCGAGTGGGAGGCGGCGGCGACCCCGCCGGACGCGACCACCGAGGCGACCACCTGCGGTGACGTGCCGGCCGGGTCCGGTCCGGCCGCGCTCTACTCCGGCTGCGGCGCGAACCTGGACCGCTCGCTGGTCCGCTCGGTGAGCGTGCCGGCCGGTGGCGGGTCGCTCTCCTTCGACGCGCTCTGGGACACCGAGGTGGGCTGGGACTTCGGCTTCGTGCAGGTCTCGACCGACGGCGGCAAGACCTGGACCAGCCTGGCCACCCAGGACACCACGTCCGAGCACGACCCGGGCGCGGTCAGCGCGGTGACCGCGAACCTGCCGGGCTTCACCGGTGACGCCGGCACCTGGAAGACCGAGTCGGTCGACCTGGCGCCGTACGCCGGCCAGAACGTGCTCCTCGGGTTCCGCTACATCACCGACTCGGGTGTCAACGAGGGCGGCTTCTGGATGCGGAACATCTCCGTGGCCGGCACGCCCGTCCCGGCGACGCTCGACGGCTGGCAGACGATCTCGCAGGCGAACCCGACCAAGGTGGCCGGCTTCACCGTGCAGCTCGTCGGGTACGACGCCGCGGGCCACGCGTTCCACCGGACGCTGCCGCTCAACGGCGCCTTCGACGGGATGCTCGCCGGCAAGGCGCTGCAGAAGGGCCTCGGCCGGACCGCCACGGTGGTCGGTGCGGTGGTCATGTACGACGACCCGACCGAGTCCTCCACGCAGTACGCGCGGTACTCGCTGAAGGCCAACGGGGTGCTCCAGCCCGGAGGCTGACCCGGCGCAAAAGTACCGATCTAGACGCTGACCTGGCGCAAAAGTGCACGTGTACTCGCACCTTTGCGCCAGGTCAGCGCAATTACGTGCACCTTTGTGCCGGGTCAGCGTTGATGCGTGCGCCAGAGCCACCAGAGGCCGGCGAACGGGAGCACCAGCGGCACGCAGCCGTAGCCGATGCCGAAGTCGGACCAGACGCTCGCCTCGGGGAACTTGTCGGTGGCCAGCAGGCTGGTGAACCCGACGGCGAGCACGCCGACCAGCTCGATCCCGACCGTGACGAGGGCGATCCGGCGGCGGTTGGTGGCCAGCGCCCAGGTGGCGATCACGTAGACCACCGCGGCCAGGATCGAGAGCGCGTACGGCACCGGCGCCTCGGAGAACTTGGTGGTGAGCTCGAACGTCGCCCGGCCGCTCGCGGCGAACGCCAGCACGCCGTACACGAAGACGAGGACGCGCCCGAAGCCGCGTCCGGTCTCACGCATGCGCGGACCAGAGGTCGTGCAGCCGCAGCAGCAGGACCGGTACGACGAGCACCGCGATCACCAGCACGGCGGTGCCGCTGCGGCTCTTCTCCGAGGCCGACCAGAAGAAGCCGGCGGGCAGGATGAAGAGCGCGCCGACCAGGTAGCCGAGGTACGCCCCGACCGAGACACCCTCGTGGTCACCCACGAGCTGCACGATCCCCCAGACCAGCTGGACCAGCAGGCCCGCCTCGACAGCGACCAGGCCCCAGAAACCCACGTTGCCGGTCTGCTCGTCACGGACCAGGTGCACGAGGAGCACGAGCGCCACCAGGGCGCAGAGGATCGACAGTCCTACCTGGAAGGCGCTCATGCCCAGAGCTGGCCTTCGAGCTTCTCCTCCGCCTCGTCGATGGTGCCCTCGTAGGCCCCGGTCGACAGGTACTTCCAGCCGCCGTCCGCGACGACGAACGCGATGTCCGCGCGCTCCCCCGCCTTGACCGCCTTCGCGGCCTGGCCGAGCGCGGCGTGCAGGATCGCACCGGTGGAGATGCCCGCGAAGATGCCTTCGGACTCGAGCAGCTCGCGCACGCGTCGTACGGCGTCGCGGGGACCGACCGAGAAGCGGGAGTCGATCAGCGAGGCGTCGTACAGCTCGGGGACGAAGCCCTCGTCGAGGTTGCGCAGGCCGTAGACCAGCTCGCCGTAGCGCGGCTCGGCGGCGACGATCTTGACCTCGGGCTTGTGCGCGCGGAAGAACCGGGAGACGCCCATGAGGGTGCCGGTGGTGCCCAGGCCGGCGACGAAGTGGGTGATCTCGGGGAGGTCGGCCAGGATCTCCGGGCCGGTGCCCTCCTCGTGCGCGAGTGCGTTGGCGGCGTTGCCGTACTGGTAGAGCATCACCCAGTCGGGGTGCTCGGCGGCCATCTGCTTGGCCACCCTGACGGCCTCGTTGGACCCGCCGGCGGCCGGCGAGGAGTAGATCTCGGCGCCCCACATCCGCAGCAGCTGGCGGCGCTCCTCGGAGGTGTTCTCGGGCATCACGAAGACGGCCCGGTAGCCCTTGAGCTTGGCCGCCATCGCGAGCGAGATGCCGGTGTTGCCGGAGGTCGGCTCGAGGATGGTGCAGCCCGGGCGGAGCAGGCCGTCCTTCTCGCCCTGCTCGATCATCTTCAGCGCCGGGCGGTCCTTGATCGAGCCGGTCGGGTTGCGGTCCTCGAGCTTCGCCCAGATCCGTACGTCGGGAGACGGGCTCAGCGTCGGCAGGCCCACCAGGGGCGTCCCGCCGACGGACTCGAGGAGGGAGTCGTGTCTCATGCCCCGCCGGCCACCGCCGGCAGCACGACCACCTGGTCGCCGTCGCTCAGCGTGGTCTCCAGGCCACCGGTGAACCGGACGTCCTCGTCGTTGACGTAGACGTTGACGAAGCGACGCAGATCCGCACCGTCCAGCAGCCGGTCCTTGATGCCGGGGTGGCTGGCCTCGAGGTCGTCGATGAGCGCGGCCAGGGTGTCGCCGTTGCCGTCCACCGCCTTCTCGCCGCCGGTGTACGTACGCAGGATCGTGGGGATCCGGACCTCGATGGCCATGTCGCTCCTCTTAGACGTTCTCTGACTCGACGACGACCTCTTCTTCGGTCACCTCGCCGTCGACGATTCTGTAGGACCTGAACTCCACCGGTCCCTCGCTATTCCCGTGCTCACGTGTGCTGACCAGCACGTAGTGCGCGCCCGGCTCGTTCGCCAGGCCGATGTCGGTGCGGCTCGGGTAGGCCTCGGTGGCGGTGTGCGAGTGGTAGATCACCACCGGCTCCTCGTCCTTGGCCCACATCTCCTTGTAGAGCCCGAGCAGCTCGGTGGAGTCGAACTCGTAGAACGTCGGCGAGCCGGCCGCGTTGATCATCGGCACGTGCCGGCTGGGCACGTCCGATCCCTCGGCGCCCGCGACCACGCCGCATGCCTCGTCGGGGTGGTCCCGCTTGGCGTGCGCGACGATCGCGTCGTAGATGGCCCGGTCGAGTCTCAGCACGTGGACAAGCCTAGGCGAGCGAGGTGACCGGTCGTGGCCGGGTCTCAGCTGGCGGCCTGGACCAGGGTCTCCTGCAGGTAGCCGACCCACTCGTAGATGTCGTGCACCTGGGCCCGCGGGTCGTCGTCGGGCAACGCGTACCAGACCTGCTCGTCGCCCTCCTCGATGCCGAGCCGGGTCGCGATCGCCAGCCTCATGTCGGTGAACGAGCGCATCCACGTCATCGCCATCGCCGGGTCCAGCTCGACGTCGATGAACATCCCGTCCTCCGGCTGCGGCGGGAGCCCGGACTCCTCCAGGGTGTCGATGATCGCCGCGGCGCCGGCCGCCTTGCTGTTGCGCAAGGTGCCCTCGGTGTAGCGGCGGAACTCGGCGGCGGCCTCCTCGTCCTCGGGGTAGGCGGTCGGGAACAGCCGGGCCAGCACCGGGTCGTCGGGCTCGCGCGTCGGCCCGGAGAAGTCGAGCAGCTCCTCGAGGGGATCCAGCGACTCCGGCGTGGCCGCCTCGTTGCGGAGCAGCTCGATCAGCTGCGCGGCCAGCGAGCGGAGCAGGTCGGCCTCGAACGCGGTGAACGTCGCCACCGCCGCACCCGACTTCCGGTGCCGGCTGAATCCGCTCACGGAGTGTCCGCCTTCTGCATGGTCGCCCACAGGCCGTACTCGTGCATCGCCTGCACGTCGCGCTCCATCTCCTCGCGGCTGCCGGTGGAGACGACCGACTTGCCGTCGTGGTGCACCTCGAGCATCAGCTTCTCGGCCTTCTTGCGGGCGTAGCCGAAGTACTGGGTGAACACGAAGGTCACGTACGACATCAGGTTCACCGGGTCGTTCCACACGATGGTGACCCAAGGAGTCGCCAGGTCCGTCAGGTCGGAGGTCACCGGCTCGTCGAGCTCGACCGGGCTGGGCGCGGACATGACCACCACGATAGGACGTAGCCTGCGGTTCGTGGCCAACGACCTCACCGGACACACCGCACTGCTGACCGACCACTACGAGCTGACCATGCTGCAGGCCGCCCTGGCCGCGGGGACCGCCGAGCGACGTTCCGTCTTCGAGCTGTTCGCGCGGCGGCTGCCCGAGGGGCGCCGGTACGGCGTGGTGGCCGGCGTCGGCCGGATGCTGGAGTCCCTGGAGCGGTTCCGGTTCGGGCCGGACGAGATCGCCTTCCTGCGCGAGCAACGCGTCGTCGACGAGCCCACGCTGGACTGGTTGTCGTCGTACCGGTTCTCCGGGAACGTCTGGGGCTACCCCGAGGGCGAGGTCTACTTCCCGCACTCCCCCGTGCTGGTCGTCGAGTCCACCTTCGCCGAGGCGGTGCTGCTGGAGACGCTGCTGCTCTCGATCTACAACCACGACTCGGCGATCGCCTCGGCCGCGTCCCGGATGACCGCCGCGGCCGGCGACCGGCCGTGCATCGAGATGGGCTCCCGGCGCACGCACGAGCAGGCCGCGGTCGCCAGCGCCCGGGCGGCGTACGTCGCCGGCTTCGCGACCTCGTCGAACCTGGAGAGCCGGCTCCGGTACGGCGTCCCGACCGCGGGGACCAGCGCGCACTCGTTCACGCTGCTGCACGACTCCGAGGAGGACGCGTTCCGTGCCCAGGTGGCCGCCCTCGGGGTCGGGACCACGCTCCTGGTGGACACCTACGACGTGCGCGCCGGTGTCGAGACCGCGGTCCGCGTCGCCGGGCGCGAGCTAGGAGGTGTCCGGCTCGACTCGGGCGACCTGGGCTCGCTGGCCGTGGACGTCCGCGCCCAGCTCGACGCCCTCGGCGCCACCGGCACCCGGATCGTCGTGACCTCCGACCTCGACGAGCACGCGATCGCCGCGCTCGCCGCGGCGCCGGTCGACGTGTACGGCGTCGGCACCCAGGTCGTGGTCGGCAGCGGCCACCCCACCTGCGGGTTCGTCTACAAGCTGGTCGCCCGAGCCTCCTCGGACGGGACGCTCGTCGACGTTGCCAAGAAGAGCATCGACAAGGTCTCGCTCGGTGGCCGCAAGTACGCGCTGCGCCGGCTCGACGCCGCGGGCACCGCAACCGCGGAGGTGATCGGGATCGGGAGCCCGGCCCGCGGCGACCACAACGACCGGAACCTCCTGGTGCCGCTGGTACGGGATGGCGCACTGGTCGGCACCGAGCCCCTGGAGGCCGGGCGCGAGCGGCACCGGCGCTCCCGGGCAGAGCTTCCGCTCACCGCGCTGCAGCTGCAACGCGGTGAGCCGGCGATCCCGACCGAGTTGGTCGGGCCCTAGTGTCCTGAGCCGGCCGGACGTCGGCGCGGTCGCCTGACACGGGAACCACCGCCCGCGAGCACGGCTCCTGCTCCGAGGAACGTCACCCCGAGCAGCGCGACCCACGGCAGTCCCGACGGCATTCCCACGCTGGGCAGGGAGGAGG
This sequence comes from Nocardioidaceae bacterium, assembly GCA_017744365.1. Taxonomy (GTDB): domain Bacteria; phylum Actinomycetota; class Actinomycetes; order Propionibacteriales; family Nocardioidaceae; genus Marmoricola. The sequence goes on along the minus strand of JAGIBL010000005.1, from coordinate 85,633 downwards.
CCGGGGACGCCGAGCACACGGCACTCCGGCGCGTAGTCGTGCTGATCGTGAAGCACCTCTCCTTGGTCGGGACGTCCGAGAGCGCCTGCGGCGCGTCAACACGTACGCCGCCGGGCGCGCCGCCAGGCCCGCCGGGCCCGCCGCCAGGCGGACGAGCCTTCGCGGTCGCAGCATTGTGCACCCCGCCGGCGGCGACGTCCGCCGCCGTGACGACGTATGGCTCCTCGGCCACGCACGTCACCGATTCGCCGGCCGCCAAGGCGTCGCTCGGGCAGCCCACACCGATGCCGGCGCCCACGAGCTTCGGGTCCTCGATGGCGACACCGCGCAGCGTCACCGTGCCGGTGTTCTTCACCAGGAACTCGTAGGTGATCGTGTCACCGACGTCGACCATCCCGTTGCCGTTCATGTCGATGATCGAGCGGATCCCCTTCGCGAGGCTCATCGCGGACTTCTGACCGGTCGAGGTGAAGGTCGAGTCCTGGAGGGACACCACCGGCGTGCGACTGGGCGTCTTGCCGGTAGCGGTGGCCACGTTGCGGATCCCGCCCACGTCGACGTCGGCCTGGGTGATCACATACGTCGCGTGCGGCCGGCACCTCGTGCTCGCACCAGGGGCCAGCGTCGTCGTGCGGCAGACGACCAGGACCAGCATCGGGTCATCGATGGCGACGTCCACCAGGCTCACCGTGCCGGAGTTCTTGACGACGAACTCGTAGTGGATCTCGTCGCCGGTGTCGGTGAGGCCATTCCTGTTCACGTCGTCGACCGAGGCAACCCGCTTGTCCATGCTGAGGCGCGGCACGGTCGGGTGCGGCGGCTGAGGGTCCGCCGTGTGGGTGTCCGTGTTGTCCTTGGTGTCCGTCTCGGCCTCGTTGCCGAGCACCGTCACCGTGTTGGTCAGGCTGCCGCTGGTGCCGGCGGCGACCAGCACCGTGATCGGGTACGACGTGCTGGCGCCAGGGGCGAGCTGTCCTGAGACACACGCGATCGTCGAGCCGGTAGCAGTGCAGGTGGGGTTGCTGGAGGAGACGAACGTCGTGCCGGGAGGCAGGGTGTCCGTCGTCACCGATCCCGAGCTCAGCCCGGGACCGTCGTTGCGGACCGTGATCGTGTAGGTGAGCTGCTGACCGGCCGCGTAGCGCGAGGCCGGGTCCCGGCCGATCGGGTAGGAGGTCAGCGGGGTGTTCGAGCCGGCCGGCGCGAGGCAGGTGCCCTGGCCCGGACCACACGTCGCGACCACCAGGTCGGTCGGCGATCCCAGTGAGGAGGCGGCGTCGTTGTTGGCGTTGGCCTGGCCGTCGCCCATCGAGAAGTAGTGGTACGTCGGCGACGACATGTCGATCTGGTACATCCTGCCGGAGCAGTTGTCGATCCAGACCAGGTTGCCGTTCCCGAGGGCGTAGCCGGCGCCGTAGATCCGGACGCTCCCACAGGAGGTCGCGGACGGAAGGGCGCTGGCCTTGACGGGGATGACAGCGCCGGTGATCGGGTCGATCTTGATCAGCTCGCCCGCGGAGGTCACCGTCCACAGCAAGCCGCCTTGCCAGACGAGGTCCGCCGAGCCGGCGATGCCCTGGGACAGGCTCAGGCCGGTCACCGTTCCCGTGACCAGGTCGACCACGCTGAGCGAGGTCATCAACGAGCTGGTGCCGCCGACGTACATGGCGCCGGTGGTCGGGTCGATCGCACCGGCGATGAAGGTGCTGCCCGGGTTCGCGTCGTTGGAGTCCGCGGGCAGCGTCGCGACGTTGCCGTTCACGACCACGCCGCCCTGGCCGATCTTGAGCACATGGTTGGACGGACTCGCCGACGTGGCGTACAGGTACCCGTCCAGCGGGTTGAGCACCAGCGAGTTGAACGGGCCGGGAGTGCCCTCGACCGAGTAGAGGACGGTGCCGTCGCTCTGCGTGGTCATCTTGTACAACGTGCCGCCGGCGAGCTGGAAGGCGATCGCCTGCGCCGGGTCCCACGGATCGCCGGCTGCCGCCTGGGCTGGCAGTCCACCGATGGGCATCACCACGACGATCACCGCGAGCAGCAGCGCGCCCAGTGCACGAAGGCGCTGGTGGGCAGGGGACGATGGCGCATCGGCCATCAGTCTCGGCCCAGCGGCGTGGTCAGGACGACGAGGAGGAGCAGCCCCCCGGCCAGCTCCACGATCCACCACGGAAAGCCGGGGCCACCGTGGCCGGTGAGGAAGTCCGGCTGACGGGCGCTGTCGTCCCGGGTCGGCACTCGGATGCCGCGGACCAGGAGCCGGTGCGTGTTCACGCCGATCGGGGTGCAGGTGACCAAGGTGACGTAGTCCGCGCCGGGGACGCGCTGCAGGTCCTCGGTCTGCTCGGGCAGCACGGTCTCGATCTGGTCGACCTTGTACGTCAGCGTCCGGTCCAGGACCGTGACGGTGAACTCGTCGCCGAGCTGGACTTGGTGCAGGTTGCTGAAGAGCGTCACCCCCGCGATCCCCGAATGACCGGTGAGAACGGCATGGGTCCCGGGTCCGCCGACCGGCAGCGAGCTGCCGAAGAGATGGCCGACGCCACGGTCCAGGGCGTGGGACCCGGTGCCGTGGTAGACGGGCAGGCTCAGGTTGATCGGGCGGATCGCGAGCACCCCGATGATCCCGTCCGTGCCGACGTCGAGGGTGTGCAGGTACGTCTCGGCGTCGGCGCCGAGCGCGGTCTCACGGCCGCGGCCCGAGGCACTGTACGGGTCGCGCAGCGGCCCGGTGGGCAAGTGCTTGTTGTACGCGTGCGCCTGCTCGAGCAGCTTCCGGGTCTGCGCCGGCGTCATCGACTTCACCGTCTCCACGTAGCCGGAGACCGTCGACGCGTGCGCCCGGTCGCTGAACCAGGCGCCCGCGGCCGGGAAGAGCAGCACGCTCAGCCCGGCGATGCCGAGCACGACCACCAGCGCCCGTCGTACGGTCCAGGCGGTGAGCATCGCTCGACGACGCCCGCCCCGCCTCGTGCCTCGGTCGTCGGGTGGAGGTGGCGGTGTCACCTCGAGGACAGAGGTGGTCGTGAGCTCCATGGCGCTCAGGCAGCCTTGCGACGCCGACGCGACGTGCTCGCCACGAGCAGGCCCGCGACCAGCAGCACACCGCCGCCGACGGCGAGGATCAGCGCCGGGCCACCCGTGTCCGGAAGAAGGTCGCTGTGGGAGCCGTGGCAGTGGCAGTCGACGGGGCCGTCGACCCGGACGTTCTCGATCTTGAGGTCGACACCGACGGCGGTGGTGGCCGCGGTGACGTCGAACTTGATCGGCTCGGCGAGCAGCTCGTACCCGGTCGGGGCCTGGACCTCGGCGAGGTAGTAGCTCCGGTAGCCCGGGTCACCCGGCGCGACTGCCGCACCGTTGGCCCAGTCGGAGTACCGCAGACCCGCGATCGTCACCTGGCCGCCGGTGTTCACCGAGAACGTGGTCCGGCCGCCCAGCGGGATCGCGTTGGTGCGTGCCTCGGCGTCGCTCCGGGTCGCGTACACGCTGAACACCGCACCAGCCAGCGCCTTGCCGCTCGGGTCTGTCTTCTGCACGGTGATGCCGCCCCACTTGGTGATCACGGGATTGCTGGGGGTCGGGCCACCGGGTTGACCCGGCGTGACGTCGAAGCTGTGCGCGTTCGGGTACAGCAGCGCGGTGTTGGTGATCTCGCCGACCGTGTTGACCCTGGTGTTCACGACGACCTTGACCTGGGCCGTGTTGTGCGCGGCCAGGATCGCCCGGCCCGCAGCGGTGAACTGCACGGTCAGCGTGTGGCCGGCGGCGTCGAAGACGACCGTGTAGTCGGTGCCCGCGGTGAAGGTGATGCCGTCCGACAGGGTCACCTGCGCGCCCACGTAGGTGAGCTTCGGGTCGAGCTGGTCGACGATCTTGTAGCCGTCGATCGCCGAGACGTTCGGGATGTCTCCGACGACGGTCCACCTGACCGGGTCGCCCATCTTGATCGCGTTCGCGTCGTCGACCGTCTTGCTGACGGCGTCGATCGAGTTCTTGGGGTAGACGTGGAGGTCGTAGAGCCAGGCGGACTGGTTGGCCGGGTCGGTCAGCGGCACCGAGACCAGGAACGGAGCCGACGGGGTCGCGCCCGCGGGCCACGAGGTCTCCGTCACCAGGTACAGGCCCAGCGGCAGCGAGGTGAACGACGCGTTGCCGCTCGCGTCGGTCGTCTGCGTGCCGACCGTGCCCAGGGTGAACCCAGCCGCAGCGATCGAACCGGAGGCGTTGCTCGGGTTGAACGACCCGCTCAGCGCGCTCGCGTCCTGCCAGCCCTCGTTCGTGGCCAGGTTGATCGTGTCGACCCGCTGGACCTGGAACGTGACGCCCGGGACCGGCGTGAGGCCGGTGGTGTCGACCGCCGTGCCGTTGGCCGGCAGACCCGTCGCGCTGTCCGGAGTCTTGAACTTGTGGATGCCGATGGAGCCGGTCCTGCTCGGGTCGGGCAGGGAGGGCGACGCGGCCGTCGCGACCGAGGCGAGGCTGACCAACGCGATGCCGAGGGCGGCGATCGCGAGGAGGAACGCCCTGAGGCGTCCGGCGTTCGTCAGGAACATGGTCTGCGTTCTCTCTCGTGGGGGTTCTGCGGCCGGGAAGTATCGGTCCTTCCCTCGCGGCCTGGGTGGGGCGCCGACCCGAGTCGGCGCCTCACCATCAGGTGCGCAGCGGGATCAGGCCTTGTGGCGCCGACGGGTCACACTCACGAGGAGCGCGAGGCCCAGCAGCACCGCACCGGCGATGTAGTAGTACAGAAGGCCGTGGCCACCGGTGAACGGCAGCTGGAAGCCCGCGTTCGAGGGCACGTCCTTGACCGTCAGGTCGACCCCGACGGCCGTGGTGGCCGCGGTGACGTCGAACTTGATCGGCTCGGCGAGCAGCTCGTACCCGGTCGGGGCCTGGACCTCGGCGAGGTAGTAGCTCTGGTAGCCCGGGTCACCCGGAGCGACAGCGGCACCGTTGGCCCAGTTGGAGTACCGCAGACCCGAGATCGTCACCTGGCCGGTGGCGTCCGTGGTGAAGGTGCTCACGCCGTTGATGCTGATCGCGTTGGTGCCCGCCAGCGCGTCGGCCTGGGTCGGGTACACGCTGAACACGGCACCGGCCAGCGCGTTGCCGTTCGGGTCGTTCTTCTGCACGGTGATGCCGCCCCACTTGGTGATCACGGGGTTGCTCGGGGCGGGGGTGCCGGTGAAGCTGCTCGCGTTCGGGTACAGCAGCGCGGTGTTGACGATCTCACCGACCGTGTTGACCTTGGTGTCGAGCTTCACCACGACCTGGGCGGTGTTGTGCGCGGCCAGGATGGTCCGGCCCGCGGCGGTGAACTGCACGGTGAGGGTGTTGGTGGCGCTGTCGAAGGCCACCGTGTAGTCGGTGCCCGCGGTGATCGTGGTGCCGTCCGAGAGGGTCACCAGCGCGCCCACGTAGGTGAGCTTCGAGTCGAGCTGGTCGACGATCTTGTAGCCGTCGATCGCCGAGACGTTCGGGATGTCGCCCTTGATGGTGAACGAGACCGGGTCACCGAGCTTGACGGCGCTGGCGTCGTCGACGGTCTTGGTGACGTTGTCGATCGAGTTCTTCGGGTAGACGTTCACGTCGTAGAGCCACGAGCTCTGGTTGGTCGGGTCGGTCAGCGGCACCGAGACCAGGAACGGAGCCGACGGGGTCGCGCCCGCGGGCCACGAGGTCTCCGTGACCAGGTAGAGGCCCAGCGGCAGCGAGGTGAACGACGCGTTGCCGCTGGCGTCGGTCGTCTGGGTGCTGGCCGCGCCCAGGGTGTAGCCCGCGGCGGTGATCGAGCCGGCGGCGTTGTTCGGGTTGAACGACCCGCTCAGCGTGCTGGCGTCCTGCCAGCCCTGGTTGGTGGTCAGGTTGATCGTGTTGACCCGCTGGATCTGGAACGTGACGCCCGGGACCGGCGTGAGGCCGGTGGTGTCGACCACGGTGCCGTTGGCCGGCAGACCCGTCGCGCTGTCCGGAGTCTTGAACTTGTGGATGTCGATGGAGCCGGTCTTGCTCGGGTCAGGCAGCGACGGCGACGCCGCCGACGCGCCCTGCGCGAGTCCGACCAACACGATGCCAAGGGCGGCGATCGCGAGGAGGAACGCCCGGAGGCGTCCAACGGTGGACATGGTCATCTCTTTCTCTTTCTTCCGATGTGCGGTGCTGTGGCTGTTGAAGGTCGTTGGTGTTGGGCTCATGGGGGCCGAAGCTGCGATGCAGGGGCTACGTCCTCACCCGCTTCCCGGTCCTCGCGCCCGAGCTGGAGCGGCTGCGGATCAGAGCCACGACGACCGCCAGCAGGAGCAGCGCGCTGCCGCCGACTGCGAACATCGAGGCGCCGCTGCCGCCCGCCGCGGGCAGAGTGAGCGAGCGCGGGTCGCCGACGGTGATCTCGGGCTGGCCGGACGACGTGGTGCCCACCGAGATCGCGGAGTCACCGCCGCCGGAGACGCTGACCGCGCCGGTCGAGGAGACGACGAACTTGATCGGCTCGGCGAGCAGCACGTAGCCGCTGGGCGAGGTGGTCTCGGTCAGCCAGTAGGTGCCGGGCGCGAGCGCGGTCATCTTGAACTCACCGACCTGCCCCGTCACCGCCTGCACGCCGCCGGCGATCACCGGGCCGGGCGCCCCGCTGGCATCGGCCTGCAGCTGCCAGGCCGAGCCGGCCAGCGAGACCGTCGCGCCGCTCGCGTTCTTGCCGACCTTGTGCAGGTAGACGTCGTACCGGGTCGGCGGGGTGTCACAGGCAGTGGCGCTCTGCCCCGGGATCGTGGCGGTGTTGAACAAGCCGGTGCCGGACCCGGCGCAGGCGGTGGCCGGGCTGGTGTTGGTGAACCGGAAGGTGATGGTGACCGCGTAGGTGTGCGTCTCTCCGCTGGCGATCGGGGTTCCAGCCGCGGAAAGCGTGTACGGGCCGGCACCCGTCGCCGAGCCCGTCACGGGTGTGCCGCCGCTGGAGGAGGTGAAGGTCCAGGCGGCGCTCAGTGCGTTCAGGTTCGACGAGAACGCCGGGGTGTCGGTGAGCGGTCCGTACGTCGTCGCGGCGTTCGGCGCCCTGTTGCGCACGGTGATCGTGTAGGTGGCGGTGTAGTTGCCCGAGGAGTCCGGACCCGAGACGGTGCCGGCCGTCTTCGTCAGGACCAGCGCCGGGATCGAGGCGTTCGCGGTGGCGGTCACGTTCGCGCCGGTCGGCGGAGTCCCGACCACCTGGGCGGTGTTGTTGAGCTGGGTGCTGTTCTGGACGTAGCGGTCCACGTCCGCCTGCGTGACCACGTACGTCGCCGTACAGGTCATGGTGGCGTTCGGCGCCAGCGTGGAGCCGGCCGCCGGGGAGCAGCCCGTCACCACCGGAGCGGTCCCGGAGCCGTTGAACGAGGTCTCCGAGATGGTCACGTTGGTCAGCGGCACGTTGCCGGTGTTCTTCGCGACGAAGGTGTAGGTGACCGTCTGGCCGGTCACGAGCGTCGTCCTGTTCGGTGTCTTGGTCAGCGTGATCGACGGGTTCGTCGGGGTGTTCGTGAAGGTGCAGACGACGTTCGAGCCCGAGGTGCTGACGCCCGGCATCGTGAGCGAGCCGCTGGACGTGGAGCCGGAAGCCACCACCGCGTTGTTGTTCAGCGTGTCCACGCACTGATAGGTGGTGAGGTAGTTGGCGAGGTTCGCACCGCTCGCTCCGGTCTCGGTGATCGTGTAGGTCTTGCCCGGGATCGCGAGCACGGGACCGGCCACCGCGGGGTCGTCCGTCTGCAGACCCGTCGTCGAGCCGCTGGTGGTCCCGGTGTTGTTCAGCGACAAGCCGTTGCCGGTGATCGACAGCCCGAACTGGTCGGTGGCCACCTTGCGACCGACGATGTCCTTCTGCAACGTGATCGTGCTCGGGTTGGTGCACGACGCCAGGTCGCGCGAGAGGATGTCAGCGGTGCCGTCCGGCTGGGTCAGGTTGATCGTGGCGAGCACGTCGCCCGTGGCCGGGTCGATCTTGCGGATCACCGTCTGACCGCCCGTGCCGTCGGCGCCCTCGGTGTAGAGGTAGCCATCGCCACCGAAGGCCAGGCCATTGGCCTGCACGGTGACCGGGTCGACCGGCGAGGCGACCACCTGGCCGGAGCTCGAGGTGAGGTTGCCCGACGGCAGCGGCGGGCCGAAGGTCCGGATCTCGCTGCGGTTGCTGGAGTTGTTCATCAGGACGTACAGCCGGCCAGTGGCGTCGAAGGCGAGGTCGCCGTTGCCGTTCAAGGTCAAGTCCGTGTTGAACGGGTAGGAGAACATCCGGCCGAGCGAGGTGTTCGTGGAGGTGTCGAACGCGTAGAACTCGTACCAGCCGTTGTTCTGGTTGTAGACCATCACCCAGTAGCGGCCGGTGGTGGGGTCGAACGCACCACCGATCGCGGACATGTTGGTGCCGACGTTGATCGAACCGACCTGAGCGACCGAACCGGTCGACGGGTCGTACTTCTGGATGTACACGACCCCTGCCGAGCTCGACGGAGTCGAGACCGCGTACGCAGCAGTGCCGCCCGGGGCGATCGCGAGGGCATTGACGTACTGAGTTCCGTCGGAAGCCGGCGGTGGCGCGTTGAAGTTGGACGTGAGCGAGCTGCTGCCGGTGGCGGGATCGACCTTGAGGAGGCTGTACGAGCCCGACCCGTCGAGAGCGTAGATGGTGCCCGGCGTGCAGGAGATCGGCACGTTCGTCTTGGTCGAGCTGACGTTGTTGGCGGGGTTGATGTCGGCCTCGTTGGGGATGATCGTGCCGGTGTTGGTCTTGGTGCCCGCCGTGCCGGTGGCGATGTTCACCGTCAGGGTGTAGGTGAAGGTGCCGTTGATGGCGATCGGCGGGATCGAGAAACCGAGGTTGGTGTTGCCCGAGGCACAGGCCGGAAGGGACGGCTGGGTGGCGTAGTTGAAGCAGGCCACCGAGCTGCTCGAGTACGTCATCCCGGACGGCAGCTGGTCCTGCACGACGGCACCCGAGGAGGCGCCGGGGCCGTTGTTGGTCACGGTGAAGGTGTAGGTGAACGACTGCGGCGACTGGTAGGTCGCCGCGCCCTGCTTGGTGATCCCGAGGTCGACCTGCTGACCGGCCGCGAAGGTGCCGTCATTCTGGCCCGCAGCAGGTGCGTTGAGCCGGCTGATCAGGGTCGCGGAACCGCCCGAGGCAAGCGCGGTGGTGTCGAGCTGGAAGAAGTCACCGCTGGCGTTGTTCTGGAAGACCGGGTTGCCGTTGCCCATCGTCCACGCGGCGCCGTAGTAGCTCCCCGTGGGCACCAGCGAGCTGACGTTCGTGGTCTGGACGGCGCCCGCGCTGGTCGGGATCCGCAGCAGGTAGCCGTTGTCGTTGACGCCCCAGAAGTACCCGTCGGCGTACGTCAGGTCGAACGGGAGATTCACGGCGCTCGGCGCATTGCTCAGCCCGGTGACCGTGTACGAGGTCCGGGTGCAGGTGGCCAGGTCGATCTTCTGCATCACGAAGCTGGTGGTGGTGCTGGACGTCGCGTCGTAGCTGTAGAAGACCCCGTTGACGATCGCGCCGTCGAGGTAGGCGTTGTTGGTCGTGTTCGGCAGCGCGCAGCCCGCCGGCATCACCGAGTAGACGCCGTTCTGACCGATCTTCACGAGCTGTCTGGTGCTGGTGTCGATGCCGTAGACGAAGCCGTCCGCCTGGTTGAAGGCGATGCCGTTGGCCGCGATACCGATCGTGCCCTCGTTGACGTACGAGACGCTGCCGTTCGCTTGGACGACCGCGCGCTGCAGGACGTAGGTGCTCGCCGTCGGCGGGGTGTTCGGGTTCTGCACCAGGAACTGCTGGGGGATGTTCGGGTCGAACGGGACCGGGGTGCCCAGGACGGCCTGGGCGGGGCCCGTGCCCGGGACGACCGCGACAAGGGCCGCGAGCAGCAGAGCACCCAGGCCGCGCACCACGACCTGGGTGATCGAGACACCATCACGCTCCGCGCGACGCCGCCCTCGGACCCTGGGCGGGGCTCCGATCGACGCGCGTCGGGGTGAGCGGTGGGATGCGAAGGGCTGCGCATTTCTCCGGAACACGCCCCCCTGACGGAACTTCGCGCTCTCGGATTACGCGGAACTGGGAAGTTTTTCCAGGTCCTTGGAACGATCAGCGGGTTCGCCGGGCCAGCGCCACCCCCGAGCCGAGGGTGACCAGACCGAGCAGCACGAGCGGCGGCAGACCGGCAGGCAGCCCGGTGTCGCCGAGGTCGCCGCCCTGGTTGCCCTGGCCACCCGTCCCGGTCGGCAGGTCCGCGTGCGACGGCGGCGAGACGTGCCGCTCACCGCCGGGCGGGACCCCCGAGGCCGTGGCGACGTTGTGCACTCCCCCGGAGGCCTCGTCGGCAGCCGTCACGACGTACGCCATGTCGGCCGTGCACAGGATCGTCGCCCCGGCCGGAACCGGGTCGGGTGGGCAGGAGACCGTGATGCCGGCGTCGGCGAGCTTCGGATCGTCGACCGCGATGCCGGACAGGGTGACCGTGCCGGTGTTGGACACGTCGAACTCGTAGGTGATCTGGTCGCCGGCGTCGACCGTGCCGGTGCCGTTCATGTCGATGACCACGGCAACCCGCTTCTCGAGGCGCAGCGCGACCACCTGGTCGGTCGGTGTGAACGTCGAGTCCGGGTCGGTGACGACCGGGTCGCCTCCGGGGTCGACCCCGGAGGCGGTGGCGGTGTTGCGGACGCCGCCGGCGTCGACGTCGGCCTGGGTGACCACGTATGTCGCGTGCGGCCGGCAGATCGTCTGCGCTCCCGGTGCCAGCGTGGTCGCCTCGCAGATGACCAGCGCCACCATCGGGTCGTCGATCGCGACCTGGGTCACGGACACGCCACCGGTGTTCGTGACGACGAACTCCCAGTGGATCTCGTCGCCGGCATCGGTGAGTCCGTTGCGGTTCACGTCGTCGACGCGAGCGACCTTCTTGTCCAGCGTCAGGGCGGGTCCGTTCGTCGCGGGAATCGCGACCTCGTCGGTGCTGGTGACGTCGGGTCCGGTCGGCGGGGTGCCGGTGGCGGTCGCGGCGTTGCTGAGCTGGGTGCCCTGCTGGACCAGGGCGTCGACGTCGGCCTGGGTGACCACGTACGTCGCCGTGCAGGTGATCGTCCGGTCCGGGGCAAGGGTGCTGCCGAGGGTCGGTGTGCAGCTCGGCACGGACATCGTGCCGGCGCCGTTGAACGAGTCCTCCGCGACCTGGACATCGGTCAGCGTGGTGGCGCCGGTGTTGGTGGCGGACAGCGTGTAGGTGACGGTCTGGCCGGCGACGAGGGTGGTTCTGTCGGCGGTCTTGGTCAGAGTGATCTGCGAGGGCGGTGTCAGCGGGGTGTTCGTCGAGGAGGGATCGGTGACCGTGCCGCCGGAGGGAGTGGTGCCCGATGCGGTGGCGGTGTTGGAGACGGTGCCGGAGTCGATGTCCGCCTGCGTCAGCGTGTACGGCGCACTCGCGGTGCACGTCCGCGTCGCGGTCGGCGCCAGCGGACCCGGCGCACACGAGATCGTGATGCCCTGACCAGCCAGCAGCGGGTCGGCCACGGTCACCGGGTCCAAGGTGACGTTGCCGGTGTTCTGCACCGAGAACGAGAAGCCCAGGGTGTCACCGGCATCGGTGCCGTTGCCGTCGGCATCGGTGACCGTCCCGGCCGTCTTGGTCAGGGTGATCTGCGGGGCGGACGCCAGTGAGGTGCTCGTGGAGGACGTGTCGGTCACGGTGCCGCCGGAGGGAGTGGTTCCGGTGGCGGTGGCGGTGTTCGTCAGGACGCCCGCGTTCACCTCGGCCTGGGTCAGCGTGTAGGGCGCACTCGCGGTGCACGTCGTCGTCGCGGTCGGGGCCAGAGGACCAGGTGGACACGAGATCGTGATGCCCTGGCTGCCCAGCAGCGGGTCGGCCACGGTCACCGGGTCCAGGGTGACGTTGCCGGTGTTCTGCACCGAGAACGTGAACGAGATCGTGTCGCCGGCATCGGTGCCGTTCGCGTCCTGGTCGGCCACCGCGCTCGCGCCCTTGGTCAGCTCGATGCTCGGTGCCGGGGTCGCGGTGAGGCTCGCGTTCGCGGTGTCCGTGACGTCGGGTCCGGTCGGCGGCGTGCCGGTCGCGCTCGCGGCGTTGTCCAGCGTGGTGCCGTCGGCCGCGAACCGGTCGACGTCGGCCTGGGTGACCACGTACGACGCCGTGCACGCCATCGTCTCGCCCGGGGCCAGTGGCGAGCCGAGCGCGGGGGCGCACCCCGTGAGCGCGGACATCGGACCACCGAGCCCGTTGAACGCCCCCTCGGCGATCTGCACGGCCGTCAGCGTCGTCCCACCGGTGTTCGTCGCGACGAGCGTGTAGGTCACCGTCTGCCCAGCGACCATCGTGCTCGTGCTCGGGGTCTTGGCCAGCGTGATCGCCGATCCTGGGGTCAGGGGCGTGCTGGTCGACGACGTATCCGTGACCGCGCCGCCCGACGGGGTGGTGCCCGATGCGGTGGCGGTGTTGGAGACGGTGCCGGAGTCGATCTCGGCCTGCGTCAGCGTATACGGGTCCGAGGCGGTGCAGCTGACGGCCGCGTCCGGCGCCAGCGGTGCCGCGGGACAGGTCACGGTGATGCCCTGGCCGGCGAGCAGCGGGTCGGCCACGGTGACCGGGTCCAGGGTCACGTTGCCGGTGTTGTGCACTTGGAACGCGAACAAGAGGGTGTCCCCTGCATCGGTGCCGTTGCCGTCGACATCGGTGACCGAGCCTGCGGTCTTGGTCAGGTCGATGCTCGGCGCCGGGGTCGCGGTGAGGCTCGCGGTCGCGGTGCCCGTGACGTCGGGCCCGGTCGGCGGGGTGCCGGTCGCGCTCGCGGCGTTGTCCAGCGTGGTGCCGTCGGCGGCGAACCGGTCGACGTCGGCCTGGGTGACCACGTACGCCGCCGTGCAGGTCATCGTCTGGTTCGGCGCCAGGGTGGACCCGAGGGCGGGGGTGCAGCCGGTCAGCGCGGACATCGGACCACCGAGCCCGTTGAACGCGCCCTCGGCGATCTGCACACCGGTCAGCGTGGTGGCGCCGGTGTTCGCCGCGACCAACGTGTAGGTCACCGTCTGCCCGGCCACCATGGTGCTGGTGCTCGGCGTCTTGGCGAGCGTGATCTCCGAGGTCGTCACCAGCGGTGTGGTGGTCGACGAGGTGTCGGTGACGGGGGGCCCGGCGGGAGGCGTGCCGGTGGCCGTGGCCGTGTTGGCGACGACACCGGCGTCCACGTCGGCCTGGGTCAGCGCGTACGGGGCGCTCGCGGTGCAGCTCGTCGTCGCGCCCGGCGCCAGGGACCCCGCGGGACAGGTGACGGTGATCCCCTGGCCTCCGAGCAGCGGGTCGGAGACGGCGACCGGGTCGAGGGCGACGTTGCCGGTGTTCTGCACCGAGAACGTGAACGAGATCGTGTCGCCGGCATCGGTGCCGTTGGCGTCGAGGTCGCTGACGCTGGAGGCGCCCTTGGTCAGGCCGATCGCCGGTGCCGGTGCGGCCGGGACCTGCGCCTGTGCGGTGTCGGTGACGTCGGGGCCGGTCGGCGGCGTGGCGGTGACGGAGGCGGCGTTCTGCACCGGCGTGCCCGATCCGGCGAACCGGTCGACGTCAGCCTGCACGACGACATAGGTCGCGGTGCAGGTCATGGTCGCCCCTGGCGCCAGGCTCGACCCGAGAGCCGGGGTGCAACCGGTCAGCGCGGACATCGGTGCACCGAGTCCGTTGAACGCGCCCTCGGCAATCTGCACGTCGGTCAGCGTCGTCGCGCCGGTGTTGGTCGCGGTGAACGTGTAGGTGACCGTCTGGCCGGCGACCAGGGTGGTTCTGTCGGCGGTCTTGGTCAGGGTGATCTGCGAGGGCGGTGTCAGCGGGGTGTTCGTCGAGTCGGGATCGGTGACCGTGCCGCCAGAGGGAGTGGTGCCCGATGCGGTGGCGGTGTTGGAGACGTCCCCGGAGTCGATGTCCGCCTGGGTCAGCGTGTACGGCGCACTGGCCGTGCACGTCCGCGTCGCGGTCGGGGCCAGCGGCCCGGCGGGACAGGTGATCGTGATGCCCTGACCGGCCAGCAGCGGGTCGGCCACGGTCACCGGGTCCAAGGTCACGTTGCCGGTGTTCTGCACCGAGAACGTGAACGAGATCGTGTCGCCGGCATCGGTGCCGTTCGCATCCAGGTCGGCCACCGCGCCGGCGCTCTTGGTCAAGGTGATGGCCGGGGCCGGGGTCGCGGTGAGGCTCGCGGTGGCCGAGTCGGAGACCGGGGGTCCGGTCGGAGGCGTGCCGGTCGCGCTCGCCCCGTTGTCGAGGGTGGTGCCGTCGGCGGCGAACCGGTCGACGTCGGCCTGGGTGACCACGTACGACGCCGTGCACGTCATCGTCTCGCCCGGCGCCAGGGTGGCCCCGAGGGCCGGAGTGCAGCCGGTCAGTGCTGACATCGGAGCACCGAGCCCGTTGAACGCGCTCTCGGCGATCTGCACGTCGGTCAGCGTGGTGCCGCCGGTGTTCGTCGCGACGAAGGTGTACGTCACGGTCTGGCCCACCACCATCGTGCTCGTGCTCGGGGTCTTGGTCAGGTCCAGGTTCGGCAGCAGCGTGGTGGTGCTCGACGGGTTGGACGGCACCGTGGCGTTCCCGGGGTCCGTGCCCGACGCGGTCGCGGTGTTCGTCACCTCGTCGGCGGCCACGTCGGCGGCCGTCATCACATAGGGAGCGCTGGTCGTGCAGGCAGCGGTCTGGCCGGGTGCCAGGGCGGTCGGCGTGCAGGTGATCGTGATCCCCTGCCCGGCCAGCATCGGGTCGGCGACGGCGATGCCCTTCAGCGAGACGTTGCCGGTGTTCTGGACCACGAACGAGTAGGTGATGGTGTCGCCGGCGTCGGTACTGCCGCTGGCGTTCGCGTCGGTGAGCGGGCCGGCGAGCTTGGTCAGGCTCAGGCTCGGCGTCGGGGTCGAGGGCACGGCCGCGTTGGCGGTGTCCGAGACGTCCGGCCCGGTGGGCGGCGTGGCGCTGACCCCGGCGTCGTTGGTGAGGGCGGTGCCGGTGTTGGCGAACCTGTCCACGTCGGCCTGGGCGACGACGTAGGTCGCGGTGCAGGTCATCGTCTGGTTCGGCGCGAGGCTCGACCCGAGGGCCGGGGTGCAGCCCGTCAGCGCGGACATCGGACCACCGAGCCCGTTGAACGTGCCCTCGGCGATCTGCACGTTGCTCAGCGTGGTGGCGCCGGTGTTGGTCGCCGTGAACGTGTAGGTGACCGTCTGCCCCGTGACCAAGGTCGTCCGGTCCGGGGTCTTGGTCAGGGTGATCTCCGACGGCGGCGCCAGCGGGGTGCTCGTCGAGGACGGATCGGTGACCGTGCTGCCGGAGGGAGTGGTCCCGGACGCCGTGGCGGTGTTCGAGACGGCGCCGGAGTCGATGTCCGCCTGCGTCAGCGTGTACGGCGCGCTGGCGGTGCAGGCCGTCGTCGCCCCGGGCGCGAGCGGGCCGGGCGGGCAGCTGATCGTGATGCCCTGGCCGGTCAGCAGCGGGTCGGCGACGACCACGGGGTTCAGCGTGACGTTGCCCGTGTTCTTCACCGAGAACGTGAACCCGAGGGTGTCGCCGGCATCGGTGCCGTTGGCGTCGTTGTCCGAGACGGTGCCGGCGGCCTTGGTCAGGTCGATCGCCGGCGCCGGTGTCGCAGAGATCGTCGCGTTCGCCGTGTCAGTCGCCGGAGGCCCCGTCGGCGGTGTCCCGGTCGCGCTCGCGGCGTTGTCCAGCGTGGTGCCGTTCGCGGCGAACCGGTCGACGTCGGCCTGGGTCACGACGTAGGTCGCCGTACAGCTCATCGACGCGCCGGCCGCCAGCGACGACCCGAGCGCCGGGGTGCAGCCGCCGAGCGCGGACATCGGAGCACCGAGCCCGTTGAACGCGCCCTCGGCGATCTGGACGATGGTCAAGGTCACCGTGCCCGTGTTGGTCGCGGTGAAGGTGTAGGTCACCGTCTGCCCCGCGACCAGCGTGCTCCGGTTCGGTGTCTTGACGAGGTCGATGCCGGCGACCTGGTCGAGCGGTGTCGTCGTCGAGTCCGAGGGCTGGTTGGTCGGGATGCCGCCCGCCGTGGTCGCCGAGGCGGTCGCGGTGTTCGAGCGGCTGCCGGCGTTCACGTCGGCCTGGGTGATGGTGTAGCTGCCCGTGCAGAGGGTCGATGCCCCCGGCGCCAGCGAGGTGCTGGGGCAGGAGACCGTGCCGACGAGCGGATCGGCCACAGCGACGCTCACGACCGTCACCGGGCTCGTGTTCGTGACCAGGAAGGTGTAGTGGATGACGTCGCCGGCGTCGTCGAGGTTGTTCGCGTTGGTGTCGGTGATCGAGGCGACCTGCTTGTCCAGCGTGATCGTCGCCGTGCCGGGGACCATCGTGGTGGAGTCGGTGTTGTTGGCCGGGTCGGTGTCGGCATCGTTCGGGAGCACGGTGGCGGTGTTGGTCTTCGTGCCCGTCGCTCCCGCCGCGAGCGCGACCGTCACCGTGAAGGCGAAGTCGGCGCCGGCGGCGATCGCCGGGACCGAGAAGCCCAGGTTGGTGTTGCCGGCCACGCAAGCGGGCAGGGTCGGCGTCGAGGCTCGGTTGAAGCACGCCGTCGAGCTGCTCACGTAGGACATCTGTGCAGGCAGCTGGTCGGTCACGATCGCCCCGGACGACGTCCCGGGTCCGTTGTTGTGCACGACGTAGGTGTAGGTGACCTGCTGGGGGGCCTGGTAGAGGTCGACACCGGTCTTGCTCAGCGCGAGATCGGTCGGCTGCCCCGGCACGAAGGTGCCGTCGTTCTGCGTGTTGGTCGGTGCGTTGACCCGGCTGACCAGCACCGGCGGGCTGGCCGAGAGCAGCGGCGTGGTGTCGAGCTGGAAGAAGTCGCCGGTGGCGTTGTTCTGGAAGACCGGGTTGCCGTTGCCCATCGTCCAGGAGGCGCCGTACGGGTTGCCGGTCGGCAGGATGCCGGCCAGGTTCGTGAACTGCACCGCCCCGGCGCTGAGCGGGATCCGCACCAGGAAGCCGTTGCCGTTGACGCCCCAGAAGAAGCCGTCGGCGAAGCTGAGGTCGAAGGGCAGCGCCACGGTGTCCGGCGGGTTCGCCAGTCCGGTCACGGTGTAGGTGGTCCGGGTGCAGGTGGTCACGTCCAGCTTCTGCACGGTGAAGCTCGTGGTGCTGCTCGCTGTCGGCAGGTAGGCGTAGTAGAAGCCGCCGACGAACGTACCGGCCAGGTAGTCGTTGGTCCCGACCGCGGGCAGGGTGCAGTTCGCGTTGGCCGGGGTCTTGACCGTCTCCCACACCCCGTTCTGGCCGATCCTGATCACGGTGTTGCTCGGGGTCGCGTTCTGGTACGTCGTGGCGTAGACGAAACCGTCCGCGGGGTTGAAGCCGATGGCGTTGGCCTGGATGCCGACGGTGCCCTCGTTCACGTAGACCGCGCTGCCGTCCGGCTGCACCTGCGCCCGCTGCAGCACGAAGGTGCCCGGTGTCGTCTGCGAGTCGCCCTGGATCAAGAAGGCCTGGGGCACGTTGGGGTCGAAGGGCGCCGGCGTCCCGGGAAGCGCCCGGGCCGGTCCGATGTCGACCAGGCCGGCGGTGAGCAGCGCCGTCGCGGCGAACGCCCGTCCGTACCAGCGCAGCCTCGGCCGGCCGAGATGGGTGGTGCGCCTGTCCTTCTGCCGTGCCATCGCAGTCCGCACCATGCGGGCCCCCTGGACACTCACGACGGCGTGCTACGGGCCGACTGTTTGACCCTGGGAGATGCCGCGTGTGTCCTCGAACGATCATCCAGCCGCCGGCGGGCCCTGGCAAGATCCGTCAGGACCTTTGTCCTACACCGGCGGCTCGTAGCGCGGCGCGGTGATCCCGAGCAGCCACAGCTCGTTGATCGTCCTCCGGGTCTCGCGGATCCGTCGCGGCGACGGGTCACGGACGGCGTCGGTGAGCAGCTCGAAGGACGCGGCCACCACGGCGCGTGCGGCGAAACGGGGCAGCGGTGGCAGGTCGGGGTCCACCTTGCGAATCCAGCGCGCGGCCAGGTCGAAGGCGCGTTCCACCGAGCGCATCGTCATCGCCCGGTGCTCCAGCCCGGCATCGCCGGCCGCGTACACCTCGAGCAGCCAGGCGCGTGCGGCCGCAGGGCGCTCGGTGAGCCAGCCCACGAGCAGCTGGGTGCTCGACTCGATGGCCTCCCAGGGCGAGGAGGCCCGCGAGCTCACCGTCATCAGCTGGTCCGCGAACGTCTCGGCGAAGCTGTCGTAGGCCTGGAGGAAGGCGTCCTGCTTCCCGGTGAACTGCTCGTAGAAGGCGGTCCGGGAGACCCGCGCGGCCGCGGTGATCTGGCTGATGCTGAGGGCGGCGTACCCCTGGGTGCCGACCACCTGCAGCGTCGCCTCGAGCAGCCGGGTGCGTTGCGAGGCGGCGACCTCGGCGCGGCTCAGGTGGTGCGGGCCCTTCGGGAGATGAGGCGACGGAACCTCTTGACCAGTCACGTACGCAATCGTACTTTACTAGTGAGGTACGACTCCGTACGCCACTGGGAGGGGCCACATGAGATCTGGGAACAGGGAGAGGAACACACGACGTCGAGGACGTCTGGCGGTGCCGGTCTGTGCGGGCGCCGCGATCGTCGCACTACCGCTGCTGGTCGGAAGCGTGGACGCCGTCGAGGCCGGCAGGGCGCCACGGCCGGCGATGACGGTGCGGGTGCCGCTGCGGGCGAGCGTCGCGGGCACGCAGGCCGCGCTCGACCGGTGCGCCGGCGCGGTCGCCACGCCGTACCCGGGTGGTCACCTCGTCTCGCAGCACGACTACTGCAGCAACCGCTGGGTGCTCCGTCTCGAGGTCGGCCAGGTGGTGCGCTTCACCGGTGAGCTTCAGGGGTCTTACCGGGTCCGCGCCGCGACGACCAGACGGCGGCACACCGGCACGTACGCCGACCTGGCGAAGGCGGTGGGTGGCACCGTGCAGGCGGTGATGTGCAGCAGCCGGACCACGGTGCGGTGGGTCGGCCTGACCCGGGTCCGGTAGCGCTACTCGACGACGGCCCGGAGCTCGGCGAACAGCCCGTCCCCGCCGACCCGGGCCATGTCGATGACGCGGACCACCATCGTCTCCTCCCCCAGCGGGATCGTGATGGTGAAGTGGAACGCGACGTGATCGCCGGTGACCACGACCGGTCCGGTGAGCTCGGTGCTGAAGGTGGTCTGGTACGCCTTCTCGAAGAAGCCCTGGATCTGCTCGCGGCCGACGTTCGGCGGCGTGCCGACCGGGTCCTCCTGGACGGCGTCCCCGGCGAACAGGGCGAGGGTGCCCTCGAGGTCCTGGCGGCCGACGGCGGCGACGTAGGACTCGACGAGGGCGCGGATGTCTTCCTTGGCGGGCATGCGCACACCCTGCCAGACGTCACAGAGGCCCGCAGGAGAAACGTGGCCGCCCCGCTTCAGGGCGGGACGGCCACGCTCGCTGCGCGTCAGGGCTGGATGGCGAACACGTCCTGCAGGTCGGCGCTGACCTCCGAGGTCCCGGAGAGCTCGGGGATCCGGTGGGGCGAGGTGACGTCGACGGCCGTTCCGTTTGCGGCCTGGAAATAGCCGTTCTCGCCCCACGACCAGACGTCGCCCGTGTGGGTCACCGCGTACAGCGTCCGATCTCCGGAGGTCGTCGCGAAGACACGGTCGATGCCAGCGAGACCCGGCACCTTCGTCGGCGTTCCGACACCGGTCGCACTGACCGTCCCGTCCCCACGCTCGCCGGCGCCGGTCGTGCCCCACAGCCACACCGTGCCGTCGCTCTTGACCACGAGTGCGTTCGAGAGCGACACGACGCCCGAGAGACCGACGACCTGGACGGGCACCATGCGGTAGCTCGCGACGCCGGCGGTGCCGATCCCGTCCTGCCCGTTGGTGTTCGCACCCCAGGCCCAGACCGTGCCGTCGGCCTTGAGTGCATACCCGTTCTGGTCGCCGGCCGCGATCGCGGTCACTCCGCTGATGCTCGCCTGGACCGGCGACGGGCTGCTGTTGATGTTGGTGTTGTTGCCGAGCCGTCCAGCCGCACCGGAACCCCAGGACCACACGGTCCCGTCGGACTTCAGTGCGTAGACGCCGAGCGAGTTGCCCGCGAGCGCGACGACGCCGCTGAGACCGGGAATGAGCGTCGGGGTACGGACCTCGGTGGCAGTGCTGCCCACACCGGTCTGTCCGTAGCGGTTGTCACCCCAGCCGTACACCCGACCCGCGGCGTCGACGGCGAACCTGATGCTCGAGAAGGCGTACACGCTCTTGATCCCACTCAGAGCCACCTGCTGCGGCGAGGTGTAGTAGTTCGTCGTCGACGGGTTCACCATTCCGTTGCTGTTGCTGCCCCAGGCCCAGACCGTGCCGTCGAGCTTCAACGCGATGGTGGCCTGCGCGCCCGGCCGGATCTGGTTGAACGCGCTGATCGCGACGACCGGAACGGGCTTGGTCCGGGTGGACGCCGTGTCCACCCCGTCACCGAGCTGGCGCACGTTGTTGGCGCCCCAGCCGAACGCGCTCACGCCCACCTTCTGCTGGTTGGTGGTGATCGTGTAGGCGCCGCGGCTGCCGTAGTCGCTCTCGCCGGTGGTCAGCGGATCGCCCTCGCCGGTGCCCTCGACCGCGACGTAGACCGGGGTGGCCGGGTCGTTGTCGGCCGGCACGGTGAAGGTGGCGCCGAGACCGGAGAGCACGTCGTTGTCGCCGCGCACGTTCGCCGGAGCGTACGTCGTGGTGGTGCCGCCGCTGGTCACCTTGACGGTGAGGTCCAGGTTCGGCGAGACCGAGGCCGGCTTGATGGCGAAGGACACCGGCGCGTCGCCGGAGTAGGAGAACACGTCGACGTCGGACCTGCTGGAGACCAGGCCGCTCCTCGCCTGACCGATCGTGAGCGCGGCCGCCGTGGCATTGGTGTCGCCGTAGTCGTCGGCGACCTGGGCTGCGCCGTGGGTGCCCATCACGGCGTAGTCGTCCTGGGTGTTGCTCGCCCCGGCGTAGTCACCGGTGGAGAACTGCGTCAGCGGCTGGTTGTAGCCCGCACCCATGATCGGCGCCCAGTGACCCTGGCCCCAGTAGTACGCGTCGGTGCCGGTGCCGTCGTGGCTGAGGCCGAGGTTGTGCCCCACCTCGTGCGAGACCGCCTCGGCGATGTTCTTCGCGCCGGTGCCGACGCCCTGGGTGAACACCCAGGCCGGCTGGTAGCTCCCGTGCCCGGGCGCCCAGTCGAAGACGCCGAGGTAGGCCATCCCGCCGCACGCGCAGCTGGAGGAGATGAACGAGGTCGGCGAGATCACCACCGCGGTGCCGTAGGTCTGGTCGGTGGTATCGGTGCGGTCGATCCGGTCCGCGGCCGGGGCCTCGGTGGTCACGTCCACGTCCATGCTGGCGTAGTCCTCGGCCACGCGCTGCCAGACCGACTGGATCACGTCCTGCTCGGCGCTGCCGAACGCGGCCGGGTTGCCGTCGGCGTCGTACGGCTCCGCGGTCACACTGGCCTGGTTGTAGCTGGTGTTCCAGGCCGTCCCGCTCACGGCCGCGCCGTCGAAGTCGAGGTAGAGAGTGCGGTTGGACGCCGGCCGCGAGTGCAGCGTGAAGGTCTGCGCGTACGGGTACGGCGCGGGGGTCGCCGCGCTCGCGCCCCCGGCGGCGGCCGGGTCGCCACCGGGCGCGGTCTGCTCGACGAAGAAGGCCCGGCCGCCGCGGTCGAACCACGCCGACCCGTCGTGAGCCAGGCCGGCGATCACCTTCGGCGCCACCCCGTGCTCGCGCGCGATGGCCGCCACCGACGCCGCCGACCGGCCACGCAGGTGGTCAGCGGCGGGGGTGACGCCGCGGGCATCCGGACCCGGCGACCCGGCGTGCCCGTGGTCGGCGGTCGGTCCCGCCGCGCTGAGGGCCGGGGAGGCGAGCCCCGCGGCGAGGGCCAGGCCGGCGGTCGCGGCGACGAGGGCCGCGACCCGGCGTGGGTGTCTGGACATGGTTCTCCGATCTCGAGGTGACTGCGAACGTCACCTAGACGGAGATCGGCACGACGAGATAACGCGGGTTGCCGGAAGTTTCCGCGCTGACATCGGACGGCGCTCTCGCTAGCCTCGGGGGCATGGCGCGAGCTCTGATCGTGGTCGACGTCCAGAACGACTTCTGCGAGGGCGGGTCCCTCCCGGTGGCCGGAGGTGCACGCGTGGCCAGTGAGATCAGCGCGCTGCTGCACCACTGGACCCGCAAGGACCCCAAGGCTCCGCCGTACGACGTCGTCGTGGCCACCAAGGACCACCACATCGACCCCGGTGCGCACTGGTCCTCGAATCCCGACTTCGAGCAGAGCTGGCCGGTGCACTGCCAGGCCGGGACCGACGGCGAGGCCTTCCACCCCAACCTGGACCCGCAGCCCTTCGACGCCGTCTTCACCAAGGGCGAGCACGCGGCCGCCTACTCCGGCTTCGAGGGCCGGACCCGCGACGGCGTCACGCTGGCCGACTGGCTGCGCGGGCGCGAGGTCGACCAGGTCGACGTCTGCGGGATCGCCACCGACCACTGCGTCCGGGCCACCGCGCTGGACGCGAGCGCGAACGGCTTCGCCACCCGGGTGCTGCTCGACCTCTGCGCCGGCGTCGCCCCGCGGACCACCGAGAGCGCGGTCACCGAGATGCGCGCGGCCGGCGTCGCGGTGGAGTGAGGCTCAGAGCACCAGCAGCTCGCGCGGGCGGTTGTTCAGGTGCTCGCGGCCGGTCTCGGTGACCACCACGATGTCCTCCAGCCGCGCCCCGAACTCACCGGGCAGGTAGACGCCCGGCTCGACGCTGAACGCCATCCCGACCTCGAGCGGCTCGTCGTTGCCGTCGACGATGCTCGGTGACTCGTGGACCTCCAGGCCGATGCCGTGACCGGTCCGGTGCACGAAGAACTCACGCAGGCCGGCCTCCTCGAGAGCCGCCCGGGCGGCCAGGTCCACGGTGCCCGCGCGGGCTCCCGGGGCGACCGTCGCGGCTGCCCGCTCGAACGCCTCCCGGACCGCGGCGTACCGCTCGACCGCCTCGGGCGCGGGACGCCCCAGCGCGTAGGTGCGGGTGGAGTCGGCGTGGTAGCCGCCCTGCCACGGGCCGCTGATGTCGACGAACACGACGTCGTGCTTCTCCAGCACCCGGTCCGAGGAGGCGTGGTGGGCGCTGCCGCCGTTCGGGCCCGACGCGACCGCGACGAAGTCGGCGCTGGTGAAGCCGCGCTCGGCCATCACCCGCCCGATGTCGCGCGCCACGTTGACCTCGCGCCGGCCGGGCCGGATCAGCTCGGGGATCGCGGCGTGCACCTCGTCGATGGCGACCGCGGCCAGACGCAGCTGCTCGATCTCGGCGGGCTCCTTGACGCTGCGCAGCCGCCGGACCGCCTGGTCCAGCCGCAGGTCGAGCCCGCGCTGCTGGAACCGCAGCAGGTGCGCGGCCGGCATCGCGTCCGAGACCGCGACCCGACGGCGCTCCCCCAGCAGCACCCGGACGACGTCGTACGGATCCTGCCCGTCGCGCCACACGACGGTCTGCACCCGCCCCTCGAGGCCCTCCCAGGAGGCCGCCTCGACGGCGGGCACCACCAGGGTGTCGGGGCGCCCGGGCACGACCACCAGCACGGTCAGCCGCTCGAAGGAGGCGTGCGACTCCCCCAGCAGGTAGCGCAGGTCGGCCCCCGGGGAGACCAGGGCCGCTTCGGCCCCGGTCTCCTCCAGCCGTACGGCGAGGCGCTCGACACGGGTGGCCGGCGCGGTCAGGACACCCATTGCGCCTTGAACCCCGCCGCGTCGGCCTTGGTCAGGAAGCCGCTGTGCGGGGCGAGCGTGTTGGCGTCCACCACGGTCTTCGCGGGCTTCTTCCCCTGGGCGGACTCGATGGCGATGGTCGCGCTCGTCTCGCCGATGGAGAAGGGCATGGTCAGCTGTGCGCCGTACCAGGACCCGGCCTGCACCGCCGCGACACCCTGCTCGCTGCCGCCGAACGAGATCACCTTGACCGCGCTGGTCTTCCCGGCGGCCTCGATCGCCTGGACAGCACCGAGGGTCTGCTGGTCGGCGAAGGAGACCAGCACGTTCACGTCCGGGTTGCGCTGCAGCTCGCTCTGCATCACCCCGCGGCCGGTGGCGGTGTCGTACTTGCCGTCCTGCGACCCGGCCAGCCGGACGTTGCCGGGACCCGCCTTCAGCGTCGCGGCGAAGGCGTCCTTGGCCGCTCGGTCGCTCGGGAAGGTGCTGTCGCCGTTGAGGTAGAAGACCTTGCACGGGTCGACGCCCGCGCAGGCCTCGATGGCCCGCTGGGCCATCAGCGCCGCCGTCTTGCCGTAGTCGCTGGCGACCACGCCGGCCTGCTTCGGGAACTGGGTGTCGATCTTGGTGGCGTCCGGACCGCAGGCGCTGGTCATGCAGACGACCTGGATGCCCTGCTCGGCCGCGCGCCGCAGCGGGGCCGCGGCGGCGTTGCCGTCGACCGGCTCGATGACGAAGGCCTTGAACCGCCCCGAGGTGGTCGCGTCCTGGATCTGGCCGATCTGCTTGGTGGAGTCGAAGCCGCCGTCGAAGACCTGGACGCGGCCGGCGCCGAGCTTCTTCGCGGCTGCCTTGACCCCGGCGGCCTGGGCCTGCTCGTAGGAGTTGGCCGAGGTGGACAGGAAGACCGCCACCCCCGGCTTGCTCGTGGACCCGGACCCGCCGGTCCCGGTGCTGGACCCGCACCCGGAGACCAGCGCGACCAGGGCGGTGAGTGCGGCCGCGACTGCTGCCGTCGTGCGATTCATGGAGATACCTCTCTGTCAGGGCGGAACAGGGCTAGCGCTGGGTTCGTCGTGCCCAGGCGTCGACCGCGACGGCGAGCACGATGATGGTTCCGAGAAGGACCTGCTGGTAGGCCGGATCGACCGCGAGCAGGTTGAAGCCGTTGCCGATGAGGGCGAGGATCAGCACCCCGACGAGAGCGCGCGGGATGGTGCCCTCGCCGCCGTAGATGCTGACCCCGCCGATGACCACGGCGGTGATGGCCTGGAAGGCCAGCTCGGTGCGCAGGTCGGCCTGGCCCGAGGAGTTCCGGCTGGCGGCCAGGACGCCGGCGATGCTCGCGGAGAGCCCGGAGACCGCGTACGCGAAGATCTGCACCCGGTCCACCGCGATGCCGGAGTACCGGGCCGCCTCGTAGTTCCCGCCGACCGCGTAGAGCTTGCGGCCGACCACGGTCCGGGCCAGCACCACCGCGGAGAGCACCGCGAAGACCACGAAGGCCAGCGCCGGCAGGGTCAGGTCGCCGAAGCGCTTGAGACCCAGCTCGGAGAAGGCGGTGTCGTCGACCGCGATCACCGACCCCTGGGTGATGAGCTGGGCGATGCCGAGGAAGACCACCGAGGAGGCGATCGTCGCGACGAAGGGGTTGATCCTCCCGATCGTCACGAGCACCCCGTTGAAGAGGCCGAGGACCAGGCCGCTGGCCATGCCGAGCAGCAGCCCCAGCACCGGGCTGCCGAGGTGCACCGTCGTCCAGGCCGCGATCACCCCGGAGAGAGCGAAGATCGCGTCCACCGACAGGTCGAAGCCCCCGGCGACGATGCAGAGCGTCGAGCCGCAGGCGATGATCCCGATGGTCGACCACTGGTCGAGCAGGTTGAGCTGGTTGGTCGCCGTACGGAACGGGGCCGAGGCCACCGCCAGGACGACGAACAGGCCCACGGCGCTGAGCAGCACACCGTAGTCACGAGCCAGCTTGATGTGCGAGCGCTGGGCACCGAGCGTGCTCATGCGATCTCCTCCCTCGTCTCGTCGGCGAACATCAGCCGCAGGACGTCGTCCTCGGTGACTTCGCCGGTGAGCTCGCCCGCGACCCGGCCGGCGCGCATCACCAGCACCCGGTCGGCGAGCCCGATGACCTCCTCGTTGTCGGAGGAGACGAACAGCACGCCGGAGCCCTCGTCGGCGACCTTGCGCAGCAGCGCGTACAGGCCGGCGCGGGCGCCGACGTCGACGCCGCGGGTGGGCTCGTCGGCGATCAGCAGGGCCGGCCGCTCGAACAGCCAGCGCGCGAACATCACCTTCTGCTGGTTGCCGCCGGACAGCTCGCCGACCGGCGAGTCGATCCGCCGCGGGTCCAGGCCGACCTCGGGCAGCAGCGTCTCCAGGACGGCGGTCTGCCGGGCCCGGGAGACGAAGGAGAGCCGGCTGACCTGGTCCAGGTGCGGCAGCGTGACGTTCTCGCGGACGGTCCGGCCGAGAACGAGCCCGTGGTCCTTGCGGCTCTCCGGGACCATCACCAGGCCGGCACGCTGGGCGTGCCGGGGCGAGCGGAAGGGGCCGTTCGTGCGGGCCACCCGGACCGAGCCGCCGCTG
This sequence comes from Nocardioidaceae bacterium, assembly GCA_017744365.1. Lineage (GTDB taxonomy): Bacteria > Actinomycetota > Actinomycetes > Propionibacteriales > Nocardioidaceae > Marmoricola. Next base: position 59,270 of record JAGIBL010000005.1, on the reverse strand, counting down.
GGGCGGCGCAGGCCGACGAGCGTCTCGACGAGCTCGGTGCGCCCGGAGCCGACCAGGCCGGCGATGCCGACGATCTCGCCGGGGCGGACCTCGAGGTCGACGCCGGCGAACTCCCCGGGCCGGCTCAGCGCGCGCACCTGGAGGACCGCGTCGCCGTCGGACGGGCCGTCCACGCGGGCGTCGGGGAACATCGAGCCGAGGCTGCGCCCGAGCATCGAGGTGACCAGGCTGTCCGGGGTCTCCCCGGCCGCCGGCGAGGTGCGCACCAGGCGGCCGTCCTTGAGCACGGTGACCCGGTCCGCGACCGCGAGGGCGTCGGCGAGGAAGTGGGTGACGAAGACGACCGTGCGGCCCTCGGCGCGCAGGTCCTCGATGATCCGCAGCAGCTGGTCGGCCTCGGCGCCGCCGAGCGAGGCGGTCGGCTCGTCCATGATGATGAGCTCGGCGTCGCGGGCCAGCGCGCGCATGATCTCGACCTTCTGCTGCTCGGCCAGTCGCAGCGACCCGGCCCGCGCGAGCGGGTCCACGTCGAAGCCGGTCCGGGCGGCGAGCGCGGCGTACTCGGCGAGCTGCGCCCGGCGTCGTACGACGCTGAGCGCGCTGCCCTCGCGGCCGAGGAACACGTTGTCGAGCACGGACCGGTCCGGCACGATCGCCAGCTCCTGGGCGATGAACGCGATGCCCGCGGCGATCGAGTCCCGCGGCGAGCGGAAGGTGACCTGCTCGCCGCGCAGGCGCAGGATGCCCTCGTCGGCGCGGTGCACCCCGGCGACGACCTTGCCGAGGGTGGACTTGCCGGCGCCGTTCTCGCCGACCAGGCAGTGCACCTCGCCGGTGAGGATGGTCAGGTCCACCTCGGCCAGCGCGGTAGCCCCGCCGAAGCGCTTGGAGACCCCGGCGAGCTCGACGAGCGGCCGGCTCACGACGGCACCCCGAATCCCCCGCCGCCTCCGGTCAGGATGCTCACGGTGTCGCCCGGCTGCAGCGGCAGCCCGTTGGTCTTGAGCAGGTCGTCACGGTCGACGCTGCCGGTGATCTCGACGCGCGGCGCCCACCCGTCGGCACCGCCGTTCAGCCCCCAGGCCGGCGTGCGCGACCGGTCCATCCAGAGGTAGAGCCGGGTGGGCTCGTCGACCCGGTAGCGCCGGACGATGCCGTCGCCGCCGCGGTGCCGGCCAGTGCCGCCGGAACCGACGCGCACCGCGTACTCGGTGACGGTCAGCGGGTAGCGGGCCTCGATCGCCTCCACCGGGGTGTTGCGGAAGCTGCCGTTGATGACGTTGATGACGCCGTCGGCGCCGTCGGCCGCCGCGGAGGCGCCCCAGCCACCGGCGTGCGCCTCGACGCACAGGTACGGGGGCTCGCCCTCCTCGCGGCTCGGGCCGGCGAAGTAGGAGATCATCGAGTCGCCGAACTGGGCCGCGGTCACCTGGTCCGGGAGCACCTCGGCGAAGGCGCTGACGAACAGGTCGATGAGCATGCCCAGCGAGCTGTAGTACCAGCCGCAGGCAGCCGGCTCGACGGCGTGGTGCACGCTGCCCGGCCGGGTCAGCACGACGAGGTTGCGGAAGCAGCCGCCGTCGAAGGAGCGCTCCGCGGCGAACAGCATCTTGTAGGCCACCCGGACCGCTGCCACCGTCTGGGCGCGGCCGCAGTTGACCGGGCCGAGGGTCGAGTCCGGGCTGCCGGTCAGGTCGACGGTCATCCGGTCGCCGAGCACCTCGATCCGGACCCGCACCGCGACCGGCTCGTCGAGCACGATCCCGTCGTTGTCCATCAGGCCCTCGCCGTAGTACACGCCGTCGGGGATGGCGGCGACCGTGGCGAGGTCGGCGAGCTCGCTCTGCCGGAAGATCTCGTCGCGGCAGGCCTCGACGGTCGCGGGGCCGAAGCGCTCGATGATCTCGGCCATCCGGCGCTGCCCGATCCGGCAGGCGGCGATCATCGCGTTCACGTCGCCGACCACGAGGTCGCGGCTGCGGCTGTTGCGCCGGATGATGTCGAGCACGTCGGCCACCGGGCCGGCCGCGGTGCACACCTTGACGGGACCGAGCCGCAGGCCCTCCTGGTACACCTCGGTGGTCTCGGTGCCGCCGCCCGGGTCGCGGCCGCCGAGGTCGGTGACGTCGCCGCGCGCGGCCACGAAGCCGGCGATCTCACCGGCGCGGTGGACCGGCGCGAAGATGGTGACGTCGTTGACGTGGGTGCCCTGGATGTAGGGGTCGTTGAGGATCACCACGTCGCCCTCGTCGAGCCACCCGGTGCCACCGCGCTGGCGCAGCGCCTCCTTGACCGCCTCGTCCAGGTTGCCGAGGAACAGCGGCAGCCCGCTGGACTGGCCGAGCACGTCGGCGTTCGCGTCGAGGAGCGCCACGGCGGCGTCCTGGTTCTCGTAGAGCAGCGGCTGGTAGGCGGAGCGGACCAGGGCCGCGTGCATGTCCTCGGCCGCCGACTGGAACAGGTTGCGGACGATCTCGGTGGTGACCACGTCGCGGCTCATGACCGCGCCTCCTCGTTGTCGCGGGTGATGACCAGGGCGCCGTACCGGCCACGGCGCAGCGACCAGCCGGGCGGGACCAAGGTCGTCGAGCCGTCCTCCTGGACGACCAGCGGACCGGCGTAGCCCACGCCGTCGGCGAGCGCATCCCGGTAGACGATCCGGGTCTCGGTGTCCTCGCCGTCGAAGCGCACCCGGCGGGTGCCCTCGGGACGGTCCGGCGGCACCGGGCTGCCCTCGGCGAGCGCGGCGCCGACGCGGCCGATCGCGGAGAGGCGCGCATTGACCAGCTCGACCGGCGCCTCGGGCATCGCGTGCCCGTAGTGCTGGCGGTAGGTGGTGTGGAAGGTCTCGCCCAGGTCGGCCGGGTCGTCGACCACGACGGCGATGGTGTGCTCCTGGCCGGCGTAGCGCATGTCCGCGCTGGCCACGAACTCGCGGGCGTGCGCGGGCACGCCCTCGCGCTCGAGCAGGTCGTCGCCCTCGGCGCGCAGCCGGTCGATGGCGGCCAGCAGGGCCTCGGTCACCGCCGGGTCGCCGTACCGGCCGGCGACGGGCAGCGACACGTCGTGGCGTACGTCGGCGTGCAGCATGCCCCAGGCCGAGAGAACCCCCATGGCGTAGGGGATCACGATCTCCTCGATGCCGAGCTCCTCGGCCAGCGCGACGCTGTGCAGCGGCCCGGCGCCGCCGAAGGCGACCAGGGTGAACTCGCGCGGGTCGACGCCGCGTCGCAGGGTGAGGGTGCGGATCGCGTTGGCCATCATCGAGTTGGCCACCGCGAGCACGCCCTCGGCGGTCGCGACCGCGTCCAGGCCCAGCTCGTCCCCGACGCGGCGCATCGCCGTCTCAGCCGCGTCCAGGTCGAGGTTCATCCGGCCACCGAGGAACCACTGCGGGTCCAGCCGGCCGAGCAGCACCTGGGCGTCGGTGACGGTCGGGTTCTTGCCGCCGAGGCCGTAGCAGGCGGGACCGGGCTCGGCACCCGCGCTCTTCGGGCCGACCCGGAGGCCACCGGACTCCGCCCGCGCGATCGAGCCGCCGCCGGCGCCGATGGTGTGCAGCTCCACCACGGGCATCCGCATGACGTGGTCGGCGATCTCGCCCTCGGTGCTCAGCGCCATCGTCCCGTCGACGACCAGGCTGACGTCGGAGGAGGTGCCGCCCATGTCGATGGCGATCAGGTTGGGCCGGTCCAGCCCGCGGGCCAGCGTCTGCGCGGCGACCACGCCGCCGGCCGGGCCGCTGAGGATCGTCTGGATGGGCTGGCGCGAGACCAGCTCGGCCGAGCAGACCCCGCCGGAGGAGCGCATCACCTGCAGCGGGGCGGTGCAGTCGCGGGCGGCGAGCTCGGAGACCAGGTTGGTCAGGTAGCGGTCGACCGTGCGGGCGACGTACGCCGTCGCGACCGTCGTCGAGGTCCGCTCGTACTCGCCCTGCTCCGGGGAGACCTGGTGGGAGAGCACCACCGAGAGACCGGGGACCAGCTCGGCGAGCCGGTCGCGCACGGCCAGCTCGTGGACCGGGTTCTGGTGGGCGTGCAGCAGGCAGACCGCGACCGTGCCGATCTCCTCGGCCCGCAGCCAGGTCGCGACGGCGTCGACGTCGCCGAGGTCCAGCGGCGTCTCGACGCCGCCGTCGTACCGGATCCGCTCGCGCACCGTACGGACGTCGCCGGCCGCGACCACGGAGTCGTGGTTGCGTGCCCGCAGGCTCCAGATGTCGTCGTTGCCGGCCCGGCGCAGCCGCAGCACGTCGGCGAACCCGTGGGTGGTGACCAGCGCGATCCGGTCGCCGGAGCGGGACAGCAGCGCGTTGAGCCCGGCGGTGGTGCCGTGCACCAGGTACTCGACGCCGGCGGCGATGCCGAGCTCGTCGAGCCCGCGGAGCATGCCCTGGCTCGGGTCGTGCGGAGTGCTCAGCACCTTGTACGTCGACGTGGTGGCCCTCCCCGTGCCGCTATCCGGGTCCATCACCACGATGTCGGTGAAGGTGCCGCCGATGTCGACCCCGACCCGCAGCCGCGCGCTCATGCCTCCCCCTCCGGCAGGCAGCGGACCACCTCGTAGAGCGCACCGGTGCCGAGCGGCAGCGACGCGGGGTCGAGCAGCTCCTCGAGCTCGCCGACGTCACGGGCGCGGTCGGCCGAACCGGCCCAGGCCTCGTAGTCGGCCACCGAGTGCCACAGCGCGCTGACCACGACCTCGTCGCGCTCGGGCAGCCGCACGTGCAGCTCGGCCGCGGCACAGCCGCCCTCGCGCAGCGCCCGGGTGAGGATCTCGCGGCGCTCGTAGAAGTCGAGGACCGCGTCGTCACCGTCCACCCGGGGCCGCAGCCGCAGCACGCTCCGAATCACCGTTCCCTGCTTTCTTTCGTCATTACTTATTTTCGTAAGTAGAACAGCGTGATGCAGGCCACGTCAAGGGATTCGCCGTACGCTAGGGTTTTCATATGGATCACTCCATCGCAAACCTCGGGCCGACCATCAGGCGACACCGGCAGGCCGCCGGGATGAACGTCAAGGAGCTGGCCCAGGAGACCGGGTACAGCGGCGCGTACATCTCTCAGGTCGAGAGCGGCGCCACCCTCCCCTCGCTGAGCGCGCTGTCCACGATCGCGGTCGCCGTGGGCGCGGACATCACCCAGTTCTTCCCGGTCACCGCGGGGCCGAAGGTGCGCGTCACCCGCGCCGGCGACGTCAACAAGCTGCGGATGTCCCCCAACGCCGCCGAGGAGTACACGATCCTCAGCAGCCACGGCCCGGGTACCTCGCTGACCGCGCTGATCCACCGCGCCTACCCCAGCGACCAGCCGCCGGTGAAGTTCCGCAACGTCGGCGAGCGCTTCGCGCTGGTGCTCTCCGGGGCGGTCCGATTCACCTTCAGCGGCGAGGTGCAGGACCTCGGCGTCGGCGACTCGGCGCACTTCGCCTCGCAGACGCCGTACTCGATGGAGATCACCTCCAACGGCCCGGCCGAGATCCTCTGGTTCGTCAGTCCGGCGATCGTCTGATGGCGCGCTCCGACGAGGCCAAGGACCTGGCCGCCGGCATGGGCGCCCGGCTGCGCGAGCGACGCGTCGAGCTCGGGCTGACGCTGTCCGGCGCGGCCCGGCTCGCCTCGGTCTCCCCCTCCTACCTGACCGCCGTCGAGAACGGCACCAGCACCGCGTCGCTGCCGGTGCTCTCCCGGATCGCGCACGCGCTGGACCTGACCATCGGGGAGTTCCTCGCCGGCGAGACCGCGAGCAGCATCGAGCTCGGTCATCTGGGCGACGAGCCCGGCACCGTGGTCGCGAGCAGCCCGGCCCTGCAGCTGCAGGTCGCCTTCCAGACCTCCCAGCCGGGCGAGAGCGGCGTGTGCCCGTTCGACGTGAGCGGCTCCTCGGTGGTGCTGCACGTGCGTGCCGGCGACCTCGACGTGCTGGTGGACGGCGAGGAGTGGCACCTCGAGGAGGGCGACTCCCTGCACGCCCAGGCGCCGGCGCTGGTCGAGTGGCGCACCCAGGAGCGGCGGACCACCGTGGTGTGGGCGGTCGCGCCCGCCGACGTCGCATGACCTACCTGGTGGTCGGCGAGACCGCTGTCGCCACCCGCGTCTGCGCCACCCTCGGCGAGGACGTGGTGCACCTGGTCGCGCCCACCGACGACCAGCTCGCGGACGCGATGGCCGGCGGCCTCACGCGGGCCGCGGTGCTCATCCGCGACGACGTCTCCGCGCTGCGCTACGCCCTCGCGGTCGCACACCTCGACGAGCGGCTGCCGATGGTGGTGAGCATCTTCGACCGGACCATCGCCGAGCAGCTCCGCGCGCTGCTGCCGCAGGCCCGGGTGGTCTCGCCGGCGGCCCTGGCGGCACCGAGCCTCGCCGCCGCCTGCCTGGCCGCGACGCCGCCGCCCCGCCGGGTGATCCCGGGCTGGCTGGTCCGCGCCTGGCCCGACCTGCGCCACCAGCAACCGGGCAGCCGGCTGCTGGCGCTCGGGCTGGCCGGGCTGGTGACGGTGCTGCTGCTCGACCTGACCTGGCTGCTGCTCGACGGGCGCGGTCTCGCCGAGGCGTACGTCGAGGCGGCGCGCGTGGTCGCGACGGTCGGCCCGGCCGCCGACCACGCCGGCACCGCGTACTCGATCTTCGCCGGCAGCGCGATGCTGCTCACCATCCTGTTCGCGGCGCTGTTCACCGCCGGCGTCGTCGAGCGGCTGGTCTCGCCGCCGCTGGCCGGCATCCTCGGCCGCCGCTCGGTTCCGCACCGCGACCACGTCATCGTCGTCGGGCTCGGCCAGGTCGGCCTGCGGCTCTGCGCGCTGCTGCGCGAGCGCGGCGTGCCCGTGGTCGGGGTCGAGCGCGACCGGGACGCGCCGATGATCCGGCTCGCGCGCACCCTCGGCATCCCGGTCGTGATCGGCCAGGGCACCGACCGCCGCGTGCTCGAGGACCTGGGCCTGCGGCGCTGCCGGGCGGTCGCCGCGGTCGGCTCCGACGACCTGGACAACATCGCCGTCGCGGTGGCCGCCTCCGCGGTGGCGGCCCAGGTGCCGGTGGTGCTGCGGGCCGGCGAGCACGAGGCGATCCGGGAGACCAGGTCGCTGCTGCCCCTCGGCACGACGCGCGACGTCACCGCGATCGCCGCGGAGCACGTGGTGGCGCAGATGCAGGGTGAGGCCGCTCCCGAGAGGCTGACGGGGACCGAGCGGTGTCGGTGCGTCCTCCTAGAGTCCGGGTCATGAGCGGACGAGGAGGCGTGTCCTGATGCCCACGCACATCGGGTTCCTGCGGGCGGTCAACATCGGCAAGCGGCAGTACAAGACGGCCGACCTGCGCGCCGCCCTGGAGGGCGCCGGGTACGGCAACGTCGAGACCTACATCCAGACGGGCAACATCCGGATCGACTCGCCGCTGCGCTCGCGGGCCAAGGTCGAGGCCGAGCTGGAGGCGCTGTTCCTGGCCGACCGGGGGTTCGAGGTCGTCACGGTGGTGCTCAGCCCGAAGGAGCTGGCGCAGGTGGCGGGGGACGCGGACGCGCTCTCCGCCGCGCACCCCCCGAAGTTCGCGCACTACGTGAGCCTGCTCAAGAAGTCGCCCTCCGCGGCCGCGGCCCAGAGGATCGAGGATCTCTCCGGTCAGGGCGAGCGCCTCGTCGTACGGGACCGGGCGGTGCACCTGCTCTACGACATCCCGTACCACGAGGCGAAGAACTCCAACGCCCAGGTGGAGAAGGTGCTCGGCCCGGCCACCAACCGGAACGCCAAGGTCGTCCGCGCGCTCGCCGAGAAGTGGGGATGACCGGACTCCTCGCGTAATACTGCCCGGCTCTGACACGTCCACCGGGCATGACCGAACGCATCGCGACGTACGACCAGGGCTCGGCGGCTGCGATCCGGACGTTCGCGGCCCGACGGGCACTGCGGCTGGTCCCGGTGGCCGCGTTCGTCCTCGACCTGCTGCTGGTGCTCGGGTCGGTCGTGCTCGCAGCGCTCGGGCGGCACCGGCTGCCGCTCTTCCCGGGCGACTTCGACGTGGCCAGCAACCTGACCGTGGTCGGCCCGGCCCTCACCGCGCTGTGGCTGCTGCTGATCCGCGCCTTCGGCGGCTACGACGCCAAGGTGTTCGGGGCAGGGACCCAGGAGCTCAAGGCGATCCTGAGCGCGACGTCGTACGCCGCCGGGTTGCTGTGCGTGACCGTCTACCTCAGCCACTACCCGCTGGCACGCGGGTTCGTCGTGCTCTCCTTCGCCCTCGGCCTGCCCGCGGTCGCCCTCGGCCGGATCCTGCTGCGCCGGGCACTGGTGAACGCTCGCGCGCGAGGCCACCTGCAGCAGCGCACGGTGATCGTCGGCGGCTCCCGGCACGTCGACGACATCGCCGCGGTGATGCTCCGGGAGCGCTGGCTCGGCTACCAGGTGGTCGGTGCGCTCTGCCCGGCGGCAGGCGGCCGCACGACCCCCGGCGGCGTCCCGGTGATCGGCGACGTCACCGGTGTCAGCGCGGTGCTGGTGCTCGCCCACCGCGTCGACGTCCTCTTCGTGACCGAGGGCTCCGGCCTCGGCGCCGCCGACCTGCGCCGCGTCCAGTGGGACCTGGAGACCCACCAGGTGCAGCTGATCGTCGCGCCGTCGGTGACCGACATCGCCGGCGACCGGGTTCGGATGCGGCCCGTCGGCGGTCTGCCCCTGATGCACCTCGAAGGACCTCGCTGGGCCTCCGCGCTGCGCGGCGCCAAGCGCACCTTCGACGTGGTGTTCTCCGCGCTGCTGCTGATGGCGGTCCTCCCCGGCCTCGCCGTCGCCGCCCTGTGGATCCGGCTCGACGACGGCGGACCGGTGCTGTTCCGGCAGACCCGCACCGGACGGGACGGGCGCGAGTTCGCCTGCCTCAAGCTGCGCACGATGGTCGTCGACGCGGAGAGCCGGCTGCCGGCGCTGCGCGGGGACGTCGTCGTCGGTCTGTTCAAGCTCCGCGAGGACCCGCGGGTGACCCGGCCCGGGCGGCTGCTGCGCCGGTTCTCCGTCGACGAGCTGCCCCAGCTGCTCAACGTCCTGCGCGGCGACATGAGCCTGGTCGGGCCGCGGCCGCCGCTGCCGACCGAGGTGCTCGGCTACGACGCGGACACCCGGCGGCGGCTGCACGTCCGGCCGGGGATGACCGGCCTGTGGCAGGTCTCCGGACGCTCCGACCTGACCTGGGCCGAGACCGTGCGCCTGGACCTCTACTACGTCGACAACTGGTCGATGGTGCAGGACCTGAGCATCCTGCTGCGCACCGTCGGCGCCGTCCTGTCCAGTCGCGGTGCCTACTGATGAGCTCGACCGCCGCCCGCCCGCGCCGGACCCGCCGGGTGCTCGTGATCCTGCTGCTGCTCCTGCTCGGCCTGCTCGGTGGCGTCCTCGCCTGGGGGCTCTACCTGCAGTCCCAGCTCGCCGGCATCCCGCGGTTCCCCGTGACCCATCCGGGCCCGCGGCCCGCCCGTGTGCCGGGCCACGGCGTGACCTTCCTGCTCGCCGGGGTCGACGCGTCCCAAGGTGGCGGCGACCTGCGCGCCATGCTCGCCTCGGGTCGTTGGACGCCGGGCAGCTACCGGAGCGATGCGCTCAGCGTGGTGCACCTGGCCGCCGACCGCAGCCACGCCGAGGTGATCTCGATCCCCCGCGACACCTGGACCACGATCCCCGGGCACGGCCGGGCCAAGGTCAACGCCGCGATGTCCCTCGGCGGCCCGTCCCTGACCGTGCAGACCGTCGAGCAGCTGACCCGGACCCGCATCGACCACGTGGCCGTCGTGGACTTCGGGGGGTTCCGCGGCCTGACCAGCGCGCTCGGCGGCGTCGACGTCTACGTCCCGAGGACGGTCCACGACTCGGCGCGCGACTACACCTGGACCCGCGGCTGGCACCACGTCGAGGGTGAGCAGGCGCTGCTCTACGTGCGCGAGCGGCACGGTCTTCCCGGCAGCGACTTCGACCGCATCCAGCGCCAGCAGAACCTCCTGCGCGCGGTCGCCGCCAAGCTGCGCACGTACAACCCGGTGACGCTGACCCGGGTCGCCGGCGAGCTGGCGGCCCTGGTCAGCCTGGACGACGCGCTCGGCGACGGCGAGCTGAGGTCGCTGGTGCTGTCGCTGCGCCACCTGCGGCCGTCGCGGGTCACCTACGCCACCGTCCCGGTCACGGGGACCCCCACCATCGCGGGACAGAGCGTGGTCACCATCGACGTCGCACTGACCCGGTCGCTCTTCGACGCGGTCGAGTCCGGCACGCTGACCGACTGGCGACGCACCCACGACCTGACCGAGCTGCCCCAGCCGAAATCGGTCCGGTGACGGGCCGCCTCCGCTGGGCGCTCGGCAGCCAGTCGGCCGGCCAGCTGGTCACCATCGGCACCGGGATGGCCACGGTCATCCTCCTTGCCCGGGTCCTGGACCATGAGGACTACGGCCGCTTCCTCACCGCGTGGAGCCTGGTGGTGGTCTGCTCGGCCCTGGTCCGCGTCGGCACCAGCCGGGCCGTGCTCCGGGACGTCCCCAGCCGCCTCGGGGCCGGTGACGTGCCCGGCGCCGACCAGGTCGCCGGCGCCGGGTGGCGCCTGGTCGGCAGCGCTGCGCTGGCCCTGTTCCCCCTCGTCATGACGATCGCCGCGTACGTCGTCCCCGGAGCCTCGTGGTCCTCCAACGCTGTCCTGCTGATCGCGCTGGTCACGGCGTTCGAAGCCACCAGGCTCGTCGGCGAGGCGATCCTGCTCGCCTTCGGCTGGTCCGCGGGCTCGCAGCTGCTCGGCTCTCCCCTGCGCGGGGTCCTCTTCCTCCTCGTGTCGCTCGTGGTCGCCCGGTGGGCGGTGCCGTGGTCCCTCGAGCGAGCGCTGGCCGCACTGCTCGTGGTGAACGCGAGCGTGACGGTCCTCCAGGTCGCGCTGCTCGCCCGCGTCCGGCCGGGCTCGCTGCGATCGTCCGGGGAGTCGGTGGCCTGGCAGCGCCTGCTGCGCAGCGCTCCGGCGTTCCTGGCTCTCGACGCCGCGGCGGTGGTCCTCGTGCAGGGCGACATCGTCGTGGCCGGCCGGGCGCTCGACCCGGCCGTGGTGGGCAGCTACGCGGTGGCGTCGCGGCTCGGGTCGCTGTTCGCACTGCCGAGCGCGGTCGTCGGGACCACGATCACGCCCCGGCTCGCTCGCCTCGTCGGCGCGGGCGAGACCGCCCAGGCCCTCCGGCTCACCCGCCGCGCCTCGCGGCTCTCCTGCTCAGCCACGCTGGTGGCCGTGGCCGGGTTCGCCCTGCTCGGCGGACCGCTGGTGCGGATGCTGTTCGGCCCCGGGTTCGACGACGTCACCCGGCTCACCCTGATCGTCGCCGCCGGAGCGGCGCTCGCGTCGTACGTCACGTTCGCGGGCGTCCTGCTGATCGTGGCCCGCCGCGAACGCAGCGTCGTCGCGGTGCTGGCCGGGTCGGCTCTCGGCATCCTGGTGCTCGGCTACCCGGCCGGGCGCCTCCTCGGACCGGCCGGGCTCGCCGGCGTGGCGGCAACGGTGACGGCGGCCCAGGCCTGGCTGCTCGCAGTCCTGCTCCGCCTTCGCCTCCGCGACGGCGGGCTCGTCGCGGCGTCCCGCACAGATTCCTGATGTCCCGCGGCCTCCGGATCCACCACGCGGCTCGCGCGGCCGCGATACTGCGTCGCATGGCCGGCATCAGCGAGCGCGTACGACGATCGGCACGGGCCATCGCGGCGGACCTGCGCAGACCGCCCCTCTTCCCCGACGGGCACTTCTACTCCCCGGTGCCGTCGGCCGCCGACGTCGCGCACGCGACCGAGGTGAGCCGCGAGCCCGCCGGCGTGGACCTGTGCGAGCGCGGGCAGCTCGAGCTCGCCTCCTTCCTCGACCTGCGCTTCCCGCTGCAGAGCCGCTGGCTCGCGGACAACGGCCAGTTCGGCCCGGCGGACGCGGCGCTGCTGGAGGCGATGCTGGTGCTGCTGAAACCGCGGCGGGTCGTCGAGGTCGGGTCCGGCCACTCGACAGCGATGGTGCTCGACGTGCGTGACCGGCACGAGCTGGCGATGTCGGTGACCTGCATCGAGCCCTACCCCGAGCGTCTGCTCCGGATCCTGCGCGACCCCGGGGAGGTGGACCTCCGGCAGGTCCCGGTCCAGGACCTGCCGGTCGCCGAGCTGCTCGTCGACCCCGGCGACGTGCTCTTCATCGACTCGACCCATGTCGTCAAGGCCGGCTCGGACGTGGGCTACCTGCTGCTCGACGTGCTGCCGCGGCTGCCGGCCGGCGCGATCGTCCATGTCCACGACATCTTCTGGCCCTTCGAGTACCCGGCCGGGTGGCTGCGCGAAGGGCGCGCCTGGAACGAGCTGTACCTGCTGCGCGCCCTGCTGACCGAGAACCCGAGCTGGGAGATCCTGGCCTTCGCCTCGTGGCTGTGGGCCGAGCACCCCGAGGTCGTGCCGGCCGACCTACGCCCGTACGCGCCCGGGTCGATCTGGCTGCGCCGTCGCTGATCCCGGGGACTGCCGGCTCGCCGCGAGCGAGACCGCCACGCCGGCGACGAAGTACACCGCCGCCTGGTACTGGGTGATGGTCGCGACGGTGGCGAGCACCAGCACCTGCCCGGCCAGGGCGATGTCGGCCACCGTCCCGATCCCGCGCAGCACGCGGACCACGGCCACCAGCAGGCCAGCGGCCAGCAGCGCCGTCACCACGAGTCCGGAGTCGAGCGCGGAGAGCAGGAAGGCGTTGTCGATCGAGGAGAACTCCCGGTAGCGCAGCGTCCCGTCCGGCGCGGTCACCACGTTGTCCGCACGGCCGACCAGGTGGACGTCGGCCAGCGCGTGCTCGACGAGGTGGGCGCGGTAGTCCTGGGTCGTGGTCAGCTCCCCCGAGACCGTGCCCATGAACGCCACCACGGGCGGGACCACCACGGCGCCCACGGCGAGAGCGGTCAGGCCGAACGCGATCCGTCGTACGGTCGGGACCGAGCCGAGGAAGAGGACGCACAGCGCGAAGACGAGCAGGCAGCCGAGGATCGGCCCACGCGACAGCGTGGCGAACGCGCCGGCGAGCACGACGCCCACCCACCACCAGGTCCGGCGCAGCGACGAGCCGAGGACGAACGGCAGGCCCAGGGAGAGCCAGCTGCCCAGGGCGATCGCGTGGCCCCAGGCGCCCTCGGCCCGCGACACGCCGCCGCGATACTGCACCTGGTTCCACGAGGTCAGCGAGGGCAGTCCGCGCAGCCCCGCGAAGACGTGCACGTCGGTGGCGGTCTCGAGGATCGCCCAGACGGCACACGCCACCGTCACCACGGCGACCAGGTCGACGGACCAGGACGGCCCGGCCAGCGTCGTCAGACGGCGGCCGACGACGTAGGAGAGCACCCCCTGGAGGAGCATCGCGGGGAGCAGGTAGCGCGGGCTCGACGACAGCAGCACGGCGCCGACGGTCGCCGCGACCGCCACCAGCAGGAGCCGGTCTCCCCCGCTCGGGCCCCAGCCGGGGCCGGCAGCTCCCCAGCAGGCCGGGAGCACGACCAGCGCGGCCATCGTCGACGGCGGCACCGTGACCGTGCCGACCGGCACCGCGAGCCAGAACGGCACGAACGCGAGCACGCCGAGCCAGAACGCCAGGGCGGCGCGCGGCCGAGAACGCAGCTCGGCGGCGAGCAACGCGCCGAGGGCGGTGACCGTCGCGAGCACCAGCAGCCGGGTGAGGTCAGGCACCGGCCCTCCCGCCGGGCCGGGCGACGGGGCGTCGTGCGCTCCAGACCCCGGCGCGCAGGCCGCGCACGGTGCCGCCCGGCGTCCGCATGGTGTCGGGGACGTCCCAGACGATGCCGGCGCCGGGGACGTCGACACGGTGCTCGCGCACGTCGGTGAAGCCCGCGTCGGCAAGGTGCCGGGCGACGTCCTCCCTTCCGAGGATGCGCATCTCCAGCGTCGATCCGGGGCCGCCGTGGAAGACCAGCCCGGTGACGTGAAGCCGCTCGCCGGCAGGGGTCACTCCGTCCAGGACCCAGCCACCCTCCTCGAGGAGCACGCTGTGCTCGGCCAGCTCCGGGAAGTGCTCGATCGTCGGGCCGTCGACGAGCGGCACGCTGAGCACCAGGACACCGCCAGGTCGCAGGATCGAGAACAGCGTCCGGAAGGCGCGGCCGACCGGACGCGTCACGTGCTCGAGCACCTCGCTGCACACGACGAAGTCGTAGGTCTCCCCGGCGAAGCTCGCCGGGTCGGTCACGTCGCGCACGGGCGGCTGGTGGAACCACGCGTTGGTGTACGACGCCGCCCGCGCCAGGTGCCGCGCGTACCCGGCGTCATCGCTGAACCCGATGCCGCGCAGGGCGCTGCCGCCGGGCCAGGAGTGCGGCCCGCCGGCCCCGCCGAACACCTGCTCGTCGAGGACGTGCCCCACGGCACGGAACCGCACCGTCGAACCGCAGAACCCGCAGCTGCTGGTCTCGCGGCCGATCGCGGCGCGCGACCAGGACGTCCGGTGCCCGCACAGGTTGCAGCGGAACCGCAGCCGGGGAGCCCGGGGGAACCGCACCCGATCGCGGCTCCAGCGCAGTGCCGGCTTGACCCAGCGCAGCCGGCGCCGGACCCGGGCGGTCACCACCACCACAGCTTCAGGTGGCTGGTGGCCAGCTCGTAGTCTTGCACGTCCCGGTCCGCGATGTGCGCGGCAGGCACTCCGCCGACCAGGGTCCACGCGGGGACGTCGTGCGTGACGACCGCACCCGCCGCGACCACCGCACCGTCGCCGATGGTCACCCCCGGGAGCACGGTCACCCGCGGGCCGACCCAGACCCGCTCGCCCACGACGACCGGCCCGAGCTCGGCGCCGGTGAAGCCGGGTCCGTTCCACGGGTGCTGCGCGGTGTAGAACTGCACGTCGCTGGAGATGTTCGTGTCCGCGCCGATGACCAGGCCGCCGCGAGCGTCGAGCACGCAGTGCTGCCCGACCACGGTGCGCGCCCCGATCCGCAGCCGGCGCGCGGCGCGCACCTGCATCCCGTGGTAGACGATCGCCGAGGGATCCACGTGCGCACCCCACAGGCGCATCGCTCCGGTCCGGAGCCGGTGCACCGGAAGCCTGCCGGCCACGGCCAGGACGCAGATCTCGAGGCTTCGAGCAGAGCGCCTGGCCCACGGGGACAGGCGTTCGGCGAGCACGTGCGTCAATCTAGATCGAAGCTGCCTCCCGCCGCCCTTCTCGGCCCGATCGGTGCCCGGGTTTTTGTAGGGTCGCGGACGTGCCGAGACCTCCGACCACCGCCGGCGTGGTGGCCGTGGTGCTCAACTACGACGACCGTGCCGCCACGATCAGCTGCGTCGAGTCCCTGCTCCCCGAGCCCGGGGTGAGCAGCGTCGTCGTGGTGGACAACGACTCGCCCTCGGGCGCCGAGGCGCTCGCGGACTGGTGCGCGACGCAGGCTCCACGGGTCCGTTTCGTCGCCGCCTCGGTCAACGGCGGGTTCGGCGCCGGGATGAACCTCGGTCTCCGGGTGGCGCTGCGCGAGGGACCCGCCTCGGTGCTGCTCCTCAACAACGACACCGTCGTGGCCACCGGCGCGGTCGCGCGGCTGCAGGCGGCGCTCGACGCCGACCCCCGCCTCGCCGTCGCGGTGCCGGTGGTCACCACCGGCACCGGTGCGATCTGGGCTGCCGGCGGCACCGTCGACCCGCGCACGCTGCGGGTGGCCCACCGGCACGACGTCCCGGCCATGCCCACGGCGATCTCCTTCGCACCCGGCGCCGCCCTGCTGGTGCGCTCCTCGGTGCTCGCCGAGGTCGGCGGATTCGTCGAGGACCTCTTCCTCTACTGGGAGGACGTCGAGCTCTCGCTGCGGATCACCGACGCCGGCTGGCGGATGGTGCTCGTGCCGGGCGCCGAGGTGTGGCACCAGGTGCAGGGCGGCTCGCCCGCCCGGGCGATGAACGCGGTCTACTACCGGACCCGCAACTCGCTGTGGGTGGCCCGCGCCCGGCTCCGCAGCGGCCGGCTCGCCCAGGTCCGGGTCCTGCTCGCCCTTCGAGCCCTGCGGGTGGCCGGTCGCGCCGCCGGTCGCTCGCCCTCCCGTGCCCTGACCGGGCTCCGGCTGGTGGCGCGGGGCGTGCGCGACGGGCTCCGTCCGGGCACGGTCACGCTCCAAGCGGCGGATGTCCTCGACGAGCGGTGAGGCTCAGAGACCGACCTCGCCCCTGACGGCGGCCACGGCGTCGGCGAGGCGACCGAGCCCGGCCGGAGCGGCGTGCGGACCGCGGACCGTGCTCGCCTCGGCCAGCGCCAGCACTCGCGGATCCGGGTCGAGGCCGCAGGCCGCGAGGACCCGGCGCATCGTGCCGGCCGGGTCCGCGACGAGGTCGTCGTACCGGACGCGCAGGTCCACACAGGCTCGCGCCTCGGCCAGGGCGCGAGCGCCGAGCACCCATTCGGTCGCCGCCCGTTCGCCGGGCGTCAACGGCTCGTCGCCGGCCTGGTCGAGCACCGCCGCCAGCAGCGGATCGGCCGGGGCCAGCTGCTCGCACAGCTGCCGCCACTTGCGGTCGCCGACGCCCCACCAGTCCTCGTCGCCGGCGGCGTTGCGCGCGTTCCAGCCCGCCACCGAGTGCACCACGTCCTCAGGACGGCGAACGATCGCGACCAGCACGGCATCCGGGAACAGCGCCTCGAGGAACCGCGCGCGATAGGTGAGCTCGGGGTACTTCACCACCGCGCGTGTGGCCCGCACGGTGCGCAGGTAGGAGGTCAGCACCGCCGAGGCCGCCTGGCGAAGCTCGGCGGTCGCGTCGTCGGGCCCCAGCACGAACCGGCCCGCCGGCTGGTAGAAGCCGCTCACGTCCTCGCCGGGGACCAGCCGGCTCCACATCAGCTTGGGCTCGTTGAGCCAGCCGACCTGTGGGTGCGCGCTGAGCAGCCGGCCCAGGTGCGTGGTGCCGGACCGGCCGGTCCCGAGCACGAAGACGGGGCGGTCCGGCGGCACCGCGGGCGCCTGCTCGGCTCGTCGCAGCACCCGGGCGACGACCGGGTTGAACCACTGCCCGCGCGTCGTGGCCGGCCGGCCCTCGTAGAAGGCGTAGGAGATCGCGCGGCGCAGGCCCGCCCCCGGCCCGGCGAGGTGCAGGTACTGCCGATCAAGCTGCGCGACCACGGCCACCTCCCGCCGCCGACCTCACCGGTGGTGGCCCGGTGAGCGCGGCCGCCCAGGCACGGCCCGCGCGGGCGGCGACGTCGCCGGGGCCGGGCGGGGTGGCGCCGAGGGTGCGTTCGAGGGCACGGACCCACCCGCGTACGTCGCCCGCCGGCTCCTCCACGAAGCCGGGCCAGCCGGCGCCGTACAGGGAGGCGATGAACTCGTGCCGTCGGGCCACCACCGGCACCCCCAGCTCGCAGGCACGCGCGGCGATCCCGCTCTGGAAGTAGTAGCGGTACGGCACCAGGACGGCGCCGGCCGCCGCCATCGCGGCATCGAGCTCGGCTTCGCTCACGAAGCGTTCCTCGACCGTCCAGCCCGGGATCTCCGGCCAGCCGCGTCCCACGATGCGCAGGTCGAGCGCGGTGCTGGCCGCGCCGAGGTCGCGCAGCAGCGCGGTGTCCCGGGAGGGCTTGTACTGGCCGGCGACGAGTACCACCGGGCGGCCGGAGTCGAACCGCCGGGGTGCCCGCCGCGGCAGCACCGGGTGCGGCAGCACCCAGGAGACCGGCAGCCCGCGCCGCGCGAGCGCGTCACGCGCCAGCGCGGTGTGGGTGACGACCTCGATCCGGCCGTCCCGGGCCACCCGTCCGGCCAGCCACGTCGCGAGCCGGCCGCAGCCGCGCTGCGGCCGCAGCGGTACCGGGTCGTGCACCACCACGAGCCGCCGCGCGCCGCGCGGCGAGAGCAGCCGCCACACCGGCACGTCGAGCAGGCCGAGCACCGGCCACAGCACCACGACCGTCCCGGGATGCCGCAAGGCCGACCAGAGCCCGGCCACCGCGGTCCGGAGCACCCGGAGCCGGGCGACCCGCGACAGCCCGCCGCTCTCGAACGGCGCTCGGACCCGGTCGGTGCCGACCCCGCCGGCCTCGAGCCCGGCGGCGAGGGCGTCCTCGTAGTGCGCCAGCGCGACGGGCAGCGGGTTGAACAGCAGCGGTCGTGACCCCGCCGATGTCATCGCGTCCTCGTGGCGGCGAGCTCGCGCAGCATCCGCTCGTAGCGGTCCGCGACGTCGTCCCAGCGGTACGCCTCGGCGACGTGCTCGCGGCCCCGGATCCCCCGCGCTGCGGCCGCGTCCGGATCGCTGTCGTCGGCACGGATCGCCCGGGTCACCGCCGTCGGGTCCGCGAAGAACCGCGCGTGCCCGGCGGTCACCTCGTGGTTGAAGACGACGTCGTACGCCGTCACCGGGGCACCGCAGCCCATCGCGCGCAGCAGCGACGGGTTCGTGCCGCCGACCGAGTGCCCGTGCAGGTAGCTGCGGCAGTGCGCGTAGAGCTGGTTGAGCAGCTCCTGGTCCCAGACGGCACCGAGGAACCGCACGTCCGAGGTGACGCCGGTGGCGCGCACCGCGGTGATGTAGGCATCGCTGTACGGCGCCGAGCCGACCACCACCAGCGGCACCGGCGACAGCGCCCGCGCATAGCCCGCGACGATCTCGCGGACGTGGTTCTCCGGTTCCATCCGCGCGACCACCAGGTGGTAGCGGCCCAGTTCCACACCGGCCTCGGCGAGCCGGTCTGTGCCCGGAGCCAGGATCTCGGCGCCGTACGGGATCAGGAAGCTGCCGCGCCCGTAGCTGTCCTGAAGGTGGTCGGCGATCCCGCGGGCGTCGGCGACCAGGGCCGCGCCCGAGCGCGCCACCGAGCGCTCGGCGTACCGGTAGTAGCGCGCGCCCGCGCCGGCCCACTTGGCCCGCTTCCACTCCAGGCCGTCGACGTGCACTGCCACCGGGAGCCGCGCCGCCCGCAGCACCGGCACCAGCGGAGCGTTCGCGGCGTTGAAGAGGACCGCCACGTCGGGCCGGTGCCGCAGCGCGTGCAGGACCGAGAGCCCCGCGTGCGACAGGGTCTCCAGCGAGCGGCGGCGCACCGCGGGCAGGTGCACCAGCTCCATGCCGAGGTGCTCGCGGGCCGGCTCCTCGGCGCCGCGGCAGTAGACGGTGACCCGGTGGCCGCGGCCGGCGAGCCGGCGGCCGACCTGCTCGACCGCGGTCTCGAAACCGCCGTACCGGGCCGGCACCCCGCGGGTGCCGATCATCGCGACCCGCAGCGGCCCCTCGGCCTCAGGCAGCACCGACATCGGCCTTGCTCCGATCGCGGTGCCGGGCCAGTGGCGCGTAGCCGTACCCGTAGCCGTAGCCGTAGGCGTCACTCGTGCCACGACGGATCATGTTCAGCACCACACCGACCAACCGGCCGTCGACCTGCGCCAGCCGGTCCAGGCAGTGGCCGACCTGGTCGCGCCGCGTGCGGCCGTGCCGGGTCACCAAGATCACCCCGTCCGCGTGCGCGGCAAGCAGCGCGGCGTCGGCGACCGGAAGCAGGGGTGGCGCGTCGATGACGACGACGTCGTAGGCACGGCGCAGGTGGGCGAGCATCTCGGACATCGCTTGCGACTGGAGCAGCTCGGCGGGATTCGGCGGGACCGGCCCCGAGGCGAGGAAGTCCAGCCCCGTCTGCGGGTCGGTCTGGATCGCGTCGGCCACTCCGATCCGCCCGACCAGGACGCTGGTCACGCCGACGTCCTCGAGCAGGCCCAGCCAGCGGGCCGCGCGCGGCCGGCGCAGGTCCGCCTCGATCAGCAGGGTGCGGGCACCGGCCTGCGCCGAGCTGAGCGCCAGGTTCACCGAGGTCGAGGTCTTGCCCTCGCCGGGAACGGCCGAGGAGAAGACGAACACCTTGTGCGCGCTGTCGACCTCGACGAACTGCAGGTTGGTGCGCAGCACCCGGAACGCCTCGGCCCGCGGCGCGTGCGAGGACAGCGAGGTGACCAGCGGCCGCGACCTCATCTCCGGGTCCCAGCCGATGGCGCCGAGGACGGAGCTGCCGGTCAGCGTGGACAGGTCCGCGGCCGAGCCGACCCGGGTGTCCAGGCGGTCGCGCAGCAGCGCGATGCCGATGCCGGCCAGGAGCCCGAGCAGGCCGCCGAGCATCGTGTTGAACAGCGGCCGCGGTGCCACCGGCGTGGCCGAGTACGACGCCCGGTCGACGACGGTGGCCTTGATCGAGGCGACCTTCTTCCCCGGCGGCGTCTCCAGGTCGCGGACCAGGTCGACCAGGTCCTCGACGTACTCCTCAGCGACCCGCTGCGCCAGCCCCGGGTCGCTCATCGTCACCGTGATCGCCAGGTTCACGGTGTTGTCGCGGACCTTGGCCTGGACGTGACGGGCCAGCGCCGTCGGCGTCAGCCCGAGGCCGAGGTGGTCGATGACGCCCTCGGCGATCTTCCGGGTGTGCACCAGGTCCGCGTAGGACTGGACCCGTGCCTCGGAGAGCTGGTTGCCCGCGAACGCGGTGGCCGCGTCGCTGTCCGGCTTCGAGACGAACAGCAGGGCGGTCGAGGAGTACTGCTTCGGCGAGGCCAGGCTGAGCGTCAGGGCGGAGCCGGCGGCGAGCAGCGCCACGATCACGATGGAGAGCCAGCGCCGGCGCAGGATCCTCAGCTGGTCGGTCAGCTCCACGGGTGCGGGTCCTCTCCGAGGTAAGTCTTGAGCTCGTGCAGCTGGTCGACCGGCTGGAAGCCGGTGCGGACGAGCTTGTCCAGGGCGAGCACCGAGCTCGCCGGTCGCACCGCAAAGGGCTGCCTGGCGCCGAGCCGGCCGGCGGCGTACGCCGCGGTGGTGGTCGGCCGCACGTCCTCGGGCGAGCGTCCGCACAGCGCGAACACCTCGCGGGCGAGGTCGAACCAGCTCATCGGGGTGCCCGCGTTGCTGACGTGGTAGGTGCCCCAGGGCGCCGCGGCGGTGAGCAGGTGCCGGGTCGCGTCGGCGAGCGTCGAGGAGAAGGTGAGCCGGCCGACCTGGTCGGTGACGACCGCGGGCCGGGCGCCCCTCGCCGCGAGTGCGGCCATCGTCCGGACGAAGTTGTCGCCGGCACCGACGCACCACGACGTACGGAGCAGGTAGTGGTGCGGAACGCTGGTCGCGGCGAGCTCGCCCGCGGCCTTGGACTGCCCGTAGACGTTGAGCGGGACCACCGGCTCGTCCTCGGCGTGCGCGGCGGCACGGCCGTCGAAGACGTAGTCGGTGGAGTAGTGCACGAAGGTCAGCCGGTGCTCACGGGCGGCGCGAGCCAGCGCGGCGACCCCGGCCGCGTTCGTCGCCCAGGCCTCGGCGAGGCCGGCACGGGTCTCCGCCTGGTCGACCTGGGTGTAGGCCGCGGCGTTGAGGACGATGTCGTAGTCCTGCCACGGCCAGGCGGCCACCGCGGGTGCCGAGGAGATGTCGAGCCGGTCGCGGCCGGCCACGTCGGCGTCGGGGAACGAGCGAGCCAGCGCGCGTCCCAGCTGGCCGTCGCCACCGAGCACCAGCGTCCGCGGCGGCGGCACCGGCAGGACGCCGGCGAGTGCGGGGTTGGTGCGGTCCTTCTCGGACAGGTCGGCCTCGGCCAGCGGGACCGGCCACGGGATCGCCGCGGTGGCGTCGCCGAGGTCCACCGCGGGGTAGCTGCGGCCGGGCACGTAGTGCTCGTTGACCAGGTAGGAGTAGGCAGTGCCGTCCTCGAGCGCCTGGTAGGCGTTGCCCACGCCGCGCGGCACGAACACCGCGGTCTCCGGTCCGAGCTCGAGCCAGTGGGTCGCGCCGAACGAGGCACCGTCACGAAGATCGACCCAGGCTGCGAACACCCGGCCCGCGGCGACCGAGACCAGCTTGTCCCACGGCTCGGCGTGGATGCCCCGGGTGACGCCACGGCGGGTGTTGAACGAGACGTTGTGCTGGACCGGCCCGAAGTCGGGCAGCCCCAGCCCGGTCATCCGCTGCCGCTGCCAGCCCTCCTTGAACCAGCCGCGGGCGTCCTCGTGCACGTCCAGCCGGACGACCAGGAGACCCGGGACCGGAGTGCTCTCGATCGTGCCGCGGGTGCTCGTCGTTGCCACCGGGTGCCCGACTGGGCGCTGATCCTGCGTCAAGGGCTTTCTCCGTCAGGTAGGGGGAACCACCCCCCTGACGGAGAAAGCAGGCGTCACATCACGCGAGTTCGCCAGGTTTCTGCCCGAAGACCCCGTGGACTAGGCTCTCCAGGTCGAACACCCGTGTCGGGGGAAGCCGGTCAGAGTCCGGCGCTGTCCCGCAACCGTGGGTCGTCCTCGATCGAGGAAGGCGAGCCGGAGCACCTGGCGCGGGCTCGACTCCATCAATGTCCGTCGTGGAATGCGGACCGGAGTCCGAGGGCCGGGTTCCCAGCTCCTCGCCGGTCGCGAGGAGGAACTCATGTCTCGCACCATCCGTCTGGCCGTCGCGCTGCTGCTCGGCCTCGGCGTCACCCTGATGCTGCCCGCGGCCGCGAACGCGGCCGCCTATCGGTACTGGGGCTACTACCAGCTCGACGGGACCACCTGGAAGTTCGCCACCAAGGGTGCGGACCAGGTCACCCCGGCCGACGGCGCCGTCGAGGGCTGGCGGTTCGCCGTCGGCACCGAGAACGTCACCCGGTTCCCCCGCGCGACGCCGTCGTTCGACGACATCTGTGGCACGACCAAGGCCAAGACCGGAGAGAAGCGGGTCGCGGTCGTCATCGACTACGGCCGCAAGGCCGACTCCGCCGACGGCATCGAGCCGCCGGCGCCGGTGGGCCGCTGCGCCGTGGTGGCCACCGCGGCGACCGGCCTGGAGGTGCTCTCCAAGGTCGCCTCGGTCCGGACCGACAAGGCGCTGATCTGTGGCGTCGACGACATCCCGGCCTCGGGCTGCGGCGACGAGGTCAAGAACGTCTCCGCCGAGGCCAGTGCCGCCGACACCGCGGTGACGCTGAAGCTGCCGGCCGACAAGGCCAAGGACGCGAGCGCGAAGGCCGACGACGACGACTCCAACACCGGCACCTACATCGGCATCGGCGTGGCCGCCCTCGCGGTGATCGCCGTCGGCGGGGTCGCGCTCAGCCGCCGCCGCAGCGCCTGAGGACCCGATGTCCCCGGCGCTCCACCCGCTCCCCCGGCTGCTGCACCCAGCGGCCTGGTGGCTGTGGGGCGTCGGGCTGGCGGTCGCGGCCTCGCGCACGCTGAACCCGTTCCTGCTGCTGCTCATCGTCGCGGTCGCAACCTGGGTGGTGCTGGAGCGGCGCGAGCTGGGCAGCAGCAACGCGCTGGTCGCGTTCCTCGTGATCGGGCTGGTCGCGATCGGGCTGCGCATCGTCATGGTCACCCTGCTCGGCGGCGGCGTCACCGGCCGGGTGGTGCTGGTCCGGCTGCCCGAGGTGCCGCTGCCGGACTGGACGAGCGGGGTCCGCATCGGCGGACCGGTGACGCTCGAGGGCACCCTCTTCGCCGTCTACCAGGGCCTGCAGCTGGCCACCATCCTGGCCTGCCTCGGCGCGGTCAACGCGCTCGCCAGCCCCCGGCGACTGCTGCGCTACGTGCCCGCCACGCTCTACGAGATCGGCACCGCGGTCGTGGTCGCGCTGACCTTCGCGCCCCAGCTGGTCGAGGACGCCCAGCGGGTCCGGACCGCGCGCCGGCTGCGCGGGCACTCCTCGCGCAGCCTCGCCGAGCTGGGCCGGATCGCGGTGCCGGTACTGGTCGGCGCGCTGGAGCGCTCGCTCGACCTCGCCGCGTCGATGGAGTCGCGCGGGTACGGCCGGGCCGTCCGCCGTACGGCGCGATCGACCCGGCTCGCGGGCGTGCTCACCCTGGTCGGCGTCGGCGGTGTCGTGGTCGGGCTCTACGGCCTGCTCGACGGCACCAGCCCGCTGCTGCTCGGCATGCCGACGCTGGCGCTCGGCGTCGCCTGCGCCGCCGCCGCGCTGCTCGTCGGCGCCCGCCGTGACCCGCGCACCCACTACCGGCGCGACCCGTGGGGGCTGTCCGAGTGGCTGGTCGCGGCCGCCGGCGTGGTGCCGGCGGTGGTGATGATCGTGGCCGGCACCCGGCACTGGGACGGGATCGTGCCGCAGCAGGTGCCCGTCGAGCTGCCGGCCGTCCCGCTGGTGCTGGTCGCCGCGATCCTCGTCGGGGCGACCGCCGCCTGGACCGCGCCGGTGCCGCCGCTGCTGGCCCGCTCCCGCGTCGCCCGTACGACGTCGGCCCAACGTGAGCTGGTGGCGTCGTGATCGTCTTCGACGACGTGTCGATCGCCTACGACGAGCAGCCCGTCCTCACCGGCGCGGACGTCGTGCTCGAGGAGGGCGAGCTGACCCTCGTGGTCGGCCCGACCGGCTCGGGCAAGTCCACGCTGCTGCGCGCGATCAACGGGCTGGTCCCGCACTTCTCCGGCGGAACGCTGCACGGCAAGGTCACCGTGGACGGCCGCGACACCCGTACGCACCGGCCGCGCGACCTGGCCGACGTGGTCGGGTTCGTGCTCCAGGACCCGGTCGCCTCGTTCGTCACCGACACCGTCGAGGAGGAGCTCGCCTACGGCATGGAGGCGCTCGGCGTCGACGCGACCGCGATGCGCCGCCGGGTCGAGGAGACCTTGGACCTCCTCGGGCTGGCCGACGTCCGCAGCCGGCCGCTGCGCTCGCTCTCGGGCGGCCAGCAGCAGCGTGTCGCCATCGGGGCCGTGCTCGCCTCCGGCCCGCGGATCCTGGTCCTCGACGAGCCCACCTCCGCGCTCGACCCCGTCGCCGCCGAGGACGTGCTGGCCAGCCTGCACCGGCTGGTGCACGACCTCGGCCTGACGGTCGTGGTCGCCGAGCACCGGCTCGAACGCGTGATCCACCACGCCGACCGGGTGCTGCTGATCCAGGACGGCCGGGTCTCCGCCCTGCTCGACCCGGCCGAGGCGATGGTGGCCTCGACGATCTACCCGCCGGTGATCGGGCTGGGCCGGCACCTGGGCTGGAGCCCGCTGCCGCTCTCGGTGCGCGACGCGCGGCGGCGGGCGGGCGACCTGCGGGCCTCGCTGGAGGGTGTCGCTACCGCCGTCGCGCCGACACTCGCGGCCGCGCCGGTCGCCACGGCCGCGGGACTCGTCGTCCGGCGCGGCGGCGAACCCGTGCTGCGCGGCATCGACCTCGCGGTGCGCCCGGGCGAGGTCGTTGCCGTGATGGGCCGCAACGGCGCCGGCAAGTCCACCCTGCTGGGCAGCCTGGTGGGCCAGCACGCGCCGGTCGCGGGCTCGGTCCGGATCGGGCACGCGGATCACGAGATCGACCCGGCGCGAGCCCGCCCGGCCGAGATCGTCCGGCGGGCCGGGATGGTGCCGCAGGACCCGATCTCGATCCTCTACACCGACTCGGTCGACGAGGAGTGCCGAGCCGCGGACCGGGACTTCCGGCTGCCCGCGGGCACGACCCGCGCCGTGCTCGACCGGATCGCCCCCGGCCTCGACGACGACCAGCACCCTCGCGAGCTCTCCGAGGGCCAGCGGCTCTCCCTGGCGCTCTCACTGATCCTGGCCTCCGAGCCCGAGGTGGTCCTGCTCGACGAGCCCACCCGCGGCCTGGACTACCAGGCGAAGCGGCGGCTGGTCGGCCTCCTCCGCGACCTGGCCGGCCGCGGCCATGCGATCCTGCTCGCCACCCACGACGTCGAGCTCGCCGCCGAGGTGGCGACCCGGGTCATGGTGCTCGCCGAGGGCGAGGTCGTCGCCGACGGTCCGGCAGCCGACGTGCTGGCCGGCTCCCCCGCGTACGCGCCGCAGGTCGCGAAGATCCTGCACCCGCTGCGCCTGCTCACCGTCGACGAGGTGGTCGCCGCCGAGGGGGCCGCGTCATGAGCTCGTGGCGGACGCGGGTGGTGATGGTGCTGGTCCTCCTGGTCGGGGTCGCCGCCTTCGGCTGGCCGTTCCTGGCCTCGCCGGACTCCGAGCTGAGCCAGATGGGGCACAGCACCGACGCGTCCTTCCTCTTCGTCGCGCTGATGGGCCTGATGGCGCTCGCCCTGCTCGCGGAGATGACTTCGGGCGGGGTCGACGCGAAGACGGTCGCGGTGCTCGGCGTGCTGGCCGCGGCCGGCGGCTCGCTGCGGGTGCTCTCGGCCGGGACCGCCGGGCTGGAGCCGATGTTCTTCCTGCTCGTGGTGGCCGGCCGGGTGCTCGGAGCCAGTCTCGGCTTCCTGCTCGGGGCGCTGGCCCTGCTCGCCTCGGCGTTCCTCACCGCCGGGGTCGGGCCGTGGACGCCGTTCCAGATGATCGCGGCCGGCTGGGTGTGCCTGGGCGCGGGCCTGCTGCCGGCCGCCACCGGCCGCCGCGAGCGCTGGATGCTCACGGCGTACGGGCTGGTCTGCGGGCTCGCGTACGGCGTGGTGATGAACCTCTGGTTCTGGCCGTTCCTCGGCGACTCGGCCCCGGCGGGCGCCGGCTTCGTCCCCGGCGGCGGCGCGGCGGTGAACCTGGGTCACTACGCGGTGTTCTACGTGACCACGTCGCTGGCCTGGGACCTGCCCCGCGGTCTGCTCACCGCCGCGCTCACCCTGCTCGCCAGCGGGTCACTGCTGCGCGCCCTACGACGAAGCCTGCGCCAGGCCCGTTTCGATGCCCCCGTTGTCTTCGCCGACCCGGCGCAAAGGTCCCTGTAATTGCGCTGACCTGGCGCAAAGGTGCGCGTGTACGTGCACCTTTGCGCCAGGTCAGCGCCAAACACGTGCGCTTTTACGACGGGTCGGCGGTGGTTCGGCCGGCCCAGCTCCAGGCGTACGCGGGGTCCTCGACGGCCAGCCCGCCCTCGCCGAGCTCGAGCGGCCGGAAGGTGTCGACCATGACCGCGACCTCGTCGAAGAACTCCACCCCGATGGACGCCTCGATCGCCGAGGGCTGCGGGCCGTGCGCGTGCCCGCCCGGGTGCAGCGAGATCGAGCCGATGCCGATGCCGCTGCCCTTGCGCGCCTCGTAGTCGCCGCCGACGTAGAACATCACCTCGTCGGAGTCGACGTTCGAGTGGTAGTACGGCACCGGGATCGAGCCCTCGTGGTAGTCGACCTTGCGGGGCAGGAAGTTGCAGACGACGAAGTTGTAGCCCTCGAAGACCTGGTGCACCGGCGGCGGCTGGTGCACCTTGCCGGTGATCGGCATGTAGTCCTCGATGTTGAACGTGTACGGGTACAGGCAGCCGTCCCAGCCGACCACGTCGAAGGGGTGCTCGGCGTAGGTGAGCCGGGAGCCGACGATGCCGCCCGGGCCCTGGCCGCGGTGCTTGACGAGAACCTCGACGTCGCTTCCCTCGGCCAGCAGCGGCTCGACCGGCCCGTGCAGGTCGCGCTCGCAGTACGGCGCGTGCTCGAGCAGCTGGCCGTAGCGGGACAGGTACCGCTTCGGCGGCGCGATGTGGCTGTTGGCCTCGATCGCGTACAGCCTGCTCACCTCGGCGGGCAGCCACCGGTGCGTGGTCGCCCGCGGCAGCACCACGTAGTCGCCCTCGCGGTAGCGCAGCGCGCCGAAGACGGTCTCGACCACGCCGGACCCGCTCTCGACGTACACGCACTCGTCGCCGATGGCGTTGCGGTACAGCGGCGAGACGCCGTCGGCGACCACGTAGGAGATCCGCACGTCGCCGTTGCCCAGGATCAGCCGCCGGTGGGTGACCGGGTCCGCCGACAGGTCGCCGGTGCGGAGCTGGTGCAGCCGCAGGTGCCGGGGCTTGAGCGGGTGGTTCGGCGTGGTGCTCTGGTCGGGCAGCTCCCAGACCTGGCTGTCCACGATCGCCGAGGGCACGCTCCGGTGGTAGAGCAGCGAGGAGTCGGACGAGAAGCCCTCCTCGCCCATCAGCTCCTCGTACCGGAGCCGGCCGGTCTCGTCGCGGAAAGCGGTGTGACGGGTGCGGGGCACATCTCCGACGTGTTTGTAATAGGCCACGGCATCACACTCTCAAGCCGTGCTCTAGCGTGGCAACCGTGATCCCCGACTGGCTGCATGGATTCGTCGACGACGCCGCGATCTTCCCCCCGGGCAACGCCCCGCTGGACCGGGCGGTGGCCGAGTACCGCGATCACCGGGCCAGCGAGTACGCGGACCTGGTCGGCGGCTTCGTGGTCAGCGACGTGCGGCTGCCCGAGCTGATCGACGTGCTCGACGACCGCGACGACGACGCCGTGCTCGACCTCAACCTCGTCGTCACCGGTGGCGCCGGCGCCATCGAGGGCGGCGTCCGCTGGGCGACGCGGGCCCCGACCACCCGGCTCGCGGCGGTCGAGATCGCGCTGCGCGACGAGGACGACCTGGCGCACAACGCCCGGCGGGTGCTCACCGCGGTCGACCAGCTGGCCGCCGAGCTGGACGGCGTCGAGGTGTACGTCGAACCACCGCGGCTGCGCGGGGAGCCGACCTCGGGCTGGCTGGCGGCCCTCGACGAGCTCGCGATGCGCGACGGCATGCGCGCCAAGTTCCGCACCGGCGGCGTCGAGCAGGACGCGTTCCCGACCTGCGGCGAGCTGGCCGACGCCATCGGCGCCGCGCTGGACCGCGAGCTGGCCTTCAAGTGCACCGCCGGCCTGCACCACGCGGTCCGGCACGTCGACCCGGAGACCGGCCTGACCCACCACGGCTTCCTCAACGTGC
Organism: Nocardioidaceae bacterium; assembly: GCA_017744365.1. Taxonomy (GTDB): domain Bacteria; phylum Actinomycetota; class Actinomycetes; order Propionibacteriales; family Nocardioidaceae; genus Marmoricola. Next base: position 30,660 of record JAGIBL010000005.1, on the reverse strand, counting down.
TGCTCGCCACCCGCGCGAGCCTGGACGGCCGGGACGCCTCCGACGTGCTCGCCGAGGAGTCCGCCGTGGCCCTGCTCGAGGGCCTCGACGTCGAGGAGCTGGCCCGCACCCGGCGCTGGTTCACCGGGCTGGGTTCGTGCTCGATCCTGGAGCCGCACGACGACCTGGTCGAGCTCGGGCTGCTGGAGGTGCACGCATGAGCACGGGAACGGAGACGCGCCCGACGTGGGTCGAGGGCGCCGACGGCTCGCCGTACGACGTCGACAACCTGCCCTACGGCGTCTTCGCGGTCGACGAGGAGGAGCCCCGCGTGGGTGTCCGGATCGGCGACCAGGTCCTCGACGTGGCCCCGGTGGCCGCGGCCGAGATGCTCGACGTCCACGACGTGTTCAACCAGCCCTCGCTCAACGCGCTGATGGCGCTGGGGCCGAGCGCGTGGGCGTCGGTGCGCACCTGGCTGACCCGGCTGCTCACCGAGGCTCCCGAGCGCGACGTCGTCGAGCCGCACCTGCGCCCGGTCGACGAGGTCCGCATGCTGCTGCCGTTCGAGGTGGCCGACTACGTCGACTTCTACTGCTCGATCCAGCACGCCACCAACGTGGGCAGGATGTTCCGCCCCGACGGCGACGCGCTGCTGCCGAACTGGCGGCACCTGCCCATCGGCTACCACGGGCGCGCGGGCACGATCGTCGTCTCGGGCACCGACGTGGTCCGGCCCACCGGCCAGCGGAAGGGCGAGGCCGGACCGGCGTACGGGCCCAGTACGCGCCTCGACATCGAGGCCGAGCTCGGCTTCGTCGTCGGCACCCCGTCGGACCTGGGGTCGACGGTCGCGACGAGCGCGTTCGCCGACCACGTCTTCGGCGTCACGGTCGTCAACGACTGGTCCGCGCGCGACCTGCAGGCGTGGGAGTACGTGCCGCTCGGCCCGTTCCTCGGCAAGTCCTTCGCCACCTCGGTCTCGGCCTGGGTCACCCCGCTGGCCGCGCTCGAGGGCGCGCGGGTGCCACTGCCCGGGCAGGAGCCCCCGCCACTGCCGTACCTGCGGGTCGACGAACCGGCCGGCTACGACGTCGCCGTCGAGGTGCTGCTCAACGGCGAGGTGGTCAGCCGTCCGCCGTACGCCGCGATGTACTGGTCGCCGGCCCAGATGCTCGCGCACCTGAGCTCCAACGGCGCCTCGCTGCGCACCGGCGACCTGTTCGCCAGCGGCACCATCAGCGGCGACGAGCGCGAGCAGCGCGGCTCGTTCCTGGAGCTCTCCTGGGGCGGGCAGGAGCCGTTCGGGAACGGGCGCACCTTCCTCGAGGACGGCGACGAGGTGATCCTGCGGTCCACAGCCCCGGGGACGCTCGGCGGCCGGATCGCGCTCGGCGAGGTGCGGGGCACGATTCTTCCCGCGCGCCCCTGACAGGCGAGATGATCGGCGCGTGCCGGAGTACACCGGGGTCGCGTCACCGGAGCCGCTGCTCAGCCGCGGGTTCGTGCTGCTGAGCGTCGCGGACCTGGCCTACTTCACCGCGGTGGGCGTCGCGGTCTACACGCTGCCTCTCTACGTGACCGGGCCACTGGGCGGCAGCGACCGTCAGGCCGGGATCGCGTTCGGCGCGTTCGCGATCGCGGCGCTGCTGCTGCGCCCGCTGGCCGGCCGCCTGTGCGACACCGTCGGACGGCGACCCTTGCTGGTCGGCGGATCCCTGCTCGCGTTCATGGGGCTCAGCCTGACCGCGACCGCCGACAGTCTGGCCAGTGTGATCGGCCTGCGGCTGCTGCTCGGCGTCGGCGAGGCGGCCTTCTTCGTGGCCTCGCTGGCCGCGCTCATCGACATCGTGCCGGCCGGGCGGATGGGCGAGGCCACCAGCTACAACTCCCTCGGCCTCTACCTCGGGCTCGCACTCGGACCACCGCTGGGCGAGGTGCTGGTGGAGAACCTCGGCTACGACGAGGCCTGGTGGGGAGCCGGGCTGCTCGCCGCCGCAGGCGCCCTCGTCGTCCTTCTTCTCGGCGAGACCGGCACCCGGACCAGACCGGCCGGTCCCCCGGCGGCGATGATCCACCGGCCCGCCGTACCGGCCGCCGTCGCCTTCTTCACCTCGCTGGTCGCCGTCGGCGGGTTCCTGGCGTTCGCGGCTTTGCAGGCCGAGGATCTCGGCATCGAGAACAGCAGCCTGCCGCTGCTCTGCTACGGCCTGCTCGTGGTGCTGCTGCGGCTGACCCTGGCCCGGTACATGGACCGGCATCCGCCACTGGTGCTCGGCGCCGGCGCGCTGACCACCATCGCCGCCGGGCTGACGGTGGTGGCGCTGTGGGCGGAGCCCGCGGGGATGTACCTCGGCACCGCCCTCCTGGCGCTCGGCGTCACGGTGAGCACCCCCGCCTTCTTCACGGCGATCTTCGCGACCGCCACAACCCGCGACCGCGGCGCCGCGTCCGGGACCGCGAGCATCTTCCTGGACCTCGGGCTCGGCGGCGGCCCGATCCTGCTGGGCCTGGTCGCGGGGGCCGCGAGCCTGCGCACCGCCTTCGCCACCGCGGCCATCGTGGCCCTCCTGGGCGCCCTCTGGGCATTGCGAGTCCGACAAGTCCGGAATGTGGTCGCTCTATAACGTCTCGGATACGGGACCAAAACGCGTCACAGGTCGATGTCCGCGCGGACGAACCCCGGTCTAGGGTGCTGCGCATGACCAAGACCAACGTGTTCAAGGCACTCGCGCTGGCGTCGGCGCTCGGCCTCGCGCTGACCGCGTGCGGCAGCTCCGACGACGGGGACAAGAAGGGGTCGGCCGGATCCGGCAGCGACCTCGGCCTGATCAAGTCCGGCACGCTCACCGTGTGCTCGGACGTGCCGTACCCGCCGTTCGAGGACTTCGACAAGTCCGCGCCGTCCGGCTTCAAGGGCTTCGACGTCGACGTGATCTCCGCGGTCGCCGACGACCTCAAGGTCAAGGTGGCGATCAAGGACTCCTCCTTCGACGCCCTCAAGAGCGGCCTGGCCATCAAGGCCAAGCAGTGCGACCTGGTCGCGAGCGCGATGACCATCACCGACGAGCGCAAGAAGGTGATGGCCCTCAGCGAGCCGTACTACGACTCCAAGCAGTCGCTGCTGGTCCCGGCCGGTTCCTCGATCAAGGCCATCGGCGACCTGGACGGCAAGAAGGTCGGCGTGCAGAAGGGCACCACCGGCGAGAGCTACGCCCGCGAGAACGCCAAGGGCGCCAAGCTGGTCGTCTTCCCGAGCGACGGCGAGATGTACACCGCGATCAAGGGCGGCACCGTCGACGCACTGCTGCAGGACCTCCCGGTCAACCTCGACCACCAGAAGGACCCGAAGCAGCCGGGCAAGTTCACCATCGTCGAGCAGTACGACACCGACGAGAGCTACGGCTTCGCGATGAACCAGGACGACAAGAACCTCGTCGACGCCGTGGACAAGGCGCTCCAGGGTCTGCGGGACAGCGGCAAGTACCAGACGATCTACGACAAGTACTTCAGCTGACCCGTCGGCACTACCCCTAGGAGAGCAGCGTGAAGCGGAGCCAGCGCAGGCGTCTGACCCACCTCAGTCTGTACGGCGTGCTCATCGTGATCGTCCTTGCCGTCGCCTTCACGGCGGACTGGCACACGGTCAAGGTGAACTTCTTCGACGGAGACACCTGGAAGGCCCTCTGGCCGGACATCGTCACCAAGGGCGCAAAGAACACGATCTGGTACACGGCGATCGCGTTCGCCGGTGGTCTGACGCTTGCGCTGGTCCTCGCGCTGATGAAGCTCTCCCCGATCCTCGGCTACCGCTGGATCGCGACCGGCTACATCGAGTTCTTCCGAGGCCTGCCCGCCCTGGTGGTCATCATCTTCATGGGACTCGGCGTGCCGCTCGCGTTCGGCTGGAGCCCGCCGGGCGGCCCGGTCGGCGGCGGCCTGATCGGCCTCATCATGGTCTCCTCGGCGTACATGGCCGAGACCCTGCGGGCCGGCATCCAGGCGGTGCCCAAGGGCCAGACCGAAGCGGCCCGGTCGCTGGGCATGAGCTCGGCCCGGACCATGGTCACGGTCGTGCTTCCCCAGGCGGTGCGGATCGTGATCCCGCCGCTGACCAACGAGTTCGTGCTGCTGGTCAAGGACACCGCGCTGCTCAGCGCCGTCGGCATGCAGGACAACCAGCTCGACCTGACCGCGCTCGGCCAGAACGGCCTCAACACGTACGCCAACCCGTCGCCGCTGCTCGCGATCGCGCTGATGTACCTGGCGATCGCCCTCCCGCTCACCCGCCTGGTGGCGTGGATGGAGAAGCGTCAGCAGAGGGCCCGGTGAGGACGCGGTGACGGACATGAGCGGAGAGACGATGAACGGCACCCAGCGCGCCATCGAGGTGCGGCAGCTGCACAAGTACTTCGGCGACAACGAGGTGCTCAAGGGCATCGACTTCCACGTCGACGCCGGCCAGGTCGTCTGCGTCATCGGGCCGTCCGGCTCGGGCAAGTCGACGCTGCTGCGCTGCGTGAACCGGCTCGAGGAGCCGACCTCCGGGCAGATCTTCGTCGAGGGCGTGGACATCTGCGACGACGAGACGGACCTGGACAAGGTCCGCAGCCGGATCGGGATGGTGTTCCAGCAGTTCAACCTGTTCCCGCACATGACGGTGCTCGACAACCTCACCGTCGCGCAGCGCAAGGTCCGCCGGCGCTCCAAGTCCGAGGCCGTCGAGGTCGCCCGCAAGAACCTCGCCAAGGTCGGCTTGGCCGAGAAGGAGAACGCCTACCCGGCGCACCTCTCCGGCGGCCAGCAGCAGCGCGTCGCGATCGCCCGGGCACTCTCGATGAACCCGGACATGATGCTCTTCGACGAGCCCACCAGCGCGCTCGACCCCGAGCTCGTCGGCGACGTGCTCGACGTGATGCGCCAGCTCGCCGAGGAGGGCATGACGATGATGGTCGTCACCCACGAGATGGGCTTCGCCCGTGAGGTCGGCGACAAGCTCGTCTTCATGGACGGCGGCGTGATCGTCGAGGAGGGCGACCCGCACGAGGTGCTGGCCAACCCGCAGCACGAGCGGACACAGCGGTTCCTCTCGAAGGTGCTCTGAGGCGCCGTACGGCGGGCGATCAGTCCTTGCGCAGAAGGAAGGACGCCTGCCAGATCCTCCGGTTGCGCCCGCTCGCCGGGATGAGCCCCTGCTCGTCGAGGTAGGGCACCACCTTCTCGCCCATCCAGGCGATCGTCTCCCGGTAGTGCGGGTTCGACAGGGCGGCCCGGCGGCCCTCCATCGGGTCGATGCCCACGCTGGCGTACACCTCCGGGTGCACCAGGCCGCGCATGGTCGCGTACGCCGCCTGCGCCGCGATGCTCTGGTGCCAGAGCAGCTCGGCCCTGGACAGCCCGCCCATCGACTTCTCCAGCTCGTCGCGGGCGAAGGTGACGTGCCGGGCCTCCTCGAGCACGTGGATGCGCGAGACCATCCGGATCAGCGGCTGCAGCCGCTCGTCGTTCATCGAGTCGCGCTGCCAGCGGTCCACCGGCTCCTCGCCGAGCAGGATGGCGGCGTACGCGCTCGGTCCGCGCAGCACCGTGGGCACGATCTTCGCGATGTTGTAGAGCGGCTTGCGCGGCCCGTACGCCGGCACCCCGAACCGCCCGATGGCGCGGCCGAACATGGTCGAGTGCCGGCACTCGTCGGCGATCTCGGTGAGGGCGTAGTGCGTGCGCGGTGAGGTCGGGTCGCTGCGGTAGACATCCTTGAGCAGCACCTGCATCAGCACGATCTCGAACCAGAGACCGACGCTGGCGATGGAGGCGACCTCGTGCTGGGACAGGGTGATCCGCTGCTCCTCGGTCAGCCGGTCCCACAGCGGCGTGCCGTAGAGCGACATCCGCTCCGGCTGCATCCACCACAGCCCGGGCACCGGCTCGGCGTCCCAGTCGAGGTCGACGTCCGGGTCGTAGGAGTGCCGGGCCGAGGACTTCAGCAGGCGCTCGACGAGGGCGGTGTCGCCGGGCACGGTCGCGGTCATCCGAGGCTCCTCACAGTTGGTGTTACCGAAAGTAACGTCTACTTGGGTAGAGTACCCCCATGACTCCGAGCGTCAAGGACACATCGCCGAAGGACGGGGACGGGCGCAGCACCCGCTGGGACGAGCACCGCGAGGCGCGCCGCGCGGAGCTGGTCGCCGCCGCCGTCGAGGCGATCGACCTGCACGGTCCGGGTGCCTCGATCGCCCAGATCGCCGCGTCCGCCGGGGTGAGCAAGCCGGTGCTGTACCGCTACTTCAGCGACAAGGACGACCTCTACAAGGCGGTCGGCCACTGGGGCGCCACCCAGGTCACCGACCGGCTGGTGCCGCTACTGCTCGCCGAGGGAACCATCCGCGACAAGGTCTACCGCGGCTGCGAGGACTACCTGGCACTGCTCGACGAGCACCCGCAGGTCTTCCTGCTGCTCATCGAGCACCGCAGCAGCGACGACCCGCTGGCCGACGGCAAGAACCAGATCGCGACCACCTTCGCCAAGCTGATGGGCGACACCCTGCGCCGTCTCGGCGTCGACGCCGGCGGCGCGGAGCCGTGGGCGCACGGCGTCATCGGGATGGGCCTCGCGGTCGGCGAGTGGTACCTGCGCCGCGACATCATGAGCCGCGAGGCCACCGCGCAGTACCTCGGCTCGTTCATCTGGCACGCGTTCAGCGGGTTCGCCGCGGACAACGGCGTGTTGGTCGACGGTGTCGCCGAGCTGCGCCTGGTCGGCCGCAAGGAGGCGTGATGCACGAGATCCACGAGGAGCGCGAGGAGTACGCCGGCCCGGCCGCGATCACCGGCGACGTGGGCGAGCTGAACGTCGCGGTCACCCTGCGCGGCCACTTCGAGCCGATCGACGGGAAGTTCCACTGGTACGGCCGGATCAGCGCGGACAGCCGCGTCGAGGAGCAGCACCGCCCCGGCGCCACGGTCACCCTGACCACGCCGTACGGCGCCGCCGCCGGCCGGCTCTCCGACCAGGACCCGTGGGGGCGTTTCCGGATCACCGGGACGGGCACCCCGCCCTTCTGAGCCAGGCACAGCGAAAACCCTTCGTGCAAAGGGTTTTCGGCGCCTTACGGTCCTCCACCGAGGGATCAGCAGCCGGCCAGGAGTACCGAGGACGGTCCTGCGCGTCGTACCCCTCGACACCTTGGTACGCGCCTGTGAAGCGCGGGGTTCAACTCCCCTCACCTCAAGCGAACGGACCTGGGAGCATCGCGCTCCGGGACCAGCGGCCCGGCCGGTCACGACGACGGCCGTTGCCCCGTCCCCGATCGTGTCCCAGGTCCGTTCGTGCTGCACCACCCAGGAAGCACAACCGAAGAACAAGAAGGACACGGCCTGTCACGCAACGGAAGGAGGTCAGCCATGTCCCTGCGCAAGATCACCGTCCACCCCGGCACCCAGCTCGTCGAGCACGTCCGCGGCACGTTCAGCCGCGTGCTGGAGCCCGGTCAGCACCGGCGCCCCCGCAAGGCGACCTACCTGACCGTCCCGACGCGGACCCAGGTCGCCCATGTGGCCGTGCAGGAGGTCCCGACCGCCGACGGCCTGACCGTCCGGGTCTCCGCCGCGATCCGATGGACCCTCGCGGACGCGCGCCGGTTCGTCGAGGTCGCCGAGGCTCCGCTCGACGTGGTCTACCTGGCCGTCCAGGTGGCGCTGCGCGACGCGGTCGCCTCGGTCGCGGCCACCGAGGCGATCACTCGGCTGCGGGTCGTGGTCCCGGATGCGCTGCGGGACGCGGCTCGCGCGACCGGCGCCGAGGTCGGTGTCGACGTCGCCGAGGTCGTGGTCAAGGACGTGCTGCTGCCGGTCGAGCTGCGCTCCGCGCAGGCCGAGCTGGTGACCGCGCGGGCCCGTGGCCAGGCCGAGCTGGAGAAGGCACGCGCCGAGACGGCCGCGCTGCGCTCGCTGGCCAACGCGGCCAAGCTGCTCGACGACCACCCGGCGCTCGCTCAGCTGCGGCTGGTCCAGGCGCTGCCGTACGGCGCGTCGGTGAAGCTGACGGTCGAGTGAGGAGTGCCGCCCCTGGCGACAGGGGCGGCACTTCCGTTACATAGGTTTCCTATGTAAAGTGGACGTCATGTCCGAGGACCTCGTCGCGACCAGCACCGAGATCGGCCTCTACGCCTCCCGGCTGCTCCGCCGCATCCGTCGCGAGGCCGACCTGCCCGCCGGCGCCCGGGTCCTCTCCATCCTCGACGAGCACGGTCCCCTCGGGATCGGCCAGCTCGCCAAGCTCGACCAGTGCAGCCAGCCGACGATGACGGGGACCGTCAACGCCCTCGTCGAGCGCGGCTGGGTCACCAAGGACGCCGACCCCGCAGACGCCCGCGCCACCCGGGTCACCATGACCCGCGAGGGCGCCGTCGCGCTGCGTACCAGCCGGCGCGCGATCGGCGAGCTGATCGCCTCGCTCCTCGGCGACGTCGAGCACGCCGACGCGGCCACCGCCGCGCGGGTGCTGCGCCTCCTGGTCGAGAGCCCGTCTCCCGAGAAAGGACACCGTTGAACCTCCAGCAGCCCCGTGCCGTCTGGGCCGTCGCCTTCGCCTGCGTCATCGCGTTCATGGGCATCGGCCTGGTCGACCCGATCCTCAAGCCCATCGCCGACGAGCTCGGCGCCTCCCCCAGCCAGGTCTCGCTGCTCTTCACCAGCTACATGGCGATCATGGGGGTGGCCATGCTGGTCACCGGCGTGATCTCCAGCCGGATCGGCGCCAAGCGCACCCTGCTGGCCGGCCTCGTGCTGATCATCGTGTTCAGCGCCCTGGCCGGCGCCTCGGACACCATCGGTGCGATCGTCGGCTTCCGCGCCGGCTGGGGACTGGGCAACGCGCTGTTCATCGCGACCGCGCTGTCCACCATCGTGCTCGCCGCCCGCGGCTCCACCGCGCAGGCGATCATCCTGTTCGAGTCGGCGCTGGGCCTCGGCATCGCGGTCGGTCCCATCGTCGGAGGCCAGCTGGGCGAGCTCTCCTGGCGGGCACCGTTCTTCGGCGTCGCGGTGCTGATGACGATCGCGCTCGTGGCCACCGCGCTCTTCCTCCCCGCGACGCCGCCCGCGGCCCGTCGTACGTCGCTCGCGGACCCGTTCAAGGCGCTGCGCTTCCCCGGCCTGCTCGCCATCGCACTGACCGCTCTGTTCTACAACCTGGGCTTCTTCACGCTGCTCGCGTTCGCGCCGTTCCCGCTGGACATGTCGGCCTCCAAGGTCGGCTGGGTCTTCTTCGGGTGGGGCGTGATGCTGGCCTTCACCTCGGTGGTCGTGGCGCCCGCGCTGGAACGCCGGATCGGCACGGTGACCACCATCGTCGCGGCGCTCGCGCTGTTCGCGGCCGACCTGGCCGTGATGGCGATCTGGACCGACTCGAAGCCGGTGCTGGTCCTCGGCATCATCGCCGCGGGTGCGTTCCTGGGCATCAACAACACCGTCATCACCACCGCGGTCATGGGCGCCGCGCCGGTCGAGCGCCCGGTCGCCTCGGCGGCGTACTCCTTCGTGCGCTTCTCCGGCGGCGCGGTCGGCCCCTGGGCCGCCGGCAAGCTCGGCGAGCACGTCAGCGTGCACGCGCCGTTCTGGATGGGTGCCGGCGCCGTCCTGGTCGGCCTGGTCATCGTCGCCGCCGGCCGCCGCTTCATCGAGACCGGCGCACCTCCCGCGCACGGCACCGAGTCCGAGGCCGAGCTCGTCGCGGTCGGCGACCTCGACTGACGCCCACCCGCCGACCGGGCACAGACCTGCGGCGTGCCGTCCTGGCAGGTGGCCCAGCGCGTCGTAGGTTCGGCACCATGCCGTGCGACTACTGCGGGAAGCCGTTCGACCCCATCGCCACCCGGTGGCTCTGCCCGCACTGCCACATGAAGGCGAACTGCTGCGACGGCGCCCCGCTGGCCGAGCGGGTCTGCGAGATCTGACTCAGAGGTTCCCGCGGCGCTCCTGCTCGCGCTCGATGGCCTCGAAGAGGGCCTTGAAGTTGCCCTTCCCGAAGCCCAGCGAGCCGTGCCGCTCGATCAGCTCGAAGAAGACCGTCGGGCGGTCGCCGAGCGGCTTGGTGAAGATCTGCAGCAGGTAGCCGTCCTCGTCGCGGTCGACCAGGATGCCCCGCTTCTGCAGCTCCTCGATCGGCACCCGCACCTCGCCGATCCGGGCGCGCAGCTCGGGGTCCTCGTAGTAGGAGGCCGGGGTGTCCAGGAACTCCACGCCGTTGTCCCGGAGCGCGTCGACACTGGCGAGGATGTCGTTGGTCGCCACGGCCAGGTGCTGCGCGCCGGCGCCCTGGTAGAACTCCAGGTACTCGTCGATCTGGCTCTTCTTCTTCGCGATCGCGGGCTCGTTGAGCGGGAACTTCACCCGGTGGTTGCCGTTCGCGACCACCTTGCTCATCAGCGCGGAGTAGTCGGTGGCGATGTCGTCGCCGATGAACTCGGCCATGTTCACGAAGCCCATCACCCGGTTGTAGAACGAGACCCACTCGTCCATGTGACCCAGCTCGACGTTGCCGACGATGTGGTCCAGCGCCTGGAAGAGCCGCTTCGGCCGGCCGGCCGGGCGGACCAGTGACGAGCCGCGGGCGACGTAGCCGGGCAGGTACGGGCCGGCGTACCGGACCCCGTCGACGACGCGCTGCACCAGCGTGTGCCGGGTCTCCCCGTACGTCGCGATGGCGGCGATCCGCACCGTGCCGTGCTCGTCGCTCTCCCCGTGCGGCTCGACCAGCACGGTCGCGCCGGCCTTGCGGGCCTGTTCGACGCAGCGGTCCAGGTCGGGCACCTCCAGCGCGATGTCCACGACGCCGTCGCCGTGCCGGCGGTGGTGGTCGGCCAGCGGGCTGTCCGGCTGGACGGCGCCGTTGAGCACGAACCGGATCGACCCGGAGCGGAGCACGAAGGACTTGTGGTCGCGGTTGCCGTTCTCCGGACCCGAGTACGCCTCCAGCTCCATCCCCCACGCGGACTGGTAGTAGTGCGCGGCCTGGGTCGCGTTGCCGACCACGAACACGATCGCGTCCCAGCCGGTGACCGGGAAGACGTCCTGCTCGGCGTCGTACTCGACGAGTCCCACCAGCTGGCGGAGCTGGTCGACGGAGAGATCGGCCTTCAGTTCATCGGGGGTGAGAGTCATGCCCCAAGACTCGGCATGTCGGGCATTGTGTGCAACACTCACGCAACACACTGAGCAATCTGTACAGCGATCGAGGTCATCATGGACGCGCTGGACGTCAACCTGATCGAGCTGTTCACCCACGAGCCCAAGATCGGCGCGCTGGAGGCCTCCCGGCGGCTGGGCGTGGCCCGCGGCACCGTCACCGCCCGGCTGGAGCGGCTCGAGCGCGACGGCGTCATCACCGGCTGGGCGCCGCGGATCGACCCGGAGGCGCTCGGCCACCCGGTCACGGCGTTCCTGACCCTGGAGATCCGCCAAGGCGTCGGCCACGACGTCGTCGGCGAGCACCTGGCCGCGATCCCCGAGGTCCTGGAGGCGTGCACGATCACCGGGGCCGGCGACCTGTGGGCGCGGGTGGTGGCGCGCAGCAACGCGGACCTGCAGTCGGTCATCGACCGGGCCCTCGCGCACGAGGGCATCGTCCGGTCCGCGACGGTGATCGCGCTGGCCACCCAAGTGCCCTATCGCACCGGCCCGCTGGTGCGGTCGGTGCTCGGCGACCGTTAGAGCGAGTCGCTAGGACGACTTCTTCGCCGCCCACTCCCGGAGCCGGTCGATGCGCGCCTGCAGCTGTCCCGCCGTCGCCACCGCGGCCGCGGGCCCGCCGCACTCCTTGCGCAGCGCCGCGTGGGTGATCCCGTGCGCCTGCCCGGTCCGGTGGTGCCAGGCCGCCACCAAGCCGTTGAGCTCGCGGCGCAGGATGCCCAGTCGCTCGTGGGCCGCGACGTCGACCTCTTCGTCCACTGCGGCGGGGGCCGCGTCCTGCTTGGCGCGCCGTTCCTTCTGCCGGTTCTGCAGCAGGCTGCGCACCTGGTCCGGCTCGAGCAGGCCCGGGATGCCGAGGAAGTCCATCTCCTCCTCCGACCCGACGTGCACCTCGCCGGCGTGCCCGAACTCCGCGCCGTCGTACAGGACGTGGGCGAAGGTCGCGCTCGACCCGAGCGCCTCGAACGGGACCGCCTCGAGCTCGTCCGACGCCGCCTCCCCCGCCTGGGCCTGCGCCATCAGCGCGTCCTCGGCGGCGAAGATGTCGCCCTCGTCGCTGATCTTCCGGCCGAGCACGTGGTCGCGCTCGACCTCCATCTCGGCGGCGAAGCCGAGCAGCGAGGGTGCCGAGGGCAGGAAGATCGACGCGGTCTCGCCCCGGCCGCGCGAGCGTACGAAGCGGCCGATCGCCTGGGCGAAGAACAGCGGCGTGCCGGTGTTGGTGGCGTAGACCCCGACGCAGAGCCGCGGCACGTCGACGCCCTCGGAGACCATCCGGACCGCGACCATCCAGCGGCTGTCCCCGGCGGCGAACTTCTCGATCCGCTTCGAGGCGGCCTTCTCGTCGGAGAGCACCACCGTCGGCTTCTCCCCTGCGATGGCGGTCAGCAGCGCGGCGTAGGCGCGGGCGGAGTCCTGGTCGCTGGCGATCACCAGGCCACCGGCGTCCGGGACGTTCTTGCGCACCTCGGAGAGCCGCTTGTCCGCGGCCTCGAGCACCGAGGCGATCCACGAGCCGCCGGGGTCGAGCGCGGTCCGTAGTGCCTGCGCGGCCAGGTCCTTGGTCAGCGGCTCGCCCAGGCGCGCGGAGACCTCGTCGCCGGCCCGGGTTCGCCACTGCAGGTCGCCGCCGTACGCCCAGAAGAGGACCGGCCGGACCACGTGGTCGCGCAGCGCGTGCCCGTAGCCGTAGGTGTAGTCGGCCGCCGAGCGCGGGATGCCGTCGTGGCCGGGCTCGTAGGTGACGAACGGGATCGGGTTGACGTCGGAGCGGAACGGGGTGCCGGTCAGCGCCAGCCGCCGCCGGGCCGGCTCGAACGCCTCGCGGACCGCCTCGCCCCAGGACAGCGCGTCACCGGCGTGGTGGATCTCGTCGAGGATCACCAGCGTCTTGAACCGCTCGGTGCGGATCCGGAAGGCCAGCGGGTTGGTGGCCACACCGGCGTACGTCACCGCGATGCCGACGAAGTCTCCGCTGGTCCTGCCCTTGCCGCCGGAGTACGCCGGGTCGATCGGGATGCCCACCCGGGCAGCCGCCTGGGCCCACTGCGTCTTGAGGTGCTCGGTCGGCGCCACCACGGTGATCCGGTCGACCACCCGCCGGGCGAGCAGCTCGGAGGCGATGGTCAGCGCGAACGTCGTCTTGCCGGCGCCCGGGGTCGCGACCGCCAGGAAGTCGCGCGGGTCGTCGTCGAAGTACTGGCCGATCGCGGCCGCCTGCCAGGCCCGCAGGCTCGTCGCGGTCCCCCAGGCTGCGCGTGCCGGGTAAGCGGGAGGAAGCTCGAGCGGGGCGGGCGGCTCCTGTCCGCCCGGGCTCACCGCACGTTGTACCGGTAGCGGAGGAACGCCGCCTTCATCCGGGCCTGCTGGCCGGGGGTGAAGGTGTTCATGCAGCTGTCGAAGCCGTAGTCCATGAAGTTCGTGACCGGGTCGGTGCCGGCGGCGTCGCAGGTGTCCCGGCCCAGCGGGCAGCCCGCCGCCGGGATCGCCTCGGCAGGCGTGTCCCCGACGCCGTCGCCGATGCCGGAGCAGCCGTCCGGGAAGCCCTCGAAGGTGTGCAGCAGGCCGAACCAGTGGCCGGTCTCGTGGATCACGGTGTCGCCGTAGTTGTAGCCGCGCAGGCGACCGCCGGACAGGCTGTCCACGTTGACGGTGACGCCGTCGAGCAGCCGGTTGGCCCGGTACTGCCAGGGGAACCGCGAGTAGCCGAGCAGCGTGCCGAACGAGGAGCTGATGCCCTTGACGTAGATGTTGAGGGCCCAGCCGTTGCCGCGGTGCAGGTCGCGCTTCATCTCCCGGTCCGCCGCGCTCATCGGCGCGGAGTGGAACCAGCGGTCGTTGCTGCGGAAGTCGATCCCGCGGAGCAGGAAGGTGATCCCGCTGGCGGCCATCGCCGGGTTCTGGCCGCCGTTGAAGCCGTACTTCAGCTGGGCGAACATCTTCGCCGCCGCCGGACGGCCGATCACCCGGTCGCCGCGGTGCTTGCCGCGGATCACGTGGATCCAGACCGGGACGTTGATGGCCGGGCCCGCCGCGGTGGTGCGGGCGCCGGTGCGCGAGGAGGAGATCCGGTAGGCGCTGGCGGTCTCGGCGATCTCGCGCTGCACCTGGCGGGCCACGGCGGCCGGGACCTGCTCGGTGTCGGGCCGGCGGCCGGTGCCGCGGGCAGCCACGCCGCCGTCGCGGATGCAGTCCGCGCTCGCCGTCGTACCGGGTCGGAACTGGGCCGACGCCGGCGAGGAGACCAGTGCGCCGGACACTGCCAGAGCAGCCCCGAGAGTGACGATCGCCAACCGGTGGGTCCGCGTCGCCTTGTGTCCGAACGTCATTCCTCGTCGCCCTCCTGGAGGCTCTCCCAGATCTCCTTGCAGTCCGGGCAGACCGGGAACTTCTGCGGGTCCCGGCTGGGCACCCACACCTTCCCGCACAGCGCGATCACCGGGGTCCCGTTGACCATCGCCTCCATGAGCTTGTCCTTCGGCACGTAGTGCGAGAAGCGCTCGTGGTCGCCGTCCTCGAGAGGAACGCGATCGGTCTCGACCCGCTCGTCGGTGAGCGTGCCGACGCCGAAGCCCGGAGTCTGCTGCGAAGTCATCGGTGCATCCTATCCCCGCCGTACGACGCCCGCGCGAATGCGCCGGACCGGACGGGCCCCTAGTTCATCCCCGGCTCGGCCGGCATCGTCGCGAGCATCGCCAGCCCGCCACCCTGACGGCGCAGCACCTCGCTCCACAGCTCGGTCGGGTCGGCCCGGAACGGGTCGCCTGCCTCGGCCTCGACGACGTACCAGGCGCCCTCGGCGATCTCGTCCTCGAGCTGACCGGCCGACCAGCCGGCGTACCCGGCGTAGATCCGCAGCGCCGTGACGACGCCGGCCATGATCTCGATCGGCGCGTCCAGGTCGACCAGCCCGGTGCTGCCGAAGACCCGGCGCCAGCCGATCGGGTCCTCCTCGCCGTCCCCGCCGACGGAGGCCACCGCCAGGGCGCTGTCGGTCTCCACCGGGCCACCCTGGAAGAGCACTCCGGGTCCGTCGACGACGTCGTCCCAGCCGGTCAGCACCTCGGCGACCTGCAGCGTCGTCGGCCGGTTCAGCACCACCCCGAGGGCGCCGTCGCCGCCGGCGTCGAGCAGCAGGACCACGCTGCGCGCGAAGTTCGGGTCGGCGAGCGTCGGCGAGGCGACGAGCAACCGTCCGGGCGCGGGGTCCATGGGTTCATCGTGGCACGTTCTGGCACCCCGGGAGAACGACAGATCCCCGGGCCCAAGGGAGGGAGGAGAGCCCGGGGATCGTCCGTGGGAGGAATCAGGCGGCGAGAACCGCCTTGATCCGGTCGACGAGGGAGGGAGTCGCCACATCGCCGACGGTCGTGGTCCGCCGCGGGGCAGCGGCAGAGACCGGCTCGGTCGCGCGGGCGCGCTGCACGACCCGCGCACCAGCGCGGGCGGCCGAGACGGACTCGTCGTTGGACAGACCCGCGGCGGCGGCCAGCTTGAGCCACTCCTTGGTCTGCGCCTTGGTCAGGGCCTCCGCCATCTCGGGGTCGGACGGAGACTCGGTGTAGCGGTCCAGGATCAGGCGAACCCCGGGCACCTCGGCGCTGGTCCGGGACCAGGCCGCGGCGACCGCGCCCTCCAGGTCCAGCGGCTGGTGCATGAGCTCGCGCTCGACGTTGCCGGAGAGCCGCGCGTGCCACTTCAGGGACAGGGCCGCCAGCAGGTCCAGCTCGTCGCGGAAGATCTCCCTCACGCCGGGCAGGTCCATCGGCAGCACACCGTCGCGGCGGGCGTTCGCAGTCTCGATAACGGTGTGGAGGATCTCCCCACGGTGATGGAAGGCGTTCCAGGTCATGGTCCCCATCCTTTCGCTCACATACCGTTGGTACGTACTGAGAGTACGTAGCCGACTTCGCGTACGGCAACTTTCAACGACGTGACGGTGAGCACAGCGGAACCGGACACATACCGCGAGTCGGTCTTAGACTGCCGGAATGTCGATGCGCTCACCCGCGGACAAGCTCCGCTCGAGCCTGCCCAAGGTCCCCAAGAAGATGCCGAGCGTGTCCCGGCGGCAGCAGTACTCGGCGACCACCAAGCGGGCGCTCGTGGACGTGGCCACCGAGCTGTTCACCGAGCAGGGCTACGCGGCCACCAGCCTGGACGCGATCGTCGCCGGGGCCCGGGTCACCAAGGGGGCGCTCTACCACCACTTCAGCGGCAAGCAGGCCGTCTTCGAGGCCGTCTTCGAGGGCATCGAGGCCGACGCCTCCAAGCGGATCCGCAAGGCTCTGAAGAAGTCGAGCGACCCGTGGGACAAGGCGCTGATCGGTCTGCGCGCCTTCCTCGACATCGTCCAGGACCCGTCGTACCAGCGGATCGTGATCCAGGAGGGCCCGGCGGTGCTGGGGTACGAGCGGTTCCGCGAGCAGGAGGAACGGTCCAGCTTCGGGCTCATCCAGGAGATGGTCAAGCTGGTCCTGGAGGGGTCCAGCTACGACCTGTCCGAAGAGATGCTCGAGACGTTCAGCCGGATCTTCTTCGGCGCGCTGTCGGCGGCCGGCGAGTCGGTGAGCACCGCCAGCGACCCGAAGTACGCCGTGGCCCAGGTGGAGACGGCGATGTCCTTCATCCTGGCCGGTCTGCGCTCGCTGGCCGAGAGCGGCGTCGAGCTGCCGGACCCCGAGGACCTGCTGCCCGAGTGAGCCTCACTGGAAGGTGAGGTGTCCCCCGGCCGGCTCGGTCGGCAGCAGCTCGATCCAGACGTGCCCGGCGGGCACCTTGAGCGGCCCGGCGGCCGTGCTCAGCTGCAGCGGGCTCTCCCGCTTCGCCTTGGTCCAGGTGCCGCGCACCAGCTGGCCGTTGTGGAACAGCACCAGGTTGCCGCGGCCGAAGAACAGCGTCTCGGGCACCGGGTTGCCGGCCGGGTCGCGGTAGCCGGCGTCGCCCTCGCGGACCCGCAGCACCAGCACCGAGTCCGGCTTGAACTCGTCGCCACGGCCCGCGTAGCTGTTGACGTTCGTGTACTTCTTGGTGGCCGCGTCGAAGGTGAACCGGGTGGTCGTCGCCCGGCTGAACGCGACGCTGATCTTGGTGGCCGGCGCCACCCCGGCGAAGTCGGTGTCCTTGCCCCACGGCAGGTAGCTGGCCGGCACGACCGGCTCCGCCTTGATGCTCCGGGCCAGCTTGGGCAGGTTCACGAAGACGCTGTGCAGGAAGTCGTGCTGCGGGTCACCGGCGTCGCGCTGCACGCCCGGGGCGCCCATGGTGAAGTACTTGACCTTGGCGTCGTTGAGCCGGCGAACCGTGTCCGGGGCCATGCCGCTGGCGACCAGGACGGCGTGCGTCGGACGGACCACGCCGATGTCCGAGGCCCGCGCCGAGCGGACCGGGCCGGCCTTGGCGGGCAGCTGGGAGTAGAAGAGCGCGGCCAGCCGGGTGATGCCGCCCTCGACCAGCTCCTCGACGACCATGTCGGCCTTGCCGAGGCCGACCTGCGGGTCGCTGGCGGCGGTGTTGTCGATCTTGACGATCATCACCGGGTGGTTCGGGGTGGTCTCCGGCGCCGGCAGTCCGGTCAGCGGCCAGACCGCGGCGAGCTTGGTGCCGCCCTGGGTCGGCTGCGAGGTCGGCCGGTCGTTCGACTCCTTCTTCTCGCTGCCGCCACAGCCGGCGACGGCCAGGCTGGCGACCAGGGCGAGAGCGACCGCGGCGGCGGGTCGGGCAAGGCGGGAACGGACGGTGGGAGGCGCAAAGCTCATGGGCTCCAGCATGACGGAGGGGTCCTACCGTTCCCGGCAGGACCCCCCGTGTGTTGCCGTCGTACGGCGTGCTTCAGCCGCTCAGATCTTGGCGCCGCCGTCGACGTACAACGTCTGTCCGGTGATGTACGACGCCTCGTCGCTGCACAGGAAGGCCGCCGCGGCGGCGATGTCCTCGGGGAAGCCGACCCGCTTGACCGGGTTCGCCTCGGCGTTGAGCTTGCGGAACTCGTCGACGTCCATCTTGAGCCGGCGCGCGGTGTCGTCGGTCATCTCGGTGGCGATGAAGCCCGGCGCGATCGCGTTCACGTTGACGCCGAACGGGCCGAGCTCGAGGGCCAGGGTGCGGGTGAAGCCCTGCACGCCCGCCTTGGCCGCGGAGTAGTTGGCCTGGCCGCGGTTGCCGTTGGCCGAGATGCTCGACAGGTTGAGGATCTTGCCGTACTTCTGCTCGACGAAGGTCTTCTGCGCCGCCTTGCTCATCAGGAACGCGCCCTTGAGGTGCACGTTCAACACCGAGTCCCAGTCCTCCTCGGTGAGCTTGAACAGCAGGTTGTCGCGGGTGATGCCGGCGTTGTTCACCAGCACGTGCAGCCCGCCGAGCTCGTCGAGGACCCGCGCCACCCCGGCCTCGACCGAGGCCGCGTCGGCCACGTTCACGCCGACGCCGATCGCCTTCGCCGCGCCCCCGAGCCCCGCTGCCGTCTCGGCGGCCTGGGCCTCGTCCAGATCGAAGATGGCGACCGCGGCGCCCTCCTCGGCGAACCGCTTGGCGGTGCCGGCGCCGATGCCGCGCGCGGCACCGGTGACGATCGCGACGCGTCCGTCGTAACGACCCATGACTGCTCCTGTTCGTGTGCTGGTCCAGGTGGCCGCCCCAGGGGCAGCAGCACAGTCACTCTAGGACCCGGCGGCGGCAGGTCCCGCGGCGGACTCATCTAGGCTGCACACCGTGCGACGAGCCAACTTCATGTTCGGGGGCGCCTGCGCATTGGCGCTCGCGCTCGCGACGTGGTTCGTCTCCGCGGTCGAGGACCTGCCGATCCGCGACCCCGACGGAGTCGTGGTGCCGGCGTACCTGCAGATCCCGGCGATCGTCGGGTTCGCCTGGCTCCTCGACGTGCTCCCCCGGGCGCTGCTGCGCAGCCGGCACGACTGGCCGAGCCTGCGCGCGCACTTCGGCGAGGTCGTCCGCGAGCGGTGGAACCGGCGGCACACGATCTTCGCGCTCTCCGGACTGGCCACCTGGTACGTCTCCTATGCCGCCTTCCGGAATCTCAAGAGCTACGTGCCCTTCGTCAACGGCAGGATCTGGGACGACACCCTGGAGCGGATCGATCACGCGCTCTGGCTCGGGAACGACCCGGCGAACGTGCTGCACACGGTCTTCGGGACCACCTGGATGGCGGAGGTCTTCTCGGCCGTCTACGTGACCTGGATCGTGATGGTGCCGGCTTCGATCGCGATCGCGCTGATCTTCACCCGGCACCCCGCGGCCGGCTCCTGGTACGTCACGGCGATCTCGCTGTGCTGGGGGCTCGGCGCGCTCGGCTACTTCCTGCTGCCGACGCTCGGTCCGGCCTACTCCGAGCCCGGCGACTTCACCGACCTCACGCACACCTACACCTCCACGCTCATCACCGACCTGATGGACGACCGCAAGCTGGTGGTGCCGATGCCGTACGGGAACGGCGTCGACATGGGCGGCGACCCGCACGCGACGCACCTGGTGCAGACCATCGCGGCGTTCCCCTCGCTGCACGTCGGCATCATGATGACGATCTGCCTGTTCCTCACGCTGATCGCGGCCGCGCGCTGGATGCGGATCGCGGCGTGGGCCTACCTGGTTCTCACCATCCTGGCGACCATCTACTTCGGCTGGCACTTCTCCGTGGACGCGCTCGGCGGCATGGTCCTCGGCGGGCTGGCCGTCTACGTCGCCGCGCTGGGCACCGGCAACCACGTCGGCTGGGTGCCACGGCTCGTGGACCGGGGCACGTACGACGACGTCGACGAGGCCCAGCCCAGCGCCGACCTGAGCCGTACGGCGTAGCGCCGGCCCTGACCGTGCCTCGGCCGGGCTCAGGTCCGGTCCGCCCCTGCCGATCAGCCCCCTCGGAACCTCGGAGGGGAAGCGATGACGCGCTCACGTCTGCTCATGGTCGTCCTGGTGGCACTGTTCGCCGGCACCGGGCTGGTGGTGCCGCCGGCGACCGCGACCGGCTACGCCGCGAACCCGACGAACCCGCTCGCGGGACGCCCGTGGGGCGTCTACACGGGCAAGTCGGACGGGGTCTACCCGGCGTACCAGAACGCGACCGGTGCCAACCGGGCGCTGCTGGCCAAGGTGGCGCTGCGCCCGCGCGCGATCTGGTTCGGCCCGTGGACGCCGTCGGGCCAGATCGCGGCGAAGATCGCCGACTACGTGGCCAAGACCCAGCGGGGCAACCCCGAGGTGGTCGTGCCGCTCGCGGTGTTCCGGCTCTGGCCCTACAGCGAGAGCGGCAAGAACCGGCCGCTGACGAGCGCCGACCTGGCCGGCTACCGCGCCTGGATCGACCAGCTGGCGCGCGGCATCGGCGGCTCCCGGGTCGCGATCGTGCTCGAGCCGGACCTGGCCGTGGCGCTCGGCGGGTGGCGGCCCGCGGTGCGGATGGCGCTGACGTCGTACGCCGCCAAGGTGCTGGGCGGGCTGCCGCACGCGGCGGTCTACCTCGACGCCTCGGACTCCGACTGGCTCTCGGTCGAGAAGGCGGCCACGACGCTGCGCTCGGCCGGCGTGCGCTACGTGCGCGGCTTCGCGCTCGGGGCGACGCACTACTCGGGGGTGGCGCCGAACATCGACTACGGCACCCGGATCGTGGCGGCGCTCGCGCAGGCCGGGCTGCCCGGCAAGCATTTCGTCATCGACACCGCCGACAACGGCCGCCCGTTCACCTGGTCGCAGTACTGGGCCAAGCACCCGGCAGGCGACTTCGACAACGCGGAGCCGTGCCGGACCCTGACCGAGGTGCGCTGCGACACCCTCGGCATCCCGCCGACCTGGCGGGTCGGCGACCCGGCGTGGGGGCTGGGGACGCAGCAGACCGCGCGGGCCAAGCGGCACGTGGACGGCTACCTCTGGTTCGGACGGCCGTGGCTGGTCCGGCAGTCCTCGCCGTTCTCGCTGGCGCGGACGCTGCAGGTCGCGGCCACGACGCCTTACTGATCTCAGTCGAGGACGGCCCGCAGCTTGGCGGCATAGGTGGCCGCCTCGCCGTCGGCGTACTTGGTGCGCGGCCAGAAGAACCCGCGCAGCCCGTCGCCCTTGGTGCGCGGCACCACGTGGCAGTGCAGGTGCGGCACCGACTGCGACACCGTGTTGTTGATCGCCACGAACGAGCCCTGCGCGCCGAGCCCCTCGACCATCGCCGTCGCCAGCCGCTGCGCCTGGGCGAGGAAGCCGTCGCGCAGGCCGGCGGCAAGATCGGGCAGCGTGACGACGTGCTCCCGCGGGACCAGGAGAGTGTGCCCCTTGAACACCGGGCGGATGTCGAGGAAGGCCACGAAGTCCTCGTCGGCGAGCACCACCTCGGCCGCGATCTCCCCCGCCGCGATGGAGCAGAAGAGGCAGTCGCTCATGGGGAGGAGGGTAGTAGGAGGTGTCCGCGGTCCGGCCGAACCCGGACACTGGGCGCGCAAAGCCCGGCAGAATGGGGCACGTGGACGCCGACGAGTACGCCGACCTCCGGGCGGCACTCGACTACGCCGAGCTGTCCCTGGAGACCGGCGACGGGCGCCAGGCTCTCGAGCAGGCGGAGCGCATCCTCTCCCTGGTGCGCGGGCGATCTGACGACGACCTCCTCCCGGCGGCCCTGCTCACCCGGGCGCTCGCGCTCGAGTCGGTCGGCCGGACAGCTGACGCCATCGAAGCCCTGGAGGGCATCGTCGCAGTCCGCGACCCGGGACGACGCTGGGTGCGCGCCTCGATGACGCTGATCTGGTGCTACCGCGAGATCGGCGACCTCGAGCGGTCCCTGGCGCGCGGCGAGGGCCTGCTGCAGAACATCCGCGAAGCAGGGCTGGACGCCACCGACAACGCGATCAAGCTGCAGGTGACCCTGGCCTCGTCCTACTGGTCGAGCGGCGACGTGCGCCATGCCAGGCGCATTCTGCGCAACGCGGCGGCGACCGCCGAGCGCGTCGGCCTACCCGAGGCACGAGCTGCTGCCTTCTGGAACCTGAGCATCATCGAGTCCCACGACGGCGATGTCGAGGACGCGCTCGCGCTGGCCGCACAGGCACTCGAGACGTTCGAGTCCGTCGGAAACCACACCTACGCAGCTCAGCTCCGCGGCGTGCTCGGCACGTTTCACCTTCGCCTCGAGCCTCCCGATCTCGATGCTGCGGTGCCACTCCTCGAGCAAGCGGCCGACGACTTCGCCTGGACGCGCTGCAGCCCGATCAACGTCATCGACAACCTGGAAACGCTCGCGCGTGCCAGGTTCCTCGCCGGGGACCTCGACGGGGCGGAGACACTGCTCGACCAGGTGTTCTCCTCGACGATCGCGGCCACGTTCGTCGAGGTCTCCGCACTCGCTCTTCGCGGCCAGCTCGAGGCGGCACGCGGCCGCACGGAGAACGCACGGGAGTCCTACCGCAGCGCGGTGTACAAGCTCACCGCGATCGGGGCGGACCGGAAGGCCGCCAAGCTCTGGTTCGAGCTGGGAACGCTGCTCTCCGAGGTCGGTGAGCCGGACGGCGCACGCGAGGCCTTCAAGCAAGCTGCGGCCGCGACGGGGCAGCTGCGCCCCAGGGGACGCTTCACGTCAGCAGGAGCAGCCGGGTGACCCCGGAGCAGGTGCGCGAGCTCCAGGCGCTCGTCGACGAGGGCGAGTTCGCCTTGGCAACCCGCGACAGCAGGACGGCGCACGACCGAGCAGTCGGTGTTCTCGGCAGCGTCGACGGATCAGCACCCGTCGAGCTCGTCCGCGCTGCCAACCGGCTCCGCGCCGCGGCCCAGGAGCTCGACGGTGACCTGGACGGGGCCATCGAGACCCTGACAAAGCTTGTCGCGGATCCGCACGCCGACGAAGCATGGGTGTCCGTTGTGATGAGCCTGGTCCGCTGCCACCGCGACCGGGGCGAGTACAGCAAGGCCATCTCCGTTGGTGAGGACGCGAGAGCGACGATCGACGAGCTCGGTCTCGCTCACCTGACCGAGGCGATCCAGCTGACCGTCACGGTTGCGGGAGCTGTCTACCTGCGCGGCGACAACCGCTACGCGATGCGCACGCTCAAGCGCGCGATCGAGGTCGCGGAGCGGGTGAACTCGCCGGTGGCGCTCGCCTCCGCCTATTGGAACGCGAGCGTGATCGAGGCCGCCGAGGGCTCGCGCGAGAAGGCGTTGCACCTCGCGAAGCTCGCGCTCTCGCTCTTCGAGGCCGGCGATGACTCCCGGAACCTCGGACGCATCCGTGGCATGGTGGCCGATCTCCAGCTGGGACTCGACGACCCCGACGTGACCGCGGCCGTGGAGAACCTCGACAAGGCCGACCTCGAGCTCGCATGGGCGCCGGTCTCGACGACCGATCTCGCACGCCAGCGCCTGAGCCGGTGCGATGCAAGCCTGATTCTCGGCGATCTCGTCGACGCCGAGGCCCAGATCAACGAATGCGCCCGGCTCGCACCGGCGGACGCTCAGGCACTGAACGCCGCCGTCTTCATCCGGCGCGGGCAGATCGCAGCGGCTCAGTTCGACATCGACAAAGCCAAGGACCACTACCGGCGCGCGACGCTCCTCCTGACGGGCGCCGGCGCCGACCATGCCGTCGCGCAAACCTGGTTCGACCTCGGCAGCGTCCTCGACGAGCTGGGCGACCGCGACGGAGCCCACGACGCGTTCCGGAGCGCTGCCGCGGCACGCGGTCTGCGCTCGATGCGCCTGGGCGGGTGACTGGCCGCTCAGCTGTCACCCGCCCTAGCACCTCAGCAGCAGAGCTTCGGGTCGGCAACAGCGGCGCCCCCGTCGACTGCAACCGTCGTGCCCGCGATCCCGATCACGCTCACCAGCGCTACGACACCCGCGACGACAACCTTCTTGATTCCGCTCATGACCAACAGCCCTTCGTGTCAGCACGTCCTCGTGACGTGATTGACAGAAGGAGTAACACGAAGACAACTCATGTTTCAGAGGCGTGCTGCCTTTAGTTACCTAGAGTTGTCAGAGTGAACAAGTGGTCTAGTCCAGTTGCGCATTTTGTGCCGTTTTTGAGCG
This sequence comes from Nocardioidaceae bacterium, assembly GCA_017744365.1. Lineage (GTDB taxonomy): Bacteria > Actinomycetota > Actinomycetes > Propionibacteriales > Nocardioidaceae > Marmoricola. Next base: position 6,480 of record JAGIBL010000005.1, on the reverse strand, counting down.
GGCATTTCGGTGCCGCACCGCGACTTCAGGGCACAGCCCTTCCGCACAGCTTCCCGCGCATTCGGACACACTCAGGCACAATCGTTGACATGATGACCGACTTGCGTGTGACTCTGGATCGCGCCGAGCTGGCGTACACGACCGGCGATGTCGAGGCCGGCATGCAGGGGGCCAACGAGGTGCTGGCAGCACTGGACTCCCATCCCGAGGCAAGCGCGGACGCTGGCGTCGGGCTGCGCCGGGACGCGAGGCGGCTGCGAGCGGCGGCCCTGGAGACCGGCGGAGAGTTTCGCCAGGCGATCACCGTGCTCGAGCAGCTCGCGGACGAGCCCATGCCCGACGCTGCCTGGCTCAGGGGCCTCATCGCGCTGAGCCGATGCCGGCGCGAGATCGGAGACTTCGACGGCGCCTCGCGGGTCCTCGACGACGCGCGCGACACGATCGAGCGACTCGGCGTCGATCACCTCACCGAGGCGGTCCAGCTGACCGTCACGGTCGGCAGCGCGCACACCTCACGCGGCGACCTCGTCCGGGCACGGATCATCGCCAAGAAGGCGCTCGCCGACGCAGATCGTCACGACACCGTCCTCGGTCGCGCCTCGGCTCTCTGGAACCTGGCGATCATCGAGTCGCTCGAGGGTAGGCATCCCGAAGCCGTGACCTACCTCAACCAGGCTGTCGTGGCCTTCGAGGAGGGTGAGGACTCACGCAACCTGCCGCGGGTCCGTGGGACCCTCGCGCTCACGCTGCTCGACCTCGATCCACCGGACGTCGATCGGGCGCTTCGCGAGTTCGAGCAGACTGAGCGCGAACTGGCATGGCTGCCGACGAATCCCGTCGACCTCGCCCGGTACGAACTCGGGCGCGCGCGGGCTTACCTCCTGGTCGATCGCATCGACAAGGCCGCCGACGCGATCAGTCGCTGCGCGGCGCTGACACCGCGGGAAGCGGGACCCATCCAGGTCTGGGTGAAGGCCTTCAAGGGCCGGCTCGAGGCGACCCGCGGTGATGCCCAGGCTGCGGAGGTCTCGTACCAGGAGGCCACGGCGCAGGCGATGGACCTCGGCACGCCTCGCTCGGCCGCCCAGCTCTGGCTCGAGCTCGGCGGACTCCTGGACGAGCTCGGTCACGCCGATGCAGCCAAGGACGCCTCACCGGCGCGCCGGTGAGGCTGCGGGGCTGCAAGCCGGGCGCGGAGGGCGCCGTACGGACTCCTGAAGCGCAGCGATGCCCGGGACCACGTGGGTCCCGGGCATCGCCGGAAAGTGGAGCTGGCGGGAATCGAACGAGGCGACTCCCCCGCACGGCAAGGTCTCCTGAGCGTGGCTGGGGTCTTTCAGGCATGGCTCAGCCGGGTTCGGTCCCCCCGATGTGTTGACGCATCAACACTGCGTCAGTCGCGCAGGAACCTCACGAGAGCGTCGATGATGACGGCGGTGACGGTCGTCCCCTCGGCCGCAGCTTTGGCGATCGCCGGCTCCCAGATCTCGTCAGGGATGCGCACGGTGCGATGCGGTGTGGCTGGCTGGTTCGGCACGCGGTCACGCTGTACCGAGGTGCACATACACCTAGTCAGCGACTAACGCATCGGTCTCACTGATCCGCCCCGCTCCGTCGCCCGGCCCATCTCATATGCAGCTCGCACCACGTCGGTCTGTCGATTGATCGCCAGGACACAAGTCCAGGTAGCCGCTGCCATCAACAGCACGATGCCGGCGACCACCGCCGGTAACGCTTCTAAGAACGCGGCACCCATGACAACCACCATCCCGAGGATCCAACCGACCCATGCCGCCGCCTGCTCGAACATTCGCCTCCCTCGCCTGGTCAGCATGCAGCGCGTGGTGTCCCTGTCTTCCACTTCGGACCCGCCCTTCTAGTCCCGATTTACCTGATTTGGGGTAGTCAGAACGTATGGCGGTCGGGTGGGTCCATTGGTCCCATTCGTCCGAATTCGACTATTGGGCATCCCGCATGTCATCGGGGCGTGCAGCGGGGTCGGACTCGCGCTCCATGGCGACTTGCTCTGCGGCCGTCTCTACGAGCAGTTCCGCGGCCCGACGATAGGCCGGATCATCGGGAGGCATGGCGGGTGATGTGGATTTGGCTCGACGTGCCTCAAGTCCGGCCTGCGCCAGACGTCGCGTGAGGTCATCCAACTGCGACTCAGCGCTAGCCAATTCGATCTTGAGCGCGGCGACCTTAACGGCAGCTTCGGCAACCAGTCGCTCCAGCGCCTTCGCGTCGTCGGTTTCGCTCGCCTTCCAGGCGAAGCTGTTGGGCCCAATTCGAACAAGGGCTTCCGCAGCGTCAGCACGGCCTACATCGCGCAACTCTTGAGCCGTGATGCCAAGCGTGAGCGCGATCCGTGCAACGGTGGTCGCAGGACCATGCACGGTCAAGACCTGCCCGCCCTGCGAGCTGTAGCCATTGATGATCTGGCGCACGCGAGCATCCGACATCCCGATACGCCGACCTAGCTCGCGCGCACTTACTTTCGGCGGCCCTGCCATGGCGCGCTCGATAAGTGCGCCATCCGGCCGTTGGTGCTGCGCCTTGAGGTCTGACATGCCTTCAAGCATGGCTGCGAACTTATGCGAACGCAACCTGCGGACTAGTGCGCACTTCTTCGCAATTACATGCGTGTAATTATTCGAACACGCAGGTCAGGCGCATAGTTCGCGCGCACTTCCGCGAACTGCATTGACTTCGCGAAAGTTCGCACGTAAGTTTCGGGCCATGACCGCGAAGACCCTCCGCAACAAGCGGAACACCCCGCTTGATCATGAGCCGGAAGCAGTCGCGTACGCCCTTCGTCAGTCAGGTTTGACGCAGAAGGAGTTCGCCGAGCGACTCGGCAAATCCCAGAGCCTCGTCTCGGAGATCATCAAGGGCACCCGGAACGCGACCCCGGCGCTGATCAGCGACATGGCCCGCGTTTTGAACTGCCCCCGCGTAGTGCTGGAGCGCAAGCGCGATCTGGCGGCGTCGGCATGAACCTAACGACCGAGGCCGAACTGGCTGAGAACGTCCTCCACATCGACCCTGCCCGCGCAGCCGACCTGCGCCGACAGAAGGGCTGGCCGCACGTCCGACTCGGTCGCTTCGATGTTCGCTACACCGATGAGCAGGTCCGAACCATCGTCGAGATGCACACCCGCTTGCCGGAGGCGACCACCGATGCGAAGGTCACCGGCCTCCCGGGTCAGACCGGCCGCAGCAAGAGGCGGTCGGCATGACCGTCGTCAACACCACCACGGGCGAGATCATCGAGACCGGCTCCGCGCTGGCGCTCGTCGACAAGACTGCGGTCTCGGTGGTCTCAATGCTCGAAGAGGCCAGGCGCTGGCTCGCCACGGCTGTCGAGACGACGGGCCCCGCCGAGATCGCACTCGCCAAGGCGCAGATCGCGACAGCGGAGACATGGACCAAGGAGCTTCGCCTCTCCAAGGAGATCCAGCTCGACGCGACCGAGATGGTCCGACGCGCGGAGTACGCGCTGGGCCGCTCGATTCGCATTGCGCAGGCCGAGGGAACGGTGCGCAGCCTGGGCGACAACGCTGCGATCCGCGAGGACCCCGGTGGTGATATCACCAGGATCCCTTCGGTCAAGGACATTGCCCCCGAGTTCTACAACAACGGCTCCGAGATGGCAGTGATGGCCGACCAGGCGACGCCCGAGGAGTTCGACGCCGCCATCGAGGAGGCGAAGGCGGAAGAGAATCTGTCGCGCGCCAACGTGGTCCGCAAGATCAAGGGCGAGCCTGGCGGAGCCACCGTCACCCGCGACATGCGTGCGGAGATGATCCGCAACCTGGCAGATGAGGGCTACTCCTCGCGGCAGATGCCTAAGAAGGTCGGCGTCTCAGAAGAGACCATCCGGCAGATCGCCCGGGACTTCGACATCGAGATCCCCGCAGACCGGGTCATCCGCGGCACTCGTCGACTCGACCACACCCAGATGGTCGAGAACTCGGTGACCGGCTTCGAGAACGCGGTCTCGGCCCTCCAGTACATCGACCTCGACGAGGTCGACTTCGGGCAGGTAGACGAATGGGTCGCCTCCCTGTCCGCGTCCATCGCCGCTCTCAACCGGTTCAAGAAGCAGATCGCCAAGGAGGCAACCCATGTCTGAGACCAACTCTATCCCGAAGCCTGGCCCGAAGATCGAACGACAGGCGCGTCTGCGCTGGGTGACGCTCAATCGCATGGTCGTGAGCGACCAAGCTCAGCGCGAGCTGAAGCAGTACCGCGTGGACCACCTCGTCGCGCACTTCGACCACGAGCAGATCGGCACACTCGTCGTCAACGAGCGCGCGGGCAAGTTCTACATCATCGACGGCCAGCACCGCGCCGTCGCCCTCCGCGAGAAGTTCGATGACACCCACCAGGTTCAGTGCTGGACCTACGTCGGCCTCACCGAGGAAGAGGAAGCCGAGAAGTTCCTCAAGCTGAACGACACCCTGACGGTCGGCGCGATGGACAAGTATCTGGTCGGCGTCGAGGCCGGTCGTCCGATCGAAGCTGACATTGATCGCATCGTCCGCGCCAGCGGATACGTCGTCTCCCACTCCAAGGAGGAGGGCTGCATCGGCGCTGTCGGAACTCTTCGACGCGTCTACGACCGCGCCGGCGCGAAGGTTCTCGGTCGGACCCTCCGCATTATCGACAGTGCCTACGGGTCGGCGGGCATGGAGTCGAAGGTCATCGACGGGATCGGCCTTCTCTGCGCGCGCTACAACGGTGAGCTGCCCGACGAGCTGGCCGTGCTGAAGTTGCGCAACATGCGCGGTGGCGTCAAGGGGCTGTTGGGCAAGGCGGCTGTCCTCAAGGAACACACCAAGAAGCCTTTCGCCGAGTGCGTCGCCGCCGCCACGGTCGAGGTGCTGAACAGCGGCAAGGGCGGGAAGAAGCTCCAGGGCTGGTGGAAGACCGACGCCGCATGACCACCCTCGACCCCAACCTCCTGACCGCCATGGCTGACCTCAAGACGGCCGGCTGGAAGGCGGTCCGCGAGCAGCGGTACATGGACATGCTGACGCTCGACCGTGAACTCAAGGTGGTGTGCGAGTCCTTCCGTCGCCTGCACTTCCCGGACGCCCGTGAGGCGTTCGTGGCCCGCGAGATCGGCCAGCCACTCAGCGTGCTCATCCGGGACGCCGAGGGTGAAGCGCAGCTGGTGTACGACGAGGGCAAGCCAGGCGACAGCGGTCGGTACCTGGCGCATCCCGAGGCCGAGGCCGACCTGTGCGCGATCCGCAAGGTGAAGCGGGAGGCGTCGTGAGCGCGCGAGAGGACGCAGCATTGGAGAGCATCGGCGTCGCCGCCGCTCCCGAAGATGGTGCCGAGGTCCAGATCGGCGAAGAGACGTGGGAGGTCCGCTACGAGCCGGAGTTGACCGTGCTGGGTGTCGCTGGCGACTTCGGCTATGACCATCAGCCGATCCAGCGGATCAGGTTGCGGGAGTGGAACGAGCGGGTGTTCCTTCATGAGGTCCTGCATGTCGTGCTCAACCGGCGACTAGCCGAGTACCACGCAGGCGACGACTGGGACTCTGACGCGGCCGACCCAGCACTGGCGCCACCGAAGGAGAAGATCGTCCAGGCGGTCGAGGACGCACTGTGGGACATGGGATGGCGTTGGCTAGCCGGCGCTAATCCAGTGATCGCGAGCTGCGTCGATCTGCTGGCGGCGCACCAGGATCGGTATTTCGACCTGACAACCCCGCGCCGATACACCGCGCATGGTGGATGGAATCAGTTCTGCATCTGCGGCCAGTCTCTCGGGGATGCTGGAGGTGATGATGGTGAGGCGCGCGTGGCTGCGTCCCACCGTGCCCACTGGGCCGACCTGATCACTGAGGCCGCCTCATGACCACCAACCTCCCGAACTCGGCCGTCTGTCGCTGCGACGCACTCGGCTACAGCGCCGATGCCGCTTGCCCGTGGCTCGTCTGCTCCAACTCTCCCCAAGCCCCCGACCCGGGAGCGAGTCAGGCTGGTTTGGGCACTGACTCCGCGGCCCCAGAACCGCGTGTAGCAACCTCCGGGTCGGGCCCTCTGCTGCTCGACGTCAACGACCTGCCCGAGTCGAACGTGGAACTCGACGTCTACATCACCAACCTGGCCGACGCGATCGCTGACGCCTTCGTGATCAGCGTCTCCAGATCGCCGTACTTCCAGCCGAACCCGTCGCTGAACCTCGCGCGCTACCTCGCCGGCTATCGACTGGAGGCGTTGCGGGAGAGGGAGCGGAGGTTGGCGGAATGAACGAGCGCGACTGGTCCGGCCTCCTCTACATCACCTCCCTCGTCCTTGCCGTCGCGCTGCTGGCGGTCATCTGGGTGGGTGCGCGATGAGCCTCGATCACGGCGAGCTGAACATCCCGCTCCAGAAGCGCTACGGCCGAGGTGGCATCGATGCAGCCATCGACCGCTACAAGGCCGAGCAGATGCGCGAGAAAGCTCGTGAGGAGCGCCGC
>JAGIBL010000004.1 GCA_017744365.1 Nocardioidaceae bacterium | reverse complement strand
ATCACCGGGATCGAGACCGCCTCGATGATCCCGTCGATCATGTCCGGATCACTCATCCGCGAGACACCACCCTGAGCCCGGATGTCCGCCGGCACCCGCTCCAGCGCCATCACGGCCACGGCGCCGGCATCTTCGGCCACGCGAGCCTGCTCGGGCGTGACCACGTCCATGATCACGCCCCCCTTCAGCATCTCGGCCATCCCGCGCTTCACGCGCGAGGTGCCCGACGCAAGTTCACTGGGCAACGAGACCACCGTCGATGAGCAGGCTGACGCCGTGGATGTACGACGCGGCGTCCGAGGCCAGGAACACCACGGCCGGGCTGATGTCGCTGACCTCGCCGAACCTGCCCGCCGGCGTGAAGGCCAGCCACTCCTGGCTGACCTCGGGCGTGAGCAGGTGCGCGTTCATCGGGCTGTGCACGGTGCCCGGGGCGACCGCGTTCACCCGCACGCCCTGAGGCGCCAGCTCGGCGGCCAGCGACTTGACCATGAGCTCAACCGCACCCTTGGAGGTGCAGTACGCGATGTCGCCGGCCGAGCCGACGTGGCCCGACGCCGAGGAGACGAACACGACCGCTCCCCCGGAGGGCAGGTGCGGGCGGACCGCGCGGGTCAGCCGGAACGGCGCGCGCACGTTGGTCCGCCAGTGGTCGTCGAAGTCCGCGTCGCTGATCTCGTCCAGGGTCGCGGGCCGGTACACCCCGGCCGCGTTCACCAGCACGTCGATCCGACCGAACTCGGCCAGCGTCGCCGAGACGATCCGCTCCGGGGCGTCGTCCGCGCAGACGTCCACCGCGACAGCCGTCGCCGCGGCCCCGGTCGCCTCGACCGCCGTACGGGCCTGCTCGAGCCGCTCCGCGGAGCGGCCGACCAGCACCACGGACGCCCCGGCCGCCCCGAAGGCGCGGGCGATCTCGGCCCCGATCCCCGAGCTCGCGCCGGTGACGACGGCGATCTTGTTCGCCAGCTGCTCTGCCATGGTGTCCTCTCGTCAGTGGCCGGTGATGGCCAGCGTGTCCGACCGCTCGATGGCGCGCTCGTCGGTGCCCAGGTACGACGCGATCACGGCCGGGTCGTTGCGGATCTCGTCGGGCGCACCCGTCGCGATGACCTTGCCCGCCTCCAGGCAGTAGATCCGGTCGGAGATGCTCATCACCAGGGGCATGTCGTGCTCGATGACCACCATCGCGGCGCCGAGCTCGGCCTGGATGCTCTTGAGCAGCGGGCCGAACGCCTCGGTCTCCTTCTGCGCGACGCCGCCGGTGGGCTCGTCGAGCATGAGCACCTTGGCGTCCGCGGCGACCAGGCAGCCCAGCTCGACGATCCTGCGGGTGCCGGTCGACAGGTTCGAGGTGAACTCGTCGGCGTACCGGCCCAGGCCCAGGAAGCAGACCAGGTCCTCAGCCTCCGAGCGCTTGCGCCGCTCCCGCCCGGGCGCCGGCGGCAGGCCGGTGACCGCGGTGAGCAGGTCGGTGCGCTCGCGCGCCTCCAGCGCCACCATCAGGGTCTCCCGCACGGTCAGGTTCGGGTAGAGCCGCGCTGCCTGGAAGCCGCGGCCGAGCCCCACCCGGTGCCTCTTGTACGGCGCCAGCCGGCTGACCTCGCGGCCGAGCACCTGCACGCTGCCGGTGGCCGGGACGAACCCGCTGACCGCGTTCATCAGCGTCGACTTGCCGGCGCCGTTGGTGCCGATCAGCCCGACCAGCTCGCCGGGCCCGACCTCGAGGCTGACCTGGTCGACGGCCTGGTTGCCGCCGAACCGGACGCTGAGCTCGGTCACCGCCAGCCACGGCTTGCCCTCGGGGATCGCCGGCGCGGGCCGGTGCCGCTCGGCGACGCGGACGCGTTCCGGGGCCGGGGACTCCGATGCCTCCAGGCGGCGCGAAGCGGCCCCGAGCACGAGGCTGCGGATGCCGTGCACGATCTGCATCAGCCCGCCCGGGAAGTACATCAGCAGCACCAGCAGGCCGATGCCGCTGGTGAGCAGCTGGATCTCCTCGACGTCGCCGAAGAGCGCCGGCAGCCCGCGGGTGAACAGCGCCCCTATGACCGGCCCGGCGACCGAGCCGATGCCGCCGATGATCGCGGTGGAGACCAGCAGCACCGAGCCGTCCGGGTCGAACGTGCTCGACGGCGCGATCTGCACCCGCAGCGTGACGAAGAAGCAACCGGCCAGCGAAGCCATCGCCCCGGCGATGCCGAACGCGATCAGCTTCATCCGGGTCGGCGAGACGGTCGCCGCCGCGGCCATCTCCTCGTTGTCGCTGACCGCGATCATCGCCCGGCCGATGCCGCTGCGCCGGATGCGCACCAGCACCCAGACCAGCAGCGCCAGCACCACCAGGCACAGGAAGTAGAACGGCCGTCCCGAGGTGAGGTCGAGGCCGCCGATGCTCGGCCCCTCCATGTACGGCGTCTTCGTCTCGAACTCGGACCCGGTGAACCAGGCCTGCCGGAAGATCCAGGTGGAGGCCGCCACCGCGAAGGCCAGCGTGATGACCGCGAGGAACAGGCCCTTGACCCGCAGCGCGGAGACCCCGATCACCAGCGCGGCCACGCCGCCGACCGCGGCGGCCAGGGCAGCGGCCTGCCACCAGGGCAGCGCCAGCCCGAAGTTCGTCACGAACGGGAAGGAGGTGCCGTGCGTGGTCATCACCATCACGCCGGCGCCGAGGCCGACGAAGGCGAACTGGCCGAGGGTGAACTGCCCGGCCCAGCCGGTGAGCATCGACAGCGGCAGCGCCATCATGGCGAACACCAGCACGTCGGTCCACGCGACCACGTCGCCGGGCTTGGAGAAGATCACCGGCATCAGCGCGAGCAGCCCGAACAGCACCGCGAAGCCCATCAGGTTGAGGTGCCGGACGTACCAGACCCGGCGCAGCCGCTCGGGCACGGCCTGCAGCTTGACCGCGAGCGCGAACGAGGTGTCCCCGCTGCGCCCGCGCACCCAGAAGAGCACCAGCAGGATCGCGGCCACCAGCAGCCACACGTCCACGACGGCGCCGTTGGTGGAGTCCACGTTGGCGCGCCCGACCGACTCGACGATGCCGACCAGCAAGCCGCCCAGCAGCGTCATCGGCAGCGAGGAGAGCCGGGCGATCAGCGCGACCACCAGCGCCCGCACCATCAGCCCGGGGCCGAGCGCGGCCGCGCCCGAGCCGACGATGCTGCCCGGCGTGATCCCCTGGATCGGCGCGATCAGGATCGCGGTGACCGCGGCGAACCCGGCCGCGATCATCCACACGATCGTGGAGGTCTGCTTGACGCTGATCCCGAAGACGCGGGCGGTGTCGGGGTTCCCGGCGCACGCGCGCACCATCAGGCCCCAGCGGGTCTTGGTCAGGAAGAGCGCCAGCGCGAGCACGGTCAGCGGCGCGACGATGAGGATCAGCACGTCCCGGCTGACCAGCAGCACCCCGTCGGTGACCTGCCAGTGCACGTCGAACGGCAGCGGGAACGCCTTGCTGGCGCCGCGCTCGGGCAGCGAGACCCGGGCCACCACGAGCAGCTGGCCGACGCCGATGGTGGCGATCAGCAGCACCAGCTTGGAGGCTGCCGAGAGACGTCGTACGACGGTGGTCTCGATGACCAGGCCGACCAGGCAGGAGGCCGCGACGGCGAGCACGAAGGAGACCCAGTAGGGCACGTCGTACCCGGCGGCGAGCAGGGTGAAGATGGCCACGCCGAAGGCGCCGATCTCGCCCTGGGCGAAGTTGAGCACCCCGGTGGAGCGGTAGATCAGGACGAACCCCGCGGCCAGGATCGCGTAGACCAGCCCGAGCACGACGCCGTTGACGACGGCCTGCTGGGTGACGGTGACGAAGAGCGGAGTCATCGGGTCAGCTCCGATCGTTTCCGAGGAAGACCGCGCGGACCAGGTCGTCGCGCTCGGCCAGCTCGTGGCACGGACCCTCGAACATGATCCGGCCCTTCTCCATGAACACCGCCCGGTCGGCGAAGGCGAGCGCGAGGTTCAGCGACTGCTCGACGATGACCATCGTCATCCCCTCGGCGCGCAGCTCGTGCAGCACCTCGAGCAGCTCCTGGACCACGACCGGGGCCAGGCCCAGGGAGAGCTCGTCGATGATGAGCAGCTCCGGGTCGTGCATCAACGTCATGGCCAGCGCGAGCATCTGCTGCTGGCCACCGGACAGGTCGCCGGCCAGGGTCCGCTCGGCCTCGCGCAGCGCCGGGAACCGCCCGTAGGCACGCTCCATCCGCTGCAGCCGCTCGGCCGGGGGCAGCTTGGCCGACAGGGTCGCGGCACGCAGGTTCTCGGCCACGGTCAGCTGCTGGAAGCAGCCGGCGCCACCGCGCAGCTGCACCACGCCCGCCTGGAAGCGCAGCTCGGCCTCGGCGTAGGTCAGCGACTGCCCGTGCAGCCGGACGACACCGCGGTCCGGGATGCCCAGACCGCTGATGACCCGCAGCAGCGTGGACTTGCCGGCGCCGTTGGTGCCGAGCAGGGCGAGCACCTCGCCACGCTTCACGTCCAGGTTCACGTCGAAGAGGATCTGCACCGGACCGTAGGAGAAGTCCAGGTTGCGCACCTGCAGCGCCGGGATGTCGTCCGGGTTGGCCCGCATCCGCTCGGTCTCGGCCTGCTCCTCGAGCATCTCCTCGACCGCGTGCGAGATGTCCAGCTTGAGGAAGCGCGCCCCGTAGGCGAACAGCAGGCCGCCGGCGACCGCGGAGATCGGCACGATGATCGAGAGCGCCGCGCGCTCGCCGTACGCGTCCGAGAGGGCGCCGGCGCCCAGGGCGCCGAAGAAGCCGCCCATGAGGAAGGTGAAGACCGGCACGATCGCGAACGCCTGGCCGCGCAGCCGGTACGGCGCCACCGAGGCGACCAGCGGGTTGACCACGACCAGCGCGCCGCCGGTGCAGGCGCACGCCAGCGCGTAGAAGCCGATGAGCAGCACGATCGGGTGCAGCTGCAGGCCGATCACGATGATCGCCCCGAAGAGCACGATCAGCCCGCCGGCCAGCTTGACGGTCCGCTCCGGGGCGACCCGGTAGATCCGGTCGAAGGCGCTGCCGGCGAACCACATCGTCAGGATCGTCGGGATCTGCGCGAGCGAGAGGATCACGCCGCGGGTGAACGGCCCGTAGCCGTACTCGTCCTCGAGCAGCAGCGAGAGCTGGATCGGCACGGTGATGAGCGCGAGCCCGAGCGCGCCGATGCCCATGCACATGAAGTAGAACGTCTTCACCTTGCGCAGCCGCGCGTAGGCGATGGAGATGGTGACCGGCAGCTCGGGGCGCACCTTCTCCTTCATCACCTCGCCCAGTACCGCGGTCTGCTCGAACTGGCCGCGCGGCGGCTCGGGCAGGAAGAAGAACGCCGAGAGCGCGAGCAGCCCGACCGGGATCGCGAGCGCGAAGTAGGCCCACCGCCAGCCCTCGGGACCGCCGGCGAGGTTGGCGATGGTGCCGGCCACGAACGGGCCGAGCGCCAGCCCGAGCGGGGTCGCGGTCGCGTGGATGGAGAACATCCGGCCGCGACCCTCGATCGGGTAGGCGTCGGCGATGAGCGAGCCGAACACCGGGTTGGAGTAGGCCGTCGCGAAGCCGAGCAGGGTGAACGCGAGGAACAGCTGGAAGGTGTTCTGCGCGAACCCGGCCCCGACCAGCGCGAGCGTGCCGAACGAGCCGGAGACCGCGACGATCCGGTTGCGCGGCATCCGGTCGGCCAGGGCGGCGATCGGGATCGCGCCCATCACCAGCGCGACGCCGCCGAGGGAGGCGATGCCGACCAGCTTGGTGTCGCTGATCCCGAACCAGTGCTGGATGTCCGGGCCGTTGACGTTGGTCGCCTCCCGGCTGAGCTGCTCCACCACGACGAGGAGGACGGCCAGGACGATCGTCGCCCATCCTCCTCGTCGCAGGGTGGCGCGCAGGCCAAGGCTGCTGCCGCCCACGCCGGGCAGGAGGTCGTCGGGCATCAGCACCGGCGCGCTCTTGTCGGCGAGGGCGGCCTGCCGGCCGGCTTCCTCCTCGAGGACGGTGGCGGTCAGGGTGGAGGCCGCCAGGGTCTCGTTGCTCAACGTGGTTCCTTACTTGGGCAGTGGCAGGAAGTCGCTGACCGGCTCGATGCAGTGACCGATCTTGTTGCTGACCTTCAGCGGGCACGGGAAGCTGAACTTCTCGCGGACCACCGCGTCCGGTCCGGTCGGCTTGCCGGGACGGAAGCTGGCCGGCAGACCCTCGCCGTGGTCGAACTTCCCGAAGTCGTCGAGCACCTTGACGATGTCCTCGCGGGTCGGGTTCACCCCGGCCGCCTCGATCGCGCGGGCCAGCATCCGGACGCCGGAGCAGTGCGAGGCGACGCTGCTCGCGCGCCGGTTGTCCTCGTCCTCGTACTGGTCGTAGGGCTTGGTGACCTTCTTGCTGTTCTCGGCGTAGACCCGGTTGCACATGGTGACGAACGGGTCCGGCTCGAAGCCCTCCAGCCGGTGCTCGCCGGCCCGGCTGCCCGACCAGATGATCGCGCCGTTGTAGAGCTCGCCGGCCTCCTTGCCACCGAACTCGATCATCTTGCCGGTGACCAGCTCGCTGTCCTGGGCCTGGAAGCTGGTGTTCACGAACTGCACGTCACCCGGCTTGAAGCCCTGGGTCACCATCTCCCGCAGGTACGTCGGCAGGTTGATGGTGTCGAGCAGCGGGAAGACCACCTGGACCTTGTCCTTGCGCATCCCCTGCACCGAGGGGATCAGGCCCTGGTTGCACTGCCCGTCGGCGCAGCCGAGCGCGTCCACCCGGACGACGTCGACGCCCTCGCCCTTGAGGGTCGAGACGAGCCCTTCCTGGACGACCTGCCCGTTGGGGTCCTGGTCGCCGTAGACGACGCCGACCTTCTTGCCCTTGAGCTCGTCGGCCATCTCCAGGGCGGCGTACTTGAGGATGTTCTCCGGCGAGTGGTTCACCGAGAGCAGCCGGCCCTCGGCCTGGTCGAAGTCGCGCTTGCCCAGGTCGTAGGTGGTCACGAAGGCGACCTTCTTCGGCCCGCTCAGGCAGCTGGCCACCGGGTTGCCGACGCCGGAGAAGGAGAACGCGGCCACCGCGTGCAGCTCGTCGGCCACCTTGGTGCAGGTCTGCTGCGCCTCCACCTCGGGGTCACCCCCGAAGCCGGGCACCGGCTGCGGGATCGTGGTCAGCTCGAGCTTGCGGCCGTTGATGCCGCCGCACTTGTCGTTGATGTAGTCCACGAACACCTGGGCCTGGTCGGCCTGGTCGCCGTTGTCGAACGCGAACCCGACCTTCGCCAGGTCCTCGATCTTGAGCCGGATGTTCGCGATCACGACCTTGTCGGCGGTGATCCCGGGGTCGGTCGCCTTGGGCTTCTCCTTCGGCTCCTCGGTGGCCGGACGGCAGAAGTCGTCGTACCCGGTGAACCGGCTGTCGAACGACTCGGCGATCCCCGGGCCGCTGTCTCCGCCCTGACTCTTCGGCTTGTCGGTCCCGGAACCGTTGGTCGTGCCACAGGCCGTGGTCAGGAGGAGACAGCACAGTCCGGCTGCTGCGGCGAAACTCGATTTCTTCATGTGCTGTTCCTGTTTCATCTCAAGGGGACGGGACTAGAGACGGCCGTCGATCCAGGCGTACATGTACTCGGCGGCGGTGGCGTTGGCGCCGTTCTGGCAGTGCAGCTGCGCGGTGGTCGACTCGTCGAAGACGAGGTACTCCTTCTCGCAGGTCAGGGCCTCGTAGAGCTTCTGGCCCTCGCCGGTGGAGAACAGCTCGGTGACGCCGTCCATGATCAGCGTCGGGCACTCGATCTGGTCGGCGATGTCGGTGAGGTCGCACTTGTCCAGCTCGACGGTCAGCTCGTACGGCGTCGCGGCACCGTGCTTCCAGAGGAAGTCGCGGATGCCCCAGGAGTGCAGCGGGCTGGCCTTCTGGGCCGCCGCGGAGGCGGCGTTGTAGGCCTCCGGGCCGGCGTCGAACGCGGCGGAGAGCTCGGCGCCGAGGTTGGCCCGGATCGAGCCGCCCCAGTCGAGAACGCCCGGGTCGGCGATGAGCAGCTTGATCCGCTTCTCGAAGACGGCCGCGCGCGGCGCAAGGTAGCCGCCGAAGCTCAGCCCCATCAGCGCGATCCGCTCGGGGTCGACGCCGGGGAGGCCGACGGCGACGTCGACGATCGGGGTGACCACGTTCTCCCAGTCGTAGCGGAACGCGAGGTTGTTGACCCGCAGCGCCAGGCCCTGGCCCGGGCACTGCACCGCGAGGCAGTGGTAGCCGCGCCGGATCGCGTTGTCGTAGACCCAGCGGGTGTCCTCGGGCCAGGCGTCGCGGCCCTGGTGGAAGATGATGAGCGGCGCCTTCTCCCCCGCGTGCGGGCTCCGGTAGAGGTAGGCCGGCAGGGTGCTGTCCTCGTAGGGGATCTCCAGCCGCTCGCCGGGGTAGCCGGAGAGCTCGAGGTACTTGTCGTAGCACTCGTACGCCGTCAGCGCGTACTCCCGCGTGCGCGGGTCCTCGGGCTCGGTGAAGTGCATGAGCGAGGCCCGCCAGTACGTCGAGGCGCGCAGGTACTGGTCACCGGCGGAGACGACGTGGCCGCGCTGCTCGGACTCCTCGGCCCGGTCCTGGAGGCGCTGCGCCATCGTCGACCACGACGTCACCCAGCTCTCCTCGTCGTGCAGCCGGATGGTGCGGGCGACCTCGAGGACCTCGCCCAGGTCGGACATGCCGTAGTAGGCCATCGAGAGGTGGTGCTTGAGCTGGTCGTCCATCACCACGTCGTCGATGAACTGGTGCGAGGTCCAGGTCGGACCCGGGAACAGCGGGTTGGGGTAGCTCTGGTCGTTCACTGCTTCTCCTCGGGGTGGGTCGGGGGCTTGCGGTGCGCCCACGGGCGGGCGGCTTCGAGCTGGGCGGCGAGCCGGAAGAGCAGGCCCTCGTCGCCGTACGGCGCCACGAAGTGGGCTCCGACCGGGACGTCGTCGGCGGTCCAGTAGAGGGGCACCGACATGGCCGGCTGGCCGGTGACGTTGATGAGCGTCGTGAACGGCAGGTACGACGCCGAGGCGCGCATGCCGCGGGTGGGGTCCTCGGGCGTCGAGGTGAACGAGCCGAGCGGCGGCGGCGCGGTGCCGGCGGTCGGCGTCAGCCAGATGTCGTAGGGCTGCTGGAACCGCTGCACCTCCTCGCTGAGCGCCTGCAGCGCAGCCAGTCCGTCGGTGTACTCGGCGATCGTGGTGGTGCTGTTCCGGCCGCGCTGGATCAGGTCCCAGGTGGCGGTCTCGAAGTGCTCCTCGAGGGCGACCTTGCCGGTCTGGCGCTCCAGCCGGGCGATGTCCCAGGCGAGACCGTGCGAGGTGACCGCGGCGAACGGGCCGGCGATGCCGCCCACGTCGAGCCGGGGCACGCCGTACTCGACGTGGTGGCCGAGGCTCTCGCAGAGCCGGGCCGCGTCCTCGACGGCGGCGACGGCGTGCTCGTCGAGCGGGGCGCCGGTGGGCGACTCGTTGCTGACCACGATCCGCAGCCGGCCGGGCTCGCGGCCCATCTCGTCGAGGTAGGGCCGCTCCGGGCGCGGCGCCTGGAACGGGTCGGCGAAGCCGGGGCCGGCACTGGCGTCGAGCAGGGCGGCGGAGTCGCGGACGCTGAGGCTGATCGCGTTCTCGCTGAGGAAGGACATCCGCGCGGAGACGCCGAGGTGGCGGCGCGAGGAGGTGATCCGCAGCCGGGTCGGCTTCATCCCGAAGACGCCGCAGCACGAGGCCGGGATCCGGATCGAGCCGCCGCTGTCGCTGGCGTGCGCGATCGGCACCATCCGGGTGGCCACCGCGGCCGCGGCGCCGCCGCTGGACCCGCCGGCCGTCAGGCCGAGGTTCCACGGGTTCCGGGTCGGGCCGTGCGCCTCGGGCTCGGTGGTCGGCTGCAGCCCGAACTCGGGCATGTTGGTCTTGCCGAACGCGACCAGGCCGGCGGCCTTGTAGCGCAGGTAGAGCTCGCCGTCCTCCTTGGAGATGTTGTCCATCAGGTAGCGGCTGCCCGAGGTGAGCCGGGTGCCGGCCACGCCGACGGCCCCGCCGTCCTTGAGCAGGAACGGCACGCCCTGGAACGGCCCCTCGCTCAGGGCACCGCGCACCTCGGCGCGGGCCTGGTCGTAGAGCGGGGTGATGACGGCGTTGACCGCCGGGTTCGCCTCCTCGACGCGCGCGATCGCGTCCTCGAGCAGCTCGGCGGGCGTGACCTGCCCGGTGCGCACGAGGTGAGCCATCGCGAGCCCGTCGAGGCCGTCGAACTCACTCATTCTTCCTCCTCCTGACGAGATCCGCCGACGGTCGATTCGTCGGCGTGTGCCGTCATTATGATTTCCGTCACTGGTCGTTGACAAGCAATTCGATAGGTTGATTTGCCATTTCGAGAGTCTTTCGGACGGTCAGGGCGACCAAAGCGGCGGCGACCAGGACCGTGGCGAGCACCCCGAAGGCCAGCGGGAAGCCGCTGGACCGGTGCCCGGCGACGATCGCCGAGAGCAGCGCGGTGCCGACCGCGCCGCCGACGGTGCGCAGGTTCGCGTTCATCCCGGTCACCGCGGCCAGCTGGGCCGGCGGCACCGCGCCGAGCAGGTGGTTGGTCAGGCAGACCAGGGTGGCGCCGATGCCGAGCCCGACCGCCGCGTACGACGGCAGGAAGACGGCCCGCTCCCCCGAGGCCAGCGCGATCCCGGCCATGCCGGCCGCGGCCACCAGCGGCGCCAGTCCCAGCACCGTCGCGGTGCCGATCCGGCGGGCCAGGTGCGGGGCGAGCAGGCCGCCGAGGAACGAGCACACCGCGCTGGGCAGCATCAGCAGCCCGGCGTCCGACGTACCGACGCCGAAGCCGTAGCCGGTGCTCACCGGCGCCTGCAGCAGCGGCGCGACGAACGCGAACGAGGCATACATCCCGAAGCCGGCCAGGAACCCGACCAGGTGGCCCAGCGCGACCGCGCGCTGGCGGAGCAGCCCCGGATCCATGAAGGCCCGGCTGCCGCGGCCGCGGTCCAGCCGCCACTGCGCGGCCAGCCCGGCCACGCACACCGCGGCCAGGGTCAGCACCGGGGCGCTGGTCCAGCCCCACTCCTCGCCCTGGCTGAGCGCGACCAGCGCGGCGACCATGCCGAGGCCGAAGCACGCGGCCGCGCCGAGTGGCAGCGGTTCACCGGGACGGGTCGAGCCGCGCGGCATCACCGCGAGCGCGACGACGAGGGCTGCGCCGGTGGCCACCAGCGGGATCCAGAACAGGAACCGGTGGCCGAAGGCGTCAATCACCGGGCCGGCGATCACGATGCCGACGCCGGCCGAGACCGCGACCAGGCTGGAGAGCAGGCCGACCACCGCCGGGGTGCGCGCCGGCGGCAGCTGCTCGCGCACGATCGCGTAGGACAGCGGCAGCACGCCCCCGCCGGCCCCCTGGACCACCCGGGCCAGGATCAGCACCTGCACCGTCGGGGCCAGGGCCGCCAGCAGCGAGCCCAGCGAGAGCACCAGCAGGCAGACCAGGAGCAGCCGGCCGCGGCCGATCACGTCGCCGAGCCGGCCGAGCACCGGGGTGAGCACCGCGGCCGAGGCCAGGTAGGCGGTGACCACCCAGGTGATCGTCGCCTGGTCGGTCCCGAAGGTGCGCTGCAGCTCGGGCAGCGCCGGGTAGGTCAGCGACGGGATCAGCCCGAACGCGGCGGTGCCCAGGGCGAGCACCGTGACCACCAGCCCCTTGTTCATCGGCGTCAGGCACTCACCAGGAGGGCGACCGCGTCACCGAACAGGTCCAGGTGCAGGTCCACGTCGGCCGCGGTCGTGGCCGGGCACATCAGCGCCATGTTGTGGAACGGCGTGAGCAGCACCCCGCGGTTGAGCAGGTAGAGGTGCAGGTAGTCCTCGAGCAGCACGTCGGTGGCGGCCTCGGAGGCGGTGCCGTTGCGCGGCGCCGGGGCGGCGAACCGGTACTCGGCGCGCGCGCCGAGCTGGGCCACCGACCAGGGCAGACCGGCGGTGTGGATCGTCTTCTCCACCCCGCTCGCGTACCGCGTCGCCAGGTCGGTCATCCCGGCGAACGCCTCCGGAGTCAGCACCTCGGTCAGCGTGGCCCGGACGGCGGCCAGCGACAACGCATTTCCGGCCAGGGTGCCGCCGACACCACCGGTGTCGACCAGGTCGAGGTCGGTGCGCGCCTCCAGCCGCTCGGCCACCTCGGCGCTGATCCCGTACGCCGCCGCGGGGATGCCGCCGCCGATGGCCTTGCCGAGGGTGACGACGTCCGGCTCCAGGCCCCAGGCCGCGGTGCAACCACCGGGACCGGCCGAGAGCGTGTGCGTCTCGTCGTTGACCAGCAGGGTGCCGGCGGCGCGGGTCAGCTCGCGGACCCCGGCCAGGTAGCCGGGCTCGGGGAGCACGATGCCCATGTTGGTCATCGCCGGCTCCATCAGCACCGCGGCGACGTCGCCGTGGGCGAGCTCGCGCTCGAGGTCGGCCAGGTCGTTGAACTCGGCGACCCGCGTGGTCTCAGCGACGTCGCAGGGCGGGCCCACGTTGCCGCGGCGCGCGATCGCACCGCCGTCGGGGCCCTTCACCGCGAAGCTCTCGTCGACGCTGCCGTGGTAGGAGTAGCTGTACACCAGGATCTTCGGCCGCCCGGTCAGCGCGCGGGCCAGCCGGATCACCCAGCGGTTCGCGTCGGTGGCGGTCAGCGCGAAGCTCCACAGCGGCAGCCCGAACCGGTCGGCCAGGATCGACCCGACCACGCCGGCGTCCTCGGTGAGCAGCATCGTGGTGGCACCGCCGAGCTCGCCGTAGCGCCTCGCCACCGCGTCCACGGTCGGTCGCGGCGAGTGCCCGGCCATCGCCCCGGTGTCACCGAGGCAGAAGTCGACCAGCTCGTGGTCGTCGGCGTCGAAGATCCGCGCGCCCGAGGCTTCCTCGAAGTGCAGCGGGAACGGCGCCGCGCTCTTGGCCAGCCAGGTCATCGGGACACCGCCGAACAGGTGGCCGGTACCGGCCTGCCTGCTCGCCGAGACCGGGTTGCGGGCCACGTAGTCGGCGCGCTCGCGCTCGACGAGTCGCTCCAGGGCCACGCGGTCGAAGGGGTTGCTCATGCCTGCACCAGCTCCTTGCTGTCCAGCTCGTCACGACGGCGGCGGGTGGCGGCCAGGTCGACCTGCAGGGCGTCGTCGAGCACGACGCCGTACACGGCCTCCGCCCGTGCCCGGGTCACCCAACCTTCGCGTACGTCGGCGGCGACCGCGCCCGGATCGCGCCGGACCGGGCTGCCGTAGCCACCGCCGCCGCTGGTCCGGGCGATGATCCGCTCGCCCTCCTCGATGACCACCGGGCCGCAGATGTCGACCTCGGCGACCGAGCCGTCGCGGTGCCGCTTGGCCTGCACCGACGGCGCGCCGGGGTGGCCCTCACGGGCACCGGCCATGGTGTTGATCGAGCCGTCGTTGGCGTAGATCGCCTCCAGCGGGCCACCCACCGGGCCGTACTCGACGTCGATGCCGGGAGCGCCGCGCAGCTCGCCGGCCCCCTCGGTGTCGGTGGCGATGCCGCGCCGGTGGATGACGATGGGCTGCTTGAGCTCGTCGATCTCCACCGAGTCCAGCAGCAGGGTGCCGCCGCTGCCCAGGTCGCTCATCGTCAGCCAGCCGTCGGCGTGCGGGCTGCCCGCGCCGCCGTTGGTGCCGGTGAAGATCTGGTTCACGAACGCGGTCGCACCCTCGCGCCGGTCGACCCCGGAGACGACCGCCTCCGAGGGCGACATCCCGCTGCCGACCTCGGCCATCCCGATCCCGGGACCGATCTCGGCCATCGCCCGCTGCACCGCGTTGCCGACCCGGTTGGACAGGTTGGTGGTCGCGGTCGAGCAGCTCGCCGGGTGTCGTGGGATGCCGACCACGCAGTTGTCGCGCAGGTGCACCCGCACCCGGCGGAAGCTGCCCTGGTTGTGCGGCACGGTGTGGTCGATGCTGTTGAAGATGCCGATCAGCGCGGCGGTCCGGGAGGTGGCCTCGCTCAGGTTGAGCCCGGCCGGGACGCAGTCGATGTTGTCGCGCAGGTCCACCTCGATGCGGCCGCCGTCGGGGTCGACCGAGAGCGTCACGGTGATCGGCACGCCCTCGGGCACGCCCGGGAACGGGTCGTGGCAGGTGGTCGTGGTCGCCGTGCCGGCGGGGAGCTTGCCGATCGCCGAGGCCATCCGCACCTCGCTGTAGTCCAGCCACTTCCCGGCGAAGTCGTCGAGGGTGTCCCAGCCGACCTCCTCGGCCAGCTGCAGCAGCGCGCGCTCGCCGATCCGGGCGCTGCCCAGGATGGCGAGGTAGTCGCCGCGCCACTGCTCGGGCACCCGGATGCGCATCTCGCACATCCGCAGGATGTCCTCGCAGTCGCGGTAGCCCTCCTGCACCTTGACCACCGGGAAGATCAGCGCGCCCTCCTCGTAGACGTCGCGCGCACTGGCCATGTAGGTGGTCGGGATCGAGTTGCCGCAGTCGGCCTGGTGCGCCTTGGCCAGCACGGTGAACCGGTGCACGCCGGCCTCGTCGACGACCGGAATCAGGATCGAGTGGTCGGCGGCGTGGGTGTTGCCGTGGTACGGCGAGTTGTGCAGGAACGCCTCCCCGGCGTGCAGCTCGGGGTAGAACTCCAGCAGCGACCGGGCCTGCAGGTCCGGGCCGCCCATGACGTGGATCGGCGGGCTCTGCCCGGTCATCAGCACGTCGCCGTCAGCGGTGAGGATGCAGCAGGAGAAGTCGCGCGCGGTGTTGAGCACGCCCGAGCGGCCCGAACGGGCCAGGGTGTTCTGCATCCGGGTGACGATCGCCTCGAAGCGGTGGCTGAGCACCGCGAGCTGCGCGGTCTCTCCGGGGGTGGACGGGTTCATCGGTTCTCCTCCTGCTGGACGGTCTCGATCACCAGCGAGCCGGACTCGCCGAGCCGGCAGTCCGCCTCGCCGGCGACCACGACCGTGGTGAACGGCGCCTCGACCAGCACCGGGCCGCGGACCACGGCGCCGACCTGCATCGAGGCGAGCGGGACCACCGGCACCTCGCGCATGCCCTCGCCCGGGACGAACGCGCGGCGTACGTCGGCGGAGCCGGTGGGCGGGGGCAGCGCGCCGATCTGGTGGTTGGCCTCGTCGAGCGCGACGGTGACCCGGGCGCCCCAGCTGACCACCTCGACCGGCGAGGCCGGGTCGGTGATGCCGAGGATCTCCTCGTGGGTGCGGTGGAAGTCCTGCGCGAACGCCTCGACGTCGGCGGTGCTCTCGAACGAGGTGACCCGCAGCGGCACCTCCAGCTCCCAGATCTGCTGGGGGTAGCGGGCCTCGGCGAACAGCGCGATCCCGGCCGCCTCGGCGGGCACCCCGGCCCGGGCGGCGAAGTCACGGCCCTGCGCGACCAAGTCGGCCAGCGCGGCGTTGACCCGGTCGGCGTGGAAGGCCGAGGTGACCGTCGGCGCGGTCGCGGAGTAGATCGCGGTGAGGTCGGACATGAGCGCACCGGCCGCGGCCAGGGCGGCGCCGACGGCGGGCACCACCAGGGTCCGGCAGCCGAGCCGCTCGGCGACCGCGTGCGCGTTGAGCCCGGCCGCGCCACCGCCGCCGATGAGCACCGCCTTGGCCGGGTCGATGCCCTGGCCGACGGTGATCTCCTCGATGGCCCGGACCATCTGCTCGGTGGTCAGCTGCAGGATCGCGTCCGCGGCCTCGATGACGTCGATGCCGAGCACGTCGGCCACCTCGGTGCGGACGACCTCGATCGCGGCCTTGGTGTCCAGGCGCATCGCGCCGCTGGAGAACTCGTCGGGGTCCAGGTAGCCGAGCACCAGCGCGGCGTCGGTGACCGTGGGCCGGGTGCCGCCGCGGCCGTAGCAGGCCGGGCCGGGGACCGATCCGGCGCTCTGCGGGCCGACGTGCAGCAGGCCGCCCTCGTCGACCCAGGCGATGCTGCCGCCACCGGCGCCGACGCTCTTGACGTCGATGGAGGGCAGCCCGGTCATGTGGCCGGTGCCGACCTCGCCGACCCAGGCGGACCGGGTCGAGGGGATCTCGCCCCGGCGCACCAGCGTGACGTCGTACGTCGTGCCGCCGGCGTCCGCCACGATGACGTCCTCGGACCCGGCGTCGGCCAGGGCGTAGGCGCGACCGGCGATCGGGGCCATCGACGGGCCGGAGTTGATGGTGAGGATCGGCCTCGCGACCGCGTCCACGGCGTCGATGACGCCACCGGCCGAGGTGACCATGAGGATCCGCCCGGCCAGGCCCGCGGCGCGCAGCCGGTCGGTCAGCGCGCTGAAGTAGTCGCTCATCAGCGGCTTCAGCGAGGCGTCGATGGCGGCCGAGGAGGCCCGGCGGTACTCGCGCAGCGACGGGTTCAGCGCGTGCGAGAGCGTGTACGGCACCCCCGGCAGCCGGCGCTCGAGCACCTCGCCGACGGCCAGCTCGTGCACCGGGTTGACGGTCGCCCAGAGCAGGCAGACCGCGACCGCCTCGACGTCGGCGGCGACCAGCTCGTCGCAGGTGCGCTCGAAGGCTCCCGCGTCGAACGGGGTGAGCACCTCGCCGGTCGAGAGCACCCGCTCGGGCACCTCGAAGGTGAGCGCGCGCGGCACGTACGGCAGCGGGAACGGCCGGGTGAAGTCGAACGGGTCCGGCCGGCCGCCCTCGCGCAGCAGCAGCACGTCCGGGTGCCCGGCGGTGGTGAGGAACGCGGTCCGGGCGGCGTTGCCGGTGAGCACGGCGTTGAGGCCGCGGGTGGTCGCGTGCACGAAGGACCCGACCTGCCCGAGCAGGCTGGCGAGGGGGACGTCGCGGGCCACGGCAGCGGTGGCGAGCACGTCGAGGATCCCCTGGACCGGGTCGGCCGGGACGGTGGGCGCCTTGTAGAGCGCGAGCCCGTCGGCGTCCTCGACGACCAGGTCGGTGAAGGTGCCGCCGATGTCGACCGACATCCGCATCGGGCTCTCAGAACCCATAGCTGGACACCTTCTCCGCACCGACGGCCTCCGCACCGGTGAGCGCGGGGGCAGCGGCGACCGCGTCGGCGAGGTCGTCGAGGAAGCGCGGCGCCTGGCCCTCGTTGTGCGGCATCGGGGCCAGCACGATGCTGGCCGGGCCGGGCACGGTGCGGACCGCGAACATCCAGCCGCGGGCGCGCAGGTGGTCGACGACCGGACGCAGGTCGAGCTCGTCGGAGTGGATCAGGGTCATGTTGATGAGCGAGCCGGGGTGCACGCGCAGGCCCGGGATCGCCGCGGCGCCGCGGGCCAGCTCGTCGCGCATCGACATCGACTTGCGGGCCACCTCGATGTAGCCGCGGGTGCCGAGCAGCCGGTACATGGTCCAGGCGCCGGCGATGGGGCCGGTGCCGCGGGTGCCGGAGATGGTGCCGTTGGGCGGGCAGATCTCCTTGGCCAGGCCGAGCAGGTGGGAGTCGCGGAAGAACAGCGTGCTCGCCGGCGGCGGCGCCATCCCGTTCTTGTGCAGGTCGGCGCTGATCGAGCAGACACCGGGCACCCGGAAGTCCCAGAGCGGGATCTCGGCGTGGTACCCGCCCAGCTCGAGGAACGGCAGGATGTAGCCGCCGAAGGCGCCGTCGACGTGCAGGTAGAGGTCGTGGCGCTGGGCGATCGCGCCGATCTCGGCGATCGGGTCCACGCTGCCGTAGGCCCAGGTGCCGGCGGTGGCGACGATCGCGATGGTGTCGGGGCGGATCGCGGCCTCGATGGCGGCCGGGTCGACCCGGTCCAGGTGGCCGTCGGGAGCCGGCACCGCGATCGGGTCGAGGTCGAACATCCGGCACAGCTTGTGCAGCGAGTAGTGGCCGTTGTCCGGGAAGACCAGGCTGCCGCCCTTGCGGCCGGCCAGCTGCTTGGCGGTCAGGATCGCGCACATGTTGGACTCCGAGCCGCCGGAGGCCACGAACCCGGCCGGGTCGGCGGAGCCGAGCAGGCCGCCCATCCAGGCGACGAGGTCGTTCTCCATCTCGCGGGCGCCGCCGCCGGTGATCCAGGTCTCGCCGTGGATGAAGCGCTCGTACGCCGCCACGGACAGGTGCCGGACCTCGTCGCCCCAGGGCAGCTCGGGCGAGGAGATCAGGTGCGGCCCCTCGTCGAAGAAGTTGCGCTCGGTCTCGTCGAACCGCGAGGCCCGCTCGAGTCGGCTCAGCTCGTCGAGTAAGTCGTAGCGGGTGACACCGCTGGGGAACCTGTCCATGAGGCCTTGGCCACCTTTTCGTTCGTCATCACGATCTTGATGACGGTGAAACTAACACTGGACAAGCGTTTTGGATAGTCCTTGATCGAAATCGGAAGCGAATTGGTCGTTCGGAGCGTGCTGACCGCGTGTCGGACCCTCGCCAGCGAGCGAAAAGATCGTCGATACTGTGCGCGACAGACCAGATGGATCGAGGAAGGACGGCTCGTGGCCGCTAAGGAGGAGTCGACGACTCCCGTTCCGATCGACGACACCGACCGGGCGATCATCCGGGCACTGCAGATCGACGGGCGGATGGCGTACTCGAAGCTCGGGCCCGAGGTCGGGCTCTCCCGCGCCGCGGTCCGGCAGCGGGTGCACCGCCTCATCGACGGCGGCGTCATCGAGGTGGTCGCCGTCTCGGAGCCCCTGAAGATGGGCTACAACGTCCAGGCCATGGTCGGCATCGAGGTCGACGGCGACGTGCGCGCCGTCTCCGAGGCGCTGGTGAAGGTCGACGAGCTGGTCTACGTGGTGCTGACCGCCGGCCGCTTCGACCTCATCACCGAGGTGATCTGCCAGGACTCCCAGCAGCTCTTCGACATCGTCAACGACGTCATCAGGAAGGCCCCCGGGGTCCGCTCGACCGAGGTGTTCACCTACATGAACATCGAGAAGGTCGTGTACTCCTGGGGGACCGGCTGAGCGTGACTCATGTACTCTGACGTATGAAGATAGCTCGTCTTCATACGCTCAGACGTATCATGGAGGCTCGGAATGGCCGACGTCCGAACACGCGTCCGCGCGCGAGCGACCCTCGAGGACCGCTTCACGGCGTGGCGAGACCTGCCCGCCCGTGGCGCCCGCCCGCACGGGGGGTGGGTCCGCGCCGTGCGCGAGGCGCTCGGCATGACCGCGGCCGACCTCGCCGACCGGATGGGCGTCTCCCAGCCCAGCGTCACCCGTCTGGAGAAGTCCGAGCGTGACGACGCCGCCCGGCTCGAGACCCTGATCCGCGCCGCCGACGCCCTCGGGTGCGATCTCGTCTACGCGCTCGTCCCGCGCCGGCCGCTCGACGACATGGTCACCGAGCAGGCACGGCGGCGCGCGCTGCGACGAGTGGAGCAGGTCGGGCACACGATGGCGCTGGAGGACCAGGCCGTCGACGACCGCAGCCTCGCCGAGAAGATCGAGGCGCTGACCGAGTTCTACCGGACTCACTCCGGCCTGTGGCGTACGGACGACGACGCGGTCTGACTTGATGGAATGGGAGGACCAGCCCGCAGGAGCCACGGTGCTCTCCGACGACCAGCGTGAGGGACTCAGGCAGTCCTGGGTGACCACGATGGACGACCTCAACGAGGCCGAGGCCGACAACATCCTCGCCGCCAGCACCCGCTGGTACCGGTGGCGGTCCGCGATCTCGTCGAGGACGCCAAGTACTGGTTCGACCCGGGCTCCGGCATGACGACGGACACTGCCGCCGTGCGGTTCCACCACCGCCTCGTCGCCATCCACCCGTTCCCCAACGGCAACGGACGCCATGCTCGGCTGCTGACCGACCTGGTCCTGCGCTCGGTCGGCGCCGCGGCGTTCACCTGGGGAAGCCGCGACCTCGCGGCTGCCGGCGAAGTGCGCAACCGCTACATCGCCGCCCTGCGTCGGGCCGACGCGGGCGACGACACCGCCCTGCTCGCGTTCGTCCGCTCCTGACGCGACTGCGTCAGAGGGCCCGGAGGATGTCCTCGACCCGGTCCTTCGCGTCCCCGAAGAGCATCGCGGAGTTGTCCCGGAAGAACAGCGGGTTCTGCACGCCGGCGTACCCCGAGGCCATCGACCGCTTGAAGACGATCACGTTGTTCGCCTCCCAGACCGTCAGCACCGGCATGCCGGCGATCGGGCTGGTCGGGTCCTCGGCGGCAGCCGGGTTGACCGTGTCGTTGGCGCCGATGACGAGCACGACGTCGGTGTCGTCGAAGTCGTCGTTGATCTCGTCCATCTCCAGGACGATGTCGTAGGGCACCTTGGCCTCGGCCAGCAGCACGTTCATGTGCCCGGGCAGCCGGCCGGCGACCGGGTGGATGCCGAAGCGGACGTTCACGCCCTTCTCGCGCAGCTTGCGGGTCAGCTCGGCGACGCCGTACTGCGCCTGCGCCACCGCCATCCCGTAGCCCGGCGTGATGATGACGCTGGAGGCGTCCCCGAGCAGCTCGGCGACCTGCTCGGCGTTCATCTCCCGGTGCTCGCCGTAGTCCTTGTCGTCGCCCGGCCCGGCCTCGATGCCGAAGCCACCGGCGATGACCGAGATGAAGGACCGGTTCATCGCCTTGCACATGATGTAGGACAGGTACGCACCCGAGGAGCCGACCAGCGCGCCGGTGATGATGAGCAGGTTGTTCTCGAGCAGGAAGCCCGAGGCCGCCGCGGCCCAGCCGGAGTAGCTGTTCAGCATCGAGACCACGACCGGCATGTCGCCGCCGCCGATGGAGGCGACCAGGTGCCACCCGAGCGCGAGCGCGATGATCGTGACCGCGATCAGCAGCCAGAGCTGCGGGTCGAGGCAGAACCACACCGTCAGCCCGACGAACGCGGCCAGGGCGCCGAGGTTGATGAGGTTCTTGCCCGGCAGCATCAGCGGCGCCGAGGAGATCTTGGCCGACAGCTTGAGGTTGGCCACGATCGAGCCGGTGAAGGTGACCGCGCCGATGAAGACGCCGATGAAGACCTCGGCGTGGTGGATGCCCAGCGTGCCGAGCGCGTCCAGGTGCAGCGCCTCGGCGCCGTCGGGCTCGTGCTCGACGAGCAGGTAGCCGTTCCAGCCGACCAGGACCGCGGCCAGACCCACGAACGAGTGCAGCAGCGCGATCAGCTCGGGCATGCCGGTCATCTCGACGACGCGCGCTCGCTGCAGGCCGATGGCCGCACCGACGACCATCGCCGCGACCAGCAGCGCGAACGAGGAGCCCTTGATGTCCAGGTCGATGGTCAGCGCGATGGTGGCCGCGAGCGCGACCGCCATGCCGGCGATGCCGAAGGAGTTGCCGACCTTCGCGGTCTCGTGCTTCGAGAGCCCCGCGAGGGCGAGGATGAACAGCAGCGCGGCGACGATGTACGCCGCCTGGCTGGCGGTGGCGGTGGTGATGAGGGGGATCATGGTGGCCTCTCAGCTCCTGGAGAACATCGCCAGCATGCGGCGGGTCACCGCGAAGCCACCGAAGACGTTGATGGAGGCGAGCAGCGTCGCCACGACGGCCAGCACGACGACGGCGGTGTCGTCGTTGACCAGGTTCAGCAGCGCACCGACGACGATGATCCCGGAGATCGCGTTGGTCACGCTCATCAGCGGCGTGTGCAGCGCGTGGTGCACGTGCCCGATCACGTAGTAGCCGATCACGATCGCCAGCGCGAAGACCGTCAGGTGCGGCAGCAGCGCGTCCGGGGAGAGCGCGGCCAGCCCGAAGAACACCGCGGCGGCACCGAGCACGAGCCCGAGCCGGCGGCCTGCGGACATGGGCTCCTTCGCCGGCTTCTCGACGACCGGCGCCGCGGCCGGGGCGGCCGCCGGAGCGGCCGAGACCTGCACCGCCGGCGGCGGCCAGGTCAGCTCGCCGTCCTTGACCACCGCCATCGACCGGACCACCACGTCGTCGAAGTCGACGACCAGCTGCCCGTCCTTCTCCGGGGTCATGAGCTTCATCAGGTTGACCAGGTTGGTGCCGTACAGCTGGCTCGCCTGTGCGGCCAGGCGGCCGGCCAGGTCGGTGTAGCCGATGATCGTCACGCCGTTGCCGGTGACGATCGCCTCGTCCTTGACGGTGCCCTCGACGTTGCCGCCGTTGGCCGCGGCCATGTCCACGACCACCGAGCCCGGCTTCATCGAGGCGACCATCTCGCCGGTGATGATCCGTGGCGCCGGCCGGCCCGGGATCAGCGCGGTGGTGATGATGATGTCGACGTCCTTGGCCTGCTCGGCGTACAGCTCGGCCTCGCGGGCCTTGTAGTCCTCGCCCATCTCCTTGGCGTAGCCGGTCGCGGAGACCTCGACCTCGGGCGACTCGATCGACAGGTACTCCCCGCCCAGCGACTTCACCTGGTCGGCCACCTCGGGCCGCGGGTCGGTCGCGCGCACGATGGCGCCCAGCGAGCCGGCCGCGCCGATGGCGGCCAGGCCGGCAACACCGGCGCCGACGACGAGCACCTTGGCCGGGGCCACCTTGCCGGCCGCGGTCACCTGACCGGTGAAGAACCGGCCGAAGGTGTGCGCGGCCTCGACGACGGCCCGGTAGCCGGCGATGTTCGCCATGCTCGACAGGACGTCCAGCGACTGGGCCCGGGAGATCCGCGGCACCGCGTCCATGGCCAGTGCCGTGATCGGACGGCGGGCCAGGTCCTCGACCAGCTCGGGGTTGAGCGCCGGCGACATGATGCTGACCACCGTCGCGCCCTTCTTGAGCCCGTCCAGCTGCGCGCTCGACGGCGCGTTCACGCCGAAGACGACGTCGGCCTCCGCCACCGAGCCGATGGTGGCGCCTGCCTCGACGTACGCGTCGTCGAAGAACTCCGAGGCCAGCCCGGCGCCCGGCTCGACGACCACGTCGTAGCCCAGGCCCCTCAGCTTGCCTACCGTCTCCGGCGTCGCGGCCACCCGGGTCTCCCCCGGACGCGCCTCCTTCAGGACTCCGATCAGCATGCTGGCTCCTTGGTCGGTGCAGGGGGGCCGGGACGACAGCGTGAACGTCCAGCGGCGGTGACATTATCGAAGAGTCCGGTCCGTCCCTATGGTCTGACTCACATGGCGGGCGGCGCCGACGGATGCTATAAGCAAGCGCTTAGTTAGGTACGGCGACCGCGCGGACCGACTCGTTGCGGATCAGCACCACGCCGATCCCGATCAGCGCACCGCCGACCAGCTGCACCGGCCGTGGCACCTCGCCGAGCACGGCCCAGGCCAGCAGTACCGCGGCGACCAGCTCCGAGAGCGAGACGAACGAGGCCAGCCGGGCGCCGAGCACGCCGACCGAGGCCATGCTCGTGGTGTACGCGAACACCGTCGAGACCAGCACCAGCAGCACCAGCGGGAGCAGCCACGAGGCCGCGTGTCCGGAGACCTCCACGCTCGCCGTGCTCCACGCGAGCGGCATCAGCCCGGCCACGACCAGGACCAGCGCGGTCGCCGTCGACACCGCCAGGCTCAGGCAGGCCAGGCCCGCGGGCGGCAGCGAGGAGAGCGCGTCCGAGGCGGTGAAGTACGTCGCCAGGCTGGCTGCTCCCCCGCAGGCCCAGAGCACCCCCGCGACACTGGGCCGGGCGTCGCCGACGAGTCCGACCACGAGCACCAGCCCGGTCATCGACACCGCGGCGCCCACGAGCGTGACCGGCGACGGCAGGTTCCGGTGCCGCCAGGTGGTCCAGGCGAGCACCAGCAGCGGCGCGGCGTACTGGATCATCAGCGCCACACCGACCGGCATCCGGGCGACCGCGTTGAAGTAGCAGATCACGCAGCCGGCGATCCCGAAGACGCCGAGCACCGCGATGGCCGGGCTGGCCCGGCGCACGGCCGTACGACGACCGCGGAGCACCAGCACCGCGGGCAGCACCAGCGTCAGCGTGGCCAGCCCGCACCGGGCGAGCGCGACGCCGAGCGGGCTCCAGCCGCCCTCGAGCAGCGCCTTGGCCAGCGGGCCGCTGCTGCTCGACCCGACCGCCGACGCGACCGCCAGCGCCAGTGCGGCTCCCTCGCCCAGTCCACCGGACCGCCCGGTCACCTCCAGTAGTCCGCGTGCTCGGCCAGGTAGTCGTCCAGCGGACGCGGCGGCCGGCCCAGGAGCCGCTCGACGTCGTTGCTGGTCCGGCCGTACTCGCCGGTGGCCGCGTCGGTGACCAGGTCCATCAGGTAGGCCACCCGGAGCGGGTCGGTCCCGGCCCGCTCCAGCTCGGCCCGGTACTCGGCCAGCGACGGGGCGTCGTGCTTGACCGCGCGACCGCTGACCTCGGCGATGCCCGCGGCCAGCTCGGCCACGGTGAGCAGCTCGGGGCCGTTGACGTCGACCCCGCCCAGGTCCTCACCGAGCAGCGCGATGACCGCGATGTCGACCACGTCACGGACGTCGACCCAGCCCAGCGCCGCGTCCCCGGTGGGCAGCCGGATCTCGCCGGCACGACGGATCGCCTCGCCCCAGCCGCCACCGGGTCCGACGTTGTCGTGGAACCAGTTCGGCCGCAGGATCGTGGCGTTCCTGCTCTCGACCAGCAGCTCGACGGCGCGCTCGGGATCGGTCTCCGGCTTGCGCTCGCGGCCCAGCTCGGAGAGCAGCACCACCCGGCTCACCCACGGGGCCGCGTCCAGGAACGCGCGCACCGGCGGCACCGGGTCGATCGGCGGCTTCACCAGGTAGACGGTCTCGATCCCCTCGGCCGCCGCGCCCCAGGAGCCGGGTTCGTCCCAGTCGAAGCGGACCTGCTCCGGACTGCCGTCGGGCCGCCGCACACCGGCTCGGTACGGCGCACCACGGCGCTCCAGCTCGGCCACGATCGGGGCGCCGGTCTTCCCGGTCGCACCCGTGACGAGGATGCTCATCCGCTCACGCTTCTTCCTGCCAGCCATCCCCAGGCGATGGCGTTGCCGATGGTCATGCCGCCGCCGGAGATGCCGGGCCCGAAGACCGCGGCCATCGCGTTGCCGGCGGCGTAGAGGCCGGGGACCGGACGGCCCGCGTGGTCGAGCGCCTCGGCGCCCGGGCCGGTGAGCACACCGCCCTTGGTGCCGACCGTGCTCGGGTGGATCGCGACCGCCGTGAACGGGCCTTCCTCGACGGTGCCGAGGTTCGGGTACGACGCGGTCGGGTCGCCCATCGCGCGCTCGTACGCCGAGCGGCCGCGGCCGAAGTCGGGGTCCTCGCCGGCCTTGGCGTAGGCGTTGAAGCGCTCCACGGTCTCGGCCAGACGACCCGCGTCGACGCCGATCCTCTCGGCGAGCGCGGCCAGCGTCGGCGCCTCCACCGCTTCCCCGGCCACCGGGTAGCGCTCCCGGAACCGGGCGTCCAGCACCGCCCAGGCCGGCAGGTTGCGCGGCGTGTGCGTGCTGGTGTCCACCTCGCCGAGAGCGAGCGCCGCGTTGTGGCTGGACTCGTTGACGAACCGGACGCCGCGGGCGTTCACCCACAGGCAGTGCGGCATGTACCGCTCGCTGAAGGAGAGGTGGTGGCGCGGCGAGCCGTCCGGCCAGGTGTCGGCGGACACCTCGACCGCCGGCCAGGCCCAGCTCTCGCCGGTGTGCGCGAGCGCGGCCCCGGCCCGGGCGGCCAGCCCGAGCGCGTCGCCGTGCTGGATCGGCGGCGTCACCGGATGGGTGACCGGCACGGCCAGGTGATGGCCCTTCAAGGTCTCGTTCCACTCGAAGCCGCCGGTGGCGAGCACCACGCCGCGGGTCGCCTGGACGGTCTCCTCGCCGATCCGGACGCCGCTGACCCGGCCGCCGGTGACGACCAGGTCGGTCACCCGCGCGTTCAGTCGTCGCTCCACCCCGGCCGCGTCGACGCCGTACAGGAGACCGGTGACCAGCGCCGCGCCACCGGTGACGTGCCCGCGGGCCCGGCGCTCGGCGACCGAGGGCAGGTCCAGCGGCACCCCGTAGACGTGCGCACCGATGGGCAGGATCTCGCTCATCAGCGTGTGCGGCTCGTCCTGGGTCCAGAACAGGTCCTGCCAGCGGCCGAGCCCGCTCGGGTCCTGCGGCAGCGACTCCAGGTGCCGGTCCAGCCGGCCGCCGGGTCGCTCCGCGAACGTGTCCGGGTAGGCGATCGTCTGGAAGGTCAGCGGGGTCTGCTCCTCGACGAACCGCACCGCCGCCGGGACCGCGTCGACGAACGCGACGACCCGCTCGTCCTCGCGCGCGTAGGCGCACGAGCGCAGGTAGGCCAGGGCCTGCTCGCGGGAGTCATCCTCGCCGTGGTGGTGCCCAGGTGCCCAGACCAGGCCGCCGGAGACCGCCGTCGAGCCGCCCCAGCGATCGGTGGCCTCCAGCAGCAGCACCGAGGAGCCCGCGCGCGCCGCGGTCAGCGCCGCGACCAGGCCGGCCGCCCCCGAGCCGAGGACGACCACGTCGTACGACGCGTTCACTCCTGGGACTCGAGCCAGTTCGCCGGCACCAGCGAGAACAGCAGCCGGGTGCCCTGCGTCCCCGCGTAGACGACGGTCGCGCCTTTCTCCAGGGTGACCAGGTCGCCGGTCTTCGCGACGATGTCGGTGCCCTCGTGGGTGAGGGTGAGCTCGCCCTCGATGACGTAGAGCACCTCCTCGTAGGGCAGCGTCCACGGCTCGGTGGCGCCGGTCTCGGTGAACTCGAGGAACCCGGCGGAGAGCTCGGTCAGACCGGACGGCTTGGACCGGCGGTCGATCGCGGCCGGGCCGTTGCGGGCGGTGAACTCGGCGTCGAAGGGCAGATTGCGCACAGCAGTCATGGGAGTGCCTTTCAGGGGATCGGGATCATGCCGCCGTCGGCGACGATGTTCTGGCCGCTGACGAACGAGGCGGCGTCGGAGACCAGGAAGGCCACCACCCGGCCGAGCTCGGCGGGGTCGGCGTAGCGGCCGGCCGGGATGGCGGCGAGCCGCGCGGGATCGGCGGGGTGGGTGTCGACGAAGCCGGGCAGCACGCAGTTCGCGCGGATGCCGTCGGCGCCGTACCGGGTGGCGTAGAGCTTCATCCAGTTCTGCAGCGCCGCACGCAGCACGCTGGAGACCGGCATCGCCAGCTCCGGCACCAGGGTCGCGTACGTCGTCACCGCCACCACCGCACCGCCGCCCTGGGCCAGGAAGGCCGGGGTGACCAGCGAGGTCAGGTGGATCGCGCTGCGCAGGATCAGGTCGAGCCCGTCCTCCCAGTCGGCCTCGGTCAGCTCGAGCAGGTCGCCCTTCGGCGGGTGCCCCGTGTTGAGCACGAGCGCGTCGACCCTGCCGAACCGCTCCAGCGTGGTCGCGACCAGGCGCTCGCGGTCCTCCTTGTCGGACATCGATCCGATGACGGCGAGTCCCCCCACCTCGTCGGCGATCTCCTCGGCCGCGGACGACCGCGACAGCACCACGACCTGGTGGCTCCCCGCCAGCTCGCGGACGATACCGGCGCCGATGCCGGAGCTGCCCGCGGTGACGATGGCGACCGGCTTCATTTGCTGCGTCATTTTCTGGCTGCTCGCAGCCACTCCTGGGTCTCTCCCAACGGCCGGTGCGGGTCGAACAGCACCGGGTCCAGGACCGGGTCCGGGATGCCGGCGATCAGGTTCGCGGTGAACTTCGCGATCGCCGGGCCCTGCATGGTGCCGTGCCCGTCGAAGCCGGTCATCGTCCAGAGCCCCGGCTCGACCTCGCCGATGAACGGGTGCCCGTCGCCGCCGGTCGCGTCCGCCGCCGCGCTGATCGTCGAGCGGATGCCCACCTCGGTGAAGACCGGCGCGCGGACCGCGGCCGCCTCGGCGAACTCCGCGAGCATGTCGTCGACGCCGTAGCTGTCGTCGGAGGAGGACTCCAGGATGGTCACCACGGCGGCGTCCTGCTCGCGCTCGACGCAGAAGCCGGTGTCCAGGTCGATGGTCATCGGCAGCGGCTCGTCCTGGATCACCGGGGTGGTGAACGCGTAGTGGACCATCATCGGCGTGATCGGCAGGTCCAGCCCGAACGGGCGCATCAGGTCCGGGGAGCCGAGGCCGCCGGCCACGATCACCCGCCGCGCCGTGATCGGCTCGGGAGTGTGCAGCGTCCAGCCGCCCTTGGCCTTCTCGATCTTGGCCACCCGGGTGTGCTGCAGGAACTTCACCCCGAGCTTGCGGGCCGCGGCGGCCAGCCCGTAGACGCCGTCCGTCGGGTTGACCCGGCCGTCCTCGGGGGTCCAGCAGCCGCCGAGCAGACCCTCGGGCGAGAGCCAGGGCGCGATCCGGCGCAGCTCGTCGGCGGGGACGATCTCCACGTTCGGCGCGCCGCCGGCCTTCTGCACCTCCGCCGCCGCGGTCAGCTTGTCGAGGATCTCCTGACGCCCGGTGAGCATCAGGTACCCCTCCTGGTGGTAGGTGCAGGGGTAGTCGAAGGTCTCCTGGAAGCTGCGCCAGAAGGTGCGTCCGCGCAGCGCCAGCTCGACCTCGTTGGACGTCGAGAACTGCTGCCGGACACCGCCCATCGAGCCGCCGGTGCAGCCGCTGGCGAGCTCGCGCGCCTCGACCACCAGGATGTCGGCCTCGCCCAGCTCGGCGAGGTAGTAGGCGAGCGCGACGCCGCCGATCCCTCCGCCGATGATGACGGTCCCGACGTTGTTCTCAGGCATGGTTGTTCACCGTTCCTCGTGCGTGTCCTCGTGCGTGCTGACTGATGCTCATTTCATGACCCGCCCGCCGTTGACGACCAAGGTCTGGCCGGTGACGTAGGTCCAGGAGGCGAGGTCGAGGGCGCACCGGGCGATCTCCTCCGGTGTCCCCACCCGGCCCAGCGGGGTGGCGTCCTCGACGGCGCGGCGGCTCGCCTCCGGCACCGCGTCCCACATGTCGGTGGCGATGGGCCCGGGCGCGAGCGTGTTCACCCGCACGTGCGGGGCGAGCTCGCGCGCCAGCGTGTGGCCCAGGCCGATGGTGGCCGCCTTGCTGGTCCCGTACGGCGCTCCGTGGACCGACCCGGCGACGCCGCCGTCCGAGGCCACGTTGACGATGGCGCCGCGGTGGCGGGCCAGGTCCGGGGCCAGGTGCCGGGCCAGCAGCATCGGCGCGGTCACGTGCACGTCCAGCGAGGACCACCAGCCCTCCTCGGTGACCTCGGCCAGCCGGGTGTCGACGAGGAAGCCGGCGCAGGTGAGCAGCAGCTGCACCTCGCCCAGGGCGCGGGCGGCCTCGGCCAGCCGGGCCAGGTCGTCCGGGTCCTCCATCGAGGCGAGCACGCCGACCACCTTCGTGCCGAAGCCCTCGGCCGCGGCGATCGTGTCGGCCTCGTCGTGCTCTCTGCCGCGGTGGCTGAAGACCACGTCGTAGCCGCGCCGGGCGGCCTCGACCACGACGGCCCGGCCGATGCCGCGGGACCCTCCGGTCACCAGAGCGACGCTCATGTCAGCACCCTTCCGCCGTCGACGACGAGCGTCTGCCCGGTCGCGTAGGTCCAGTGGCACAGGTCCAGACCGGCCTGCGCGATCTCGCGTGGCTCGGCCACCCGGCGCAGCGGCGTCTCCGCCTCGATGGCGCGTCGCTCGTCCTCGGGCAGGTCGGCGTACATGTCGGTGCCCACCGGCCCGGGCGCGATCGTGTTCACCCGGACGTCGGGGGCGAGCTCGCGCGCCAGCGACTTGGTCAGCCCGAGGATCGCGGCCTTGCTGGCGCCGTACGCCGCCCCGTGCACCGAGCCGACCACGCCGCCGGTCGAGGAGACGTTGAGGATGGCGCCCCTGGTCGCGCGCAGCGAGTCCGCGAAGCCACCGGCCAGCAGCACCGGCGCGGTCACGTGCACGTTGAAGGAGCGCCGCCAGCCCTCGTCGGTCAGCTCGCCGAGCGTCCCGTGCGCCATCGTGCCGGCGTTGTTGACCAGCAGGTGCACCGGGCCGTGCGCGAGCACGGTGGCGACCAGGCCATCCAGGGCGGCGCGGTCGAGCAGGTCCGCTTCGACCGCCCGGGCGCGGGGACCGGCCGCGGCCACCGTCTCGGCGGCATCGGCGGCCCGGCCGCGGTGGGTGAAGAAGACGTCGTAGCCGCGGGCCGCGGCCTCGACCACGAACGCGCGGCCGATCCCCCGGGAACCCCCGGTGACGACGACCGAGCCGGGCAGGCTCACTTGCTCCCCCGGTAGGCCCAGGCCTCGATCTCGAAGCAGGCGCCGATCGGCAGCTGGTGCACCGCGACCGCGGAGCGGGCCGGGAAGTCGGCGGTGAAGACCTGCGCGTACTGCTCGTTCATCGCGGCGAAGTCGTCCATCGAGGTGAGGAAGACGTTGGTCTTGACCACGTCGGCGGTGGTCAGCCCGTTGGCCTCCAGGACCGCGACCAGGTTGGCCAGGCCCTGCTTCGCCTCGGCACTGATGCCGCCTTCGACGAGGGCGCCGTCGGCGACGCCGACCTGGCCCGAGATGGCGACGAAGTCACCCGCGGCGACGGCGGGACGGAGCGGAAGGGACATGACGATTCTCCTCTTTCTAGAAGCTGGCGGCGAGCTCGAAGGCGGCGTGCACCGCGCCCTCGATGCGATGGGGGTTGAGCACGTCACCGACGGCGCGTACCTCGACGTCGTCGGGCAGGTCCTCGAAGAGCTCGGCCCGGGGCTCGGTCCAGGTGTGCACCACGTTGTCGGCGGCCAGGGCGATGTCGGCGACCGGCCGGGTGAGCAGCTGGCCCTCCTCGTCGACCTCGCGGTAGGTGAGCGCGGCCAGCCCGCCGACGCCGCAGTGCAGCACGCCGTCGTCGTACGAGCGGACCTGGACCGAGCAGCGGATCTCGACGCCGGCCGCGACCAGCCGGGTGAGGAAGTCGTCGCGGACCTCGGGCTCGACCAGCTCGGCCGGGCCCGGGCGGGCGGTGACGAGGGTGACCCGGCAGCCCTGCTCGGCCGCGACCAGCGCCGCCGACATCCCGGTGGTGCGGTCGGTCTCGTCGACCACCACGACGTCGCCGGAGAGCCGCGGCCGGCCGGAGACGACGTCGGCGGCGCCGAGCAGCCGGCGGTCCTCCCGGCCGGCCCACTGCGGCTGCGCGTCCGAGGCGCCGGTGGCGAGCACCACCACGTCCGGCTCGCAGCCGAGCACGTCGGCGGCCTCGGCGGTCCGGCGCAGGCGTACGTCGACGCCCAGCCGGCGCACCTCGTTGCCCAGCCAGTCGACCGCGTCGACCAGGCCGTCACGGCCCTCGACGCGGGCCGCGAGACGCACCGTTCCACCGAGCTCGGCGCGCTCGTCGAAGAGCGTCACCCGGTGGCCGCGCAGGGCACTGACCCGGGCCGTCTCCAGCCCGGCCGGACCACCGCCGACGACGACGATCCGCTTGCTGGTAGGCGCTTTCGTGCTCTCCACGTCGCGCAGGAAGCGCTCCCGCCCGGTCACCGGGTTGTAGACGCACTTGACGTTCCGGTGCCGACCGAGCTCGCCCTGGCACATCTGGATGCAGCCGATGCACGGCCGGATCTCGTCGGTGCGGCCCTCGGCCACCTTGGTGACCAGGTGCGGGTCGGCGATGTGCGCACGGGTCATCCCGACGAAGTCGGCGTCGCCGTCCTCGAGCGCCTGCGCGGCCATCGACGGGTCGGTGATCCGGCCGACGGCGCCGACCGGCAGGTCGACCCGCTTCCGCACCGCGCGGGCGTAGTGCAGGTAGCAGCCGCGCGGCACCGCCATCGTCGGGATCACCGAGCCGTAGAAGTTCGCGGAGACGTTGATCGCGTCGACCAGCCCGGTCTCGGCGATGCGCTGGTCGATGTCGAGCCAGGCGTCCTGGTCGAGCGAGCCGGGCACCTCGTCGGAGCCGTTGACCCGGACCAGGAGCAGCGCGTCGCCGACGGCCGCCCGGACGCCCTCGAGCACCTCGCGGCAGAACCGGAACCGGCGCTCGTCGTCGCCGCCGTACTCGTCGGTGCGCCGGTTGGTCAGGGGCGAGAGGAACAGGTTGACCATCTGGCCGTGCCCGACCGAGATCTCCACCCCGTCCATGCCGCCGCGCACGGCCCGCTCGGCGGCCGCCGCGTAGGCCGCGACCACCGTGCGCACGTCCGCCCGGCTCATCGCGTACGGCACGCTCCCCCACAGGTGGTGGGAGACCTGCGAGGGTGCCCACACCGGGCCGGCCTCGCCGTCGGTGCGCGCGCCCATGTGACCGAGCTGCGGCACGATCAGGCCGCCGTGCTCGTGCACCGCGGCGCTGAGCACCTCGTAGCGTGGCACGATCCGGTCGTCGAAGTTGTGGTAGATCCCGTACGGCGTCGGCGAGCTCGGGTGCACCGCGGTGGTGCCCATCGCGACCAGGGCGGCACCGCCCCGGGCGCGCTCGGCGAAGTAGGCCACGTCGTCGTCGTTGGGCAGGTGCTCGGCGTCGATGTTGTACGTCGCGTGCGCGGTGACGACGATCCGGTTGCGCAGCGTCCTGCTGCCGACCGCCAGAGGTTCCAGCAGCGGCCGCAGGGACGAGGCGACTGCGCTCACTTGCCCTCCCAGACGGGGGCGAGGGTCTCGTGCAGGCCGGCGTTCGCGTCGCCGAGGCCGGCGAGCACCTTCTCCGCGGCACCCTCGCCCAGGGCCGGGACGAGCAGGCGCAGCCACTTCGCGCGCAGCTCGGCCGGGCCGAACGAGGTGCCGGGGTCGCCGGGCGCGTCCAGGTAGACACCCTCGACGGTGCGGCCGTCGGTGGTGGTCACCGCGACCCTGCTCGGGTAGCGGGCCGGGTAGTGCTGGTCGAGGTCGGCGTCGTACTCGAGCCGGACCTTGGCCGCGAACGCCAGCCGCTCGTCGTCGTCGAGCCGGGAGGCGTCCATCTCGGGAGCACCGACCGCGCCCCACAGGGCGAGCGAGCCGAAGACGAGCGGGAAGCTGTACTGCGCCGTCTCGATCGTCTTCGGCGCCACCTCGTCGAGGAAGGTCGCGGCCTGGTGGGTGCCGACCCGGACCGAGGCGATGTCCGCGGCCGCGATGCCGTGCTCGGCGAGCAGCGCCTGGAAGCCGGCGCCGGCGGCGTGGATGTAGCGGCAGGCGGCAAACGACTTGAAGTAGGTGTGCAGCACCTCGTAGCGGGTGCCGATGCTGGTCACGAACGGGTCCTGCGCCGCGCCCGGCTGGTGGAACGGCGTCGGCGGCAGCACCTCGTTGGACGGGATCGTGTAACCGGCCGGCAGCCGCATGAAGCCGGCCGCGGCGAGCTCGGCCGCGGCGACGCCGGTGGCCGCGCCCCAGCCGATCGACTCCTTGACCATCGGGGTGCCGAACGTCGACATCGGCGCGTGCACCCAGCTGATCTTGATGGCCCGGCCGATGCCGTCGGCGTCCAGGCCGAGCAGCTTGGCCGCGGCAGCGGCGGCACCGATCGCGCCCGCGCAGCCGGTGGCGTGGTAGTGGTCGCCGTCGTGCTGGGGCCACAGCAGCGCCGCGGCGCGCAGGCCGATCTCGTAGCCGACGACCTGGGCGACCAGGGCCTCGGCGACCGTGGTGCGCGGCTTGGCGACGGCGAGCACCGCGGGCACGATCACCGAGCCGGGGTGGATGGCGCCGGCCAGGTAGTGGCCGTCGTCGAAGTCCAGCGCGCTGGCCGCGACGCCGTTGCCGAACGCGGCGCTGGCGGGCGTGGCCGCGGCACCGCGGCCGACCAGCGGAGCGCTGCCCGCGGCGGTGGCCGCGTAGTCCAGCGCGATCCCGGCGGCCTCGGTCGGGGCACCGCCGACCATGGTGGCCACGGTGTCGCTGAGCGCGAAGCCGGCGCGCTCGCGGACCTCGGCGGGCAGGTCGTCCCAGGTGAGCTCGGCTGCCCACGTGGTGATGGTGTCCAGGATGTCGGTCATCGGCCTTGCTCCTTGCTGAGATCTTGCGAGACAGGGGGTGGGTCGGGTGCCGTGCGGGGAAGGGAGATCCCGCACGGCACCCCGTCGGGGGAGGTCAGCCGGCGTAGCTGCCGATCTGGCCGTTCTTGACCTGGAGCAGCACCTGGGCCGGCTTGCCGGGCACGATGGTGGGCTCGTGGTTCTCGGTGAAGGTCAGCTCGCCGCGGATCGGGAGCGTGAAGGTGCCGATGGAGTCGGTCTTGGAGATCACGCTCTTGCGGTCCTTGGCGCCGTCCTCGAGGGACTTGAGGAAGACGTAGAAGGAGTCGTACGACATCGCCGCGGACTCACCGGGGGCCTTGCCGTTGGCCGCGGTGAAGTCGGTGACGAACTTGGCCGGGCCCGGGTCCTTGGAGTTCGGGTCGAAGACGGCGGCGACGATGACGCCCTCGGCGGCCTTGGCTCCGGCGATCTTCACCAGCTCGGGGCTGTTCGAGCCCGGCGTGACGAAGATCGGCACCTTCCAGCCCATCGCGCTGGCCTGCTTGATCTGCAGCGCGGCGTCCGTGTAGGTGTTCAGCAGCACCAGCGAGTCGGCACCGGCGTTGCGCAGCTCGGTCAGCTGCGGGGTGAAGTCCTTCTGCTTGGCCGAGGTGGTCACCGTCTTGGCGACCTTCAGGCCGATCTCGTCCGCGGTCTTGTTGAAGTTGGTCTTCAGGCCGTCGCCGTAGTCGTCGTCGGAGGCGAGCACGCCGACCTTCTTGAAGCCGAGCTGGTCGTGGGAGTAGCTCGCCATCTCGCTGCCCATCTTGGCGTCGTCGATCAGCGTGCGGAACAGGTTCTCGTGACGCTTCGCGGTGATCTCCGGGTTCGAGGAGTAGCTCACGAACAGCGGCACGCCGCAGCGCTCGTAGATCGGCTCGGCGGCCAGCGTGACCGAGGAGTTGCTGTGCCCGAAGACGGCCATGATGCCGGTGTCGTCGCAGATCTTCTGCGCCACCGAGGCGCCCTGGTTCGGGTCGGCGACGTCGTCGTACTTGACGACCTTGATCTTCTTGCCCTTGAGCGGGCCGGACGGGATGCCGCCGGCGTCGTTGACCTCCTCGGCCGCGAACTTCACCCCGGAGAGCTGGTCCTGGCCGTAGATGCCGTTGTCGCCGGTCATCGGCCCGGCCACCGCGACGGTGATCGAGTCACCGCTCGCGCCCCCGCCACCCGAGCTGCTTCCGCAGGCACTCAGGGAGAGCCCCAGCGCGAGGGTCGCGCCGACCGCCGCATAGGCCTTGTTGAACTTCATGCGTGCTCCTTGTGCTGGTTGAGGTGGTGCTTCAGTGGTGGCCGGACTCCTGCGCCCGCCGTTCGGCGTCGGCCGAGACGACGCCGAGGAACTGGTCCGCGAACTGCGGATCGTCGCGCAGCTCCGCGGAGCTGCCGCTGTAGAGGACCTCGCCGGTGGCCAGGGCGTAGACCCGGTCGGCGATGTCGAGGGCGCCGAGCGCGTTCTGCTCGACGAGCAGCACGGTGACACCGCGGTCGCGCAGGCCCGAGACGAGCTCGAGCACCTGGTCGGCGAGCACCGGCGAGAGACCCATCGACGGCTCGTCGAGCATCACCATCCGCGGGTCGGCCATCAGCGCGCGCTGGATCACCAGCATCTGCTGCTCGCCGCCGGAGAGCTGGCCGGCGGTGCTGCCCGCACGCCGCGCCAGGATCGGGGTGCTCTCGATGATCTCCTCGGCCCGCTTGCCGGCGTTCTTCCAGTCGTTGGTGTAGGCGCCGGCGAGCAGGTTCTCCTTGAGGCTGAACCGCGGGAACACGTGCCGGCCCTCGGGCACGTGCACCAGCCCGGCCTGCACGATCCTGTGCGCCTGGGTCCGGGCCAGGTCGGTGTCGCGGAAGGTGATCGTCCCGGCGGCCGGGCGGATCAGCCCGGACAGGGTCTTGAGCAGCGTGGACTTCCCGGCGCCGTTGGCGCCGACCAGGGCGACGATCTCGCCCTCGTCGACGTGCAGGCTCACGTTCTCCAGCGCCGTCACCGGTCCGTAGCGGACGGTCAGGTCCTCAGCGCGCAGCAGGGTCTCAGGCATCGCGGAACCTCTTTCCCAGGTAGGCCTCCAGGACGTGCGGATCGGAGCTGACCGTCTTCGGGTCGCCGTGCGCGATGCAGAGGCCGGCGTCGAGGACCATCACCCGGGACGCGGTGTTCATCACCACGTTCATGTTGTGCTCGATCACGACGATGGCGATCTCGCGCTCGTCGTGGATCCGCTTGATGAGGTCGACCAGGACCCGGGCCTCGCGCGGGTTCATCCCGGCGGCCGGCTCGTCGAGCAGCAGCAGCCGCGGGTTGGTGGCCAGCGCCCGGGCGATCTCCACCCGCCGCTGGTCGCCGTACGCGAGGTCGGTGGCGATCTCGTCGCGCTTGTCGGCGATCCCGACGAACTCGAGGATCTCCTCGACCCGCTCGACCGACCGGCGCTCGCGGCTGCCCCGGCCCCCGGTCCAGAGCGCGTCGTACCAGCGGAATCCGGAGTGCATCCCGATCAGCACGTTGTCGCGCACGGTCAGCGACGGGCACAGCCGGATGTTCTGGAACGTCCGGGCCAGGCCGTGGTCGCGGCTGAGCCGGCGCGAGGACTTGAAGCGCGACGGCTTGCCGTCGATCTCCAGCGACCCGCTGCTGGCCCGGTAGATGCCGGAGAGCACGTTGAGCAGGGTGGTCTTGCCGGAGCCGTTGGGGCCGATCAGCCCGACGATCTCGTCCGGCCCGACCTGGAAGTCGACGCTGTCCAGGGCGATCACGCCGCCGAACCGGCAGCCGACCCCGGTGGCCTTGAAGATGGGGGCCTCGGGCAGCAGCGCGGTCACGAGCGCACCTCCTCGGGGACGGCCCGCGGTGCGGGCGGCTCGGCGACCGGCTCGACGGCCGCCGGCCTCGATCCCGTACGACGGAACAGGCTGAACGGCGAGCGGAACCGGCCGGCGCGGGTGTCCCCGATGCCGAGGATCTGCACCAGCCCGCCGGGCTTCCACAGCAGGATCAGCACGATCAGCGCGCCGAAGATCATCGAGCGGTAGTCGGCCAGCGAGCGCAGGTACTCGGTGGACCCGATCACCAGCACCGAGCCGAGCAGCGGCCCGAAGGTGGTGGCCATCCCGCCGATGAGGACGATCTCGACGACCAGGATCGACTGGTCCACGGTGAAGGTGGCCGGTCCGACGAAGCCGAGCAGCAGCACCTGCAGCACCCCGGCCAGGCCGGCGATCCCGCTGCCGATGCCGAAGACGACCACCTTGGTCAGCGGCACGTTGATGCCGTGCGCCCGGGCGATCACCTCGTCCTCGCGGATGGCCAGGAACGAGCGGCCCAGGAAGGACCGGCCGATCAGCCAGGCGAACCCGGTGGCTACCAGGGTCGCGACCAGGATGAACAGGTAGACGTTCTCGATCGAGGACAGGTCCCAGCCGAAGAACGTCCCGGCCGGGATGCCGGGCAGGCCGGTGGCGCCGCCGGTGACCTCGTTGGCGTTGTTGAGGTAGAGGTAGAAGATCTGCCCGACGCCGAGGGTGATGAGCGCCAGGTAGTCACCGCCGACCCGCCACGAGGTGAGCCCGACCAGCAGGCCGAAGACGGCGCTGCCGCCGACCGCGACCAGGATCACCAGTGCCAGCGGCATCCCGGTGTCCAGCATCAGCCGGGCGGAGATGTACGCGCCGGCGCCGAACATCGCCGCGTGCCCGAAGCTGAGCAGCCCGGTGAAGCCGAGGATCAGGTTGAGCCCGGTGGCGAAGACGGTGAAGACCAGGATGGTCGCGGCCACCCGGATCGTGTACGGCTGTACCAGGTTGGGCAGCAGGAACGCGTAGACCAGCAGCGCGACCGCGGCGACGCGGATGACCGGACGAGGGACGAAGCTCAACATCAGACA
Organism: Nocardioidaceae bacterium; assembly: GCA_017744365.1. Classification (GTDB taxonomy): domain Bacteria; phylum Actinomycetota; class Actinomycetes; order Propionibacteriales; family Nocardioidaceae; genus Marmoricola. The sequence continues at coordinate 273,695 of JAGIBL010000004.1, read as the reverse complement.
CGCTCCTGGACCCGGGCGCCGAGCAGGCCGGCGGGGCGGACGAGGAGGATCGCGATCAGCAGCACGAAGGCGATCGCGTCCCGGTAGGAGCCGGCCGAGGGGCCGACGGTGGCCTCGAGGATGCCGAGGATCAGCCCGCCCAGCAGCGCTCCCTGCAGGTTCCCGATGCCGCCGACGATCGCGGCGGCGAAGCCCTTGAGCAGGATCGGGAAGCCCATCCCGAGGTAGACCACCTCGAGGGTGTTGGCGTAGAGCAGGCCGCCGATGACGCCGAGCGCGCCGCCGGCGCCGTAGACCGCCATGATCGTGCGGTTCACCGGGACGCCCATCAGCCGGGCCGCGGTCATGTCCTGGGCCACCACCCGGATCGCGAAGCCCGCCTTGGTGTAGCGCAGGAAGGCGGCGAAGACGACCAGGGTGAGGATCGCGACCAGCAGCGTCGCGATCGCGGCCTTGGCGATCTTGAGGTCCCCGACGGTGTAGAAGCCGGAGCCGGCGAACGAGGGGAACGGCAGCGTGCCGGAGCCGTACTTGAGCTCGACGACGTTGCGGATGATCAGGCCCATGCCGAGCGTGGTCATCATCGGAATCAGCAGGTGCGCCTTGAGCACCGGCCGGACCGCGATCTCCTCGACCACCCCGGCCAGCACGATGCCGGCCAGGATGCCCGCGACCGCGGCCAGCACGATCGGCACGTGCAGCCCGCTGTAGAGCCCGTAGGTCACGAAGGTGCCAGCCATCAGGATGTCGCCGTGCGCGAAGTTGACCAGCCCGAGCGCGCCGTAGACGACCGAGAACCCGATCGCCACCAGCGCGTACACGCTGCCGATGGTCAGCCCGTTGATGATCTGCTGGAGGAGGTCCACGGTGTCCGCCTCAGTGGTCGGCGGCCACGGACATGCCGGGGCGGTGCGGCGCCAGCCGGTCCGGGTCGAGGCCGCGAGCGACCAGGTCGGCGGGGAACGCCTCGCCGCGGACCAGGGCGGCCCCGGCCTGCGCGGTGGCGGGCGCGGTCTGGATGCCGTAGCCGCCCTGGCCGATGAACCAGTGGAAGCCGGGCACCTCGGGGTCCGGGCCGACCACGAAGTTGCGGTCCGGCACGAAGCTGCGCAGCCCGGCCCAGGACGTGGTCACGCTGCGCACGTCGAGGGTGGTGGCCGCGTTGATCTCGTCGATGGCGCGGGCGATCTCGAGCTCGTCGGACTTGGCGTCGCTCGGCGGGCAGAGCGTCTCGTCGGCCGGCGAGCAGAGGAACTGCGCGCCCTCCGGCTTGACGTAGAAGGACTGGTCGATGTCGCCGAAGATCGGCAGGTCCTTGGTGCCGGCACCCTGCGGGGAGTTGACCATGAAGATCGTCCGGCGCAGCGGCATCAGCCCGGACGGCTTGGCTCCGGCCAGCTCGGCGACCACGTCGCCCCAGGCACCGGCCGCGTCCACCACGTCGTTGGCCGTACGACGCTCGCCGTCGGCGGTCTCGACGACCCAGTGCTCGGGCCCGCGGGTCAGGCCGACGACCCGGGCGCTCTTGACGATCTCGCCCTTGTTGGCGCGCAGGCCACGGACGTAGCCCTGGTGCAGGCCGGCCACGTCGATCTCCATCGCACCCGGCTCGTACATGCCGCGCTCGACGTAGTCGGGGGCGACCACCGGGAACAGCTCGGCGACCTGGGCCGGGTCGAGCAGCTCGGCGTCGGGCACCAGCGGCAGCACGTCGGCGTGCAGCTGCTCGATGACCGATCCCCTGCCCTGCTTGGCGAACTGCAGCAGCGGGCGCGGGCTGAGCAGCGCGGCCTCGAAGAACTCCGGCGGGTTCTCCAGGAAGCTGCGGCTGCCGGTGGTGAGCGCGCGGATCTCCGGCCCGCCGTACGTCTCCAGGAACGTCGCGGCCGAGCGGCCGGTGGTGTGGAAGGCGAGCGTCGACTCCATCTCCAGGAGGCAGACCGTGCGGTCCTTCGACAGCTCGAACCCGATCGAGACACCGGCGATCCCGCCGCCGATCACGATCACGTCGTAGTGGGACATCTGTTGTTCGACCACCTCTCGCATCGCCTGTGACTGCGGTCACAGTGGGCGCGACTATGCCACCGAATTCCTCGATTGGCAAGCAAGCGCTTAGTTGCGATTTCGTCAAGGGGGTCGTGGGGGGTTACTCGATCTGAACGGATGTGCAGGCCGCCAGCGAGTGCGCCAGCCCGGTGAAGGTCCGTGGGTTCCAGCCGGTCAGCTGGTGCCACCGGTCGAGCCGGTAGGCGACGCTGTTGGCGTGCACGTGCAGCGTCTTCGCGGCGGTCGCGACGGCGAAGCCGGAGTCGGCGAAGGCCTGCACCGCCTCGACCAGGTGGGGGTTGTCCAGCACCACCTGGCGGGCCTGCCCGAAGACCGGCGCGAGCCGCTCGGCCTGGGCCGCCACGCAGGCCCGCCACCACTGCTCGGCGAAGCGCGCGACCGGGGTCGCCGGGGTGCTCGCGAGCAGGGCCTCGGCAGCGTCGCGGATGCTCTCCCGGGCACCCGCCAGACCGTCGCGGCGCAGCCCGATCCCGGTCGGCGGGACCGGGTCCAGGCCGCCGGCGAGCTCGTTCAGCGCGGCCTCGTCCGGGCCCTGGGCGAGCACCAGCAGCACCGCCCCCTGCTGCACCGCGAACGAGACGCCGTCGAGGTACTCCAGCTCCTCGTGGATCGCCTGGGCAGCGCCATCAGGCCTCTCACCTGCGGAAACGCACGCAGCGAGGAAGGTGCCGCCGGGATCGAAGCCGAGGTCGCCGGCGATCTCGACGAGCTCGGCGCTGTCCTCGTCGCGACCGAGGAGCTCGACGAACCGGTGCCGCATGGTCAGGCTCTGGGTGTGCCGGGCCCGGGCCACCGAGGAGTGCGCCGCGGCGATCTCGGTGGAGGTGATGTGGATCGCCTCCCACATCCAGGCCGCCAGCTCGGGCAGGTACTCGCGCCCCTTGACGGCGCGCTCGTCGATCAGCCGCCACAGCTCCCGGTTGCCGACGTGGTAGGCGCTGATGACGCCCTCCACGCTGACCCCCTGGGCGGCCCGCAGCCGGCCCAGCGCGGCAGCCCGGCGCAGGTCGTCCTCGCCCAGCTGACGGCCCTCGATCATCGCCCGCAGCAGCACCCGCTGCTGCTCCTCGACGTGGTCGGCGTGATCGCCCAGGGGCACCCGGTCGTACTCGTGCACCTGGGCCCGGATCTCCCGGACCACGCCGCGGGAGAGCACCGGCATCTCGGTGAGCAATGCCTCCAGGACCGCCACGATCGCGTCCCGCCCGTTCGTCCTCGCCATGTCCAAACCTCGCAATTCGGCCCGACTTTGTGGATTCCACAAAGCATTCTGCCGCATCGGCGTCGAAATCGTGGTTCTGACTGCAGACACTCGGCGGTGCCCCAGGATTTGATGGCGGGACCGCCGTTCTGTCCCGATTTCACCGGAGGATCAGCTTGTCCACGGCCCCCGCGACCACCTCCCCGCTGGCCGAGCGCTACACGCTCGAGCGCGGGACCGTCTACCTCTCCGGCCTGCAGGCCCTCGTCCGGCTCCCGCTCGACCTGCGCCGCCACGACATCGCCGCCGGGCGCCGCACCGCGGGCCTGGTCAGCGGCTACGAGGGCTCGCCGCTGGCCGGCTACGACCTCGAGCTCGGCCGCCAGCAGCAGCTTCTCGACGAGCACGGCGTGGTCTTCCGCCCGGGCCTCAACGAGGAGCTCGCCGCCAACGCGGTCCAGGGCAGCCAGCTCGCCGGCGCCCAGCCGACCGCGAGGCACGACGGCGTCATCGGCATCTGGTACGGCAAGGCGCCCGGCCTGGACCGGGCCAGCGACGCGCTGCGGCACGCCAACCTCGGTGGCGCGCACCCCCAGGGCGGCGCGCTCGTGCTCGTCGGCGACGACGCCACCGCCAAATCCTCGACCGTGCCGAGCGGCTCGGAGATCGCGATGGCCGAGCTCGGTCTGCCGGTGCTCTCCCCCGCCGACCCCCAGGACATCCTCGACCTCGGCGTGCACGGCCTGGCCATGTCCCGGTTCAGCGGGCTGTGGGTCGGCATGAAGATCGCCACCAACGTCGCCGACGGCTCGGCCACCACCGAGGTCGCACCGGACCGGGTGACGCCGGTCGTCCCGGACAACAAGGTCGACGGCTTCGCCTACGTGCACGAGGTCTCCGCGAACTTCCTGCAGCCGACCCTGTCCGCGCTCGAGAACAGCCTGGCCACCAAGCGGCTGGTGCTCGCCGCCCGGTACGCGACGGCCAACGGCCTCAACCGGACCTACGGCGCGGTCGAGGAGGCCCGGGTCGGCATCGTCGTCTCCGGCGCCAGCTACCTCGACGTGCGCCAGGCGCTGTCCCGGCTGGGCCTGTCCGAGGAGGAGCTCGAGGCGCGCGGGGTCCGGCTGCTCCGGCTCGGCCTGGTCTTCCCGCTCGACCCCGAGGAGATCATCGCCTTCGCCGACGGGCTCGACGAGATCGTCGTGGTCGAGGAGAAGCGCTCGTTCGTGGAGAGCGGGATCAAGGACATCCTCTACGGCCGCCCGGACGCACCCGCGGTCTCGGGCAAGACGACGCTGAACCGGATGCCGCTGCTGCGCGCCGACGCCGACCTGGACGCCGAGCAGATCGCGGCCGCGCTGCGCCGCCGGCTGCCCGAGCACATCGTGATGCCCGACGTCCCGGGAGCCGGCGAGAGCAAGCCCACGCCCACGCGCATCGCCCTCCCCCTGCTCTCCCGGACGCCGTACTTCTGCTCCGGCTGCCCGCACAACCGCTCCACCCGGACCCCGGACGGCTCCCTGGTCGGCGCCGGCATCGGCTGCTCCGGCATGGTCGCGCTGATGCCGTCCGACCGGGTCGGCGAGGTGCTCGGCCTCACCCAGATGGGCGGCGAGGGCGGCACCTGGATCGGGATGGCCCCGTTCGTCGACGCCCCGCACCTGCTGCAGAACATGGGCGACGGCACCTACCACCACTCCGGCAGCCTGGCGATCCGGGCCGCGGTCGCGAGCGGCGCCAACATCACCTACAAGATCCTCTACAACTCCGCGGTCGCGATGACCGGCGGCCAGGACGCGGTCGGCGCGATGACCGTGCCCGCGCTGGTGCGCGAGCTGCTCGCCGAGGGCGTCGGCAAGGTCGTGGTCACCACCGAGGAACCGGCCCGGTACCGCCGGGTGCGGTTGCCCCGCGGTGTCGAGGTCCGGCACCGCGACACCCTGGTGGAGACCCAGGCCGAGCTGGCCAAGGTCCCCGGCGTGACCGCGCTGGTCCACGACCAGGAGTGCGCCACCGAGCTGCGCCGCAAGCGCAAGCGCAAGCTGGTCGCCGAGCCGGTGCAGCGCGCGTTCATCAACGAGCGCGTCTGCGAGGGCTGCGGCGACTGCGGCGCGAAGTCCAACTGCCTCTCGGTGCAGCCGGTGGCCACCGAGTTCGGCCGGAAGACCCAGATCCACCAGGCCTCCTGCAACAAGGACTACTCCTGCCTGGACGGCGACTGCCCGTCCTTCCTCACCGTGGTGCCGGCCGCCGCGAGCGCCAAGGCCGCTCCGCGAGCGACCGCCGGCGACCTGGACGCGAGCGTGCTGCCGGAGCCGGGCCTGGTCGTGCCGGCAGACGAGTACGGCCTGCGCATCACCGGCATCGGCGGCACCGGCGTGGTCACGGTCGCGCAGATCATCGCCACCGCGGCGTCGCGGTCCGGCCGGTTCGTGCGCACCCTCGACCAGACCGGCCTGGCCCAGAAGGGCGGCGCGGTGGTCTCGGACGTGAAGATCTCCACCCGCCCGCTGGCCCGGTCCAACAAGATCGGCCGCGGCGAGGCCGACCTCTACCTGGGCTGCGACGTCCTGGTCGCCGCCACCGACGGCTACCTGACCGTGGCCGCGCCCGAGCGCACGGTCGCCGTGGTGAGCACCGCCGAGGTCCCGACCGGAGCGATGGTCACCGACACGACCGTCGCGTTCCCCGAGGCGGGCGAGACCTCCGGTCGGATCCGCGCGGCCAGCCGCGAGGAGCGCAGCCGCTTCCTCGACGCGCGCCGGCTGACCAAGGACCTCTTCGACGACGACCAGTTCGCCAACGTGTTCCTGGTCGGCGTCGCCTTCCAGCTCGGCGCGCTGCCGGTCGAGGCGGCGAAGATCGAGGAGGCGATCGGCATCAACGGCGTCCAGGCCGCGCGCAACGTGCAGGCCTTCCGCCGCGGTCGCCAGTACGTCGCCGACCGCGCCGCGCTCGACGCCGCCGTCGCGGCGCTCTCCCCGGCACCGGTCGCCGCCGCGCCGAGCACCGACGCGGTCCGGATCGCCGGAACGGTCGCGGCCGTGCCCGGCGGCGAGCTCGCCGACCTGGTGCTGCGCCGGGTCGACGACCTGGTCGGCTACCAGAACGCCCGGTACGCCGAGCGGTACGCCGACCTGGTCGAGCGGGCTCGCGCCGCGGAAGCGGCCGTCGTACCGGGCTCGGAGTCGTTCGCGCTCGCGGTCGCCCAGCACCTGCACAAGCTGATGGCCTACAAGGACGAGTACGAGGTCGCCCGGCTCTCCCTCGACCCGGCTCTGGACGCCGCGCTCGAGGCGCAGTTCGGTCCCGGCTACGCCGCGTCGTACCGGCTGCACCCGCCGGTGCTGCGCGCGCTCGGCATGAAGCGCAAGCTCACCCTGGGCCGCTGGTTCCGGGTGGTGTTCGTGCTGCTGCGGATGCTGCGCGGGCTGCGTGGCACGCCGTTCGACGTCTTCGGCCTCGCCCGCGTACGACGGCTCGAGCGCGCGCTGGTCACCGAGTACCAGGGCGTGGTCGGCGAGCTGGCCGCCGGGCTCACCCGGGACAACCACGACCTGGCCGTCGAGATCGCCGAGCTGCCCGACCTGGTCCGCGGCTACGAGGAGATCAAGGAGCGCAACGCCGAGCTCTACCACCAGCGGCTGGCCGAGCTGCGCGCGTCGTACGGCCGCAGCCAGGACCTCGACCGACAGGAAGTCCGATGACCCTCTTCGACCTGACCGGGCGCACCGCGCTCGTCACCGGCGGCGGCCGTGGCATCGGCCGGATGGCCGCGCTGGGCCTGCTCCAGGCCGGTGCCCGGGTGCTGATCGCCTCGCGCAAGCTGGCCGACTGCGAGGCGACCGCCGCCGAGCTGGCCCACCTCGGCACCATCGAGCCGCTGGCCGCGGACCTGTCCACCCACGAGGGCTGCGTCGCGCTGGCCACCGAGGTGGCCGGCCGCGTCGACGCGCTCGACGTCCTGGTCAACAACGCCGGCGCCGTCTGGGGTGCGCCGTTCGCGGAGTTCCCGCCCAGCGCCTGGGACAAGGTGCTCGACCTGAACCTGAAGGCGCCCTTCTACCTCACCCAGGAGCTGGCCGGTCTGCTCCGCGAGGCCGCCACCCCCGAGTCGCCCGCGCGCGTGCTCAACATCGGCTCGATCGACGGGCTGCGCGTGCCCGCGCTGCCGAACTACTCCTACTCGTCGGCGAAGGCGGCGCTGCACCACCTGACCCGGGTGCTGGCCGTCGAGCTCGGCCCGGACATCGCGGTCAACGCGATCGCGCCCGGTCCGTTCGCCTCGAAGATGATGGCCGCGACCCTGGACGCCGAGCAGGCGACGTTCGAGAAGGTGGCGCCGCTGGGGCGGATCGGCCGCGACGAGGACATCGCCGGTGCGGTGGTCTACCTGAGCTCGGCGGCGTCGTCGTACGTGACGGGCGCGGTGCTACCCGTTGACGGCGGTCTTTCCGTCGCCAGCCTGATCTGAGGCGGCCGCGGGCGCACCCAGCATCCGCAGGATCAGCCCGACGTAGACCTCGGCCAGCTCGTCCGGGCTCATCGGGCCGCGCTCGTTGTACCAGGACGCCACGTCCATCAGCCGCAGCACCGCGATGGTGGTGCCCTCGAGGTGGTCGACCTCGAAGATGCCGAGCTCGACACCACGGCGGACCTCGTCGCGGACGATGGTGCTGATCCGGCGGCGCATCTTCATGATCGTGGCCAGCCGCTGCACGTCGAGCGCCTGGAAGTCGCGGTTCACCACGCGGGTGAGCACGTGCTCCTCGGCGTGGTAGGTCACCGAGCGCCGGACGATCTCGGCGATCCGCCCGATCGGGTCGTCGGTGACCAGCAGCGCGGCCTCGGTCTCGTCGAGGATGTACTGGTGCCCGATGAGCGCGATCTCGTAGAGCAGGTCGGCCTTGGTGGCGTAGTAGGTGTAGATCCCCGCCGGGCTGGAGCCGGCCAGCGTGGCGATGTCGCGGGTCGTGGTCGCGTGGTAGCCGCGCCCGTGGAAGGCGCTGACCGCCGCGGTGAGGAAGCGCCGGGAGCCCTTCGGCTCGACGTTGTCGAACAGTCCGCGCGGCGAGACGTACTCGTGCTCGCGCTGGAACGCCATCCGCTTCGCCCCGGCCTGCGCGAGCTCAGCCTTCGCTGCCATCGACTGCGGCCTCCTCCCCGAGTGATCTACTAAGCGCTTGCTTGCCGAGTCTAGGGGAAGGACGAGCGAGCCGCTCGCAGTTATCGCTCGAGTCGCTGCTGCAACCGGTTCATCCCGGCCAGCCACTGCTCGTGGTCGGTCCCGCGCAGCGCCGCGTACCCGGCGACCTGCGGGTGCGGCAGCACCAGGAATTCCTCGCCGTCCAGCGCCTTCCGTACGACGTCCGCGACCTCCTCGGGCTCCAGCGCACGGTCGTGCGCGAGCAGGCCCTGCAGCTCGCCGGCCTCCTCGAGCATCCGGGTGCGCACGCCCTGCGGGCAGATCGCCTGGACCACGACCCCGCGGTGCCGGTACGTCGCGGCCAGCCACTCCGCGAACGCGACCGCGCCGTGCTTGCTGACCGAGTACGCCGGGCTGCCGAGCATGGTGAGCAGGCCCGCGGCCGAGGCGGTCACCACGAACCGGCCGTGCCCGCGCTCCACCCAGCGCGGCACCAGCAGCCGGGCCGCGCGCACGTGCGCGAGCACGTTGACCTCCAGCCCGAGCGCCCACTCGTCCTCGCTGGTCTCCAGGCCGCGCCCGCGCTCGACGCCGGCGTTGCCGAACCAGACGTCGACCTCGCCGAGCGCCTCGCGGGCACGCCCGACCAGGGTGGCCACGCCGTCCTCGGAGGCCGCGTCCCCCGGGACCGCCACCGCGCCGATCTCGGCGGCGACCGCCTCGACCGCCGCGGCGTCGAGGTCGTTGACCACCACCCGGGCCCCGTCGGCGGCCAGCCGGGCGGCGATCGCCCGGCCGATCCCGCCGGCGGCTCCGGTGACCACGACACCCTGACCTGCGACCATCGATCCTCCTGAGTAAGCGCTTGCTTAGGGTCAGCCTGGGGCATGGCGGAACCGCACGTCAACCGCGCTCACCCGTACTCTTGCTCCCCAGCGGGGACCGGAAGGAAGGGTGAGGGATGGCCGAGAGCAGGGACCTCTCGCGAGGCGAGGCGACCCGGGCGAAGCTCCTGGACGCGGCGGTGACGGCGTTCTCCGAGCACGGCTTCCACGGCACCACCACGCGCGACATCGCCAGCGCGGCGGGCATGTCCCCCGCCGCGGTGTACGTGCACCACAGCTCCAAGGAGGAGCTGCTCTACCTGATCTCCAAGGCCGGCCACGACACCGTCATCACCCTGCTGGAGCAGGCCGTCGACAGCGCCGGCGACCCGGTCGACCAGCTGCGCGCCGCGGTCCACGCCTTCGCGGTCCACCACGTCCGCTCGCACGTGGCCGCCCGGGTGGTGAACTACGAGCTGGCCGCGCTCTCCGATCGCCACCAGGCCGAGATCCAGATCATCCGGCACCGGATCGACCAGCTCTTCACCGACCTCGTCGCCCGCGGCACCGCCGCCGGCGTCTTCGACCCCCCGAACCAGCGGATGGCCGTCGTCGCCCTCCAGTCCCTCGGCATCGACATCGCCCGCTGGTACCGCGAGGGCGGCTGGTCCGAGGACGAGATCGCCGACGCCTACGTCGAGATGGCCCTACGCATCGTCGGTGCCTGAGGAGTCGGTACCTGCGGCCAGCGCCCCGGCACCTGAGGCTGAGGTGCCCAGGCCTGGGGGTCGACAGCCTTAAGGCATGACGATCCTCCTCTCGGACCCGCGGGTGGCCGCGGTCCCGGTTCTCGAGAACGGCGAGCAGCTGGTCCGACTGCCCCGGTCCTTCGGCCCGGCTCGCGCGCTGGTCCGCACCGGGCTGGCCGTCCGGCTGACGCTGGCCCGGGCCGACCTGCCCGGCGGCTACGACCTCCGGGTGGTCGAGGGGCACCGGTCCGCGCTCGACCAGCAGGCCATCGTGACCCGGTACACCGCCGAGGTCCGCGCCGCGCACCCGCACGCCACCGGCGTCGAGGTCGACCGTCTCACCAGCCGGTTCGTCTCCCCCGTCGCCGTGGCCCCGCACGTGGCCGGCGCCGCGGTGGACCTGACCCTCGTCGACGGCCGCGGCCGCGCCCTCGACCTCGGCACCCCGATCGACGCCACGCCGGAGGAGTCCGAGGGCCGCTGCTTCTTCGACGCCGCGGACATCTCCCCCGAGGCCCGGCACCACCGCACCGTCCTGTCCCGGGCCCTGCGCACCGCGGGGCTGGTCAACTACCCGACCGAGTGGTGGCACTGGTCGTACGGCGATCGCTACTGGGCGCTGAGCACCGGCGCCACCGCCGCCCTCTACGGCCCGGTCGAGCTCGCGCGGGCCGCGGCATGAGTGCGTTGGCGAGCATCACCGCGGCACCCCGGACGGCGCCGGCCCGGCTGACCGTCGACCCGGCCGCGATCGCCGCGAACGCCCGGGAGATCGCCTCCCGCACCGACGCCGTCGTCATGGCCGTGGTCAAGGCCGACGGCTTCGGCCACGGCGCGGTCACCGTCGCCCGGACCGCGCTCGCCAACGGCGCCACCTGGCTGGGCGTGACCTCGCTCGCCGAAGGGATCGCGCTGCGCGAGGCCGGCCTGACCGCCCCGGTGCTGAGCTGGCTGAACCCGGTCGCCGCCGACTGGACCGCGGCCGTCGCGGCCGGCATCGATGTCGCGATCGGCTCGCTCGCGCACCTGGAGGCCCTGCTCGCCACCCCCAGCACCGACGGCGCGCGGGTGCACCTGCACCTGGACACCGGGATGGCCCGCGACGGTGCCGAGCCGTCGGCCTGGGTGTCCCTGTGCCGGACCGCTCGCCGGGCCGAGCAGTGCGGCCGGATCCGCGTGGTCGGGCTGATGGGCCACCTGCCCTGTGCCGGCGACCCGGCGCACCCGGCCAACACCACCGGCCGGACCCGGTTCGCCTGGGGACTCGGCGCCGCCCGCGAGGCCGGCCTGCGTCCCGAGCACCGGCACCTGGCCGCCACCGCGGCGACGCTGACCGACCGGCGCAGCCACCACACCCTGGTCCGCGTCGGCGCCGGCCTGGTCGGCATCGACCCGTCCGCGACCACCCCGCTGGCGGGCGCGCTCACCCTGACCGCGCCGCTGGTCGCCGTCCGCCGGGTCCGCGGCGGGACCGGCGTCGGCTACGACCACACCTGGACCGCGCCCGGGCCGACCACGCTCGGCCTGCTGCCGCTCGGGTACGCCGACGGGCTGCCCCGGGTCGCCTCCGGCAGGGCCGAGGTCGTCGTACGCGGGCGGCGGCGGCCGCTCGTCGGGCTGATCTCGATGGACCAGGCCGTCGTCGACCTGGGCAACGACACCGCGGAACCGGGCGAGCAGGTGACCGTGCTCGGCCCCGGCACGCACGGCGAGCCGACCATCCACGACTGGGCGGGCTGGTCGGGCACCCTGCCGCACGAGATCGTCACCGGCTTGGGAGCGCGCGCCGAGCGGGTCGTGCTGCGGCAGGGTCCGCGGGGGCTGGCATGACGCACCTGCGGATCGCCGTCATCGGTGGCGGCGCGAACTGCGAGCACGCGGTCTCGCTGGCCTCGGCGGCCTCGGTGGCCGACGCACTGGCCCGGCGCGGGCACGACGTGGTCCGGCTGACCATCGACCCGGACGGGTGGTGGCTCGCACCTGACGGGTCGGTGCTCGGGCTCGCGCGCTCGGTCGAGGTGCTGCGCTCCTGCGAGGTCGCCGTCCCGGTGGTGCACGGCCCGCGCGGCGAGGACGGCACCCTGGCCGCGCTGCTCGACCTGGCCGGGGTTCCGTACGTCGGCTCCGGCGTGCGCGCGGGCGCCCTGGCGATGGACAAGTGGACGACCAAGCTGATCGCGCAGGCGCTCGGGATCCGCACCGCGCCCGGGGTCCTGCTCACCGCGCCGTACCACGAGTTCTCCGGCCCGGTCGTCGTGAAGCCGGTGGCGGCGGGTTCGTCCCAGGGCGTCTCGCTCGTGCGGACCCCGGACGAGCTGACCCCCGCCCTGGAGAGCGCCTTCGCCCTGGACAGCCGGGTCCTGGTCGAGGAGGTCGTCCGCGGCCGCGAGATCGACATCGCCGTCCTGGGTCATCAAGCGGAACGTCGCGTCTCGCCTCCGCTGGAGATCGTGGCCGAGGGCCTCTTCGACTACGACGCCAAGTACGGCGGCCACGCCGACTTCCGCATCCCCGCCGTGCTCGCCCCGGCGGACCGCAAGGCCCTCGAGGACGCGGCCGTGGCGATGTTCGACGCCCTCGGCTGCTCCGGCGTCGCCCGGGTCGACTTCTTCCTCACCGAGGACGGCCCGGTGCTCAACGAGGTCAACACGATGCCGGGCTTCACCGAGCACTCCCAGGTCCCCCGGATGTTCGCCGCCGACGGCCTCCCGTACGGCGACCTCCTGGACCTCCTCGTCCACGCCGCCCTCCCTTGACCGCCGAGTCCGGCCCTCTGGCCCGCCGAATCCGGGACAATGGCCCGGTGAATCCGGAGAAATGGCGTGAGTGGGGGCCTGACCTCGCCGCCGGGCTCGCCGTCCTCGCCTTCGGGATCTTCGAGACCCTCGCGACCGACTTCCCCTATGGCCAGAGCCGCGCCGACCTGCTGTTCTGGGTGGTGCTGCCGACCGCCGTCGCGGTGGGGCTGAGCCGCCGGCTGCCCAGCGCCGCGCTCGCCCTGGTCTGGCTGATCGGCTGGCTGCAGGTCGACACCACGCTGCCGCTGCTCTACACCGAGATCGCCTTCGCCGCGGTCGCCTTCGGCACCGCCCGCTGGGGCCGCCCGCTCACCGTCCTGGCCAGCGGCGCCTCGATCCCGCTCGCCGGCATCCTGGTGGTGCGGTTCATGGACTTCGAGTTCTTCAGCGTCGTCGTCGGCCGCGACCGCTACCAGACCCTGATCGACATCGTCCGCCAGCTCAGCGGCACCTGGCAGGTGGGCGCGGCCGTCCTCGGCATGGCCCTGCTCGGCGTCCCCTGGCTGGCCGGGCTCACGCTCCGCGCCACCGCCCGTGCGCGCAGCTCCGCCGCCGGCCAGCACGCCGCCGAGGAGGAGGCCGCGCGGGCCCAGCAGGAGCGCGAGCAGGCCCGCGAGATCGCCCGCCTCCGCGAGGAGCAGAACCAGCTGGCCCGCGACGTGCACGACGTCGTCGGCCACTCGCTGGCGGTGATCCTCGCCCAGGCCGAGTCCGCGCAGTTCCTCGACGACGCCGACACCGGCGCGCTGCGGCTCTCGATGGCGAACATCGCGAGCTCGGCGCGCTCCTCGCTGCAGGACGTGCGTCAGGTGCTCTCCTCGGGCAGCGACCCGGCCACCGGCCCCGGCGAGCTGCACGACCTGGTCGAGGGAGTCCGGGCCAGCGGGCACGCGATCGCCTACGACGAGGTCGGGGCGGCACGCCCGCTGGCACCCGAGCTCGCCACGGTCGCCTACCGGGTGCTCCAGGAGATGCTCACCAACGCGATCCGGCACGGTCGCCGCGACGGCACCGTGCACGTCGAGCTGCACTGGGCCGGCGAGCTGCGCATCGAGGTGGTCAACGACGTCGGGTCCGCCGAGGAAACCGAGGGCGGTCACGGTCTGGTCGGCATGCGGCGACGGCTCGAGTCGGTCGGCGGCCGTCTCGACGTACGACGACGCGGCAACGGCGAGGAGCAGACCTTCACCGCGACCGCCTGGGTCCCGATGCGTACGGTCTTCCCGTGAACGACATCGAGGTCCTCCTCGTCGACGACCAGGAGCTGTTCCGCGCCGGCGTCGCCGTGATCGTCGACGCCCAGGACGGGATGCGGGTGGTCGGCCAGGCCGGCGACGGGCTGGAGGCGATCCAGCAGGTCGAGGCACTCGAGCCCGACGTGGTGCTGATGGACCTGCGGATGCCGGAGATGGACGGTGTCGAGGCGACCCGTCAGCTGTTCGCGTCCGAGCGGGTGGCCCGGCGGGCCAAGCCGCTGCGGGTGCTGGTGCTGACCACCTTCAACCTCGACGACCGCGCGGCCACCGCCATCCGGTACGGCGCCAGCGGGTTCCTGCTCAAGGACACCACCCCGGTGATGCTGCGCGACGCGATCCGGACCGTGCACAGCGGCAACGCGGTGCTCGCGCCGCAGGACCTCTCCCTGCTGCTCGACGGCGACTTCCGCTCACGGGCGCCGGTGCCTTCGTCCTTCCAGGGCCTGACCGAGAAGGAGCAGGAGGTGTTCACCGCGGTGGCCAAGGGGATGTCGAACGCGGAGATCGCCGGCCTGGTGTTCGCCAGCGAGTCGACCGTCAAGACCCACGTCGGCGCGATCCTGCGCAAGCTCGGCCTGCGCGACCGGGTGCAGATCGTGGTCTTCGCCCACGACCACGGGCTCGTCTAGGCCTGCTTCGGCTTCTGGTCGTCCTCGCCGAAGACGCCCTTCTCGGCGTTCCGCTCGGTCTTCTTGAGCTGGCGGACCAGGCTCCAGCCGAGGAAGGCCACCGCCACGGCAAGCGCGAGGAAGATGCCGAACGCGCCCCAGCCGGCCTTCACGTCCTTGTCCGCCGGCGTCTTGTCGACGAGCGCGACGAGACGGGCGACCGCGATCACGAAGGTGTCCATGCGACCCAGTGTCTCAGGCGGCGCCATCCTCCTGGGAGGCGGCCTCCGTCCGGATCCCGGCGAACAGGTCGTCCTCGGGCAGGTCGGTCCCGACGCTGCTCTTGACCAGCTCGAAGTCCTCGGTCGGCCAGATCTCGCGCTGCACCTCGAGCGGGATCTGGAAGAAGAACCCGTCCGGGTCGATCTGGGTCGCGTGCGCCAGCAGCGCCCGGTCCCGGACCGGGAAGTAGTCGGCGCACTCGACCCGGGTGGTCACCCGGGCGTCGTGGGCCGGGTCCGGCTTCCAGTCCTCGAGCCGCTCGGCCAGCGGCGAGGGCAGCCCGCGCCGGAGCAGCTCCTCGTGCAGCGCCACCGCTCGGGGGCGGTTGAAGCCGTGCTGGTAGTAGACCTTGAGCACCTGCCAGGGCTCGCCGGCATCGGGGAAGCGGTCGGGGTCCGAGGCCGCCTCGTACGCCGCCATCGAGACCTCGTGGCAGCGGATGTGGTCGGGGTGCGGGTAGCCGCCGTTCTCGTCGTACGTCGTCATCACGTGCGGCCGGAACGAGCGGACGAGACGCACCAGGCGCTCGGTGGCCTCCTCCAGCGGGACCAGCGCGAAGCAGCCCTCGGGCAGCGGCGGCTTCGGGTCGCCCTCGGGCCAGCCGGAGTCGACGAAGCCGAGCCAGTCCTGCTTGATGCCGAGGATCTCCCGGGCCGCGTCCATCTCCTTGCGGCGGATCTCGGTGATGTTCTCCAGCACCCCGGGCTTGTCCATCTTGGGGTTCAGGATCGAGCCGCGCTCGCCGCCGGTACAGGTCACCACGTGCACGTCCACGCCCTCGGCAACGTACTTCGCGGTCGTCGCGGCGCCCTTGCTGGACTCGTCGTCGGGGTGGGCGTGCACGTGCATCAGGCGGAGGCCCTCGGGAACGGACATGGGGATCATCCTAGGATTCAGCGGGTGAGCAACGTGATGCAGGAGCGGTACGGCACCGGACATCCCCGGCGGCGCATCGTCCTCATCGTGGCCAGCGCCGTGCTGGGGGTCACGTTTATTTCGTGGCTCGCCTGGGCCGCCTGGTTCCACTCCGACCCGGCCATCGACGCCACGCTCACGTCGTACGAGGTGACCGGTGACCACGAGGCCCGCGCCCGGGTGACCGCCCGGTTCCGCGACGCCGACGTCGAGGGCTCTTGCCTGCTGCGCGCAACCGCGCGCGACCACACCGTGGTCGGCGAGCGCAACGTCACGGTGGCCGAGCTGCGCCGGAGCCGCGGCGACTGGATCCCCGTCCGCACCGAGCGCGAGGCCACCTCGGTGGAGCTGGTGAGCTGCCGGGAAGCCGGTTCCTGACTGAACGGGCGGATTCCGGGCACCGTTGCTACGCTGAATGCTTTACCGCCCGCCGGGGCACGGCCGCTTCCGGCCACGCAGAAGCCCGCGGGCCACGTACCCAGCACCGACGAAGCAGTACAGGAGTTACCCCGATGACCCAGGCAGACGAGCGCGAGGGCGTGTGGCTGACCCAGGCCAAGTACGACGCGTTGGCGGCCGAGCTCGAGGAGCTGCGCGGCCCCGGCCGTGCCGCCGTCGTCGAGAAGGTCAGTGCCGCGCGCGACGAGGGCGACCTGAAGGAGAACGGCGGCTACCACGCGGCGCGTGAGGAGCTCGGCAAGCTCGACGGCCGGATCGCCCAGCTCACCGAGATGCTCAAGAACGCCCGGGTCGGCGAGACGCCGGCCGACGACGGCATCGTCGAGCAGGGCATGGTGGTCACCTACCGCTTCGCCGGCGACGACGAGGAGGAGAGGTTCCTGCTCGGTGCCCGCGAGATGAAGGGCAGCGACGACGACCTCGAGGTCTACTCGCCGCAGTCCCCGCTCGGCGAGGCCATCAACGGCAAGAAGAAGGGCGACACCGTCGAGTACGTCGCCCCCAACGGCAAGACCCTCAAGGTCGAGATCGTCGACGCGGTGCCCTACACGGGCTAGTCGCCAATTGCTACTCGGTAGCCGTGCTCGCGCAGCCGCGCGAGCACGGCTTCCGCATGCTGGGAACCACGCGTCTCCAGCTGGACGTGCACCTCGACCTCGTCGACGGTGAGCGTCCCCGACGTCCGCTCGTGGGCCACCTCGAGCACGTTCGCGCCGGCGTCGGCGAGCTCGGTCAGCAGCCGCGCCAGCCCGCCGGGACGGTCCGGGATCCGCACGCCCACGTTGAGGTAGCGCCCCGCCGAGGCCAGGCCGTGCCGGATCAGCTTGGAGAGCAGCAGCGGGTCGACGTTGCCGCCGGAGAGCACGGCGACCGCCGGGGTGGCGAACCGCTCGGGCTGGTCCAGGATCGCGGCCACCGCGACCGCACCGGCCGGCTCGACGACCAGCTTGGCCCGTTCCAGGATCAGCACCAGCGCCCGCGAGATGGACTCCTCGGAGACGGTGACGACCTCGTCGACGTGCTCGGTGACGGCGGCGAAGGTGACCTCGCCTGGGCAGCCGACCGCGATGCCGTCGGCCATCGTGCTCATCGACGCCAGCGGCACCGGGACGCCGGCGGCCAGCGAGGCGGGGAACGCCGCGGCCGCCTCGGCCTGCACCCCGATCACCCGTACGTCGGGGCGCAGCTGCTTGACGGCGAGGGCGATCCCGGCGGCCAGCCCGCCGCCCCCGGTGGGCACCAGCACGGAGGCTGCGTCCGGGGCCTGCTCGAGGATCTCCAGCCCGCAGGTCGCCTGGCCGGCGACGATGTCGAGGTGGTCGAAGGGGTGGATCAGCACCGCCCCGGTCTCGGCGGCCACCTCGATCGCCCGGGCCAGCGCCTCGTCGAGGGTGGCGCCGTGGAAGACCACCTCGGCGCCGTACCCTCGGGTGGCGTTGACCTTCGGCAGCGGCGCGCCCTCCGGCATGAACACCGTCGCCCGGATGCCCAGCATCTGCGCGGCCAGCGCGACGCCCTGGGCGTGGTTGCCGGCGGAAGCGGCCACCACCCCGCGGGCACGCTCCTCGGCGGAGAGGCGCGACATCCGCACGTAGGCGCCGCGGATCTTGAACGAGCCGGTGCGCTGGAGGTTCTCGCACTTGAGCAGCACCGGACCGCCGACCAGCGTGGAGAGCCAGCGCGACTCCTCCATCGGCGTGGCGATGGCGATGCCGCGGAGCAGCTCGGCCGCGGTCTCGATCTCCTCGACGGAGAGCACGCTCACTGCTCGCCCTCTTCTCCGGCATCCTGTCCGGCCGCCTCGGCCGCCATGTCCTCGGGCAGGGGTTCTCGCGGGTCCTCGGCAGACGCCTCCTCCGGCGACTCGCCGACCTCCGTGTACGTCGCCAGGTGCTGCACCACCGCGTTCAGGGCCGCAGCCAGCGGCACGGCCACCAGCGCGCCGGCGATGCCCGCGACCAGGATGCCCGCGGCGATCGCCAGGATCACCCCGAGCGGGTGCACCGAGACGAACCGGCCCATGAGGAAGGGCTGCAGCACGTGGGCCTCGATCTGCTGCACCAGGACCACGCCGCCCAGCATGATGAGCGCGACGATCGGCCCGTGCGCGACCAGCGCGACCAGCACCGCAACGGTGCCGGAGACGAACGCGCCGACCAGCGGTACGAAGGCGCCCAGGAAGACCAGCACGCCGATCGCGCTGACCAGCGGCACCTTGAGGATCGCGGCGAAGATCATGATGCCGAGCGCGTCGGTGCCGGCGACCAGGACGGTGGCCCGGACGAACTGGGTGAGCGAGACCCAGGCGACCTTGCCCGAGGAGTCCACCCGGGTGCGCGCGGCCCGCGGGAAGATCCGCACCACCCAGGCCCAGATCAGGTGCCCGTCGGCGAGGAAGAAGTACGTCGCGAACAGCACGATGAAGAAGCCGGCCAGGATGTGGCTGACCGTGGCGCCGAGCTCGGTGGCGTGCTTGGCCAGCTCCTTGCCCTGGTCCTGGACGAACTTCTGGGCGTTCTCGATCCAGGTGTCGATCTGGCTGTCGCTGACGTTGAGCGGTCCGTCCTTGAGCCAGTTGCGGATCTCGTCGAGACCGCCGGCCACCTTGTCGGAGAGCTCGCCGGCACCCGAGGCCACCTGCTGGGTGACGAAGGTGAGCAGCAGCGCGATCACCGCGATGCCACCGAGGACGACGATGAACGCTGCCAGCTTGCGCGGGATCCCCATCCGCTGGCCGAGCGAGACCAGCGGTGCGGTGAGGGCCGCGATGAACAGCGCGATCACGACCGGGAAGACGATCTCGGAGAAGAACCCGAGCAGCCAGAACACCCCGTAGCCGGCCGCCCCGATGACGATCAGCCGCCACGCCCAGGCCGCGGCCAGGTCGAAGGCCCACGGCACCTGGGCGCGGGAGAAGTTCGAGGGGCCGGTCTCGATCTGGAGGACGCTCTCGTCGCGGCGGCGGGCCTCGCGCACCTGGCCCCACTGCTGCGAGAGCTGCTGGGCGAACCGCTCGCGGAGCCGCTCCTCCTCGCGCTGGGTCTGCTCGGCCTCGTCGCTCACGCCGACACGCTAGCCGAGATCAGCCGCCGCGCCACGTCGGTTCCTCCCGGCATCCCGGACAGGGCCAGCAGGCCCGCCGCGGCGAGCACCGTGCGCCGGTCCACCACGAGACGCGGCGTCTCGGGCAGCTGCCAGCCGTCCGGGTCGTGCCCGGTCGCCGCGCCGAGCACCCGGGTGGCGAGCGCGTCACCGGCCGCGCGCAGCACCCCGCCCGAGCCGACCACGAGGTCGACGGCGCGCAGGTCCTTGCCGGTGCGCTCGACGACCCGGCCGTCGGGCGCGAGCACCACCTTCGCGCGGCCGGCGTGCCGGCGCACCGCGAGCACGACCGCGGCGGTGGCCAGGGCCTCGTCGACCGCGCGCTCCTCGTCGTCGCCGGCGAGCAGTCCGGGTTCCGTCGTACGACGTCGCGCGGCGTCCGCGAGCACCTCGCCACCGATGCCGAGGTCCAGGCCGGCCTCGGCCGCCGCGGCCGCCGTCGTGGCCGCGCTCCAGCGCATCCCGAGGTCACCCTCGACGGTCCGGGTGACCGCGGTCGGCGCGACCACCTCGCGCGCCAGCGACGTCTCCTCGGGATCGCCGACGACGACCGTGTGCACGTCGGTGGTGGCCCCGCCGACGTCGACGACCGCGACCCCCGCGCCGGGCGTGGTGCTGCCGTTGGCCTCGGCGAGCAGCTCGACGCCGAGCAGGACGACGTCCGGAGTGGCGCCCAGCACCATCGCCGCGAAGTCGTCGCTGGCGGAGAGGTGCTTGCCGCCGATCACGTGCCGCAGGAACACCGCGCGGATCGCCTCGCGCGCGGACTCCGGCGCGAGCACACCGATCCGCGGGACCACGTTGCCGGCCACCTCGACGGGCAGGCGGCCCAGGATCGCGAGCACCTGGTCGCGAGCCTCGACGTTCCCGGCCAGGACCACCGGGCCGTCCCAGCTGCTCGCGGCGAGCGCGCCCGCCGCGTCGAGGAGCGCCTCCTCGTCACCGCCGTCGGTCCCCCCGGTCAGCAGCACGACGTCGGCCCGCGCGGCGGCCAGCGCCGCGTCGAAGGACTCGCCGAGGTCGTCGCGCCCGAGCACCGCGACCACCGCACCGCCGCTGGACAGCGCGACCCGCCGTCCGGCCTCCGCGGTCACCAGCGGCTCGTTGCCGACGACCGCGATCCGCAGCCCTCCCCCGGCCGACGAGCACGCCAGCGTGCGCGCCCCCGCCGCCTCGGGATGAGCGGCCACCAGCTCGTCCCGGCAGGCCGCGAACCCGTCGAGCACGTCGGTGTCGATCGTGGTCCGGTGCTGCGCCGTCCCGACCAGCACAGCCTGCTCGGCGTCCACCAGAGCCGCCTTGGTGAAGGTGGACCCGAAGTCGACGCAGAGGACCATCCGTTGAGTGGTCACTTCGTCCCCGTTGAGTAGTCAGCTCGTCCCCATCGAATGGTCACGTCGGTCATCACACCGTGGAGACCAGGTAGACCAGCGCGATCAGGATGCAGGCCACCAGGCCCGCTGAGAGGATCAGCGCCGTGCTGCCCTTCGGCAGCGGCCGGCCCTCGCGGATGGCCTGGTCGGCGGCCTGGTAGCGGCGGTAGCCGCCGATGGCCGCCACCGCGCCGCTGACGAGCAGGACCGCGCCGAGGGTGAGCGCGATGGCGGCGTCCTCGAGGAAGTGGGCGACCGCGACGGCGGCCGCGATCAGGCCGATCGCCGTGCGCTGGTAGGCGAGCAGGGTGCGCTCGTTGGCCAGGCTGAACCGGACGTCCGGCTCCTGCTGGCTCATCGGGAGCCGGCCTCGAGCGCGTGCTCCAGGTCGGCGAGCAGGTCGTCCGCGGTCTCGATGCCGACGCTGAGCCGGATCAGGTCGGCCGGCACCTCGAGGTCGGTCCCGGCGACGCTCGCGTGCGTCATCCGGCCGGGGTGCTCGATGAGCGACTCCACGCCACCGAGGGACTCGCCCAGGGTGAACACCTCGGCGCGGGCGCACACGTCGAGCGCGTGCTCCTCGCCGCCGGTGACCCGGAACGACACGATGCCGCCGTACCGCTTCATCTGCCGGCTCGCGACCGCGTGCCCGGGGTGCTCGTCGAGACCGGGGTAGATGACCTCGCTGACCTGCGGGTGCCGGGTCAGGAACTCGACGACCTGCTCGGCGTTGTCGCAGTGGCGGTCCATCCGGACGCCCAGGGTCTTCAGACCACGATGGGTCAGGAAGCAGTCGAACGGCCCGGCGACCGCGCCCATCGCGTTCTGGTGGAAGCCGATCCGCTCGGCGACCTCCAGGTCCCGGACGACGAGTGCGCCGCCGACCACGTCGGAGTGCCCGCCGACGTACTTGGTCGTGGAGTGCACCACCACGTCGGCGCCGAGCGCGAGCGGGGTCTGCAGGTACGGCGAGGCGAAGGTGTTGTCGACGACCAGCAGCGCGCCGGCGTCGTGCGCGAGGGACGCGAGCGTCTCGATGTCGCCGATGTTGAGCAGCGGGTTAGTCGGCGTCTCGACCCAGACCAGCTTGGTCCGGCCGGGCTGGATCGCAGCACGGACGGCGTCCACGTCGGAGACCGCGGCCGGGCTGTGCTCCAGGCCCCACGGGACCCCGACCTTGTCGATGAGCCGGAAGGTCCCGCCGTACGCGTCGTCGGGGATGACCAGGTGATCGCCAGGCTTGGTCAGCGAGCGCAGCAGGGTGTCCTCGGCAGCCAGCCCGGAGGCGAACGCGAACCCGCGCTCACCTTCCTCGAGAGCCGCCAGCGCGCCCTCCAGAGCGGTCCGCGTCGGGTTGGCCGAGCGGCTGTACTCGTAGCCGCCGCGCAGCCCGCCGACGCCGTCCTGCTTGTAGGTGCTGGTCGCGTAGATGGGCGGGATGACCGCCCCGGTCATCGGGTCCGGCTCGTAGCCCGCGTGGATCGCACGCGTCTCGAACCCGGCCTTGTTCGTGTGCTCCTGGGTCACGCCCGCGAGCCTAGTCCGCTCAGAAGGTGTGTCGCTCCACGGCCGCCCCGAGCCGATCAGCGATGGCCGCGACCGTGTCGAGCCGGCCGTCCGCGATCTCGATCACGAAGTCGTACGCAGCATCGTTGTCCCAGGTCAGCCGGAGACCGTTGATACCCAAGAAGCCGATCAAACCCGCGAGGGTCAGTCGCTTGTTGCCGTCGACCAGGGCATGGTTCTTCGCGAGCGAGTGCGTCAGCGCAGCAGCCTTTTCCAGCAACGTCGGATAGGCATCCGCTCCGAACGCGGTGGCCTGCGGGCGAGCGAGCGCCGACTCCAGGAGGCCGATGTCAGCAATCTCGACCTGGCCGAGCGTGCGCTCGGCGGTGAAGATCAGCTCGGGGAGGCTGAGGTAATTCGGTCCACTCACTGGCCGAGCCGCTCGAGGGCGTCGGCGTAACGTGGCAGCTCGCTGTCGAGCACACGCTTGAGGAGCTCGGCACGATCGGTCATGTTCACGTACTCGCGAACTGCCTCGCGAGCGACCTCTTGCATCGAGCGACCCTCTGCCTCCGCGCGAGCACGGAGCGCGGCAGCCTCGTCGTCGGTCAGCCTGAGAGTCATCGCCATCTGCGAATGGTATCACTCATGACACCATTCCAGCCGGAACGCGAGTAGAACCCGAGCAATCACTCACCTTAGGCTCCCCGGCATGCACCCGCGTCCCTCCCTGCGGGCGGCCGTCGCCGCCCTGGTCGCAGCCCTCGTCGCCGCCCTGGGCCTGGGCAGCGCCGCCCCGGCCCGCGCGCAGACCGCCGATCCCCTCGGGCAGCTGCTGAGCCCGGCGATCCTCGACCCGGTGATCGCCCTGCTCGCCGCGCTGCCGACGCCTTACCGTCCCTATGCCGGCACGATCTGCGCCGACGGTGACCCGCAGTGCATCGTCGAGGTGATCGACGAGATGGAGGACCGGCTGGCGCCGCTGGCCGCGAGCTGCGACCACGACGCGATCTTCGCGCTCGCCTACCTGCGGGTCACCCAGAACGTGAAGAACGCCGCCGACAACGGCTACTTCGCCGACCGGTCGTGGCTGACCACGATCGACGCGGTGTTCGCGGACATGTACTTCCGCACCCTCGACGCCTGGCGTGCCGGCAGCACCGCGGCCGTCCCGCACGCCTGGAGGATCGCGCTCCGGGCCAGCCGCGACCGCACCATGTCCGGGCTGGGCGACTTCATGCTCAACATGAACGCGCACATCAACAACGACTTCCCCTACGTGCTCGAGAAGGTCGGCCTGGTCGGGCCGAACGGGACCAGCCACAAGCCCGACCACAACGCCTACAACGCGCGGCTCGACTCGCTCTACCACCCGGTCTTCGACGAGGAGGCCGGCCGCTTCGACCCGATGTTCAACAGGTTCGACCTCGGCCCGGTCGACGAGCTCGTGGTGAGCACGATCATGCGCGGCTGGCGCGAGGTCGTGTGGCGGCACGCGGAGGCGCTGGCCGCGACGCGCGGGAACCCGGTGCTGCGCACGGTGGTCGAGCGCGAGATCGAGGAGTACGCCGCGAACCAGGCCCAGCTCATCAAGCTGGTCCCGATCTTCCTGGCCTCGTCCTCGCCGGGTCGCGACGCCTGGTGCGCCCTCCACCACGGGTGAGGCGTCATCTCCTCGTCAGCCCCGGGCCTGGGGGAACACGGCCTCGTGCGGCAGTGTTGAAGGCAGTGCCGGATCGGATCCGGCAGCGAGGAGCAACGATGCTGTTCAGCAAGTACAAGAACCAGATCGTCGAGCCGGAGAACGCCCTGGCCGGCCGTGCGGACCGCCCGTTCGCGCTGGCCGAGCGGCACAAGGTGCTCGACGCCCCGCTGGTGACCGACGAGGTCCCCGCGGGCTACGAGGTGGCCCTGTTCGGGCTCGGCTGCTTCTGGGGGGCGGAGGAGATCTTCTGGCAGATCCCGGGCGTCTGGTCGACCTCGGTCGGCTACGCCGGCGGTACGACGCCGCACCCGTCGTACGAGGAGGTCTGCAGCGGCCGCACCGGGCACACCGAGGCGGTCCGCGTGGTCTACGACCCCGCCAAGGTCTCGTACGGCGACCTGGTGGCAGCCTTCTACGAGGTGCACGACCCGACCCAGGGCATGCGCCAGGGCAACGACATCGGCACCCAGTACCGCTCGGCGATCTACACCACGAGCGAGGAGCAGGCCCAGGTCGCGAAGGAGGTCACCGAGCGCTACCAGCCCGAGCTGACCAAGCGCGGCTACGGCGCGATCACCACCGAGGTCAAGCGGGCCCCGGCGTACTACTACGCCGAGGACTACCACCAGCAGTACCTGATCAAGAACCCCTTCGGGTACCGCTGCCACAGCGCGACGGGCATCAAGGTCCCGCGCGGCTGACCCCGTCACACAACCGGCCCCGGCCAACTCGAAGGAGGTGGCTGGGGTCGTTGTGCAGGTTCGGCTGCCCCGGTTCAATGCGTCGCATGACGATGGGCCAACCTGCGTGACGGGTACGTCCGGCAGAAGAGGTCCCCGCGAGCGATCTTGACGAGCGTCGACTGACCCCAGGGCGGTGATATCAACTGCTATCATGGTCTCGGGAGGTGGTCGCATGACCGACGTACTCATCCGCAACGTCCCCGACGACGACCTGCGCCGGATCGACGAAAAGGCATCGAAGCTCGGGCTTTCCAGGAATGACTATCTGCGTCGCCAGATCGCCGAGGATGCTCGCCGATCGACCCCCGAGCGGGCGCTCACGATGGAGGACTTCGCACGGTTTGCCGATCTGGCCGCCGACCTGAAGGACGAGCAGGTCATGCGAGACGCCTGGTCGTGACCGACTGGCTCATCGACAAGTCCGCGCTGGTCAGGCTCGCCGAGGCTCGCGATGCGCAAGCGTGGCTCGACCGTTGCCAACAAGCAGTGGTCAGGATCGCCACGCCTACCCTTCTGGAGGTGGGCTACTCCGCCAGGTCGGGCGAAGACTGGGGACGCCTGACCAACGGAGCCCCTGTGTCCTGGCTGCCGGTCCAGTACGTGACATCAAGGGCCGAACAACGCGCGCTCGAGATCCAGGGTCATCTCGCTACACGAGGACACCACCGAGCTCCTTCGATCCCTGACCTGCTGGTCGCCGCGATTGCCGAAGACGCGGGGCTGACCGTCCTTCATCTCGACAAGGACTACGAGCTCATCGCGGAGGTCACCGGACAACCAACGGAGCGCCTCGCCCTGGTCGGCGAATGATGGCGAGACGGGGATCAAGGTGCCCAGCGCCTGATCGACGCGGCCGTGATGGCCACCACGTTCGCTGGCCTCCGCCGTGGATCGGCGATCATGCTGGATCCCTCAAGCGACCCCGCCCGCGTCGGAGAATCCCCACGGACGTAGCCGCCCGGAATCCGGGGAGCAGCCATGGTCTTCACCTTCCTGATCGTCTTTCTGGCGGTAGCGATCGCGACGGTCGTCCGCTCCAACCGCAAGTACGGCGACCTGATCAACCCACGCCGGCGCCTCTCGCGACGGAAGCCGTCGAAGGGTCGCGGTCCCACCGGCATTCCGCGCTCCTGGGGAGACTGATCGAACCTCCGCGACCGGACCGGCTGTCGTGCTGGCCTTTCCTCGTTCGTTGCGATGGCAGAAGGTGGTCAGATCGGCCACCGCCCGAGGAGGAGCCATGCCCGAGTACCTGATCGCCTTCAACGCCGAGTGGGTCCCGGACCTGACCGAGGAACAGATCCGGGAGGCCGGGCGCACCTCGACGGCGCTGGTCGAGGAGATGAAGGCCGCCGGGGTGTGGGTGTTCGGCGGCGGTCTCGACGACGACTCGGTCGTGGCCGGCGTCGACCTGGTCGACGGCAAGCCGGTCGTGCTCGACGGCCCGTACGCCGAGACCAAGGAGCACCTCGGCGGCTTCTGCGTCGTCGACGTGCCCGATGACGAGACGGCCCGCGGCTGGGCCGCCAAGGTCGCGGTCGCGTGCGGGTGGCCGCAGCAGGTGCACCGCTTCGGGATCCCGCCGCATCCCTCTCCGCGGAAAATCTGACAGAGTCGCCCATCAGTTTTCTGAAAACTGCTGAGTAACTTGACACCGGGCCACTACTGTCCGTTTTTGTGACGATTTATGGCGGGTCGGACGGGGATGTGGGCGGCTCAGCCGTACCCGACGACCTGGTCGAGCTGCTGAAGGTCGTGGCCGCTCTCCGGGCCATGCCGGAGGTCGCCCCTCGCCCTGATTTCGTCTCCGATCTCCGCGCCCGCCTCCTGGAGGACTCCAGCGAGGACGGCGCCCGCCCGGCGGGACCGGTCGTCCCGCCCCAGACCCCGGTATTCGCCGGGGACTTCTGACCCTCAGCTGGGCACGAACGAGACCTGAGTGTCGTACCGGCCCGCCGCCGTTCGTGGAGAAAGTGGAGGGTGACCACCGGGGCACCCCTGAAGGAGGAGCCATGCCCAGTACCTCATCTACTTCAACCAGCAGTGGGTCGGCGACCACGACGAGGAGTGGTTCCGCGGGCGCGGCCCGCTCGCGATGGCGGTGATGCGCGAGATGCAGGAGGCCGGCGTCTACATCTTCTCCGGAGGCCTGGAGGAGGACGTCGACCTGGCCTTCAGCGCGGACGCCACCAGCGGCACGCTGCGGTTCACCGACGGTCCCTACGCCGAGACCAAGGAGTACCTCGGCGGATTCGCGGCGGTCGACGTGCCCGACGAGGAGGCCGCCAGGATGTGGGCCGGCAAGGTCGCCGAGGCGTGCGGCTGGCCGCAGGAGGTGCGGCGGTTCAAGCCGATGCCGCCGCTCCCCTGACGAGGCACCGCCTCAGAACCGGATCGCGTCGACGATCTTGACGCGGGCGGCGACCAGGGCCGGGATGACGCCGGTCAGCGCGCCCACCCCGACCGAGACGGCCAGCCCGAGCAGCGCCGCCTCGAACGGGAACGCGGGCACGTCGTCGACGTGGTCGATCAGCCGCTTGGCGACCCACGGGTTGCTGATGAGGGCAACCGCGAGCATCACCCCGACGGCCCCGGCGACGACCGTGGCGACGACGCTCTCCATCAGGACCGAGAAGAACACCCGGCCCGTGGTCGCGCCGAAGCTGCGCCGGATGCCGACCTCGCGGACCCGTTGCTGGATGGTCACCAACGCGACGTTGAGCAGACTCAGCGCCCCGAGCAGCAGGATCACCCCGCCGATCACGCTGACCACGATGGCGACCTCGCGCAGCGGGTCCTCGTCGCCGTACGCGAGGTAGTCCATCCGGCTGACGTCGACCTGGTAGCCGGGCAGCTCGGCCGCGATCACCCGCCGCGCCTCGGCGGAGAGCTGGCGCGCTCGCTTCGGCGGCACCCACAGCTCGTACTGCGCGTCCATGAGCGGCTGGTCGGCACCGAACCAGTGCTGGTAGGCGTCGGCGAGCATGAAGACCGTCGAGCCGGAGAACCCCTTCGGGGTGGCGCCGACGACGGTCGCGGTGACCGGGATCGTGCCGCCGAGCTCGATGGTCACGGGCAGGTCGGCGCCGGCGAGCCCGAGCTTGCGCAGCAGCCGCTCGCCCACGACCACGGCCGGCGACATGTTCTGCGCATCCGCCTCCTCGAGCCAACGACCGCGGCTGGGCACCACCCGGTGCAGGGTCGCGTACGCCGGGTCCACGATCCGGATCTCGGCCTGGCGCTCCAGGCCGGCGTGCGAGGTCACGATCCCCATCGACGAGGTCATCGACGCGTAGCGGATGTCGAGCTTCTCGGCAGCGGTGAAGAACGCGGGCCGCACCACCTCGGGCAGCGGCGGCACGCCCTCGCCCATCGGGTGCGCCCACACCCCGAGCAGCGCCGGCCGGCCGTCGTGCTCGTACTGCTCGGTCACGACCTGCTTGGCGATGGCGGCGGCCGCCATCGCCGCGGTCAGCGAGGCCACCGCGATCATCACCCCGACCAGCGAGAGCAGCACCCGCAGCTTGTGGATGCGCAGCTCCTGCCATGCCTCGACGACCGCGGCCACGAAGCCGGTCGCCGCCCGGTCCAGCCGCTGGCTCATGCCGGCACGCCCGCCAGCGCGTGCAGCCGGCCGCCCTCGAGCCGGAAGTGCTCGCGCGCCATCGCCGCGACGTTGGTGTCGTGGGTGATCGTGATCAGGGCGGCGCCGGACTCCAGGGTCGCGGCGTCGAGCAGACTCATCACCTGCTGGCCGGTCTCGACGTCGAGCGCCCCGGTCGGCTCGTCGGCCAGGACGACCCGCGGCGAACGCACCAGCGCCCGCGCGATGGCGACACGCTGCTGCTCACCGCCCGACAGCGTCTGCGGCATCGAGTCCACCCGGTCGGCGAGGCCGACGCGCTCGAGGGTCTCCCAGGCCAGCCGCCGGCGCTGCCAGAACTCCCGGCCGCTGGCGTACATCAGCGGTGCCATCACGTTCTCCAGCGCGGTCCGGCCGGGCAGCAGGTTGAACTGCTGGAAGACGAAGCCCAGGTCGCGCCCGCGGATGCGGGCCGCCTCGCGCGCCTTGAGCCGGGCGGTGTCGCGGCCCTGCCAGGTGAGCGTGCCCGAGGTCGGCTTGTCCAGCAGGCCGAGCAGGTTGAGCAGGGTGCTCTTGCCGGTGCCCGAGCGGCCGACGATGCCGATGTGGTCGCCCTCGCGCACCGTCAGGTCCACCCCGGTGAGGATGTGCAGGTCGCTCTCGTCGGGCAGCACCACGGTCCGGGTGACCGACTCCAGGCGGACCAGCTCGGCCGACGTCACTGGTAGACCACCGCGCCCTCCACGGCACCCTCGGGCAGTCCCGGCTCGCCGCCGCTCGAACCGGGGACGTAGCGCAGCACCGTGTCGCCGGCCTTGAGCCCGGAGCGCACCTCGACGACCTTCCCGTCGGTGATCCCGAGCCGGACCTGGCGCTCGGTCTCCAGGCCGTCCTCGCCGAGCATCCAGACCGTGCCGGTGCCGAGCAGGCCGCGCACCCCGGTCACCGGCACCACCAGGACGCCGCGCGCCGACCCGGCGGCGACGTCCATCGACATGTCCAGGCCGTCGAAGACGGTGACGCCGCCGGGCACCCGGCAGGTCACCGTGGTGGCCGCGTCGCCGCCGTCGCCTCCGCCCGGGAGGCCCTCCTCCGGGTTGGGCGGCGCGGCGACGACCGAGGCCGCATCGCCGATGGCGAGGTGCCGGCAGGTGAACGGCCGTGGGCCGCCCTTGATCGTGACCCGAGCCTTGGTCGGCTTGTTCAGCAGCCGGTAGCGGTCCAGCGGGGTGATCTTCCCGACCGCCTTGAACGTGTGCGGCTGCACCGAGGCGATCGCGGCTCCCTTGGTCACCGGGTCGCCGACCGCCACGGCGAAGCCGCTGACCTTCCCGCCCACCGGGGCGGTGACGGTCTCATACGTACGACGAGGCGCCGGCGGTGCCTCCTCCTCGCCGGTGGTCTCCGGCATCGTCTCGCTGCGGACCTGGAACAGGCGGTCGCCGGCCTCGACGACGTCGCCCTCCTCCACGTAGGTCTGGACGAGCACGCCCTCGGCGGGCGCGAGCGCCGACATCGCCGGGTCGAGCTCGATCGTGCCGGCGACGGTCAGCGTGTTGCGCACGTCGCCGGTCTCCACCGCCACCGTCTGCGAGGGTGCCCGCCCGGTCGGCGTGAGCCGGTCTCCGTCGCCGGCCGCGGCGGCACCGTCGAGGAACGCCAGCTTGACCAGGCTCGCCGCGACGCAGCCCCCGATGACCAGCCAGAGTGCCGGCAGGACCACCCGCCGGATCACGCCACGTCGCTTCATCCGCACCTCCACTCGATTGCCCCGCAGTGTAGGACGCGGGCAGGGACATTCCTGGTTCCCTGTGACTCCGGTTTCCTGGGGGTCGCGCTGAGTAGGGTGCGGACATGCCCACCGACTGGAGAGCCGAGACCGTCGACCGCGTCCGCAGCCTGATCCTCGAGGCCGTCCCCGAGGCCACCGAGGAGGCCAAGTGGCGCAAGGCGTCGAACCCGGACGGCGTGCCCACCTTCTCCTGCGACGGCCTGGTCTGCACGGTCGAGACCTACAAGGACAAGGTCAAGGTCACCTTCGCCCGGGGCGCCGCGTTCGCCGACCCGAGCGGCCTGTTCAACGCCGGTCTCGACGGGGGCACCCGCCGGGCGATCGACCTGTACGACGGCGACGAGCTGCCCGCGGCGGACTTCGTCGAGCTGGTCCGGGAAGCGGTGGCCCTCAACCGGTGAGCGAGCTCCCCTGGCCGCTTCCGGGGCGCACCGACCTGCGCGACCGGCTGCTCGCGTCGTACGGCGACGACCGCGGCTACCACGACCAGCGGCACCTGGCCGAGGTGCTCGCCCGGATCGACGAGCTCGGCGAGGGCGACAGCCCCGCGATCGTCCTCGCGGCCTGGTTCCACGACGCGGTCTACGACGGCGGCGCGGACGACGAGGAGCGCTCGGCCCTGCTCGCCGAGACCGAGCTGGCCGGTGAGGACGTCGACGTGACCGAGGTGGCTCGACTGGTCCGGCTCACCAGCGACCACGACCCGGCTCCCGGCGACCACGCGGGTGCCGTGCTCTGCGACGCCGACCTGGCCATCCTGGCCGCCGACCCGGACCGCTACGCCGAGTACGCCGCCGGCGTCCGCCGGGACTTCGCGCACGTCCCCGATGAGGACTTCCGGGCCGGCCGGCTCGCGGTCCTCACCGAGCTCCTGGCCCGCGAGAGCCTGTTCCGCACCGAGCACGCCCGCCGGGCCTGGGACCCGCGCGCACGGGAGAACCTGGCGCGCGAGATCAGCGAGCTGGCCGCTTCCGGCGGCGAAGACCTGCCTCGCTGAGCCGCTGGACCAGCTCGCGGCTGCGGACCACGGTGGCACCGGCCTCGACCGCGGCGTCGAAGTACTCCGCCGGCACGTCGTAGTGGTCACCGTCGAAGCCCCGCGCCGGGATGCCCAGCGCCGCCGCGAATGCGTGCAGCTCGTCGTACGAGGTGTCCGAGGCCAGGTGCGACCACAGCCGCCCGCGCGAAGGAACCTGCGGCAGGTCGATCAGGATCGTCATCGCGACCCGGGCCGGCGCGCGGCGCGCTCCTCGGCCATCGAGTAGATCAGCACGCTGACCATTCTGGCCGCTTCGTCCCGGGTCTCCTGGTCGCCGACCTCGGCGTACACCCCGAGCAGGTAGGTCAGCTCCTCGGCCTCGGCCACGGTCACCGGGTGCCAGCCGTCCACGATCGGCAGCACGGTGAGCTGCTCGCCGAGCTGGTCGTCTGCCTCGGTCGTCTCGAAGTAGCGCCGGCGCGGCTCCAGCACCGTGTGCACCGACGAGACCGCCGACCACATCGACGCCAGCATCGATGCGGGCGCCGGAGCACCGTTGCGCCGTTGCGCGGGAACGTGGGCGCGACGACGACCCGGCGCCGGGCGCAGCTCGTTCACGTCGCCCTCCTCTCGACGGCGAGATGCTAGACCGTCCAGACCCGGAACGGGAGGGCGCCACTCGGGAATTTCGAAACTGCTAGTGCGCCGGCGCGATCCGCAACTGGGTGTCGACCGCGATCCCGCGGCACCGCGCGATGCCCTGGCGACCGTCGGCGAGCGCGACCGTGACGGTCTCCGCGTACGACGTCAGCGTGCGCCGCTCGGTGGCACCGCCGGCCCCGTCGACCTCGCGGGTACGACTGCCGAGACGCTCGAGCACCAGCCCGACCGTCGCCGCGGTCCGGACCTCGCCGGTGCCGAGGTCCACGAGGTCGGTGACGAGCGCGCCTCGCCCGCCGCGCACCCGGACCTCGCCCTGGGCCTTCTCGGCGTGGCCGTCCCCGTGGTCGAGGACGACCTCGACGTAGGCGTTCGGCAGCTGCCCGGTGACGCGGACCTCCGCGTCCGCCAGTCCCTCGACCGCGCAGATCTCGGAGTCGAAGTCGGTGTCGCGGTGGACGTACGCGGACGGGTTCGTGGTCCGTACGTCGAACGCGTTCACGTCGCCGTTGCAGGCCTGCGGGCCCAGCTCGACCGGCACGCCGTCGTACGTCGCCGTGGCCGGGGTGAGCGCGAGCTCGGTCCGGGTGGTGACGCCCTTGGTCCAGCGGTTGCCGTCGCGCTCGTCGACCGGCTCGGTGACGCTGCCCGTCGCGGTGACGTCGGCGGCGACCGTGAAGGCCCGGCCGCCCAGGTCGACCTCGGCGGTGAAGGCGGGCCCGAACCCGAACGCGGTGGCGTTGCCTTCGGCGACCAGGGTCCCGTCCGCGTCCTCGACGAAGGCGCCCACCCCACCCTCGGTGCCGTCGGTCGTGCCCGATCCGAACAGGAAGAGGGTCTGCCCGTCCTCGAGCGCGGTGACGCAGGTCACGCCCCAGTACTCGGCGTCGATCCGGGTCGGCGCCCCGGCCTCGGCGGCCGGAGCGAGAGCGAACGCGGCTGCGCCGGCCAGCCCCGTGGTGAGGGCGAGCCGGCGCAGCATCGTGGTCGAGCGGGTCATCGTGTCTCCTGGAGGTCGTTGTCGCCCCCAGGACGCGGTCACCCGCCGAAAGGTTGCATCAGCTGGTGGCGTGCAGCCGCCAGTCCGCTCCCCGCGCCACGAGGCCGCGGTTCACCAGGTTGCTGGGCTTGGGGTTGAACGAGCTGCGCAGGGTGTACCAGCGAGCACGGTTGTGCGTCCGGTCGATCGCGATCAGGGAGGCGTAGGCGGGGTTGGTACCACAGGCGGACAGCGACAGCCCGGTCACCGCGGCGAAGCCGGTCTTCCTGAGCACGGTGATCTTCGGCCGGCCCGGCGAGCGCCACGGGATCTGGAACTGCTTGAGGGCGCCTGCGCGCGTGGTGCCGTACAGCACGTCTCGCCAGCCACTGCTGGTCTTGAACGACGTCACGTACGACAGCGACCTGATGCCGCCCATGTTGCGCGCGACGAGTCGGGCATCGCCGAGGTACTGGTGACCAGTGCCGTCGTCGAGGCGCATCCAGCGCTTGAGATTGCCGCGCGCGTCCACCCCGTAGCCGAAGTACTTGGCGCCGCCGGTGACGTGCCTGGCGCTGGAGGCGCGGGAGAACAGGCCGACGAGCTTCGTGGACAGGGTCGGCGAGGCGTCCAGCTTGGTGACGTCAACCTCGGCGGGCCGCCGGCCCGGGTAGTACACGTGGTAACGGGACTTGGTGCCGCCGGGGACATCCTCGGCGCCGAACGAGACGATCGACTCGGCCGGCATCGCCAGCGCGTCCGCGGAGACCCACTGCTTGGTCTGCTGCGTGCCGTGCAGGATGCGGTTCACGACCTTGTTGCTGCCGTTCACGCCGATCACATACGTCCAGCAGGACGGCGTCGCCGCCTCCGCCGGTCCCGCGGCGGCCACCAGGCCGGCCCCGATCATCCCCAGCGCGAGCACCGCGGCCCGCGTTCGCATCCCAACCCTCATCGAACAACTCCCCAAACGACACGTGGCGGGCCCCATGCCCGCGGCACATTTTCCGCGATTGAACACGCTGGCGCACCGCCGGGCAACCTGAACCGCCCGAACCTGACGCGAATTTCCTGCCCGACCCATGTCACAGCCCGGGACCGGCCGGTGTCTTCACGGACGAGACCCGACCGAAGGAGAGCACGATGAACGCCACCACCTACGCCACCACCGAGCAGCGCCGCGAGGGCATCCGGGTGCCGGTGCAGGAGGGCAAGGGCCTGTTCGGCAAGCTGATGGGCTGGTACTCCCGGCGCACCTACGGCGACGTCCTCGACAACGCCCTGGTGCTGCAGCACCACAAGCCGATCCTGTGGGCGGTGATGAAGTTCGAGGGCAAGGTCGCCCGGTGGGACCGGCTCGACCCGGACCTCAAGGTCCTCGCCCAGATGGCCAGCGCCTCGCAGATCGGCTGCAGCTGGTGCATGGACTTCGGCTACTACGCCGCGCACAGCAAGGGGCTCGACACCAGCAAGCTCGAGGAGGTCCCGTTCTGGCGCGAGTCGAGCCGCTTCACCCCGGTCGAGCGGCGTGTCCTGGAGTACACCGAGGCGATGACGGTGACGCCGCCCGAGGTGACCGACGAGATGGCCGACGCCCTGCGCGCGGACCTCGGCGAGGATGGCTTCGTGGAGCTGACCATGATGGTGGCCGTGGAGAACGAACGGTCCCGGTTCAACAGCGCGCTCGGCCTGACCAGCCAGGGATTCAAGGCGCAGTGCGAGC
This sequence comes from Nocardioidaceae bacterium, assembly GCA_017744365.1. Lineage (GTDB taxonomy): Bacteria > Actinomycetota > Actinomycetes > Propionibacteriales > Nocardioidaceae > Marmoricola. The sequence continues at coordinate 239,242 of JAGIBL010000004.1, read as the reverse complement.
TGAAGCCGCGGTGAGCGCCGAGGCTCTCTTCACCGAGCACCGCGGCCTCCTGTTCGCGGTCGCCTACGAGATGCTCGGCAGCACCGCGGACGCCGAGGACGTGCTCCAGGATTCCTGGCTGCGCTGGGAGACCGTGCTGCACGACGAGGTCCGCGACCCGCGCGCGTACCTGGTCCGCATCGTCACCCGCCAGTCGCTGAACCGCCTGCGCACCCTGCAGCGGCAGCGCGAGACCTACGTCGGCACCTGGCTGCCCGAGCCCCTGGTCACCGCGCCCGACGTGCTCGAGGACGTCGAGCTGGCGGACTCGGTCTCGTTCGCGATGCTCGTCGTGCTCGAGACCCTGACGCCGCTGGAGCGCGCGGTGTTCGTGCTGCGCGAGATCTTCGGCTTCGACTACGGCGAGATCGCCACCATGACCGAGCGCACCGAGGCGGCCGTCCGCCAGCTCGCCTCCCGGGCCCGCAACCACGTGCAGGCACGCCGCCCGCGGATCGAGCGCCCGGAGAACAGCGAGCAGATCATCGCGGAGTTCTTCGCCGCGGCCAGCACCGGCCAGGTCGAGCCACTGCTGGAGCTGCTCGCCCCCGACGTGGTCCTGCGCACCGACGGCGGCGGCAAGAGGAAGGCCGCGCTCAACCCGATCTCCGGCGCCGACAAGGTGGCGCGGTTCCTGGCCGCGGTGGTCCCGGTCGGGTCGCAGCTCGACGTGGAGTGGGCGGTGGTCAACGGCGCCCCGGCGATCATGCTGTACGTCGACGGCGAGCTGGACTCGGTCGGCACCGGGCTGGCCGTCGACGGCAAGATCACCGAGATCTACCTGGTCCGCAACCCCGACAAGCTGGTCGGGGTCGGCATCCAGCGCGAGGTGGGTCGGTAACCTGCCCGGGTGCTGACGCGGTGGGGACGTGACCTCGATCCGGACCACCCGCTCCCCGAGCACCCGCGGCCACAGCTCGTTCGGGACACCCCCTGGCTGAACCTCAACGGCCGCTGGCAGTACGCGTTCGGGACCGACACGCTGCCGCGGGAGTGGGACGGCGAGATCGTGGTGCCGTTCTCCCCCGAGGCACCGCTCTCCGGGGTCGGCCGGCAGCTGCAGCCCGACGAGTGGCTCTGGTACCGCCGTACGGGCGTCACCGCACCCGCAGGCGACCGGGTGCTGCTGCACTTCGGCGCGGTCGACCAGTCCTGCACCGTCTGGGTCAACGGCACCGAGGTCGGCAGCCACACCGGCGGCTACCTGCCCTTCACCCTCGACATCACCGAGGCCCTGACGCCCGGCACGCAGGCGATCGAGCTGCGGGTGCGCGACCTCTCCGAGACCGGCCCGCACGCCCGCGGCAAGCAGCGCCTCGACGCCGGCCGGATCTGGTACACGGCGCAGTCCGGGATCTGGCAGACGGTCTGGCTCGAGGCGGTCCCCGAGGAGTACGTCGCCTCGCTGGACGTCGTCCCGGACCTCGGCGCCGGCACCTTCACGGTCACCCTCACCACCTCGCGCGGGAACACCAGGACCGACGTGGTCGCGCCGGTCGACCCGCGGCCCTGGACGCCCGAGGACCCCGTGCTGCACGACTTCGAGATCGCGTACGGCGACGACCGCGTCCGCTCGTACGGCGCGCTCCGCGAGCTCGGCACCACCACCGACGAGCGCGGCGGGCGCCGTTTCACCCTCAACGGAAGGCCTTTCGCGCACCTCGGCGTGCTCGACCAGGGGTACTGGCCCGACGGCCTGCTCACCCCGCCGAGCGACGCCGCGATGGTGCACGACATCAGCACGATGAAGGAGCTGGGCTTCACGATGCTGCGCAAGCACGTGAAGATCGAGCCGCTGCGCTGGTACCACCACTGCGACCGGCTCGGGATGCTGGTCTGGCAGGACATGGTCAACGGCGGTGGCCGCTACCGCCACCTGGTCGCCGACCTGCCCGCACGCCGACCGGTGCGGATCCCGGATCGCCTGTACGGCGTGTACTTCCGCGACGACGCCGCCGCCCGCGCCGAGTTCCGCGAGGAGGTCCGCCGGACCGTGGCCCTGCTCGGCAGCAGCCCGTGCGTGGTGGCGTGGACGCCGTTCAACGAGGGCTGGGGCCAGTTCGACGCGAACGAGATCGCCGCCGAGGTGAAGGTGCTCGACCCGACCCGGCCGGTCAACCACGTCAGTGGCTGGATCGACCAGGGCGGTGGCGACGTGAAGTCCTACCACTCCTACCTGCGCCCCTTCCGGCTGAAGCGGCGCCGGCGGGAGCGGCGGGTGCACGCTCTGACCGAGTACGGCGGCTACAGCCTGCGCAGCGAGGGCCACGACCGCAGCGATGAGGAATTCGGCTACCGGCACATGGAGACGCCCGCGGAGCTGGAGCGGGCGTTCACCGCGCTGCACCTGGAGCAGATCGGGCCGGCGATCGCGGCCGGGCTCAGCGCGACGGTCTACACCCAGCTGGCCGACGTCGAGGACGAGCTCAACGGGTTCCTCACCGCGGACCGCGAGGTGCTCAAGATCCCGGCCGACAACGTGCGGGCGGTGCTGGACGCGATGAGGCTGGCGTTCAGGAGCCCGGGCTTCACGAGCTGAGCGGCGCGTCCACCCAGCGCATCCCGCGGCGCACCAGGTGAGCCTCGCCCTCGGTCAGCTCGGCGACGATCTCCTCGGCGATCGGCACCGTGACCAGGGGCAGCGCCAGCGAGAGCGTCGCGACGTCGGTGTACTCGATGTTGAGGACGTTGGTCCCGCGTGAGCGCAGCTCGTGCTCGAGCCGGCCGGCGGCGGCCAGGTCGACGGTGACGTCGCAGAGCTCCTGCTCGACCCGTTCGACGATCTCGGTGGCCTCCAGGGCGGCGCGCACCGCGTCGGCGTACGCGCGGGAGAGACCGCCGGTGCCGAGCAGGGTGCCGCCGAACCAGCGGGTGACCACCGCGACCACGTCGCTGACCTTGTTGCCGCGGAGCACCTCGAGCATGGGCGCACCGCCGGTGCCGGAGGGCTCGCCGTCGTCACTGGACCGCTCGATCGCGCGGTCGGGTCCGAGGATGAACGCCGAGCAGTGGTGCCGGGCGTTCCAGTGCTCGCGCCGGATGCCGTCGATGACGCCGCGCGCGGTCAGCTCGTCCTCGACGCGGACGAGCTCGCAGCGGAACCGGGACCGGGAGACCTCGATCTCGGCTTCGCCGTGCGAGGCGATCGTGCGGTAGCCCATGACGCTCCCGTGCTGGCCGAGAAAGGTGGAGAACGGGGCGGTGGCGGGGTACCCCTCCCAGGATCACCCCGCCACCTGATCCGTTGCGCGTGAGGAGACCTCACGCTGCACCCAAACGGATCCTTGGTCGCGTCCATGTGGGGTACGGAGTTCGCGACCGTGAACACACACTAGTGCACCGGACAAATCACCGCTAACGGAACGCGGCAATGAACGTAAGTAGATCCGCGCGGGTGAGCACGCCGACCGGCCGGCCGTCCTCCTGGACGAGCAGCGCGTCGGCCCCTTCGAGCGCGGCGATGGCGCCCGCGACTCCCTCGGAGGCGCCGATCGTGGGCAGCGCCGGGCTCATGTGCGCCTCGACCTGGTCGGCCAGCTTGGCCTTCCCCGCGAACAGCGCGTCGAGCAGCGCGCGCTCGGAGACCGACCCGGCGACCTCCGCCGCCATCACCGGCGGCTCGGCCCGGACCACGGGCATCTGCGAGACGCCGTACTCCTGCAGGATCTTGATCGCCTCCGCGACGGTCTCGGTCGGATGGGTGTGCACCAGGTCCGGCATCTGGCCGCTCTTGGCCTTGAGCACCTCGCCGACGGTCTGGTCGCCCTCGGGCGGCAGGAACCCGTAGCGGGCCAGCCACTCGTCGTTGAAGACCTTGGTCAGGTAGCCGCGACCGGAGTCGGGCAGCAGCACCACGATCACGGCTTCGGGGTCATCGATCTCGTTCGCCAGCTGGGCCGCCGCGAACGCCGCCATCCCCGACGAGCCGCCGACCAGCAGGCCCTCCTCGCGGGCCAGCCGGCGAGTGAAGGCGAACGAGTCCGCGTCGGAGACCTCGATGACCCGGTCGGCGACGGTCCGGTCGTAGGTGTCCGGCCAGAAGTCCTCACCGACGCCCTCGACCAGGTAGGGCCGGCCGGTGCCGCCGGAGTAGACAGATCCCGCGGGGTCGGCACCGATCACCTGGATGTCCGGGTTCTGCTCCTTCAAGAACCTGCCGACGCCCGAGATGGTGCCGCCGGTGCCCATGCCGCACACGAAGTGCGTGATCTTCCCGTCGGTCTGCCGCCAGATCTCCGGACCGGTGTCCTCGTAGTGCGAGCGCGGGTTGTTCGGGTTGGAGTACTGGTCCGGCTTCCACGCGCCCGGCTGCGAGGAGAGCCGGTCGGAGACGGAGTAGTAGGAGTCCGGGTGCTCGGGGGCCACGGCGGTCGGGCAGACGACCACCTCGGCGCCGTACGCCTTGAGCACGTTGCGCTTGTCCTCGCTGACCTTGTCCGGGCAGACGAACACGCACTTGTAGCCGCGCTGCTGGGCGACCAGGGCCAGCCCGACGCCGGTGTTGCCGGAGGTCGGCTCGACGATCGTGCCGCCGGGCTGGAGCTCGCCGGAGGCCTCGGCCGCGTCGATCATCCGGCGGGCGATCCGGTCCTTCACCGAGCCGCCGGGGTTGAGGTACTCGACCTTCGCGAGCACGAGCGGTTTCGCGTCGCCGACGGTCGTGCCGAGCTTGACCAGCGGGGTGTTGCCGATCAGGTCGAGCAAGGAGTTCGCGTAGTCCATGGGCTCAACATAGTGCGCGGCCGGCCGAACCAGAGAACGTCGCAAATCGGACACTTTTGAGTGTTACATCGTTGTCATTTTCAAGCACCAACACGCCACATGAGGCACTTTTTTTCACACAGGTCTCAAATTTCACGCGAATCTGGGTCATACTTCCGAGGCGGGTCTGTCGAGTCCGCGTCGTAGCGAGCGCCGTCAGGCGTGGTGGATGGCAAGGCGGAGGAGGAAGGCGGCCCGGTGTTGGCCGCCGACTGACGACAACGCAGCCAGGCGCCGCGCATGGCGACGCGCAGCCGGCGAGGGTTCGACAGAGGCGCCTTGAAGGCGGGTCGTCGGGGAAGCGGCCCACAGAGTGTCAGGAGAGCACATGATGGGCAGCCGTCTCGGCCGCATCCTGGGGGCCGCGGTCGTCGCGGGCTCGATCGCCGTCCCGGCCCTGGTGGTCACCGGGGCGGACGCCACGATCGTCCCCGCCAGCCGGCGCACGTCGTACGCGCCCAACGTGATCTTCCCGGTGGCCGGTGGCCGCGCGGTCGACCAGCGCACCTTCGGCAAGCGGCCCGGCACCGAGATCAAGGCGTCCTGCACCAACGTGGTCCGCGCCGCGCACCCGGGGACCGCCGTGGTCACCTCCTCGCGGACGGCCGGACCGAACCTCGTCCGCATCGTCGCGAGCCGGCGCTCGCTCACCACGAGCTACGGCTACATGCGCGCCGCCACGGTGAAGACCGGCCAGCTCGTCCAGGCCGGCCAGCCGATCGGCTACGTCGGCCACCTCGGCATCGCGAAGTCCTGCTCGCTCTACTTCGCGGTCACCTCGGCGTACGGCACCAGGACGCTGAACCCGTCGAAGTTCCTGGACACCTACGTCGGCAAGCCGATGCCGACCCGCTGGCTCTTCGACAACACCGGCTTCGTGCTGGCCAGCTTCAACACCCTCGGCGCCAGCCACACCCCGGCCGGCAGCCGCTACCCGACCTACGCCTGGCGGACCCCGCGGCAGGTCGCGCTGCTCGGCACCTACGGCGTCGACGTGGTCGGGCTGCAGGAGTTCCAGAAGCCGCAGCGCGCCTCGTTCCTGGCCACCGCCGGCTCGACGTACGGGATCTTCCCGGCCACGGCCTACAAGACCGACACCGAGAACTCGATCATCTGGCGCAACAGCACCATGGAGCTGGTCAGCGCGACCACCTTCGACGTGCCGTACTTCGACGGCCACCCCCGCAAGATGCCGATCGTGCTGCTCCGCCACCGGCAGAGCGGTCGGGAGGCGTACTTCATCAACGTGCACAACCCGGCCTCGGTCGCGCCGTGGGGCAACCAGACGCAGTGGCGCCAGAAGGCGATCGCCATCGAGCGCGCCAAGATCGTCGAGCTGCGCGCCTCCGGCAAGGCGGTCTTCCTGACCGGCGACCTCAACGACCGTGCGCCCGCGTTCTGCCCGCTCACGCAGGGCAAGCTGATGCTCGCGCCCAACAGCATCCCGTCGATGACCTGCTCGATGCCCGCCAAGAATTACGGCATCGACTGGGTGCTCGCGGCCGGACCGGCGCGGTTCAGCCAGTACGGCTACGACTGGACGCCGAAGACGCAGCGGCTCACCGACCACCCGATCGTCTGGGCGAGGACCCACATCGCCGCGCAGTAATCCTCGAGCCCGCGCCTGGGCCTCCTCCCTAGGATGGCCCGCGTGATCGTGGGAAAGGCAGCAGCAGCTCGGAAGCTGGCAGCCGCGGCGGCGTACGGCGGCGGCGGGCTGTCCCTGCTCGGCGCCTCCCTGTACGGCGTGCTCCGCGCCGAGGCGAAGGTGGCCCGCAAGGCGATCGGCAGGATCGACGCCCGGGTGCCCGACGCCACCGGCTGGTACGGACGAGGTCGTCCCGGACCGGCGATCAAGGTGGCCCTGCTCGGGGACTCCAGCGCCGCCGGGTACGGCGTCTTCACCGTCGAGGAGACCCCGGGCGCCCTGCTCGGCTCGGGCATCGCGGCCGCGGCGAACCGGCGGGTGCACCTGCGCGAGTTCTGCAAGTCCGGAGCCAAGTCGAGCGAGCTTGGCGACCAGGTCGCCGGTGCGTTGGCGGTCGAGCCGAACGTCGCGGTGATCCTCATCGGCGCCAACGACGTGACCCACCGGATGTCGCCTCAGGAGTCGGTGCGCTACCTGTCCGAGGCGGTCCGCCAGCTCGTCGACGCCGGGGTGGCAGTCGTCGTGGGCACCTGCCCCGACCTCGGCACCGTGCGCCCGATCCCGCAGCCGCTGCGCCAGGTCGCGCGCAGCTGGTCGCGCCGGCTCGCGGCCGCGCAGACGATCGCCGTGGTCGAGGCCGGTGGACGCACCGTCTCGCTCGGCTCGATCCTCGGCCCCGAGTTCGACGCGGCCCCGGCGCTGCTGTTCGGGCCGGACCGCTTTCATCCCAGCGCCGCCGGCTACGCCTCGCTGGTCGGCGTGCTGCTCCCCTCGACCCTGGCCGCCCTCGGGCTCGGTCCGGACGACGTCCCGGAGCCGCGCCGCGGCGAGGGCGTGCTGCCGATCTCGAAGGCCGCGGTCCGGGCCAGCCAGACGCCGGGCACCGAGCTCGGGGGCACCGAGGTCGACGGGTCCAGCCGTGGCCGGGGCGGGCTCTGGGTCACCCTGATGCGCCGCCGCCGGCACACCCCCGTGGACGCGGAAGCGCCCGCCTCCGAGGAGACGGGCGCTTCGGAGGAGCTGGTGCGGGACTAGTCGTTCCCGCGCAGGATCGCCAGGATCCGCAGCAGCTCGATGTAGATCCACACGATGGTCACGGTGAAGCCGAAGGCCGCGCGCCACGACTCGCGCTCCGGCAGACCCGCGGCGATCCCCTGCTCGACGAAGTCGAAGTCGAGGATCAGCATCAGGACACCGAGGCCGAGGCCCACGAAGCTCATCACCAGGCCCAGGCCACCGAAGCCGTTGAAGCCGAGGTCGGCCTTGAAGAAGTGCAGGACGAAGTCGAGAAGGGTGACGGCGACGAAGCCGAACATCGCCGCGATCACCCACTTGCGGAACTTGTCGCCCACCCGGATGTCGAAGACCTTGTACGCCGTCAGCGTGCCGGCCACCGCCGCCACCGTGCCGAGAACGGCACCGGTGACGACACCGTCCCCGAACGCGAGCTGGAACGTCTTGCTCATCGCGCCGATGAACACGCCCTCGAGGGCCGCGTAACCGATCACGAGTGCCGGGCTGATGACCCGCTTGAACGAGTTCACCATCGCCAGCGCGAAGCCGCCGAGTGCCCCGACCGCGCTCAGCGTGTACAGGAGCTGGGTCTTGCCGGAGTCGAGCACCGGGTCGCCGAACGCGTTCTGGGTGACGACGTCGCCGGTCAGGATCCAGGTGGCGGCCGCGGCCAGGACGACGACGCCCAAGGTGATCGCGGTCTTCTGCACGACCGTGTCGATGGTCATCCGGCCGCTGCCGGTCAGCGTGCTGCCGTAGGGCTCGTGCGTGCTCGGGCTGGTCGGGGCGGCGCCGAAGTCGGCGTACGCGGTGCCCCCGCGGCCGTTGAAGCCCTCGGACCGCGTGAAGACGGGGTTGCTGCTCTGCATGGTCTCCTCCTTGGAGGCCTCCTGGCCCGCCGATCTGGCTGCCAGGCTCACGTCGCGATACTACCGAGACGCTGCTACTCCAACGGATTGCGAGAGCGGTTGGTTCCCGATCACCGGCGGTGCTCTCAGGGACGCGGCGTGACCGAGATCGTCACCACGTCGTTCGTGTCCGCGTCGACGTCGACGTACGAGCCGTTCTTCGTCACCGTCCCGGCACTGGTCACCACGTCGTACCCGTGCGGCGCGGTGACCGGGCTGACGAAGATCCGGGTCGGCGCGTCGATGGCGGCGTCGCCGCGGTAGGTCATCGTGAACGCACCGGTGGCCTGGTCGTAGCGGTAGCGCAGGTCCCGCCCGGCAGTGGCCTGCGGGTAGGTCCGGACCAGCCGGCGCAGCTTGTCGGTCTTCACCGAGGTCAGGTCGGCGTCGTCGTGGAACAGTCCCTGCGCGGTGTCCGCGGTGGTCGGGTCGTCCCAGCGCTTGTAGGCCCAGTACAACCAGCTCATCTGGTTCTCGTCGGCGGCGTCGGCGTCGATCTCCAGCGCCCGGGCGTTGTCGGTCGCGCCCCACTCGCTCATCAGCGGGACCGCGTCCATCCGGGCGGCCTGGTCGAGGGCGTTGCGCTCGCGGTTGCGGGTGAAGCTCGTGCACGTCTCGGTCGCGTCGAACGGGATCCCGAAGCTGGCCAGGAACGTCGCGCTGCAGTAGTTGTGCCAGGACAGGCCGAGGTTCTGCTCGCCGGCGACACCCTGCAGCCAGGTCGGCATCAGCAGGCCGGCCGAGAGCTGCTGCGGCTCGTACCAGACCAGGCCGGTCGGGTCGACGGTCCTGATCCCGGCCAGGGCCTTGTCCTGCGCGCGCTGCAGCTCCTTGTAGCTGCCCGGGCAGCCGGCGATCGCACAGGTCGCCCACTCCAGCCCGACCCACGGCTCGTTGACGAGGTCGTAGCCCATCGAGTACGGCTGGCTCCGGTAGTGCCCGGCGACCTGCTTCCAGAACGTCACCCAGTGGTCCAGCAGCCCGCCCTTGTTGGCCCAGAAGCCGTCGAAGACCGCCGAGACCTCGGGGATCCAGTAGCCGTACGGGAACGGCACCGGCAGGTACGGCAGCAGCGACCAGGGCAGCGGCCGCTTCGCCGCCCAGCCCGGCACGCCCTCGCCGCCGTACGTCTCGTGCCACATGTCCTGGTGCATGTCGAACTGCATCCAGATGCCCTTGCCGGCCATCAGGTCGACCACCCGGTCCCACTTCGCGAAGTAGGAGGCGTCGGCGACGCCGGGCGCGGTCGGGTTGACGCCGGCCCAGAGCACGCCGAGGCGGGCGCCGTTGAAGCCGTGCTCGTAGAGCCAGTCCGCGTCGGCGGCGGTGAAGCCGGCCGGGGTGTCCGGCGGTGCGTACGGCGCACGCTTCCAGACGAAGTTCAGCCCGTGCACGATCACCAGCCGGCCGTGCTCGTCGACCAGGTACCGGCCCTCGCGGTGCAGCCGGGGCGCCGGCCCGTCCGCGTGCGCGGGCCCGGGCGTGACCACGGCGGCCAGGACGAGGGCAAGGAGCAGGAGGGTGACCTTCCTCATGTGAACTGAAACGAGTTCTCGTTCTGCGGGTTACTACGATCGTTCGATGACCGACGCAGCCCTGGAGCCCGAGGACCTGGACGCGGCCGAGCCCGAGGCGGCTCCCGAGGTCGCCATCGGGTACGACGAGTTCGGGATGCGGTTCATGAACCTGGTGCTGCACCGCGACCGGGTGATGGAGTCGATCAACCGGGTCCTCGGGGACGAGTTCCGGCTCGGGCCGATCGGCGCCGGGCCCGGCCGCAAGGTCGCCAAGGTCACCGCGGCCGGCACCTTCGGGACGGCGTACGGCGACGCGCTGCCCGACGTGGTCGGCTACCAGGTCAACCTGCCGGTGCACGTCTCCTTCCACCTCGACCTCGGCGTGGACATGCTCCGCTTCGACGCCGACGTGCTGCTGCCGCTCCGGCTGACCATGGAGCTGGTCCAGCCGCTGACCATCCTCTGGCACATCACCCCGCCCTCCCCTGACGATGTCGAGATGACCATCGCCTCGGACAGCCGCCGGGCAACGGTGCTGCAGAAGCTGACCGGCCTGGACGGCGAGCTGCGCCGGTTCATCGTCCGGTTCGTCGACCGCGAGCTGGAGAAGCCGCACGTGCGCAAGGCCATGCGGATCGACCTCGTCACCGTCATCGACAACGCCTGGGAGCACCTGGCCTCGCAGTTCATGCCGAACGGTCCGCAGGACCGCGTGCCCCCCGGGGAGCGCGGGTGACCTCCGAGCGCGTCTACTCCGGCCTCTCCCCCGACCAGCGCGACGCCGAGCGCCGGCGCCGGCTGCTGGACACCGGACGCGAGCTGTTCGGCACCCTCGGCTTCACCGGCACGTCCATCGAGCGGCTCTGCGCGGAGTCGCGGGTCTCCACCCGGCACTTCTACGTCCTGTACGACAACAAGGAGGCCGCCTTCCTCGACGTGTACGGCGAGATCATGACCGGCGCGTTCGAGCGCGCCCTGGAGTCGCTGGCCGAGACGCAGGGCGAGCACATCGAGGTCCGGCTGCCCCGCGCCGTGATCGCCTACCTGGGCCCGATGATCGAGGACGTGCGGGCCACCCGGATCGCCTTCCTCGAGTGCACCGGCGCCGGCCCGCGGGTGGCCGACCGCGAGCTGGACGACCGGGAGGCGCTGATCGCCCTGGTCGAGGAGGAGGGCGCCGCCGCGGTCGAGCGCGGCGAGGCCCGGGACCGCGACTTCCGGTTCGCCACGCTGGCATTGGCCGGCGCGGTCAACTCGATCGTCGTCGACTGGGTCACCCGCTCGGCGGACGCGAGCCCCGACGAGGTGGAGGCCTTCGAGCACCAGCTCGCCGACCTGGCCATCACGCTGCTGATCCGCTGAGATGCCCGAGCCGAGCACCGAGGCGCGTGCACGCCTGGAGACCCTGTACGGCGGGTCGCTGCCGCCGGCGCTGGGAGCCCTCACCGAGGAGCAGCACGCCCGGCTGGCCGACGCGGTCGACGCCGCCCGGGCCCGCCAGAAGCAGGCGCTGCGCGAGGCCACCGACAGCGGCCTGGACTTCGTGCCCAAGCTGCTGCGCGGCCCGGTGAGGAAGGTGCTGTTCGGGTGAGCGCGGTGCTCCAGACCCAGGCCGAGGTGCTCAAGCTGGAGCGGCTGCTCGGCCTGGCGCCCGGCGAGCTGGAATTCCTCGACCAGGTCCCCGCCGCCGAGCTGCGCGGGCTGCGCGAGAAGGCCACCGACCTGCTCTTCGACACCGGCGCCCCGCTGCTGGCCCGGCTCGGCGCCGCCGCCAAGCTGCTGCCCTCGCCCCTGGTGGCGACCGTCGCGGAGCGCGCCTTCGGTCCGCTGCTCTGCGCCCGCGCGGCCGGCAGCGTGGACCCCGGCAAGGCGATCGACGTCGCCAAGCGGCTCTCGCCGGACTTCCTGGCCGACGCCACCGTCGAGCTGGACCCGCGCCGGGTCGCCGCGATCATCGCCGGTGTTCCCACCTCGCTGGTCGAGCCGGTCGCCCGCGAGCTGGGCCGGCGCGGCGAGCACGTGACCATGGGCCGGTTCCTCGGCTTCGTCCCGGACGCCTCCATCGGCGCGGCGATGGGGGCGCTGTCCGACGAGGCGATGCTGCGCACCGCGTTCGTGCTCGAGCACAAGGAGGCGCTCGACCACGCGGTCGGGCTGCTGCCCCCGGAACGGCTGCCCGGCGTGCTGCGCTGCGCGGCCGAGAACGACCTGTGGCCCGAGGCCCTGGACCTGCTCGACCAGCTCTCCGAGGAGCGCCGCGGGCCGATCGCCGACCAGGTGGCCGCGATGGAGGAGGAGGTCGTGGCCGGCCTGGTCGCCGCGGTCCTGGAGGCGGACCTGTGGAGCGTGCTGCTCCCGGTGGTGCGGACGATGAGCCCGGACAGCCGGATGCGGCTGGCGTCGATGACCTGCTTCCACTCCGAGGAGGTGCTGCGCGGCATCGTCACGGCCGCGTTCGCCGACGGTCTCTGGCTGGACCTGGTCCCGCTGCTGCGGGCGCTGCCGCCCGACGCGATCCGGCTGCTCCCGGGCGTCCTCCGGGACCTCCCCGGTGCTCCCGATCTGCCTGTGTAGGCGCCGCGAGTCCAAGAGATTCACATGAATTCGCCGCGGGTGCTGGACAAGCATCAGGCACACCAAGGCACAATGTCCGTTATGGACACACAACTCGCGGCGTTGAGCCGCTCGATCGACCCTGCACTCCTCGGGCAACGCATCAGGAATGCGCGGATCGCCGCGGGCATGACCCAGTCCCAGGTCGCGGGTGAGGACGTCTCGACGGCGTACATCTCCCGCATCGAGGACGGCCAGCGCCGTCCCGAGGCGGGCCTGCTGGAGCGCATGGCCGGGCGGATGAGCACCACCCTCGAGGAGCTCCTCCTCGGGGTGACCAAGAACCAGGAGGCCGAGCTGCACGTCGAGCTCGACTTCGCCGAGCTGGCGATCCGGGCCGGCAACGCGAAGACCGCGCTGGCCAAGGTCGCCGGCGTGCAGAACGCGACCAGCGAGACGATCCTGCCCCAGGTCCACCGGCGTGCGTCGTACGTGCGCGCCCTGGGCCTGGAGGCGGCCGGCGACCTCGACGAGGCGATCCTGCTGCTGGAGTCGCTGATCGACGAGCAGACCGCGGACGCGCGCACGCTGCGGGTGCTGGTCTCGCTGACCCGCTGCCACCGCGACGCCGGCGACCAGATCCGCGCCATCGAGGTCGGCGAGCGGGCTCAGGCTCTCGTCGACGAGCACAAGCTCGGCGGACTCGGCGAGGCGATCGAGCTGGCCGCGATCCTGGCCGGCGCGCACGCCGCCCGCGGCGACGTCGACGACGCGCTGCGGGTCTGCCGCGCCGCCATCGAGTCCTCGGACGCGCTCGGCAGCGGTACCGGCAAGGTGGACGCCTACGCCCGCGCCGCCGAGCGTCTCTCCGCCCAGGGCTCGCACGAGGCGGCACTGCCGCTGGCCGAGAAGGCCCTCCGGCTCGCCGAGCTGGGCGACGAGGCGCGCCACCTCGGCCGGCTGCGCACCGAGCTGGGCACGCTGTTGCTCCAGGGCGACGACCCCGACCTGGACAGCGCGATCGCGGCTCTGGAGAAGGCCGAGGGCGAGCTCGCCTGGGCCACCGCGGACGCCGTCGACCGGGGGCAGAACCTGCTCGCGCAGGCACGCAGCCGGTTCCTGCGCCGCGACTTCGACGCCGCCGCCACGCTGGCCACCGCCAGCCGGACCGCGGCCGGGGACGCCGCCCCGATCGTGGCCGCCGAGTCGCACGTGCTGGAGGGCCAGATCGCCGCCGAGCAGGGCCGCAAGGCCGATGCCCGGACGGCGTACCGGGAGGCCATCCGGCTGGCCGGTGACGTCGAGGCCGCCGACCGGGACGCCGCCCAGTTCTGGTTCGAGCTCGGCGGCCTGCTCGACGAGATCGGCGAGCGCGACGACGCCAGCGACGCCTACCGCCGGGCCGCGGCCTCCACCGGTCTGGTCGCCCCGCGCAACCACCAGCGGAAGGCCGAGGCCGCTCGCTGACCCCCGGATCCCCTCCGCGTCGCCAGGCGAGATCTGTCAACATCAGTTGACAAGTAGTCGTCTCACGGTTGACCATCTTGGTCTACCGGACGCGGAGGGGATTCTCATGTCGCTGGACCAGCACCTGCGGTTGCTCAGTCGGACGATCGACCCGATCGTCCTGGGCTCCCGGATTCGCAACGCCCGCCTGGTGCGCGGGCTCACCCAGGCCGAGCTCGGCGACCCGGCCGCTTCCTCGGCCTACATCTGCCGGATCGAGGCCGGCCAGCGACGACCCGGAGTCGAGCTGCTGCAGCACATCGCGACGCGCGCCGAGACCACCGTGGAGGCCCTGGTGCTCGGCATCGACCGGGACCGGCTCGACGAGCTGTCCCTGGCGCTGTCCCGAGCGGACCTGCTGCTCGCCTCCGGGCGGACCACCGCCGCGTCCGCGATGGCCAGCCGGGTCGTCGACGAGTTCGGCGAGACCCCGCTGACCGACCTGACCGACGAGGCCGACCGGATCCGGGCCATGGCGATGCTGGACGCGGGCCGCCCCGCGGCAGCCGCCCGGACCCTGCAGCGGCTCCTGGACTCCGGCGCTCTGGCCGGCCGGTCGCTGCAGCTGCGGACCGCGCTGTGCCGGGCCTACCTGGCCCAGGGCGAGCTCGAGCAGGCGGTCAAGGTCGGCGAGCTCGGCCTGGACCTGGTCGAGCAGTACGGCCTGCACGGCCTGCCCGAGTCCATCGAGCTGGTGCTCGCGCTCGCCGACGTGCAGCTCGCGCTCGGCGACCAGGCCGAGGCCCGGTCGCTGTGCCTGCAGGCGCTCGACGCGGCCGGCAACCTCGACGACGGTGCCCGGCTCGGCACGGCGTACTGGCACGCGAGCGCCACCGAGACCCGCCGCGGCGCCACCGAGCTCGCCCGCCGGCACGCCGAGCGCGCCCTCGGGTTGCTCGAGCTGGACCGGTTCCACAGCAACGTCGCGTCGCTGCGCGAGCGGGTGAACGAGTACACGCCGGCACTCTGAGCGGATTCCCCTTGACCGCTCGCCCGGTCGACAGTCACCATTCACGTTCGATCCACGCTGAGGTAATCCCGTCGCCCTTGCATGAGCGCCACAGCACTCGACCCTGGAGGACGACGCCTCATGCACGGACGCTCCCGCATCGCTGCGGTTCTCGGGCTCGCGGTGGCTGCGGCCACGTTGCACGCCGCGCCTGCCACTGCCTCCCCGGACGGCACCGGTCTGGTCATCAGCGAGGTCTACGGAGGGGGCGGCAACACCAGCGCCCCGTTCCGCTCGGACTTCATCGAGCTCTACAACCCCACCGACGCCGCGATCTCGCTGGCCGGCAAGAGCGTGCAGTACCGCTCCGCCAGCGGCAGTGCGGGCGGCGCGGCCGTCGCGCTGAGCGGCTCCGTCGCCGCGCACGGCCACTTCCTCATCAACGGCTCGGACGGCGCGAACACCGCGCTGCCGGCGCTGCCCACCCCGGACGCGACCACCACCTTCTCGATGAGCGGGACCGCCGGCCAGGTGCTGCTGATCAACGGCAGCAGCTTCACCGGCACTGGGAACGTAGCCGGCAACGCGGGCCTGATCGACATGGTCGGCTACGGCACCGGCAACAACACGTTCGAGGGCGCCACCATGGGCGCCAACCTCACCAACTCCACCGCGGCGACCCGCAGCGCGGCCGGCGCCGACACCGACAACAACGCCGCGGACTTCAGCTCCGCCGCGCCGGACCCGCAGAACAGCGGCAGCCCGGGCGGGGGCACCGGCGGCGACAAGACCATCGCCGAGATCCAGGGCACCGGCGCCGCCAGCGCGCTGGTCGGCCAGACCGTGCACACCACCGGCATCGTGACCGCGGCGTACCCGACCGGCGGCTTCAACGGCATCTACATCCAGACCCCGGGCACCGGCGGCGGCACCGACGCGACCCCGGACGCCTCGGACGCGATCTTCGTCTTCGGCGCGAACTCGGGTGCGGGCACCGTCGCGCTCGGCGACCACGTCGACGTCACCGGCGTGGTCAGCGAGTTCAACGGGCTCACCGAGATCACGCCCGCCGCGGGCGGCGTCGTACCGGCCTCCGGCTCGGCCGCCCCGGTCACGCCGCGCTCGATGCCGTACCCGGCCACCGAGGCCGACCGGGAGAAGCACGAGGGCGAGCTGCTCGCCCCGACCGACACCTTCACGGTCACCAACACCTTCGGCACCAACCAGTTCGCCGAGATCGGGCTGGCCACCGGCACCAAGCCGCTGCTCACCCCGACCGAGGTGGCCGACGCGCAGGACACCGCCGCCATCGTCGCGGTGACCGCGGACAACGCGGCGCGCAAGGTCACCCTCGACGACGGTGCCTCGATCAACTTCCTGTCGAACGCCACGAACAAGGCGATCCCGCTGCCCTGGCTGGCGCCCTCGAACCCGGTCCGGGTCGGTGCGCGGGCGACGTTCAGCGCGCCGGTGATCCTGGACTGGCGCAACAACCTGTGGAAGTTCCAGCCGCAGCAGCGGGTAACCGGCACCGGCACCTCGGTCGTCGGCTTCACCGACACCCGCAACGAGGCGCCCGAGGCAGTGCCGGGCAACATCCGCCTGGCCACCTTCAACGTGCTCAACTACTTCAACACCCTGGGCGTCGACTACGCCGCGGCCGGGCACACCTGCACCTTCTTCGACGACCGCGACGGCAACCACAACACCGTCAACGACTGCGGCGCCACCGGCCCGCGCGGTGCCGCCGAGGCCGACGACCTGACCCGCCAGCAGACCAAGATCGTCGCCGCGATCAACGCGCTCGGTGCGGACGTGGTCTCGCTGGAGGAGATCGAGAACTCGGCGCAGTTCGGGATCGACCGTGACGACGCGCTCGCCTCCCTGGTCACCGCGCTCAACGCCGCCGCCGGCTCGACGCGGTGGGCCTACGCACCCTCCCCCGACGCGGCCGACCTGCCGCCGCTGGCCGAGCAGGACGTGATCCGGACCGCGTTCATCTACAACCCCGGCACGATCTCGCTGGTCGGCGCCTCAAAGGTGCTCGTCGGCAGTGCCGCGTTCGGCAACGCGCGCGAGCCGCTGGCCCAGGCCTTCAAGCCGAAGGGCGCCGCGGACTCCTCGACGTTCGCTGTCGTGGTCAACCACTTCAAGTCCAAGGGCTCCGGCACCGACGACGGCACCGGCCAGGGCAACGCCAACCCGGACCGGATCGCGCAGGCCCAGGCCCTGGTCCCGTTCGCGAACGACTTCGCCGCCGCGCGTGGGACCGACAAGGTCTTCCTCACCGGCGACTTCAACTCCTACTCGAAGGAGGACCCGATCCAGGTCCTCGAGGGCGCCGGCTACCAGCTGGTGAACTCCGACGACCCGAACGAGTGGACCTACAGCTTCGACGGCATGTCGGGCTCGCTGGACCACGTGCTCGCCAACGACGCGGCCCGCGGGCTGGTCGCCGGCGCGGACGTGTGGGGCATCAACTCCGGTGAGTCGGTGGCCTGGGAGTACAGCCGGACCAACTACAACGTCTCCGACCTCTACCAGCCGAACATGTTCCGGGCCTCCGACCACGACCCGGAGATCGTCGGCCTCGACGTCGCCGCGGCGCCGGCGCCGGTGACGCTGAACCTGCTGGGGGTCAACGACTTCCACGGCCGGATCAACGCCAACACGGTCAAGTGGGCGGGCACGGTCGAGCAGCTCACCGAGCAGGGCGGGGCCGACAAGACCCTGCTCATCGGCGCCGGCGACCTGATCGGCGCCTCCGAGTTCGCCTCGGCCTCCCAGAACGACCAGCCGACGATCGACATGTTCAACGCACTCGGGCTGGACGCCTCGGCGGTGGGCAACCACGAGTTCGACCGCGGCTGGCACGACCTGCGCGACCGGGTGATCGGCGCGCCGGGCAGCCGCAACGCGCAGTGGGACTACCTCGGCGCGAACGTCTACGCCAAGGGCACCCAGGACCCGGTCCTGCCCGAGTACGCGACGTTCACCGTGCAGGGCGTCAAGGTCGCGGTCATCGGCGCGGTCACCGAGGAGACCAGGTCGCTGGTCAGCCCCGGGGGCATCACCGAGATCGATTTCGGCAACCCCGTGGACGCGGTCAACCGGGTCGCGCACGAGCTCAGCGACGGTGACCCGGCCAACGGCGAGGCCGACGTGATCGTGGCCAGCTTCCACGCCGGCGCCACCCAGGGACTCGGGTCGAGCTACGCCGCCGAGGTCGCCAAGGGCGGTGAGTTCGCGCAGATGGCGAACCTGGACCCGGCGGTGGACGCGATCTTCAACGGCCACACCCACCAGGCCTACGCATGGGACGCCCCGGTGCCCGGCCAGCCCGGCCGGACCCGCCCGATCATCCAGACGGGCGAGTACGGCAACAACGTCGGGCAGGTGCAGCTCGTCGTGGACCCGGGCACCGGCGGCGTGACGTCGTACACCGTGCGGAACGTGGCCCGGACGACGGTCGCGGACGCCACCCTGGTCGCGCAGTACCCGCGGGTGGCGCAGGTCAAGACGATCGTCGACGCCGCGCTCGCGCAGGCCGCCGCGATCGGCAGCCAGCCGGTCGGCAGCGTCACCGCCGACATCACCCGCGCGTTCAACGGCACCACCGAGGACCGCGGCTCGGAGTCGACGATCGGTGACCTGGTCGCCAACGCGCTGCGCGACGGGCTGCCCAGCGACATCCACGCCGACCTCGGCATCGTCAACCCGGGCGGTCTGCGGGCCGACCTCAAGTACGACGCCGACGGCGTGATCACCTACGCCGAGGCCAACGCGGTGCTGCCGTTCGTCAACAACATCTGGACGGTCAAGCTGACCGGCGCCCAGCTGCGGTCGGTGCTCGAGCAGCAGTGGCAGCCGTCCGGTGCGTCGCGACCGTTCCTGGCGCTGGGCCTGTCCGACAACGTGCGGGTGACCCAGGACCCGACCAGGCCGGCCGGCTCGCGGATCACCTCGGTGGTCGTGGACGGCGAGCCGCTCGACCCAGCGCACGTCTACACGGTCTCCACGTTCTCGTTCCTCGGCACCGGCGGTGACAACTTCGCCGCCTTCGCCCAGGGCACGCCCGCGGACACCGGCCTCGTCGACCGCGACCTGTGGATCTCCTACCTCCAGCACCACCCGGGCCTGAGCCCCGACTTCGCCCGCCAGCAGGTGGTCGAGAACGGGCTGCCCGGCACGGTGACGGCGGGCCAGGCGGTCTCGTTCACGCTCTCCAAGCTGGACCTGACCTCCCTCGGCTCGCCCGCGAACACCAGCGTGACGGCGTACCTGCGCTCGGCCGGCACCTCCCGCAAGATCGGCACCTTCCCGGTGGCCGGCGGGACCGCGGCGATCACGTTCACGGTGCCCGAGGACATCGCCTCGGCCACCGTCACCGTGGTGGCGAACCCGACCGGCACGCTGGTCGGCCTGCCGCTGACCACCGTGGTCGGGGCGCCGGTGAAGGTCACCGCGGAGGACAAGACGATCACGTACGGCGAGAGCGACCCCGCGTTCACCTTCACCGCGACCGGCTTCCGCAGCGGCGACGGGTTCGTCACCGCGCCGACCTGCGGCGTCGCCGGTCCGCACAGCGACGCCGGGACCTACCCGATCGTCTGCTCCGGCGGCGACGCCGGCGAGGACTACGCGATCTCGTACGTCGCCGGCACGCTGACGGTGACGAAGGCACCGGTGACGATCACGGCCCAGGAGGTCTCGTTCCTCAAGTCGCTGCTCACCGGCCGGTTCACCTTCAGGGGCACGGTTCGCAACGCGGTCACCGGCACTGCGGCGGTGGGTGTCCCGGTGACGGCGACCGCGAAGGACAGCTTCGGGCGCACGCTCAGGTGCACGGGGACGACCGACGCGACCGGCGCGGTCACCTGCACGGACGGCGGCAACCTCCTGCTGCTGCTCCAGTCGCGCTACACGGTGACCTCGGCGGCCACGGCGAACTACCTCGCCGGCACTGCGACGGGGACGGTCGCCTACTGACGCGACACGCCCGGGAGACGCCCGGGGCCCCAATCGAGCCGGTGGCGGTGCCAGGTTCCGTAGCCTGAGCGATCGTGGCGTGCACCCGCCACCGGTCGATGGGGGTCACCATGTTCCGCGTCATGCTGCTGCTCGCCACCGCGGCGGTCGCGGCCGCTCTCGTCGCCGGTACCCAGCTGGGTCTGGTCGACCTGCCCGGCAAGGAGCTGGTCGGCAGCCACCCCGTGCTCAGCCGTCCGCAGATCACCGTGACCACGAGGCCCGGTGAGCTGGCGCTGCGCGAGCGCGGCACCGTCACCGTCCAGGCCGGCGCGCCGGCGCTGCCCGGCAACCGGATCGAGCTGGACACCGCGGGCCCGCACGGCCTCGGCTTCAACAAGGTCAGCAGCGCGGTGCTCGACGAGAACCTGCAGGCCACCCTCACGGTCACCGGCCGCGACTTCCTCGGCTCGTACAAGTACTGGGCGCGGATGCCGGCCACCGGGACCTACCAGGAGGGCAAGAGCGCCAGCTTCGTCATCGACATCGTCGCCTCCGCGGCGCCGGTCGCCCCGACCTGCGGTGGCCAGGCGCCGCTCAAGGCCGACGGCAGCACCTGGACCTGCACCTTCGACGACGAGTTCGACGGCAGCACCCTGGACCGGCGCTACTGGGTGCCGCAGGTGACCCGGACCAGCGGCTTCACCACCGGCACGCGCCAGCGGTACGCCTGCGCCGAGGACACGCCGGAGACCATCGCGGTGACCGGCGGCAACCTGGAGCTCTCCCTGGTCGAGCTGCCCGCGACGGTGCGCTGCGGGCACGGCAAGAGGTCGAAGTTCGCCTTCGGCCAGGTGATGCACTTCCAGACGTTCTCGCAGACGTACGGCAAGTACGAGGTGCGCGCCAAGATCCCCGGCCTGCAGGTGCCCGGGTCCCAGCAGTCGTTCTGGCTGTGGCCCAAGAAGAACTCGTACGGCGCCTGGCCGGCGTCCGGCGAGATCGACTTCGCCGAGCTGTACAGCTACACCGCGGGCGTGAACCGGCCCTACCTGCACTACCTGCCGGGCGAGACCGCGCGCGGGACCAACAAGAACGTGACCCACGCCCGCTGCCCGATCGACCTGGACGCGTTCAACACCTACGGCGTCGAGTGGGCGCCGGGCCGGATCACCGTGCTGGTCAACGGCGAGGTCTGCTTCACCGACGACTACTCCTCGGTCGCCCGGGCGGGCCAGGGGAAGTACTCGCCCTTCGACAAGCCGTTCTACCTGGCGATGAACCAGGCCATGGGCGACATCGGCAACGAGTACGACCCCGCGGTGGTGCCGGACCGGCTGACCACGCAGGTCGACTACGTGCGGATCTGGAAGTAGCGGCGTCGGCGGTGCCCCGGGTGGGGGTCGAACCCACACTGAGCGGTTTTTAAGACCGCTTCCTCTGCCGATTGGGATACCGGGGCTGGTGCTCGGCGATCATAAGTAGGTCTTGCGCGGGTGGATCGCGTGCGCGCCGGCGGCGCGGTCGAGGAAGAGCAGGCCATCGCAGTGGTCGATCTCGTGCTGGAGGGCGCGAGCCTCGAAGGCGTCCGTCTCGATCCTCACCTCGGCGCCGGTCCCCGGCGCCTGGCCTCGTACGACGATCCGCGTCGCTCGCTTGACGTCGCCGGTGAAGTCGGGCACCGACATGCAGCCCTCGCGGGCCTTCTCGTTCCGGGTCGCGCTCTCCACCACCGCGTTGCAGAGAACGAAGGTGCCGTGCTGGGTCCGGGTCTTCGGGTGCTGGGCCACGTCGACGCAGAACACCTTGACGCTCACGCCGACCTGCGGCGCCGCCAGGCCGACGCAGCCGGGCGAGACACGCATGGTGGCGACCAGGTCGGCGGCGAGCTGGACGATCGCCGGGTCGGCCGGGTCGACCTCGCTGCCGGCGCGGGCCAGCACCGGGTCGGGCGCGGTCACCACCGGCAGCACCCGCCCCTCGGGCAGCCCGGCCAGCGTGCCGAGCGGATCGTTCGTCATCGGCCCGCGGTCACAGGTCGTCGCTCTCCAGCGGCAGCAGCGACACCTCGACACCGAGCCCACCGGCCGCCGCGCGCAGCGCCGACGTCAGCGCCGGTACGTCGGTCGCCTCCGGCAGGTCGACCTCGGCCGAGAGGACGTAGAGGTCACCGGCCAGCCGCGTGGTCAGGTCGGTGATGTTCCCGCCCACCTTGGCCACCTCGCCGGCCAGCGTCGAGACGATCCCGGGCCGGTCTCCCCCGTGCACGCTGAGCAGGTACGTCGAGCCGGCGGGTGTCCCCCGCTCGGCGGGCACCTCGCGCACCGAGACCGACAGCGACCCGTCCGAGGTCAGTCCGGCCAGCGCCTCCTCGACGGTGGCCGCGTCGGCCGGACCGCCGGTGATGAGCATCATCGCGAAGTGACCGCGCAGCAGAGTCATCGTGGAGTCCTCGATGTTGAGGCCCAGTCCGGCCAGCGCTCCGGTGGTCTCGGCGATGATCCCCGGGCGGTCGTGACCCAGCACGGTGACGGCGAGGAGTGGCATGGGGGAAGTCTTCCACATCCGCTGGTGCGTCGGGTTTCGCCTTGTTTCCAAGGGAATTGTCGGTGGTCGTGCCTAGATTCATGACATGACCTCGACGCAGACCCTCGATGCGGCAGCCGTGCTGGCTGCTGCTCGACGGGCGCGGTCTACCGCCGATGCGGCTGAGGCCGAGGTACTCGCGCAGGCGCTGGCGTGGGCTCATCTGCACGTGGTCGGGACGCTTGGTGAGGGCGGGGTGGCGACGTGGGGTGACTCGCCGATCCCGATCGCGGGTGACGGTGCGCCGCTGGTCTCGGAGTTCTGCCTCTACGAGATCGCTGCGGCGCTGGGGCTCACGCCCGAGGCGGGTCGGTACCTGGTCGCGCATGCGCTGGAACTGTTCCACCGTCTTCCCCGGTTGTGGGAGCGGGTCCAGTCCGGGTCGCTGCCCGCGTGGCGGGCACGCCGGGTCGCGGACAAGACCATCGCGCTCTCGCCCGAGGCAGCGGCGTTCGTGGACGGGCAGGTGGCGCAGTACGCACCCCGGATCGGGAACGCCGCCCTGGACCGGCTGGTCGATGAGGCGATCGCCCGGTTCATGCCTCAGACCGCCGCCGAGATGGCCGAGAAGGCTGCCGATGGGCGGCACGTCACGATCAACCACCAGCAAGTCTCCTTTGCCGGCACCTCACTCCTGCAGGCTGAGCTCGACCTGCCCGACGCGCTGGACCTGGACAAGGCACTCCAAGCCGGGGCCGAGCAGCAGAAGGCACTGGGGTCGACCGAATCGCTGGACGTGCGACGCTCGCTGGCGCTCGGTGCGCTGGCCCGCGGGGACCAGTTCCTCGGGTTCGCCTCCCCGGACGTCGAGCCCGTCGAGACGAGGACCCGGAAGACCCGGCAGATCGTGTTGCATCTGCACCTCTCCGACCGCGCCCTCGGCGAACCGCACGGAGTTGGGCGCGTCGAGTCCCCGAACATCCTGGTCACCGCCGCGCAGGTCGCCGCCTGGTGCGGCGCCCCGGAGTCCCAGGTCATCGTGCGGCCGGTGATCGACCTCAACCAGCACGTGTCCGTGGCCTCCTACGAGATCCCCGACCGGCTGCGCGAACAGGTCATCCTCCGCGACCTCGGCTGCGTCGCGCCGTACTGCACCAAACGAGCCCGCCACGCCGACATCGACCACATCCTCGAATGGATCCTCGGCGGCAGCACCGGCGACCTCAACCTGGCACCCCTGTGCCGCGGACACCATCGGCTCAAGACGTTCTCGACCTGGACCTACACCATGCTCCAGCCCGGGTCCTACCTGTGGCGAAGCCCCATGAACCACGTCTATCTACGGGACGGGACCGGCACCCGCGACCTCACCCCAGGCCCGCGATCTCCCGGGCCCGGAGGAACAGGTCCTCCAGCATCTGGTGGGTCAGCCTGCCGGTGAACGTGTTGTGCTGCGACGGGTGGTAGCAGCCCAGGACGGTGACCGACCCTGACGGCCCCGTGAGCGATACCTCGACGCCGTGGCCGAACTTCGGGCGCGGCCGGGGGACGACGTACCCGGCCTCCCCCAGCGCCCGCAGCGCGCCCGCCCAGCCGAACGAGCCGAGGCAGACGACCACGCGTGCCGAGGGCGCGAGCAGCGCGACCTCGTGGGCGATCCAGGGAGCACACGTGTCGCGCTCCTCCGGGGTCGGCTTGTTCTGCGGCGGCGCGCACCGGACCGTCGCGACCATCCGCGCATGGACCAGCCGCTGCCCGTCGCCTGCGTGCACGGACGTCTCCTGCACGGCCAGGCCGGTGGCATGCAGCGCCGCGAACAGCCAGTCCCCCGAGGAGTCGCCGGTGAAGATCCGGCCGGTGCGGTTGCCGCCGTTCGCCGCCGGGGCCAGCCCGATGATGAGGATGGCCGGGTCCGGCGCGCCCCAGCCGGCGATCGGGCGACCCCAGTAGGGCTGGTCGGCGAAGGAGGCCCGCTTCGTCGCGGCCACCTCCTCGCGCCAGGTGACCAGCCGCGGGCAGGCCGCGCACACCGAGACCCGCGCATCGAGATCGTCGAGCGAGTCGGTGCCGGCGAGGCGCCGGACGTCCGCGGCCGAATGGGCCACCGGCGTGTCCGGGGCAGCCGGGTCGTCCGGCCACCCGGTCCCGGGCGGTACCGGGCTCGGGAACGGCTGCCGGGTGACCGGGTGCTCGAGCACTCAGTCCTCCTCGGGCACCGGCTGTGTCCTCGGCCCGTAGACGGGCTCGCCGACCCGGTGCGGGAACTGCTCCGACGTACGCCGTGCCGGCACCAGCGCGGCCGGGACCGGCGGGACGTGCGCAGACCCAGCAGACGGAACCGCCACCACCTCGTGCTCGGGACCGGAGACCGCGGTCATCGCCGCCGGCACGCTGCGCGCCTCCCGGGCCGCGTCGAGCTCGGCGCCGAAGAGCAGCGCCACGTTGGTCAGCCAGAGCCAGAACAGCCCCACGATGACGCCCGCGATCGATCCGTAGGTCTTGTTGTAGGAGGCGAAGTTGGCCACGTAGAACGCGAAGCCAGTCGAGGCCGCCGCCCAGACCAGCAGCGCCACGAACGCGCCGGGGGTCAGCGTGCGGATCCGGCCGAGCTTGCGGTTCGGGGTGGCGTGGTAGAGCAGCGCCACCACGATCACCACGACGATCGCGAGCACCGGCCACTTGGCGATGTCCCAGATCCGCAGCGTGTCGCGGCCGATGCCGATCTTGTCGCCCACCGAGTCCGCGATCGGACCGGTCGCCACGATCATCACCAGGGCGGCGGCGTTGAGCACGATCACGACGAGGGTGACCAGCAGCATGTACGGACGGAGCTTCCAGAAGGGGCGGGTCTCCTCGACGTCGAGGATCCGGTTCATCGCCCGGGAGAAGGCGCCGACGTAGCCCGACGCGGACCACAGCGCCACCGCCGCTCCGACCGCCAGTGTGACCGGCGCGCCCTGCACGTGGGTGAGCTTGTGGATCGTCGGCTCGACGTCGCGCAGCACCGAGTCGGAGAGCAGCGGCTTGAGCACGTCGTGCACGGTGCTGAAGACCGAGTCCGCCTCGCCGACCACGGACAGCAGCGACGCCATCGCCAGCACGGCCGGGAAGATCGCGAACACCGCGTAGTAGGTCAGCGCCGCCGCCATGTCGGTGCACTGGTGCCGCAGGAAGCTCTGCACCGCCGTCTTCAGAAGATTCATGCCACGCTCCAGGCGATTCCGTCGAGGATGTCGGACTCGGAGACGACCAGAGTCTCCACCTTTCCTCGACGCAGGATCCGCTCCAGGATCACGGCACCCGCGCCGATCACGTCGGCGCGTCCAGGGTGCATGTACCCCAGCGCGCGTCGTTCAGCGACCGTCATCGCGAGCAGCGCCTCGACGTCGGCGAGCACGTCGGGCACGGCCAGGCGGGCCAGGTGCACCCGTTCCGGCTCGTACGACGACAGCCCGAGCACCCCGGCCGCCACGGTCGTGACCGTGCCGGCGACCCCGACCACCGTGCCGGCCCGGGCCGGGTTGACCCGGCAGGTGTCGAGCACCGCGTCCACGTCGGCCCGCAGCGCGTCCACCTCGGCGGCCGTCGGCGGGTCGGAGTGCAGGTGCCGCTCGGTCAGCCGGACCGAGCCGATGTCCAGGGAGTGCGCGTCCAGGACGCCGTCGTCCCGGGTGCCGAGGATCAGCTCGGTGGAGCCGCCGCCGATGTCGAGGACG
This sequence comes from Nocardioidaceae bacterium, assembly GCA_017744365.1. GTDB lineage: Bacteria > Actinomycetota > Actinomycetes > Propionibacteriales > Nocardioidaceae > Marmoricola. Next base: position 213,137 of record JAGIBL010000004.1, on the reverse strand, counting down.
AGGACCGGTTCCGGCGCCTCTCCGAGGACCCGGGTCGCACCGTCGTACGAGGCCCGCGCTTCCTCGTCCCCGTCGATGATCTCGACCTCGACGCCGATCCGCTCGCGCACCGCCTCGGTGAACTCGGCGGCGTTCTCGGCGTCGCGGGCCGCGGAGGTGGCGCAGAACCGGATCCGGTCCGGGTGGTACTCCTCGACGAGCATCGCGTACTCGTCGAGCGCGTCCAGGGCGCGGTGCATCGACTCGGCGCTGATCCGGCCGGTCTTGTCGACGCCCTGGCCGAGCCGGACGATGCGCATCTCGCGGACGTGCTGGTCCAGCGAACCCGTCGCCGGGTCGAGGTCGGCGATCAGCAAGCGCAGCGAGTTGGTGCCGCAGTCGAAGGCACCCACCCTTGTCATGGCACGCACGGCCCGGACGCCCACCACTCACCGAGCAGGTCGAGCACCTCGTCGCCGAGCGGGTTCACCCCGCGCCCCTGGGCGAGCGCCTGGCCGGCGAGCACGTGCAGGCACTTCACCCGGGCCGGCATCCCGCCGGCGGAGACGCCCTCGATCTCGTCCACGTGGCCGATGGCCTCGCGGGCGGCGAGATAGGCCTCGTGCGCCTGCCGGTAGGCGGCGGCCAGCGACTCGTCGGAGGCGAGCCGGTCGCTCATCTCCTTCATCAGCCCCGACGCCTCCAGGGTGCCGATCAGCGAGGCCGCCCGGGGGCAGGTCAGGTAGAACGTCGTCGGGAACGGCGTCCCGTCGGGAAGCCGCGGCTCGGTGGTGACCACGTCCGGGTTGCCGCACGGGCACCGGTGCCCGATCGCGTGGATGGCGCGGGGCGGCCGGCCGAGCTGGGCCTCGATCGCCTGCTCGTCGGAGGGATCGATGGACGTCACGGGGCCGGGTCCGGCGTGATCTTCGTGGCCGGCTTGGGCTTGATCCGCTTCTCCGGATGGTCCGCGGCGTCGACCGAGTCGTACACCTTCGACCACCACGCCTGCGGCTTCGGCGGCGCGACCGTGCTCGGGTCGGTGAGCTCGTCGTCGCGGGTCAGCGGGTTCCCGTTGGCGTCGAGCACCTGGTAGGCCGTCTCCCCCGGCAGCACCCAGCCGAACCGCTCGCGGGCCTGCTGCTCGACGTACGCCGGGTCCTGCCAGCGGCGCTTCTCGCGCTGGGCGTCGGCGATGTCCGCCTGGGACGCCGCGATCTGGCGGTGCAGGTCGTCGATGTGCAAGCGCTGCTGCAGGTAGGCCCGCATCGAGGAGGCGTAGGAGACCACCAGCACCGCGAAGACGACCAGCAGGATCGCCGCCCGGTTGGTGAACCGCGGCCGCGGCCGGGCCTCCTCGGCGGTCTGCCGGGCGCGACCCGTCCCGCCCCGTTGACCGGGACGGATGTTGCGGGGACGTCCCCCGCGCGGGTCGGGCCGGCGATTCGCCATCCTCAGCCCTGGTACCTCGGGAACGCGCCGCGGCCGGCGTACCGGGCGGCGTCGGCGAGCTCGGACTCGATCCGGAGGAGCTGGTTGTACTTCGCGACCCGCTCGGACCGCGCCGGGGCGCCGGTCTTGATCTGGCCGCAGTTGGTGGCCACCGCGAGGTCGGCGATGGTGGTGTCCTCGGTCTCGCCGGAGCGGTGGCTCATCATGCAGCGGTAGCCGTTGCGGTGCGCCAGGTCGACGGAGTCGAGGGTCTCGGTGAGCGAGCCGATCTGGTTGACCTTGACCAGCAGCGCGTTGGCCTGGCCTCCGTCGATGCCGCGCTGCAGCCGCTCCACGTTGGTGACGAACAGGTCGTCGCCGACGAGCTGGGTCTTGGTGCCGAGCTGGTCGGTGATCGTCTTCCAGCCGTCCCAGTCGTCCTCGTTGAGCGGGTCCTCGATGGAGACGATCGGGTACGCGGCGACCAGGTCGGCGTAGTAGGCGGTCATCTCCTCGGCGGTCTTCTTGGTGCCCTCGAACTCGTAGGTGCCGTCGCTGTAGAACTCGCTGGCCGCGACGTCGAGCGCGAGCACCACGTCCTTGCCGAGCGCGAGACCGGTCTGGCCGATCGCGTCGGAGATGAGGTCGAGCGCGGCCCGGTTGCTGGACAGGTCCGGGGCGAAGCCGCCCTCGTCGCCGACGCCGGTCGCCAGCCCCTGCTTCTTCAGCACCGACTTGAGCGCGTGGTAGACCTCGGCGCCCATCCGCAGCGACTCGCGGAAGGTCGGGGCCCCGATCGGGGCGATCATGAACTCCTGGATGTCCACGTTGGTGTCCGCGTGCGCGCCACCGTTGAGGATGTTCATCATCGGCACCGGCAGCAGGTGCGCGTTCGGGCCGCCGACGTACTTGTAGAGCGGCAGGCCGGCGCTGCTGGCCGCGGCGCTGGCCACCGCGAGCGAGACGCCGAGGATCGCATTCGCGCCCAGGTTGGCCTTGTTGGGGGTGCCGTCGAGGTCGAGCATCTCCTGGTCGATGAGCCGCTGGTCGCTGGCGTCGAGGCCGACGATCCGCTGGGCGATCTCGGACTCGACCGCGCGCACGGCCTTCTCGGTGCCCTTGCCGTTGTACCGGTCACCGCCGTCGCGCAGCTCCACCGCCTCGAAGGCACCGGTGGACGCGCCGGAGGGAACCGCCGCCCGGCCGAAGCTGTCGTCGTCGAGGATCACCTCCACCTCGACCGTCGGGTTGCCGCGGGAGTCGAGGATCTCGCGGGCGAGGACGTCTTCGATGGCTGCCAATGGGGGCTCCTGGATCGGGTCGGCACAAGCGCCGCCAGCCTATCCGGGCGCCTGCCTCAACCCTGGGAGACCCTCCGGACGGTGGACCGCAGCGCCTGCTCGGGGTCGATGCCGGCCTCCCGCGCCTCGATCACGAGGGCGAGCAGGCGGTCACCGAGGTCGTCGGAGGCCGCCGAACCCGAGGGCAGCGGCACGCCCGCCCGCTCCAGGCGGTCCAGCGCCTTGACCGCGCGCAGCAGCGCGGGCAGCTCGGCCGGCACACCCTCCATCACGTCGCGGCGCTGCTTCTCCTCGGCCTTGATCCGCTCCCACTGCTCGTTGATCGACTCGGGGTCGTGCGCGGCGGCGCGCTCGGCCTCGGTCCCGAAGACGTGCGGGTTGCGACGGCGCAGCTTGGCGACCAGGTCGGCTGCGACGTCCTCGATGCCGAACTCTGAGCGCTCGGCGGCGATGGCGGCGTGGAAGTAGACCTGCAGCAGCAGGTCGCCCAGCTCCTCACGCAGGTGCCCGTGGTCCCCTTCAGCGTCGCCGGCCTCGATCGCCTCGATGGTCTCGTAGGTCTCCTCGACCAGGTAGCGCACCAGCGACTCGTGGGTCTGGCCGGCCTTCCAGGCGCACTCGCGCCGGAGCCGCGCCATCACCGACGCGAGCTCGACGAGCGAGGACGACTCAGCCACAACGCTGCCGCGAGGGCAGCCCGGTGATGAAGTCCGGCGCCTGCGGCGAGGTGGCCGCCTGCTTCGCGTACGACGACACCGCGACCGAGATCGACGGGTCCTTCTTGCCGGCCGTCCCGCTGGCGTCGGCGCCGTACACGGGGTTGATCTTCACCCCGACCTCCTTGCGGAAGTCGGCCAGGATCGAGGAGATCGCGTTCTGGACCTCGTCGTCGCTCGGGTTGGCGACGCCCTGGAGCGCGAGCTTCTGCTTGGCGAGCTCGAAGACCTGCAGCTGGCCGCGGTAGAAGTCGCCGATCAGGTCGCGGAACCGCTCCCGGTCCTTCTCCGGCGCGGACTTCACGGCGGGCTCGATCTGGTCCATCAGCTGGCGCAGCGTGGCCCGGTCGTAGGTGCCGCCGGACTTGGCCGCGAGCTGGGCACTCACCTCGGAGTCGACGAGAGCGTTGAGCATGTCCGCGCGGACCTGCCGCCGCGAGGCAGGCTGCACCTGGCCGGCCGAAGCCGGGTCCTTCGCGGCCTTGTCGAGCGCGTCGCACTGCATCTTGGTCAGGAAGTTCACGTCGGAGGTCGACACCGTCTCGTCGCCCACCTGGGCCGCGTCGTTGCCGGTCTGGGCACAGCCGGAGAGCGGGAGCAGGGCGACGCCGACGACGGCGGTCAGGACCAGGCGCTTCACGAACGTGTCTCCTCTGCCTCGGGCTGCGGGTCCACGACGGAGTCGATGACCCGGCCGGCCCACTCCAGCAGCTCGGAGTCCCGGATCGGCTGGGCTCCGAACCCGCTCGGCTGCGGGCGCGGCACCAGCATCGTACGCACCCCGGCCTTGAGCAGGCTGCCGGGGTAGACGCGCTTGAGCCGGACCTCGCGCGACTCGGGCAGCTCGACCGGGGCGAACCGGACGTGCTTGCCCGCGATGGTGACCTCGGTGATCCCGGCGCGACGGCAGCGGGCCCGGAAACGGGCCACCTCCAGCAGCCGCTCGACGGGCGGCGGCGGGGCGCCGTACCGGTCCTCCAGCTCCTCCCGCAGAGCCCGTACGTCGTGGGGCGATCGGACCTCGGCCATCCGCTTGTACATCTCCAGCCGCAGCCGCTCGCTGGGCACGTAGTCGTGCGGCAGGTGCGCGTCCACGGGCAGCTCGATGCGGACCTCGCCGAGGTCCTCGACGGGGGCGCCGTCCTGGCGGAACTCGGTGACCGCCTCGCCGACCAGCCGGACGTAGAGGTCGAAGCCGACGTCGGCGATGTGCCCGGACTGCTCGCCGCCGAGCAGGTTGCCGGCGCCGCGGATCTCCAGGTCCTTCATCGCGATCGCCATGCCGCCGCCGAGGTCGGAGTGCTGGGCCAGGGTGGCCAGCCGCTCGTGCGCGGTCTCGGTCAGCGGCTTGTCCGGCGGGTAGAGGAAGTAGGCGTAGGCGCGCTCGCGGGAGCGCCCGACCCGGCCGCGCAGCTGGTGCAGCTGGGAGAGGCCGAGGGTGTCCGCGCGCTCGATGATCATCGTGTTCGCGTTGGAGACGTCGATGCCGGACTCGACGATGGTGGTGCACACCAGCACGTCCGAGCGCTTCTCCCAGAAGTCGAGCATCACCTGCTCCAGCTGGTGCTCGCCCATCTGGCCGTGCGCGGTGGCGACCCGCGCCTCGGGGACCAGCTCGCGGATCCGCGCGGCGGCCTTCTCGATGCTGCCCACCCTGTTGTGGATGAAGAACACCTGCCCCTCGCGGAGCAACTCGCGGCGGATCGCGGCGATCACCTGCCGGTCCTCGTAGGCGCCGACGTAGGTGAGCACCGGGTGCCGCTCCTCCGGCGGCGTGGTGATGGTGGACATCTCCCGGATCCCGGTGATGGCCATCTCCAGCGTCCGCGGGATCGGCGTCGCGGACATCGACAGCACGTCCACGCTGGTCCGCATCCGCTTCATCAGCTCCTTGTGCTCGACGCCGAAGCGCTGCTCCTCGTCGACGATGATGAGGCCGAGGTCCTTCATCCTGATGTCCGGGTTGAGCAGCCGGTGGGTGCCGATGACGATGTCGACCGAGCCGTCGGCCAGGCCGTCGACGACCTCCTTGGCCTCCTTGTCGGTCTGGAACCGGCTCAGCGGCTTGAGCACCACCGGGAAGCCGGACATCCGCTCGGCGAACGTCGAGTAGTGCTGGTTGACCAGCAGCGTGGTCGGCACAAGCACGGCCACCTGCTTGCCGTCCTGGACCGCCTTGAACGCCGCTCGCACGGCGATCTCGGTCTTGCCGTAGCCGACGTCGCCGCAGACCAGCCGGTCCATCGGCACGGTCCGCTGCATGTCGACCTTGACCTCCTCGACCGTGGTCAGCTGGTCGGGGGTCTCGTGGAACGGGAACGCGTCCTCCAGCTCGCGCTGCCAGGGCGTGTCCGGCCCGAAGGCGTGACCCTTCGTGGCCTGGCGGGCGGCGTACAGCTTGATGAGCTCGGCGGCGATCTGGCGGACCGCCTTGCGGGCGCGGCCCTTCCGCTTGGCCCAGTCCGCGCCGCCGAGCCGGTCGAGGGTGGGCTGCTCTCCGCCGACGTACCGGGTCACCTGGTCCAGGGCGTCCGCGGGGACGTAGAGCCTGTCGGCCGGCTGGCCCTTCTTGCCGCCGTACTCGAGGACGAGGTACTCGCGCATCGCGCCGTGCACCTCGCGCTGCCTCATCTCCAGGAACTTCCCGACGCCGTGCTGCTCGTGCACCACGAAGTCCCCGGGCTTGAGCTCGAGCGGGTCGATCTGCTTCTTGCGCCGGGTCGGCATCTTGCGCATGTCGCGTGTGGAGGCCTTCTGCCCCGACAGGTCCTCGCCGGTGAGCAGCACCAGGTCCGGCAGCACCAGGCCCTGGGTCAGGCATCCCTGGGCGACTTCGACGACCGCGCCGTCGCCCCGGGCGGGCAGGTCCTCGACCAGGCGGGCCGCGACGTCGTGCTCGCCGAGCACCTCGACGGTCCGCTCGACCAGGCCGTGTCCCTGCTGCAGCACGACCACCCGGCGGCCGTTCTCCTGGTGCTGGCGCAGGTCCTTGACCGCGGCCTCGATGTCACCGCGGTACGGCTCGACGGCCCCGGCCCCGATCACCCGGCTGTCCTCGTCGGCCTCGTCCGCGTTGTCCAACCCGAAGGGGCTCAAGCCCCACCACGCCTTGCCCTGGGCGAGCACGGCCTCCCGTACGTCGGCGAGCGACCGCAGCGACGCGGCTCCCAGGTCGATCGGAGCCTGGCCCCCGGACGCGGCCGCCGCCCAGGAGGCGCCGAGGAACTCCTCGCTGGTGGCGACGAGGTCGTGCGCCCGGGTGCGGACCCGCTCCGGGTCGAGGACGAGCACGTGCGTGTCGGTGGGCAGCAGGTCGACCAGCAGCTCCATCTCGTCGACCAGAGCCGGGGTCAGCGACTCCATGCCCTCCACCGCGATGCCCTCGGCGAGCTTGTCGGTGAGCTCGCGCAGCTCGGGGTGCGCCTCCCCCAGCGCCGCGGCGCGGCGTCGTACGTCGTCGGTGAGGAGGAGCTCGCGACAGGGCGGGGCCCAGAGCCGCTCGACGGTGCCCAGGGTGCGCTGGTCGGCGACCGCGAAGGTGCGGATCTCGTCGACCTCGTCGCCGAAGAACTCCACCCGCACCGGGTGCTCCTCGGTCGGCGGGAAGACGTCGACGATGCCGCCGCGCACGGCGAACTCACCGCGCTTCTCGACGAGGTCCACCCGGGAGTAGGCGGCCCCGGACAGCGAGGCGACCAGGTCCTCGAGGTCGACCTCCTGGCCCGGGACCAGCTCGACCGGGGTCAGCTCGGCCAGGCCCTTGACCTGCGGCTGCAGCACCGAGCGGACCGGCGCGACGACGACCTTCAGCGGCCCGTTCACCACCCCGGTGGTCGAGCTCGTCGAGACCCCCGGGTGCACCAGCCGGCGCAGCACCGCGAGCCGGCGGCCGACCGTGTCGCTGCGCGGGCTGAGCCGCTCGTGCGGCAGCGTCTCCCAGGCAGGGAAGAGCGCGAGCGCGTCCTCGTCGACGACGTCGACCAGCTCGGCGACCAGGTCCTCGGCCTCACGCACGGTCGCGGTGACGACGAGCACGGTGCGCTGCGCCTTCGCCAACCCGGCCACGAGGAACGGCCGCAGCGCGGCCGGCCCGGTCAGGTCGAGCGCGGGCTGGTGGTTGCGACGGGCATCCCCCACCGCCTGGGCGAGGGTGGGTTCGGCGAGAACGGCATCGACGAGGCCGTGGAGGCGCACGAGAGGACTCCTTGGGGAACGCAGCAATGCCCCCTTCTCGGCGCGAGAGGGGGTGAGGGCTCCAGACTACCGAGCCCGCGAAGCGTAGGAGGAGGCCGCGCCCGCCACGTTCACGACGTACTGGTCGTCGTGGTTGTAGGAGTGCACCGCGCGCGACCAGCCGGCGTCGGTGGCCAGGTCGTGGGCGTCCGCGCACAGGTAGCGGCCGGCGGCCAGCGCGGCGTCGTCGAGGTCACGCGGGTCGGCCTTGCCGTCGCCGTCCCCGTCGGCACCCCACCTGTCCCACGTCGACGACAGGAACTGCAGCGGGCCGACGGCGTGCTCCCAGACGGTGTCGCCGTGCCACCGGGCCGAGGAGGGCGTGGACCGGATCGCGGCGAACCGCTGCCCGTCCAGCGCCGGGCCGAGGATCGTGGTCGGCAGCGAGTACCCGTCCTCGCGCAGCGTGCGGCCACCGAGGGTGCCGTGCTGGGACTCGATCCAGCCGATGCCGGCCAGGGTGTTCCAGCCGAGGTGGCAGCCGGGCTTCTCGCGGCTCAGCCGGATCTCCGAGTCGGCGTACGCCCGCAGCGCCGGGGCCGGGATGCCGGCCTTCGCCGCGACCGTGCTCACCCAGGCCGGGTCGACCAGCACCTGCCGGTTCGCCGAGCGGGAGGGCTCCTGGGTGCGCACCGGCGGCAGCGCGGCCGGTGCGGGCGCCGGCTGGTACGTCGTGAACGACTCGGCGCCGGCAACGCCGCCACCGAACCGGAGCACCGCGAAGACGACCAGCCCGAGCAGCACGCCGACCACCAGGAGCGCGGCGAGGACGACCCGCAGGGTGTGGTCGCGCGCGGCGTCGGCCTCGGTGGTCATGCGGGCCATGGTGCCCCCTGGAGGCAACGCGTGGTGAAGAACGTCTGAACGGCGGACGACCTGCCGCGTGGCGGGCCTATCCTGGTCCGCGACCCGAGAGGTTCCGTCATGTCCGACCGCTCGTTCAACCCGCTCCGCTCGCTCACCAGCCGCGGCCGCCGGCTGCACGCCGCCGCGCCGCTCCCCGCGAGCTCCCCGGCCGACCCCTCCGACCCCACGAGCGCCGCGCGCTCCGCGGGGCTCAGCCTGGTCGACAGCGCCGTCTACCTCGACGGGGACCGGATCGAGTCGCCCACCACGCTGGCCGACACCTACCAGGCGCTGCACCAGCACGAGGACGCGATCGCCTGGATCGGGCTGTACCGGCCCGACCAGCACGAGCTCGCCTCGCTGGCCTCCGAGTTCGACCTGCACGAGCTGGCCGTCGAGGACGCGATCGTCGCCCACCAGCGGCCCAAGCTTGAGCGGTACGACGACACCCTGTTCGTGGTGCTGCGCGCGGCCCGCTACCTCGACGACGTCGAGGAGGTGGAGTTCGGCGAGGTGCACCTGTTCGTCGGCCCGGACTTCGTCATCACCGTGCGGCACAGCGAGGCGCCGGACCTGTCCGCGGTGCGCCGCCGGCTGGAGAGCAACCCGGACCTGCTCCGCCTCGGCCCGGAGGCGATCCTCTACGCGATCCTGGACCGCATCGTCGACGGCTACGCGCCGGTGGTCGCGGGCCTGGAGAACGACATCGACGAGATCGAGACCGAGGTCTTCCGCGGCGACCCGCAGGTGTCACGGCGCATCTACGAGCTGACCCGCGAGGTGATCGAGTTCGAGCGGGCCACCCGGCCGCTGGCCGTCGTGGTGCGCCAGCTCGTCGCCGGGTTCGCCAAGTACCGCACCGACGAGGAGCTGCAGCGCTACCTGCGCGACGTCGACGACCACCTCACCCAGGTCATCGAGCAGGTCGACGCCTTCCGGCACCTGCTGCGCGACATCCTCACCGTGAACGCGACGCTGGTCGCGCAGCAGCAGAACGAGGAGATGAAGGCACTCACCGAGTCCAGCCTCGACCAGAACGAGGAGGTCAAGCGGATCTCGGCCTGGGCGGCGATCCTGTTCGCGCCGACGCTGATCGGCACGGTCTACGGGATGAACTTCGACCACATGCCCGAGCTGCACTGGCAGCTGGGCTATCCGTTCGCGGTGCTGCTGATGGCGGTGGTCAGCGTCGGACTGTTCCTGGTGTTCAAGCGCCGCGGCTGGATCTAGCCCTCCTGCTGCTAGCCCTCCTGCTGCTGGGTCCCCTGGGCGGCGTCCAGCTCGGCCTGGCTGCGCAGGATGCAGAACTCGTTGCCCTCCGGGTCCGCGAGGATCACCCAGCCCGAGCCGGGGCCGTGGATGCCGCGGTGGTCGGCGACCTGGGTGGCACCGATCGAGATCGCCCACTCCACCTCGTCGTCGCGAGTCCGCTCGTGGGGCCGCAGGTCGAAGTGCAGCCGGTTCTTCACGACCCGCTCGTCGGGCACGGTGATGAACAGGACCCGGTGGCTGCCGTCCGGGCTCTGGATCATGCACTCGGGGTGCTCGGGCAGGTTCGGGTCGCCGGGGATGTCGGTGTAGCCGAGGAGCTGCTTCCACCACTCCGAGAGCGTGTAGGCGTGCCGGGCGTCGACGGTGGTGTGCGCGATGGAGCAAGTCATGCGTCATTCATACCGGGTCACACCGCCCAGGGCCCCTCGGGCGCCTGCACCCGCGCCTCGTCGGCCTCCTGGTCGGTGAGCATCTGCTGGGACTGGCGCTCGGCCTCGACCCGGCGCAGGTAGTGGTCCACCTCCTCCTCGACGCGGGCCTGGTCCCAGCCGAGTGCGCCGGCCATCAGGTCGGCCACCTGCGGGGCGGCCAGGACGCCGCGGTCGAAGGTCTCGATGGAGATCCGCGTACGACGGGTGAGCACGTCGTCGAGGTGCCGGGCGCCCTCGTGAGTGGCCGCGTAGACGACCTCGGCGACCAGGTAGTCGTCGGCGTGAATGAGCGGCTCGGCCAGCTCGGGACGCTCGGTGAGCAGCGCGAGCACCTCGTCGACCATGCCGCCGTACCGGCCGAGCAGGTGGTCGATCCGGGAGATGTGCAGGCCGCTCGCCCGGGCGAGGGTGGCGCGCTGGTTGGTCCGGGTCTCGAAGCCGTGCGCGCCGAGCAGCGGCACCCGGTCGGTGATGCTCTCCCGGACTCCCCCGTCCAGCGAGCGCGCGGCCACGTCGATCGCGTCCTTGGCCATCACCCGGTACGTCGTGAGCTTGCCGCCCGCGATCAGCACCAGGCCCGGGACCGGCGCGACCACGGTGTGCTCCCGGCTGATCTTGGAGGTGGCCTCGACCTCGCCGCGCAGCAGCGGCCGCAGCCCGGCGTAGACACCCTCGACGTCCTCGTGGTCCAGCGGGTCCTTGAGCAGCGTGTTGACGTGCCCCAGCACGTAGTCGATGTCGGCCTTGCTGGCCGCCGGGTGCGCCAGGTCCAGGTTCCAGGGAGTGTCGGTGGTGCCGATGATCCAGTGCCGGCCCCACGGGATCACGAACAGCACCGACTTCTCGGTCTTGGTGATGAACCCGGCCTCGCTGCGGATCCGGTCGCGCGGCACCACCAGGTGGATGCCCTTGCTGGCCTCGACGCGCAGCGCGCCGCGGCCGCCGACCAGGTCCTGGATCTCGTCGGTCCAGACACCGGCCGCGTTGACCACGACCTTCGCGCGGACCTCCAGATCCACGTCGTTCTCGAGATCGCGCAGCGCGGCGCCGACCACCCGCTCGCCCTCGCGCAGGAACCCGGTGACCTTGGTCCGCGAGGCGACGTGGGCGCCGTACGCGGCGGCGGTGCGGGCGATGTTCATGACCAGCCGGGCGTCGTCGACCTGGCAGTCGTAGTACCGGATCGCGCCGGTGAGGTGGTCGGTGCGCAGGTCGGGGGCCATCCGGGCGACCTGGCGGCGGAACAGGTGCTTGTGCTTGGGCACGCCCATGTCGTACTTGCCCACCATGGCCATGCCGTCGTACAGGGCCAGTCCGGCGCCGACGTACGGGCGCTCCCAGGTCTTGTGCAGCGGGTAGAGGAACGGCACCGGCCGGACCAGGTGCGGCGCGATCCGGGTGAGCAGCAGGCCGCGCTCCTGCAGCGCCTCGCGAACGAGCCCGAAGTCGAACATCTCCAGGTAGCGCAGGCCGCCGTGGACGAGCTTGCTGCTGCGGCTGGAGGTGCCGCTGGCGTAGTCGCGCTGCTCGACGAGCGCGGTGGAGAGCCCGCGGGTGATCGCGTCCAGCGCGACCCCGGCGCCGACCACGCCGCCACCGACCACCAGGACGTCGACCTCCGTGCCGGCCATCGCGGCGAGCGCGGTGGCGCGTGAGTCCGGTCCGAGGTCGGCGATCAGGCTCATGGGGCCAGTCTGGCAGGCCCCGGACCGGAACCTCAGGTGCTCAGCAGCAGCCACAGTCGCACATCGCGATCTCCTTCCATCGATGACGGTCGATGTCTCACGATGGACGCAGATATCGATGTCTGTCAATATTGATGCATGTCGAAGTCCCTGACGCTGACCCCGGTCGAGGCCGTCGCCTGCTGCTCGCCGCTGGTCTCCGCGCCGCTGACCGAGGAGGTCGCCGACCGGATCGCGCCGCTGCTCAAGGCACTCGCCGATCCCGTACGGCTGCGGCTGCTCTCGCTGGTGGCGGGGCACGAGGGCGGCGAGGCCTGCGTCTGCGACCTCAACGACGCCTTCGACCTCTCCCAGCCGACGATCAGCCACCACCTCAAGGTGCTGCACGAGGTGGGCCTGCTGGACCGCAGCAAGCGCGGCGTCTGGGTGTTCTACCGCGTACGGCGCGACGCGCTGGCCGACCTGGCGACGCTCATCGGAGGCGGCCTGTGAGGCGCGCTCTCGCCGAGCTGACCGGGACCGCGTTCCTGGTGGCGACCGTGATCGGCTCGGGCATCGCCGCCTCGCGGCCCTCGACGGACCCGGGACTGCGGCTGCTGGAGAACAGCATCGCCACCGGTGCCGTGCTGGTGGCCCTGATCCTGACGCTGCAGCCGGTCTCGGCCTCGTTCAACCCGGTGGTGACGGTGGTCGAGGCGGCACTGGGACTGCTCTCCTGGTCCGCCGCCGCGCTGCTCGCGCTGGCCCAGGTCGCCGGCGCGATCCTCGGCGCCGTCGTCGCGAACCTGATGTTCGACCTCGACGCCGTCAGCTGGTCGGGTCACGACCGCTCGGCCGGGCACCTCTGGCTGGCCGAGGTCGTCGCCACCCTCGGGCTGGTGCTGGTGGTCTTCGGCGGACTGCGCACCCGACGCACCGAGACGATCGCGTACGGCGTCGGCGGCTACATCGCGGCGGCGTACTGGTTCACGTCCTCGACCAGCTTCGCCAACCCGGCGGTCACGGCCGGCCGGATGTTCTCCGACACCTTCGCCGGGATCTCGCCGTCGTCGGTCCCGATGTTCGTGCTGGTGCAGGTCCTCGGCGGCCTGCTCGGGCTGGTGCTGGTCCGGCTGCTCTTCCCCACCCTCGAAGGAGAACCCGCATGACCTCCGTGCTCTTCGTCTGCGTGCACAACGCCGGCCGCTCGCAGATGGCCGCCGGGTTCCTCCAGCACCTGGCCGGCGACCGGATCCAGGTGCTCTCCGCCGGATCCGAGCCGGCCGCGTCGGTCAACCCGGTCGCCGTCGCCGCGATGGCCGAGACTGGCATCGACATCGCCGGCTCGCAGCCCCAGCTGCTCACCGACTCCGCGGTCCGGACGGCCGACGTGGTCGTCACGATGGGCTGTGGCGACGCGTGCGCGTTCTACCCGGGCAAGCGCTACGAGGACTGGAAGCTCGACGACCCGGCCGGCCAGGGCATCGAGGCGGTCCGGGCGATCCGGGATGAGATCAGGTCGCGGGTGCGGGACTTGATCGCGTCGCTGAGCTGACCACTCGCCCGGACGAGCTGACTACTCGCCGGGGACGAAGTGACTACTGAACGACGACCTCGATCCGCTGGAACTCCTTGACCTCGGTGTAGCCGGTGGTCGCCATCGCGCGGCGCAGGGCACCGACGAGGTTCATGGTCCCGTCGGCGACGCGGGAGGGGCCGAAGAGGATCTCCTCGAGGGTGCCGACCGCGCCGATCTCGACGCGCTCCCCGCGGGGCAGCTCGGCGTGGTGCGCCTCGGCGCCCCAGTGGAAGCCCTGGCCCGGGGCGTCGGTGGCCCGGGCGAGCGGCGAGCCGACCATCACCGCGTCGGCGCCGCAGGCGATGGCCTTGGCGATGTCGCCGCTCTTGCCGATGGAGCCGTCCGCGATCACGTGCACGTAGCGGCCACCGGACTCGTCCATGTAGTCGCGCCGGGCGGCGGCCACGTCCGCGACCGCGCTCGCCATCGGCACCGCGACGCCGAGCACGGTCCGGGTGGTGTGCGCGGCGCCGCCGCCGAAGCCGACCAGGACGCCGGCCGCGCCGGTGCGCATCAGGTGCAGCGCGGCCTGGTAGGTGGCGCAGCCGCCGACGATGACCGGGACGTCGAGCTCGTAGATGAACTCCTTGAGGTTCAGCGGCTCGGCCTGCCCGGAGACGTGCTCGGCGCTGACCGTGGTGCCGCGGATGACGAACATGTCCACGCCCGCGTCGACCACGGTCTTGGCGAACTCCTTGGTCCGCTGCGGGGAGAGGGAGCCGGCCACGGTCACGCCGGCGTCACGCATCTGCCGCAGGCGCTCGGTGATGAGCTCGGCCTTGATCGGCTCGGCGTAGACCTCCTGCATCCGCCGTACCGACGCCGCCGGGTCGAGCCGGACGATCTCCTCCAGGATCGGCTCCGGGTCGTCGTACCGGGTCCAGAGCCCCTCGAGGTTGAGCACGCCGAGACCGCCCAGCCGGCCGAACGCGATGGCGCTCTCCGGGGACATCACCGAGTCCATCGGGGCAGCCATGATCGGCAGCTCGAACCGGTACGCGTCGATCTGCCAGGCGGTCGAGACCTCCTCGGGGTCGCGGGTGCGCCGGCTCGGCACGATCGCGATGTCGTCGAAGGAGTACGCCCGCCGGCCGCGCTTGGCTCGGCCGATCTCGATCTCAGTCACGGGTGGATTCTGTCATCGTGGGGACATGGCGGGAATCCGCGGGCTCACCGGCTGGGTCGGAACGGCGCTCTCGGCGCGCGACCCGGCGGGTCTGGCCCGGTTCTACAGCGACCTGTTCGGCTGGGAGATCCACAGCGAGCGCGAGGGCTGGGTCACCATCGTGATCCCGGGCACGACGCACTACCTGGCGTTCGCGGTCGACGTCCACCACCGGCCGCCGGCCTGGCCCTCCGAGCCGGACCAGCAGACGATGCAGCTGCACCTGGACATCGGGGTCGCCGACGTGGACGCGGCCGTCGAGGACGCGCTCGCCCTCGGCGCGACCCTGGCGTTCGACCAGCCGCAGGACGACGTCCGGGTGATGCTCGACCCGGCCGGGCATCCGTTCTGCCTCTACCGAGACTGAGCGTTTATCGAGACTGAACGAAGCCGGTTAAGGCACCGTCGGCCGTGCCGATGGAGGGGGAACCAGAGTCGTGCTCACAGTCTCGAAAGAGGTTCCCCCATGTCCCTCGCGGTCCTGCGCAACCTGTCCGTCCGCGGCAAGCTGCTCGCCTCGTTCGGCCTCGTCTGCCTGCTGCTGCTGACCGTCGGCGCGGTCGGGCTCGTCGGGGCCGGGAGCCATCAGCGCGACGCCAGGCGCCTGAGCGCGGCCGGCGAGGTCGTCGGCGACGTGCTGCAGCTGAAGTTCCAGTCCGCGGACCTCAACGGCTGGCAGACCATGTACGGCTTCGACGCGCTGCGCGGGGCCGAGGACGCCACCAGCGACGATGCCGGATCCCGCAAGGCGTTCCTCGACTCCGCCGCTGCGTTCCGCCGGCAGATCGCGGTCGTCCGCCGGCACGACCTGACCGCGTCACAGGTACGCCTGCTCCGCGAGATCGAGACGTCCTTCGACAGGTTCATGGAGCTGGACGGTGCGGTCATCGCCGGCTACCGCGACCGCACCCGCGCGGGGATCGTCAGGGCGAACCAGCTGGTCGCCGTCGACGAGGTGCGGGTCTTCCAGACCATTGCCGACGATGCCGCCCGGCTGGCCGACGAGGTGACGGCCGAGCGCGTCGCCACCGCGGCGGCCGCGACGAGCGCCGCGTCCACGTCGCGGACCCTGATCGTCGTGTTCGCGCTGCTGGCCCTGGCCGCCGCGGTCGCCCTGGCCTGGCTGCTGACCCGCGCCCTGACCCGGCCGCTCGCGGAGACCGTCCGCGTCCTGGGCCAGCTCGCGGCCGGACGGCTCACCGAGCGGGTCACCGTCTCGGACACCAGCGAGATGGGCCGGATGGGCAGCGCCCTGAACGAGTCGATGGACAAGGTCGGCGCGGTGATCGCCGGCATCACCGCGCACGCGCACCAGCTCGCGGCCTCCTCCCAGGAGCTGTCCGCGGTGTCGGGCCAGGTGAGCTCGTCGGCCGAGGAGTCCTCGACGCAGACCCAGGTCGTCTCCGCCGCCGCGGAGCAGATCAGCCGCAACATCGCTGCGGTCGCTGCCGGCGGCGAGGAGATGAGCGCGTCGATCCGCGAGATCGCCAGCAGTGCCAGCCAGGCCGCGACCGTCGCGGGCAAGGCGGTCGCCGCCGCGGACGCGGCCGGTGCCACCGTGGTCCGGCTGGGTGAGTCGTCGGAGGAGATCGGTTCCGTCGTCCGGATGATCACCTCGATCGCCGAGCAGACCAACCTGCTGGCGCTGAACGCGACCATCGAGGCCGCCCGCGCCGGCGCGGCCGGCAAGGGATTCGCCGTCGTCGCCAACGAGGTCAAGGACCTCGCCCAGGCCGCGTCCCGCGCCTCGGAGGACATCGCCACCCGGGTCGAGAGCACCCAGGCCGACGCGCAGGCCTCCGCGGACGCCATCGGCGAGATCACCACCTGGATCCGGCAGATCAACGAGATCCAGGTGACCATCGCCGCGGCCGTCGAGGAGCAGACCGCCACCACCAACGAGACGGTCCGCAACGTCCACGAGGTCTCCAGCGGCTCCTCCGAGATCGCCGCCAACGTCGCCGGGATCGCCGGCGCGGCCGCGGAGACGACCTCGGGCGCCACGCACACCGCTCAGGCCGCCGAGGAGCTCGCGCGCATCGCCACCGATCTCAACACGGCGGTGGCGGCGTTCAGCGTTTAGGGCGTGCCTCTCAACCCACTGTCGTAGCGAGCGTCGTCAGGCGTGGTGCATGGCAAGGCGGAGGAGGGAGGCGGCCCGGGTTTGGCCGTCGACCGACGACAACGCGGCCAGGTGCCGCGGATGGCGGCGCGCAGCCGACAACGGGGTTGAGAGACACGCCCTGGCTCAGAAGCCGGTGTAGTTGGGGGCTTCCACCGTCATCTGCACGTCGTGCGGGTGGCTCTCCTTGAGGGAGGCCGAGGTGATCCGGATGAACTGGCCCTTCTCGCGCAGCTCGGGGATCGTCCGGGCGCCGACGTAGAACATCGACTGGTTCAGGCCGCCGATCAGCTGGTGCGCGACCGCGGCGAGCGGACCCCGGTAGGCCACCTGGCCCTCGATGCCCTCGGGCACGATCTTGTCGTCGCTGGTGACCTCGGCCTGGAAGTACCGGTCCTTGGAGTAGGACTTCTTGCCGCGGCTCGACATCGCGCCCAGCGAGCCCATCCCGCGGTAGGACTTGTACTGCTTGCCGTTGACGAAGACCAGCTCGCCCGGGCTCTCCTCGCAGCCGGCCAGCAGCGAGCCGAGCATCACCGACTCGGCGCCGGCGACCAGGGCCTTGGCGATCTCGCCGGAGTGCTTGAGACCGCCGTCGGCGATCACCGGGACGCCGGCCGGACCGGCCGCCAGCGAGGCCTCGTAGACCGCGCTGACCTGCGGCACGCCGACGCCGGTGACGACGCGGGTGGTGCAGATCGAGCCCGGCCCGACGCCGACCTTGATGGCGTCCGCGCCCACGTCCACGAACGCCTGCGCGCCGGCGCGGGTGGCCACGTTGCCGCCGATCACCTGGACGTGCTTCGTCGCCGGGTCGGTCTTGAGCCGCTTGACCATGTCGAGCAGCAGGCTGACGTGGCCGTGCGCGGTGTCCGCGACCAGCACGTCGACGCCGGCCTCGATCAGCGTGGTGGCCCGCTCCCAGGCGTCGCCGAAGTAGCCGATCGCGGCGCCCACCATGAGCCGCCCATCGCCGTCCTTGGAGGCGTTCGGGAACTGCTCGGACTTCACGAAGTCCTTGACGGTGATGAGCCCGGCCAGCCGGCCCTCGGTGTCCACGATGGGCAGCCGCTCGCGCTTGTGCTGGCGCAGCAGCGCGGTGGCGTCCTCGCGCGAGATGCCCACCGGCGCGGTGATCAGCGGCATCGGGGTCATCACCTCGTCGACCTTGGTGGTGGCCCACTCGGCGACCGGGGTGAAGCGCAGGTCGCGGTTGGTGACGATGCCGATCAGCCGGTTGTCCAGGTCGACCACGGGCAGGCCGGAGATCCGGTACTCGCCGGCGATCTGGTCGAGCTGCTCCAGGGTCGCGTCCGGGCCGATCGTCACCGGGTTGGAGATCATCCCGGTCTGGGTCCGCTTCACCAGGTCGACCTGGTAGGCCTGGTCGGCGATCGACAGGTTGCGGTGCAGCACGCCGATGCCGCCCTGGCGGGCCATCGCGATCGCCATCCTGGACTCGGTGACGGTGTCCATCGCGGCGCTGATGAGCGGCACCCGCAGCGAGATCTCCCGGGTCAGCCGGGTGGTGGTGTCGATCTCGGTGGGATTGAGGTCGGAGTGCCCCGGCAGCAGCAGGACGTCGTCGTAGGTGAGGCCGAGGCTTGCGAACTTGTCGGGGACGCCGGAGGTCATACCGCAGTCTACCGAGGGAGCAACTGCCCGATCGGTCGCACCCCGGCGAGGTTCACGTGAACACTCAGCCCTTCCTCGGTGAGGCGGATCCGCCCGCGCAGCCCGGACGCGGCGAGCACCTGCACCACACCGTCCTCGTTCGGCTGCGCCAGCATCACCAGCTCGGTGCCGCCCTGGGCCACGGCGAGCCCGCAGAGCTGGCGGAGCAGCTGGCGGCCGATGCCCAGGCGGCGCCAGGCCGGTGCCACCTCCAGGCCGGCCTCGACGGCGTCCTCCCGTACGGCGAGCAGCCGGGCGGCCCCGACGACGTGCACGCCGATCTTGGCCAGCACGGCGCGCTCGGTCACCTCGTACTCGACGACGTCGGTGCGGGCGGCCGAGGCGGGCGCCGGCGGTGCCGGTTCAGACGGGACGCCGGACCGCGCCCGCTCGGCGATCTCGGTCAGCGCTGTCGCGCGGACCTGCTCGGTGGCCGACCAGGACACCCGCGGGCCGAGCAGCCCGGTGAGAGCGGCAGGAAGCGTGTCCGGCTCGGCCAGCACCTCCTGCGCGGCGTGCAGCCACGCAGTCGGCTGGTCCACCAGGTCGTGAGTGGCGCAGGGAACGACGCTCACCTCGTCTCCACCTGCGCCACTCACGAGATCGACGACCGCCGCGGCGGTCCAGTGCTCCGGCGTCTCGACGACCAGGTCGTCGGTCACCGCGCCCAGCTCCGGGTAGATCTGCAGGGCCAGGATGTTCACCCCGGCGTCCCCGCACTGCTGCGCAAGCCGTGCCAGGGCGCCCGGCGTGTCCGCCAGCCTGGTGCGTACCCGGTAGAACATGCGACGAGAGTGCCGGGATCGTGTTGCGCGGCGGCGGCTCGGGTGTTTCGGCGACGTCAACTTTCCTTCACGGGTGTGTTTGACTCGGACGATGGACGCGGTCACGGCGGCGTTCCAGGCGGTGCCCCGGGAGGGGTTCCTGCCCGAGGGTGCCCGGCACCGGGCCTCGCACGACGGCCCGATCGCGATCGGGCACGGCCAGACCAACTCGCAGCCGCGCACCGTCGCGGACATGCTCCGGCTGCTCGACGTGCACCCCGGCCAGCGGGTCCTCGACGTGGGCGCGGGCTCGGGCTGGACGACCGCGCTGCTCGGCCACCTGGTCGGCCCCGAGGGACTGGTGGTCGGGGTCGAGGTGGTGCCCGAGCTGGCCGCCTGGGGCGAGGAGAACGTGCGGCGCACGTCGTACGGGTGGGCGTCGGTGCGCGAGCCGGAGCCGGGCGTGCTCGGCGATCCGCGGCAGGCGCCGTACGACCGGATCCTGGTCTCCGCCGAGGCCTCCCGCTTCCCCCACGAGCTGGCCGGCCAGCTCGCCGACCCCGGCCGGATGGTGCTGCCGGTCGCCGGGCGGATGACCCTGCTGGTGCGCGCCGACGGCGCCGACGACGTCGTGGTCGGCGGCGCCTACCGGTTCGTGCCGTTGGTCACCTCGGGCTCCCAGCCCGGCGGTCCGAGCAGGTAGCCGAGCCGCTCGCGCAAGGAGCCGGCGTGCCGGACGTTGCGCACGATCTGCGCGTAGTCGCCGTACTCGAGCTCGAGCAGGTTGAAGGTCTCGACCGCCTTGGTCAGCCCATAGGTCGGCCGCTGCTTCTCCGCGACGAAGGTGCCGAAGAGCCGGTCCCAGACGATGAAGATGCCGGCGTAGTTCTTGTCGAGGTACTCGGGGTCCGACCCGTGGTGCACCCGGTGGTGCGAAGGCGTGTTCATCACCAGCTCGATCGGCCGCCACATCTTGTCGACCAGCTCGGTGTGCACGAAGAACTGGTAGATCAGGTTGAAGCCGAAGGAGACGTACAGCGTCCACGGCGCGAAGCCCAGGAAGGGCAGCGGCAGCCAGAAGAAGAACTCGAACCAGGGGTTCCACTTCTGTCGCAGCGCGGTGCCGAAGTTCATGTACTCGCTGGAGTGGTGCGCCTGGTGCGCGGCCCAGCCGATGTTGACCCGGTGCACGAAGCGGTGGTTCCAGTAGTAGAAGAAGTCCAGCCCGAAGATCACCAGCAGCCAGTACCACCAGGTGTCGGTGGGCAGCTGGTACGGCGCCAGGTGCACGTAGATCGCGTTGAAGACGAAGAACGAGCCGACCTTGAAGGCGGTGAGGAAGAAGATCGAGCCGAGCCCCATGCTCATGCTCGTGCGGGTGTCGCGTGCGTAGTAGCCCGACGCGTTGTCGTCGTGGTCGAGCCACTTCAGCGCGGCGAGCTCGATGAGGATGGTGAGCAGGAAGAACGGGATGGCGTAGGTGACCGGGTTCTTCATCGGGTCGAGCAGGTCGTGCATGCCGGGCCTCGCGGTTGCTCAGGGATATGACTCCTGGGTAAGTTACCACGGGTTCATATCTCTGGCTAGACTCGGCTGCATGAGTGCCGGCACCAAGGGGGTTGCGCGCGCCGACCGCGAGGCGCAGATCGTGGAGGTCGCCTGCCGTGCCTTCGGCGAGAACGGCTATGCCGGCACGTCGGTGGCGGACGTGGCCGACGCGGCCGGCATCTCCAAGCCGCTGATCTACAACTACTTCGGATCCAAGGACGGGCTGCACGAGGTCTGCGTCCGGTACGCCGCGGACGTGCTCTGGGCCGAGTTCGAGCGCTCCTCGCGCACCGGGACGGTCGGACTGGCCCGGGCGATCGCCACCCTGGACGGGATGTTCCGCGCGCTGGCGCCGCAACCGTGGATGTGGCGCCTCGTCTTCGACCCGACCGCGCCGGCCGACGGCGCCGGGCACGAGGCGCTCGCCGACTACGAGAAGCGGCTGTTCGCCCTCGGCGAGGAGGGCGTCGCCGAGCTGATGCGCCTGGCCGGCAACGAGGATCCCGAGGACACCTCGGCGATGCACGCGGTCTGGGAGGCGATGTTCCGCGCCCTGGTCACCTGGTGGCTCGACCACCCGGAGGTGACCCCGGACGAGATGACCGACCGCTGCCTGCGCCTCTTCACGACCGTCTTCGGCGAGCTCGACCCCCAGGTCCTCGCCGCCGTCGACCGCTGACCTGGTGCAAAGGCGCACGTAATTGCGCCGACCCGGCGCAAAGGTGCTCGTGTACGTGCACCTTTGCGCCGGGTCGGCGTGCTTGGTGGATCAGTGACCGTGACCGTGACCGTGGCCGTGACCGGCCGCGGCGGGCTCCTCGTCCTCGGGCTTGTCCACCACGAGGGTCTCGGTGGTGAGCAGCATGCCCGCGATCGAGGTGGCGTTGGTCAGCGCCGACTTGGTGACCTTGACCGGGTCGAGCACGCCCTGGGCGACCAGGTCGCCGTACTCGCCGGTGGCCGCGTTGTAGCCGGTGCCCTCGCCGCCCTCGCGGACCTTGGAGACGATGACGTAGCCGTTCTCGCCACCGTTCTCGGCGATCCAGCGCAGCGGCTCGTCGACCGACTTGCGCACGATGCGCACGCCGACCGCCTCGTCACCCGACAGGCCCAGGTCGCCGTCCAGGGCGGCCGCGGCGTGCACTAGCGCGGAGCCACCGCCGGGGACGATGCCCTCCTCGATGGCCGCGCGGGTCGCGGAGACCGCGTCCTCGATGCGGTGCTTCTTCTCCTTCAGCTCGACCTCGGTGGCCGCGCCGACCTTGACCACACAGACGCCGCCGGCCAGCTTGGCCAGCCGCTCCTGCAGCTTCTCGCGGTCCCAGTCGGAGTCGGTCGCCTCGATCTCGGCCTTGATCTGCGCCACCCGGCCGGAGACGGCGGCGGAGTCGCCACCGCCCTCGACGATGGTGGTGTTGTCCTTGCTGACCACCACGCGCCGCGCGGTGCCGAGCACGTCGAGCCCGACCTGGTCGAGCTTGAGGCCGACCTCGGGAGCGACCACCTGGGCGCCGGTCAGGATCGCGATGTCCTGCATCATCGCCTTGCGGCGGTCACCGAAGGCCGGCGACTTCACCGCGACGGCGTTGAAGGTGCCGCGGATCTTGTTGACGACCAGGGTCGAGAGCGCCTCGCCCTCGATGTCCTCGGCGAGGATGAACAGCGGCTTGCCCGCGCCGATGACCTTCTCCAGCACCGGCAGCAGCTCGGCGATCGCGGAGATCTTGCCCTGGTGCAGCAGGATGTACGGCTCGTCGAGGACGGCCTCCATCGACTCCGGGTCGGTGACGAAGTACGGCGACAGGTAGCCCTTGTCGAACTGCATGCCCTCGGTGAAGTCGAGCTCGGTGCCCATGGTGTTGGACTCCTCGACGGTGATGACACCGTCCTTGCCGACCTTGTCGAAGGCCTGGGCCAGCAGCGCGCCGATCTGCTCGTCGCGGCTGGACACGGTGGCGACCGCGGCCATGTCCTCGACGGCGTCGACGTCCCGGGCGGCCTTGACCAGCGCCTGGGAGAGCGCCTCGGCGGCCGCGTCCATGCCGCGCTTGAGGCCCATCGGGTTGGCGCCGGCGGCCACCGAGCGCAGGCCCTCGTGGACCATCGCCTGGGCGAGCACGGTCGCGGTGGTGGTGCCGTCACCGGCGACGTCGTTGGTCTTGGTGGCGACCTCCTTGGTCAGCTGGGCGCCGAGGTTCTCGAACGGGTCGTCGAGCTCGACCTCACGCGCGACGGTGACACCGTCGTTGGTGATGGTCGGCGCGCCCCACTTCTTGTCGAGCACCACGTAGCGGCCCTTGGGACCGAGGGTCACCTTCACGGCGTTCGCGAGCGCGTCGACACCGCGCTCGAGCGCGCGGCGGGCGTCCTCGTCGAACTCAAGGATCTTGGGCATTGACTAACTCCTCGAAACAGGCGTGTGCCTGAGGTCGCACGGCGGCGTCCTCAGGCACACGGCCGAATGAACGATCTTCAGGAAACGACCGCGAGCACGTCGCGGGCGGAGAGGATCAGGTACTCCGAGCCGCCGTACTTGAGCTCGGTGCCGCCGTACTTGCTGTAGACGACCTTGTCGCCCACGGCGACGTCCAGCGGGACGCGGTTGCCGTTGTCGTCGATGCGGCCGGGACCGATCGCGACGACCTCGCCCTCCTGGGGCTTCTCCTTCGCGGTGTCCGGGATGACCAGGCCCGAGGCCGTGGTCTGCTCGGCGTCGATCGGCTGAACGACGATCCGGTCCTCGAGGGGCTTGATGTTGACCGACACGTTGTCGACCTCCACTTTCACACGTTGTTGGTCCTGCACAGCGTTGGTGGTGAATCACGTTTGCCGCCTGCTGCTCGTCGTACGCCGTCGCGGGGGTCGTACGCCGGACGCAGGCGCTGGCAGCCTCACCAGGAGAGTGCCAGCTAGAACTTAGCACTCGCCCTCACAGAGTGCCAGACTGGGCCCGTGGATCTCGACGCCTTCCGGTGGCTGCTGACCGACGACGGCCAGGCCCTGCTCGGGCGGGCGGCCGAGATCGTGGCCGCGGAACCGGACCCGTTGCGAGCGAGCACCGCGCTGCGGTCCCACGGTACGCCGGAGCAGGTGGCCGCCGCGCTGACCCAGGCGGACCTCCGGGCCAGGGCGCTCGACAAGTTCGGCCCGGACGCCGCCCGGATGTACTTCACCCCCGACGGCCTCGAGCAGGCCACCCGGCCGGCGGTCGCCGCGCACCGGGCGGCCCGGCTGCTCGCGGCCAGCACCGAGACCCTGGTCGACCTCGGCTGCGGGATCGGCGGCGACCTGCTCGCCGCGGCCCGCGCCGGGATCACCGCGGCCGGCGTCGACCTGGACCCGGTCCGGGTCGAGGTGGCCCGCGCGAACCTGGCCTCGCTCGGGCTGGGCGGCGCGGTCACCGTCGCCGACGCCACAGCCGTCGACCACAGCGGCTTCGACGTCGCGTTCGCCGACCCGGCCCGCCGCGGGCCGGCCGGGCGGACCTTCGACGCGGGCGCGTGGACGCCGCCGTGGCCGTTCGTGGTCTCGCTGCTGCACCGGGACGCCTGCGTGAAGGTGGCGCCGGGGATCCCGCACGACCTGGTGCCCGAGCGCGTCGAGGCCGAGTGGGTCTCCGACCACGGCGAGGTCAAGGAGGCCGCGCTCTGGTCCGGCCGGCTCGCATCCGTACGACGCCGCGCGACGGTGATCCGCGACGGCGGCCTGGCGACCCTCACCGAGGAAGACGACCCAGGTGCCCCCGTCCGCCCTGTCGGCGAGTACCTCTACGAGCCCGATGGAGCCGTGGTCCGGGCGCACCTGGTCACCGCGGTCGCGGCCGGGGTGGACGGCGGGCTGGTCGACGAGCACATCGCCTACGTGACCTCGGACGCGTCCTACCGGACCCCGTTCGCGCGCTCCTACCGGGTGCTCGAGGAGCTGCCCTACCGGGAGAAGCAGCTGCGCACCGCGCTGCGCGAGCGCGGCATCGGCCGGCTGACGATCAAGAAGCGCGGCGTCGACGTCGTCCCCGAGCAGCTCCGGAAGCGGCTCGCCCTGGCCGGTGACGCCGAGGGCACCATCGTGCTCACCCGGGTCGCCGGCCAGGGCGTCTGCCTGCTGGTCGAACCGTTCTGAGGCGGCGCTGCCCTATTTCCAGACGCGGACGTAGTCGACGTTCATGGTGGCCGGCAGCGGGGCCCTGCCGTCGTACTCGTTGCCGCTGGCGCCCATGAGCTGGGTCAGCGCCATGATGTACGGCTTCTGGAAGGCCTGGTCGCCCGAGGTGTTGACCAGGCAGGTCTTCCCGTTGACCTTGATCTCGAGCCGGCTCGCGCTCCACTCCAGGGTGTAGGTGTTCCACACGCCGCGGTAGGCGGTGCAGTTCCAGGCGGTGTTCGTGCCCGGCACCGGCCCGTAGGCGTCGGCCGAGTAGTGCAGGAACGGGATCGCCAGGTTCGGGTGGGACGAGTACGTCTCCGCGATGTCGATCTCCCCCGCCACCGGCCACACGGCGGTGCTCGCCACCCGGTCGTCGGGCCAGAGCCAGAACGCCTCGTGCAGCCCCGGGACACCGGACGCGGCGTTCTTGATCCGGGCCTCGAAGCGCCCGTACTGCTGCGAGAACAGGTGGTAGGTCATCACGCTGCCGGAGACGTAGCTGCTCGGCTGCCTGCTGCCGCCGAACGAGCACGAGACCGGCGTCTCCACCTTGCGCAGGGTCAGGTTGAGGGCACCGTTGGACTGGCTGATGACCGACGGGTCGTCGAGGTAGCAGGCGTGCGCGGCCTGGACCCCGGACGTGAACTGCGTCTGCGGCATCCACTTGGTCCGGTCCAGCGTCGTACCGGAGAAGTCGTCGGCGAAGGTGCACGCCCACAGCGACCCGTCGGCCTTGGCGGGACGCACGCCGCACGCGTCGGACGAGACCGGCGGCCTGGGCTTGGCGGCGCTGACCACCTTGACCGTGCGCGCGGCGCTGTACGTGGTGCTGCTCGTGCTCAGCGCGGCCGCGCGGTAGCGGGTCGTGCGCACCGCCGGGTGGATCGCCAGCGAGTAGCGGCCATGGCTGACGCGCACCTTGCGGACCTTGACCCAGCGGGTGCCGGCCTTGCGGTCGATGCGCACGACCTTGGCCCTGCCGGCGACGCGACCCTGGAGCACCACGGTCTGCCCGACGGTACGCACGGTCGGAGCCTTCAGGCTGACCCAGCGGGCCGCTCCCGCGTGGGCCGGAGCGGTGACGGTGAGCGTCCCCGCCAGTGCCAGCACCAGGCCGGCCACGAGCTTCCTCATGCTTGTCCCTCCCTCGTCGTGGAGGGGGCAAGCACCGCCCGGGTCCCCCACGTCCCAGGGAGACCTTAGCCTGAAATGTCCGTTTTGTCACTCTTGAGTTGTTTTGGGGTGATCTTGCTCAGAGGGTCGGCAGCATCTCGTCCAGCCGGTTGTACCCCTGGACGACCCCGGTCTCCATGCCGCTGGCGACGAAGCCGTCGCGGCCCTCGACCGTCTCGCACACGCTGGTCGCGACCAGCCGGCACCGGCCGCCCGGCAGGTCCTCGAGGCGCATGACCTCCAGCGAGACCCCGTCCGGGAATCCCTCGAAGGTGAAGGTCTGCACGATCCGCTCCCCGGGCACCAGCTCGTGGAACGAGCCGTAGAAGGCGAACTCGTCCTCGCCGCGCCGGGACACGTAGCGCCAGCTGCCGCCGGTGCGGGCATCCCAGTAGTCGACCTCGCTGGTGATGTCGTCCGGGCCCATCCAGACCATCGCGACCTCGGGGTCGACGTGCGCGCGGTAGACCTTCGCCGCCGGCGCGTCGAACTCCCGGACGATCTCGACGATCGGCAGGCCCTCGGGGACGTTGATGGTGGTCTCGGGGTGGGTCATGGTGCTCATCGTGCTCCTCCTCGGTGGGTGGGGTGGTGGCGACGCCCGCCGCCGCGCTGCTTACGGTCGGTCGCTGGCGCTCCCCCGTTGCTTCGCAGCGCTTTCGTCGTCCATCTGCGCCAGCACGGCGTCGAGGCGGCGGTACCGCTCCTCGGCCTGGCGCCGGTAGCGCTCGATCCACTTGGTCATCAGGTCGAACACCTCCGCTTCCAGGTGCACCGGACGGCGCTGCGCGTCCTTGCTGCGACTCACCAACCCGGCGTCCTCGAGCACCTTGATGTGCTTGGAGACCGCCTGCAGCGACACGTCGTACGGGGCACCCAGCTCGCCGACGGTGGCGTCGGCGACGGTCAGCCGGGCGACGATGTCGCGACGGGTCGGGTCGGCGAGTGCGCTGAAGACCTTGGACAGCTGGTCGTCGGGCACCGGGACTGCGCTCATGCCGAGCTCCTTACTCAACTTCTTGGTTGAACAACCATGCCTCATCACCTCCTCGGTTGTCAACCACTTGGTTGAGAAGACGGGAGGCTAGCGTCGCTCCTCCCGCGCGGTGACCACCAGGTTGTCGGCGTAGTGGAACCCGCCGTTGCGCAGGTCGATCCGGCGCGTGCAGGTCACCAGCCGGAGCAGGTGCGGTCCGTCGGTGCGGAACACCGAGGCCGGCAGCCCGGTGCTGCGCGGGTAGGCCGCCACCGCGGTCACCCGGAACCACCGGCTCCTCCCGTCGGCGTCGCGCCACTCGACCCGCGCGCCCGGCCGCACCCCGTCGAGCCCGGCGAACGGACCCGGCCGGTCCGCGTCGTCGGAGACGTGCCCGGCGATCACGCTGGACCCGATCACGTCGCCGGCGCGCGCGCTGCGGCGCAGCCAGCCGATCCGGTCCGGCGCGTCCGGCACCACCATCTCCTCGCCGCGCATCCCGACCTCCTCGACCCGGGCCCGGATCCCGGCCGCCCGGATCCGCAGCAGGCCGGCCAGGCCCGCGTCACGAGCCGGCGCGAAGGACCGGCCGCCGGTCGGTACCTGCGGCACCCGGTCCAGCGCCCGGCGGGTGAGCATGCTGGTCTCAGCCGCCAGCCCGGGCCGCGTCGACGTCGCACGCGTCGTCGCGGTCGCGGCCACCGACTCGCTGAACGTGTAGCAGCCCGGCTCGCGGACCCGGAACGGCCGGGTCGTCCGGGTCCCCGGCCCGGTCACCGTGAACGAGCCGCGCGCGGCCACCGGAGCACCACGCCAGGCGGCCGGACGCACCGCGTCGCAGCCGAACCTGCTGGGCGCGACCGGGCCGTGTGCCTGCCAGCGCACGGTGATCCGGTCGGTCGCCCGCAGGCAGCCCACCCTGACCGTGTCGTGCAGCCGGAGCCCGACCAGGCCCTCCTGCCGGGAGGCCACCGTGCTCACGCAGGGACGCACGATGCGGGCCGCCGGCACCGGAGCAGGCGCCGGCACGGTGACCAGCACCGTCTCGGAAGGCAGCCCGGCGGGCGTGCTCGCGGGCAGGGTCGTCGCGGTGGCCGGCAGGGACTCGACGTAGGTCAGGCAGCCCGCGTCGGCGGTCCGCACGACGTACGCGGGCGTCCGGTAGCGACCGTCGCCGCGGGTGAGGACCGACCCGGACGCGAGCACCCGGGCCTGCTTCCAGGCCGCGTCGTCGGCGCCAGGACACCCGGCCGGACCCGCCGGCACCGGACCCAGCAGCGACCAGGCGAACGAGCCGGCGGAGGTCCCAGCACCGGAGACCTCGACCTCGTCGTGCACCGAGGCTCCGGGCACGGCCCGCTGGGCGGAGGCCTGGGTGACCAGGCGCGGCTGCCGGCGCGCGACCAGCACCGTCTCGGCGGGCACACCGGCCGGCGTGCTCGCGGGCAGGGTCGTCGCGGTGCCCGGCATCGACTCGACGTAGGTCAGGCAGCCGACGTCGCCCGGGCGCACGACGTACGGGGCCGTCGGGTAGCTGCCGTCGCCGCGGGTCGCGACCGCGCCCGAGGCCAGCCGCGACGCGGAGCGCCAGGCCGCGTCGCCCGACCCGGGGCAGGTCCCGTCGGCGCGCGCGGGCACCGGCCCGAGCAGCGACCAGGCGAACGAGCCGGCGGCGCCGCCGGTGCCGGTCACGGTCACCGTGTCGCGCACGGTCGCCCCGGCCTCGACCCGGCTCGCACTGGCCCGGGTGACCAGCCGCGGCTGGCGCTTGACCACGACCGCGGTCGCGGCGGCGCTGGCGGTCACCGCCTCCTGCCGGCCCAGCAGCCCGCGCTGGGTCACCGACATGCTGTGGCCGGGCGAGGTGTTCACCCGCCAGTCACGCGGACGGACGACGACCGGGACGGCGTTGGGCGCGTTCGCCACCCGGGCCCGGACGCGGCCCGAGGTGGGCGTCCGCGGCGCGGTCAGGGTCACCGCCGCGACGCCGTCGGCACCGAGCCGCACCGCGTCCGGGCCTCGGAACCCGGTGTAGCCGAGGGTCGCGACCATGTCCTGGCGACGCCCGGAGCCGCTGGTCCCGCGCAGCACCAGCCGGACCCGCTCCCCCACGGTCACCTTGCCGTCGGGCCCCGGGTCGATCGTCGCGGTCAGCCGCCACGGCCCGCGGTGCAGGCGGGCGTCGTCCCAGAGTGCCCGCGCGCGACCGACCACGGCAGCACCGACGAAGCCGACGTCGCGCACCGAGGAGGACGCGGTCAGCCCGCCGGGGATGGTGTGCCCGCCGGCGTTGCGGACATCGCCCATGACCTGCCGGATGATGAGCCCGATCGCGGCCGCGGTGGTCTCGTCGGCCGTGCTGGCGGGGTGCCGGGTGACGACGTGGGTGAGCGCGGCCACGGTCGCGGCGCCGACCCGGTCGCCGAGGCTGGTGGTCCGGTCGGTGAAGAACCGGCGCTCGTGCGCGACACCCCAGCGGGTCGCGTAGAGGTAGTCGATGCAGTAGAGCTCCTGGCCGTCGTACCCGCGGTAGGTGCCCAGCCAGTACAGCGAGCCGCGGTCGTCGCGGAAGCAGATGCCGGTGCGCAGGCCCTGGTCGTAGCGGGCGCACCGCGCGTCCGGGACCGGGGCGGCTCCCGAGGGCCCGGCCGCGACCAGCCAGCCGGTCAGGCAGACCGCCACGACCAGGAGCAGACGCAGGAACAGGTGGCGCCGAGGCGCCTGTCGGTGTTTCACGAGAGCAGGTCCTTTCTGGTGGCTGAAGGTCCCGATCCCACCCGGCCGCACCCCCGCTCGTCGCGCGTCGTACGAGGGCCTGTGGACAACCCGGCTCCAGAACGGCCTGTGGAGAAAACGGCCCGTGGCTACCGGCGTGCAACCTTTTCGCGCGACACGACGTCTGGTGGGTCGAAGGAGGTGGACGATGCTCACCCGAACCCGAGAGCCTGACCCCGTGAAGCTGTCTCGGCCCGCGCACGACTTCGAGGAGTGGATGCGCTCGCGCCAGCGCCGGCTCCTCGCCACGGCGTACCTGCTCACCGGCGACGCGCACGCGGCCGAGGACCTGGTGCAGACCACGCTCGCCAAGGTCTACCTGGCCTGGGACCGCGTCTCGGCGGCCCAGTCGGTCGACGCCTACGCGCGCAAGATGCTCGTCAACGAGCACACCAGCGGCTGGCGGCGGCTCTGGCGCCACCGCGAGGTGGTCACCGACACCAGCACGCACGAGGGCGCGACCGCCGGCCACGAGTACGACGGTGTCCGCGACACCCTCTGGAAGGCCGTCCTCGACCTTCCCGAACGGCAGCGCGCCGTGATCGTGCTGCGCTACTACGAACAGCTCTCCGAGAAGGAGGCCGCGGAGGCGCTCGGGATCTCCGTCGGCACCGTGAAGTCGCAGGCCAGCCGCGCGCTGGTCACGCTGCGCTCGCACCTCGGAGACCGCGACGACCTCGCCGGCTGGGAGGCACCCCGATGAACGACCAGATCACCCGCACGCTCGCCGAGAAGGCGGAGCGGTTCAGCCAGCAGCACCACAGCGACCTGTCGGTCGAGGGCGTGCTCGCCCGCGCCGGGGAGATCCGCCGCGGCCGCCGGATGCGCGCCACGATGGCGATGGCCGCGGTCGTGCTCGCCGTCGCGGTCCCGGTCGGGATCACCGTGATGAACCAGGACCCGGAGGCCAAGGGCCCGGTCCCGGCGCCGCCGGTCGACCACCGCACCATCGGCCTCGGCGACCTCAGCACCGGCAAGCAGCCGTTCGCCACCGGGTTCCTGGTGCCGGGCGACCCGAAGGGCACCATCATGGTGCGCTCGCCACGGCGCGAGGACGACGGCCGGCAGACCGCCATCGACGCGCACCTGGACGGCAACCCGGCATCGACGATCACCGACCTGGCCTTCGTCCAGAACGGCTTCATCGTCGCCTACACCAACGGCGATGACGGCACCCGCACGGCGGTCTTCTGGGGCGACGACTCCACCGAGCCGCAGAAGTGGGCGCTGGAGAGCGGCTTCGCGGTCTCGCCGGAGAAGAACGTGGTCGCGTTCGCGATGCCGGGCGGCACCATCGTCGCGGTCCAGGACGGCGGCTCGCGCTGGTACGAGATCGGCAAGGTGCCGGGCTCGGGCCTCAACGTGACCGCGGTCTGGGGCGAGAACTGCTCCGGTCGATCGGCAGGCCGCGGGTGCGCTGTCTACGTGCAGCGCTCCGACGAGAAGCCGGCGACGTACCAGGTCACCGATCTCGGCCAGGTCGCCAAGGTGGGCACGTTCCTCTCGCTCGCCGCCGTGCGCGAGGACGCGTTCGCCGGGATCGTCTCGGCCACCGACACCGGCTCGTGCTCGGACCTCCGCACCGCCGAGGACAAGAAGGTCTGGGGTACCTGCGACTACCGGCTGCGGTCCTTCTCCCCCGACGGCAAGCACCTGCTGGCCACCGGCGCGTACGGCGACGGCTTCGGCGACACCCAGCTCGCGATCCTCGATGCCGCGAACGGCACACCGGCGCTCGACCTGCGCACCGTCCAGGACGCCGCGATCACCCAGATGATCTGGGAGGACGACGAGCACGTGCTCGCCACGGTGTTCCAGAAGAACCAGTGGGCGGTGCTGCGGATCGGGCTCGACGGCCACCGCGAGTACGCCCTCGGCCCGGTCGCCGGCACCGACATGGAGCCGCCGCTGGAGCTGCCGGTCCGCTGACCCACTCGCTGTCCCTCCGGCCTCCCGCGACCGGGCAGACTGGTCGCGGGAGGTCGAGGGATGGTCTGGGTGGACCGGTTCCGCCGGCGGGTGCGCCTGCTGGTGCTCTTCGGCGTCCTCATCGCCGTGGTCTCGGTCGCCGGCGCCGCGTGGGTCGCCGACGACGACCCGCCCGCGCCGCGACTCTCCCTGGACTGCCTTCCGTTCACGCCGCCGACGACGGTCGCCGGCATCAACCGGATGGTCGCGCGCTACCGGGCCACGCCCGGCTTCCTGGGCGCGGACGTCGGCGCGAGCACCAAGCTCCAGGACGGCCGCGGGCTCTGGGTCTTCGGCGACACCCTGCGCGAGCCGGGCTTCGAGGGCCAGAAGTTCGTGCGCAACTCGATGCTGATGTTCTCCCCCGGGTGCGCGAGCGTGGTGATGCCGCGCGACCACGGCGCGGTGGTGCCCGACCGCGCCGACGGCGTCGGCTACTGGCCGATGGACCTCGCCGCCGTACGACGGGCAGGGTTCGACCTGGTCGGGGTGAGCCTGCAGCGGGTCCGCACCACCGGTCCCGGCGTCTTCGACTTCGAGATCCTCGGCCCGGCCTACGCCCTCTTCCAGGTGCCGGCCGGGAAGGCGCCGCGGCTGCTGCTCGTCCGCGACGTCGGGCCGGACGACCCCGACCACCGCCGGCCGACGTGGGGCGCGGCCGTCGAGGAGGCCGGCGGCTGGCTCTACCTGTACGGCACCGCCGCGCCCGACCGGCAGACCTTCGGCCGCTCGCTGCGGGTGGCCCGGGCCCGGCCCGAGCAGGTCGGCGACCAGCGCACCTGGCAGTACTGGGACGGCCACCACTGGCAGCGCCGTGCGGACCGGGCCGCCGTCCTGGTCCCCGCGGTCCGCGGCGTCTCGCAGGTGCTTTCCGTCTTCCACCGCGGCCAGGCCTGGTACGCCGTGAGCAAGCGCGACGAGGTGCTCGGCACCGACCTGGTGATCTGGTCCGCGCCCGGGCCGACCGGGCCGTTCACGCCGAGCCGGCCGCTGGCGAGCATCCCGTCGGACTCGGCCAACGGCCTGCTGCGGTACATGCCACTGGCCCACCCCGAGCTGCTGCCGGCGCGCGACGCGGTCGTCGTCTCCTACAGCCGCAACGTCACCGACTTCCAGCGGCTGCTGAAGGACCCGTCGCTGTACCGGCCGCGGTTCCTGCGGGTGCCGCTGCCCTGACCCCGCCCTAGCGGGCCAGCACCAGCTCGACCGGCATCGAGGAGTCCGCCGGCAGGTCCAGCGGCGACGGCGTCCGACCGCGCGCCACCATCTCGGCACCGAGCGCGGCCACCATCGCGCCGTTGTCGGTGCACAGTCCCGGGCGCGGCACCCGGACCCGGATGCCCTTCGCCGCGGCGCGCTCTTCGGCGAGCACACGCAGCCGCGAGTTCGCCGCGACCCCGCCGCCGATGAGGATGTCCTCGATGCCCTCGGCCGCCGCCGCGTCGACGGCCTTGCGGGTGAGCACGTCGCAGACCGCCTCCTGGAAGGACGCGGCCACGTCGGCGACCGGGACCGGCTCGCCGCTGCGCTCGCGCGCCTCGACCCAGCGTGCGACCGCGGTCTTGAGCCCGGAGAAGGAGAAGTCGAACCGGTGCCGCTCCAGGTCGCGGCGCGAGGTCAGCCCGCGCGGGAAGTCGATGGCCACCGTGCTCCCCTCGCGCGCCGCGCGGTCGATGTGCGGGCCGCCCGGGAACGGCAGCCCGAGCAGCCGGGCGACCTTGTCGAACGCCTCGCCGGCCGCGTCGTCGATGGTCGAGCCGAGCGGGCTCACCCCGCTGGTGACGTCGTCCACGCGCAGCAGCGAGGAGTGCCCGCCGGAGACGAGCATCGCCAGGCACGGGTCGGGCAGCGGGCCGTGCTCGAGCTGGTCGACGGCCACGTGCGCGGCGAGGTGGTTGACCCCGTAGAGCGGCTTGCCCAGCGACAGCGCCAGCGACTTGGCCGCGGCCACGCCGACCAGCAGCGCGCCGGCCAGGCCGGGCCCTGCCGTGACGGCGATGGCGTCGACGTCGTACAGGTGGACGCCGGCGGTCTCGCAGGCCCGCTCCAGGGTCGGCACCATCGCCTCCAGGTGCG
Organism: Nocardioidaceae bacterium; assembly: GCA_017744365.1. Taxonomy (GTDB): domain Bacteria; phylum Actinomycetota; class Actinomycetes; order Propionibacteriales; family Nocardioidaceae; genus Marmoricola. The sequence goes on along the minus strand of JAGIBL010000004.1, from coordinate 179,301 downwards.
CCCGCGAGGCGACCTCGGGGACGACCCCGCCGAAGCGCGCGTGCTCCTCGACCGAGGAGGCGACCGCGTCGGCGAGCAGGGTGTGCCCGCGGACGATGCCCACCCCGGTCTCGTCGCAGGAGGTCTCGATGCCCAGCACCAGCGGTTCGATCACCGGGTCATTGTGCCGTGTCGGTGGTCGGACGTAGCGTGCCCTGACCCTCAACATCTCCTCGGGAGGCTCGATGAAGCTCCGCCGCGCCGCAGCTGCCCTGGCCGCTGCCGCACTCGCTCTCACGGTCGCACCGGCCCAGGCCCGCGACGACGGCAACCCAGGACCGCCGCTGCAGCCGCGCACGCACTTCACGATGGCTCCCGACGGGTCCAGCGGCCTGACGGTGGGCGGCTCGCACATCCCGAACTTCGACTCGGTCAAGGCGACCATCCGGGCGTACTACAACGCCACCAGCGCGGGCATCGCGAACAAGACCAGCTCGCCCTACATCTCCGAGCTGCACGCGATCCAGGCCGCGACGCTGGCCTCGCTGCCCGCGGTCGACCCCGCCAGCAAGAAGGCGATCGTCTTCGATGCCGACGACACCACGCTGTGGACGTACGACATGGAAGACAACCTGATGCACTTCAACTTCGACCCGGCGCTGCAGGCGACCTGGGTCTTCGGCCAGCTGTTCCCGGCGACGCCGGGCATGGTCGACTTCGTGGCCGCGGTGCAGGCCAAGGGCTACGCGGTCTTCGGCATCACCGGGCGCCGGTTCGTCCAGGAGGCCGCCACGCTCGGCAACCTCGAGAAGGTCGGCTACACCGCCTTCGACGCCGACAACTTCTACACCAAGTGGGACGGCCCGGACGCCAACAAGCCGGCCTACGTGACCTGCGTGGCTGCCTGCACGACGGTGGAGTACAAGGCCAACACCCGCAAGCACCTCGAGAACGACCTCGGCTACGACGTCGTGCTCAACATCGGCGACCAGTGGTCGGACCTGCAGGGCGGCTACGCCGACCAGGCGCTCAAGCTGCCGAACCCGACCTACTACCTGCCCAGCCCGAACCTGCCCGGCGTCGACGAGCCCGAGCTGGCTCCGCGCACCGAGTTCACCATGAACCCGGACGGGTCCAGCGGGCTGACCGAGGGTGGCGAGGGCATCGCGAACATCGACTCGGTGAAGTCGACGATCCGGGCCTACTACGGCGCGAGCAGCGCGGGCATCTCCAACAAGACCACCTCGCCGTACATCAGCGAGATCGCGGGCCTCGTCGCCGACAACCGGGACCGGCTGGTCAACCAGTGCAAGCGCGGGGTCCGCAAGGGCGATCACCCGGCGGTCGTCTTCGACGCCGACGACACCACGCTGTGGACCTACGACATGGAGGACAACGCGATGCACTTCAACTTCGACCCGGTGCTGCAGGACACCGGGTGGGTGCAGCCGCAGAAGTTCCCCGCGGTCCCGGGCATGGTGGCGCTGGTCAACGCGGTCGGCGACGCCGGCTGCACGGTGGTCGGCCTGACCGGCCGTCGCGACCCGCAGCGCGCGGCCACGCTCGGCAACCTGGCCAAGGTCGGCTACACCGCGTTCACCGAGGCGAACTACTACACGAAGTGGGCCAGCGGGGCCCAGCCGAACGCGACCGTCTTCGCCGGCACCCCGTGCGCGGGCAACCCGAGCTGCACGACGATCCAGTACAAGTCGGCCGTTCGGCGGTACGTGGAGAGCCAGGGGTACGACATCATCGCGAACTTCGGCGACCAGTTCTCCGACCTGATCGGCGGGTTCGCCGATCGCGCCGTGAAGCTGCCGAACCCGACGTACTACCTGCCCTAGAAGGAGCAGCCCTTCAGCAACGGGATCCTCATCACCACGGCGGCCGCTCCGTCGCGGTAGTACCGCGGCCGGCGGTCGATCTCGACGAAGCCGCGGGCGGCGTAGAAGGCCAGCGCGCCGGCGTTGTCCTCGCGCACCTCGAGCAGCAGCCGGTTCGCGCCGGTGCCGGGCGCCTCGGCGACGACCGCGTCGAGCAGGGCGGTGGCGATCCCGTGACGTCGTACGTCGGCGGCGACCCCGATCCGCTGCAGCTCGGCGATGTCGCCCGCGTACGACGCGACCGCGTACCCGGCGACCCGGTCCTCGACCAGGCCGACCAGGTAGGAGATCGTCGGCAGCCCGCCCTCGATGCCGTCGCGGACGAGGGCCTCGCTCCAGGCGTCCTCTCCCTGGGTATCAGCCTCCAAGGCCACCACCGCGGCCACGTCGGCCGGACGGGCCTGGCGGATCACGAGACCTTCTTGGCCGACAACCCGGCCACCGCGTCCGGGCGGCGCAGGTAGAGCGGCTCCGGGTCGAGCAGCTCGAAGCGCTCGTTGACCACGACGTCGGCCAGCACCGCGGCGCTCGGGTGCTCGGGGCCACGGGTGTTCGGGAAGGCCTCCGGGTAGAGCAGGCCACCACGGCCGACGACCACGGCATCGGTGGCGGCGTCGGCGGGCTTGACCACCGAGGGCCCCTCGACGCGCGCGCCCTCGGCGTACGAGGCCAGGTAGACCTCCTTGCGGCGCGCGTCCGTGGCCACCACGAAATCGTCCAGGCCAAGATCCATCGCCTCGGCGGCGAGCACGTCGAGCGAGCAGACGCCGTACGCGGGGATGCCGAGGGCCAGCGACATCGTGCGCGCGGTGACGAGCCCGACGCGCAGCCCGGTGAACGGACCGGGCCCGACTCCGACGGCGATCGCGGTCACGTCGGCGCTGATCGCGCCCGCATCCGCGAGCACGGCCGCGATCCCCGGCGCGAGCATCTCCCCGTGCCGCATCGACTCGGTGCTGCCGTAGGTCGCGACCACCTCGGTGCCGTCGTGCAGGGCGACGGTCACGTGCGGGGTGGCGGTGTCGAACGCGAGCAGCATTACCCCAGCCTAGAGAGATCGGTATCGGTCCAGCGGGCCCCGAGAGCCGTCAGCCGGAGCGTGCGGACGTCGTCCGCGGCCCGGTGCAGCACGATCTCGAGCCGGTCCCCCGCCAGCGACTCGGCCAGCCCCGACCCCCACTCCACGACGGTCACGGCCAGGTCGAGGTCGGTGTCGAGGTCCAGGTCGTCCAGCTCGGCGGCGTCGCCCAGCCGGTACGCGTCCACGTGCACCAGCGCGGGCCCGTCGTTCAGCGACGGGTGCACCCGCGCGATCACGAAGGTCGGCGAGGTCACCGGCCCGCGGACACCGAGCCCGTCGCCGAGGCCCTGGGTGAACGTGGTCTTCCCGGCGCCGAGGTCGCCGCTGAGGATGACCAGGTCGCCCGCGCGCAGCAGCGCGCCGAGCCGGCGCCCGGCGGCCTGGGTGTCCTCCGGCTTGGGCAACGTGACCGTGACCGGCAGCAGCCGTTCCATCCGCAGCTTCGGGCCGTCGCGGCCGACCTGGACGTAGCCGTGTCCCTCCCAGAACGCGACGGTGCGCGGCAGCTCGGCTCGCGCCTCCAGCACCAGGCCGCGGTAGCCGCGCTCCCGGGCGACCGCCTCGGCACGCTCGGCGAGCAGGCTGGCCACCCCGTGCCGGCGCGCGGCCGGGAGCACCCCGACGCGGCGCACCCCGAGCAACGGGCCGTGGTCGGCGAACAGCAGCGTGCCCACCGGCTCGCCGTCGTGGACCGCGAGCAGGCCACCGCCGGCGGTCAGCGCGTCCGCGACGGAACGCGACGTCTCGTCCAGCGCGGTCGCGGGCGGGTCCAGGGCGGGCCGGTCCGCGAACGAGGCGTGGATGACGGCGAGCACCTCGTCGGCGCGCTCGGCGCCGACCTCTCCGATCTCGGTCACCGCAGCTCGTCCCCGGTCCAGCGGCGCTCGGCGCGCCCGGCCAGTCCACCCATCCGGGTGACGATCTCGTAGGAGATGGTGCCGCACCACTCAGCCCAGTCCTGCGCGGTCGGCTCGCCGTGCGCGCCGGTGCCGAACAGCACCACCTCGTCGCCGGCCTGCACCGACTCCGGCGCTGCCACCACGAACTGGTCCATGCAGATCCGGCCGAGGACCTCGCCGCGCTCGCCGCCGACCTCCACGAAGGCGGTGCCGGAGGCGTGCCGCGGGATGCCGTCGGCGTACCCGAGCGGGACCAGGGCCACGTGCCGGGCCCGGTCGGCGACGTACAGGTGCCCGTAGGAGACGCCGTCGCCGGCCGCGATGTCCTTGGCCAGGGCCGCGTGCGCGCGCACGGTCATCGCCGGGACGATGCCGAGGTCGGTGGGGGTGACCACGTCGGGCGCGGGCGAGAGCCCGTACGACGCGATCCCGAACCGGACCAGGTCGAACCGTGCGCTCGGGCGCAGCAGCGCGCCGGCCGAGTTCGCCAGGTGCCGGACTTCGATGGCCAGACCCGCCTCCTCGGCCAGGGCGATCGCCTCGCGGAACGCGGTCTCCTGGCTCTCGTTGGCGGGGTGCTCGGGCTCGTCGGAGGCGGCGAAGTGCGACCAGACGCCGACCGCGGCGATCTCGCCGGCCGACTCGGCCTTGCGGGCGGCGGCGACCAGGTCCGCCCAGTCCTCGCGGGACGCGCCGCCGCGGGAGAGCCCGGTGTCGACCTTGAGGTGCACCCGGGCGGGCCGGCCGACCGCGCGGGCGGCGGCCGTGATCTCGTCGAGCTGGGCGACCGAGTACACCGCCACGTCCACGTCGGCGGCGACCAGGTCGGTGAAGTCCTCACCCGGGACGGCGAGCCAGGCCAGGATCCGGCCGGTGTCCCCGGCGGCGCGCAGGGCCAGCGCCTCGCCGCGGTCGGCCACGCCGAGCCAGGTCGCTCCCCCGGCCCGGGCGGCACGCGCGGACGGGACCAGCCCGTGCCCGTAGCCGTCGGCCTTGACCACCACCATCACCGGCACCCCGGCGAGCGCGCGCAGCCGCTCGACGTTGTCCCGGATCGCGTCCAGGTCGACGACGATCTCGGCGCGGCGGTAGCCGGAAGGGTCGGTCATGGCAGCAGTCATTCTCGCAGGCCGGTGACGACCGCCCCGATGGCGTCCGCGACTCCCTCCGGGGTGACCGGGCCGCCGTGGCCGGCGAGGGTGGCGGCGGCGCCGTGCAGCCACGAGCCGACCGACGCCGCGTCGTACGGCGGCAGCCCGGCGGCGAGCAGTGCGCCGATCAGCCCGGAGAGCACGTCCCCGGCGCCGGCGACCGCGAGCCAGGGGACGCCGCTGGTGGTGACCCGTACCCGGCCGTCGGGGGCGGAGACCAGCGTGTGCCGGCCCTTGAGCAGCACGGTGCAGCCGAAGTGCGCGGCGGCCCGGCGGACGTGCTCGAGCTGCGCGGCCTCGACCTGCTCACGCGAGACGCCGAGCAGCGACGCCAGCTCGCCGGCGTGCGGGGTGAGCACCTGCCGCGGGTGCCCCGGCTTCGCGTGCGGCAGCGCGGAGGCGTCGACGAGCACCGGCACCTCGTCGGCCAGCGAGGCGGCGAGCAGGTCGGCGACGTCGTCCCCGCCCCCGGGCCCGACGACCCAGGCCTGCACCCGTCCCTCGGCGAGCACGATGCCGGGGTGCCGCGCGGCCACCGCCTCGCCGGCGCTGCCCTGGTAGCGGACCATCCCGGCCAGACCGCAGGACGCCCCGGAGGTGGCCAGCACCGCGGCGCCCGGGTAGCGGGCCGACCCGGCGCGGACGCCGACCACGCCGCGGGTGTACTTCTGCGCGCTGCCGCCCGGGACCGGCAGCAGCGCGGCCACGTCGGCGGCCTGCAGCGCGGTCACCGGCGGCTCGGGCAGGTCGAGCCCGATGTCGACCAGCGTGACCACGCCCGCCGCGGCGGCGGCCGGGTCGACCAGGTGGCAGATCTTGTGGGTGCCGAAGGTGACGGTCAGGTCGGCGGCCACGTGCGCGCCGTCGATCCGCCCGTCGTCGACCCCGACGCCCGAGGGCACGTCGACCGCGACCACCGGCACGCCGCGCAGCGACTCCACGACGGCGGCCGCCTCCGGGCGCAGCCCCGGCCGCCCGCCGATCCCGACGATCCCGTCCACCACGACGTCGGGCGTGCCCGGCTCGTCCACGACCCGTCCGCCCTGGCCCACCAGCGCCGCGAGTCCGGCCTCGTGGCTCGCCGAACCCAGGACTTTGGCTTCGACGAGCGCACCCCGGCGGGCCAGCAGCGCACCGGCGTACAGGGCGTCACCGCCGTTGTCGCCGGACCCGACCAGCAGCAGCACCCGCTTGCCGTAGACCCCGCCCAGCAGCTCCGCGACCGCGACCGCGAGCCCGTGGGCCGCGCGCTGCATCAGGGCGCCCTCGGGCAGCCGCGCCATCAGCGCAGCCTCGGCAGCCCGCACCTGCTCGACGGTGTGCGCGGCCCTCATCTCAGCGCTCCAGGATCACCACGGCGCTGGCGATGCCGCCGTCGTGGGAGAGGGAGAGGTGCCAGCTGGTCGCGCCGAGCTCCTTCGCCCGGGCGAGGACGGTGCCGCGCAGCTCGAGCACCGGCTGCCCGGAGTCCAGGGTCCATACCTCCGCGTCGTGCCACTCCAGGTTGCCCGGGGCGCCGAGAGCCTTGGCCACGGCCTCCTTGGCGGCGAAGCGCGCGGCCAGCGAGTGGATCGGGAGCACTGCCTCGGCGGGGGTGAAGAGCTTCTCCCGCAGCGCGGGCGTGCGGGCGATCGAGGCGTCGAAGCGTGCGAGCTCGACCACGTCGATGCCGACCCCGACGATCATCGAGCCGGGCTCACTCGACCGTGACGGACTTGGCCAGGTTGCGCGGCTGGTCGACGTCGTGGCCCATCAGGGTGGCCAGCTCGCAGGAGAACAGCTGCAGCGGCACGGTCGCGATCACCGGCTGCAGCAGGGTCGGAACCGTCGGCAGCGGGATCCGCACGTCGGCGTACGGCGTCACCTCGTCGTCGTCCTCCTCCGCCAGCACGATGGTGAGCGCGCCGCGGGCCCGGATCTCCTGGATGGCGCTGACCATCTTGTCGTGCAGCTGGTCCCGGCCCCGGGGCGGCACCACGCAGAAGACCGGCAGGCCCTCCTCGATCAGGGCGATCGGGCCGTGCTTGAGCTCGCCTGCAGCAAAGCCCTCGGCGTGGATGTAGGCCAGCTCCTTGAGCTTGAGCGCGCCCTCGAGCGCCACCGGGAAGCCCGCGTGCCGGCCGAGGAACAGCACCGACTTGGTGTCCTTGAACCGCTCGGCCAGCCCGTAGATCGTCTCCGCGTCCGCGAGCACCCGCTCCACGTGCGCGGGCATCTGGGCCAGCTCACGCACCACCGCGGCGATCTCGTCGCCGTACTTGGTGCCCCGCACCTGGGCCAGGTAGAGCCCGAGCAGGTAGCAGGCCACCAGCTGGGTGAGGAAGCCCTTGGTCGAGGCGACCCCGATCTCCGGGCCGGCGTGGGTGTAGATCACCGCGTCGGACTCGCGCGGGATGGTCGAGCCGTTGGTGTTGCAGATGGCCAGCACCTTGGCCCGCTGCTTGACCGCGTGCCGGATCGCCATCAGCGTGTCCGCGGTCTCGCCGGACTGGCTGATCGCGACCACCAGGGTGTTCCGGGTCAGGATCGGGTCGCGGTAGCGGAACTCGTGGGCCAGCTCGACCTCGCACGGGATCCGGGTCCAGTGCTCGATCGCGTACTTGGCGACCATGCCGGCGTAGTTCGCGGTGCCGCAGCCGACGATGATGATCTTGTCGATGTCGCGCAGCTCGTCGTCGCTGATCCGGACCTCGTCGAGCTTGAGCTGGCCGTCCTCGTCGTGCCGGCCCAGCAGCGCGTCCCCGATCGCCCGCGGCTGCTCGAAGATCTCCTTGCGCATGAACCAGTCGAAGCCGTCCTTCTCGGCCGCGGCCAGGTCCCAGTCCACGTGGTAGCGGCGGCCCTCGGCCTCGTTGCCGTCGAAGTCGGTGACGCTCACGCCCTCGCGGGTGATGGTGACGACCTGGTCCTGACCGAGCTCGAGCGCCTCGCGGGTGTGCTCGATGAAGGCGGCCACGTCGGAGCCGATGAAGTTCTCGCCCTCGCCGATGCCGACCACGAGCGGCGAGTTCCGGCGCGCGGCGACCACGCGCGCGGGGTCGTGGCTGTCGACGGCGACCAGGGTGAACGCGCCCTCCAGCCGGCGGCACACGTTCTGCATCGCGGTGGTCAGGTCGGCGCCCGCGACCACCTCGTCCTCGATGAGGTGCGCGGTGATCTCGGTGTCGGTCTCCGAGAGCAGCTCGTGGCCGGCGCGCTCCAGCTCGTCGCGCAGCCGGGCGAAGTTCTCGATGATCCCGTTGTGCACCACCGCGACGCGGCCGCTCGCTCCGAGGTGCGGGTGAGCGTTGGTGTCGTTGGGGGCGCCGTGGGTGGCCCAGCGGGTGTGGCCGATGCCGGTCGTCGAGGACGGCAGCGGGTGCTCGTCGATCGCCTTCTCCAGGTTGGCCAGCTTGCCGGCGCGCTTGTCGGTCGCGATCCGGTCATCGTGGACAAGGGCGATCCCGGCGGAGTCGTAGCCGCGGTACTCCAGGCGGCGCAGGCCCTCGATGACGACGTCCTGTGCCTGCTTCTCCCCGACGTACCCGACGATGCCACACATAGGCCGCAGTCTACGGGGGCACCACCCGCCCGACGGCCCGCCGAGCGTGCTGGAACAATCACGGCATGGCCAACGGCACCCAGAACGGCGAGGCCTCGCCGTACGTGGAGCTGGACCGCGAGGCGTGGGCCGAGCTGGGGGCCAGCACCGACCAGCCGCTCTCGGAGCTGGAGGTCGAGCGGGTCCGCGGCCTGGGCGACCAGCTGGACGTGGACGAGGTGCAGCAGGTCTACCTGCCGCTGTCCAAGCTCCTGAGCCTGTACGTCGAGTCCGCGGGCGCCCTGCACCGCGCCCAGGAGGACTTCCTGGACCGGCCGACCCCACCGCGCACCCCGTTCGTGATCGGGCTGGCCGGCTCGGTCGCGGTGGGCAAGTCCACCACCGCGCGGGTGCTCCAGCAGATGCTCGCGCACTGGCCGGCGCACCCACAGGTGGCGCTCGTCACCACCGACGGGTTCCTCTACCCCAATGCCGAGCTCATCAAGCGCGGCATCCTGCACCGCAAGGGCTTCCCGGAGTCCTACGACCGCAAGGCGCTGCTGAAGTTCGTCATCGACATCAAGTCCGGCAAGGACGAGGTCGAGGCGCCGGTGTACTCGCACCTGGTCTACGACCGCACCGACGAGAAGGTGACCGTCAAGCGGCCCGACATCGTCATCGTCGAGGGGCTCAACGTGCTGCAGCCGCCGCAGGTCCGGCCCGACGGGCGTACCGGGCTCGCGGTCAGCGACTTCTTCGACTTCACCATCTACGTCGACGCGGCCACCAACGACATCCGGCAGTGGTACACCGAGCGCTTCCTGCGGCTGCGCGAGACCGCGTTCCGGGACCCCGCGTCGTACTTCGCCAAGTACGCCACCCTCTCCCACGACGACGCGGTCGCCGAAGCGGGGAGGATCTGGGACGAGATCAACGGCCCGAACCTGAGCCAGAACGTCGCACCGACCCGGTCGCGGGCCACGCTCGTGCTGCGCAAGGACCCGGACCACTCGGTGCGCTGGGTGAGGCTGCGGAAGCTGTGAACGAGATCCCGAAGACCCGCTGGGAGCAGGCGGAGACCGGCGGCTACGCCGAGCGGTTCGCCCGGCTCATCGACGAGGGCGCCGACGTGGTCGGCGAGGCGCGGCTCGCCGACGTCCTCGTACGACGGGGAGCGACGATCCTCGACGCCGGCGCCGGGATGGGCCGGATCGGGGCCGAGCTGCAGCGCCGCGGGCACACGGTGGTGGCCGCGGAGAAGGACCCGGTCCTGGTCGCCGACGCGGCCACGCGGTACCCGGACCTGCCGATGGTGGAGACGGACCTGCTCGCGCTGACACCCGCGCTGCTGCGGGAACGCGACCTGCCCGATGCCTTCGACCTGGTCGTGCTGGTCGGCAACGTGATCGTGCTGGCCGCGCCGGACACCGAGCAGCGGCTGCTCCTGGGCCTGCGCGACCTGCTCGCTCCGGAGGGCCGGATCCTGGTCGGGTTCCACCCGGTCAACGGGCACGGCGCGGCCCGGGCGTACCCCTTCGAGGAGTTCGCCGCGGACGCCGAGGCCGTCGGATTGGTGGTGCAGCACCGGTTCGGGACCTACGAGCTGCACCCGCCGGCCGAGGACTACGTGGTCGCCGTCCTCAGCCGGCGTTGACGCGACCGGCTACTCGCCGCCGAAGCAGGCGCTGATGTAGTCGATGCCCTTGCCGTCGCAGGCGTGGTTCGCCTTCTGGCTGCCCGGGCCGCCGACCTCGTCCTTGCCGCTGTGCTCCACGGAGTTGCCGAGGCTGTGCGTGTAGAGGGTGGTCGGGTTGCCGAAGACGCCGGGCGCGATCTCGACGAAGCCGCCGATGCCCTTGCCGTTGCCGACCTGCTCCAGGATCGGGCCGTTGGGACCGAAGCCGGTCAGGACGTAGTGCACCCCGCCGTCGGGCGCGTGCGCGTCCTTCTGCGGGTTGAAGCAGTCGTGGGCGAAGGCCGGGGACGACATCATGAGCAGAGCCCCCGTGCCCACTCCCACCGCCAGTACTCGAGTGCGTAGCCGCATCGGGTCCTCCTCGGGTTGGGTGTTCGCCCTCCGGTCTACGCCTCCCGTCGCGCCCGTGACCATGGCCCGAAGGGGCTGGTCACGGGACCACGAACCTGATCGTTACCGGCCCACGAGCGGAGTCTTCCTGGCGGAGAAAGGCGATGGTGTCGCCGGACGCGGTCAGGTTGCGCGCAGTCTCCGGAATCGCCACGTGGACCAGCTGACCGCGCATCATCACGTGGTACGGCGAGTCGTTGCCGTCCGGCCAGACGATCAAGTCCTTGGTGACAGCCGGAGTGCCGTCCAGCGTGTAGCCCTTGCTGAGCCGGGTTCCTTCGCCACCGGCGTCTGCCGAGGACTTCACCCACACGCCCCACGGACCTTCGAGAACCCCCTCGGGCGGAACCTTGTCTACCTTCGGATCGATGTGCGTGAACCACACCAGCCTGCCGCCGCCGGCGCGGCAGTCCAGGGCAAGACCGGTGTGAGTCAGCGCGACTGGTGTCCCGCCGGACAGGCCGACCGACCAGCAGTCACCACCGATCGTGCGTCCGTGGTGCGGAAGACTCGACGGTCCGAGGTAGACGAGCTTTCCGTCGTCAATCGACTCGATGTCCGGCGACAACTCGGCGTTGCGGAGCACCGTACGCGGCTGCACGTCCCCGACCTTCCAGATCCATTGCCGCGCGGAGCGATCGCGCTCCGATGTCGCCCAGGCGACATAGCCGTCGGCGGCCGCGAGCCACGGCACGTACGGATCCGGCTTGGAGCCGTTCGTGCTGAGCAGCTTCGGACGACCGCCACCGATCGGCCGCGCCCAGATCCGCCAATGGACGTCAGCGGCCAGGTCCGATTGAACGGCCGACTGATCCACCCAGATCACCCAACCGCCGGTAGTCACGGCCCAGTTGATGAACCCGCCGGCGAATCTGGTCTTTGCGACAACCTTTGCCGCGCGCGATGGTGCCTCGACCGCCACCACACGATCCTCCGGGTCACCCGGACCGACGCCCACCGGCAGAACCAGCGTGCCGCCGTCGATCGCGAGCAGGCCCGCCGACCGGTAGGGGAGTCGAATCCTGGCCGGGAACCGAGCCGCGGGCCCTGCCGAGATGGTTCCGGACGGGGACTTGGGCGCCGTTGCGGGCTCCTCGCACCCGGTCACCAATGCGAGCAGGACCAGCCAGGAAACCCACCCGGAAGCGGGCCACGAGCCCGGCTTCACACGACCATCATGTGGTAGCTGGTACGCGTTGCGGCCTCGTAGCCCTCCCGATTCGGGGGATGGCGAAACCCGTACGGATTGCCGTACGAGCTGTGACCGTAGATGTAGATCGGGTCCCACTCCTCGGCGATCTTCACCTGCCAGGGGCTCGTGGTGAGGTCGTAGCCGTAGATCAGGTGGATGTGGTCCAAGCGTTTACCCCGGTAGTAGCTGTAGTACTCGGTGTCGACCGCCACCGGGATCGGCTGCTTGAACCCGTACGTGTTGGTCCTGATCCGCCGCATGTAGTCGTACTTGTCCTGGGGCCGCCAGGTCTTCCACGACCCGAATTGGCCGAAGTAGTGGTTGAGCACCTGCGCGATCGCGTCGTCGACGGACCGCAGGTGTAGCTCTTCTTCCCGTTGCCCTCGCCCTCCTTGAAGATGCGCATCCGGCCCACTGCGGGGATCACGTAGGCCCGCGGGTACACCGGCGGGTCGTGCGGCAGGATCGCGGTCCGCGCCGTCCGCATCGTCGCCGCGAGCGCGGCTGCGGCCGCCGACTTCTGCGCGGCGGTCGGACCGTCCGGGCTCGGGTCAGGTGCCAGCGCGAGCGGGGGCTGGCAGTAACCCCGTTCGGTCCGCTGCGCGTTGGGACAGGTGGCAGCCTCCGCGGGCTGCACCCCGAACGCGGTGGCCAGCAAGGCGGTCGCGATGAGAAGGCGCATGCTCCCTAGACGGGAGACCGAGGAAGTTCATTACGCACTTCCCAGCGATTTCCCAGAAGCCAGGTCATCCGGCGACGAACGGCACCTGCCGGAACGGCCCCCCGGTCACGTCCGCCTCCACCTCGACGTACGTCTCCTTCTCCACCAGGTCGTCGGTCGAGTACAGCGTGCCGACCTCCTCGAGCGCATCGACCAGCGTCTGCCTGGGCACCCGGGTGGCCTCGCTCTCCCCGTGCACGCCGGGGCGGGTCGACATCAGGATGGTCAGCGCGGGCAGGGTCGCCGGGCGCTCCTTCCAGAGCGCGTGCAGCGACCGCGGGGTGGCGTTGCGGCTGCCGTGGTGGCCGACCTTGTAGAGGTCGATGTCGCGCAGCTTCTCGCGCAGCTCCTTCTCCTCGCCGAGCTTCTCCAGCGTGTACTGCCAGTTCTCGATCTGGGCGTCACCCGGGAAGAGGAGCTTGAGGCCGCCGATCTCGAGCAGCAGCACCAGGCTGGTGTTGTTGAGGGCGTCGTCGAGGTGCCGGACCAGCCGCGCCGCGGAGTGGTCGCGCTGGTCGGCGAGCCGGTCGACCAGCCAGCGCACCGGACCCGGGCCGAGGTCCACGTCGCAGGTCGCGACAGCACCCTCCGCGGCGGCACCGGCAGCGGAGTCGAGCGACGCGCGCAGCCGCAGCATCCAGTACTCGTCCTCGTCGTCCTCGCGCTGCTTGCTCACCCGCGGGTCCTGGTCGACGGTCGGCGGGCCGAGCACGGTGACCTTCAGCCCGGGCACGGTCTTGGTCACGTCCGGATCGGCACCGGCGAACAGGTAGCGCCCCTCCCCGGCCGCCGCCAGGTCGTCGAGCAGCTTGATCGCCTCGGGGTTCTTGACCTGCTCGGCAGCGGCGGCGAGCACGTCCTCGTGCAGGCCGGCCCGGGTGGAGAGCCGCTCGGCCGCCGCCTGCGCGCCGGCCAGGCTGGCCGCGAACGAGGCCGACGCCGCACCGACGAGCGCGGCACCGGGTCCGGTGGCGTCGGTCTGCAGGTCCGGGTCCTCGGTCCACGGACGCAGCACCAGCTTGGGGTCGAGCCGCCGCAGGGTCGCATCCCCGGTGTCGTCGGCGAACCCGAACAGGTGGTCCTTGTGCCGGTGGGTCAGCGCCAGCACGTCGAGCACGCCGCTGGTGTGCTTCTCGATCAGCGGCGCGACGTCGCGCATCTTCCCCGGCGCCCGGCCCTCGCGCGCGGCCCGCGTCGAGCCGTAGTCGATGAGCAGGTGCCGCTCGGCTCGTCCGTCGGGCAGCGGCTTGTCGTACTCCACGGAGACCAGGAAGCAGTCCCCGAAGCCGACCTGGTACATCCGCACCCGGACCTTGACTGGCTTGCTCACCACGCCTCCCCTGTCGTCAGCTCGGTGTTGTGCAGCTCGGCGAAAGCCTGGCCGCGCGCGGCGCCGTCGGAGAACCCGAGGCGCTGCTGGGAGTCCCGCTTGCCGCTGCCGTTGAGGTAGTCCAGCCGGCGCAGCTGCCGCCACCACTCCCCGAGGTCCTTGTGGATGTGCAGCTTGAGGTGGCCGAACTGGTCGAAGACCAGGGTGCCGCCACCGAACAGCTGAACCGGTGTCGCGGGATCGATCCCCTCCGGCAGGTTCAGCCCGGAGATCCGCTCGAGCTCGCCGGCCTTGAGGTCCAGCATCTGCACGTACGTCGCCACCGTCTCCGAGACGATCAGCCCGTCCGGGCCGATCCGCTGGCTGGGCAGCACCGTCTCGACGGTGGTGTAGTACTCGGTCTCGATGCCGAGCCGGTGCGCGTTCTCCCACAGGAACCGGAACACCTCGTCCCGGTTGGACCGCAGCGCCGCGAAGTTCATGCCCAGGTACGTCGGCGGCGACTCCACGTCCAGGCCCGAGGTCGCCCAGTCGGCCGGCACGGTGATGCCGACCTGGCCGAACCGGTCGATGAGGATGTCGCGGTACTTGAGGTCGTCGTCCGGGGCCATCTCCACGTCGGCCAGCAGCACGGCGTAGAGCAGGTCAGGCAGCTCGAACTCCACCGGCGGCAGGTAGTCCAGGCCGCGGATCATCATCGACAGCAGGTGGCCCGCCGCCTTGGCGCCCTCCTCGGCGGCGCGGGCCCGGTCCAGGGTCGACCTGGTGTGGTCCTCCCCGGGCGGGAACAGCGCCACCAGCCGCTTGAGCCAGATGTCGAGGAGCACGTCGAGCACCACGGAGACGAGGATCTCGCCGCGCTTGTGCGGCTCGGCGTACGCCGCCCGGGTGGCCCAGTCCTTCGGCGGCGGGTGCAGCGCCGAGCGACGCAGCGCGCCGCGCCCCTGGGTCAGCACCTGGCCGATCTGCTCGGCGACCCCGGTGAGCACGCCGCGGCGCAGCTTGTCGAGAGTGACGTTGCGGCCGCTGATCCGGCCGCTCTTGTCGGCCGGGCCGAGCGCCTGCTCGACGACCGGCGGCATCGTGAACACCGAGAGCAGCGCGACGACGTCGGCGAACCCCTCGTGCAGCGCGGCCTGGTCCGGCAGGCCCGGTTCCAGGTAGCGCCGGCGCAGCCCGTCGAGGACGGCGTGCGTGGTCTCGTGCACCACCACGTCGTACGACAGGCAGGTGTAGACCGGACCTCGTCCCCCGGCCGCCGGCACGTAGCCGAACAGCAGCGACCGGTCCTCCCAGGAGTAGTAGGCGTTGGCCTCGGCGAAGGCGTGCGGCACCAGGTGCAGGTGCTGGCCGGCGAAGCCCCAGGAGAGCCGGCGGCCCAGCGCGGACTCGAACGTCGCCAGGGTCTTGGAGGCGACCGCGTAGACCTGCTGGGCGTGGAAGGCGAAGTCCTTGACCAGCTGGTCGTCCGGCGCCTGGGCGAACACGTCGCGGTCCGGAGGTGCCGGGTGCAGCAGGAAGCGACCGGCGGAGGCGTCGTAGTCGACGACGTGGAAGCGCGGACCGCGCGGGCCGTCCTCCATCCGCGACCACGGCACCCGCACGACGGCGGTCAGGATGCCGTCGTCGTCGCCCTTGACCGACGGGTCCTGCGCGATCACGCGCAGGTCGAGGTGGGTCCGGGTGTTCTCGGGCATCTCAGATCCCCTTCGGGCGGTAGGGCCGGGCGGTCCCGGCAGTGCCGTCGATCCGCTGCTGCACCGACTCGTGGAAGCCGTCGCCGGGCCGCGGCTTGCGCGGCCGCCAGCCGGGGCCGGCGAGCACCCACGGCCACGGGTGCCGGTGGATCTTCCCCTCGATCGCGTACGACGCCGGCAGTGCCATCCCGGGGGCGACGCCGAGCAGCTCGGTGTAGCGGGCGGCGTCCACGGCCAGTCCCGCCTTCGCCGCCTCGCCGGCCATCCAGGTCAGCGCGAGGTCGGAGAGCCGGTGGTCGGCGTACTGGCCGCCGACGTCGCTGTGCACGCCGGGGAACCAGAGCTCCTCGAGCGCGCCGTCCCGCTCGGCCACCTGGTCGGGGTCGAACCGGTAGGCCGCGAACGGGCCGCGGTTCTCGTCCAGCGACATCGCGTGCTGGCCGACGGCCACGTTGGAGACCTTGCGGGTGAAGGGCCAGTGCGCCTGCTCGAAGCGGGCCTTGGCGTTGAGCCAGCCCACCGACTTCACCGTGTCCCACAGGCCCAGGAACGCGACGTTGTGGGCGAACCGCTCGAAGTCCGGGTTGCCGAAGGAGTCGGCGAACCCGGCGCGCTGCGCCCAGAACGCCTTCTCCTCGTCCTCGCTCAGGTCGCGCCGGCCGTTCTTGGCGTAGAGCTTGAGCGCGTACGGCACCAGGTTCTCCGCGCCGGGGCGGAGCAGCCCGACCGTGCGCAGCATCCCGGTCAGCGCGAGCGCCGTGTAGGCCCCCCGGCTGAACCCGAACACCATCACCCGGTCGCCCGCGCGGTAGGTGTTCATCAGCCAGGTGTAGGCCTCCTCGATGTTGTCGCGGATGCCGAAGCCGACCACCAGGCCGGCCGTGCGCGTCAGCGCCTTGCCGGTGCGGGTGGTGGCGCTGCGCGCGCCCATGGTGCCCACGCCCGGGTCGTAGTAGCAGAGCTGGTCGGCGTCCTTGCCGGCCAGGTCGTAGATCCGGGCCACGTTGGTGGCACCGGTCTCGGGCTCGTTGCTGGTGCCGTCCAGGCAGAGAACGAGGTTCCGGCTCATCGGGTCCCCTTACCGCCGCAGCGACCCCGTGGAGGGGTGCTCTCACACGGTAGAGATCCGGGACCGCCCGCAGATACAGCCGAGGGCCGGTGGTCTAGCCGGTGGTCTAGCGGGTGTCGCTGAACCGCGGCGGGCGCCCCTCCTTGCGCGCCCGGGTGGCTTCCTCGAAGTTGTCGGTGAGGATGCGCAGGTAGAGCTGGCCCAGACCCTCGGCGGCCATGTGCCCCTCCAGCGAGGAGGCGTCCAGGCCGGTGACCAGGGTGCGCTTGGTGAGCTCGACGCCGGGCTGGGAGAAGCCGGCGATCCGCTGCCCGATCTCGACGGCGCGGGCCACCACGTCGGTCCCGGGATCCTCGACGACCTCGCTCACCAGGCCGATCCGCTCGGCCTCGCGAGACGAGACGTCTCGTCCCGTCAGCATGATCTCGGCGGCGCGCGAGGACCCGATCGCGCGGGGCAGCAGGTAGGACAGCCCGAGCTCGCTGGCGGTCAGGCCGTTGTTGATCCCGGCCGCGCGGAAGTACGCCTCCGGCGCGGCGATCCGGATGTCACAGGCCAGCGCCAGGCAGAGCCCGCCCCCGATGGCGGCACCGTTGACCGCGGCGATCACCGGCTGGTGCAGCCGGCGCAGCGTCAGGGTGATGTCCTCGAGCATCTCCATCGAGCGCAGCGCGTACGTCGGACGGGTCAGCCCCTCGACGTGCGGCGGCGTTCCCGCGGACTCCTGGTCCGCCCCGGAGCAGAACCCGCGCCCGGCGCCGGTGACCACCACCGCCCGGAGCGTGTTGTCGTGGCCGAGCGCGACCAGCTGGTCGCGGAACGGCACCATCACGTCGAACGCCATCGCGTTCATCCGCTCCGGGCGGTTGAGGGTCACCACGGCGACCTCGGGCACGGGCCGCTCGACCAGGACGAAGCTCACCCGCGGCACGCTATCCGTTACGGCACCGAGGTGGTCCAGCCGTTGAGGAACTTCTCGCTCATCCGGTTCTGCTGGCCGCGCAGCACCGGGTGCTGCTCGTGGTTGGCCAGCGCGTGCACCTTGGTGGTCAGCGTCGAGTGCAGCGCCTGGTGGGTGACCTGGAAGTTGCTGGCGTTGACCGTGTCCAGGATCGCCTTGGTGAGGAACCCGTGGTCGCTGGTCTCGCCGGCGTACTCGTCCCAGCGCGAGGCCGCGAGCAGGGTCGCCTTCGCCGAGGCCACGAACTCGCGGTTGGCCGCCTCGGTGTAGCAGACCGAGGCCGGCGGAGCCGGCGCCACCTGGTGGATGTTGTTGCTCATCGTGGCGATGTCCGGGACCGCGACGCCGAACGGGATCACCGTCTTCATCGTGTTGGTCGCGGTGGTGATGAACTGCTGGGCCAGCGCGATGGTGCGCACGTCCCCGACCGGCGTGGCCGGGTCGATCATCCCGCCGGAGTGGCAGCTGTCCAGGATCACCGTGAAGTTCACCTCGGAGGGCCGCAGCTGGTCGGCGGCCTGGCGCAGCTCGAAGTCGGTGATGAACTGGCCCGAGGCCGGGATGATCGTCTGGTAGTAGGTGCCCGCGGTGCTCGTCGGATGCAGGCCACCGTGGCCGGCGTAGTAGAAGCACGCCACGTCCCCGGGCTCGGAGGCCTTCAGGATGTAGTTCAGGCCCTTCATGATGTTGTTGTAGCTGGCCTGCTGGTTCTTGTAGATGAACACCTGCGACGGGTCGAACAGGAACGCGTCGATGAGCAGGTGGTACATGGCGTCGGCGTCCCGGACGCAGCCGCCCAGGTTGCCGAACCCCTGCACCGAGTAGTCGTTGATGCCGATGACGACGGCTCGCTTGGTCATGTCGTTTCTCCTTACGCGATGGGTTCGCTGACGGCCACGAGGTCGTCGGTGGTCTCGACCGGCGGCAGCTTGGTCATGTGGTTGTCGGTGCCGACGAGGGTGATCTGGTAGCGGTAGTCCTTCTTCTTCGGGTCCATCAGCGCGAGCCCGAGCTGGACCGGGTCGGTGTCGGTCGGCTTGATCGTCAGCCGCTCCTCGCGGGTGTAGCCGTTGGCCGCGTCGGCGTAGTCGACGTCGACGAACGCGAGCTTGGTGCGGGTGGCGTCCAGCAGCGGCACGAACTCGAGGGCGAGCTCGCCGGGGAACGGGTCGTCGACCGGCAGCAGCGCGGCCCGCGACGGCTCGGTGCTCACCGTCTCCCGGGTGGTGCCGTCCTTGAGGTGGTGCACGAACCGGTAGGTGTACTCGCGGGCGCCCACGTCGGTGCGCACCTTCCACGCCTTCGGCCCGGGCTCCTGCGCGGTGAGCAGCAGCTGCTCGTCCTGGACGGTGCCGTTGCTCTGGTGGCGCAGGAAGACGTCGATCGAGTCGACCACCTTCCAGTCGACCTTGTTGGCCTGCACCTGGACGTCGAGGAAGCCGACCAGCTCGTGCGCGTTGAGCACCAGCGACCGGTCCTCGGTGACGGCAGGGGCCAGCTCGTAGGTGAACTTGTCGCCCTTCCACTCCGAGGCCGGGTCGAAGTGGAACTGCACGCCGGCCCGGTAGGACAGGTCCAGGTCGTGGTCGAGGAAGACCTCCCAGACGCCGGCGTCCTTGTCGTCGGCGTCGAAGGTGAGCTCCTTGACCTTGAGCGTCGCCGGGTCCGCCGGGTCGCCGTACTCGAGGGAGACCTGCGCGGTGCGCAGCCCGATCGCGGCGTAGTCGGTCGGCGGATCCACCTGGACCTTGAACACCCGGAAGAACGGGTCGTCCAGGTCCACCTCGACGAAGTGCTTGGACTTGTCCAGGTCGGCGACCAGCACCCCGAAGAAGCCCTGCGGGGCGTAGGTCCGCTGGGTCGCCTCGGACCGGTCGTAGGTGACCTTGACCGTCTTGCGCTCCTCCTGGTGGACGATGCGCAGCTTGAACGAGACCACCGCCGGGATGCCGCCCGCACCGGCCGCGGGCTGGCTGTTCAGCCCGGCGGGCGGCGTGGTCGCGGGCGTGGAGGCCGGGGCCACCCGGGGCGCGCCCACCGCGGCCGCCGGGGCGACCGCGTCCGAGGCGGCCGGCGCACCGGTGCCCGCGGTCGGCGGGGTGTCCGGGTGCGCGCCGGCCGGCGGCGGCGTCGGGTTGTGCCCGGCCGGAGCAGCGCCCTGACCGGTGCCGGCCGCCGGGGACGTCTCCCGCGGGGCGGCCGGCTCGGGTGCGGCCGCGGGCCGCGGCGGTGCCGGCGTGGTGGCCGGCCGCATCGCGTTGCCGCGGGCCAGGACGGCCGCCAGAGGCTCGGGCTCGGGACGCCCGCCGGAGATCACCCCGGGCGCCAGCGTCGGCTCGAACCACTGCCGCAGGAGGTTCTCCTTGAAGAAGTCGAGCGCCCAGCGCTCCTTCTCCTTCTCGTCGTCCTCGCCGGTGAAGTCGATGACCTTGATCTTGATCGCGCCGTCCTGGACGAGCTTCTCGAAGGCCGCGTCGATGCCCGCCTTGACGAAGTACACCTGCGCCTCGACGCCCCCGCTGAGCTGGTCGTAGACGCGGCTCAGGTCCGCGGTGATCTCGACGTTGAGCGCCGGACGCATCCCGGTGAACTTGAGGTCGTAGATGACCCCGACCGGCGTGGTGCCCTGCTCGAACGCCTTGCGCAGGATCACCGCGCCCTCCTGGGAGAGCGTCAGGCTGAACGCCGCGGTGTTGTCGCCCTGCAGCGAGGGCACCCCGGCGCCGAGGATCTGCTCGACGGCGTTGAACGAGCCGGGACCGGCCGGCTGCGCGGCCACGCCACCCTCGCCCTGCAGGTTGAGCGCGACACACTGGACGGTGCCCTCGTCGAAGGGCACCACGGTCAGCCGCGGGGTGCCCTTGGCGACCGAGCGCAGCCGGGACATGATCCGCCGCTCCAGTGCCTTGTCGAGCTTGAGGTCGACCTGGAAGGTGACGAACCCACCGCCCTTGGCGCCGCCGGCAACCGCGGCCGGCCGGTACTCGATGAACGTGAACGCCTTCTGGCCGTCGGCGCGGTCGGCGAGCCGGACCGGGCCGGGCAGGTACCAGAACTGGTCCGGGTCGGCGTGGTCGGGAAAGACGGTGATGCCTTCGACCGTGATCGATCGGCTTCCCAGCA
This sequence comes from Nocardioidaceae bacterium, assembly GCA_017744365.1. GTDB lineage: Bacteria > Actinomycetota > Actinomycetes > Propionibacteriales > Nocardioidaceae > Marmoricola. Next base: position 158,609 of record JAGIBL010000004.1, on the reverse strand, counting down.
GCAGCATGGCTCCTCCTTCGAGCGTCAGCCCTGGACCGGGACGACGAGCGTGGACTCGCGTCCTTCCCCGGTCCGGGTCTTGGTCAGGTTGTTGGTGAACTCGGTGACCACCTCGTAGTCGAAGTGGTCGGGGCCGCCGGCGACGAAGTCGAACTCGAAGACGGCCACGTCGGCGGCGGAGGTCAGGGTGCGCTCGTCGTCGACCTTGGTGACCGGGTCGTCGTAGTGCAGCTTGACCGTCATCTTGCGGATCTTGTGCGCGGCGAAGTCGCCGCCGTCGGTGCGCACCGTGACCACCCGGTGGCCGGCCACGTCGGCGCGGACGATCACCCGGCGCTCCTGGGTGGAGCTCGGCGGCCCGACGACGGTCTCGCCGTTCTTCTTCATCACCGTGACCCGGTAGTCGACGACGCGCCGGGCCGGGTCCGCCAGCGCCACCGCGAAGGTCTGGGTGGTGGCCTGGCTCTCGGTGAACTCGAAGGAGTCCTCGGCGTGCAGGCCGTGCTCGGCGTCGGTGTAGGAGACGTCGACGAAGACCCGCAGCACCTCGGTCCAGTCGACCGCCGGGACCACCTCGAGGATGCGGCCGGACGGGAACGGGTCGCGCACGATGATCCGCTCGCCGTCGGTGCTCACCCAGTCCCCGACGACGTCGCGCTGGTCGGCGGCCCGGTAGGTGATCCGGTAGCGGAAGGTGTCCAGCTCCGGGTCGACCACGAACATCGACCAGGTGTCGTCGGTCTTGTCCTTGCCGAGGACGACCACGTCGGACTGCGCGATGCCGTTGCCGGGGTCGTCGTACGCGACCTCGACCTCGACGTCGGGGTACCGCTCCCACGGGAAGCTCAGTGCCACCACCGGGACCGGCACCAGCGAGTAGAGCTCGCGCGGGTCGATCTCGATCCGGTCGCCCTTCTCGATGCTGGCCTTCGAGGTCAGCGAGCGCGGCCGCTCGCCGGCATCCACGTCGGCGAAGTTGACCGTGTAGCCGACCTCGACGTCGCGGACCATGCCGCCGTTCTCGAGCACGCTGGACCACGACATCGTCTCCTTGACGGTGTCCTTGTCCAGCAGCTTGCTGGTCTCCTTGCCGCGGTAGTCCAGGTCCACGTCGACCGAGCGGATCCCGTCGCGCACCCACTCGGCGCGCGAGACCAGCTCGACGTTGCGGCGCTCGAACCAGGGGTCGTCCAGGTCCACCTCGGTGACGAACCGGCTCATGTCCAGGCCCGCGTCGCGCAGCACCCGGAACAGCCCCGACAGGTGCCCCTGCGGGTAGATCGTCCGTCGTACGGTGGTGCGCTCGCTCATCGAGACGTCCAGCCGCTTCTTGTCGATCCGGGTCAGGTCGACCTTGCGCCGGCTGAACGCGTTGAACTCCGACATCCCGCCGCTGCCGATCGCGCGCAGCACCCGCCCGAAGGTCTGCACCGCACCGGCGGCGCCGGCGCCGCGGTCGACCGGGTCCAGCGACGGCTCGAAGAACGCGTCGGTGATCATGTCCCGGACCTCGTCCATCGCCTGGTCGCGGCGGGCGATCACCGGGCTGCCGTCCTCCTCCTCGACGAAGGTGTCCGCGGTGATCTGGATGATCCGCTTGTCCTCCAGCTCGTCGAGCACCTTGTCGACGGTCGAGGAGTAGAACAGCGGGACGTTGAACTCCTCGTGCTCGTCGATGTGCTTCTGCACCCGCTCCCAGTCCACGTGCACCTGGACGTGGTACGCCGGGCGCAGGCCGAGGTAGTCCAGCGAGTAGATGATCCCGATCGGGGACAGCTCGCCGGCCATCGCCTTCTCCAGCGTGGTCACGCCCTCCTGGGTCAGCTGCACCGAGAACGCGGCCCGCTGGCTGCCGTACAGGGCGGGCTTGGCGGCGTGGCTGAGCTTGAGCACGAACTGGAGCAGCTCCTCCTCGGGCTTCGGCGCCGGAGCAGGCTGGCCGCCTCCCCCGCCGGCCGGCGCGGGCAGCGGGCTCTCCTTGTCGAAGAGCATCATCCGGACGGTGCCGTCGACCACCTGCAGGTCCGCCAGCCGCGGCAGGTCCGGCAGGTGCTCGAGCCGCTTGATCTCAGTCCGTACGTCGTCGCGCAGCTCGTCGGGCAGCGCCAGGTCGACGTCGAAGTTCAGGAAGCCGCCGGTACCGGCGTTGCCCTTGAACTTGATGAGCGACAGCTGCGGGACCTCGACCTCCTGGCCGGCGACGGTCTCCTTGACCGTGACCAGCCGCGGCGCGCCGGGCATCGCGTACCACTGCTGCGGATCGGCGTGGTCGCGGAAGACCGCGACCCCCTCGATCACGTGGAACGGAGCTTCGAGATAGAGCATGACCGGTCCTCACGCGTGCGCCGGCAGGACCAGCGTCTCGTCGGTGACGTCGTGGCCCTCGACGGTGGCGTTGCTGCCGTCGGCCTTGAAGTAGGTCGCCTTCCACGAGTACGACTTCTTGGTCTTGTCCTTGAACGGCATCGCCCAGACCCCGGTGGTCGGGGCGCCGTCCTTGAAGACCAGGTCCTCGGTCTCGTCGAGCTTGTCCTCGACGTGGTGCAGCGAGACCTTCACCAGCTTGGTGGTGGCGAAGTCGACCAGGTCGGCCATCACCGCGATCGGCTGGGTCAGCACGACGTCGCCGACCATCACGGTGGTGCCCTCGACCGGCGTGGTCGGGATCGCCTCCACGGTGCCGTCGGCGAACCGGATGTTCCCCGAGTACGTCAGCGTGCCGCCGTCGGCCAGGATCGCCGGGAACACCCAGTCCTCGAACGAGGACTCCTTGGTCAGCGTGATCGACCTGGTCTGGGTGAAGTCGTTGACGGTGTCGACGTACGAGAGGTCCACGAAGATCGCGTCGATGTGGTCGTCGTTGAGGCCGAAGCCCCGCACCTGCACGGTCCGGGTGGAGCCGAACGGGTCGTTGATCCGCAGCTCGGTCGAGGCCGTGGTCCGCTCGCCGCCCTCGAACTCGCGGCCGTCGGTCATGAAGTACTTGACCTGGTAGTGCACCGGCTGCCGCCGCGGCTGGAAGATCACCTTGGTCCAGGTGGCCTCGGTGTGGTCCTTGTCGAGGGTCACCGAGGTCTCCAGCCGGGGCAGCCCGTTGTCCTCGTACCAGAGGCTCACCTGAGCGCTCTTGACCTGGTCGAAGTTGAGGTCGCCCGGCTTGATGTCGACGTCCAGGATGCCGATGTCGCCGACGTTGATGATGAGCGAGGGGTCGTTGGCGACCTTCGGCTCGGAGGTGAACGCCTGCGCCTCGCCCTTGTAGTTGACCTGGTAGGTGTAGGTGTAGCGCCGGTTGTTGTTGGCGACGAACGAGGTGAACGTGCCGACGTCGTTGGCGTTGGTGAGCGGGTACTCCTCGACCTTCTTGTCGCCGGCGTTGTCGTACTCGATCTTCACCTCGACGCTGTGCAGCGGCAGCTTCTCGAAGTCCGCGTTGACCCGGGTCTTGACGGTCATCGTCCGGAAGAACGGGTCGTCGAGGTCGACGGTGGTGGCGAAGTCCGCCCACTTGTAGGGCTCGCCGTCCGGGCCCTTCATCGAGGTGATGTTGGGGATGGTGCCGCGCGGCTGCGGGTTCCACTCCATCACCTGGTCCTGGGTGAAGGTGCGGTCGAAGTTGACCAGCCGGGTGGTCATCACCGTCATGTCGATGTTCTCGAAGTCCTGCTCGGTGTAGAGCTTGCGGATCTCCTCCGGGTTCTGCACCGGCACGTCGCCGAGCACCATCCGGGTGGTGGCGTCGGCCAGCGCGGACCAGGCCCAGTCGGTGACCGCCGAGATGACCTTCTGGTCGGTGACGGTGCCGGGGTCGATCTTCACGCCGCCCGCGTCGCTCTGCACGATCAGGTCGGTGATCGACTCGGTGTAGTCGTCCTCGGCGCAGAAGTTCTCCTCCACGTCGATGTGCTGGTGGAAGAAGGAGAACTTCGAGGCGTTGAACCACACGTGCGCGGTCAGCGGCGGCAGCTTGACCGGCGTCCAGATGTCGTACGACACCTGCACGATGCCGCCCTTGGCCTGCAGCGCGGACTCCAGCAGGGTGGCGCCCTCCGGGGAGAGCTCGACCGTGATCGGCAGGATCATGTCGCCGTACAGCGACGGGCTGGCCGGGTTGTGCACCTTCTCGACCAGGGCGCCGCCGGAGTCGAGGATCGTCACCGACGCGGTGCCGCGCAGGTAGCTGAGCTCGCCGAACCGGACGGCCGGCGCGGCGTCGGCGTGACCGGCCTGGCGCCAGCGCTCGTTGACCCGCTCCTGCAGCGGGTCGCGCAGCGCGTCCTGGTCCTCCTTGGTGACGCCGAAGGCGACGTCGCAGACCAGGAAGCCGCCGCCCTTCTTCCCGTCGGCGCGGTCGATCGGGAACTTGTACTTCATGAACTTGAAGACCGGGTTGCCCTCGTCGTCGAGGCGGAACCTGGCCGTCTTCGGCAGCAGGTAGGCGGTCGCGATGTCGGTGTCGTCCCAGTACGTCGTGATGCCGTTGACCAGTTCGGGTGCGTCCCACTTGAGCATGGCTTCATTCCTGTTCGTTGTCGTGACGTGCCCAGCCGGACACGTCGGCGATGGCGGTGACCGTGCGGTCCTGTCCGATGGCCACCCCACGGGCGGCCGACTGCTGTTGGGCACCGGGCTCGAGCGGCAGCCCGTCCGCGTGCGCGCGGTAGACCACGCTGACCAGGCCGGGCTCTCCGTCCAGGGCCCGCTGCAGGGTGGCGGCGGTGGCGCTGTCGACGGTGACCGAGAGCAACGCGGTGTACGGCGGGTAGCCGGACGTGGTCGTGGTGGCGAGCACCCGTGGCCCGCCCGGCTCGTGCAGCACCAGGTCGACCTCGGGCACGTCGGTGACCGCGCTCTGCAACGGCGCCGCGGGCGCGGCCTTCAGGGCCAGCCGGGCCGGCTTCTCGGGCACCGGCCAGCAGAACCCGGCCTGCACGATCGCGGTCGCACCGAGCGAGACGATCTGCAGCGCGGGCGCGTCGGCGTGCTCCGGCTGCGGCCTCCCCGGTACGGCGACGACCCCGGCGGGGCCGCCGACGACATAGGCGCCGTCGGGCAGGGAGCGGGCCTGGTGGGCGGTCGTACTCATGCCGGGACCTCCGTGACGTCGAGCTGCTCGTCGTACCGGCGGACCGCGGACCACGGCCCGGGCGCGGTACCGGCGGGCACGATCCGGAACTGGTAGCCGCCGCGGAACGGGTCGTCGGCGAACCAGGTCCAGGTACGCACCGGGTGTGCCCGGGTGAGGGTGACGATCTCGCCGTCGCCGTCGCTGGTCTCCGGACGCAGCGCCACCGCGACCAGGTCGCCGTGGCCGCCGCCGACCTGGATCCCGTGCGGTCCCCAGCTGGGCAGCAGGTGCCGGCCGAGCCAGAGCGGGTCCGTGGTGGCGAACGGGCCGAGGTCGAGGCTCGCGTCGGCCGGGGAGGTGATCCGAACCCGCGCCTCGACGTCCGCGTCGGCCGGGAGCGGCAGGTCGGCGCGCGGGCGCTCGACGGTGAACTCGTCCTGGCCGAGGAAGGGCTTGCCGTCGGTGCGGCGCAGGCCGAGGCGGACGCTGGCGAGGTCGAGCAGCGCCTGCTCGGCGTCCACGCGCAGGTAGCGCAGCGGGAAGTCGACCGGCCGCAGCGTGAACCGCTCGCCGTGCACCGGCACCTCGGCGCCACGCACCTCGCGGACCCCCTGGCTGTCCGCGACGACCACCCAGGTCTGCCGGACGAAGTCGGGCTCCTCGCCGGGCGCGAGCCGCAGGGTGGCGGTGCCGGTCGGCCGGTCCGCGGCGAGCTCGACGGTCGCGGTGACCGCCTGCGGCCGGGCCGGCGGTCGCGGCGGCGCGGTGATGTCCACGCCGGCGCCGGCCAGGCCGGACTGGTCGCCGGGCAGGTTGGCCAGCACGGTGACGGTCCGCCAGCCGGTGGGTACCGGCTCGAGGTCGACGCCGGGTGGCTCGTGCTCGTCCAGGTGCGCGGCGATCTCGATGAACGCGTCGAAGAGCGGCAGCGTGAGCAGGTGCTCGCGCCAGGTCACGGTCGGCTCGGCCAGGTCCCAGGTCCAGCGTCCCGGCGCCTCCGCAACCGGCGGAACCCAGCCGCGCCAGCGCGAGCGGATCCGGTCGGCCAGCGCCTCGGCGAGCTGTTCCTCGGCCGGCGGCGTCCCAGCCGCCCTGACCTCGACCAGGACGCCCGCGCCGACGCCGGGGACCACCTCGGTGCGCAGCCACCCGAGCACGTCGGCGCGGGCGAGGTCCCGCCCGCGTGCGGTGTGCAGTGCGATCAGCGCGGTGGACAGCGCCTGCGGGTCGAGCGTCACGCGCGCGTCGTGCCGGGCCGGGACGCCCATCACCTCGACGACGGCGTCGGCCCTGATCTCGGGGAAGGCTCCCTGCACGGCGCCGCGCAGGGTGGTGATCTCCTCGGGCGTGAGCCGCTCGCTCCAGGTGCAGGTGCCGATGCCGTCCCAGGCCAGGTCGGCGGCGTGGGTCATCCCGGCCAGCCTCAGCGTGCCGGTGGCCAGGGTCGCCGGCACCACCCGGGCGTTCGGGTCGGCCGCCCGGGCCGCGGCGAGCACCTCGTCCTCGGGACGCTCCGCCTCCACGCCCAGGGTGACGACGCCGTACGGCGCGGGCCAGACCGCGTTGCGCGGCCGGAACCGCTCCATCGTGAACGCGTACCGGCCGTCCTCGCGCCGGGCCAGCCGGAGCCGTCGCGGTGGCACCAGCACCAGCGCCGGGTCCTCGAACCCGGCGTAGCCGGCGAGGGCGCCGTCCAGGAAGACCGGAGCACCGAGGTCGGGCAGTCCGCGCAGGCTCATGCCACGTCCCCGGTCACCACGAACAGCACCGCGCTGGTGCCGCTCTTCCAGTCCGAGACGGTCTGCCGGTCGGCGCGCACGGCGGTGACCCGGTAGCGGTAGCCGCCGGCGTCCTCGCGGCGCAGCACCACGTCGCCGAACGGCAGCGGCACGGTCGCCTTCGCCTCGGTCGTGGTGGCCTCGAGGGTCACCGTCGAGGTGAGCCCGCCGGTGGGGGCGCCGATCTCCACGGCAATGGCGAGGATGCCCTGGGCCGGGTCGAACATGACCGCCGGCGTGCGCACCGAGATCTCGCGCTGCAGGAACGAGGTGGTCTCGTCGCAGATCGCGTCCCAGATCGCGTCCTTGTCGGGCAGCACGGTGATGTCGGCCTCGACGTCGGGTCGCCCGGCACCGCCGAGGTGCAGCGCGACCGAGGCACCCGGCGCCAGCGGCGGCGCGTCCGCGGCCGGCACGCCTTCGACAGCGACCGGGGTGCCGGCCACCGAGGCGCGCACCGCGTCGACCCGGAGCGGGCTCTCGGCCGCGTTGAGCAGCACCGCGTCGAAGCCGTCGCCGCCGGCCCGGGCGGCCAGGGTCAGGTCGACCGCGTTGCCGGCCAGATCGTCGAAGCGGGCCTGGAAGGGCACCTTCTCCGCTGGACGGTCCGGGTGGTCGAGGCGGACCTCGACCTCGCCGCCGAGCATCGCCGCGCCGCCGCCCTGGAGCGCGTCGAAGAGCCGCTGGAACCGGCCGAGCGGGACCTCGAAGCCGACGCGCAGGACGGTGCGCAGGTCGATGACCGCGCCGGGCATCTCCTGGGCGTCGCCGCCGGGCAGCGCCAGCCGCAGGGTCAGCCGGGAGCTGTCCGCGACCAGCGGCTGCAGGTCCACGGTCGCGTGCGGGTCGCCCGGGCTGGCCTTCGCGGCGATCTTGGTGGCCGCGTCCGCGAGCCGGGCCGGGTCCACCCAGGCCGCGGCGGCGAGCACGACGGTCGCCGTGGTGTGCTCGACGGTGCCGTCGGAGGAGTCGAACTGCACCGACATGAACGGCGCCCGCGGCCGCTCCGGCAGCCGGGCCAGCTTGAACGCGTCCGGGAGGTAGTAGGCCACCTCGGGCCGCGCCGAGCTGCGGTAGTAGGAGTGGAAGGAGCCGCCGAACTCGATCTGGTCGAGCACGAGCGCGCCGGGGTCGCCGGTGGCGGTGACGCCGGAGAAGACGTTGGCGTGCAGCTCGGGCGAGAACACGAACGGCTGCGGCGCCGGCACCACCTCGACCGAGCGCGTCGTACGGCGGTAGAGCACCACCGTCTCGACCTCGTCGCCCGGGCCCGCGGGCGGCGGCGTGCCCGGCTTGGTGGCGGGCAAGGTGGAGAGGTCGATGCCTTCGGTGACCCGGCCGATCCTGGTCAGGTCGCGCAACCGGCCGCCCAGGCCGAGCATCCCGGTACGGCGAGCGAAGACTGGTGTCGCGACCTCGGGCTTGACCACCATGTCCCGGATCAGCACCGGGTCGGGGTCGTTCAGCGGGTCCGGCTTCTCGACCGGCTCGAACTTGAGGATCCGCGGGTCGACCTTGATGACCGGGTCCATCTTCAACGGCTCGAACGGCACCTCGATGACGTCGATCCGGCCGGGCTTCGGCCGCTCGCGGGTGACCGTCATCGGCAGCGCCACGTCGATCAGCCGCCGGACCACCAGGCGAGCCCGGTTCTCCGGGCGGGTCAGCGCCCAGAACAGGTCGCTGATCTCGGTGGCCGCGGTGACCGTGAGCGCGATCCGGGTGCCGCCCTCGACCTGCTGCACCTCGGTGAACGCCAGCTCACGTCGTACGCCGGCAAGCTCGGCCGGCTCGAAGTTCAGCACCGCGCTGACCGTGTGCGGCAGCGGGGTCGCGTCCGGGGCTGCCTGGAGCGCCTCGGGCGTCGCGTAGGGCTCCAGGACGATCTCGAGGGTCGCGCCGGCGGCGCCCTTGCTGAACCGGACCCGGAACTCCTCCCCGGCGCCCGAGCGCACGGTCGCGACCCGGTACGAGGGCAGGTAGAAGCGGGTGGCCGGATCGTTCGGGGCCTCGTAGACCATCCGGTCGTCGGGCGTCTCCGACGGCGAGATCGGGACCGTCATCGCGCTGCGGTCCTCGCCGGTCTGCGGCTTGATCGCCGAGAGCAGCTCGCCGAGGTCGGGCCGGATCAGCTTGGTCGCGGCGATGTCGCGCGCGAAGACCGCGTTGTTGCCGAGCAGGATGACCGGCGTCTCGTTCCCCATCTCGCCCCCACCTCGCAGAGAAGTTCGGTGATGGTGAGGAGGCGGGCCGGCGCCGGCTGATACACCGGGGCCGGAGAAACACGGACGGGCTAGACCGCGAGCCCGTCCAGCAGCGCGAGCAAGACCTGCTCGGCTCGCTTCCGGGCGGCCTTCACGTCCTTCGCCCGGGCGACCGCGAGCGCCGACTCGATCAGCGCGCCGAGCAGCGCGTTGGCCAGGTCCGCGGTCGGCAGCGGACGCAGCTGTCCCGCGGCGACGGCGGCGTCCAGTCCGGCCTGGATCAGCCCGAGCCCGTGCTCGGCCTCGATCTCCTGCCACCGGCTCCAGCCGAGCACCGCCGGCCCGTCGATGAGGGTGACCCGCTGCACGCCGCTGCTCAGGCTCAGGTCCAGGAAGGTGCCGATGCCGGCCCGCAGCGTGGCCAGCGGGTCGCTGTCGAGGTCGCCGAGCGGGAACTGCGCGACCAGCTCGGCTTCGATCTCGACGAAGACCGCCTCGAAGAGGCCCGCCTTGCCGCCCTCGAAGTGGTGGTAGAGCGCGCCGCGGGTCACACCGGCCTCGCTGACGATCTGCTCGGCGGCGACGTCGTCGTACCCGACCTCGGCGAAGAGCCGCCGCCCGGCGGCCAGCAGCGCGGCGCGGGTCTCGTCGCGCCGCTGCGCCTGGGTCCTGCGTGGCATGGGCGACATCTTGACATACATACAGATTGCATGTACATACAGTGTGTATGAAACAGAGCATCGACCTCCCCGCCGGCACCCTCCACTACGACACGTACGGCGACCCCGGCGGCGAGCCGGTCGTCTTCGTGCACGGCTTCGCCATCGACGGCCGCGTCTGGACTCCGGTCGCCGAGCGGCTGGCCGCGGCCGGCCTGCACTGCCTGGTGCCGACCTGGCCGTTCGGCTCGCACACCACGCCGATGCGGCCCGACGCCGAGCTCGCCCCGCCCGCCGCGGCCCGCCTGGTCAACGACTTCCTGGCCGCGCTCGGCCTGGAGCGGGTGACGATCGTCGGCAACGACTCCGGGGGCGCGGTAGTCCAGCTGCTGGTCACCCAGTTGTTGACCAGCCAGGACCGCTCCCGGATCGGGCGGCTGGTGCTGACGAACTGTGACTCCTTCGAGAACTTCCCGCCGGGCGTCTTCAAGCTGATGAGCCGGATGGCGCGGATCCCCGGCGTCGGCACCGCGATGCTGCAGCCGATGCGCTTCGAGCGCTTTCTGCGCGGCACCTCCGGGTACGGCGCGCTCACCACCACGCGGCTGCCGACCGAGCTGCTCCGCTCGTTCATCGCGCCGATGCTGACCGACCGCGGCGTCCGCCGGGACGCGCTGAAGTTCTTCGGGGCCGCCGACGCGCGCGACACCATCGCCGCCGGGGCACTGCTCCCCCAGGTCGACGTGCCCGCGCTGCTCGTCTGGGGTGCCGACGACACCTTCTTCACCCTCGCCCAGGCCGAGCGGATCGCAGCGGCGCTGCCGGACGCCACCCTGGTGCCGGTGCCGGACGCCAAGACCTATGTCTCGCTCGACCAGCCCGAGGTCGTCGCGGACGCGATCGCGGCGTTCGTCAGCCCTCGTGTGAGCCAGGACACGGTTTAGTGATTCGCGGGCGGGTTTGTCACTTGATTACCATCGGCGCATGTTTGCTGCCCTCGGTCGTTTCGTAACCCGCTTCCCCTGGTACGTCGTCGGCGCCTGGGTGGTGCTGATGGTTCTCGTCATCTCGTTCGCGCCTGCACTGACGTCGACCCAGGACGAGTCCGCCTTCCTGCCCAAGCACTACGAGTCGATCAAGGCGGCTCAGGTGCAGGAGGACGAGTTCCCGGCGCAGACCCAGCCGGGCGCGATCCTCGTCTTCAGCAAGACCGACGGCGGCAAGCTGACCGCCGCCGACTCCGCCACGGTGGAGAAGATCGTCGGCCAGCTGGACTCGAAGATCAAGGACGAGAAGGTCCTCAAGAAGATCTTCGCCGGCGCGACCTCTCAGCCGGCCTCGGAGAACAAGCTGGTCCAGCTCGGCGTGGCCGGGCTCGCCAAGAACCAGACCGGCTTCGACACCGCAGCCATGGACGCGGCCAAGGAGCTGCGCAAGGAGGCCAAGCCGCTGGTGAAGGACACCGGCCTGCGGCTGCAGATGACCGGAACCGCGCCGCAGTCGCTCGACTCGCAGGAGTCCAGCGACAAGACCCTGCAGATCGTCTTCCTCGCGACGATCATCCTCATCGTCGGCCTACTCGCCCTGATCTTCCGCAGCGTGCTGATCTGCCTGCTGCCGTTGCTCACCGTCGGCATCGCCACGCCCATCGCCAACGGTTTCGTCGCCTGGGCCAACGACATCTTCGACCTGAAGGCGGACAGCTCGATCACCGTCATCATGGTGGTGGTGATGTACGGCGTCGGCACCGACTACATCCTGTTCCTGCTCTTCCGCTACCGCGAGCGGCTTCGTCTCGGTGACGAACCCCGCGACGCCATGCTCAGCGCGATGCACCGCGCCGGTGAGGCGATCGCTTCCGCCGGCGGTGCGGTCATCGTGGCCTTCATGGCCCTGATCCTGTCCTCGCTGAGCATCTTCCGGTCGATCGGCCCCTCGCTGGCGATCGCGGTCGGTGTCACCCTGCTGGCGGCGCTCACCCTGGTCCCCGCCCTTGTCACTCTCCTCGCCCGGCCGCTGTTCTGGCCGTCCAAGAACTGGCGCAAGGAGCCGGAGGGCGCCCGCTTCGCCGCGATCGGCGACAGCCTCGGCCGCCGCCCGGCCGTCTTCGCGGCGGCGTCAGGCCTGGTGCTCGCCGCGCTCGCCGTCTTCGCGCTCGGGTTCAACCCGACGTTCGACTTCAACTCCAGCCTCCCCAAGGACGTGGAGTCGACGAAGGCCCTGACCACGCTGCAGAAGGGGCTGCCGCCGGGCTCGACCGACCCCCTGCGGGTGATGGTCACCTCCGACCAGCCGCTCGACCAGGGCCAGCTGAGCGCGTTCCAGCAGAAGCTCTCGGAGGCGAAGGGCGCTGCGCAGGTCTCGCCCGCCGAGGTCTCTCCCAACGGCAAGGCGGCTGCTTTCAGCGTCGTCCTGAAGGACGATCCCGGGTCGGAGGCATCGATCGCCAACGTCAAGGGCCCGATCCGCACCGCAGCCCACGAGGCGGCGCCCGAGGGCACCCATGCCTACGTCGGTGGCACCACGTCGGTGTTCGTGGACATGCAGAAGGCGATGGCTCGCGACTACAAGGTGGTCTTCCCGGTCGCTGCGATCGTGATCATGCTGATCCTCGCGCTGCTGCTCCGCAGCCTGGTCGCTCCGCTCTACCTGATGGTCTCCGTTGGGCTGGGCTTCGCCGCGACCCTGGGCGCAACCGTGCTGCTCATCCAGCACATCAAGGGTGACTCCGGCCTGATCTTCCTGCTGCCGATCTACATCTACCTGTTCGTAGTCGCCCTTGGGACCGACTACAACATCCTGATGATCGCGCGGCTGCGAGAAGAGGCTCGCGAAGGCAAGCACCCACGGGCGGCTGCGGCCGAGGCGGTGAAGCACGCCGGGCCCACGATCGCGGCTGCCGGTCTCATCCTCGCCGGCACCTTCGCGACCTTCATGCTGGGCGGCAACTCGTTCATCGTCTCGCTCGGTTTCGCTCTCTCGTTCGGCATCTTCGTCGCGGCCTTCGTGATGTCGATGTTCTTCACCCCGGCGCTGACCGCGCTGATCGGGCACGCCGCCTGGTGGCCGGGTCACGGCGACGAGACGGCCGCCGAGCACGAGGCCCGGGTCGAGGCCAAGGCCGCCGTCTGACGCACGACGTACGAAGGCCCCCGTCTCCTCGCGGAGCCGGGGGCCTTCGTCGTACGGGCCTTCGTCGTACGGGCCTGCTCAGCCCAGCTTGCTGAAGTCCAGCACCTCGCCCGCGGCCGGCTTCTTCGCGCCCACCGGCTCGTTGAAGTCGCTGAAGGCGATCTCGCCACCCTCCTTGCCGGCGTTGCTGATCTTGACGATGTAGTGCTTGCCCTCGGTGGCGACCCAGGCGTGCGTCACGCCGTCCTCGTCCTTGCCGACGATCTCGACGGCCTCGGTGCTGCCGACCTTGGCCACCTTGCCCTTCTTGGCCTTGTCCTTGTCGTCGTCCTTCTTCATCTCGTCAAGGAAGGCGTCGAGGTCGCAGAACTCGCTGAACTCGGTCTGCGTCGACGGGATCTTGGCCCACTTGTCGCCGAGGACGGCCATGATCTGGTCGGCCTGGGCGCCCGCGGTCAGCTTCCAGAACTCCTTGCTGCCCTTCATGTACTGCTCGCCGCCGGCGACCAGCACCTCGGCTTTGGCACCGCTGATCCCGACCGAGCCGGCGCAGTCGCCGGAAGTGGAGATGGCCAGGTCGAGGTCGATCTTCTCCTCGTCGCTGGTCACCGTGCCGGCCAGCCGCAGCGACTTCACGTTCTTCATCGCGGCCTCGGCCTGGCTGGTGATCTTGTCGACCGACTGGTCGGCGAAGTCGTCGGACTCGCTCGAACCGCAGGCGGACAGGGACAGCGCGACGAGGGCTCCGGCCAGGGAGGCCCCGATCTGGGTAGGGGTTGGCATGGGAGCCAGGCTAGAGGGCCAGCCGCTCCCGGACGACATCGGCCAGCCGCTCGGCGACACCCTGGGCCTGCTCGGCGGTGGCGGCCTCGACCATCACCCGGACCAGCGGCTCGGTGCCCGACGGTCGCAGCAGCACCCGGCCGGTCTCGCCCAGCTCGGCCGTGGCCTCGGCGACGGCGGCGGCCAGCGCCTCGTCGGAGTCGGCGCGCGCCTTGTCCACGCCCGGCACGTTCACCAGGACCTGCGGCAGCCGGGTCATCACGCCGGCCAGGTCGGCGATCGAGGAGCCGGTGGCGGCCATCCGGCGCAGCACCTGCAGCGTGGTGAGGAGGCCGTCACCCGTGGTGGCGTGCTCGCTCATGATGACGTGCCCGGACTGCTCGCCGCCGAGGCTGAACCCGCCGGCCTTCATCTCCTCGAGCACGTAGCGGTCCCCGACCACGGTCTGCCGGACGGTCACGCCGGCGGCCTTCATCGCGTTCACGAAGCCGAGGTTGGACATCACCGTGGCGACCACGGTGTCGTCGTGCAGGTGACCCTGCTCGCGCAGCGAGAGCGCCAGGATCGCCAGGATCTGGTCGCCGTCGACGACCGCGCCGGAGGCGTCCACCGCCAGGCACCGGTCGGCGTCGCCGTCGAGGGCGAAGCCCACGTCGGCACCGTGCTCGACGACCGCCTTCTGCAGCACGTCGAGGTGGGTGGAGCCGCAGCCCTCGTTGATGTTGAGCCCGTCCGGCTCGGCGCAGATCGCGACCACCTCGGCGCCGGCCGCGCGCAGCGCCTGGGGGCCGGCCACGGACGCCGCGCCGTTCGCGCAGTCGAGCACGACCTTGATCCCGGCGAGCGGCCGGTCGACGGTGCCGGTCAGGTGGGCGACGTACTCGTCGATCGCGGTCGCGTGCGTGCGCACCCGGCCGACGTCGGCGCCCGTGGGCCGCTCCCACGGCTCCTCCAGGCGCGCCTCGATGGCGTCCTCGATCGCGTCGTCGAGCTTGACACCGCCGCGCGCCAGGAACTTGATGCCGTTGTCGGGCATCGCGTTGTGCGAGGCGGAGAGCATCACGCCGAGGTCGGCGCCCAGCGAGCCGGTCAGGTAGGCGACGCCGGGGGTGGGCAGGTCGCCGAGCAGGAGCACGTCCACGCCCGCCGAGGCCAGCCCGGCCACCACTGCCGCCTCCAGGAACTGCCCGGAGATGCGGGTGTCCCGGCCGACGACCGCGAACGGCCGGTGGCCGGCGAAGGTGCCGCGCTCGGCGAGCACGTGAGCCGCTGAAACGGAGAGGTCCAGGGCCAGCTCCGCGGTCACGTGACCGTTCGCCAGACCCCGGACCCCGTCCGTGCCGAAGAGCTTCGCCATGCAGGCGTTGCTTACCGCTTCGAGAACTGCGGCGCCTTGCGGGCCTTCTTCAGACCGGCCTTCTTGCGCTCGATGACGCGGGCGTCGCGGGTCAGCAGGCCGGCCTTCTTGAGCGACGGCCGGTTCGCCTCGAGGTCGACCGCGTTCAGCGCGCGGGCCACTCCCAGGCGCAGCGCGCCGGCCTGGCCGGTGATACCGCCGCCGTGGATGCGGGCGATCACGTCAAAGCGGCCCTCCAGCTGGGTGGTCACGAAGGGCTCGTTGACGACCTGCTGGTGCAGCTTGTTCGGGAAGTAGTTGTCGAGCGCACGGCCGTTGATCGTCCACTGACCGGTGCCCGGGACGATCCGGACGCGGGCGACGGCCTCCTTGCGGCGGCCGGTGGCGGCAGCCGGGGCGATGGTCGCCGGGCGGGCCGGGGTGTCCGGGGTGGGCGCGCTCTCCGAGGAGTAGGCGATGCCCTGCTCGTTGACCTCGTAGGTCTCCTCGACCTCGGCGGTCTCGTTCACGTTCTCACTCATGTCTTCGAAGTCCTCGATCTCGTCTGTCGCTTACTGGGAGATCTGCGAGATCTCGAACGGCTTGGCCTTCTGGGCCTGGTGCGGGTGCTCCGGGCCGGAGTACACCTTGAGCTTCTTCAGCATCTGACGGCCGAGGCGGTTCTTCGGGAGCATGCCCCAGACCGCCTTCTCGATCGCCTTGCGGGCGTCCTTCTCGAGCAGCTCGCCGACCGGGGTGGCGGTGAGGCCGCCCGGGAAGCCGGAGTGCCGGTAGGACAGCTTCTTGGTCGCCTTGTTGCCGGACAGCGCCACCTTGGAGGCGTTCACGATGATGACGAAGTCACCGGTGTCGACGTGGGGGGCGAACATGGTCTTGTGCTTGCCGCGGAGGAGGTTCGCGGTCTGCACCGCGAGCCGGCCGAGGACCACGTCGGTGGCGTCGATGACGTGCCACTCGCGCTGGATGTCCGCGGGCTTGGGGCTGTACGTACGCACGTGTATGCCTTACTTCCGTTCGTGACCGCACGGAGAAGCCCTCCGTACGGCGGTGGTGCTGCGGCTTCTGACGAACACTGCACGGCCTGGTCGCCCGGGGGCTTCGTATCCGTGTCTGCACCCCGTCCGTGCGAGGGACGGGACGCGGCAGGAGTCGCGACCGTCAAGGCTACCGGTGCGCATCGGCGCTGGTCAAAACGAGAGACGGGTTGTCACGTTCAACCGGCCGGGGCATAAGTTTGCCTCGGGGACTGCACCCCCGCCACCGCGGGGCCGTGCACACAACGGAGTGCGAAGGAGCCCTCGTGTCCGACGACACCACCAAGGACCAGAACACCCTGTCGATCCGCGACAACCGGACCGGCAAGGACTACGAGATCGCGATCAGCGACGGCACCATCAAGGCCGCCGACCTCGGCCAGATCCGCCTCGACGACGAGCAGCCCGGCCTGGCGACGTACGACCCGGGGTTCGTGAACACCGCCTCCTGCAAGAGCGCGATCACCTACATCGACGGTGACAAGGGCATCCTGGAGTACCGCGGCTACCCCATCGAGCAGCTGGCCGAGAAGTCGAACTTCCTCGAGGTCGCCTACCTGCTCATCCACGGCGAGCTGCCGACCAAGCAGCAGTACGACCAGTGGGTGCACGAGATCACGTACCACACCTTCGTGCACGAGAACGTCAAGGGCTTCATGCAGGGCTTCCGGTACGACGCGCACCCGATGGGCATGCTGATGGCCTCCGTCGGCGCGCTGTCCACCTTCTACCCGGAGTCCGGCAACATCTCCGACCCGGACAACCGGCACATGCAGATCGTGCGGATGATCGCGAAGATGCCGACGCTGGGCGCCTGGGCCTTCCGGCACGCGCAGGGCAAGCCGTACATCTACCCGGACAACGAGCTGAGCTACACCGAGAACTTCCTCTCGATGCTGTTCAAGATGAGCGAGCAGCGCTTCGAGGCGGACCCGCGGCTGGTCCGCGCGCTGGACGTGCTGTTCATCCTGCACGCCGACCACGAGCAGAACGCCTCCACCAACGCGGTGCGCTCGGTCGGCTCGACCCAGGTCGACCCCTACTCCGCGGTGGCCGCGGGCATCGGCGCGCTGTTCGGCCCGCTGCACGGTGGTGCGAACGAGGCGGTGCTGCGGATGCTGCGCCGGATCGCCACCAAGGAGAACATCCCCTCCTTCATCGAGGGCGTGAAGGACGGCAACGAGCGGCTGATGGGCTTCGGCCACCGGGTCTACAAGAACTACGACCCGCGGGCGAAGATCATCAAGCAGGCCGCCATGGACGTCTTCGAGGTGACCGGCACCAACCCGCTGCTCGACATCGCGATGGAGCTGGAGAAGATCGCGCTCGAGGACGAGTACTTCGTCAAGCGCAAGCTCTACCCGAACGTCGACTTCTACTCCGGCCTGATCTACGAGGCCTTCCAGTTTCCGCCGGAGATGTTCACCGTCCTGTTCGCGATCGGCCGGACGCCGGGCTGGCTGGCCCAGTGGCTCGAGCTGGTCCAGGACAAGGAGCAGAAGATCGCCCGGCCGAAGCAGATCTACACCGGCGACCGGACCCTGGACTTCGTGCCGGCCTCCGAGCGCTGGAAGTAGGCCGCGACCTGGACCTGCGGGGCTAGCCTGGAGACGTGCCGGTCAAGGAGGACGTCCCGGACGAGCCGGGACCCGACATCGAGCTGATCCAGCCCGAGGACTTCCTGCCTGCGCGCGGGCGCTACCCCGCCGACGCGCGCCGGATGGGCATCGACCAGTACACCGGCCTCGACGGCGCCTGGATCGGCCTGGCCTCGGCACTCGACCCCAGCAAGGTCTCGCACCGGCTGGTCGCGATGGCGCTGCTGGTGGTCTTCGTCGGGTCGTTCGTTCTGCTTCTGGTGCAGGAGCTCGGCTGGGTATGAGCCGTGCCGACATCGCCTCCCTGGTGGTCCCCGCCTCCCCGACGGCGGCGTACGCGGCGCTGGTGGACCCCGACGCCCTGGTCGCCTGGCTGCCGCCGACCGGGATGACCGCGACGCTCCGCGACTTCGACGGCCGGGTCGGCGGCGGCTACCGGATGACGCTGACCTACCGGGAGGAGGACGGCGCCGGCAAGACCACCGCGGACTCCGACGAGGTGGCGGTCCACTTCACGGTGCTGGTGCCCGGCGTGCGGGTGGTCGAGGAGGTCGACTTCACCTCGGAGGACCCAGCGTTCGCGGGCACGATGACGATGACCTGGACGCTGGACCCGGTCGAGGGCGGCACCGAGGTGGTCGTCCGCGCCGAGAACGTGCCGCCGGGGATCGACCCCGCGGACCACCAGACCGGGCTGTCCGAGAGCCTCGCCGGGCTGGCGGCGTACCTGGCCGCGATCAGCTGACCGCGACGGCGGCCCGCTCGACCTCCAGCAGCGACTCCCCGTGCCGCTCGGCCTCGAAGGCCGCGTGCCCGCCGCGCAGGCCGAAGAGCCGCTTGGTCCAGAGCAGGTAGATCACAGCGAACACGTTGACCGCGAGCGCGAACACCCGCAGCCAGGTGACCTTCTCGACGATCTCGTAGATCTCGAGCGGGATGAAGACCGACGTGCCCACCACGGCGACGTACTCGCCCCAGCGCTTCATCAGCCACAGGCCGATGCCCTCGACGAGCTGGAGGGCGCCGTACCCGAGGACGCCGAAGGCGACGAGGGTGAGCGTGCTGTGCTGGGCGTTGAGCGCCTTCTCGATGAGCTTGACCGGCCCGGTGTTCTGCAGGTCCACGCCGAGCTTGTCGGCGATCGGCTTCAGGGTGGGCAGGTACTCGTCGAAGACCCGCTGCAACGCGTCGCGGGAGCCGTTGAACTTGTAGACGCCGTACGAGAGGGCCACCAGCAGCAGCCCGCGGACGAACCGCTCGGCGGCCAGCAGCCGGAGCACGAACGCGTCCCTCAGCGCGCGCCCGCGGAGCACGAGTGGCGCGTCCTCGGCCGGCCCGCTTCCCTGCGGCTCGCCCACGACGAATGCCGAGCAGCGCAGGCAGCGCCAGGCCTCGCCGGTCGCGGTCTCGGCACGCAGCCGCTCGGCGAGGCCTGGCTCGTCGGGTCGGAAGGTGACGTGGCCGTGCAGGCCGCACGAGCGGAGGCTCCAGTCGAAGGCGCGGGGTCCGATGCGCATGCGCGCCAGCCTTCCAGACGCACGGTCAGACGACGGAGCGATCGCGGTCCTCCCAGTACGGCGCCCGCAGGTCGCGCTTGAGGATCTTGCCGGTGGGGTTGCGCGGCAGCAGGTCCAGGACGTCGACCGACTTCGGGCACTTGTAGTGCGCCAGCCGGTCGCGGCACCACGCGACCAGCTCGGCCTCGTCGGCCTTCGTGTCCGGGTTGAGGCTCACCACCGCCTTGACCACCTCGCCCCAGGTGTCGTCCGGGACCCCGATGACGGCGACCTCCATGACGGCGGGGTGCTCGGCCAGGACCCGCTCCACCTCGGGCGAGTAGATGTTCTCGCCGCCGCTGATGATCATGTCCTTGAGCCGGTCCTCGACGAACACGTAGCCGTCGGCGTCGACCCGGCCCAGGTCGCCGGTGCGGAACCAGCCGTCGGCGGTGATGACCTCGGCGGTGGCCTCGGGCCTGCCGAGGTAGCCGGCCATCAGCTGCGGGGTGCGGAACCAGAGCTCCCCCGGCTCGCCGGGCGCCACGTCGGTCAGCGTCGCCGGGTCGACCACCCGTACGTCGACCTCGGGGATCGGCTTGCCGGCCGAGACGAGCCGTTCGGGGTGGGCGGCGTCGCGGTGCTCGTCGGGCATCAGGTGGGTGAGCACGCCGGAGACCTCGGTGAGCCCGTAGACCTGGATGAAGTCGGTGGTGGGCCACGCGTCCATCGCGGCGCGCAGCAGCGGGAGCGGCATCGGCGCGGCACCGTACGTGTAGGTCTTGAGGGCGCCGAAGAGCCGGATCGCGTCCGGCCCGGCCTGCAGCACCTGCGCGAGCACCGCCGGGACCAGGAAGGTGCGGTTCGCGCCGGCCATGATCGCGCCGGCCAGCGAGCCGCCGTCGGGGTCGCGGGTCATCACGCTCGGGACGCCGTCGTGGATGCCGAAGAGCACGTACGACGAGCCGCCGACGTGGAAGAGCGGCATGGCCACCAGGTTCTTGTCCCCGGGGTCGAATCCCCAGCCGTCGTGGGCGTTCCGGGTGTGCGCGACCATGTTGCGCTGGGTGAGCATCACGCCCTTGGGGCGGCCCGTGGTGCCCGAGGAGTACATGACCAGGCAGACGTCCTCGGGCGTGACCTCGGAGCTGCGCCCGACCGGGGTCGCGGCGGCGAGCAGCGCTTCGTAGGCGTCGCCGTCGCCGCCGTCGGGCGTGACCTCGACGATGTGCTCGACCGTGGTCAGCCGGTCCCGGATCTTCTCGACCAGAGGCATCAGCTCGGTCCCGACGAGCAGCACCTTCGCCCCGGCGTCGTTGACCGCGTAGTCCACCTCGTCACCGGCCAGCCGGAAGTTCACGATCGCGTTCGCGGCACCGAGCGAGGCGGCCGCGAAGCTGAGCTCGACGCACGCGGGGTGGTTCTTGTCGAGGAACGAGACCACGTCCCCACGCCCGATCCCCATCTCCGTGAGCGCTCCGGCCAGCCGGCGCACCCGGTCGTTCCACTGCGCCCAGGTCCAGGTGCGGCCCAGGTAGGAGACCGCTTCCGCGTCGGGCGTGGTCGCCACCCAGTGCGCGAGCCGGTCGTCGAGGAACGTGGGGACGGGCGCGTCGGCGGTCATGGCTCGAACTGTGACACAGGCCACAAGGCGGTCGGTAGCCTCGGCCTGGTGAGCAGTGACTCCCCTTCCCGCCCGGGCACTCGGCTGCTCGGATTCGCACTGCTGGGCGGAGCAGTTCTGCTGGTGGTGCTCGGCCTGGTCGGGCTGCGAGGCGCGGACCGGTACGTCGTCATCGATCGTTTCCTCGGACAGCCCTTCGCGCTTCTCCTGGTCGCGACCCCCGCACTGGCTGCCAGCGCCGTCTGCCTGCTGCGCCCGCTGTGGCTCAGCCTGGTGATCGCCATCAGTGGGTTGGGCGTGGGCTGCTGGTTCTTCGGCCTCGGGATGCTCTTCACTTCGGGCTACGACGAGCGCCAGGCGACGCGGTCCCCCCACGGCGACTACGAGGCCGTGCTCGGCAACGAGCCCGCCTTCGTCGACCCGATCTTCAGCGTGCGGGTGCGGCAGACCCGCGGTCTCTTGGCGCGCCAGTGGACCATCGGCTGCGACGAGTTCGTCAACAAGCTCCGCTGGGACGGGCCGGACACCCTGGTGCTTCTCTGGGACGACCGCGAGAACCCGATCGACGAAGTCGGCCGCGTGAAGGTGGACACGGCCTCCGGCCGTCCGCTGAGCAAGTCACCTCTGGGCCCGTGCTGACGAGCAACGAGAATCGTCAGAGCAGACCAGATCCAGGAATCGACGTACGGAACCTCCACCACAGAACGCGCACCGATGACCACCGGTGGTACGGGGCAGAGTCAACGAGCTGTACCGCTACCGAAGCGGCGAGCAACCACACCATCCAAGAAGAGAAGTCACCCACCGGGCGGATCGACGGGCCGCGGCGTCAGGTCCCGCGTGCCCGTCCCGTCCCGGAAGTAGACGTGGTTCATCGGACTGCGCCAGAGATACGACCCGGGCTGCAGCATCGTGTAGGTCCAGGTCGAGAACGTCTTGAGCCGATGATGCCCGCGGCACAGGGGTGCGAGGTTCAGGTCGCCGGTGCTGCCGCCGAGGATCCACTCGAGGATGTGGTCGATGTCGGCGTGGCGGGCGCGTTTGGTGCAGTAGGGCGCGACGCAGCCGAGGTCGCGCAGGATCACCTGCTCGCGGAGCCGGTCCGGGATCTCGTAGGACTCCACGGACACGTGCTGGTTGAGATCGATCACCGGCCGCACGATGACCTGGGACTCCGGGGCGCCGCACCAGGCGGCGATCTGCGCGGAGGTGACCAGGATGTTCGGGGACTCGACCCGCCCGATGCCGTCCCGATGGACGGCAGAGTCGCCGAGGGCGCGGTCGGAGAGGTGCACATGCAACACGATCTGCCGGGTCTTCCGGGTCCTCGTCTGGACGGGCTCGACGTCCGGGGAGGCGAACCCGAGGAACTGCTCCCCACGGGCCAGCGCACCGAGCGCCAGCGAGCGCCGTACGTCCAGCGACTCCTCGGACCCGAGTGCCTTCTGCTGCTCGGCCCCGACTTGGAGTGCCTTGTCCAGGTCCAGCGCGTCGGGCAGGTCGAGCTCGGCCTGGAGGAGCGAGGTGCCGGCGAAGGAGACCTGCTGGTGGTTGATGGAAACGTGCCGCCCGTCCGCGGACCTCTCCGCGATCTCCGCTGCGGTTTCCGGCATGTACCGGGCGATCGCCTCATCCACCAGCCGGTCCAGCGCGGCGTTCCCGATCCGGGGCGCGTACTGCGCCACCTGCGCGTCGACGTACGCGGCCGCTTCAACCGACAGAGCGATGGTCTTGTCCGCCACCCGCCGTGCCCGCCACGTCGGCAGCGAACCGGACCGCACCCGCTCCCACATCCGCGGCAACCGGTGATGCAGCTCCAGCGCATGCGCCACCAGATACCGACCAGCCTCCGGGGTCAGCCCCAGCGCCGCAGCGATCTCGTAGAGGCAGAACTCCGAGACCAGCGGCGCGCCCTCACCCGCGATCGGGATCGGAGAGTCACCCCAGGTCGCCACCCCACCCTCGTCGAGCGACGCGACCTGGTGCAGGTGAGCCCAGGCGAGCGCCTGCGCGAGCACCTCGGCCTCGGCCGCATCAGCGGTCGCACGCGCCCGCCGAGCAGCAGCCAGCACGGCCGATGCGTCGAGGGTCTGCGTCGAGGTCATACGAACAACCTAGACGTGACCACCGACAGTTCCGGTCCCGAAAGCCCCATGAAACAAGGGGAAACTCAAGAAAGAAGCCGCTGCTCCTGCTCCTCGCTCAACCCGATCGACCCCGCCCGCCCACTCGGCGGCGTCGGCCAGCCCTCGCCCTGCAACCACGCCCAGGTGTCCGCAACCGTCTCCTCCATCGGGCGGCAGACGAGCCCGGCGGCCGCCGCGGCCCTGGTGTCACCGTCGTGCAGCGAGGCGAGCTCACCGGTCGGCGGGACCCAGATCGGCAGGTTGGTCCAGCCGCTCACCTCGGCGGCCTCGACCTGCTCCGGGGTGACCCACGAGAGCGCGGCCGTCGAGCCGGTCACCCGGACGCACTCCTCCAGCAGCGCGCCGATGGTGGTGTGGCCCGGCAGGCTGACGGCGTCGAAGACACCGGCGGTCCCGGACGACGCGCACGCCAGCATCCACCCGACCAGGTCGCGGGCATCGACGTACTGGAGCGGCCGGGAGACCGGACCCGGCGCCGGCACCGGACCGCCACGCGCCAGCCGGCCGAGCCACCAGGGCAGCCGGCCGACGACCTCGTAGGGCCCCAGGATCAGCCCGGCGCGGGCCAGCAGCGCGCGGTCCCCGAAGGACTCGAGAACCGCCAGCTCTCCCCCGCGCTTGGCGGCGGCGTAGTCGCCGGCGACCTCGGACGCGGCGTCCCCGGTCACCACCGGCGCGGACTCGTCGGCGCCCGAGGGGATCGGCCAGGTGTAGACCGAGCGGCTGGACACGTAGCCGTAGTGGCCGACGCGGTCGCGGAGCAGCGCGGCTCCCGAGGCGACCACGGCGGGCTCGAGCGACCAGGTGTCCAGCACGGCGTCCCAGGTGTCGTCGCCGAGCGCGGACGCGAACGCCTCGGCATCACGCCGGTCCGCGACCCGCGCGTCGGCACCCGGCACGGTCACGCCGCTGAGGCCGCGATTGATCGTGGTCACCTCGTCGCCGCGCGCGAGCGCGACCTCGACCGCCGCGCGGCCGACGTGGTGGGTACCTCCGAGGACGAGCAGCTTCATGTCAGCTCCGTTCCAGACGTCGTACGTCGTGCGACACGAGGGCGAGCAGGCTGGAGCCGCCCATCACCGCGGCGACCACCAGCAACCAGGTGTCGTAGCCGGTGGCCGTGGCGATCGGCCCGGTCAGGGCGAGGCCAAGCGGCCGGGCGACGAATGACCCGACCGCGTCGAAGGAGTAGACCCGGGCGAGCTTGTCCTCCGGCACGTTCTGGACGATCGAGATCTGCCAGTTGACGTCGAAGATCTCCAGACCGAGCCCGTGCAGGAAAGCGCCCAGCAGGATCACCCAGAGCTGGTCGGAGAGCGCCATCGCCAGTGGGAAGCAAGCCGTGAGGGAGAGGCAGAGCGTGCCGATCATGAGGCCGTGCCGAGGCCGCCAGCGCAGGTTGAGCAGACCACCGACCATGAAGCCGACCATCAACGCGCCCAGCGCCCAGCCCCAGGCCGCCTCGCTGATGGCGTCCTTGACCACGATCGGCCCGAGCACGCCCTGAGCGCCCCCGAAGAACAGGTGGTAGAGCAGGGCCTGCCCGATCAGCAGCCAGAGCCACGTGTGCCGGAAGACCTCGACCGCGCCCTCCTTCATCTCGGCGAGCATCCGCTGGCGAGGACGGTCGCCGACGACCGCGGGCACGTCGATGAGGTGGAAGCAGAACGCGGCGACCGCGAACGTGGCGGCGTCGATGGCGATCGCCCAGCCCGCCCCGAACGCGCCGACGAGCATGCCGGCGACCGCGAATCCGAGCACCATCGCGCCGTTCTGCAACAGCCGGCGCACCGGGACCGCCCGGGTGAGCTCGCCCTCGGGGACGGTCTGCGGCGTCAGTGCCGAGGAGGACGGCTGGCTCAGCGAGCTGAGGACGCCGTTGACGGCACCGATCGCCGCGAGCAGCGCGATCGAGGACCAGCCCCCGATCAGGCTGGCCGCCAGCAGCACCTGGGTCACCGCGGCACCGGTCGAGGACGCCTGCATCATCAGGCTGCGGGGCAGCCGGTCACCGAGGACGCCTCCGAAGAGGATCGTGACGACCTCGGCGAAGGCGAACAGCGCCACCACCAGGCCCAGCGACGTGGCCGAGCCGCCCAGGTCGAGGACGGCGAACGCCAGCGCCACCGGGGTGATCGCGTTGCCGAGCGCGCTGACCGCGGTGCCGGTCACCAGCAACCGGAAGTTCCGGTGCCGCAGCACCCCCTGAGGCTTCCCGAGAAGGACGCTCATCGTGACCGGCGCACCCGGCCCTCGTCCCAGACCGGCTCGGCGGACTCGTAGACCGAGCCGTCCTCACCGAAGACCAGGTACCGGTCGAAGCCGCGGGCGAACCAGCGGTCGTGGGTGACTGCGAGCACGGTGCCCTCGAAGCGTTCCAGGCCCTCCTCGAGCGCCTCGGCCGACTCGACGTCGAGGTTGTCGGTGGGCTCGTCGAGGAGGAGCAGGGTGGCGCCGGAGAGCTCGAGCAGCAGGATCTGGAAGCGCGCCTGCTGGCCGCCCGAGAGCGACTCGAACCGCTGCTCGGCGGCATGCGCGAGCTCGTAGCGGTCCAGCACCCGGGAGGCCTGCTCGCGGCCCATGCCGGCGCGGTGCGCGTCGCCGCGGTGCAGGATCTCCAGCAGCGTGCGACCGATCAGCTCGGGGTGCTCGTGGGTCTGCACGAACCACCCGGGCCGCACCCGGGCACCGAGCTTCACCTTGCCGGCGTGGCGAACCGGCGCGATCAGCGTGTCGTCGACCGGCCGGTGCTCGATGTCCGGGTCGCTGCCGCCGGCCGCGAGCAGCCGGAGGAAGTGGGACTTGCCGGAGCCGTTGGACCCGAGCACGGCCACCCGGTCGCCGTACCAGACCTCCAGGTCGAACGGCTTCATCAGGCCGAGCAGCTCGAGGCCCTCGGCGACCACGGCGCGCTTGCCGGTCCGGCTGCCCGCGAGCCGCATCGAGACCTGCTGCTCGCGCGGGATCGACTGCGGCGGGCCGGCTTCCTCGAACTTCCGCAACCGGGTCTGCGCGGCGCGGTACTGCGAGGACATCCCGTCGTTGTACTCGGCCTTGATCTTCAGCCGCAGTACGAGCGCCTTGATCTTGGCGTGCTCCTCGTCCCAGCGCCGCTGCAGCTCCTCGAAGCGCGCGAACCGGTCCCGCCGGGCGTCGTGGTACGACGCGAAGCCGCCGGGATGCGTCCACGCCGAGTTGCCCGCGCTGTGTCCTCCGCTGGCCAGCTCGACGGTCACGATCCGGGTGGCCGTGTTGGCGAGCAGCTGCCGGTCGTGGCTGATGAACAAGATCGTCTTCGGCGACTCGCTGATCCGCCGTTCCAGCCACTGCTTGCCGGGCACGTCGAGGTAGTTGTCCGGCTCGTCGAGCAGCAGCACCTGGTCCGGCCCGGCCAGCAGGTACTCCAGCACCAGCCGCTTCTGCTCCCCTCCGCTGAGCGTGGACAGGGTGCGGTACTTGGCCTTGTCGAAGCCGATGCCGAGCGCCGTGGTGCAGCAGGTGTCCCAGACGACCTCGATGTCGTAGCCGCCGGCGTCGGCGAACTCGGCCAGCGCGGTGGCGTACCGCATCTGGGTGTCCTCGTCGTCGGTCTCCATCAGCGCCAGCTCGAGGCGGTCCACCTCGGCAGCGGCCGCGCGGACGCGGTCCGGCGAGACCGAGAGGAGCAGGTCCGCGATGGTGGGGTCGTCCCCGAGCCCGCGGCCGATCGCCTGGCGCATCACGCCGAGACCACCGCTGCGGGTGACCGCGCCGGCGTGCGGGGTCAGCTCACCGGTGATGATCCGCAGCAGCGTGGTCTTGCCGGCACCGTTCGCGCCGACCAGCGCGGCCTTGGCCCCGTCGCCGACCCGGAAGCCGACGTCGTCGAGGAGCACCCGGCCGTCCGGGAGCTCGTAGCGCACACCGGCGACCTCGACATGACCCACCCGAGCATTGTGCGGGTGGAGGCAAGTGGTTTAGGAGGCCTTGGCGTAGAAGTCGTAGATCTGGCCGACCGTCTCGGCGAAGTCGCCCGCGCTGAACGGGTCGGTGCCGAACTCGTCCTCCAGCATCGCGGAGAGCTCCGCGGCCTCCAACGAGTCCAGGCCGAGGCCGTCGGTGAACAGCGGGGTCTCGGGGGTGAACTCGGTGGTCTTGTCGGCGCGCTCCAGGAACGACCTGATGAGCGTCTCGACGGCGGCGGTGTCAGCCATGGGGTGATGCCTTCCAGCGCTGGGTGCGTTTCGAGGTGAGGCTACCCGGTCGGGCCGCCTCGCCGGACGCGTTCCGGGGACGTCTCAGCGCGCGGCGCGGCCGGCCTCCAGCCGCGCGACCGGCACCCGGTACGGCGAGCAGGAGACGTAGTCGAGGCCGACCCCGTGGAAGAAGTGGATCGAGCGCGGGTCGCCGCCGTGCTCGCCGCAGACCCCGACGTGCAGGTCGGGCCGGGTGGCACGACCCTTCTCGGTGCCGATGCGGACCAGCGTGCCGACGCCCAGGGTGTCCAGCGACTCGAACGGTGAGACGTCGAAGATGCCGTTGTCCAGGTACGTCGAGAAGAACGAGGACTCCACGTCGTCGCGGGAGAAGCCCCAGGTCATCTGGGTCAGGTCGTTGGTGCCGAACGAGAAGAACTCCGCCGACTGGGCGATCCGGTCGGCCAGCACCGCGGCCCGGGGCAGCTCGATCATGGTGCCGACGCTGAACTCCACCGGCCCCCGCTCGGCGGTCACCTCGTCGGCGACGGTCGCGATGGTCCGTCGTACGACGTCGAGCTCACGCACGCTCGCCACCAGCGGGATCATGATCTCCGGCCGCGGGTCTCCCCCGGCGTCGCGGCGGTCGGCCGCGGCGAGCAGGATCGCGCGGGCCTGCATCGCGAACAGCCCGGGGATGAGGATGCCGAGCCGGACGCCGCGCAGGCCGAGCATCGGGTTCTGCTCGTGGAGCCGGCGGACGTGGTCGAGCAGCGCCCGGTCGTGCTCGTCGGCCTGCCCGGTGGCGACCTTGACGGACAGCTCGGTCAGGTCGGGCAGGAACTCGTGCAGCGGTGGGTCGATCAGCCGGATCGTGACCGGGAAGCCGTCCATCGCCTCCAGGATCTCGGTGAAGTCCTGGCGCTGCAGCGGCAGCAGCGCGGCCAGCGCGGCTTCCTGGGCCTCGGTGTCGGAGGCCACGATCAGGTCCTCGACCAGCTGGCGGCGCTCGCCGAGGAACATGTGCTCGGTGCGGCACAGCCCGATCCCCTCGGCCCCGAACCGGCGGGCTCGGGCGGCGTCCTCGGGGGTGTCCGCGTTCGCGCGCACCCGCAGCCGTCGTACGTCGTCGGCGCGGTCCATCGTGGCCGCCACCGCCGAGGCCAGCGCGTCGTCCGGCGCCTTCAGCGAACCCTCGAAGTAGCGCACCACCACCGAGTCGCTGACCGGGACCGCGCCCGCGAACACCTCGCCGGTGCTGCCGTCGATGGAGATCACGTCGCCCTCCTCGACGACCCGCCCGTCGCGCAGGGAGAACTTCCGCGCGGCCACGTCCACGTCCAGGGACTCGGCCCCGCACACGCAGGTCCGCCCCATCCCGCGCGCGACAACCGCGGCGTGCGAGGTCTTGCCGCCACGGCTGGTGAGGATGCCGCGCGAGGCGACCATCCCGTGCAGGTCGTCGGGGTTGGTCTCCTTGCGGACCAGGATCACGTCCTCGCCGCGCTCGGCCCAGGCGACCGCGGTCGCGGAGTCGAAGACGCACCTGCCGACCGCGGCGCCGGGCGAGGCACCCATCCCGGTGGCGAGCAGGTCGCGCTCGGCCTCGGAGTCGAAGCGCGGGAACATCAGCTGGGCGAGCTGCTCCCCGGTGACCCGGCGCAGCGCCTCGTCCTCGTCGATCAGCCCTTCGCCGAGCATGTGCCGGGCGATCCGGAACGCGGCCTCCGGGGTGCGCTTGCCGACCCGGGTCTGCAGCATCCAGAGCTTGCCGCGCTCGATGGTGAACTCGATGTCGCACATGTCCAGGTAGTGCTTCTCGAGCACCTCCATGATCCGCATCAGCTCGGCGTACGAGGCCGGGTCGATCCGCTCCAGGTCGGCCAGCGGCAGCGTGTTCCGGATGCCGGCGACCACGTCCTCGCCCTGGGCGTTCTCCAGGTAGTCGCCGTACACGCCCTGGGCGCCGGTGGCCGGGTCCCGGGTGAAGGCGACCCCGGTGCCAGACCCGGCGCCGCGGTTGCCGAAGACCATCGCGATCACGGTGACGGCGGTGCCGAGGTCGTCCGGGATCCGCTCCTGGCGCCGGTAGAGCCGGGCGCGATCGGTGTTCCACGAGTCGAAGACGGCGGTGGTGGCCAGGTCGAGCTGCTCGCGCGGGTCCTGCGGGAACGGCCGGCCGGCGTGCTCGTCGATGATCGCCTTGTAGGTGGAGGTGAGCGCTTCCAGGTCGGCCGCGTCGAGGTCGGTGTCCGCGGTGACGCCGCGCTCGTCCTTCAGGGCGTCCAGGGCCTCGCCGAACAGCGAGGAGTCGACGTGCAGGACGGTGTTGCCGAACATCTGCAGCAGCCGGCGGTAGGAGTCCCAGGCGAACCGCGCGTCGCCCGACGTGGCGGCGAGCCCGTGCACCGAGTCGTCGTTGAGGCCGACGTTGAGGACGGTCTCCATCATCCCGGGCATCGAGAACTTGGCGCCCGACCGGACCGCCACCAGCAGCGGGTCCTCCGGCTGGCCGAGCCGCTTGCCCATGGTCTCCTCGAGCGTGCGCAGGTGCTCGCCGACCTCGGCGTCCAGCCCGTCGGGGTGCCGGCCGGTGGCCATGTAGGCCCGGCACGCGTCGGTGCTGATGACGAACCCGGGCGGGACCGGCAGACCGAGCCGGGTCATCTCCGCCAGGTTCGCCCCCTTGCCGCCGAGCAGGTCCTTCTGGTCCTTGTCGCCCTCGGCGAAGTCGTAGACGAAGCGCGCCATGCGCTCGATCATGCCGCAATCCTCGGGCGGCTCACAGGCGGGGCACAGAGAGCGGGCGCACGCTCGAGGACATGGACAGGGAGCAGCAGCAGCGACGCATCCGGGTCTTCCGGCGCGGCATCGTCGGCGGCTCGGTGGTCGGGGCCCTCGGGGTGGCCGGCCTGCTGGGCCTGCACCACACCGCCGCCGCGGCCACGGACACCGGCACCACCACGGGCACGACCACGGGCACCACCACGGGCACCACCGATAACTGGGGCGGGTCCACGGATCTCTCCGGCGGCAGCGGCACCGCGCACGCCACCACGAGGGGCTCCTGATGGCGGTCCTGGAGGCCGTCGCCGCCGAGGAGTGGCGGCTGTGGAGCACCACCGCCCGGCTGGTCGTCACCGATCCGCACCACCTCGGCACCGCACGCGCGATCTGCGACGACGTGCTCGCCGAGATCGACCGGGCCGCGAACCGGTTCGACCCGGACAGCGAGATCTCCCGGCTCGCCGACGACGGCCTCCCGCAGCGGATCTCACCCCTGCTGGCCGACCTGGTCGCCGAGGCCACCACCGCGGCCGCGCTGACCGAGGGAGCGGTCGACCCGACCGTCGGCGGCACCCTGGCCGACCTCGGGTACGACAAGGACATCGCGCTGGTCCAGCAGGGCGGCCGCCTGACCGCGCGGATCCGGCGGGTGCGTGGCTGGCAGGCGATCGGTCTGGACGACAGCACGCTGACCCTGCCGCCCGGCGTCCGGCTCGACCTCGGCGCCACCGCGAAGGCGACCGCCGCGGACCGCTGCGCCCGTGCCGTCGTCGCCGGGACCGGTGCCGGCGCCCTGGTCTCCCTGGGCGGCGACATCGCCACCGCCGGCCCGGCGCCCACGCACGGCTGGCAGGTCGACGTCCAGGACGTGCCGCTGGACCCGAGCGCGCGGATCGCGCTGCCGGCGGGCTGGGCCGCGGCCACGTCGAGCACCCGGCACCGGACCTGGCGGCAGGGATCGCTGCGCCGCCACCACCTGGTCGACCCGGCCACCTCCCGTCCGGTCGCCGACACCTGGGCCGCGGTCTGCGTGGTCGCCCGGACCTGCCTGGCCGCGAACACCGCCAGCACCGCCGCCCTCGTCAAGGGACGCGCCGGCCTGGACTGGCTGGACCGCACCGGCCTGCCCGCACGGGTGCTCGGCCTCGACGGCACCGTGCACCGCCTCGGCGGCTGGCCCGAGGAGGTGCGCTAGATGGACACCGCACTCTGGGTGCTCGGCCGCGGGACCGGCGTCGTCGCTCTG
The DNA here is from genome assembly GCA_017744365.1 of Nocardioidaceae bacterium. Classification (GTDB taxonomy): domain Bacteria; phylum Actinomycetota; class Actinomycetes; order Propionibacteriales; family Nocardioidaceae; genus Marmoricola. Next base: position 127,521 of record JAGIBL010000004.1, on the reverse strand, counting down.
GTCCTGCTCACCGTCAGCCTGTGCCTGGGCATCCTGGTCAGGTCCCGTACGACGTTCGCCGGGCTGCCCCGGTACGGCGTCACCGCGGTGCACAGGACCGCCAGCCTGACCGCGACCGGCCTCATCGCCGTCCACGTGCTCACGCTGCTCCTCGACCCGCAGGCGGGCCTGAGGGTGACCGACGTGGTGCTGCCGTTCCTCGGCTCCTACCGGCCGTTCTGGCTCGGGCTGGGCACGCTCGGCCTCGAGCTGGTCGCCCTGGTGACCGTCTCCGGGCTGCTGCGCAAGCGCATCGGCGAGCGAGCGTTCCGAGCCGTCCACCTCACGTCGTACGGGCTCTGGCCCGTCGCGGTGGCGCACGGCCTCGGCACCGGCAGCGACGCGGGCCGGGTCTGGATGATCCTGCTCACCGGCCTGTGCATCGCCGCCGTCGTCGGCTTCGGGCTCTGGCGGCTCGGCGACGACTTCGGCCAGCGGCCGCCGGCGCGCAGGCTCACGACCTCCGCGTCTCGAGGACTCTGAACCCCTTGGCGCTGCCCACCTTCGCGGTCGGGAACCCGTGCTCGGTCAGCCAGCCGGCCAGCGAGTCGGCGCCCAGGTTCTTGCCGACGACCATCCGCGCGCGGCCGTCCGGGACCAGCCGCGGAAGCCAGGCGAGCAGCAGCGCGTGCAGCGCCTCCTTGCCGATCCGGATCGGCGGGTTGGACCAGATCTCGTCGTACGACGCCTCCGGGTCGACCTGCTCGGGCAGCACCGCGGCGAACCGGTCCGCGACACCCAGCGCCGCGGCGTTCTCGTTGGCCAGCAGCAACGCCCGTTCGTTGACGTCGACCGCGGTGACCGTGCAGGTCGGGACCGCGACCGCGATCGCCAGCCCGATGACGCCGTACCCGCAGCCGAGGTCGAGGACGGTGCGCGCGTGCTCCGGCGGCGACTGCTCGCGCAGCAGCACCCCGGTGCCGATGTCCAGCCTGCCCTGCGCGAACACCCCCGAGCCGGAGGTCAGCTCGAGCCAGTGCCCCCAGACGTTGGCGCTGACCGGCACTCGCTTGAACGGCGCGGTCGGGTCGGCGGTGAAGTAGTGCTCCTCGGCCATGCCCCCATATTGCCGGTGCCGCCCCGGCGGACACTGACCTAGGCTCACCACGTGAGCTCCCCGCTGCCCCTGATCGTGCTCGTCGCACCGAAGCACGCCGACGTGCTGGCGTCCGAGTTCAGCCGGTACCAGCGCGACTACGACATCCAGGTCACCGGCTCCTCGGAGGAGACCTCGGCGCTGCTCGCCCGGGCTCGCGCCGACGGCACCCCGGTGGCGCTGCTGGTCAGCGAGTCCGAGCTGCCGGACAGCGAGATGTTCCCGGCGATCGGCGCCTGGCGGGCGATCCTGCCGACCGCCCGCCGGATCATCGCCGCGCACTGGGACCGGTTCATGGTCGACGCCGAGGCGCTGCGCCCCGGGCTCTCCACCGGCAAGTACGACGCGTTCCTGCTGATGCCGCGCGGGGTGCGCGACGAGGAGTTCCACACCGCGGTCACCGAGCTGCTCTCCGACTGGGGCTCGACGGTGGCCCAGCCCGAGGTCGTCGCCGCCGAGATCGTCACCCCGGACGTCGACTCGCTCAGCCTCGGCATCCGCGACTTCCTGGACCGGATGGGCATGCCCGGCCGGATCGTCGACCCCGACTCCGCCCGCGGGCAGGAGCTCCTGGCGACGTACGACGGACCGCGGGCGTTCCCGATCTTCACCCGGATGGGCCGGCCGCCGACGCCGGTGACCTCGGTGCGCGACGTGGCCGCGATGATCTACGGGACCCCGGCGGACATCGACGTGGACAAGGTCGTCGACCTGCTCGTGCTGGGCGCCGGTCCGGCCGGTCTCGCGGCCGCGGTCTACGGCTCGTCAGAGGGCCTGTCGACCGTGGTGATCGAGTCCGAGGCGATCGGCGGCCAGGCCGGCACCAGCTCGATGATCCGCAACTACCTCGGCTTCCCGCGCGGGATCTCCGGGATGCGGCTGGCGCAGCGAGCCCGCAACCAGGCGATCCGGTTCGGTACCCGGTTCTTCACCGGCTGGCCGGCACTGGCGCTGGAACCCGGCACGGACGGCGAGCCGCACCTGGTCCGCACCGAGGGCGGCGACGTGCGCGCCCGCACCGTGGTCATCTCCACCGGCGTCGACTACCGCCGGCTCGGCATCCAGCCGCTGGAGGACCTGGTCGGCAACGGCGTGCACTACGGCGCCGCAGTCAGCGCCGCCCGGGAGATGGAGGGGTACGACGTCATCGTGGTCGGCGGCGGGAACTCGGCCGGCCAGGCAGCGATCCACCTGGCCCGGTTCGCGCGCTCGGTGACCATCATGATCCGGCGGCCGGACCTGAGCGCGACGATGTCGGACTACCTGATCCGCGAGATCCGGTACAACGCGGTGATCCGCGTGCAGCCGTGCGCGCAGGTGGTCGACGGCGGCGGCGAGGGCCGGCTCGGCTGGGTCACCGTGAAGGACCTGAACACCGGCGAGGAGACCCGGCGCGACGTGGGCGGCCTGTTCCTGCTGCTGGGCGCCGAGCCCGGCTGCGGCTGGCTGCCCGAGGACCTGTGCCGTGACGAGCGCGGGTTCGTGCTCACCGGTCGGGACATCCCCAAGCACCTGTGGGCCCACGGCACTCCGCCGGCCAACCTGGAGACCTCGGTCCCCGGCATCTTCGCCGCCGGCGACGTGCGCGGCGGCTCGATGAAGCGGGTCGCGGCCGCCTCGGGCGAAGGCGCCTCGGTGGTCCCCCTCGTGCACGCCTTCCTGGGCAGCGCCTAGTCCTGGGTCTGCTCGGCCCAGAGGTTCACCCCGGAGTCCACGGCGTACTTGTCGATCTCGGCGAGCTCGTCGTCGGTCAGGGGCGGGGCGGCGAGGGCGTCCAGGTTGGTGTCCAGCTGGTCGACGGACGACGCACCGATGACCGCACTGGTCACCCGCTGGTCGCGCAGCGCCCACTGCAGCGCGAGCTGGGCAAGCTTCTGCCCCCGCCGTACGGCGATGTCGTTGAGCGCGCGCACCCGGTCCAGCACCGCCTCGTCGAACGGGGCCACCGACGACCCGCTGCGCGCGGCCCGCGAGTCGGCCGGGATGCCGTCGAGGTACCGGTCGGTCAGCAGGCCCTGGGCGAGCGCGGTGAAGACGATGCACCCCATCCCCTGGGCCTCGAGCTCGTCGAGCAGGTCCCCCTCGATCCAGCGGTTGAACATCGAGTACGACGGCTGGTGGATGAGCAACGGGGTGCCGAGGTCGCGGGCGATGGCGGCGGCCTCGGAGGTCTTCGTGGCCGAGTACGACGAGATGCCGGCGTACAGGGCCTTGCCGGAGCGGACCGCGTGGTCCAGCGCCATCATCGTCTCCTCGATCGGCGTCTCCGGATCGAAGCGGTGGCTGTAGAAGATGTCCACGTAGTCCAGCCCGAGCCGCTTCAGCGACTGGTCCAGCGAAGCCAGCACGTACTTGCGCGAGCCGCCGCCCTGCCCGTACGGGCCCGGCCACATGTCCCAGCCGGCCTTGGTGGAGATGACCAGCTCGTCCCGGTACGGCGCGAAGTCGTCGGCGAGGTAGCGCCCGAAGTTCTCCTCCGCCCTCCCGTACGGCGGTCCGTAGTTGTTCGCGAGGTCGAAGTGCGTGACGCCGCGGTCGAAGGCCCGCCGCAGGATCGCCCGCTGGGTCTCCTCGGGCCGGTCGGTCCCGAAGTTCTGCCACAGCCCGAGGGAGAGGGCCGGCAGCTTGAGCCCGCTCTTCCCGGTGAACCGGTACTCGATCTGGTCGTAGCGGTCGGGCGCGGCGTCGTAGGTCATGACGCCCAGCCTGTCACGAGCGGGGTCAGGCCAGCCCGGTGCGGAAGAGGTCGGCGAGCTCGCGCCGGCGCTCGCCCCGCAGCCGGACCAGCTCGGCCTCGGCCGCAGCCAGGGTGGCGCCGTCGGGCATGCCGCTGCCCGGGACGAGCCGGGCCTCGTCGACCAGCCGAACGCGCAGGTGGGTCGGCGGGTGCGAGCTGTCCGCGCGGATGCGCTCGGCGGCCAGTGCGCCCAGGCGGCGCGACCGCTGCTCAGCCGTCATCGGCGGCCGGTCGAGCAGCACGCCGAAGGGATCCTCCCCGCGTCGCGCGGCAGCGCCGACCACAGTGGCCAGGCCTTCGTCAGCCTCGAGCAGGAACCCCACCGACGCGGCGCTGCCGACCACCTGAGCCGAGCGCCGGTCCGCGAGGTACTCCCGGTGCTGGCCCTCGTTGACCGTCAGCCGGTCCAGCAGCAGCGCGACCGCGTGGAACGGCGCCGCGAGGACGCCCAGGATCACCCGGACCATGGGAGCCGCAGCGCGAGCCGCGGCCGCGTCGGAGTCCCCGTACCAGGACTCCTCCGCGTCCAGGTCGTCGCCCGGGGTGAGCAGCTGCCGCGCGGTCCCGAGGACCGAGTCGGCAGTGCCGAACAGCCGGTTGCGGACCGTGTCGCGCCCGCGCAGGTGCCCGGCCTCGTGCCCGATGACACCCAGGCGAACGCTCCAGGACGGCAGGCTCATCATGGGCAGGCCGAGCACCATCGCCGACCGGCGCCGGAGCGGGCGACCGACCGAGGTCACGTAGGCGTTGAAGTCGAGGTCGACCGCGAGCACGGCGGGCGCCTTCGCCCCGACCGCCTCGCTCATCTCCTCGACCACACGGTGCAGGGCCGGGTACTCCTCACGCCCCAGCACGGTGGCGTCGTCGGGCAGCCGCACCACCCGAGGCCGGGCGAGGACGACGACCGCCCACCCGAGCGCGACCAGGCCCCACTCCACCGAGGTGTGCGCGTGCAGGGTCGCCCAGACCAGGAACCCCACGAAGCCCAGCGCGACCGCGATCACCACGACCGCGAGCGCGACCGCCGCACGCGTCGACGGGCTGGTCCGGAACGAGCCCGGGTCACCACGCAGGCGTTCGTACATCCGCTGCACGGCGCGGTCGACCCAGCGCTGGCGCAGGCGGCCGTACCAGGTCGTCGGTTCGGCGTGCATCGGCCGAGGATACGAGGCTCAGCGGTCGAGCGTGCGCACGGTACGGGAAACCCGGGCCTGCTCCGCCAGCTCGTCGTCCGCCGGGTAGCCGACCTCCTCGAGGGTCAGCCCGTGCGCGTGCACCACGGTCACCCCGGAGTCGCGGGCTCGCGCGGCGAGGACGGAGGCGGCCCAGGCCGGCTCGCGACGCCCCTCCCCCACCGCGATCATGCAACCGACCAGCGAGCGGACCATGTTGTGGCAGAACGCGTCCGCGCGGACCGTCGCGGTGAGCACGCCGTCCTCGCGGGCCCAGCCGAGGTCGAGCAAGGTGCGGATCGTGGTGGCACCCTCGCGCTTCTTGCAGAACGAGGCGAAGTCGTGCTCGCCCAGCAGCGCGGCGGCCGCCTCGTTCATCGCGCCCAGGTCGAGGGGTCGCGGCCAGGCCAGCACGTGCCCCCGGGTCAGCGGGTCGACCAGCGCGGGCCGGTCCGCGATCCGGTAGGCGTAGCGGCGCCAGATCGCGCTGAACCGGGCGTCGAAGCCGGTCGGAGCCTCGGCGAGCCGGTGGATGCGTACGTCGGGGTCGAGGACGCCGTTGAGCCGGCGGGCGAGCGCGTCCGGAGCCGGGTCCGGCGAGCGACCCGCGGCCGCCTCCAGCAGGTCCGAGGTCACGTCCATGTGCGCCACCTGCCCGCGCGCGTGCACGCCGGTGTCGGTGCGCCCGGCCACGGTCAGGGTGCTCCCCTCGACGCGCAGCACGGTGTCCAGCGCCTTCTCGATCTCGCCCTGCACGGTGCGCAGCCCGTGCTGCCGGGCCCAGCCGTGGAACCCGGACCCGTCGTAGGCGAGGTCGAGGCGCAGCCGCAGGGTGGTCACGGCGGACAGTCTCTCGCACGGGCGTCTGGAAGGCTGGCCTCGTGAGCCGCTACCGTCCCGCCCGCCTGCTGCTCCTGGTGGCGGGATGCCTGGTCCTCGGGCTCGGCGTCGGGCTGCTGCTCACCGCCGACCTCGGCTCGGACGGCTACTCGACACTGGTCAACGGCATCTCCCGGGCGACCGACACGTCCTTCGGGATCTGCAACCTGGGCGTCGCGGTCGTCTTCCTGGCGCTCGCCGCCACGCGCCGCGTCACCCCGGACGTCGGCACCGTGGTGCAGATCCTCGTGGTGGGCTGGACGGTCGCGGGCCTGCTCGCGCTGTGGGACACCCCCTCCGACCTGGCGGTCCGCGTGCTGCTGCTCGTCGTCGCGCTGGTCGTGCTCGCGGTCGGGGTGGCCGCCTACCTGGGCAGCAACCTGGGTGCAGGCCCCGCGGAGGCGGCCGCGCTGGCCTGGGACCCACCCGTGCCGTTCAAGTGGTCCTACTCGATCCTGCAGGGCGGCGGCGCGCTCGCCGGCTGGCTGCTCGGCGCCTCGGTCGGACCGGGCACCCTCGCGGTCATCGTCGGCCTCGGCCCGATGGTGGACCTGGCCGCGCACCTGCTCCGTCTCGACGTGCACCAGGAACGACACGAGCCCGCCACCCTGGACGGGTGACGGGCTCGCGTACGACGGTGCCTCAGGCCTCCGGCTTCTCCTCAGAAGCCTCGTCCTCGGCAGGCGCCTCGGCCTCGTCCGAAGCGGCCTCCTCAGCGGGAGCCTCCTCGACGACCTCGGTCTCCTCGACCGGGGCCTCCTCGGCGACGGTCTCCTCGACCGTCTCCTCCACCGGAGCCTCCTCGACGACCGGAGCGGCCGCGGCCTTCTCCTTCTTCGCCTTCGGAGCCTTCGGGGTGAAGGACTCGGTCACCAGCTCGATGACCGCCATCGGGGCGTTGTCGCCCTTCCGGGGACCGATCTTGGTGATCCGGGTGTAGCCGCCGGGACGCTCCGAGAAGGTCGGGGCGATCTCGGTGAAGAGCGTGTGCACGACCGACTTGTCGCGGATGGTCTTGAGGACCTCGCGACGGTTGTGCAGGTCGCCCTTCTTGGCCTTGGTGATCAGCTTCTCCGCGACCGGGCGCAGAACCCGCGCCTTGGCCTCGGTGGTGGTGATCCGGCCGTGCTCGAACAAGGCGGTGGCCAGGTTCGAGACGATCAGCCGCTGGTGGGCCGGGCTGCCGCCGAGGCGGGCGCCCTTCTTGGGAGTAGGCATCTCGTGTCTCTCTCGTTCTCCCCGGCCGTGTCAGGTACCGGAGTAGTTCGAACTACGTTCGAAGACTGCTCGTCTTCAACGCTCTGTCAGTACTGCTCGTCTTCGACGAAGCTCTCGTCGTCGTCGTCGTACGCCGCCAGGGCAGCCGACGGGTCGAAGCCCGGCGCGCTGTCCTTGAGCGCCAGACCCATCTCGTGCAGCTTGGCCTTGACCTCGTCGATCGACTTCGCACCGAAGTTGCGGATGTCGAGCAGGTCCTGCTCCGACCGCGCCACGAGCTCACCCACGGTGTGGATGCCCTCGCGCTTGAGGCAGTTGTAGGACCGGACGGTCAGGCTCAGGTCCTCGACCGGCATGGCCAGGTCCTGGGCCAGCTGCTCGTCGACCGGCGACGGGCCGATGTCGATGCCCTCGGCCTCGACGTTCAGCTCACGGGCCAGGCCGAAGAGCTCGACCAGGGTCTTGCCCGCCGAGGCGATCGCGTCGCGGGGACGGATCGACGGCTTGGTCTCCACGTCGATGACCAGCTTGTCGAAGTCGGTCCGCTGCTCGACACGGGTGGCCTCGACCTTGTAGGTCACCTTGAGGACGGGTGAGTAGATCGAGTCGACCGGCATCCGGCCGATCTCGTTGTCGGCACCCTTGTTCTGCACGGCGCTGACGTAGCCACGGCCCCGCTCGACGACCAGCTCCATCTCGAGCTTGCCCTTGTCGTTGAGGGTGGCGATCTTCAGGTCCGGGTTGTGCACCTCGACACCGGCCGGGGGCGCGATGTCGGCGGCGGTGACGTCACCGGCGCCCTGCTTGCGCAGGTACATGGTGACCGGCTCGTCGTGCTCGGAGGAGACGACGAGGCCCTTGAGGTTGAGGATGATCTCGGTGACGTCTTCCTTGACGCCCTCGATGGTGGAGAACTCGTGCAGAGCGGTGTCCACCTTGATGCTGGTGACCGAGGCACCCGGGATCGAGGACAGCAGGGTGCGACGCAGCGAGTTGCCGAGCGTGTAGCCGAAGCCGGGCTCCAGCGGCTCGATCACGAACCGCGAGCGGAACTCGTCGACGACATCTTCCGACAGGGTCGGGCGCTGAGCGATGAGCACTGGTGATTTCCTTTCCGAGCCCACCCGCTATTTGACGGGCTCGAACTCACTGGGTGGGGAAGGTGGTTACTTCTTCGAGTAGTACTCGACGATGAGCTGCTCCTGGATCGGCAGGTCGATCTGCGCCCGCACCGGGAGCGAGTGCACCAGCACGCGCATCCGGCTCGGGATCGCCTCGAGCCAGGCCGGCACGATCCGCTCGCCGTGGGTCTCGCGCGCCACGATGAACGGGGTCATCTCCAGGCTCTTCTCGCGCACGTCGATGACGTCGTGAGCGGAGACCTGGTACGACGGGATGTCCACCTTGATGCCGTTCACCCGGAAGTGACCGTGCACGACCAGCTGACGGGCGTGACGACGGGTCCGGGCGAAACCGGCCCGGTAGACCACGTTGTCGAGGCGGCACTCGAGCAGCTGCAGCAGGTTGTCACCCGTCTTGCCAGCGCGGCGCGAGGCCTCCTTGTAGTAGTTGGCGAACTGCTTCTCCATCACGCCGTAGGTGAAGCGGGCCTTCTGCTTCTCCTGCAGCTGGTTGCGGTACTCGCTCTCCTTGATCCGCGCACGGCCGTGCTGGCCGGGGGCGTAGGGGCGCTTCTCGAAGGCGGCGTCGCCGCCGACCAGGTCGACACCGAGGCGGCGCGACTTCTTGGTCATGGGGCCGGTGTAACGGGCCATGTTCCTACTCCTTCAGTCTCTCGTCGCTCGGGTCAGACGCGCCGGCGCTTCGGCGGGCGGCAACCGTTGTGCGGGGTGGGGGTGACGTCCTGGATGGTGCCGACCTCGAGGCCGATCGCACCCAGGGACCGGATCGCGGTCTCGCGGCCCGAGCCCGGGCCCTTCACGAAGACGTCGATCTTCTTCATGCCGTGGTCCATGGCGCGACGACCGGCGGCCTCGGCGGCCATCTGCGCGGCGTACGGCGTGGACTTGCGCGAGCCCTTGAAGCCGACGGTGCCGGCGCTGGCCCACGAGATCACCGCACCGGTCGGGTCGGTGATGGTCACGATGGTGTTGTTGAACGTGCTCTTGATGTGGGCCTCGCCCTGAGCGACGTTCTTCTTCTCCTTGCGGCGCACCTTCTTGGCGGTGCCACGAGTCTTGGGGGGCATCTAGATCACTTCGCCTTCTTCTTGCCGGCAACGGTGCGCTTCGGGCCCTTGCGGGTACGAGCGTTGGTCTTGGTGCGCTGACCGCGGACCGGGAGGCCCATGCGGTGGCGGCGACCCTGGTAGCTGCCGATCTCGATCTTGCGGCGGATGTCTGCCTGGACCTCGCGGCGGAGGTCACCCTCGATCTTGAAGTTGGCCTCGATCTCGTCGCGGAGCTTGACCAGCTCCTCGTCGCCCAGCGTGTGCACGCGGGCGTTCGGGTCGACGCCGGTGGCGGCCAGCAGCTGCTGGGCGCGGGTACGGCCGATGCCGTAGATGTAGGTGAGTGCGACCTCGATGCGCTTGTCGCGCGGGAGGTCGACACCAACAAGGCGTGCCATTTTCAGGCGGTCCCTTCGGGTTGGGTCACGGTGGTCTGGTCGTCTTGCGTCCGAGGGCGGGACCCTCAGCTCCGGCCATCCGTTCCGGAGGTGCTTCACCGACGCGTACGACGGCTAAGCAAGACGTTGCGGTTATTCAGTTGTTCGCGCGGGGGCTCAGCCCTGGCGCTGCTTGTGGCGCGGGTTCTCGCAGATCACCATGACGCGGCCGTGGCGACGAATCACCTTGCACTTGTCACAGATCGGCTTCACGCTCGGGTTCACCTTCACGGTGGGCCCTTTCTGTTCGGCTGGTGGCTACTTGTACCGGTAGACGATCCGACCCCGGGTGAGGTCGTACGGCGAGAGCTCCACCACCACGCGGTCCTCGGGGAGGATCCGGATGTAGTGCTGACGCATCTTGCCGCTGATGTGGGCGAGCACCTTGTGTCCGTTGGTCAGCTCGACCCGGAACATGGCGTTCGGCAGGGCCTCCACGACGGAGCCCTCCATCTCGATCACGCCTTCTTTCTTCGGCATGTCCTCCACAATCCGTTGATCGTCTGTCTACCGTTGGCCCGGGAACCGCCTCGGCGGGGAGCCGAGTGGACCTCGTGAAGCCGTTGTGTGGCCCTCATTTCCCCGGGCCCCAGGCACGCCGCGAGAGCGACGAGCAGAGGATGTCCGGGCAGCCGTCAGGCACCACAAAACAGACCCACGTTGGGCCGACGCACTAGTCTACGCGACCCCTGGGGGGGAACGCGAATTGACCCGGTCCTCAGTCGAGGCCGCCGTACGGGACGCCCAGCTCGGCCAGCCGGGCTCTGCCGCCGTCCAGCGCGGTCAGGATCCAGGCACCCTCGGGCATGAGCGTGAAGGTGTGCTCGAAGTGGGCCGCCCAGGACCCGTCGGTGGTGACGATCGTCCAGTCGTCCTCGGCCACCAGGGTGTCGTGGCCGCCCAGGGTGACCATCGGCTCGACCGCGAGCGCCAGCCCGCGCTGCAGCTTGGGACCACGACCGGGCCGGCCGTGGTTCGGCACGTTCGGCGGCTGGTGCATCGCGGTGCCGATGCCGTGGCCGGTGTAGTCCTCGAGGATCCCGTAGGAGCCCCCCGACGGGTGCGGCTGACGTCGTACGTAGGACTCGACCGCGTGCGAGATGTCGGTGACCCGGCCGCCCAGCCTGGCCGCCGCGAACCCGGCCCACATCGCGCCCTCGGTGACCCGCATCAGCGCCACCAGGTCCTCGCCGACCTCGCCGACCGGCACCGTGATGGCCGCGTCGCCGTGCCAGCCGTCGACGATGGCGCCGCAGTCGATGGAGATCAGGTCACCCTCGGCGAGCACCCGCTCGCCGGGGATCCCGTGCACCACCTCGTCGTTGACCGACGCGCAGATCGTCGCGGGGAACGGCGGGTGCCCGTAGCCGAGGAAGGACGGGATGCCGCCGCCGTCGCGGATGCTCTGCTCGGCGATCGCGTCCAGCTCGCCGGTGCTGATCCCGGGTCGCACCGCGGCGCGCAGCACCTCCAGGGTCTGCCCGACCAGCAGGCCGGCGACCCGCATCTTCTCGATCTGCTCCGGCGTCTTGATCTCGACGCCGCGGTCCAGCAAGCCCATCGGCGACCCGGGACTCAGCTCTGGTGGACGGCGGAGAGCGAGCTGAAGATCCGGTCGGTGACCTCGTCGACCTCGCCCAGGCCGTCGACCTCGATGAGCAGACCGCGGTCGCGGTAGACGTCGATCAGCGGCTCGGTCTGCTCGGCGTAGACCTCCTGGCGGCGCCGGATGACGTCCTCGGTGTCGTCCGCGCGGCCCTCGATCTTGGCCCGCTGCAGCAGCCGGCTGACCAGCTCGTCGGCGTCCACGGTCAGCACCACGACGGCGTCGAGCTGGTGGCCGGTGAACTTGATCATCCCGTCGAGCTCCTCGACCTGCGCCAGCGTGCGCGGGTAGCCGTCGAGCAGGAACCCCGGCTCGGCGTCGGGCTCGTCGATGCGGTTGCGCACCATCCGGTTGGTGATCTCGTCCGGGACGTACTCGCCGGCGTCCATGTAGCGCTTGGCCTCGACGCCCAGCTCGGTGCCCTGGGACACGTTCGCGCGGAAGATGTCGCCGGTGGAGATCGCCGGGATGCCGAACTTGGCCGCCACGTACTTGGCCTGGGTGCCCTTGCCGGCGCCGGGCGGACCCATCAGGATCATTCTCATCGCAGGAAGCCTTCGTAGTTGCGCTGCTGCAGCTGGCTCTCGATCTGCTTCACGGTGTCGAGTGCGACACCGACCATGATGAGCAGCGAGGTGCCACCGAACGGGAAGTTCTGGTTGGCGTTGACGAGCACGAGCGCAACGAGCGGGATCAGTGCCACCAGCGCCAGGTACAGCGCGCCGGGGAGCGTGATGCGGGACAGGACGTAGTTGAGGTATTCCTCCGTCGGCTTGCCCGCCCGGATCCCGGGGATGAAGCCTCCGTACTGCTTCATGTTGTCCGCGACCTCCTGGGGGTTGAAGGTGATCGCGACGTAGAAGTACGTGAAGAAGATGATCAGCAGCGCGTACGCCGCCATGTAGATGGGGTGGTCACCCCGGACGAAGTTCGACGAGATCCAGTTGAGCACCGGGTTCGTCGAGTTCGGGTTGAACTGCACGGCCATCGCCGGCAGGTACAGCAAGCTCGAGGCGAAAATGACCGGGATGACGCCGGCCTGGTTCACCTTGAGCGGGATGTAGGTCGAGGAGCCGCCGAACATCTTGCGCCCGACCATCCGCCGGGCGTACTGCACCGGGATCCGGCGTTGCGCCTGCTCGATGAAGACCACCGCGGCGACCACGACCAGGCCGAGCAGGATCACGCCGCCGAAGACCCACGGGCCCTTGGCCTTCTGCACGTTCCACAGCGCCACCGGGAAGGTGGCCACGACCTGGGTGAAGATCAGGATGGACATGCCGTTGCCGATGCCGCGGTCGGTGACCAGCTCGCCGAGCCACATGATGACCGCGGTGCCGGCGGTCATGGTGATGACCATGACCGCGGCGGTGCGGAAGTTGTCGTGGTAGAGCAGGTTGTTGCCGTACGGCGCCGGGCAGCCCTGGAGCAGGTTGCCGGAGCGGGCCAGCGCCACGATGCCGGTGGCCTGCAGGATCGCCAGCGCCAGCGTCACGTAGCGGGTGTACTGGGTGATCTTCGCCTGGCCGGACTGGCCTTCCTTCTTCAGCGCCTCCAGCCGCGGGATCACGACCACGAGCAGCTGCAGGATGATGCTCGCGGTGATGTAGGGCATGATCCCCAGCGCGAAGATCGTCAGCTGGAGCAGCGCGCCACCGGAGAACAGGTTGATGAGCCCGTAGATGCCGCTGTTGCTGACCTCGTCGAAGCACTTCTGGACGTTGCCGACGTGCACCCCGGGAGCCGGGATCTGGGAGCCCAGGCGGAAGACCGCGATGATGAGCAGTACGAACAGCAGCTTCTTGCGCAGGTCCGGCGTGCGGAATGCGTTGGCGAATGCCCCTAGCACGAGCTCCTCTTTCGCTCTCTACGGTGTCGGGCCGCGTGCACCGCGGGCCCGTGGAAGCCTAACAGGGCAGAGGAGGCGCCACCTGTCGAGAGGTGACATCTCTCCCCTGCCCTGTGCAGTGTCTCTCCGGTACGGCGTCAGAGCTCGGTCGCGGTGCCGCCGGCGGCCGCGATCTTCTCCTTGGCCGAGGCCGAGAACTTGTTCGCGGTGACCTGGACGGCGACCGAGATCTCGCCGTCGCCGAGCACCTTGACCGGCTGGCCCTTGCGGACCGCACCCTTGGCGACCAGGTCCTCGATCGTGACCGCACCGCCCTCGGGGAACAGCGCCCCGAGACGGTCCAGGTTCACGACCTGGAACTCCACCTTGAACGGGTTCTTGAAGCCCTTGAGCTTCGGGAGCCGCATGTGGATCGGCATCTGGCCACCCTCGAAGGCGACCGGAACCTGGTAGCGAGCCTTGGTGCCCTTGGTACCGCGGCCCGCGGTCTTGCCCTTGGAGCCCTCACCGCGACCCACGCGGGTCTTGGCGGTCTTGGCACCCGGGGCGGGACGCAGGTGGTGCAGCTTGAGCGACATGTCAGTCAACCTCCTCGACCGTCACCAGGTGACGGACGGTGTGGACCATGCCCCGGAACTCGGGGCGGTCCTCCTTGACGACCACATCGTTGATCCGCTTGAGACCCAGCGAGCGCAGCGTGTCGCGCTGGTTCTGCTTGAGCCCGATGAGGCCCTTCTTCTGCGTGATGCGGAGCTGAGCCATCAGGAAGCCACCTCCGCCGCGGCCGGCGCCTCGGCGCGAGCCTTGAGCAGGGCCGCCGGGGCGACCTCCTCGACGGGCAGGCCACGGCGAGCGGCCACGGCCTCCGGCTCCTCCAGCATCTTCAGCGCCTCGACGGTCGCGTGCACGATGTTGATCTGGTTCGACGAGCCGAGCGACTTGCTGAGCACGTCGTGGATGCCGGCGCACTCGAGCACCGCACGCACCGGGCCACCGGCGATCACACCGGTACCGGGAGCGGCCGGCCGCAGCAGCACGACGCCGGCAGCCTTCTCGCCCTGGACCGGGTGCGGGATCGTGCCCTGGATGCGCGGGACGCGGAAGAAGTGCTTCTTCGCCTCCTCGACACCCTTGGCGATCGCCGCGGGAACTTCCTTGGCCTTGCCGTAGCCGACGCCGACCATGCCGTCGCCGTCGCCGACGATCACCAGGGCGGTGAAGCTGAAGCGACGACCACCCTTGACGACCTTGGCGACACGGTTGATCGCGACGACGCGCTCGATGTAGGCGGTCTTGTCGGCGTTGTCGCCGCCACGACGGTTGTCGCGCCCGCCACGACCCTGCCGGTCTCCACCGCGTCCGCGCTGGGATCCGCTCATTGGATCTACCTCTTCCTTGTCTTCGCGATCAGAACGTCAGCCCACCCTCGCGGGCACCGTCCGCGAGGGCCGCGACGCGACCGTGGTACTTGTTGCCGGCGCGGTCGAAGACCACGCCCTCGACACCGGCGGCCTTGGCGCGCTCGGCCACGAGCTCGCCGACCTTCTTGGCCTTGGCGGTCTTGTCGCCCTCGAACCCGCGCAGGTCGGCCTCGACGGTCGACGCGGACGCCAGCGTCTTGCCGACCAGGTCGTCCACGATCTGCGCGGTGATGTGCTTCGAGGAGCGCGTCACCACCAGGCGCGGCCGCTCCGCGGTGCCGGCGATCTTCTTGCGACCGCGCAGCTGGCGGCGCAGCCGCGACGCCGTACGACCAGCGGTGTGCTTGTTGTGCTTCAGGGAGATCGCCATGATCACTTACCAGCCTTTCCGACCTTGCGGCGGATCTGCTCGCCCGCGTACCGCACGCCCTTGCCCTTGTAGGGCTCCGGCTTGCGCAGCTTGCGGATGTTCGCGGCGACCTCGCCGACGAGCTGCTTGTCGATGCCCACCACGCCCAGCTTGGTGGCGCTCTCGACGGTGAAGGTGATCCCGTCGGGGGCGTTGAACGTGATCGGGTGCGAGTACCCGAGCTGGAACTCCAGCTGGGTCGGGCCCTTGGACAGGACGCGGTAGCCGACGCCCACGATCTCGAGCTTCTTCTCGTAGCCCTCGGTCACGCCCACGACCATGTTGTTGATGAGCGTGCGGGTCAGCCCGTGCAGGGCCTTGCTCTTCCGCTCGTCGTCGGGACGCTGCACGTCCAGGGTGCCGTCCTCGGCCTTGACGACCGTGATCGGCTCCGCGACGGCGTGGCTCAGGGAGCCCTTGGGCCCCTTGACGGTCACCGTGCTCGCGTCGACGGTCACGTCCACGCCGGACGGAACCGGGACGGGAAGCTTGCCAATGCGCGACATTGCTTTTCCTCCTCAGTTCTTTCCGGTCACCAGACGTAGGCGAGGACTTCGCCGCCCACGCCCTTGGAGTTGGCCTGACGGTCGGTCAGCAGGCCCTGGCTGGTCGAGATGATCGCGACGCCGAGACCGCCGAGCACCTTCGGAAGACCGGTGTGCTTGGCGTAGACCCGCAGGCCCGGCTTGCTGATCCGGCGCACGCCCGCGATGGAGCGCTCCCGGTTGCGGCCGTACTTCAGGTCGATGGTCAGGGTCTTGCCGACAGCCGGCTCGCCCTTCTCGTCGGTGTTGTCGGCGACCTTCCAGGAGGTGATGTAGCCCTCCTGCTGAAGGATCTCCGCGACGCCCTGCTTGAGCTTGCTGTAGGGCATCGACACTTCGTCGTGGTACGCCTGGTTGGCGTTGCGCAGACGGGTCAGCATGTCTGCGATCGGGTCAGTCATCGTCATGATGTGTGTTTCCTTCTCGAAGTGGTTTCGCGCCGTACCTAGGACGGGCGACCTGCTACGTGGTTGGTGTTACCAGCTCGACTTGGTCACGCCGGGCAGCTCGCCCCGGTGCGCCATCTCGCGCAGGCAGATCCGGCACAGGCCGAACTTGCGGTAGACCGCCTTGGGACGGCCGCAGCGCTGGCAGCGGGTGTACGCCCGGACCGCGAACTTCGGCTTGCGAGCGGCCTTGACCTTCAGTCCAGTCTTCGCCATGTCAGTTGTTCTCCTTGAACGGGAAACCCAGAAGCTTCAAGAGCGCGCGGCCCTCGTCGTCGTTGGTCGCGGAGGTCACCACGGTGATGTCCATGCCGCGCGAACGGTCGATCTTGTCCTGGTCGATCTCGTGGAACATGACCTGCTCGGTGAGACCGAAGGTGTAGTTGCCACGGCCGTCGAACTGACGGTCGCTCAGGCCGCGGAAGTCGCGGATGCGCGGCAGCGCCAGGGCGAGCAGCCGGTCCAGGAACTCCCACATCCGGTCGCCGCGCAGCGTGACGTGCGCGCCGATCGGCATCCCCTCGCGCAGCTTGAACTGGGCGATGGACTTGCGGGCCTTGGTGACCTGCGGCTTCTGGCCGGTGATCGCGGTCAGGTCGGTGACCGCGCCCTCGATCAGCTTGGAGTCGCGAGCAGCCTCGCCGACACCCATGTTCACCACGATCTTGGTCAGGCCGGGGACCTGCATCACGTTGGCGTACTCGAACTGCTCGCGCAGCGCCGGGAGGATCTCCGCGCGGTACTTCGCCTTGAGGCGAGGACCGTCGTACTCGACAGTGGTCTCGGTCATCAGATCTCGTCTCCAGACTTCCGCGCGATGCGAACGCTCCGGGTGGTCTTGTAGGTCGAGCCGTCGCTGCGACGCTTGGTCGCCTCGACGCGCTTGAAGCCGACCCGGGTGGTGCCCTTGCCGTCGACCAGCATCACGTTGGACACGTGGATCGGCGCCTCGGTGGTGACGATGCCGCCGGTGGTGCCGGCGCGACCGCCCTGGTTCACGACCTTGGTGTGCTTCTTGACGCGGTTCACGCCCTCGACGATCACCCGCTGGGACTCGCGCAGGACCGAGATGACCTTGCCCTCGGCGCCCTTGTCCTTGCCGGCGATGACGCGGACGGTGTCGCCCTTCTTGATGTTGAGGCTCATGGTCAGAGCACCTCCGGGGCGAGCGAAATGATCTTCATGAACTTCTTCTCGCGCAGCTCACGACCCACCGGGCCGAAGATGCGGGTGCCGCGCGGCTCGCCGTCGGCCTTGAGGATCACGGCGGCGTTCTCGTCGAAGCGGATGTAGGAACCGTCGGGACGACGGCGCTCCTTGACGGTCCGCACGACCACGGCCTTGACGACATCGCCCTTCTTGACGTTGCCGCCCGGGATCGCGTCCTTGACGGTGGCGACGATGACGTCGCCGATGCCGGCGTAGCGACGCCCAGAGCCACCGAGAACACGGATGCAGAGGATCTCCTTCGCACCGGTGTTGTCGGCGACCTTGAGTCGCGACTCCTGCTGGATCATTGGTTTCTCCTGGTTGTCGTGCTGGTTCTCGCTGACTCAGGGACAGCGAGCCTTGCCGAACGGACTACTTGGCCTTCTCGAGGATCTCGACGACGCGCCAGCGCTTGGTGGCGCTGAGCGGACGGGTCTCCATGAGGAGGACACGGTCGCCGATGCCGCACTCGTTCTGCTCGTCGTGGGCCTTCAGCTTCGACGTACGGCGCATGACCTTGCCGTACAGCGCGTGCTTGACCCGGTCCTCGACGGACACGACGACGGTCTTGTCCATCTTGTCCGAGACGACGAGGCCCTCACGGACCTTCCGTCGGGCGTCCCGCACGGTCGTTCCCTCACTCATGCTGCACCATCCTTCGCGGCGCCCGGCGCGGTCCGGATGCCGAGCTCGCGCTCACGCACCACGGTGTAGATCCGGGCGATGTCCTTCTTGACCGAGCGGAGCCGGCCGTGGTTCTCGAGCTGACCGGTGGCCGACTGGAAGCGGAGGTTGAACAGCTCCTCCTTGGCCTCCCGCAGCTTGGTCTCCAGGTCGACGTCGTTGAGGTCGTCGAGCTCGTGAGCGGTCGCCATCAGAAACCCTCCTCACGGGTGACGAACTTGCACTTCATCGGCAGCTTGTGGATCGCGCGACGCATCGCCTCGCGGGCGACGTCCTCCGGCACGCCGGAGAGCTCGAACATCACCCGGCCCGGCTTGACGTTGGCGACCCACCACTCGGGCGAGCCCTTGCCGGAACCCATGCGGGTCTCGGCGGGCTTCTTGGTCAGCGGGCGGTCCGGGTAGATGTTGATCCAGACCTTGCCGCCACGCTTGATGTGGCGGGTCATCGCGATACGCGCGGACTCGATCTGCCGGTTGGTCACGTAGTGGCCCTCGACCGCCTGGATGCCGAAGTCGCCGAAGGCGAGCTTCGTGCCACCCTTGGCAGCACCCGACCGCTTCGGGTGGTGCTGCTTGCGGTGCTTGACCCGTCGGGGCATCAGCATGGTCGTCAGGCCTCCGTGCTCTCGGTTGCCGGAGCCTCGGTCGCGACCGCGGCGGGAGCCTCGGCCGCGGGCGCCTCGGCCCGGTCGGCGCGCGTCGGCCGGTCGCCGCGCGAGCCACGGTTCGGACGGTCGCCACCGCGACCACCACGGGCGTCACGGCCGCGACCCGGCGCGCCCGCACGAGCGGCGGCCTGGGCCTCGCGCTCCGCACGGGTGCCGGCGACCTCGCCCTTGTAGATCCAGACCTTCACGCCGATCCGGCCGAAGGTCGTGCGCGCCTCGTAGAAGCCGTAGTCGATGTCCGCGCGAAGGGTGTGCAGCGGCACCCGGCCCTCGCGGTAGAACTCCGAGCGCGACATCTCGGCGCCGTTGAGGCGGCCCGAGCACTGGATCCGGATGCCCTTGGCACCCGAGCGCATCGAGGTCTGCATCGCCTTCTTCATGGCGCGGCGGAACTGCACGCGGCCCGAGAGCTGCTCGGCGACGCCCTGGGCCACCAGCTGCGCGTCGATCTCGGGGTTCTTGACCTCGAGGATGTTCAGCTGGACCTGCTTGCCGGTGAGCTTCTCCAGCTCGCCGCGCAGGCGGTCGGCCTCGGCGCCGCGGCGACCGATGACGATGCCCGGGCGAGCGGTGTAGATGTCGACGCGGACCCGGTCACGGGTGCGCTCGATCTCCACCTTGGAGATGCCGGCCCGCTCCATGCCCTTGGAGAGCAGCTTGCGGATGGCGACGTCCTCGCCGACGTACGACTTGTACAGCTTGTCGGCGTACCACCGCGACTTGTGGTCGGTGGAGATGCCGAGACGGAAGCCGTTCGGGTTGATCTTCTGACCCATTACTTAGTCTCCTCCGCCGGCTGGACGACCAGGGTGATGTGGCTGGTGCGCTTGTTGATCCGGGTGGCCCGGCCCTGCGCACGCGGGCGCCAGCGCTTCATCGTCGGACCCTCGTCGACCATGGCCTTGGACACCACCAGGGTGTTCCGGTCCAGGTTCTCGGTGGTCTCGGCGTTCGCCACGGCGCTCTCGAGCACCTTGTAAACGGTCTCGGACGCGGCCTGCGGCGCGAACTGCAGCAGCGAGAGCGCGTCGTCGACCGGCAGGCCGCGGACCATGTCCACGACCCGGCGGGCCTTCATCGGGGTGATCCGGACGAAGCGCGCGCTGGCGAACGCACCCTGCTCGTCACCGAGCAGCGAGTCACGGCGGGCGCTGGTGCGCCGACGCTCAGTAACACTCATGGTTCTGTCTCTCCTTGGTCACCGCGGTCAGCGGCGACGGCTCTTCCGGTCGTCCTTGACGTGACCCTTGTAGGTGCGGGTCGGCGCGAACTCGCCCAGCTTGTGGCCGACCATGGCGTCGGTCACGAAGACGGGGACGTGCTTGCGGCCGTCGTGCACGGCGAGGGTGTGGCCGATCATCGAGGGGATGATCATCGAGCGGCGCGACCACGTCTTGATCACGTTGTGGGTGCCGGCCTCGTTCTGCGCGTCCACCTTCTTCTCCAGGTGGCCGTCGACGAACGGGCCCTTCTTCAGACTGCGAGGCATCTCAGCTCTCCCCTATCAACGCTTGTTCTTGCCGGACTTGCGGCGGCGGACGATCATGGCGTCGCTGGCCTTGCGCTTGCGCGTGCGGCCCTCGGGCTTGCCCCACGGCGAGACCGGGTGGCGACCACCGGAGGTCTTGCCCTCACCACCACCGTGCGGGTGGTCCACCGGGTTCATGACGACACCACGGACGGTCGGGCGCTTGCCCTTCCACCGCATCCGGCCGGCCTTGCCCCAGTTGATGTTCGACTGCTCGGCGTTGCCCACCTCGCCGACGGTGGCGCGGCAGCGCACGTCGACGTACCGCATCTCGCCGGACGGCATCCGCAGCTGCGCGCGGGAGCCTTCCTTGGCGACCAGCTGGGCGCTGTTGCCGGCCGAGCGGGCGATCTTCGCGCCGCCGCCCGGACGCAGCTCGATGCAGTGGATCGTGGTACCCACCGGGATGTTGCGCAGCGGCAGGTTGTTGCCCGGCTTGATGTCGGCGCCGACGCCGGACTCGATCGGGGTGCCCTGGACGACGCCCACCGGAGCCACGATGTAGCGCTTCTCGCCGTCGGCGTAGTGCAGCAGCGCGATGCGGGCGGTCCGGTTCGGGTCGTACTCGATGTGCGCGACCTTGGCGGGCACGCCGTCCTTGTCGTAGCGACGGAAGTCGATGATCCGGTAGGCGCGCTTGTGGCCACCGCCCTGGTGACGGGTGGTGATCCGGCCCTGGTTGTTCCGGCCGCCCTTCTTGGGCAGCGGACGGGTCAGGGACTTCTCCGGCGTCGTACGCGTGATCTCGGCGAAGTCAGCGACCGACGAGCCGCGGCGGCCCGGAGTGGTCGGCTTGTACTTGCGGATAGCCATGTCAGATTCCTCTACTCAGCCCGGTCAGGAGACCGGACCTCCGAAGATGTCGATGCGGTGACCCTCGGCCAGGCTCACGATCGCGCGCTTGGTGTCCTTGCGCTTGCCGATGCCGGTGCGGGTACGACGGGCCTTGCCCTGACGGTTCAGGGTGTTCACCGAGGTGACCTTGACGTTGAACACCTTCTCGACCGCGATCTTGATCTCGGTCTTGTTCGCGTCCGGGTGGACGATGAAGGTGTACTTGTTGTTGTCGAGCAGGCCGTAGCTCTTCTCGCTCACGACCGGCGCGATCAGCACGTCGCGGTGGTCCTTGTGCAATGTGCTCACTTCGCCTCCTCCGTCGGCTCAGCGAGCTGAGCTGCAGTGTTGGACTTGTCGCTGGCGCGACCGGGGGCCTCCACCTCGTCCTTGCCACCCACGAAGACGTCGTACGCGGTCTTGGTGAAGACCACGTCGTCGGAGAGCAGCACGTCGTAGGTGTTCAGCTGGTCGACGGCGAGCAGGTGCACGGTCGGCACGTTGCGCAGCGACAGCCAGGTCAGCGCGTCGTCGCGGTGCAGCACCACGAGCTGGCGGCGACCCTCGGTGAGGCCGTTGAGCGCGGCCACCGCGGCCTTGGTCGAGGGCTTCTCGCCGGAGACCAGACCGTCGACGACGTGCACGCGGCCGGCGCGGGCCCGGTCGGAGAGGGCGCCCTTGAGAGCGGCGGCCTTCATCTTCTTGGGGGTGCGCTGGCTGTAGTCGCGCGGCTGCGGGCCGTGGACGGTGCCACCACCGGCGAACTGCGGCGCCCGGGTCGAGCCCTGGCGGGCGCGGCCGGTGCCCTTCTGCTTGTACGGCTTCTTGCCACCGCCGCGGACCTCGCCGCGGGTCTTGGTGGCGTGCGTGCCCTGGCGCGCGGCCGCCTGCTGGGCGACGACGACCTGGTGGATCAGCGGGACGTTGGTCTCCACGTCGAAGATCTCGGCGGGGAGGTCAACCTTCACGGTCTTGGTAGCCATGCTCAGGCCTCCGTTCCGGACTTGGCCGCGGAGCGGATCACCAGCAGGCCGCCCTTGGGGCCGGGAACGGCGCCCTTGAGCAGGATCAGGCCCTTCTCGGCGTCCACCGCGTGCACGGTGATGTTCTGGGTGGTGACGGTGTCGCTACCCATCCGGCCGGACATCCGGGTGCCCTTGAAGACGCGACCCGGAGTGGCGCAGGCGCCGATGGAGCCCGGCTTGCGGTGGTTGCGGTGCGCACCGTGCGAGGCGCCCACGCCGGAGAAGCCGTGACGCTTCATGGTGCCGGCGAAGCCCTTGCCCTTGCTGGTGCCGGTGACGTCGACGTCGTCGCCCGCGGCGAACAGCTCGGCGCTGAGCTCCTGGCCGACCTCGTACGACGCGGCGTCCGCGGTGCGGATCTCGTGGAGGTGACGGCGCGGGGTCACGCTGGCCTTGGCGAAGTGACCGGCCGACGGCTTGGTGACCTTGCGGCCCTCGATCTCGCCGTACCCGACCTGGATGGCGTTGTAGCCGTCGGTCTCGGGGGTGCGGACCTGGGTGACCACGTTGGTCGCGGCGGCGACGACGGTCACGGGGACGACGCGGTTGTTCTCGTCCCAGAGCTGGGTCATGCCGAGCTTGGTGCCCAGCAGGCCCTTCACATTCCGTTCGAAAGTCATCTCGATCTACCTCAGAGCTTGATCTCGATGTCGACGCCGGCGGGCAGGTCGAGACGCATGAGCGAGTCGACCGTCTTCGGCGTGGGGTCGATGATGTCGATGAGACGCTTGTGGGTGCGCATCTCGAAGTGCTCGCGGGAGTCCTTGTACTTGTGCGGCGAGCGGATGACGCAGAAGACGTTCTTCTCCGTCGGCAGCGGCACCGGGCCGGCCACCTTCGCGCCCGTCCGGGTCACGGTGTCCACGATCTTCCGCGCCGAGGTGTCGATCACCTCGTGGTCATAGGCCTTGAGCCTGATGCGGATCTTCTGTCCCGCCATCACGCGTCCTTCACTTCTCGTCTCCACGACTTCGTCCCGCCTCGGTGAGGCGGGCCGCCCTGCTCCCCCCAGATCCCGCCGGTTTCCCGCGTGGATCTCCGACCCACGCGGTCGGGCGTGTCGCGGCCTTTCGGCGCACGTCACCGCTCACGACACTCGGTGTTTTTCTGGGGTTGTGCCCGACGGGGGTCGGGCGGAACGGGATCTCCAGGTGCGGCACGAACACGCGACCACGCACGCTCCCTTGAGTCAGGAAGCCAGGAAACCCTGTTCAGTAGTCAATGTCCGCGCCCCGGCAATCCCGCCGGAGCAACCGGACTATCTTGGCAGAGATCGCCCCGTGCGCCAAATCGGGCCTCCCTCGCCTGGAAACCACTGCCGGTTCGCCCCGAGATGACAGGATGCCGGGGTGAGCGACGGCAGCCCGAACCCTCCCCCGCCGGGGTGGCAGCCCCCGCCCGGGTCCTCCCAGGACGGGCCCCAGTACCGGCCGCCCCCGGGCTACCCGAGCGCGGCGCCGGGGGCAGCGCCGTACGCGCCGCCGCCTCCGCCGCCGTACGCGCCCCCGGGTCATGCGCCGCTGCACCAGGCCCGGCCGGTGTACAAACCGGGCACGATCCCGCTGCGGCCGCTCGGGCTCTCGGACATGTTCGGCGGCGCCATCGAGACCATCCGGCGCAACCCCAAGGCCACGGTCGGGATCGCCGCGCTGGTCCTGACCTGCCTGCTCGCGCTCCCGGTACTGGTCACCTTCGTCTGGGGCTCGCTGAGCAACCTCGGCGGCGACCTCGCCACCGCGGACGAGGTCGGTGGCACCAGCGCCGAGGACGTCGGGTTCGCCGTCTCGCTGTACGGCAGCCTGCTGTTCGGCGTGATCGCGACGATCGTGCTCACCGGGATGATCGTGCACGTCGTCGAGCACGCCGCCCGGGGGCAGAAGCTCTCCGCGGCCGAGGCCTGGCGGCTGACCCGGGGACGGGTGTGGCGCCTGATCGGGCTCGCGCTGCTGCCCTTCGTGATGCTCGTGGTCGTCGTGGGTGCGCTGATCCTGCTGATCGTGCTCGCCGACGTGACCTCGGGCACGACGCTGGCGGTCGTCCTGGGCATCGTCGGCGGCCTGGCCGCGCTGGTCGGCACCGTCTTCCTCTACACCCGGCTGTTCCTGCTGGCCGCGCCCGCGCTGGTGCTCGAGCGGCGCGGCGTGTTCTCGGCGATGGGCCGGTCCTGGGAGCTGAGCCGGGGCGCGTTCTGGCGGCTGTTCGGCATCCTGCTGCTCACCCAGCTCTGCGTCGGGTTCGCCTCGCAGATCATCGGCATCCCGTTCGGGCTCCTCGGCGTCGGCGCACTCGCGCTCGTGCCGGACCTGTTCGCCGGGCTGATGCTGATGCTGATCGCGCAGTTCCTCTCCCAGGTGATCTCCGGCGCGCTGACCACTCCGTTCTCGGCCTCGATCGCGGCGCTGCAGTACCTGGACCAGCGCATCCGCAAGGAGGGCTACGACATCGCGCTGATCTCGCAGCTGCCAGGGATGCCCGCGCCGGGCTCGATGCCGGGGCTGGGGCCCGTGCCGCCTCCGCCGTACGGCGCACCTCCGCCGCCGTACGCGCCGCCGCCTCCGCCGTCGCCCCCTCCGTACGGGGCGCCGACCGGATGATGCCCGCGCTGGTCGCGCTGGCGCCGACGCTGCGCCCCGACCCGGATCCCGCTCGCGACTGGGTGCGCGAAGAGCTGGCGAAGCCGGAGTACCAGCCGACGCTGATGGAACGGGCGCTGCGCTGGCTCAACGAGCTGCTCGACAAGCTGGTCGGCGGCGTGCGCGACGTGGGCCTGGTCAACCCGGTGCTCGCGCTGGTGCTGCTGGGCGTCCTGCTCGGCCTGGCAGTGCTGCTGCTCTCCCGGCTGCGCCGCGACCCGTCCCGGCCCGAGCGCACCGCTGCCGTGCTCACCGAGGAGCGGATCAGCGCCGCCGAGCACCGCGCCCTGGCGAGCCGGGCGCTGGCCGAGGAGCGCTGGGACGACGTGGTCGTCGAGGCGATGCGCGCGCTGGCGGTCGGCCTGGTCGAGCGCGACCTGATCGACGACCAGCCGGGCGCGACCGCGCGCGAGGTGGCCGACGCGGGTGCCCGGCTCTTCGGCGCGCACGCCGAGCGGCTGCACCGCGCGGCCGACGCCTTCGACGGCGTCCTGTACGGCGACCACCGCGCCGACCGGGTCGCGGCCACCGCGCTGCTCGACCTGGAGGCCGACCTGCGCCGGGCCCGCCCGAGCGAGGAGCCGTCCGACGGACCCGTGCTGGCGGTGCCCCGATGAGCCAGGTCCTCCCCTCGACCCTGGTGACCCCGGGGTTCCTGCGCCGCAACCGGGTGGCGATCGCGTTCGCGCTCGGGGTGCTGCTGGTGCTCACGCTGCTGGCCTGGCTCTCGCGCGACGACGCCACCCGCGGCGGCCTGCTGGACCCGGAGAACGCCAAGCCGGGTGGGGCTCGCGCGGTGGCGCAGGTGCTCGGCGACCACGGGGTGCCGGTCACCGTCGTCCGGAGCAAGAAGGCGCTCGCCGACGCCGGCCTCGACGACCGCACCACGGTGATGGTCACCGGTACCGAGGCCCTCGGGTCCAGCACCTGGAAGGACCTGGATGACCGGGTCTCCGACGCGCACGCGCTGCTCGTGGTGGGCGGGCTCAGCCTCGCCGTCGCCGACGGCCTCGGGCTGAGCGACCAGGACGTCACCGGCTCGCCGGACCAGGAGACGGTCGCCTCGCAGTGCAGCCCCGGGCAGAGCCTGGTCGACGGCCTCACCCTGACCTCGGACGAGCCCGGGCCCGCCGTGCCCGGCGACGGCTGCTTCGGCGACCGCCACCAACGGCAGCTGCTGATCGACCACGACCGGCAGCGCTGGGTGCTGACCAACCCGTTCCCGGTCACCAACGACCAGATCGACCGCGGCGACAACGCGGCGGTGGTGCTGCGGCTGCTCGGCCAGCGCGACCGGGTGGTCTGGTACGTGCCGGACGCGAACGACACCCTCGTCTCCGACGGCATCGGCATCTCCCGGCTGCTCCCGGACTGGCTCGTGCCCTCGCTCTGGCTGCTCGCCGTGGCGGTGCTGGCGCTGCTGCTCTGGCGGGCGCGCCGGCTCGGGCCGCTGGTCACCGAGCCGCTGCCGGTCACCATCAAGGCGCTCGAGTCCACGACCACGCTCGGCCGGCTCTACGAACGGGCCCGCGACCGGCGGCACGCGGCCGGGCTGCTCGTCGAGGGCAGCGTCCGCCGGCTGACCGCACGGCTCGGGCTGTCCCCGCGCGCGACCCGGGCCGAGCTGGTCCGCGCGGTGGCGGAGCGCACCGGCCGGACCGAGGCCGAGGTGGGCGCGCTGTTCGCCCTCGACGTTCGCGGCGACACCGACCTGGTGACGCTCGCGCAGAACCTGCACCGACTGGAGAACGAGGTAACCGAGGGATGACTGTCTCCTCCGACGAGGCCCGCGAGGCCCTGCACGCCGTCCGCGCCGAGGTGGCCAAGGTGGTGGTCGGCCAGGACGCCGCCGTCTCCGCGCTGCTGGTCGCCCTGCTCGCCCGCGGCCACGTGCTGATGGAGGGCGTGCCCGGTGTCGCCAAGACGCTGCTGGTGCGCTCGCTGGCCGCCGCGCTCGGTGTCGAGTCCCGTCGGGTGCAGTTCACCCCGGACCTCATGCCCGGTGACATCACCGGCTCGATGGTGGTCGAGTCCGGACGGTTCGACTTCCGGCCCGGGCCGGTGTTCACGAACCTGCTGCTCGCCGACGAGATCAACCGGACCCCTCCGAAGACGCAGTCGGCACTGCTGGAGGCGATGGAGGAGGGCCAGGTCTCCGTCGACGGCGTCACCCGGCCGCTGCCCGAGCCGTTCGTGGTCGCCGCGACGCAGAACCCGGTCGAGTACGAGGGCACCTACCCGCTGCCGGAAGCCCAGCTGGACCGGTTCCTGCTCAAGGTGGTGCTGCCGCTGCCACCGCGCGAGGAGGAGCTGGCGATCGTGCGGCGGCATGCCGACGGCTTCGACCCGCACGACCTGGCCGCGACGGGGATCTCCGCCGTCGCCGATCCCTCGCACCTGGCGGTCGCGGCGAAGGCGGTCACCGAGGTGCGCGTCGGTGACGAGGTGGCGTCGTACATCGTGGACATCGCGCGCGCGACCCGGACCTCGCCCTCGCTGAGCCTCGGCGTCAGCCCGCGCGGCGCGACGGCCCTGCTGCGCACCAGCCGCGCCTGGGCGTGGCTGTCCGGCCGTGACTTCGTCTCCCCCGACGACGTGAAGGCGCTGGCGCACGCGACTCTGGTGCACCGGCTCGGGCTGCGCCCGGAGGCCGCGCTCGAGGGCGTGGACGTGGCCCAGGTGCTCGCCTCCGCGCTCGGCTCCGTCCCGGTGCCGCGCTGACGATGGCACTCACCTGGCGCACGCCGGCACTGCTGCTCCTCGCGGTGGTGCTGGTGCTGCTGCGCCCGGAGGCCAGCACGGTCTGGTGGATCGTGCTGGCGGTCGCGCTGCTCGTGCTCGCCGACTGGTGGCTGGCGCCGCGGGCGCAGCGGCTCGAGGTCTCCCGGGTCCCGACCCCGCCGACCCGGCTGGGGGAGCCGGCCGAGACCGCGCTGCGCGTCCGCAACACCGGCACCCGGCTCGTCCGGGGGATCCTCCGCGACGCCTGGCAGCCCAGCGCCGGCGCCGCCCCGAACCGGCACCCGCTGCGGCTGCCCGCCGACGAACGGGTGCGGCTGGTCACCCCGCTGCTGCCGACCCGGCGCGGCGACCTGGTCACCGACCGGGTCACCGTCCGGCTGACCGGGCCCCTCGGGCTCGCGGCGCGGCAGCAGTCCCTGGTGGTGCCCGGCACCGTCCGGGTCACGCCCGCCTTCCCCTCGCGCCGGCACCTGCCGTCCCGGCTGGCCCGGCTGCGTGAGCTCGACGGACGAGCCGCCATCCGCGTGCGCGGCCAGGGCACCGAGTTCGACTCGCTGCGCGAGTACGTCCGCGGTGACGACGTCCGCAGCATCGACTGGCGGGCCTCGGCGCGCAGCCGGCACGTGGTGGTACGCACCTGGCAGCCCGAGCGCGACCGCCGGGTGGTGCTGGTCCTCGACACCTCCCGTACGTCGGCCGGGCGGATCGGCGAGGTGCCCCGGCTGGACTCGGCGATGGATGCCGCGCTGCTGCTGGCCGCGCTGGCCTCCCGGGCCGGCGACCGGGTCGACTTCCTGGCCGGGGACCGCGTGGTCCGTGCCCGGGTGCGCAGCGGCCACCGCACCGACGCGCTCGCGGTCATCCAGGACGCGATGGTCGGGCTCAACGCCGAGCTGGTCGAGGCGGACTGGCGGCGGCTGGTGGGCGCGGTCGACGGCCTCGGCCGGGGACGGGCGCTGGTCGTACTGCTGACCCCGCTGGAACCGGCCGCGATCGAGCACGGCCTGCTGGCCGTCGTCGGCCACCTCAGCAGCCGGCACAAGGTGGTGCTGGCCTCGGTCCGCGACCCCGAGCTGTCCCGGCTGGCGGCGGACCGGTCGACCCTGCCCGCCACCTACCAGGCGGCCGCGGCCGAGCAGACCATCGCCCGCCGGGAGCAGACCGGCCGGCTGCTGGGTGCGCTGGGCATCGACGTCCTCGACGCCGGCGCCGACGACCTCCCGGTCGCCCTCGCCGACCACTACCTGTCGTTGAAGGCGAGAGGTCTGCTCTGAGCGTTCAGGCTGCGGTGGCGAGGCGGTCCTCGAGCAGGTCGCTCGAGACGTCCCCGGTGTAGCCCTGCCGCACCGCCCGGCGGCCCAGCACGAACACGTAGGCCAGGAACAGCGTCTCGGCGAGCACGCCGATGGCGATCCGTGCCCAGGTGGGCAGCCCGGAGGGGGTCACGAACGCCTCGATGAGACCGCTGACGAGCAGCACCCCGACCAGGCCGATCACCACGCCGGCGGCGGAGCGTCCCTCGGCGGCCAGCGACTGCGAACGGGTCCGCGGACCGGGCACCACCCACGCCCACATCAGCCGGAGCCCGGTGCCCGCGGCGACGAAGACGGCGGTCAGCTCGAGCAGCCCGTGCGGGGTGATGAGCCCGAAGAACAGGCCGGCCCGGTCGTGCCGGATCATGATCGAGCCGATCACCGCCAGGTTGAGCATGTTCTGCCAGAGCATCCACACCACCGGCGCTCCGAAGACCCCGAGCGCGACGCAGAGCGCGGCCACGTAGGCGTTGTTGGTCCACACCTGGGCAGCGAAGTGCGACGCGGCCGACTCGGAGTAGTAGCTCTCGAAGTCCGAGGAGACCAGCTGCTGCACCTGCTCGGGCGACATCAGCCGGGACTCGACCTGGGGGTGCTGCACCAGCCAGGCGATCATCGCGGCCGCGACGCCGTACGAGACCAGCATGGCGCCCAGCCACCAGCGCCGGGTGCGGTACAGCGCGGCCGGGAACCTGCGGACCAGGAAGTCGGCCATCGCGGCGCGGGTGAGCACCCGGGCGCTGCCGGCGCGGGTCCGGGCGCCGGCCAGCAGCGCGCTCAGGTACCCGATGACGGCCGCGTCCGGCGCTCCCGAGCGGACCACGCTCAGGTGCGTCGCGACCTCCTGGTACAGCGCGGTCAGCTCGTCGGCCTCGGGGCCGTCGAGCCGGCGGCGCTTGCTCAGCTCCTCGAGCCGGCGCCACGCGGGCTGGTGCGCGAGCACGTAGGCGTCGAGGTCCATGCGGCCACCTTAGGTGCTCGTCTCGCCTAGGGTGGCCGCATGGCGGACCTGTACGTCGAGGGAGTCGACGACCTCGTCACCGGGGAGGCGGTCACCCTCGACCTGCCCCCGGCCTCGCTCGGCCTGCACCTGCTCTCCGCGATCCTCGACATCGTCATCTCGATCGCGCTGCTCGTCGGCGGCTTCCTGCTCACCGCCGCGCTCGCCGCCGACGACGCCACCTTCGGGGTCGGCGCGGTGCTGACCCTCGTGGTCGCGATGCTCGTCTACCCGACCACGATCGAGACCCTCACCCACGGCCGCTCGGTCGGCAAGTACGCCACCGGCCTGCGGACCGTCCGCGACGACGCGGGAGCGATCTCCTTCCACCACGCGTTCGTGCGCGCGCTGGTCGGGCTCGCCGAGATCTGGGTGCTCAGCGGGGTGCCCGCGTTCATCTGCGGGCTGGTCAGCCGCAAGGGCAAGCGCCTGGGCGACTACGCCGCCGGCACGTACGTCGTGCGCAGCCGGGTCACGCTGGTGCTCCCGCCACCGCCGCCGATGCCGCCGCCGCTGGCCGCCTGGGCGCGGTCCGCGGACATCGCGCCGCTGCCCGAGCGCCTGCTGCTCGCCATCCGCCAGGTGCTCGGCCGGACCGAGTCGCTGGCCCCGCAGGCCCAGGGGATACTGCTGCAGCGGCTCGCTGCCGAGACGACCCGGTTCGTCTCGCCGGCCCCGCCGCGCGGCACCCCGGCGGACGCCTACCTGGCCGCCGTGATCGCCGAGCACCGCGACCGTGACCTGGCGCGGATGCAGCGCGAGGCCGCGCTGGTCGCCCGGCTGACGGAGGCAGCGCGTAGGTGACCGACGGGTGAACCCGTTCGCCGACCCGCATCCCAACCTTCACGCGACAGCAAGCCGGCAGACGCCGGACGTGGACCCCAGGATCGCCACAGTGTCCGCGTGGTCACGCTGACGCGACGACACATGATCCAGGCCGGAGCGACCTCCGGGGCGATGGCGGTCTGGCCGACCGCGATGCTGCTGGAACGGCACTCCTACGCCGAGGTCCCGGTCGTCGCCGGCACCACGCTGGAGTCGACCGTCGCGCCCCGCGGCACCTTCGGCTACCGCCGGCTCGGCGACGCGGCACCGTGGCGGATGGTGGTGCGGGACGACCTGGCCCGCCCGCGCCGGGGCCGCGAGAACCGGCGCGAGGGCCTGGCCACCGTGGTCCAGGTCTCCGACCTGCACGTGACCGACGTGCAGAACCCGATGCGCTTCGAGTACATCGACCGGATCAACAGCACTGGGCACCGTCCGCAGGAGCTGCTCGGGATGCACGGCACCGCCGCGCTCGTGCAGCGGATCAACGGGCTGCGCGGCGGGCCCGGGACCGGCCGCCCGGTGGACGCGGTGATGAGCACCGGCGACAACACCGACAACCAGGCCGGCACCGAGCTGGAGTGGCTGCTCACCCTCCTCGCCGGCGGCGTCGTGCACCCCGACAGCGGCACCGGCGAGGGCTTCGAGGGCGTGGCCGGTTCCGGGCTGCGCGAGTACTGGCAGCCGGAGAGTGCCGAGCTCGACCGGTACAAGAGGCAGGGCTTCCCGCACCTCCCCGGGCTGATCGCGGCCGCGACGGCGCCGTTCAGCGCACCGGGTCTCGACGTGCCGTGGCTGCTGACCATGGGCAACCACGACGTGGTCGCCAACGGGATGCTGGAGAACCGCCCGTACGTCGAGGAGTGGTCCGGTGGTGCGCGCAAGGTGTTCTCCGCGCACGGCGACGCGCCGGTCGTGCTCGCCGCCCGGCTCCGCGAGGTCAAGGCCGGCGACGACGTGGGCCACCTGATCAGGTCGATCGCCAGGTCGGGCAACACCCGGACCGTGCATGCCGACGAGCGCAGGCTGCCCTACACCGGCGCCGAGTACGTCCGGCTGCTGCACGAGACCCGGTTCACCGGCGCCGGGCCGGTGGGGCACGGGTACGCCCCGGGCACGACGGCCGACCGGCTCTACTACAGCCACCAGGTCGCGCCACGTGTGGTGGCGATCAGCATCGACTCGACCAACCAGGCCGGCGGCATCGAGGGGTCGATCGGCGAGACCCAGTGGCGCTGGCTCGACGCCGAGCTGACCCGGCTGCGGGACAGCTACGTGCTCGTCTTCAGCCACCACCCGTCGAACAACATGCACAACCTCGCGCCCGACCCGCGGATCCCGCACGAGCGCCGGCACGGCGGTGCGCAGGTGCTCACGCTGCTGCACCGGCACCCGAACGTGCTCGCCTGGGTGAACGGGCACACCCACAAGAACCGGATCACCGCGCACCGGCACCACGACCCGCGCCGGTCGTTCTGGGAGATCAACTCGGCCTCGCACGTGGACGCCCCCCAGCAGGCCCGGGTGATCGAGGTGGCCACGAACGCCGACGGGACGCTCTCGCTGTTCACCGCGATGATCGACGCGGACTCTCCGGCCCAGGCGCCGTACGACGACTTCTCGGTCCCCGGCCTGGCCTCGCTCTACCGCGAGCTGGCCTTCAACGACCCCTCCTACGCCGACCGGCGCGGTGGGGCCGGCGACCGCAACACCGAGCTGGTGCTGCGAGATCCGCTGGGTCAGAGCCTGGTGTAGCGCAGGTCGGTGATCGCGCGGCCGGCGGCGATGCCCCTGCGCTCGAACTTGGTCACCGGCCGCTCGTCCCAGCGCTCGACGATCCCGCCGCGCAGGCGCGGCTCGGCGTCGAGGACCTCGACCATCTGCTCGGCGTAGTCGGTCCAGTCGGTGGCCAGCCGCCAGACGGCACCCGGCGCGAGCCGGGAGGCGACCAGCGCCGCGAAGACCGGGGTGACCAGCCGGCGCTTGTGGTGCCGCTTCTTCGGCCACGGGTCCGGGAAGAAGGTCCACAGCTCGGCGAGACCGTCCTCGGGCACCAGGTGCTCCAGCGACCAGACCGCGTCCACCGACAGGTAACGGACGTTCTCGGCTCCGGCCTCGGCCAGGAGCCCGAGGCCGGTCGCGACACCGGGACGCCAGACCTCGAAGGCGAGCACGTTCACCTCCGGCCGGGCCGCGGCCAGCACCGCGGTCGCCTCGCCGATGCCGGAGCCGATCTCGACGACCAGCGGTGCCTCCCGGCCGAACCAGTCGGCGATCCGCACGCCAGGACGGTCGACGCCCTCCTCCGGCACCACCCAGGAGGAGGCGTGCTCGTCCCAGGCCTGCTGCTGCTTGGCGGAGAACCTGCTGCCGCGACGGGAGTAGCTGAGCACCTCGCGCAGGCGGCGGCCGTCCTCGGTCAGCTTGAGGTGCGGGCGCGCGGGAGGAAGGTGGTCGGGCACCCGCGGATTCTCTCACCCCGGATGTGCGGAATCGCCTGCGGTACGGGCGATTCCGGCGCACCATGACGCCGTGACCCTCCGACGTGAACCGCTGCTGCTCGCCGCTCTCGCGGTGGTGCTGGCCGCGGTGCTGGTGCCCGTGCTCGGGCCCGGCAGCGCGTCCGGAGACACCGCCCAGCGGTGCGCGCGGTTCGCGTTCGAGGCGGAGGCGCGGCAGCGCGTGGTGATCGGGCGCGGACCCCGGATCGCGGTGCTCGGCGACTCCTACACCGCGGGGCTCGGCCTGACCGACGTCGCGCGGTCGTGGCCCTCGCGGCTGCGGGGTCGGGTGGTCGCGTTCGGCTTCTCCGGCTCCGGGTTCTCCCGCGGTGCCTCTCCCTGCCGCGCGGTCTCGTACGCCGACCGGGTGCGGGTTGCCGCGCGGGCGGCCGGGACCGTCGTGGTGGAGGGTGGGCTCAATGACGTCGACCAGCCGGCGTCGGACATCCGGTCGGGGATCCGCCGGGTGCTGGCGGCACTCCGGGGGCACCGGGTGCTGGTCGTGGGCCCGGTCGCGGCGCCGGCCCGGGCGTCCCGGGTGGGGCGGGTCGACGCGGTGCTGGCCGCGGAGTGCGGCCGGGCGGGGGTGGCGTACCTGTCGATGCGCGACGCCCGGCTCTCCTACCTCGCCGACGGGCTGCACCTGACCCCGCAGGGGCACCGGGCGTTCGGGGATCTGGTGGCGGCGCGGGTGGAGGGGCTGGGCTAGGAGCCTCGTTGGTCGAGGAGCCGGTCCAGCTTGGCGTCCATCACGTCGAACCTGCCCTCGAACTTCGCGTCCATCGCGTCGAACCGATCGTCGTGGCGGCTCACGGCCTCGACCAGCACGTCCATCTGCGTGGTCAGGCCGTCGAGACGCCGATCGATCCCGTCCAGCCGACCGTCGATCCCGTCCAGCCGACCGTCGATCCCGTCCAGCCGCTGCCCGTGCTCGACGAGGATGGTCTTGTGTTCCGAGAGCTGGTCGTAGATCGCCACGACCTCGTTCTCGAGGTTGTAGACGCGACGTTCGAGTGGTGCTGACGACATGCGGACCACGCTACGTCTCCCCTGCGGCCGACGGTGGTTCGAGCCCTGAACTCTGTGGAGAACTTCCTCGATCCCGGCCCTGTGGACAACTTCGCACGCCGTACGGAAAGGCGAAAGGCCCCGGAGCCGAAGCTCCGGGGCCTTCCCCTCAAGCAGTCAGATCAGCAAGCTCACTTGGTGATCTTGGTGACGCGGCCCGCGCCGACGGTCCGGCCGCCCTCGCGGATCGCGAAGCGGAGACCCTCCTCCATGGCGATCGGCTGGATCAGCTCGACGACCATGTCGGTGTTGTCGCCCGGCATGACCATGTCGCGACCCTCGGGGAGGGTGACGACGCCGGTCACGTCGGTGGTCCGGAAGTAGAACTGCGGACGGTAGTTGTTGAAGAACGGCGTGTGACGGCCGCCCTCCTCCTTCGAGAGGATGTAGACCGAGGCCTCGAAGTTGGTGTGCGGGGTCGTGGTGCCCGGCTTGATGACGACCATGCCGCGCTCGACGTCCTCGCGCTTCGTGCCGCGGAGCAGCAGACCGACGTTCTCACCGGCCTGGCCCTCGTCGAGCAGCTTGCGGAACATCTCGACACCGGTGACGGTGGTCTTCTGCGAGCCCTCGCGGATGCCGATGATCTCGACCTCCTCGTTGACCTTGACGATGCCGCGCTCGATACGACCGGTGATGACGGTGCCACGACCGGTGATCGTGAAGACGTCCTCGACGGGCATCAGGAACGGCTTGTCGGTGTCGCGCTCCGGCTGCGGGATGTACTCGTCGACGGCGGTCATCAGCTCGAAGACCGACTCGCCCCACTTCTCGTCGCCGTTCAGCGCCGGGAAGGCGGCCACGCGCACGACCGGAACGTCGTCGCCCGGGAACTCGTACTCGTTGAGGAGCTCGCGCACCTCCATCTCGACGAGCTCGATGAGCTCCTCGTCGTCGACCATGTCGCACTTGTTGAGCGCGACCACCAGCGCCGGCACGCCGACCTGGCGGGCGAGCAGCACGTGCTCACGGGTCTGCGGCATCGGACCGTCGGTCGCGGCGACCACCAGGATCGCGCCGTCCATCTGCGCGGCACCGGTGATCATGTTCTTGATGTAGTCCGCGTGACCCGGGCAGTCGACGTGCGCGTAGTGACGCGACTCGGTCTGGTACTCGACGTGCGCGATCGAGATGGTGATACCGCGCTGACGCTCTTCGGGAGCCTTGTCGATCTCGTCGAACGGCGTGAACGGGTTCAGGTCCGGGTACTTGTCGTGCAGCACCTTGGTGATCGCCGCGGTCAGCGTCGTCTTCCCGTGGTCGATGTGACCGATCGTTCCGATGTTGACGTGCGGCTTGGTCCGCTCGAACTTCGCCTTAGCCACTTCTGGCTCCTCCTGTTGTTATTTCTTGACTCGTGTGAAAACGGTTGTGCTGCCGAGGGCCGTTGCGAACTACTCGCCGCGGACCTTCTTGATGATCTCGTCGGCGACGTTCGTGGGAACCTCGGCGTACGAGTCAAACTCCATCGAGTACGACGCCTGGCCCGAGGTCTTGGACCGCAGGTCACCAACGTACCCGAACATCTCCGAGAGCGGCACGAGGGCCGAGACCACCATGTCGCCGTGACGCTCCTCCTGCGCGGAGATCTGACCGCGGCGGGAGTTGATGTCGCCGATGACCGTGCCCAGGAAGTTCTCCGGGGTGACGACCTCGACCGCGAACATCGGCTCCAGCAGGACGGGCTTGGCCATCCGGGCGGCCTCCTTGAAGGCCTGGTTGCCGGCGATCTTGAACGCGAGCTCGGAGGAGTCGACGTCGTGGTAGGCGCCGTCCTCCAGCGAGACCTTCACGTCGACCATCGGGTAGCCGGCGAGCACGCCGAACTCCATCGCCTCCTGGGCGCCCTGGTCGACCGAGGGGATGTACTCCTTCGGCACGCGACCGCCGGTGACGTTGTTCGCGAACTCGTAGCCGGCGCCGGCCCCGGTCTCGGGGTCGATGTTCGGCTCGATGCTGATGAGCACCTTCGCGAACTGGCCGGAACCACCGGTCTGCTTCTTGTGCGTGTAGGAGTGCTTCTCGACCTTCTTGCGGATGGTCTCGCGGTAGGCGACCTGCGGCTTGCCGACGGTGGCCTCGACGCGGAACTCGCGCTTCATCCGGTCGACCAGGATCTCCAGGTGGAGCTCGCCCATGCCGGCGATGATGGTCTGGCCGGTCTCCTCGTCCGCCTTGACGGTGAAGGTCGGGTCCTCGTCCGAGAGCCGCTGGATCGCGGTGCTCAGCTTCTCCTGGTCACCCTTGGTCTTGGGCTCGATGGCGACCTCGATCACCGGGGCCGGGAAGGTCATCGACTCCAGGACCACCGGGTTCGACGGGTCGCACAGGGTGTGGCCGGTCTTGGTGTCCTTGAGGCCCATCACGGCGACGATCTGGCCGGCGCCGACCGAGGAGATCTCCTCACGCTTGTTGGCATGCATCTGGTAGACCTTGCCGATCCGCTCCTTGCGGCCGGTCACCGAGTTCAGGTAGGTGCCGCCCGCCTCGAGCTTGCCGGAGTAGACGCGCACGTAGGTCAGCCGGCCCAGGTGCGGGTCCGCGGCGATCTTGTACGCCAGGCCGGAGAACGGCTCGGAGTCGCTCGGCTGCCGGGTGACCTCGACCTCCTCGTTGCCCTGGGCGTGACCGACGATGGCGTCGATGTCCAGCGGCGACGGCAGGTACTTCACGACCGCGTCGAGAAGCGGCTGCACGCCCTTGTTCTTGAACGCGGTGCCGCACAGGACCGGGTTGAGCTTGTCGGCCAGGGTCGCGCGACGGATGGCGGCCTCGAGGGTGTCGACGTCGAAGGTGTCGCCGTCCTCGAGGTAGACCTCCATGATCTCGTCATCGGCCTCGGCCAGGGTCTCCACGAGCTTCTCGCGGTACTCCTCGGCCTGCGCCTGCAGCTCGGCCGGGATCTCCTCGACCTCGTAGTCCTCGCCCATCTTGGTCTCGCCGCGCCAGGTGAGCGCGCGCATGCCGACCAGGTCGATGACACCGAGGAAGTCCGCCTCGGCACCGATCGGGAGCTGGAGGACCAGCGGAGTGGCGTTGAGGCGCTCGACCATCATGTCGACGCAGCGGAAGAAGTCAGCGCCGGTGCGGTCCAGCTTGTTCACGAAGCACATCCGCGGCACGGCGTACTTGTTGGCCTGGCGCCACACGGTCATGGTCTGCGGCTCGACACCGGCAACACCGTCGTACACCGCGACCGCGCCGTCGAGGACGCGGAGCGAGCGCTCCACCTCGGCGGTGAAGTCGACGTGCCCGGGGGTGTCGATGATGTTGATCTGGTGGTCCTTCCACCAGCAGGTGGTGGCGGCGGAGGTGATGGTGATCCCCCGCTCCTGCTCCTGCTCCATCCAGTCCATCGTGGCCGCGCCCTCGTGGACCTCACCGATCTTGTAGGTGATGCCGGTGTAGAAGAGGATGCGCTCGGTGGTGGTGGTCTTGCCGGCGTCGATGTGCGCCATGATGCCGATGTTGCGGACCCGGGTGAGGTCCGTGGTGATGTCGACAGCCACTGTTGTCAGCGTTCCTTAGAAAGTCGTGGGGTGCTCGGCGGCCGGCCGCCAGGTGGAGCGGCCGGCGCCGGAGGTCACCAGCGGTAGTGGGCGAAGGCCTTGTTGGACTCGGCCATCTTGTGGGTGTCCTCGCGCTTCTTCACCGCGGCACCGAGGCCGTTGCTCGCGTCGAGGATCTCGTTCATCAGCCGCTCGGCCATGGTCTTCTCGCGACGCTCCTGGGCGTAGCCGACCAGCCAGCGCAGCGCGAGCGTGGTGCCGCGGGTGCCCTTGACCTCGATCGGGACCTGGTACGTCGCGCCGCCGACGCGGCGGGACTTGACCTCGATGGCCGGCTTCACGTTGTCCAGCGCACGCTTGAGCGTGACCACCGGGTCGGTGCCGGTCTTCTCGCGAGTGCCCTCGAGCGCCGAGTAGACGATGCGCTGAGCGACCTGCTTCTTGCCGTCCTGGAGGACCTTGGAGACAAGCTGGGTGACGATCGGCGAGCCGTAGACCGGGTCGACGACGATCGGACGCTTGGGAGCGGGACCCTTGCGCGGCATTAGAGGTTCACCTGCTTGCGGTTGTCAGCCGGAAGGCTGGAGGAGCGGGGAGCGGACTCTGCTGAACGCGGCATATCAGCTCTTCTCCTTCTTCGCGCCGTAGCGGCTGCGCGCCTGCTTGCGGTTCTTCACGCCCTGGGTGTCGAGCGTGCCGCGGATGATCTTGTAGCGGACACCGGGAAGGTCCTTCACACGGCCGCCGCGGACGAGCACGATCGAGTGCTCCTGGAGGTTGTGACCGACACCCGGGATGTAAGCGGTGACCTCGACGCCGCTGGACAGGCGCACACGGGCGACCTTGCGCAGAGCGGAGTTCGGCTTCTTCGGGGTGGTGGTGTAGACGCGCGTGCAGACGCCGCGTCGCTGGGGCGAACCCTTCAGGGCAGGCGTCTTGTTCTTCGACACCTTGTCCTGGCGGCCCTTGCGGACCAGCTGCTGAATGGTGGGCACCTGGTGGTTCCCTTTCTTGTCTACTCTCAGTACCCGGCACGTTGCCGGGCACGGTGGTGATGCTGTGCGTGGTGCTTTACGAATGCGCAGCCGTGCGGGCACGCAGACAGGCCTGGGTGGCCCCAGACACAAGGATTGAGATTACCGGGTGCCCGATGCGCGGTCAAAACGGATGCGCCCCGCCGTACGACGTTCACGCGGTGTTCGCCGCCCGGACCCCGCGGCCACGGACCCTGTCCCCCGTGACGACGCGCTTCGTGGCGATCGGCGACTCCTTCACCGAGGGCGTCGGCGACTGGGACGAGCGCTACCCCAACGGCGTGCGCGGCTGGGCCGACCGGGTCGCCAACCAGCTGGCCAAGACCGACCCGGGGACCGAGTACGCCAACCTCGCGCTGCGCAGCCGGGTGCTCGACGACGTGGTCGAGCACCAGCTGGACGCGGCGCTCGCGCTGGACCCGACGCTGGTCTCCTTCTTCGCCGGCGGCAACGACATCCTCCAGGTCCGCATCGACATGGCCGACGTGCTCGCCCGGTACGAGGCCGCGGTCGCCAAGCTGGCCGCCAGCGGCGCCCGGGTGCTGCTGTTCACGTCGTACGACCTGCGGCTCTCGCCGCTGCCGGAGCCGCTGCGGCTGCGCAACAACCAGTTCAACCGCCGGGTCCGCCAGGTCGCCCAGGAGCACGGCGCGCTGCTGGTCGACCACTGGGCGATGCGCGCCTACACGCACCCCCGGATGTGGGAGCCCGACCGGCTGCACATGTCCCGGCACGGGCACCGGTTCCTGGCCGCCGCGGTGCTGCAGACCCTCCAGGTCGACCACACCATCACCCTGCGCGACCTCGGCGACGTGCCGGCCCTGGGCTGGCGCGACCGGCTGGCCGAGGAGTGGGACTGGTGGGACGGCTGGGTGCGCCCGATGCTCGGCCGCCGCTGGCGCCGACAGCCGATCGGCGGCCACCTGACCGCGAGGTGGCCCGAGCCGATCAGGCCGGCGGAGGGGATGAAGCGCCTGGCGCGCGCAAGTTCACTTGGTACCACGTGAAACTCGGGACAGGAGTTGCGCGAGGTGCAGCGCCCGGACGCCCGCGAGGTCGTCGAGCTGAGTGCGGCAGGAGAAGCCGTCGGCGACCACGATCGCGTCCGGGCCGGCTTCCCGGACGGCGGGCAGCAGCGCGTGCTCGGCGACCGCGACCGAGACCTCGTAGTGGCCCCGCTCCATCCCGAAGTTGCCGGCCATCCCGCAACAGCCGCCCACCCGGGTGAGGGTGGCGCCGGTACGACGGAGCAGCCGCTCGTCGGCCTCCCAGCCCAGCACCGAGGTGTGGTGGCAGTGCGGCTGCACCACCAGGGTGGTCCCGGTCAGGTCGGGCGGGGTGTAGCCGAGGGTCTCCAGGTGCTCGGCGAGGGTGCGCACCGGTGCGCTCCGGTCCAGCAGCCAGCCGGCGTCCTCGCGCAGCACCGCCAGGCAGGAGGGCTCGAGCGCGACGACCGGGGCGTCGATGGCCCCGATGCCGTCGAGCGCCTTGGTCAGGGTGGCCCGGGCCGCGTCGAGCTGCCCGGTCGAGATCCGGGTCAGGCCGCAGCAGGCGTCGTTGAGGTGCACGCCGACCCGCTGGCCCGCGCCCTCGAGCACGGCGATCGCGGCCTCGACCACCTCGGGGGTGAAGCTGTCGCTGAAGGTGTCCACCCAGATGACCACGTCCGGCGACGGTGCCGAGGCGATCCCGCGCCGGCGCAGCGGCCGGCTGGCCAGCCTTGGCAGCGAGCGGCGCCGGTCGATCCCGGCAGCGGCCGTCGCCAGCGGCCCGAGCGCGAGCCCGAGGTTGGCCAGCCGGGCCGGCACCCGGCGCACCAGGTCGGGAAGCCGGCCGAGCGCGTAGTGGCTGGCCGGGCGGCGCCTGCCGGCGTACTTCGCGTCCAGCACCTGCGCCTTGTACGTCGCCATGTCCACGCCCGTGGGGCAGTCGTGCGCGCAGCCCTTGCACGCCAGGCAGAGGTCGAGGGCGTCGGTGACGGCGGCGTCGGTGACGGGCAGCCGTCCGGTGGTCACGTCCTGGAGCACCCGGGCCCGGCCGCGGGTGGAGTCCTTCTCCTCCTTCGTGGCCTGGTACGACGGGCACATCACGCCGCCGCTCCCGGTGTTGTCCGCGCGGCACTTGCCGACGCCGGTGCACCGGTGTGCATCTCCGAACAGCGCCGCCAGCGGGCCGGCCGGCGGCGCCGCCAGCCGGATCGAGGCGTCCAGCGGGTCCGGCGCGACCAGCACGCCGGGGTTGAGCAGGTCGCCGGGGTCGAGGGCGTGCTTGATCCGGCCCATCAGGGCGATCGCCTCGGGCGAGTACATCCGGGGCAGCAGCGCGGAGCGGGCGCGACCATCGCCGTGCTCGCCGCTCATCGAGCCCCCGTACGACGCCACCAGGTCCGCCCCGGCCTCGACGAACTCGCGGTAGCGCCGCCGGCCGCCCTCGTCGGTCAGCTCGAAGTCGATGCGCACGTGCACGCAGCCGTCGCCGAAGTGGCCGTAGGGCACCCCGTCGAGACCGGCGTCGCGCAGCAGCCCGTCGAAGTCGCGCAGGTAGTCGCCGAGCCGGTCCGGCGGGACCGCGGCGTCCTCCCACCCGGAGTGAGCGGGCCGGCTCAGCGAGCGGGCGGCCAGCCCGGCGCCGTCCTCGCGGATCCGCCAGAGTGCGGCCTGCTCGCCGGGGTCGGTGATGACCTGGCCCGGCACGCCGGCCGAGGCCACGACCGCCTGCGCCGCCGCGGTCGCCTCGGCCAGGGAGGTCCCGGAGACCTCGGCGAACAGCCAGCCGCCGCCCGCCGGCAGTGCGGGGGCGCCGGGCACCAGCGAGGTGATCCGCTGGTCGAGGCCCTCGAGCGCGGTCAGGCCGCCGGACGTCGAGACGAGCAGCGCCGGCACCGCGTCCGCGGCGTCGGCCATCGAGGCGAAGCCGAGCACGGCCAGCGCGCGGAACGGCGGATCCTCCACCAGCCGGACGGTGGCGTCGAGGACGACCGCGAGGGTGCCCTCCGAGCCGACCAGGAACCGGTCGAACCGGCGGCCGTTCTCCGGAAGCAGCTGGTCGACCGCGTAGCCC
The DNA here is from genome assembly GCA_017744365.1 of Nocardioidaceae bacterium. Classification (GTDB taxonomy): domain Bacteria; phylum Actinomycetota; class Actinomycetes; order Propionibacteriales; family Nocardioidaceae; genus Marmoricola. The sequence goes on along the minus strand of JAGIBL010000004.1, from coordinate 85,841 downwards.
GAGCCCTGCCGGGAGAACCGGCCGAACTCGGTACGGGCCAGCGCGAGATCGGCGTCCACCAGCGCGGTCAGTGCCGCGGGCGGAGCGGCACCGGTGTCCAGCACGGTGCCGTCGGCCAGCGCCACCCGCAGGCCCATCACGTTGTCCGACGTACGGCCGTAGGCCAGCGCCCGGGACCCGCACGCGTTGTTGCCGATCATCCCGCCGATCGTGCAGCGGGTGTGCGTGGACGGGTCCGGTCCGAACCGCAGCCCGGCGGCGTGCGCGGACCGCTGCAGGGCGGCGTGCACGATCCCCGGCTGGACGGTCGCGGTGCGCGCCTCGGCGTCGAGGGCGAGCAGGGCGTTGTAGTGGCGGCTGGTGTCGAGCACGATGCCCGGTCCGACCGCGTTGCCGGCGATCGAGGTGCCGGCGCCGCGCATCGTGACCGGCACGCCCTCCGAGCGCGCGACGGCGAGCGCGGCGAGGACGTCCTCCTCGTGCCGCGGACGCACGACGGCCCGTGGCTCGATCCGGTAGAGCGAGGCGTCGCTGGCGTAGAGCGAGCGGACGAGCGTGGAGTCGTCGGCCTCGAGCCCGGCGGCCCGCAGCGACGCGAGCAGGCTCACCACAGCTCCAGCGAGCGCGCCAGGATGCCGGCCGCGTCCTCCTCGGTGACCGGCCGCGGCGCGGTGGCCAGCAGCCGCTGCTGCTGCATCGTGCCGGTGACCAGGTCGTCGACGTCGTCCTCGCCGTAGCCGACCGCGCCCAGCCCGTTGGGGATCGCGATGTCGCGCATCAGGTCGGCGAGCACGGACGGCAGCGCGTCCGGGCCGTCGTACTCGTGGCCGGGCGCGAGCAGCGAGGCGGCACGCAGGTGCCGCTCCGGGCTGGCCTCGAAGGTCCACCTGAACGCCTCGGGCGCGGTCAGCGAGACGGCCATCCCGTGCGGCACGATCGCCTCGTCCGCCGGGTAGCCCTCGGGCCGGAAGTCACGGACCCGCCCCGCGATCGGGTAGGCGTTGGCGTGCGGGAGGTGCACGCCGGCGTTGCCGAAGCCGAGCCCGGCCATCGTCGCGGCCAGTGCCATCTGCTCGCGGGCGGCCACGTCGTCGCCGTGGTGGACCGCACGCCGGAACGCCGTCGCCAGCAGGGACATCGCGTTCTCCGACCAGACGTCCGAGATCGGGTTGGAGCCGCAGTACGGCACCCGCTGCTCCGGCGTCTTCCTCTCGTACGACGTGAACGGCCGGGCCGTGTAGGACTCCAGCGCGTGGCAGAGGATGTCCATCCCGGCCGCCGCGGTCACGCCGGCCGGCTGGGTCAGGGTCAGCGCCGGGTCGACGACCGCGAGGGTGGGCCGCAGCCGTGGGTGGCTGATCCCGGTCTTCACCTTCAGCGACAGCACGTCGAGCACGCAGATGGTCGTCGACTCGGCACCGGTGCCGGTCGTCGTGGGCACCGCGACCAGCGGCTTGAGCGGGTTCCGCGGCGCGCGCGCCTTGCCGACGGGAGCGTTGACGTAGTCCATCAGCTCGCCGTCGTTGCTGGTCAGCAGGTTGACCGCCTTGGCGGTGTCGATCGCCGAGCCGCCGCCGACCGCGACGAAGGCGTCCCACGGGCCGCTCGCCCGGGCGTGCTCGATGGCCGCGGCGATGCTCGCGTCGGTGGGCTCCACGTGAACGCCGTCGTAGACGGCCGCCTCGATGCCGTACCGGCCCAGCTGCTCGGCGACCCGCTGCGGGTGCCCGGTGGCGGCGACGCCCGGGTCGGTGACCACGAGGGCGCGGCGGACGTCGTACTGGCTGAGGTCGTAGCCGATCTCGTCGGAGGCACCGGTGCCGAACTTCAGCCCCGGAGCCCCGTAGGTGAAGACGGACTCGCTCACCCGCCCGAGGTTAGTGCGTGCCGCACCACCTCGGTCACCCGGACCTCACCCGATGAGATGTCGGCCAGCGGCACCCACGCGACCGCGTCGGTGGTGCCGCCGTCCTCGAGCACCCGCGGCTCGGCGCCGTCGGGGACGGCGACGGCGAAGATCAGCTGGACCGCGTGGAAGTCCTCGTGCCGCCCGTTCGGCGCTGTTCCGGTGAAGTGCTCGTCGTGCACGTCGAGCAGCGGGCCCACCTCGGCCGCCAGCCCGGTCTCCTCGAGCAGCTCGCGGGCCAGCGCCGCCGCCGGCGCCTCGCCGTGCGCGACGCCACCGCCGGGCAGCGTCCAGGCGCCGGCCTCGACGGCGACCTCGCTGAGCCGGGTCAGCAGCACCCGGTCGCCGCGCCGGACCAGCGCCCGCGCGGTGAGCCGCTGCACCTGGGTGACCACGTGCTGCTCCAGGGCCATCCGCACCCACGGCACCACCGGCCAGCCGCCGTCGAGCACCGCGGCCAGCGGGACCCAGCGGGCGTCCACCGTGGAGCCGTCCACCTCGACGACCCGCGGCTCCGGCGAGCCGACCGCGGCCCAGCCCTCGAAGACCATCCGGACGCTGTGCATGTCGGTGTCCTCGCGGGCGAGCAGCCGGCGCGCGGAGTCGATCCAGGCACGGTCGCCGACCTGCACCCGCAGGCCGGTCTCCTCGTACACCTCGCGCACCACCGCGTCGCGCGGGTCCTCGCCGAAGTCGATGCCGCCGCCGGGCAGCGTCCACTGCTCGTCCGAGGTCAGGTAGGGCGCCAGCCGGGACAGCAGGATCTCCTCGCCCCGCAGGACCACCGCGTACGCCGCGACCCGCTGCCGGCGAGGAACGTCACGTTCCGAGTCGGCATCATCGGGGCTCGATGGGGGTACGACGGGCACATGGCGACTCTACGCACCGAAGCCGCCCCGCTCGCGCCCACGACCCGGGCGCTCCCGACGAGGGACCCCTGGTTCGACAACGCCAAGATGGCGCTGGTCACCCTGGTCGTCGTCGGCCACTCCTGGACCCTGCTGCCGCACCGGACCGGCACCGACACGGCCTACGACTTCCTCTACGCCTGGCACGTGCCGGCGTTCGTGCTGGTCACCGGCTACCTGTCGCGCCGGTTCGCCTGGACCCCGGCCAAGCTCGGCGCCCTGGTGCGCACGGTCGCGGTGCCGTACCTGGTCTTCGAGGCGGCGCTGGCCTGGTTCCGCTACCAGGTCGGCGGGGTCGCCCTCGACGACCTGTTCACCGACCCGCACTGGCCGATGTGGTACCTGGCCGCGCTGTTCTTCTGGCGGCTGGCCACACCGGCGTTCCGGGCGCTCTCGGCCGGCAGCGCGCTGCTGGTCGCGGTGACGCTGAGCCTGCTCTCGGGCCTGTGGGACGGGACCGTCTTCGACCACGCCCGCATCCTCGGCCTGCTGCCCTTCTTCGTGCTCGGGCTGGTCCTCGCCGACGCCGACTGGCAGCGGCTGCGCCGGGTGCCGCTGCCGTTCGGTGTCGCCGGGCTGGGCGCGGTCGCCGCGCTGGCCTGGTGGAGCCGGGACCGGGTCCCGACCGAGTGGCTCTACTACCGCTCCCCGTACGGCGAACTCGAACCCGACCCGGTGCGCGCGATGGCGATCCGTCTCGGCGTGCTCGCGGTCGGCCTGCTCGGCGCGCTCTCCTTCTTCGTGCTGGTGCCCCGGGTCCGCGGCTGGTTCGCCACGCTCGGCGCCGCCACGCTCGTGGTGTACCTGTTCCACGGCTTCTTCGTGCTGACCGCGCAGTACCAGGGCTTCGGCGACTGGACGGCCGAGCACGTGGTCCTCGGCTTCGCGGTCACCACCGTCGCCGCGATCGGGCTCGCGCTCGCGCTGGCCGCTCCCCCGGTCGCCCGGGTGCTGAGCTACGCGGTCGACCCGGTCGGGAAGCTCGGTGCGCTCACGCGAAGGGCGGGCGGTGGTCCATCCGCACCGAGCGCCGGCCGGCCCAGCGCCACACCCGTGCTGCCCGGTCCCGGTCCTCGTCTGTGACCAGGTTGCCCATCCAGCGCAGCGCCAGCGTCATCAGCCAGTCCGAGCGCATCCCGGCCGGGCCGAGTGCCGCCAGCAGCCGCGGCACGGTGACCACGCCGGCCAGCCGGCGGGCGATGGAGAACGACTCGCCGTAGTGCTCGCGCAGGATCGCGGGCCACGTCGCGGACAGATCCTCGGTGAGCACCTGCGAGACGAGACGTCCCGTCTCGAGCCCGTAGTCGATGCCCTCGCCGTTGAGCGGGTTCACGCAGGCCGCGGCGTCGCCGATCAGCGCCCAGTTCGCCCCGGCCACGTTCGAGACGGCGCCGCCCATCGGCAGCAGCGCCGAGGTCGGCATCCGCAGCTCCCCGGAGAGCCCGAAGTCCTCGCGGCGAAGCTCGGCGTAGTGCTTCATCAGCGGGCGCAGCGCGATGTCCGCGGGTCGCTTCGCGGTGGCCAGGGTGCCGACGCCCAGGTTCACCGAGCCGTCGCCCAGCGGGAAGATCCAGCCGTACCCGGAGAGCACCTCGCCCGCGGTACCGCGCAGCTCCAGGTGCGAGCTGATCCACGGGTCGCGCGACATCGCGGAGTCGACGTACGAGCGGCCGGCCACGCCGTACACGGTGTCGCGGTGCCACTCCCGCCCGAGCCGCTTGCCCAGCGGCGAGCGCACCCCGTCGGCGACGACCAGCACGTTGCAGCCGAGCTCGAAGGTCTCCCCTTCGGCCTCGAAGACGACGGTGTCGACCCGGTCGCCGTTCATCCGCACGTCGACCGCGCGGGCGCCGTCGATGCCGATGGCGCCGGACTTCATCGCGGTGGTGCGCAGGTGGTCGTCGAGCTCGGTGCGCGCCACGGCGGACCCGTACGACGGCAGCGACCCACCGGGCCAGGGCAGCAGCAGCGTCTGGCCGAAGCCGTGCGCGCGCAGGCCGTGGTTGACGGTGTGCGCGCGGACCCAGTCGGACAGGCCGAGCCGCTCCAGCTCGCCGATGGCGCGCGGGGTGAGCCCGTCGCCGCAGGTCTTGTCACGCGGGAACACCGCCGCGTCCGCGAGCACCACGTCGCGCCCCGCCCGTGCGGCCCAGGCCGCCGCGGCGGACCCGGCGGGGCCGGCACCGACGACGAGCACGTCGGTGCGTGCGGGGGCGGGTGTGGTCACCCGAGCATTCTCCCAGCCGGGCGGGCCGGAGCCGAATCGACCCCTAGACCCTGATCGCCGCGGCGAGACCGTCGGAGAACACCTCGGGGACCGGGGGCAGCGACTCTGCGGCGCCGCGGGCGTACCGAGCGGCGGTCCAGGCGGCCGCGCAGGCGTCGAGCAGGTCGTCCTCGGCGAAGCCCGAACCCCGGTAGTAGGGCGGCGCGGTGAACCCGACGGCGGCCAGTGCCGTCCAGCGCTCGGCGGCACCGGCGGCGTCCTTCTTCCTGGTCGCCAGCGGCGCACCGGCGATCCGGGCGAAGCTGACCTCGGGGTGCACCTCGATCACCTCGACGGCCGGCTCGGTGCGCAGCCAGGCGTCCACCTCGAGGATCTTGCCGCGCAGCGCGTGCGCCTGCGCGCTGGCGCTGCGCTCCCCGTTCGTCGCCGCGAGGTTCGCCGCCCGCGCCTCCTCGTACGACGCCGCCAGGTAGGCGGCCCGGGTCAGCGTGGTGAACACCGAGGAGCCCTTGCCCGGCACCGCCGCCCGGGCCAGTGCGTCGGCCAGCCGGGCACTGTCGTCGGGCAGGCCGATCGGGATGTCGACCGCCATCACGCTCACCGGGCCGGTCTCCCGGGCCAGGTCCAGCAGGCCGGCGGTCGTCGCCGAGACCAGCACCGCGGGCGGCAGGTCCGGGCGCAGCACCACCCCGACCCAGCCGGCCGCGCACGCGTCCACGCCCATCACCGGCGAGGTCACCACCAGCTTGAGCGGATCGGTCGGCACCGGTTCGGTCCGAGCCGGCGCCGGTGGTCCCGCGGTCGGCGCCCGTGTCGGTGCCTTCGCGACCCGGGCTGCCTCGGCGGACAGGGCGGCCGCGACCTGGGCGGCCCGGTGCTCGCGCAGCCCGGCGGAGACCACCTCCTCCAGCGCGCGGCGCCACTCCGGATAGCTCATGGCGCCCATGATGGCGGGTGGCTCACCGCTACCGTGCGGGCATGAGCGAGAACGCGCCGACCTACCTGCGCACCCTCAAGACCACGGCCGCCGTCCTCATGGGCGCGCTCGTGGCCATCCTGGTCGCGGTCACCGTCGTCCTGGGCGACCAGGCCACCGGCACCACGCCGGTCGGCTGGACGCTGCTCGTGGTCGGGCTCGGCCTGGTCCTGACCGTGCTGATCCCGGTGGTCGGCTACCGGTTCACGCCGATCGCGCCGGGCACGCCGGCCGAGGAGGCGCGGGCCTCGGTGGTCGCCCAGCTGCAGGGCACGACGATCCTGCGGTTCGCGCTGGCCGAGTCGGTCGGCATCGTCGGCGTCGCGGTCGCGTTCCTGGTCGACGAGGGCGGGTTCTACCCGCTGCTGCTCGGCGTGGCGATGGCCGAGCTGCTGATGTTCTGGCACGTCTGGCCGGGCGACCGGGTGCTCGGCCGGGCCCAGGGCGAGCTGGAGCGCGAGGGCGGCCAGTCCTACTTCCGCGAGGCCCTGGACTCCCCCGCGCCGCCGACCCGCTGAGCGCCGTACGACACCAGGAACGACGAAGGCCCCGACCCGCCGAAGCGGATCGGGGCCGACGTACGGGCTAGTTCTGGTACGACCCGAAGTCGAAGTCGTCCAGGGCCACGGTCTGGCCGCCACCACCGAAGTCGTAGCTGCCGTAGGAGTCGTACCCGGTGACCGAGTACGCCGCCGCGCGGGCCTCCTCGGTGGGCTCCACCCGGATGTTGCGGTACCGCTCGAGGCCGGTACCCGCCGGGATCAGCTTGCCGATGATGACGTTCTCCTTCAGACCGCGCAGGCTGTCCGACTTGCCGTTGATGGCAGCGTCGGTGAGCACCCGGGTGGTCTCCTGGAAGGAGGCCGCCGAGAGCCACGACTCGGTCGCCAGCGAGGCCTTGGTGATGCCCATGAGGACCGGACGACCCGAGGCCGGCTTGCCGCCCTCGGAGACGACGCGACGGTTCTCCTCCTCGTAGCGCACCCGGTCGACCAGGTCGGACGGCAGCAGCTTGGTGTCACCCGACTCGATCACCGTGATCCGGCGCAGCATCTGCCGCACGATGATCTCGATGTGCTTGTCGTGGATCGACACGCCCTGGCTGCGGTACACCTGCTGGACCTCGGAGACCAGGTGCTCCTGGGCCTTGCGGACACCGAGGATGCGCAGCACCTCCTGCGGGTCCGGGGTGCCCTGGGTCAGCTGCTGGCCCACCTCGACGCGGTCGCCGTCGCCGACCAGCAGGCGCGAGCGCTTGCTGACCGGGTACTCCTGGACGTCGGAACCGTCGTCCGGGGTGATGACGATCTTGCGCGCCTTGTCGGACTCCTCGATCTCCACCCGGCCGGAGGCCTCGGAGATCGGGGCACGGCCCTTCGGCTGCCGGGCCTCGAAGAGCTCGACCACACGGGGCAGACCCTGGGTGATGTCGTCGGCCGAGGCCACACCACCGGTGTGGAAGGTACGCATGGTCAGCTGCGTACCCGGCTCACCGATGGACTGCGCCGCGATGATGCCGACGGCCTCGCCGATGTCGACGAGCTTGCCGGTGGCCAGCGAGCGGCCGTAGCAGGCCGCGCAGGTGCCGGTCTTCGCGTCGCAGGTCAGCACCGAGCGGACCTTGACGGTCTCGACACCGGCCTCGACGAGCTCGCCGATCTTGACGTCACCGAGGTCCGCGCCGGCGGGAGCCAGCACCTCGCCGGAGGTCGGGTGGACGATGTCGACCGCCGCGGTCCGGGCGTACGCCGAGGTCTCCACGTTCGGGTCCTTGACGACGGTGCCGTCCTCGGTCCGGACGCCGATCCGCTTGGGCATGCCGCGGTCGGTGCCGCAGTCGTCCTCGCGGATGATGACGTCCTGCGAGACGTCCACCAGACGACGGGTCAGGTAACCCGAGTCGGCGGTCCGCAGCGCGGTGTCGGCCAGACCCTTGCGAGCACCGTGGGTGGAGATGAAGTACTCCAGGACCGAGAGGCCCTCACGGAAGTTCGACTTGATCGGGCGCGGGATGATCTCGCCCTTCGGGTTGGCCACCAGACCACGCATCGCGGCGATCTGCCGGACCTGCATCCAGTTACCACGAGCACCCGAGTTCACCATCATGAAGATCGGGTTGTCCTTGTCGAAGTTGACCTCCATGGCCTTGGCGACCTCGTTCGACGCCTGGGTCCAGATCTCGATGAGCTCCTGACGCCGCTCGTCGTCGGTGATCAGACCACGGTCGAACTGCTTCTGGACCTTGGCTGCCTCGGCGTCGTACTTCTCCAGGATGGTCGCCTTCGAGTCCGGCGAGACCACGTCCTCGATGGAGACGGTCACGCCCGAGCGGGTCGCCCAGGTGAAGCCGGTGTCCTTGAGCGCGTCCAGGGACGCGGCCACCTCGACCTTGGAGTACCGCTCGGCCAGGTCGTTGACGATCCGGCCCAGCTCGTTCTTGCCGACCTGGTAGTCGACGTACTCGTAGTTCGCCGGCAGCGCCTCGTTGAAGAGGGCCAGACCCAGGGTCGTGTCCATCGTCAACGGCGCACCGGGCTCCCAGCCCTCGGGGGCGTTCGCCTCCGACAGGGCCAGGCCCTCGAGCCGGATCTTGATCTTCGACTGGAGCGAGATCTCGCCCTTGTCGAAGGCCATGATCGCCTCGGCGGTCGACCCGAACGAACGACCCTCGCCGGGCTCGCCGTCGCGGTTGAGCGTCAGGAAGTAGATGCCGATGATCATGTCCTGCGTCGGCATGGTCACGGGGCGACCGTCCGACGGCTTCAGGATGTTGTTCGTCGACAGCATCAGGATCCGGGCCTCGGCCTGCGCCTCCGCGGAGAGCGGCAGGTGCACGGCCATCTGGTCACCGTCGAAGTCCGCGTTGAACGCCGAGCAGACCAGCGGGTGGATCTGGATGGCCTTGCCCTCGATCAGCTGCGGCTCGAACGCCTGGATGCCGAGGCGGTGCAGCGTGGGCGCCCGGTTCAGCAGCACCGGGTGCTCCGCGATGACCTCCTCCAGCACGTCCCAGACCTCCGGACGCACGGCGCGCTCCACCATCCGCTTGGCGGACTTGATGTTCTGCGCGTGCGACAGGTCGACCAGGCGCTTCATCACGAACGGCTTGAACAGCTCGATCGCCATGTACTTCGGCAGACCGCACTGGTGCAGCTTGAGCTGCGGGCCGACCACGATGACCGAACGGCCCGAGTAGTCGACGCGCTTGCCCAGCAGGTTCTGACGGAAGCGGCCCTGCTTGCCCTTGAGCATGTCGGAGAGCGACTTCAGCGGCCGGTTGCCCGGGCCGGTGACCGGACGACCACGACGGCCGTTGTCGAACAGCGAGTCGACGGCCTCCTGGAGCATCCGCTTCTCGTTGTTGACGATGATCTCCGGCGCGCCCAGGTCGAGCAGCCGCTTGAGGCGGTTGTTCCGGTTGATGACGCGGCGGTACAGGTCGTTGAGGTCCGAGGTCGCGAACCGGCCACCGTCGAGCTGCACCATCGGGCGCAGGTCCGGCGGGATGACCGGGACGGCGTCCAGCACCATGCCCATCGGGCTGTTGCCGGTCTTGCGGAACGCGTCGACGACCTTGAGCCGCTTGAGCGCGCGCACCTTGCGCTGACCCTTGCCGGTGGCGATGACCTCGCGGAGGTTCTCCACCTCGTCCTCGATCGAGAAGGTCTCCAGGCGCTTCTGGATCGCCGTGGCGCCCATGTAGCCCTCGAAGTACTTCCCGAACCAGTTCTTCATCTCGCGGTAGAGCAGCTCGTCGCCCATGAGGTCCTGGACCTTCAGGTTCTTGAAGGTGTTCCAGACCTCCTCGAGCCGGTCGAGCTCACGCTGGGACCGGTCGCGGACCTGCTTCATCTCCCGCTCGGCGCCGTCGCGGACCTTGCGCTTGGCGTCCGCCTTGGCACCCTCGGCCTCGAGCTCGGCCAGGTCGGACTCGAGCTTCTTGGACCGCTCCTCGATCTGGTTGTCGCGGCGGTTCTCGATGCTCTTGCGCTGCAGGCCGATCTTGCCCTCGAGCTCGGAGAGGTCGCGGTGACGCGCCTCCTCGTCGACCGAGGTGATCATGTACGCCGCGAAGTAGATGACCTTCTCGAGGTCCTTCGGGGCCAGGTCGAGCAGGTAGCCAAGCCGGCTCGGCACACCCTTGAAGTACCAGATGTGCGTGACCGGCGCGGCCAGCTCGATGTGGCCCATCCGCTCGCGACGGACCTTGCTCCGGGTCACCTCGACGCCGCAGCGCTCGCAGATGATGCCCTTGAAGCGGACCCGCTTGTACTTGCCGCAGTAGCACTCCCAGTCCCGGGTGGGACCGAAGATCTTCTCGCAGAAGAGGCCGTCACGCTCGGGCTTGAGCGTGCGGTAGTTGATCGTCTCCGGCTTCTTGACCTCGCCGTGGCTCCACGTGCGGATGTCGTCCGCGGTGGCCAGGCCGATCTGAAGCTGGTCGAAGAAATTCACGTCGAGCACGTGGTTGTCGTCCTTCGTTAGTTCTGAAATCTCGTGATGGGACCGAAACCGCTGCGCGGGCTCAGACTTCTTCGACGGAGCTGGGCTCGCGACGGGACAGGTCGATGCCGAGCTCCTCGGCGGCGCGGAAGACGTCCTCCTCCGCGTCGCGCATCTCGATCGCGGTGCCGTCCTGGGACAGCACCTCGACGTTGAGGCAGAGCGACTGCATCTCCTTGACGAGAACCTTGAACGACTCGGGGATGCCGGAGTCGGGGATGTTCTCGCCCTTCACGATGGCCTCGTAGACCTTGACGCGACCGGGCACGTCGTCGGACTTGATCGTCAGCAGCTCCTGGAGCGCGTAGGCAGCGCCGTACGCCTCCATCGCCCAGACCTCCATCTCACCGAAGCGCTGGCCACCGAACTGGGCCTTACCGCCGAGCGGCTGCTGGGTGATCATCGAGTACGGGCCGGTCGAGCGCGCGTGGATCTTGTCGTCGACCAGGTGGTGGAGCTTGAGGATGTACATGTAGCCGACCGAGACCGGGTCCGGGAACGGCTCGCCCGAGCGGCCGTCGAGCAGCCGGGCCTTGCCGTTCTCGCCGATCAGGCGGTCACCGTCACGGGTCTTGAGCGTCGAGCCGAGCAGGCCGACGATCTCGTCCTCGCGAGCGCCGTCGAAGACCGGCGTGGCGACCTTGGTGCCCGGCTTGCTCTCGGCAGCGCCGATCGAGCGCAGCCGCTCGGCCCACTCCTCCTTGACGGAGTCCTCGACGTGCCAGCCGTTGGCGGCCAGCCAGCCCAGGTGGATCTCCAGGATCTGGCCGATGTTCATCCGGCCCGGCACACCGAGCGGGTTGAGCACCACGTCGACCGGGGTGCCGTCCTCCAGGAACGGCATGTCCTCGACCGGCAGGATCTTGGAGATGACGCCCTTGTTGCCGTGGCGACCGGCGAGCTTGTCGCCCACCGAGATCTTCCGCTTCTGGGCGACGTAGACCCGGACCAGCTGGTTGACGCCCGGCGGCAGCTCGTCGCCGTCCTCGCGGTTGAACTCGCGGACGCCGATGACCGTGCCGGACTCGCCGTGCGGGACCTTCATCGAGGTGTCGCGGACCTCGCGCGCCTTCTCACCGAAGATCGCGCGGAGCAGCCGCTCCTCCGGGGTCAGCTCGGTCTCGCCCTTCGGGGTGACCTTGCCGACCAGGATGTCGCCCGGGACGACCTCGGCGCCGACCCGGATGATGCCGCGCTCGTCGAGGTCGGCGAGCAGCTCGTCGCCGACGTTCGGGATGTCGCGGGTGATCTCCTCCGGACCCAGCTTGGTGTCACGGGCGTCGACCTCGTGCTCCTCGATGTGGATCGAGGTGAGCACGTCCTCCTGCACGAGCCGCTGGCTCAGGATGATCGCGTCCTCGTAGTTCGAGCCGTTCCACGGCATGAACGCGACCAGCAGGTTGGTGCCCAGCGCCATCTCGCCCTGGTCGGTGCACGGACCGTCGGCGAGCGGCGAGCCGATCTCGACCCGGTCACCCTCGTCGACCAGCGGGCGCTGGTTGATGCAGGTGCCCTGGTTGGAGCGGGTGAACTTCTGCAGCCGGACGGACTTGTCGCCGCCCGCGTCGGTCATGATGACGATCTCGTCGGCCGAGACCTCCTTGACCACACCGGCCACCTCGGAGACGACCACGTCGCCGGCGTCGACCGCGGCGCGGTACTCCATGCCGGTGCCGACCAGCGGCGAGTCGCTCTTGATGAGCGGCACGGCCTGACGCTGCATGTTGGCGCCCATGAGCGCGCGGTTGGCGTCGTCGTGCTCGAGGAACGGGATCAGCGCGGTCGCCACCGACACCATCTGGCGCGGCGAGACGTCCATGAACTCGACCTCGTCGCGCGGGATGTCGACGGTCTCACCGCCACGGGTGCGGCAGAGCACCCGCTCGTCGACGAAGTTGCCCTTGTCGTCGAGCACGGCGTTGGCCTGCGCGATGACCCGCGAGTCCTCCTCGTCGGCGGTCAGGTGCTGGATCTCGTCGGTGACGCGACCCTTCTTGACCACCCGGTACGGCGTCTCCACGAAGCCGAACGGGTTGATCCGGCCGTACGACGCGAGCGAGCCGATCAGGCCGATGTTCGGGCCTTCCGGGGTCTCGATCGGGCACATCCGGCCGTAGTGCGAGGAGTGCACGTCGCGGACGTCCATCTGGGCGCGGTCACGGGAGATACCACCCGGGCCGAGCGCGGACAGACGGCGCTTGTGGGTCAGACCGGCGATCGGGTTGGTCTGGTCCATGAACTGCGAGAGCTGCGAGGTGCCGAAGAACTCCTTCAGCGCCGCCACGACCGGCCGGATGTTGATCAGCGACTGCGGCGTGATCGCCTCGACGTCCTGCGTGGTCATCCGCTCGCGGACGACCCGCTCCATCCGCGCGAGTCCGGTGCGCAGCTGGTTCTGGATGAGCTCGCCGACCGTCCGCATGCGGCGGTTGCCGAAGTGGTCGATGTCGTCGGGACGGACCTCGATCTGGTCGCCGTGGGCGTCCAGGATCGCCTTGCCCTTGGCGTCGACCAGGGTGTCCTTGCCGGCGTGCAGCTCGACGATGAAGCGGATGGTCGCGACGATGTCGTCGATGGTCAGCGTCTGCTGGTCGAACGCCTCGTGCAGGCCGAGCTTCTTGTTGATCTTGTACCGGCCGACCTTGGCCAGGTCGTACCGCTTCGGGTTGAAGTAGTAGTTCTGCAGCAGCGTCTGGGCGGCCTCGCGCGTCGGCGGCTCGCCGGGGCGGAGCTTGCGGTAGATGTCGAGCAGCGCCTCGTCCTGGGTGGTGGTGTGGTCCTTCTCCAGGGTGAGCATCATCGACTCGTACTCGCCGAACTCCTCGCGGATCTGCTCGTCGGTCCAGCCGAGGGCCTTGAGCAGCACCGTGACGTTCTGCTTGCGCTTGCGGTCGAGGCGGACGCCGACCATGTCGCGCTTGTCGATCTCGAACTCGAGCCAGGCGCCGCGGGACGGGATCACCTTGGCGGTGAAGATGTCCTTGTCGGAGGTCTTGTCGGCGGTGCGCTCGAAGTAGACGCCCGGGGAGCGGACCAGCTGGGAGACGACGACACGCTCGGTGCCGTTGATGATGAAGGTGCCCTTCTTGGTCATCATCGGGAAGTCACCCATGAAGACCGTCTGGCCCTTGATCTCACCGGTCTCGTTGTTGGTGAACTCCGCGGAGACGTAGAGCGGGCGGGAGTAGGTGAAGTCCTTCTCCTTGCACTCCTCCTCGGTGTACTTCGGGTCGAGGAAGACCGGGTTCTCGAACGAGAGCGACATCGTCTCGGAGAAGTCCTCGATCGGCGAGATCTCCTCGAAGATCTCCTGGAGTCCCGACTTCGTGGACAGCTCCTCGCCGGCGGCGTTGGACTCCTCGACCTTGGCGGCCCACTTCGGGTCGCCGATCAGCCAGTCGAAGCTGTCGGTCTGGAGCGCAAGCAGCTGCGGAACCTCGAGAGGTTCGGAGATCTTGGCGAAGGAGATGCGGCGGGGACTCTGGGTGGTGGTGTTCTTGCTGCGCGAGGCGGCCAAGAGGGGTCCTTCCGAGGCACAGGTGTGACGGCGTCAGCCCACCACAAACCAGCCACCGGACGGCAGGAGAGCATTTGAGGGCAGACGCAAAGATGAAGAGTACCGGAAGGGCACACCAAAACTCAACCAACGAAGTCGGGGCGAGAGCACCCGACCGCCGTGGCGATGGCTGAAAGCATGAACCCCCGCGGGTCCGAGGTCAAGCACATCCGCAGAAGTGCCCAGCCAGATGCGCCTCAGTACGTCTGGATCCGGTCCACCAGCCAGTCGTCGCCGCGGTGCAGCATCGTCACCACCACCCGGTTCTGGAAGACCGCCGGAGTGCCCTTGTCGCCCTTGACCGCGCTCTGGTTGACGAAGACGACCACCCGGGCCCGGTTCTTCGTGGCGTCCGCGACGGCGGTCTGGAGCACGTTCGCGGTGACCACGGTCTTGGTCTTCACCGCGGGGCCGACCTGGCCGTCCTTGCCCTTGATGAGCAGGTTGAAGTTCTTCAGGTACTCCTTGCGGCCGCCGGGGGTGAAGAACCGCACCGCCCGGTCCCGGTCCGCCTCGAGGTGGCGGTAGTCGTAGGCGAGCACCGCGGTCAGCGCCCGGGAGGCGGCCGAGGCGGCGCTGGTGCCGGCGTCCCAGTCGCGCGCGTCCGAGCGGTCCGAGACGCTGTCGATGCGCAGGCCGCCGATCTTGAGCCCGGAGATCGAGCCGACCACGACGAGCAGGGAGACCAGCAGCAGCGGCACGCAGACCGCGAGCACGGTGGTCAGCGAGAGGGCCCGGCGCTTCGCCGGGGCGTCCGGAGCAGCCTCCTGGGCGTCCGGAGCAGCTTCCGGGACCTCCGGGGCTCCCGGTACGACGGGGGCGGGCTCGGGCGTCGGCTCGACCTCGGCGGTGCCGATCTCGGCGTCGTACGCCGCCCGCTTGGCCGGGTCGAGCAGCACGTCCGCGGCCTCGTTGAACAGCCGGAACTGCCCGCTCCCCTGCCCCGGCTCGAACTTGTCGGTGGCCTCGCGCCAGGCGGCCTTGACCTGCTCGGCGGTCGCGTCCGGGGCGACGCCGAGGATGTCGTACCAGGTCGGCCCGGAGGGGTGCTCGTGGGTCATCTCAGCTCACCTGGGTGAAGTCGTCGACCAGCCAGCGGCTGCCCACCTTGACCAGGCTGACCGCCCAGCGGTGGTGCCGCTGGACGGTGCCCTGGGCGGAGGTGATGGTGTTGTCGTGCGCCACCAGCACGGTCGCGCTGTCGGCGTCGAGGTCCTGGATGCCGGTCGCCTTGATCGAGCCCTGGCCCTTCTGGCCGGACTGGATGCCGAGCTTCTCGATCTGCTCGAACTGGCTGTTGAACTCGGCCTTGTACTTGGTGGTCAGCAGCGCCGTGACGCCCTTGCGGTAGGCGTCCGGGTCGCCGCCGTCGAAGTCGTCGACCCGCAGGCAGAACTGCTCGGCGGTCGCCTTGACCTTGCCGCGGACCTGCTCGCCGGGGACCCGGGCGGCGTCGCCGGTGCTGAACCAGGTGCCGCTGCGCTGGTGGCCCACGACGAGCGTGACCAGCGCGCCGACACCGACCACGACGGTCAGGGCGACGACGGCGAGCGCGACCAAGCCCCGGGCGGACCCGGTTCGTTCTTCGCTCAAGCGATCACATCGTGGGCTGGAGCAGCAGCGACTGCCATGTGTCCTCCCCGAACAGCTCGGCCGCGCCCCCGTCGTACACGACGTGGTCGCTCGACGCCTGGTCGTTCCAGGCCGTCTTGCCGGTGGAGAGATCGTACGTGGCGATCGGTGCGCGGTAGCCGGTGGCCGCGCGCGGCGCGTTCTGCGCACCGCGGGCGTTGGTCTTCTTGGCGGACTCGGCGCAGTGCGCGTCCTCGTCCATCGGCTTCTGCTTGGTCTGGTCGCGGTCGAACGGCGTACGGCGCTCCGCCGGGTCGTAGCCCTTGCTGCAGATGCCGGGGTCCTGGTTGAGGATCAGGCCGAACCGGGCGTTGTAGTGGTCGCCGGTCTTCGCGGCCACGGTGTAGCCGGCGGCGACCTCGTAGGGGTAGAGCACCAGGATCTGGCGGATGCCGTCGAGGTGCTTGACGACGACCTCACCGGTGGTGACCAGGTTGTTGATGAGGCTGCCCAGGTCGACCTGGTTGCGCTCGAGGAAGGTGCGCAGCTCGTTCGCGGTGGCCGAGCCGTTGTCGATGAGCGCGCGCAGGGACACGTCGTTGTCCGCGACCACACCGCTGAACAGCGCCAGGTCCTGGGCGAACGAGCGGATCGCGGAGCCCTTGTCGGACTGGGTGCGCAGCACGGTGTTGGAGTCGCGGATCAGGGCCGTGGTGACGTCGAAGTTCTGGTCGGCGGCCCGGATGAACTCGTTGGAGCTGTCGATGATCCGGCCCAGGTCCTCGCCGGTCCCGGCGAACGCGGTGCCCAGCTCGTCGACCACGGTGCGCAGGCTGCCCTGCGGCACCGAGTTCACCAGCCGGTCGGTGTTGGTGAGGAACTCGGTGGTCGAGATCGGGATCCGGGTGTCCGCGGTCGGGATCGAGGAGTCGTCCTTGAGCCAGGGCGCGCTGTCGGTCTTCGGGTCCAGCTCGACGTACTGCTCACCGACCGCCGACTTGTTGCCGACCAGGGCGATCGTGTCCGCCGGGATCTTCTTGTGGCTCTTGTCGATGCTCAGCACCACGTCCACGCCGTCGCGGGTGAGCTCGAGCTTGGAGACCTGGCCGATCTTCACGCCCCGGTAGGTGACCTCGGCGCCGGCGAAGATGCCGCCGGAGTCGGCGAAGTGCGCCTTGACCTGGTACGACGAGTCGTAGACGAGCTTGTCCAGGCGCGCGTAGCGCGCTCCGACGTACGAGACCCCGACCAGCGTGATGAACACGAACGCCAGCAGCTGCTTCTTGGTGCGCGAGGTGATCACGACATCACCACCCCCTGCATCAGCAGCGTGCCCAGGCCCGGGTCGTAGCCGGTGCCGGAGAGCAGGAACGGGTCGTACTGGGCGTTCGGCGCCGTCCGCCCCTTGCCGCCCCCGAGGAGACCGCCGAGCAGGCCGCCGAGCGGGTTGCTCGAGCCCGTGCTCGTGCCCGAGCCGGACGTACTGCCCGCCTTGGGCTGCGAGGCACCGCCCAGCAGGCCGCCCAGCGGGTTCGGGCTGCCGCCACCGCCGTTGTTCTTGCTGCCGTTGCACAGCACCGGAAGCAGCCCGCACAGCGGGGTCAGCGCGGTCGGCTTGAGCAGGCCCTTGAGCGCCGAGCAGGCAGCACCCAGCGGCGACTTCGCGCAGGTGTCCAGCAGGTCGGCCAGGCTCACGCCCGGAGCCGCACCGGGGATGCTGGGCAGGTTGAACAGGTCCAGGCTCAGCGTGATCGACAGGTTGGTGAAGTCACCCATCGCCAGGCTGGCCGCCACCTTCGGGTCCCGGCCGACGGCCTCGTCGACGAACGGGTAGGTGAGGAAGACCTGCAGCGACTTCGGGAAGTTCTCGCCCGCCTCGGCGAACTTCGACAGCACCGGCGCCAGGCTGCGCAGGCTGTCGATGGTGGACTCCTTCGAGGCCTGGATGACCCGGACGCCGACCGAGCTCAGGTTCGACAGCGACTGGAGCATGGTGACCAGGTCCTTGCGCTGGCCGTTGACCGAGGCGATCGCCTGGGGCAGCTCGTCCAGCGCGGACTTGATGGTGCCGTCCTGCCGGCGCAGCTCGAGGGAGAGCCGGTTCAGGTTCTCCAGCGCGGTCACGATCGAGGTCTTGTTCGTGTCCAGCTGGGCCATGAAGTCGCCGACCTGGGTGATGATCGAGCGGACCTGCTCCTCGCGCCCGCTGAACGCGGTGTTGAGCTCGGAGGCGATCGTCTTCAGCTGCGCGACGCCACCACCGTTGAGCAGCAGCGCGAGGGCCCCGAAGACCTCCTCGATCTCCGGGTTGCGGCCACCGTCCTTGATGACGTCGCCGTTGCCGAGCCTGCCCTGCGGGGCGTCCGGCTTGCTGAGCGAGACGAACTTCTCGCCGAGAAGGCTGGTCTGCCGGATCTCGGCGCGGGCGTTGTCGGGCAGGTCGATGTTCCTGGGCAGCGCCACGGTGACGTCGGCGGTGTAGCCCTTGAGGTCGATCTTGGTGACCTTGCCGACGGTGACGTCGTCGACCTTGACCGTCGACTGCGGCACCAGGTCGAGCACGTCCGGGAACAGGATGTGCACCTTGATCGGGTTGCTGCCCACGTCCGCGCCACCCGGCAGCGGCAGGTCGTAGACCGAGCAGCTGCTCAGCGCGATCGTTCCGGCCACGGCCGCCGCGACGACGGCGAGCCTGCGACGTGCGTTCGACACCATGCTCATCGCGCACCTACCAGTCCGGCCAGGGTCGGGTCGACCGGCTCGACCACCCGGGTGGGCCCGGCATCCACGGTCGGCGCCGGTCGGCTCAGCTTGAGCGCGCTCAGCAGCGTCTTGAGCGGGCCGCACGCGTCCGGCAGCAGGGCGCACAGCACCACGCTCGGGCGGGAGACCAGCTGGTTGACGGTCTCGCCGATGTTGGCGCGGGTGTCCAGGGTGCCGGCCTTCTCGTTGTAGGCCAGGAACAGGTTGTTCAGCGCCACCGGGGCGTCGGTGAGGATCTCGTCGAGCTGGGAGCGGTTCTTCACCAGCACCTTGGAGATCTGGTTCAGCTCGGTGATGTTCGCCGACAGGATGTCCTTGTTCTCGGCGACGAAGCCGCGCACCTGGGTCAGCGCCGTGGAGAGGTTCTTCAGCACCGCCGCCAGGTCCTCGCGCTCGTCGGCCAGCAGGCTGGCGCCCGAGGCGAGGGAGTCGTTGAACCGCCGTACGGTGTCGTCGTTGGCCGCCAGCGCCTGGGTGAACTTCTCGATCTCGCTGACGGTGCCGAACAGGTCGTCCTTGTTGTCGGCCAGGGTCTGGGTCAGCTTGCTGAGGTTCTTCAGGGTCTGGTTGAACTGGACGCCCTGGCCGCCGAAGTTGCGAGCGGTCGAGTCGAGCAGCCGGGTCAGCGCGCCCGCCTCGCCGTTCGGGCCCGGCTTGTTCGCGCCGTCCGGGCCGAGCGCCTTGGTCAGGTCGTTGATCGAGCCGAAGATCTCGTCGAGCTCCAGCGGGGTCGCGGTCTTGTCCAGGCCGAGCTTCGCGCCGTCGCGGAGCAGGTCCTTCGACGAGCTCAGCTTGCCGGTCAGCTGGATGAACCGGTCGCCGACGATCGACGGCGAGATGACCGCGGCGCCGGTGTCGGCCGGCACCTTGTACTTGTCGTCGAAGTGGAACTTGACCAGCACCTTGGTGCCCGCCGGGGTGACCTCGTCGACCTTGCCGACCGAGACGCCGAGGATCTTGACGTCCGAGCCCTTGTAGAGCGAGACCGTGCGCGGGAACTCCGCGGTCACGCTTGTCCTGCCCTTGCCCGGCATCAGGAACAGCACGGCGAGGACCAGCAGCACCACCACGAGTGCGGCGATGTAGGCGGGGTTGATGCCCTTGAGCCTCACTGGCCCACCCCCGTCGACGGTGCCGGCGGCAGGTTGGAGATCCAGGTGTCGAACCAGGGACCGGTGCCGAGCGTGTTGGTGAAGACCCGGTAGAACGGCGCCATCAGCCGCAGCGAGTTGTCCAGGTTGGACTGGTTCTTGCGGAGGACGTCCACGACCGACTTCAGGTTCGTCAGCGCCGGCTTGAGGTCGCCGCGGGTCTGCTGCACCAGCCCGGTCAGCTCGACGGAGAGCTGGCTGGTGGAGACCAGCAGCCGGTGCACGGCCTCGCGGCGGGCGACCACCGCGCGCAGCAGCACGTCGCTGTCCTTCATCAGCTGGACGATGTCCTGGTCGCGCTGGGACAGCACGCCGGAGACCTTGCGCAGGTTGGCCAGCAGGGTGCGGATCTGGTCGTCGCGCGCGGCCACGTTGGCCGACAGCGCGGACAGGCCCTTCAGCGTGCTCTGCAGCTCCTCGGGGGTGTCCTTGGTCGCCTCGGCGAGCACGTTGAGCGAGCTCGCCAGCTGGGGCAGGTCGATGTCCTGGGAACGCTCGGCCAGCCCGGTGAAGGCCTGCACCACGTCGTACGCCGACCGGGTGCGCGAGATCGGGATGGTCTTGCCCTCGTCGAGCTGGCCCGGGCCCTTCGGGTGCAGGGCCAGGAACATCGCGCCCAGCAGCGTCTTGACCTTGATCTCGGCGCCGGTCTCGGTGCCGAACTTCGAGCTGGTGCGGATCTTGAACTCGACCTTGACCAGGTTGTGGTCGGCGTCGAGCGTGACGCTCTTGACCTTGCCGACGCGGACGCCGGCGATGCGGACCTCGTCGTTGGGCTTGATGCCGCTGGAGTCGCTGAACTCGGCGTAGTAGGTGTCACCGCCGCCGATCAGCGGCAGCGAGTCGGCCTTGAAGGCGACCAGCACCAGCAGCACCAGCGCGACCAGGCTGACCGCGCCGACCTTGACGGGGTTTCTCTCCCGGAACGGAATCACGGCAGGTGACACCTCCCCTGGCCCGTCGGGTCTGCGGTGTAGGGCACGTTCACCGACCCGGTCGGCAGCACCACGGTCGCCTGGAACTCGCAGAGGTAGAAGTTGAAGAAGGAGCCGTAGATCGCGGTCCGGCCGATCTTCTCCAGCTTGATCGGCAGGATCTGCAGCGCCCGGTCGACCTCGGCCTTGCCGGCGTTGAGGTTGGTGGCGACCTTGCGCAGCTCCTTGATGCTCTGCACCAGGCCGGGCCGCAGACCGGTGGTCAGCTCGGCGGTCTCCTGGGCCAGCGAGGACACCGAGTCGAGGGAGTTCAGGATCGCGTCCTTGTCCTTCATCAGGCCGGACATGAACGTGCGCAGCTGCACGATCAGGTTCGACAGCTCGGCGTCGCGGTTGCCGACGGTCTCGAGCACGGCGTTGAGGTTGGTGATGACGTCACCGACCAGCTGGTCGCGCTGGGCCAGCGTGTTCGTGATCGAGCCGGTGCTGCGCAGCAGGCCCTCGATGTTGCCGCCCTCGCCCTGGAAGATCTGCACGATCTCGTAGCTGAGCCGGTTGACGTCGGCCGGCGTGAGCGCGGCGAACAGCGGCTTGAAGCCGTTGAACAGCACCGTCAGGTCGAGCGCCGGCTTGGTGTTCTTCTGCGAGATGGTCGCGCCGTCGGGCAGCCGGGTCAGGTCACCGACGCCCTGGGTCACCGAGATGTAGCGCTGGCCCACCAGGTTCCGGTAGCGGATCGTGGCCGTCGAGCTGCGGGTCACCTCGGTGGCGGTGCGCACCGTGAAGGTGACCTCCGCCTTGGTCCGGTCGACGATCTTGACGTTCTTGACAGAGCCGACCCGGACACCGGCGACGCGGATGTCGTCGCCCTTCACCACGCCGGTCGCGTCCGCGAAGATCGCGTGGTAGGTCCGGGACTTCTCGAAGCCGAGGTTGCCGATCACCACGACCAGGCCCATGGTGGCCAGGCCGGTGACCAGCATGAAGATGACCAGCTTGATCAGGTCGTTGCGGGTGCGCTTGTCGAACCGCATCCTCATCGCACGCTCACCTCCGTGCCGGCCACGAGCGGGCCGAGGAGGAGGGTGGTCAGGTCGGAGACCTGGTCGGCCGGGACGCCGAGCACCGGCGCGGCCAGCGAGCTCAGCAGCGCCTTCTCGAACGGGCCGGCGGCCGCGTTCGTCGACGCCGTGGTCGCGAGCGCGTCCACCGCCGGAGCGGTCCGCTGCGCGTCACCGCGCTTGAGGCCGTTGACGCCGTCGTTGAGGTTCGGGAACCCGCCTGCCGGGATCCGCGGGTTCGGGAGGCCGACGCAGCTCGGGCCGTTGTCCGCGCCGTTGACCGGCTTGTCCTGCGGGCCGTAGCCGCGGGGCTGGCGCGGCAGCGTGATGAGGTCGATGTGGAAGATGAAGCCACGGAACGTGCTGGCCAGCCGGGGCGCCTGCTTGACCAGGCCCTCCAGCAGGCAGGGGAACTCCGGGGCGTAGCGCTCCAGCAGCCGCAGCTGCGGCTCGCTGAGCTGGCCGAGCCGGACGATGTTGTCGCCGTTCGCGTCCAGGAACGCCTTGCTGGTGTTGGAGAACGCGGAGACGTCCTTGAGGAACGCGTGCAGCTTCTGCTCCCGGGAGACCAGGGTGCCACCGGTCTTCACCGTGTTGCGCAGCGTCGCCGCGATCTGCGGTGCCACGTCGGCGTACGTGCCGGACACCTTGGAGAGCAGCCGCAGGTCCTCCATGAACGCCGGCAGCTGCGGGTTGATCCGCTTGAGGTAGCTGTCCAGCGTCTCGATGTTCTCGCCGATCTTCTCGCCGCGGCCCTCCAGCGCGGTCGCCATCGCGTTGAGCGTGTAGTTCAGCTCGGCCGGCTGGACCGCGCGCAGCAGCGGGTAGATGTCGTTGAGGACGCGCTCGACCTCGATCGGCAGCTTGGTCTGGGTGATCCGGTCGCCCTTCTTCAGCTTGGGCGCGTCGCTCGGGGTGCCGGCCGGTACATCCAGCGAGACGTACTTCTCGCCGAAGAGCGTCTTCGGCACGATCGAGGCGGTCACGTTGCTCGGCACGATCTTGATCTTGCTGGGGTAGATGCCCAGGGTGAGCTCGGCGCCGTTCGGGCCCGACTCCGCCTTGGTGACCTGGCCGATGATGACGCCGCGGATCTTCACGTCCGCGCGCGCCGGCAGCTGCAGGCCGATGGTGTCGGTGTCCAGGCGCACCTTGTCGAACGAGGTGAACTTCTGGGTGAAGACGGCGTTCACCGTCCAGACGCCGAGGAACAGCAACCCGACGAACACGACGCCGAGAAGCTTGTGGTTGAGAAGGATCTTGGTCACTAGCCCGCCAACCTGACCGTGGTCGTGGAGCCCCAGATCGCCATCGACAGGAACAGGTCGATCACGTTGATCGCCACGATCGACGTCCGGACCGCGCGACCCACCGCGACGCCCACGCCCGCCGGGCCGCCGCTGGCGGTGTAGCCGTGGTAGCAGTGGATCAGGATGACCACCACCGCGAAGACGAGGACCTTGCCGAAGGACCAGAGCACGTCACCGGGTGGCAGGAACTGGTTGAAGTAGTGGTCGTAGGTGCCCGAGCTCTGCCCGAAGAACTTCGTGACCACGAGCCGGGTGGAGAAGTACGACGACAGCAGGCCCACGACGTACAGGGGGATGATCGCGACCAGGCCGGCGACGATCCGGGTGGTGACCAGGAACGGCATCGACGGGATCGCCATCACCTCGAGCGCGTCGACCTCCTCGGAGATCCGCATCGCGCCGAGCTGCGCGGTGAAGCCGCAGCCGACGGTGGCGGCCAGCGCGATGCCGGCGATCAGCGGGGAGATCTCGCGGGTGTTGAAGTACGCCGAGACGAAGCCGGAGAAGGCCGCGGTGCCGATCTGGTTCAGCGACGCGTAGCCCTGCAGGCCGACCTCGGTGCCGGTGAAGAACGCCATCGCGGTGATGACGCCGACGGTGCCGCCGATGACCGCGAGGGCGCCGCTTCCCAGGGTGACCTCGGCGAGCAGCCGGAGGATCTCCTTGGGGTAGCGGGTGACCGAGCGCGGGGTCGCGATCAGGGCGCGGATGTAGAACGCCAGCTCCTCGCCGAGCTTGTCGAGGAAGGCGAGCGGACGCTCGTAGACCTGCTTGATGTCAGCCATGGTCGCCGCCTATCCGGTCTTCGGCGGGACGAGCTGGAAGTAGATCGCGCTCATCACGAAGTTGACGACGAACAGGAGCATGAAGGTGACGACCACGGACTCGTTCACCGCGTCCCCGACGCCCTTCGGGCCGCCGGCCGCGTTCATGCCCTTGTACGCCGCGACGATGGCGGCGATCAGGCCGAAGACGAGGGCCTTGGCCATGCCTTGCCACAGGTCGGGCAGCTGCGCGAGCGCGGTGAAGCTGGCCAGGTAGGCACCGGGGGTGCCGTCCTGGAGGACGACGTTGAAGAAGTAGCCGCCGATCACGCCGACGACGCTGACCAGGCCGTTGAGGAAGACCGCGACCAGCATGCAGGCGAGCACGCGCGGGACGACGAGGCGCTGGATCGGGTCGATGCCGAGCACCATCATCGCGTCGAGCTCCTCGCGGATCTTCCGCGCGCCCAGGTCCGCGGCGATCGCGGAGCCGCCGGCGCCGGCGATCAGCAGCGAGGTGGCGATCGGCCCGGCCTCCCGGACGACCGCGAGCACCGAGGCGGAGCCGGTGAACGACTGCGCGCCGAACTGCTTGATGAGGCCGCCGACCTGGAGCGCGATGACCGCGCCGAAGGGGATGGCGACCAGCGCGGTCGGCACGATGGTCACCGAGGCGATGAACCAGGCCTGCTGGAGGAACTCACGCGTCTGGAAAGGGCGCTTGAAGAGCGACCTCCCGACGTCGAGCCCGAAGGCGAAGAGCTTGCCGGCCGTTCCGATCGGTGCCAGAACCCGGTCCGCGGTGAGCGAGGACATGTCCCGCTCAGTCCCCGATCGCCATGGACATGCCCTGGGCGAAGGAGCCCGGGGGCGGGGTGACGCCGTTCTCGCTGCACCAGGCGCCGGGTTCGCGCTGCGAGCGGCGCGGGATGCCGTTGGACGGCTCGAGCTGCAGCGGGATCGGGGGCAGCGGGGGCAGCTCCTGGTCCTTCTCGGCCTCGAGCTCGTCGGCGTCCTTCTCCTCCGACATGCCGATGGGGCCGACGCGCTGAGCGTTGAGGAACTGGCGCACGACCGGCTCCTCGCTGGACAGCAGCATCTCCCGCGGGCCGAACATGGCCAGGTGCTTGTGGTAGAGCAGGCCGATGTTGTCCGGCACCGTCCGGGCGGTGTTGATGTCGTGGGTGACGATGAGGAAGGTCGCGTCGATCTGCGCGTTCAGGTCGACGATCAGCTGGTTGAGGAACGCGGTGCGGACCGGGTCCAGACCGGAGTCCGGCTCGTCGAAGAGGACGATCTCGGGGTCGAGCACCAGCGCGCGGGCCAGGCCGGCGCGCTTGCGCATGCCGCCGGAGATCTCGCCGGGCAGCTTGTCCTCGGCGCCGAGGAGACCGACCAGGTCCATCTTCTCCATGACGATGTTGCGGATCTCGGACTCGGACTTCTTGGTGTGCTCGCGCAGCGGGAAGGCGACGTTGTCGTACAGGTTCATCGAGCCGAACATCGCGCCGTCCTGGAACAGCACGCCGAACAGCTTGCGGATCTCGTAGAGCTCCTTCTCCGGGCAGCTCGCGATGTCGACGCCCTCGATGACGACCGAGCCCTCCTCGGGCTTGATGAGCCCGATCAGGGTCTTGAGGAGGACGGACTTGCCGGTACCGGACGGGCCGAGCATCACGCAGATCTCGCCGGCGGGAACGGTGAGCGTGACGTCCTTCCAGATCAGCTGCTTGCCGAACGACTTCGTCAGGTGCTCGATCTTGATCTCGACGCCCATGGACAACTCCCTCTCAGTACGACAAGCAGCGCCGAGTGTGACTCCCGACACTCTTCGCCTGGGTAACCAACGAGTAACCCGGGGCTAAGTTACGCAAACACGACGCCCACGTCACCATGCGACGCGAACGTCTCAGATTCTCGACACGTGTCATGGATCTGTAAACGTCGTGGTTCCGGAAACGCGAAACGGGCGGCCGTTCCCGAGGGGAACGACCGCCCGTTGCGGTGTTGCTACAGCTCGCTCGCGCGAGCGGAGATCACTTGAGCGTGACGGTGGCGCCGGCGCCCTCGAGGGCCTCCTTGGCCTTCTCCGCGGTCTCCTTGTTGACCTTCTCCAGGATCGCCTTCGGAGCGGCCTCGACCAGCTCCTTGGCCTCCTTCAGGCCGAGCGAGGTCAGGCCACGGACCTCCTTGATGACGTTGATCTTCTTGTCACCAGCGGCCTCGAGGACGACGTCGAACTCGTCCTGCTCGGCAGCGTCGTCACCGGCGCCGGCGGCGCCACCGGCGGCCGGGGCAGCCGCGACAGCGGCGACCGGGGCGGCGGCGGTCACGCCGAAGGTGTCCTCGAACTGCTTCACGAACTCGCTGAGCTCCAGGAGGGTCATCTCCTTGAAAGCGTCGAGCAGCTCGTCGGTGCTGAGCTTCGCCATGATGGCGTTTCCTTTCTCGTTGGCCGGCGCACCCGCGCCAGCCGGGTTTCAGGTGGTGGTTGCCGGGCCTCAGGCCTCGGCGGTGTCGCCCTCGTCGGAGGCAGCGGCCTCGGTGGTCTCCGCAGCGTCGTCCGCGGCGGGAGCCTCCTCGGCCGGAGCCTCGTCAGCGGGGGCCTCGGGCGCCTCGTCGGCAACCGGGGCCTCCTCGGCGGCGACCGGCGCGTCGGCGCCGGCACCACCTGCGAGGATCGAGGGGTCCTGCTCTGCCTTCGCCTGCAGGGCGCCGGCGAGCCGGGCAGCCTGCGAGAGCGGGGCGTTGAGCAGGTAGACGGCCTGGGAGAGCGAGGCGAGCATCGCGCCCGCCAGCTTGCCCAGCAGGACCTCGCGGGACTCCAGGTCCGCCAGCTTGGCGATCTCCTTGGCGTCCATCGGGCTGCCGTCGACGAAACCGCCCTTGATGACGAGGGCGGGGTTTGCCTTGGCGAAGTCACGCAGACCCTTGGCCGCCTCGACGAGGTCGCCGTTGATGAAGGCGATCGCGGTCGGGCCGGAGAGCAGGTCGTCGAAACCCTCGACGCCGGCCTCCTTGGCCGCCAGCTGGGTCAGCGTGTTCTTGACCACGGCGTAGTTCGCGTTGTCACCGAGCGAGCGCCGCAGCTCCTGCAGCTGCTTCACGGTGAGCCCGCGGTACTCGGTCAGCACAGCGCCAGCGGACTCGTTGAACTGCTCGACGATCTCCGCGACGGCTGCTGCCTTGTCTGGCCGCGCCATGGGACTCCTTCCAACGTGTGGCGTCGTACGGGTTCGTACGACGACGAGAACGTCGACCGGAGAAAACTGAACGCCCTGGCCGCAGGGCACAGGGCGTGGAACGGCGCGTACGCCGTCATGCTCGGTGTCACCTGCGCAGGCCGTCCGCTCTCGCGAACCTTCGTCTCCCTCGCGGGATCCACCGGCGGTCTTCGGTTCCAGCGCAGGAGTCTACGGGTGCCCTCGGGGATCGGCCAAATCGGCGAGGCGTCGCGGATGAAAACCCCGGGAACGCCGAGGCGGCGCAGATGAAAGTCAGTGACTTTCATCTGCGCCGCCTCAGCGCGTTTCAGGCTTTCAGATGAGCCGACTCAGCGGTCAGGCCTCGTCCTCGACCGCCACGTTGCGGGTGCGGTTGGGGTCGACCTGGATGCCGGGGCCCATGGTCGTGGAGACGGTGACCTTCTTGATGTAGCGGCCCTTGGAGCTGGACGGCTTGAGCCGCAGCACCTCCTCGAGCGCGGCGGCGTAGTTCTCCGCGAGCTTCACCTCGTCGAAGGACGCCTTGCCGATGATGAAGTGCAGGTTCGCGTGCCGGTCGACCCGGAACTCGATCTTGCCGCCCTTGATGTCGGACACGGCCTTGGCCACGTCCGGCGTCACGGTGCCGGTCTTCGGGTTCGGCATCAGGCCACGCGGACCGAGCACGCGGCCGAGGCGGCCGACCTTGCCCATCATGTCCGGGGTGGCGACGACGGCGTCGAAGTCCGTCCAGCCGCCGTTGACCTTCTCGATGAGCTCGTCGCCACCGACGATGTCGGCGCCGGCCTCACGGGCGGCCTCGGCCTTGTCCGCGTTCGCGAACACGAGCACGCGGGCGGTCTTGCCGGTGCCGTGCGGCAGGTTCACGGTGCCGCGGACCATCTGGTCGGCCTTGCGCGGGTCCACGCCCAGCCGCATGACGACGTCGACGGTCTCGTCGAACTTCTTCTTCGAGGTGGTCTTGGCGATCTTGATGGCCGCGAGCGGGGCGTAGAGCTCGTCCTTGTCGAACTGCTCGGCCGCCGCGCGGTAGGTCTTGCTGCGCTGCATGAGTTGTTTCCTACTTTCGGAAGATGTGGTCAGCGGACCAGCGCGGTCCTTCCACAGAGGTTCAGTCGGTCGTGACGCCCATCGAGCGGGCAGTGCCCTCCACGATCTTCATCGCGGCCTCGATGTCGTTGGCGTTGAGGTCGGGCAGCTTGGTCTCGGCGATCTCGCGGACCTGGTCCTTGGTCAGCTTGCCGACCTTGTCCTTCTGCGGGACGCCCGAGCCCTTGGCGATGCCGGCGGCCTTCTTGATGAGCTCCGCGGCGGGCGGGGTCTTCGTGATGAAGGTGAAGGACCGGTCCTCGTAGATGGTGATCTCGACCGGGATCACGTTGCCGCGCATGGACTCGGTCTGCGCGTTGTACGCCTTGCAGAAGTCCATGATGTTGACGCCGTGCGGACCCAGGGCGGTACCGACCGGCGGCGCCGGGGTGGCCGCACCGGCCTGCAGCTGCACCTTGACCAGTGCGGCGATCTTCTTCTTCGGGGGCATGCTCTCTCTACTTTCTTCTCGTGGTCATGACGAGACGCCGTACGACGCCTCTGCCACCTGGTGCTACCTGCTTCTGCCGGACCCGGTCCTCAGACCTTCTGGATCTGGTTGAAGCTCAGCTCGACCGGGGTCTCCCGGCCGAAGATCTCGACGAGGGCCTTGACCCTCTGCGCCTCCGCGTTGATCTCGGTGATCGTCGCGTGCAGCGTGGCGAACGGACCGTCGACGACCATCACCGAGTCGGAGACGCCGAAGTCGGCGACGGTGATCGGGGTCTTGGCGGTCGGGCGGGCCGGGACGCCGGCGGCAGCGGCCTCGGTCGCCGCGGCGGCCTCGACCTCGGCCTGGACGGCGGGGGCGAGCATGTTCTCGACCTCCTCCAGGCTCAGCGGCACCGGCTGGTGGCTGTGGCCGACGAAGCCGGTCACCGACGGCGTGTGCCGGACGGCGGACCAGGACTCGTCGGTGAGGTCCATCCGGACCAGCACGTAGCCGGGGAGGACGGTGCGCTTGACCAGCTTGCGCTGGCCGTTCTTGATCTCCGCGACCTCCTCGGTGGGGACCACGACCTCGTGGATGTAGTCCTCCATGTTGAGCGAGGTGATCCGGTTCTCGAGGTTGGCCTTCACCCGGTTCTCCATGCCGGAGTAGGTGTGCACCACGAACCAGTCGCCGATCTTCTCGCGCAGCGCGGCGCGGAACTCCTCGAGCGGGTCCGCGGCGGGCTCGTCGGCAGCAGCCTCGTCGGACGCGGCCTCGTCGGACGCGGCCTCCTCGTCGGAGGCGGGCTCGACAGCCGCCTCGTCGGCGATCTCCTCGGCGTCCTCGGCGACCTCCGCGGCCGCCTCGACGGTCTCGTCGGCCTCGTCGACGTCGGCGTCCGCGTCCTCGGCGAGGGCGTCCGCGGGAGCGTCCTCGAGAACGTCCTCGGTGGCGTCACCCGCGAGCTCGGCGTCGACCTGCTCGGTGGCCGCGCCCTCGTCCTCGGCGACCGCGGCCTCGAGGGCGGCCTCGAAGGACTCGGCCGAGGTCTCCTCGGGAGCGTCCTGGGTCTCGTCGTACTGGTCCGACACGTTCTCTCCGTACTGCTCGTTGCCTGGTTCGTGCTCGTCGCCGGCGTCCGCGCCGGCCGGGGCTCGGGCTACTTGCCCGTGCTCTTGCTCGTGTCGCTGCCGAACACCTGGAAGACCGCCTTGCCGAAGGCCAGGTCCAGGACCGACACGATCGCGATCATGAACAGCACGAACACCATCACCACGATGAAGTAGGTCACCAGCTGCTGCTGCGTCGGCCACACGACCTTGCGCAGCTCGGCGACGACCTGGCGGTAGAACGTGATCGGGCTCGTGCGCTCGGACTTGGCCGATCGCGCCGAGGTGTTCTCCGACACGACTTCCTTCTTCCTCTCGGCGATCTCTCGCGATTCCTCTCGCAGGGCACGAGGGACTTGAACCCCCAACCTTCGGTTTTGGAGACCGATGCTCTGCCAGTTGAGCTAGTGCCCTCCGATGACCTCCGGGCAGGCTGAAGCATTGCCCGAAGACACCAGTGGGAGAGTCTACGGGCCCCTCGGTGGCAAAGTCGAACCGAGCCGGTTTCGGCCCGCGAACGGCCCCGGTCAAACCGGATGCGGCGGCTACTACGATGAGCCGCATGAGCGAACCCGGATCGTCCCCCCGTATCTCCGCACGTGTCGGCGGCATCGCCGAGTCGGCCACGCTGAAGGTGGATGCGAAGGCGAAGGCGCTCAAGGCCGAGGGCCGTCCGGTGATCGGCTTCGGTGCCGGCGAGCCCGACTTCGCGACCCCGGACTACATCGTCGACGCCGCCGCGGCGGCCTGCCGGGACCCCCAGAACCACCGCTACACCCCCGCCGGCGGCCTGCCCGCGCTCAAGGCGGCCATCGCCGACAAGACCCGGCGCGACAGCGGCTGGGAGGTCGACGCCTCCCAGGTGCTGGTCACCAACGGCGGCAAGCAGGCGGTCTACGAGGCCTTCGCGACCCTGCTGAACCCGGGCGACGAGGTCATCCTCCCGGCGCCCTACTGGACCACCTACCCCGAGGCGATCCGGCTGGCCGGCGGCGTCCCGGTCGAGGTCCTCGCCGACGAGACCCAGGACTACCTGGTCACCCTCGAGCAGCTCGAGGCGGCACGCACCGAGAAGACCAAGGTGCTGCTGTTCTGCTCGCCGTCCAACCCGACCGGCGCGGTGTACTCCCGCGAGCAGGTCACCGCGATCGGCAAGTGGGTCGAGGAGCACGGCCTGTGGGTGGTCTGCGACGAGATCTACGAGCACCTCACCTACGACGGTGCCGAGGCCGTTTCGATGCCGGTGGCGGTCCCCGAGCTGGCCGACAACTGCATCGTGCTCAACGGGGTCGCCAAGACCTACGCGATGACCGGCTGGCGGGTCGGCTGGATGATCGGCCCCTCGGACGTCATCAAGGCGGCCACCAACCTGCAGTCGCACGCGACCTCGAACGTCGCCAACGTCTCCCAGCGCGCCGCCCTGGCCGCGGTCTCCGGCGACCTGTCCGCGGTCGACGAGATGCGCACCGCCTTCGACCGGCGCCGGCGCACCATCGTCGCGATGCTCAACGAGATCGACGGCGTGGTCTGCCCGGAGCCGAAGGGCGCGTTCTACGTGTACCCGTCGGTCAAGGGGCTGCTCGGCAAGGAGTACGACGGCACGGTGATCGAGACCTCCGCCGAGCTCGCCGAGTACATCCTCGACAAGGCCGAGGTGGCCGCGGTCCCGGGTGAGGCGTTCGGCTCGCCCGGCTACCTGCGGTTCTCCTACGCGCTCGGCGACGACGACCTGGTCGAGGGCATCACCCGGGTCCAGAAGCTGTTCGCCTGAGCACCGGGACCGACCCCCGCGGGGAGCGCAGCGTGAGCCAGGAGCGCCCGGCCCACCGGGATCTCCGCGCGCTGCCCAAGGCCCACCTGCACCTGCACTTCACCGGCTCGATGCGGCACGCGACGCTGCTCGAGCTGGCCGAGCGCGACGGCATCCCGCTGCCGGACGCGCTCGTCGAGGACTGGCCGCCGCAGCTGTCCGCGGCCGACGAGAAGGGCTGGTTCCGCTTCCAGCGACTCTACGACGTGGCCCGGTCGGTGCTGCGCACCGAGGGTGACGTACGACGGCTGCTGCGCGAGGCCGCCGAGGACGACCAGGCCGACGGCGGCCGCTGGCTGGAGATCCAGGTCGACCCGAGCGGGTACGGCGCCCGCTTCGGCGGCATCACCGCCTTCACCGACCTGGTCCTCGACGCCGCCGCCGAGGCCAGTGCCGCGACCGGCATCGGGATCGCGGTGGTGATCGCGGCCAACCGGACCCGGCACCCGATGGACGCGCGCACGCTGGCCCGGCTGGCCGCCCAGTACGCCGGCCGCGGCGTGGTCGGGTTCGGCCTGTCCAACGACGAGCGCCGCGGCCGCACCGCCGAGTTCGCGCCGGCCTTCCGGATCGCCGAGCGTGCCGGGCTGCTGCTGGTCCCGCACGGCGGCGAGCTGCTCGGGCCGGAGTCGGTGCGCACCTGCCTCGACGAGCTGCACGCCGACCGGCTCGGCCACGGGGTGCGCACCGCCGAGGACCCGCGGCTGCTCGAGAGCGTCGTGGAGAACGAGGTCGCCCTGGAGATCTGCCCGGTCTCCAACGTGGCCCTCGGGGTGTACTCGGACCTGACCTCGGTGCCGCTGCCCGAGCTGATGGCGGCCGGCGCCCGGATCGCCCTGGGCGCCGACGACCCCCTGCTGTTCGGCTCCCGGCTGGCCGCCCAGTACGCCACCATGCGGGCGGCGCACGAGCTGGACGACGAGGCCCTGGCCGGGCTCGCCCGGTCCTCGGTGCTGGCCTCACGCGCCGAGGAGGCCACCAAGAAGGCGATGCTGGCCGACATCGACGGCTGGCTTGCGACAATGCCGGCATGAGCGAGGAGCCATGAGCGAGGAACAGGGTCGACCCGAGTCCGGCGACGGCGTCCAGTGGAACCCGCAGACGGGCTTCCCGGCGCCGTCGAACCCGTACGGCCAGCCGGCTCCTCCCCCGCCGCCGTACCAGCAGCCCCCGTCGTACCAGCAGCCGCCGGCGTACGGGCAGCAGCCCTACGACCCCACCCAGGCCTACCCGCAGGGCTACCCGGCGATGCCGTACTCCTACGCCGGCT
Organism: Nocardioidaceae bacterium; assembly: GCA_017744365.1. Lineage (GTDB taxonomy): Bacteria > Actinomycetota > Actinomycetes > Propionibacteriales > Nocardioidaceae > Marmoricola. The sequence goes on along the minus strand of JAGIBL010000004.1, from coordinate 53,274 downwards.
ACGCGGTGCCCGACCACCCGCAGGCGACCGCGGCCATGGTCTGGGGCATCGTCAGCCTGGTCGGCGGGGTCTCCTGCGGGCTGCCGATCCTGGCCTCGCCGGTCGCCTGGATCCTCGGCCACAAGGCGCGCAAGGAGATCCGCCGGGAGCCGCAGCGCTACGGCGGGGAGAGCAAGGCCACCGCGGGCATGGTGATGGGCATCATCGGCACGGTGCTGCTCGTGCTGGCGCTCGTCCTGATCGTCGTGGTCGTCGTCATCGCCGTGAACTCCGAGCCCACCACCGGGTTCGAGACCGGCTTCGAGACCGCCTGAGGCCGCGCGCTCAGAGGGTCAGGCCGACCAGGACCGGCTCGTTGACCAGGGTGACCCCGAACCTCGCGGCCACGCCGTCGCGCACCTCGCGCGCCAGCGCCACCAGGTCCGCCGCGGTGGCACCTCCGCGGTTGGTCAGCGCGAGCGTGTGCTTGCCGGAGAGCGCCGCCCGGTCGTTGCCGTAGCCCTTGCCGAAGCCGGCGTGCTCGATCAGCCAGGCCGCGCTGGTCTTGGCCAGCCCGTCCGCGGCCGGCCAGGAGGGCGCCCCGTCGGGCACCTGGTCGGCGGGCACCACCGGGTTGGTGAAGAACGAGCCGGCGCTCCAGGTGTCGTGGTCGGCGGCGTCGAGCACCATGCCCTTGCCGCGGCGCAGGTCCAGCACCGCCTCCCGTACGTCGGCCGCGGGGGCGCGCTCGCCGAGCTCGACGCCGAGGCGGCCGGCCAGCTCGGCGTACCGGACCGGGGCTCCCAGGTCGCCGAGCCGGAACTGGAAGACGACCTCGAGCACGACGTAGCGGCCCGGGTCCTGCTTGAACAGGCTGGTGCGGTAGCCGAAGCGGCAGTCGCGGTGGAACAAGGTCCGGACCTGACGCGTACGACGGTCCCAGCAGCGCACCGAGGCGACGGTCTCCGCGACCTCCTGGCCGTAGGCGCCGACGTTCTGGATCGGGGTGGCACCGACGAGGCCGGGGATGCCGGCCAGCGCCTCGGCGCCGACCCAGCCCTCGGCGACCGCGCGCGCGGCCAGCTCGTCCCAGGACTCCCCGGCTGCGACGCGGACCACGGCGCCGCCGCAGGCGTCCGCGTCGGCCTGCACGCCGCGGGTGCGGACCGCGACCACGCGGCCCTCGACGCCCTCGTCGGCGACGAGCAGGTTGCTGCCGCCGCCGAGCACCAGGACCTCCCCGGGAGCGTCGCGGACCGCCGCGACGAGCGCCTCCTCGGTCTCGGCGACGACCAGCTCCGCGGCCGGGCCGCCGACCCGCAGGGTGGTCAGGGAGGCGAGGTCAGCCATCGAGCACCGCCGTGGCGCCGCCGAGCACCTTCTCCCCCGCACAGGTGACCTCGAGGGCCACGGTGACGGCGCCGTCCTCGGCGACCGCGCGCACGGTCCCGGCCACGGTGACCAGGGCACCCTCGTCGCCGGCGGGGACGACGACGGGCTTGGTGAACTTGGCGCCCAGGTCACGGACCCGGCCGGGGCCGCCGGCCCAGGCGTCGGCGGAGCGGGCCGCGAGCGCGAGGGTGTACATGCCGTGCGCGATCACCCCGGGCAGGCCGACCGCGGTGGCGACCGCCTCGTCCTGGTGGATCGGGTTCTGGTCGCCGCTGGCCGCGGCGTAGCGAACCAGGTCGTCGCGGGTGACCCGGTAGGTGTGCTCGGGAAGCTGCTCGCCCTCGGACCTGGTCACGACGATTCTCCTCGGTGCACCAGCGTGGCCTTGGCCGTGCAGACGACCGCGCCGTCGGCGTCGGTGACCACGCTGCTGGTGCTGATGATGTCCGCGCCGGCGATGCTGCGGATGTTCTCGACGGTCAGGGTGGCCGCGATCCGGTCCCCCACCCGCACCGGTCGGGTGTAGCCGAACCGCTGCTCGCCGTGGACCACGTTGTGCAGCTGGATGCCCGCGTCGGGGTCGTCCATCAGCGCGGTCATCGCCGGGAAGGCGACGACGATGGGGAAGGTCACCGGGGCCGGGTCACCGGTCCGGTAGGGGGTCCCGGTCGCGGCCGCGAAGGCGCGGACGGAGTCCTCGGTGACGTCGTACGGGGAGGTCGGGCCGAAGCTGCGGCCGACCAGGGATGGGTCCAGGGGCACGGGTCGAAACTACCGGAAAGCGAAGAAGCGACCTCCCCGAGGGGAGGCCGCTCCTGCGTGCGTCTGGTGGACCGACTCAGCGGGTCTCGCGGTGGTCGGTGTGCGTGCGGCAACGCGGGCAGAACTTCTTCAGCTCCATCCGGTCAGGGTCGTTGCGGCGGTTCTTCTTGGTGATGTAGTTGCGTTCCTTGCACTCCACGCACGCCAAGGTGATCTTGGGGCGAACGTCAGAACTCTTGCTGGCCACGACTGTGCCTTCTTCCTGCTGATGAAGCTTCGGTGCTGCTGGCGGCGGTGCTGGTAGCGGGGGCGGGGCTCGATCCCGCGACCTCACGATTATGAGTCGTGCGCTCTAACCAGCTGAGCTACCCCGCCTCGGGAGCTCGCCCGCACTGCCACGGACGATCCCAGAGCCCCTTTACGGAATCGAACCGTAGACCTTCTCCTTACCATGGAGACGCTCTGCCGACTGAGCTAAAGGGGCCTGCCTCGAAGCAGCGCTTCAAGGCCGACGTGAAGGATACACAGAGGCCGGGCGCAGTGTGAAATCGAGGGAGGCCGGGTCTCAGCCGTCGGTGATCCGGGCGAACGGGCGGGCCTCCTCCAGCTCGAACGCGAGCTCAAGCAGCCGGGACTCGTGACCCCGTCCGGCGGCCAGCTGGACCCCGATCGGCAGCCCGTTCGAGCCTGTCGCCATCGGCAGCGAGACCGCCGGGTCGCCGGTGGCGTTCTGCAGCGGGGTGAACCTGGCCATCCGCACCAGCCGGTCGATGACCACCTCGTAGGGCTGGGCCGGGTTCAGCCAGCCGAGCTCCGGGGTCGGGGTGACCAGCACCGGGGTCAGCGCGGCGTCGTAGGTCGTGAAGAACCGCCGGGAGACGTGCTGCGAGGCGTGCAGCCGGGCGATGGTGACCGGGAGCCGCCACGCCTGCCGGCGGCCGTGCCGGGCCAGTCCGCGGGACAGGTTGTCGGTGAGCGCCTTGTCGAAGCTCGGCCCGAAGGTGCGCTTCCCGGTGGCCAGGATGAAGGTGGCCAGCGTGCTCCAGTAGGCCAGGAAGTCATCGATGAAGAAGTCCGGCACCGGCGCCGGGATCTCCTCGACGTGGTGGCCGAGCGACTCCAGCAGCGCGGCGGTCTCGCGCACCGCGGCGGCCACCTCGGGGTCGGTCCTCACGTCCCCGATCGAGTCGATGACCATCGCGATCTTCAGCCGCTTCGTGCCGGGGCCGCGGACGTCGCCGATGGGCGGCAGCTTGAGGTTGCGGTACTGCTTCTCCGACTCGCGCAGGAACGCCGCGGTGTCGCGCACGGTGCGGGTGACCACGCCGTCGGCCACGATCCGGACCGGCATCTCGCGCAGCATCTTGTCCTGCGGGACCCGGCCGCGGGTGGGCTTGAGGCCGACCAGCCCGTTGACGCCGGCCGGGATCCGGATCGAGCCGCCGCCGTCGTTGGCGTGCGCCAGCGGAACCGCGCCGCTGGCCACGAAGACACCGGCACCGGCCGAGGAGGCGCCCGAGGAGTAGCCGGTGTTCCAGGGGTTGCGCACCGGGTCGGCGCTGCCGCCCTTCGGGCTGGCGAACTCCGCGCTGGCGCTGAACCCGAACTCCGAGAGCTGGGACTTGCCGAGGCTGACCACGCCCTGGCCGAAGAACGCGCGCGCGAAGTCGCCGTCCTGGGCGGCCGGCCTCCCGACGTACGCCGAGCAGCCCTGCTGGGTGGGCAGGCCGGCGACGTCGGAGTTGTCCTTGACCAGGGTCGGGACGCCGGCGAAGAAGCCGGCCAGCGGGCCGTTCGCCCGGGCCCGGGCGCGGTCGAAGTCGGGGCAGGCGAGCCCGTTGAGGTCCGGGTTCACCGTCTCGATCCGGGCGATCGCGGCCTCGACCGCCTCGGCCGGCGAGATCCGCCGGGCGCGGATCTCCTCGGCGAGGCCGACGGCGTCGTGGTCGGCGAGGGCGTCGTCGCCGAAGGCGTGCACCCGGGTCTTGCGCTCCTGCTCCGCGGTGGTCATGGTCGCTGAACCTAGCCTCGGTTCGCGCCGCTGCAATCCTCCTACGGTCGGATTGCTAGACCACTGCCGTCAGCAGCGGGACCAGGACGCTGGTGGCCAGCGCGCTCAGCGCCATCGCGAGCGCGCTGAACGCTCCCTCGGTCCGGCTCTCGTGCAGCGCCCGCGAGGTGCCGATGCCGTGCGAGACGGTCCCGAGCGCGATCCCGCGGGCGCGCAGGTCGGTGATCCCGAGGCGGTCCAGCAGCCACGGCCCGGCGACCGCGCCGAGGATCCCGGCCAGGATGGTGAGCACCGCGGTCAGCGCCGGGATGCCGCCGATCTGGGCGGACAGCGCGATCGAGACCGGCGTGGTGGCGGCCTTCGGGGCCATCGTCAGCTGCAGTACTCGGCTGCCGCCGCCGACCTTCGTCGCGCCGACAGCCACGAGGACCGAGACCAGGGCGCCCGCGCTCACGCCGGTGAGGATCGGCAGCGCCGCGCGCCGGACCAGGTGCCACTCGTGGTGCAGCGGCAGCGCGAGCGCGACCGTCGCCGGGCCGAGCCAGAAGCCGATGTAGCTGCCGCCGGCCAGGTACTGGTCGTAGTCGATGTCGGCGACGAGCAGCACCGCGACGATCACTGCGATGGCGACCACGACCGGCTGCAGCAGCGGGCTTCCCGTACGGCGGTGCGCCCAGCGCCCGAGCGCGTACGCCGCCAGCGTGATCGTGATCCCGAACAGCGGCGAGGAGACCAGCCAGTCCCAGGTCTCGTGCGGGTGCCAGCCGAGCTCGAGCGGGGTCACCGGCTCCTCCGGGTGAGCGCGAGCAGCCCGCTGACGACGTACGCGGTGACGACGAAGCCGGCCACCCAGGAGAGCACCAGGCCCAGCGCCAGCGCCAGCGCGTCGTCGCGCAGGGTGTCGAGGTAGACCACGAGGCCGACGCCGGCGGGCACGAAGAGGAGCTGCAGGTGCCGCAGCAGCAGGCCCGGCGCCTCGACCAGGCCGCTGCTCTCGGCGGGGCGGCGCAGCCGGAGGACCAGCAGGAACAGCAGCATCCCGGCCACCGGGCCGGGCAGCCGGACCCCGGTGATCCGGACGGCCACCTCGCCGGCGAGCTGGCAGCCGAGCAGGACGAGGAGCCCCTTGAGCAGCGGCGGGTTCATCGCGGCCATCGACCGCCGATGCCGCGCCGGAAGCAGGCGGCGAGATGGGTGTCCACGATCCCGGTCGCCTCCATCAGCGCGAACATCGTGGTCGGCCCGACGAACGCGAACCCCCTTTTCTTGAGGGCTTTCGAGAGCGCCAGCGACTCCGTCGAGGAGCCGACCAGGTCGTCGGTGGTGACGGGACGCGGCGTCTCGCGAGGCGCGTGGCTCTCCACGAACGCCTCCAGGCCGCCGTCCTCGCGCAGCCGCTGGGTGGCGCGCGCGTTGGTGCGCACCGAGAGGACCTTGGCGCGGTTGCGGACGATCCCGGCGTCCAGCAGCGCGGCCTCCAGGTCGGCGTCGGTCATCGCCGCGACCCGGTCGACGTCGAAGCCGTGGAAGACCCGGCGGTAGCCCTCGCGCTTGTTGAGGATGGTCAGCCAGGAGAGCCCGGACTGGGCGCCCTCCAGGCAGAGCCGCTCGAACAGGGCGCTCTCGCCGGCGACCGGACGTCCCCACTCGTCGTCGTGGTACTCGCGCAGCACCGGCAAGCTTCCCCAGGGACAGCGGGCGATGCCGTCGTCCCCGATGACGGGGCCCGTCATCCTCGCTTGACCATGCGGGCGTGGGGCAGCTCCGGTGCGGGCAACGCGGGCAGCGGGTCGTCCTGCGGCAGCGAGAAGCGCTCGTCGGCACCGGTCTCCAGCAGGTGCTGCCACTGGGCGCGGTACTCGGCGACCTCCTCGTGCTCACGGCCGATGAAGTTCCACCACATCACGATCTGCTCGCCGAACGGGGTGCCGCCGAGGGCCAGCAGCAGCGCGTCCTCGTCGGCGGTCAGCACCACCTGGCTCGCGCCGGGCTCCAGGTAGCCCAGGCCGTTGCGCTCCAGCGGCTTCCCGTCGACGCGCAGCACCCCGGAGTCCAGCAGGATGCCGTGCTCGTAGGTCGGGTCCAGCTCGACGGTGAGCGTCGTCCCGGCGCGCAGCCGCAGCTCGGCCCCGAGGAGCGGCGAGTAGGTGGTCACCGGCGAGGTGTCGCCGAGCAGCGAGCCCAGGAAGACCCGCGCCTCCCAGCCACCGCCCCCGATCGGCGACGGCGCGTAGTGCTCGAACGCCGGGTCCACCTGGCGGCTGCCGTCGGGCAGCGCCAGCCAGAGCTGGGCCCCGTGCAGGGTCGTCGTCCCGGGCGTGGAGTACTCCGAGTGGCTGATCCCGCGCCCGGCGGTCATCAGGTTGACCTCGCCGGGACGCACCATCGCGTGGTGCCCGGCCGAGTCACGGTGCTCGATCTCGCCGGTGAACAGCCAGGAGACCGTCTGCAGGCCGGTGTGCGGGTGCGGCGGCACCACCATGCCCGAGCTGGGGTCGACCGGGTCCGGGCCGTAGTGGTCCACGAAGCACCACGCGCCGATCAGGGTGCGCTGCCGCTGCGGCAGCGTGCGCCGGACGTTCATCGCGCGGATCCCGCCGAGGGGCACGTCGCGCGGGGTCAGGATCTCCATGCGACAAGCGTGCCACGGGGCGGGATCGGCGGTCAGCGGCCCCGGCGGCTGCTGAACGAGGCGGCGCTGTGGCTCGCCGAGCGGGTCGAGCCGGCGGTCGCGGGACGTCGCCGGGAACGGTTCCCCGAGCCCTGCTTCGGGGTGCCGTTCTGGGTGCCCTTCTGGGTGCCCTTCTGGGCGCCGTTCTGGCCGGCGCCCTGGCCTCCGTTGCCACCGCGGCGGCGGTTCCGGTTCCGGGGTCGCCCGCCGCTGCTCGCCGGGGCGGCCTCGTCGGCCACCGGGGCGAGCCCGCCGGCCAGGACCCGCTCGCCGGGCGCGAGCACGCGCAGGATCTCGTGCTCGGGTCCGCCGATCTTCGTGGTGGTCGGCTTGATCCCGGCCGCCCGGGTCAGGTCGCGCACGTCGCGGACCTGCTGGTCGGTCATCAGGGTGATGACGGTGCCGGCCGCGCCCGCGCGGGCCGTCCGTCCGGAGCGGTGCAAGTAGGCCTTGTGCTCGGCCGGCGGGTCCGCGTGCACGACCAGCGCGACGTCGTCGACGTGGATGCCGCGGGCCGCGATGTCGGTGGCCACCAGGGTGGTCGCCTTGCCGGAGTGGAACGCCTCCATGTTCCGTGTGCGCGCGTTCTGGCCGAGGTTGCCGTGCAGCTCGACCGCGGGCACGCCGTTGCTGTTGAGCTGCCGGGCCAGCACCTTCGCGCCGCGCTTGGTGCGGGTGAAGACCACGGTCCGGCCCGGGGCGCTGGCCAGGTCGACGAGCACCGGCACCTTGTGCTGGTGGGCGACGTGCAGCACGTGGTGATCCATCGCGGCCACCGGGGACTGGGCGGAGTCGGCCTCGTGGGTGACCGGGTCGACCAGGAAGCGCTTGACCAGCACGTTCACGCCGGCGTCCAGGGTCGCGGAGAAGAGCAGACGCTGGCTGCCCCGCGGGGTGCGGTCCAGGAGTCGTCGTACGGCGGGGAGGAAGCCGAGGTCGGCCATGTGGTCGGCCTCGTCCAGGACGGTGACCTCGATGTCGTCCAGCGAGCAGGCGCCCTGGCCGATCAGGTCCTCGAGCCGGCCCGGGCAGGCGATCACGATGTCGACGCCGTGCGCGAGCGCCTGGACCTGCGGGTTCTGGCCGACGCCGCCGAAGACGGTCCGGGTCTTGAGGCCGGTCGCCCTGGCCAGCGGAGCCAGGGACTCCTCGATCTGGGTGACCAGCTCGCGGGTGGGCGCCAGGATCAGCGCGCGCGGGCGCTTCGGCGTACGACGACGGCCGGACGCGACCAGCCGCGCGACGACCGGGAGCAGGAAGGCGTAGGTCTTGCCGGACCCGGTCCGGCCGCGGCCGAGCACGTCCCGGCCCGCGAGCGAGTCGGGCAGCGTGGCCGCCTGGATGGGAGTGGGGGTGGTGATGCCGCGACCGTCGAGGACGTCGGCGAGGGATCCGGGCACGCCCAGATCGCGGAAGTTCTGTGCAGACAAGGGGTATCGCTATCTCATGTGGTGTCTCACCACGGCCGCGGCTCCCAGGTGGGGCTCGCGTGGGTCGTTCGCCGGCGCGGAGCCGTTGCGGGCTGCGACACGCCATCAGGATCGAGGTAAGACTGGACGATCCTTGTGCGGCCGAGCCTACCGGGCCGGACCCCGTTCCGAAGAATCCTGGTGGCCGTGGCGGAGGTGACCTGCGACTCTCCTCCGGTGACGTCCTCACCTTCCTCCTCGTTCGACGACGTGGTGCTGCGGCTGCGCGCGTCCGGGTGCGTCTTCGCCGAGGAGGAGGCCGCACTGATCCTCGAGGCCGGCGGCGACGTCGACGACCTGGTGGCCCGACGAGCGGCGGGCGAGCCGTTGGAGTGGGTGCTCGGCTGGGCCGAGTTCGGACCGCTGCGGGTGAGCGTGCGACCGGGCGTCTTCGTGCCCCGCCGGCGCACCGAGCTGCTCGCGGCCGCGGCGATCGCGCGCCTGGGACCGGCGTCGGTGGCAGTCGACCTGTGCTGCGGCAGCGGCGCCATCGCGGCCGCGATCGTGGCCGAGGTCCCGTTCGCCGAGGTGTACGCGACCGACATCGACCCGGTCGCCGTCGCGTGCGCCCGGGAGAACCTGCCCACGGCGACGGTGCTCTGCGGCGACCTCCTCGATCCGCTGCCGTCCTCCGTGCGTGGCCGGGTCGACGTACTCGTCGCGAACACGCCCTACGTGCCGAGCGCGGAGGTCGCGAACCTGCCTGCGGACTTCCGCGACCACGAGCCCCGGCACACCCTCGACGGCGGCCCGGACGGGCTGACCCTGCTGCGCCGGATCGCGGAGCAGGCACCGTCCTGGATGCGTCCCGGGGGCGCGCTGCTCATCGAGGTCGGCGCGTCCCAGCGCGAGGCCGCGCTGGAGGCGTACGAGGACGCAGGGCTGTCGGCGTCGTACGCCGAGGACGAGGACGGGACGACGGTGGTGATCGGACGGCTCCCCTAGCGAGACCAGCGCCGAGACGCGCCGGATGAACAGGCACAGCGCACTGAGGCGCGTTCAACTGCCGCGCCTCGGCGGTGGTGCGTTCCCTCACACGCCGCCGAGCGCCTCGTAGATCACGTTCGCCACCGCCCGCTTGTCGAGGTAGCCGGCGATCCCGTGCTGGTTGGGCGTCTGGTTCACGACCTCGGTGTTCTCGATCTCGTGCTCGTCGCCGACGCCGAAGTGCTCCGCGTCCAGCGGGTACAGCGCGACGATGTCGTTCTTGTCGCGGGCGTTGTACCAGCGGTCGAGGCACTTGGGCCAGCGCGGCACCAGGATCGACTGCTTGATCCGGCCGATCGCCAGCGGTGAGCCGACGGTGACGTACAGCGGCACCACCCAGCCCTCGTCCTGACCACGGTCCTTCAGCACCGCGTGCGCGACCACCGAGCCGAGGCTGTGCCCGACCACGACGGTCTCGACGCCGGGCGTGAACGCCTGGGCGACGCCTTCGTCGATGGTGTCCTTGATGCCCTGGTCGATCAGGTAGCAGTAGACGTCGTGGGTGGCCAGCGCGACCGTCTGGCCGCTGAAGCCCTTGTGGTCGAGGGCGCGCGCGACGGCGTTGACCCAGCCCCAGTTCTGCGGGCCCTGCTCGATCACCTCGGGGGTCGCGCCGCTCTCGGCCGCCGCGGCGCGCACCTCGGCATCGGTCAGCTTGGCGCGCTCCTTGACCTCGGTCATCACCTCCTGCATGAAGACACGCTGCTCGGCATCGACCCCGTCCCCCATCACCACGATCTGGTCGGGAGTCCGTCCGTCCATCAGGTCGATGAGCGCGTCGCCGTAGAACGGGAACCGGACGTCGTCCACGTCGATCGGCAGCGTGCGGTCGCCCAGTCCCTGCTTCAGCACGTCGACCCACTGCTTCTTCAGCGCCGCCGGGTCCTTGCCCTGCTGGGAGCGACCGTGCACGAGCACGAGCTGTCGTTTCATCGGAGCTGTCCTTTCCTCAGGCCTTCCGCGAACAGGTCGAACGCCTCGGGCCGGTAGGCCGACCAGAGCGAGTTGGTGGCGTACAGCTCGAGCTCGGCCAGCGCGGCCGGCAGCACGGTCCGGTGCGCGCGCAGGATCGACCAGCCCTGGGTGAGCAGCGGCGTACAAGGCAGGGTGTCGTCCCGGGGCCGGACGCCCTTGTCGATGAGCGCGCCGCTGAGCAGCTCCAGGTCGAACAGCGTGGTGCCCACGTCCATCCGCAGGTAGTGCGACATCCTCTCGATCCGCTCCACCTCGCCGCGGGCGTAGTACCCGTAGGCGGCGTACACCGCGAACGCCGGGTCGATGCTCTTGACCTGCTGCATCTGACGCGCCAGGTCGTCGTCCTGGCCCGGCAGCTCGAAGACCCCGCGGGCGCTGGCGGCGGCCGCCCGGGCGCGCAGCACCCGGATGCCCTTCGCCTGGTCGCGCAGCATCCGCGCGCGCCCGGAGTTGGCCGACGGCTCGTAGGACACGGCGACCAGCTCGTCGTCCTCGAAGGTCACGGCGGCGATGAAGCCGGGGATCATCGGCAGCGCGGTCACCCGCTCGTTGTCGAAGCCGAGCACCACGGTCGCGGCCGCCCCGTCCGGGTACATCCGGAGCACCGCGCCGGGGTCCAGCTCCTCGACGTGCATCCCGGTGGCCAGGTGCGCGCTGATCCGGGCGCCGCGCACCTTGACGCCGCACTCGGTCTCGAAGGCCTGCGGGCCGAACTCGGCACTGAGCGCCCGCGCCGCGGAGTTCACCTCGCGGCGGACCCGGGTGCGCGGCCGGGTCCGTGCCGGCCGGGCCTCGGTCGCGAGCTCGGCGGGCAGGTCGGCGGGCAGGTCGGCCGGGGCCATCCCGACGCCGTCGCCCGGGTGTCCCGGAGGAGGAGGCGGCGCGGCCTTCTTGCCCGTGCCCTTCGTGGCGGTGGCCTTCTTCTTCTCGCCCGGAGGCAGCTTGTCCAGCCGGGAGATCCAGACGTCGTCGTCGGAGACCACCTCGGCCCACGGCGTCTGCGCGTACCGCGCCTTGAGCCGCTTCGCCTTGATCTTGCGCGGCACCTCGTCGCCGAGCACGTCCTCGAGCTTGCGGACGCCCACGTAGTAGTCCTTCTGCCCGTTCTTCCGGCGCAGGAAGGCGGTCCGGTACCGGCCGCCGAGCGCTTCGAGCAGCACCTCGGTGAACACGCCGCGGTAGCTCTTGACCGACTCCTCCTCGGTCTGGATCTCCGCGGACGGACGGCCCACCGCGGTGGCGTAGTAGACGTCCACCTTGCACTGCTGACCACTGAGCACGTTCGGGAAGATCGAGCCGCCCAGCACGTTCTGGGCCTGGATGCCCTCCGGTGCGGTCCGGCAGGCGTCCGAGATGACCACCACGTGCGGCACCGTGCCGCGCTTGGCGTCGGTGATCGTCTGGGTCACGTCCACCGCGGCCGAGGACCGCACCGGCGCCTTGGTCAGCAGCCACTGCTCGGCCGAGCGCGCGAGCACCCCGTGGCCGGCGTAGTAGACGATCAGCTGCTCCGGCTCGTACTCGGTGATGACCTTCTCCACCGCGTCGGCGATCCGGTCCGGCGTCACCGGCTCGGTCTCGTCGGTGATGAGGATCGCCGAGGTGCCGTCGACCATGCCCTGCGCCAGCGCCCACCGGTGCATCCGGCCGGCGTTCGCCGCGGCGTCGTTGAGCCGGGCGAGCTGCCCGGTCTGGTTCACGCCGATGAAGACCCCCGCACGCTGCATGTTCTTGTCATACGCGCGCCGAGGTGGCCCTGCCCATAGCCAAACAGGGCTACCTGCGGGCAGATGCTGTCAGTCGCCGGTGGTGCGCTCCTCGTACGACGCCCGCGCGGCGTGGTCGAAGTCGGTGAACATCGTGTCCATCCCGGTCTTGCGGGACAGCCAGTGCTTCATCCCCGCCGGCATTAGCGCCCACTGCTTCGAGGAGAACGCCAGCGAGCGCGGCACCGTGGCCACCGGGCGGTGCCGGCCGAGCAGGTCGACCACGGCCTCGGCCACCTGGGCCGGCTGCACCGCGGGGCTCAGCCGCGGCACGGTGGTGCCGTCGATGAGGCCGGTGCTGGTGAAGGACGGGAGCACCGCGGAGACCCGGACGCCCTGGCCGGACAGCTCGGCGTCGAGGGCCTCGGTGAACGCGAGCACGGCGGCCTTGGTGCCGCTGTAGACGGCAGCCCCGGGGGTGGGGATGCGGGCGACGAGCGAGGCGATGTTGACGATGCTGCCGCCGCCGTTCGCGATCATCCGCGGGGCGACCGCGTGGCAGCCGAGGATCACCCCGCGCAGGTTGATGTCGAGCTGCTTGAGCTGGGCGTCGAGGCCGGTCTCCAGGTGCCGGCCGATCACCATGATGCCGGCGTTGTTGACGAGGGCATCGATCCGGCCGTGCTCGGCCTCGACCTTGTCCAGGAAGCCCGTGAACGACTCGTCGCTGGTCACGTCCAGGGGCAGTCCGAGCCCGCCGTACGACGCTGCGCTGCGCGCCGCGAGCTCTGCGTCCAGGTCGCCGACCGCGACCTTCGCGCCGGCTCGGGCGGCCGCGCGAGCGGTGGCCTCGCCGATGCCGCGGGCGCCGCCGGTGATGACGACGACCTTTCCGGTGATGGTGCTCATCGGGACTCCTTGCGTGGACGGGTCTTGAACCTTGCTGCCTTGAGCTGGGCGAGGACCGCGAGCCGCGTCGCCGCCAGGTACGGCTTGCTACGGGAGGGGTACGGCGTGGGGATCCGCTGACTCGTGACGGTCTGCGCCTCGGTGAAGCGCAGGATCCCCTCGCTCGCGTGCCGGCGCCCGACGCCGCTGGCCTTCATCCCGCCCATGGGCGCGGCCAGGGAGGAGATCGCCGAGATGTAGCCGTCGTTGACGTTCACCGATCCCGCCCGGATCCGGTCGGCCAGCTCGCCGGCCCGGGCGAGGTCGCGGCTCCAGACGCTCGCGGACAGGCCGTACTCGGTGTCGTTGGCCCGGGTGATCGCGTCCTCGTCGTCGACCACCGGGTAGACCGAGACGACCGGCCCGAAGGTCTCCTCGGCGAAGACGCGCATCTGAGAGGTCACGCCGGTCAGCACCGTCGGCTCGAAGAAGAACGGACCCAGGTCCGGCCGGGCGTTGCCGCCGGTCTCGATCCGCGCGCCCTGCAGCACCGCGTCCTCGACGTGCGCCTGGGTGGCCTTGAGCTGCTCGGCGGAGGTGAGCGAGCCCATCTCGACGTCGTGCCCGTACGACGCCCCGACCTTGACCTTCTCGACCGCGGCCACGAGCCGGGCCAGGAAGTCGTCGTGCACCGACTCGTGCACGTAGATCCGCTCGATGCCGATGCAGACCTGGCCGGCGTTCGAGAAGCACGCCTGCACGGCGCCGGTGGCGGCCGCGTCCAGGTCGGCGTCGGCGCGCACGATCATCGGGTTCTTGCCGCCGAGCTCCATCGAGGTCGAGATCAGCCGCTCCCCCGCGGCCGCGGCCAGCTTGCGCCCGGTCCCGGTCGAGCCGGTGAAGGCGAGGTGGTCGACCTGGTCGATGATCGCCTGCCCCAGAAGGGATCCCGGCCCCGCGACGACCGGCCACAGGTCCGCCGGAACGCCGGCCTGCAGGGCCAGGTCGTGCGCGGCCAGCAGGGTCAGTGGCGCCTGCGAGTCGGCCTTGCTGAGCACCGCGTTGCCGGCGACCAGCGCCGGGATCACGTCGCCGACCGCGAGGAAGAGCGGATAGTTCCAGGGCGCGATCACGCCGACCAGGCCCTTGGGCTGCCGGGCCACCCGCGCCTTGACGACCCCCGGCACACCGGAGCGGACGGTGGTGGGCGCGAGGTACCGCGGGCCCTCGGCGCCGTAGTGGCTGGCGACACTGGCGACTCCGACCGCCTCGATGCCCGCGTGCACGCGGGACTTGCCGGTCTCCCACTGCACGACGTCGACCAGCCGTTCGCGGTCGGCCAGGAGGAGCTCGCCGAAGCGCACCACGATCCGCGCGCGCTCGGCGGCCGGCCGGGCGGCCCACTCCTGCTGCGCGGCCCGGGCTCGGACCGCGGCCGCGGCGACGTCGGCCGCCGACGACTGCGGCACGGCGGGCAACGGCTCGCCGGTGAACGGCGAGACGGACCGTGCCGTCTCGTCACCCGAGGCGGCCACCTGGGCGACGTACCGGCGGATGTCGGCCTCGGACAGGTGCGGCGGGAGCGGCGCGGTCACGCCTTGCGCCCCTCGCGCTCGAAGGCCCGCACCGCGATCGGGTGCAGCCGCATCCGCGCGGGAAGCCTGCGGTAGAGGGGATCCAGCGCCCGGCAGAGCGCGGCGATGCGCTGGTAACGGCGTTCTTGGGCCGCCGACCACGGCAGGTCGAGCAGCTCGCGACCGCGAGGTGGCATCCCGCCGATGGTGACGAACGCACTGAGCGCGTCGACCGGTCGGCGGATCACGAACCACAGCGGCGCCGGGATCTTCGCCGGTCGCGGCCAGCCCTTGGTGGCGTAGCCGACGCCGTACTTCGCGGTCCGGTGGGCGACCAGCCGCTCGTCGAGGGCGTGCTGCCAGTACTCCTCGAACTCGGCGTAGCTCCGCGGCGTGCTGCGCGCGGAGACGCCGTACCGGGCGAACCAGGTGATCGACTCGCGGAACAGCTGCTCCTTCTCGGCCTCGCTGAGCCGGCGGATGAAGGTGTCGGTGGCGACGATGACGTGCTCGACGAAGGTGGCGTGCGCCCAGTAGTAGGTGTCCGGGTTGAGTGCGCTGTACGGCGACCCGTCGGGGAGCTTGCCCTTGATGTCCCGGTGGAAGTCGCGCACCTGGTGTCCCGCGGCCTCGCCGTCGGCGCCGTACACGGTCCGGAAGATCGGCGGGATGCTGCGCTCGAGCCGGGCCAGCGTCTCGGCGAACCAGACCGAGTGGTCCTCGACGCCCTGGCCCAGCGAGGGGAGCATGTTCTGCAGCACCGCGGCGCGCGGGCCGAGCAGGGCCATCCTGTGGTCGGCGAAGAGCTGCCAGGTCAGGGAGTCGGGTCCGAGGGGAAGACCGGTGTCCACGAGATCGTCGGGCGTGCTCTGGGCAAGTGCCATGGCCCGATGGTACGTTGAAACGGATTTGTTTCACCATCCCATCTCGTCGATTTTCTCGATCTCACCGGGGAGCCGCCGTGACCGCGACCGTGCAGACCACCGAGGAGCTTCGTACGCCGCGAGGGCCGCTGTTCGGGCTGCCTCACCTGCTCCGGCTGCGGCGGCAGCCGATCAGCCACAACGACTTCCTGCGGGCGTCGTACGGGGAGGTCATCAAGCTCAACGTCTTCGGCACCACGCTGCACGCCTGCTACGGCCTCGACGCGGCCGAGCAGATCCTCATCAACCGCAACCGCGACTTCGCCAACGGCCCGGCGTGGTCGCACTTCATCGGGCCGTTCTTCCACCGGGGCCTGATGCTGCTCGACTTCGACGAGCACCTGCACCACCGGCGGATCCTGCAGATGGCCTTCACCAACGACGCGATGCGCCGCTACCACGCGGTGATGGTGCCGCACATCCGCAGCGGGCTCGAGCAGTGGGCTTCGGTCCCCAACCCGCGGATGCACGAGCTGTTCAAGGCGCTCACCCTCGACCTGGCCCTCGAGACGTTCGTGGGCGTGGACCTGCCGCGCGCCGAGCAGGACCGGGTCAACAAGGCCTTCATCGCCGCCGTCCGAGCGGGCACCTCGATCGTGCGGCGCAACGTGCCGGGAACCCCGTGGGCTCGCGGGTTGACCGCGCGCAAGGAGCTGGAGGCCTTCTTCTACGAGCACCTGCCCGCCAAGCGGCGCGACGGCGGCGACGACTTGTTCGCGCAGCTGTGCATCGCCACCAGCGAGGACGGCGACGTGTTCAGCGACGAGGACGTCGTCAACCACATGATCTTCCTGCTGATGGCCGCCCACGACACCTCGACGATCACGATGAGCTCGATGGCCTACCACCTGGCGCGCTACCCGGAGTGGCAGGAGAAGGCCCGCGCGGCGTCGATGGAGACGGGCGACGACTACGACTCCGTGGTCGGCAACGAGCTGCTCGAGCGGATCATGAAGGAGTCGCTGCGGCTGTGCAGCCCGGTCCCGTCGATGCCGCGGGTGGCGGTCCGGGACACCGCGGTCAACGGGTACCTGATCAAGGAGGGCTCGTTCGTCGCGGTCTCGCCCTTCTACAACCACCACGACCCGCAGTACTGGCCGGACCCGACGCACTTCGACCCGGACCGGTTCGCCGAGCCGCGGCGCGAGGACCACGGCCACCGGATGGCGTTCCACGCGTTCGGCGGCGGCGTGCACAAGTGCATCGGGATGTACTTCGCCGGCGTGCAGGTGCGGGCGATCTTCCACGAGCTGCTGCGCACCTACTCCTGGTCGGTCCCGGCCGGGTACACCTGGCCGCTCGATTTGGTGGCGCTGCCGTTCCCGCGGGATCGTCTCCCGGTGACCTTGGAGCGACTGTGACCGTGGAGATCCTGGATGCCGCGCAGCGGGTCTTCGAGCAGTACGGTGCACGCCGGGCGAACGTCGAGGACGTGGCGAAGGCGGCCGGCATCAGCAGGAGCACGCTGTACCGGGCCTACCCGACCAAGGAGGCCCTGCTCCAGGCGGTGCTCGACCGCGAGATCGACGAGTTCTTCGACCAGCTGGACGCGCTCGCCTCCGGGCTCCCGCCGCGCGAGGCGATCGTGGAGTGCTTCACCGCGGGCATGGCGCTGACCCGGGAGATCCCGCTGCTGGCCCGGCTGGTGGAGACCGAGCCGGAGATCATCACGGGCATCGGCGGATCCTCCAACACCAGCGTGATCCTCGGCTCCGCGGACCGGGTCGCGCAGACTCTGCGGCGCAGCGGCGCCACGATGCCCGACCACGAGCTGCACGTCGTCTCCGAGCTGATGCTCCGGATCGCCTACACCTACATGCTCAACCCGCACGGCACCGTCGACATGACCGACCCCGGCCAGGTCCGCGCCTACGCCCGCACCTACCTCGCCCCCCTCGTCTCCTGAACCCCGCGAATCCGGCCTTCTGGCCCCGCGAATCCGGTGGTTTGGCTCGCCGAGTCCAGGGTTGTGGCCCCACGAAACGTGTGTTCTGGTTGGCGTCCGCCAGAACATACGTCTCGGCGGACCAGAAGGCCGGACTCGGCGGGCCAGAAGGCCGGACTCAGGGGACCAGAAGGCCTGATTCGGCGGGGACTTGGGGCTCGCCGCCCTCGCGGATCCCGAAGCGGTCGTGGAGGCGGCGCAGGGGAGCCGGAGCCCACCAGTTGGCCTCGCCGAGGAGGCGCATCAGGGAGGGGACGAGCAGGGCACGGACGATGGTGGCGTCGATGATCACGCCCAGCGCCATCCCGACGGCGATCTGCTTCATGAAGAACACCGGGCTGACCGCGAAGGCCGCGAACACGACCGCGATCATCACCGCGGCGGCACTGATGATCCGGCCGGTGCGGGCGACGCCGTGGGCGACCGCGTCCTCGTTGGACATGCCGCCGTCGCGCAGCTCCTTGACCCGCGCCATCACCAGGACCGCATAGTCCGTGGCCAGGGCGAAGGCGACCGCGAACAGGAAGACCAGGCTGGTGACCTCGACCGAGTACGGGCCCGGGTAGTCGAGCAGGCCGGTGCCGACCTTGTGCTCGAAGACGGTGACCAGGATGCCCAGCGAGGCGGCCAGGGTCATCGTGTTCATCAGCAGCGTCTTGAGCGGCAGCAGCACCGACCCGGTGAGCAGGAACAGCAGCACCACCGTGAGCAGCACGATCAGCCCGATCGCCAGCGGCGCGTTGTCGACCAGCGAAGCCTTCTCGTCGAGGAAGCCGGCGGTGTTGCCCGCCACCAGCAGCCGGCTCCCCTCCGGCGGTGAGAGCGCCCGGATGTCCCGGACCGCCTGCTGGCTCGGGTCCGAGAGCGCCGGGCCGTCGAGCGCCGCGGTGCTGTAGGCGACGTCGTCGGAGGCGCGCACGAACGGCGCCACCAGGTCCACGTGGCCGACTCCGGCGATCGTCTCCCGCAGCGTGGCCAGCGCTTCGTCGGAGACGTCCCCGTGCACGGTCAGCGAGACACCCTCGGTGACCTGGCGGCCGTAGTGCTCGAGCAGGTAGCGGTTGGTGTCGTACGACTGCTGTCCGGGCGGCACCGCCTGGGCGCTCGGCCCGGTCAGGTGGGTGCCAACCAGGGGCGCCGCCAGCGCCAGCAGGAACACCGTCGTGCCGAGTGCGACCACGACCGGGCGGCGCATCACCGCGCGGGCCAGCCGCAGCCAGCGGGTCGAGGTGTCCGCGACGCTCGGACCACGGCGCAGGGAGAGCGCGTCGATGCGCGGGCCGAGCACGGCCAGCAGCGCGGGCACCACGAAGATCGCCATCAGTGCCGAGAGCACACCGACCATCGCGCCGGCGAAGCCGACCGAGTACAGGAACCGCTGCGGCATCACCGTCAGCGCGGCCATCGCGCCGGCCACGGTCAGCCCGGAGAACAGCGCCGCCCGGCCCGCGGTGGCGACGGTCCGCCGGTGCGCGTCGAACGTGAAGCCGTGCGCCTGGGTCTCCTCGCGGTACCGGGAGACCAGCAGCAGCGCGTAGTCGACGGCGAGGCCGAGGCTGAGCGCGGTGGTGATGTTGAGCGCGAACACCGAGGTGCCGACGATCCCGGACATGATCCGCAGCGCGAACATCGAGCCGACGATGGAGAGCACCCCGATCAGCAGCGGCACCATCGCGGCGACCGCGCTGCGGAAGACGAGCAGCAGCAGGATCGCCAGGATCGGGAAGGCGATCAGCTCGGCGTGGTTGAGGTCGCGACGGGTCTGGTCGTTGACCTCGTTGAAGCTGGGTGCGTAGCCGCCGTAGCGGACGTCGAGGGTCTTCGAGGTGACCCGCTCGCGCACCGACTCGTCGGCCAGGCCGCCCTTGTCCTCCAGGTCGTTGGTGCTCAGCTGCGCGGTCAGCACCACCGAGCGGCCGTCGGGGGCGGTCAGGCTCGAGACGTGGCCGACGTACGCCGAGCCGGCCAGCCGTTCCGCGAGCCGGTTCACCTCACGCCGTACGACGGGATCCGCGGCGTCGAGCGGGCCGCCGCCCTTCGCGCGCACCAGGACCGCGAGGCCGGGCTGCGCGGAGTGGCCGAGGGCGCCGGCGAGCAGGTCACCGGCCTGCTCGCTCTCCGAGGACGGGTCGGTGAACCCGGCTGCCTCGAGGTGGTGCTCGACGTCGTGGCCGAAGAACCCGGCGACGGCGACGAAGAGCAGCGCGGCCGCGAGGATCTTGCGCGGGTGCCTCCAGGTCAGGCCGGAGATCCGATCGAGCATGGGCCGACGTTAACAGCGTTAGTTCCCTTTGGGAACCCACTGGCCTAGACTCACCGGCATGCAACGGGAGTCGTTCGGGGAGGAGCCGTGCGCGATCGCGCGCACGGTCGACATCATCGGGGACCGGTGGACACCGCTCGTGCTGCGCGACGTGGCACTGGGCGTGACCCGCTTCGACGCCATCCAGCGCGACCTCGGCCTGTCCCGCAAGGTGCTCACCCAGCGGCTGCAGCACCTGCTCGACCACGAGGTCGTCACCCGGACGCCGTACCAGGACAACCCGGTCCGCTACGACTACACGCTGACCGAGAAGGGCCTGGACCTGGCGATGGTGCTGGTCGCGATCCAGTCCTTCGGTGACCGGTGGATGTTCGGGCCGGAGGAGTCGCCGCTGCGCTGGCGGCACCTGGGCTGCGGCGAGATCAGCGGTGCGGTGCTGGCCTGCGAGCACTGCGGCGAGCAGGTCCGGCCCGGCGACGCGGTGCCGCTGCGCGGTCCGGGGTTCGACGAGCGCCGCTCCCCCGAGCTGGGCGCGGCGATCGACCGGTTCGCGGACCTGTACGACGGCCTGCCGGCGAAATAGCCGCGCGAATTGTCGGCGCCGGCTGGTGGACTGTGACCACCCCGACCTAGGAGCCCCGATGACCGAAGCCGACCCGCGCCGCTGGAGGGCCCTCGCCGTCCTCGCGCTGATCCAGTTCATGCTGATCCTCGACGTCACCGTGGTGAACGTCGCGCTGCCGAAGATCCAGGAGGACCTCGGCTTCAGCGAGTCCGGGCTGGCGTGGGTGGTCAACGGCTACGTGCTGATGGCCGGCGGGCTGCTGCTGCTCGGCGGCCGGCTCGCGGACATCCTGGGCCGGCGGCAGGTCTTCCTCATCGGCGTCGCCGTGTTCGCCATCGCCTCGGCCACCTGCGGCGCGGCCGCGAACCCGGAGATGCTGGTCGTCTCGCGGTTCCTCCAGGGCACCGGTGAGGCGCTCGCGGCTCCCGCCTCGCTGGGCATGATCGCGCTGCTGTTCACCGACCCGCACGAGCGGATGAAGGCGCTCGGCATCTGGGGCGGCATCGCCGGTCTGGGCGGCACCACCGGCACGGTCATCTCCGGCTTCATCACCGACCTGGCCTCGTGGCGCTGGATCTTCTTCATCAACCTGCCGGTCGCCGCGTTCGCCCTGCTCGTGGTGCCGCGCCTGGTCTCCGAGAGCAAGATGCTCCGCGACAAGCACCGGCCGGACTACTGGGGCGCCATCCTCGGCACCGCCGGGCTGATCGCCATCGTCGACGGGCTCATCGAGGCGGCCGACCACTCCTGGGGCTCGGTCCACGTGCTGCTGCCGCTGCTCGGCGGGTTCGCGCTGATCGGGCTGATGGTCTGGGTCGAGGCGGTCTCGGAGGCGCCGCTGATCCCGCTCTCGTTCTTCACCAACCGCACTCGCGTGGTCACGAACTTCACCACGCTGTTCTTCAGCTCGGCGTTCTTCGCCTACTTCTTCCTGCTCACCCTCTTCGAGCAGCAGGTGCTGGGCTGGTCCCCGCTCAAGGGCGGGCTCTCCTACCTGCCCTTCGGCCTCAGCATCGGCGCGGGCATCGGCATCGCGACGGCGCTGATGCCGAAGATCGGCGTCAAGCCGCTGATGTCGCTGGGCTTCGTGGGCTGCGCGGTCGGCCTCTACCTGACCAGCACGATCTCGCCGGACACCACCTACGTCGGCCACATCATGCCCGGCATGATCGTGCTCGGCTTCTTCTCCGGCGCCTGCTTCCCCGCCTTCGGCAACGCCTCGCTGCACGAGGTGACCGGACAGGACTCCTCGCTGGCCGCCGGGGTGCAGAACGCGGTCCAGCAGATCGGCGGCGCGCTGGGCCTGGCCACGCTGGCCACACTCGCGCTGCGGCACGCGAAGGACCAGATCGCCGCGGGCGTGGCGCCGCCGCAGGCGTTCGTCGACGGCTACGTGCTGTCCTGGCGAGTGGGCGCGGTGCTGTGCCTGGTCGGGGCGGTGCTGATCTACGCGCTCCTCGAGCACGTCGTCGCCACCCCGCGCAACGTGCTCGCCGAGGAGGCGGCGGCGGAGACCGCCTGAGCGCGAGCGGCGCCGGCAGGCCTCACTGGAAGTTGCGCGGCGTGTGCCGGGCCTGCAGCGCCTGCTCGGCCTCGGGACTGACCTCCGCGAGCGAGACGATCTTGTCGGCGTGCAGGTTGGTGACCCCGTCGTTGCGCTCGAGCATCCCGCGGATCACCATGCCCGCCGCGGTCCGGGCCACCTTGCGGTAGCGGTTCCACACGCCCTGGGTGCAGATCACGTTGAGCATCCCGGTCTCGTCCTCCAGGTTGAGGAAGGTGACGCCGCCGGCGGTGCTCGGCCGCTGCCGGTGGGTGACCAGCCCGGCCACGTGCACCCGGCGGCCGGCCTCGGACTTCATCAGCGCGGCCACCGAGCGGATGCCGGCCTGCTCCAGCACCGGGCGCAGCAGGCCCACCGGGTGGCTGTGCGGGGAGATCCTCGTCGCCCACAGGTCGGCCAGGGTGGTGCCGACCTCGTCCATCGCGGGCAGCGCCGGCGCGGCCACCACCGCGCTCGACCCCGCCAGGTGCTCCTCGCGCTCGGTGAAGCCCGCGCCCCACAAGGCCTCCCGGCGTCCGAGCCCCCAGGCCTCGAAGGCGCCCGCGGTGGCCAGCGCCTCCAGCTGGCCCGAGTCCAGCCGCGCCCGGCGGGACAGGTCGACCATGTCCGCGAACGGTCGCTCGTCCCGGGCCGCGACGATCCGCTCGGCCACGTCGGTGCCGATCCCGCGGACCTCGTCGAGGCCGAGCCGGACCGCGAAGGCGCCGTCGCGGCGATGGGTCGGCGTCGGGTCGGGGGCGTCCGGGTCATAGGGCGTCGGCTGGTGGTGCTCCAGGCACGCGTCGAGCCCCGTGGGCGCCGCCGCCTCCTCCGACACCCGTTCCAGGGAAGCCTGCGCGCCCGAGCGCAGGATGCACGGGCGCCGGACCTCGACGCCGTGCCGGCGGGCGTCCTGGGTCAGCGACTGCGGCGAGTAGAACCCCATCGGCTGCGCGCGCAGCAGCCCGGCCAGGAACGCCGCCGGGTAGTGCAGCTTGAACCACGAGCTGGCGTAGACGAGCAGCGCGAAGCTGAGCGCGTGGCTCTCGGCGAACCCGAAGTTCGCGAACGAGAGGATCTGCTGGTAGATCTGCTCGGCCTGCGCGCCGACCAGGCCGCGGCTCTCCATCCCCGCGAACAGCTTCTCCTTGATCGACTCGATCCGCTCGATACCGCGCTTGGAGCCCATCGCCCGGCGCAGCAGGTCGGCGTCGTCGCGGGTGCAGTCCCCGATCGCGACCGCCATCTCCATCAGCTGCTCCTGGAACAGCGGCACCCCGAGCGTCCGCTGCAGCACCGGCTCCAGGTCGGGGTGGGCGTAGCCGACCTCCTCGCGCCCGGTCGCGCGGCGGATGTACGGGTGCACCGCGCCGCCCTGGATCGGGCCCGGCCGGATCAGCGCGATCTCGATGGCCAGGTCGTAGAAGCACCGCGGGCGCAGCCGCGGCAGGGTCCCGATCTGCGCGCGGCTCTCCACCTGGAACACCCCGACCGAGTCGGCCCGGCAGAGCATGTCGTAGACACCCGGCTCCTCCTTCGGCAGCGACTGCAGCGTCCAGTGCTCACCGAGATCCTCGGCCGCCATCACCATCATGTGGTTCAGCGCGCCGAGCATCCCGAGCCCGAGCAGGTCGAACTTGACCAGGCCCATCCACTCGCACGCGTCCTTGTCCCACTGCAGCACGGTGCGCTTGTCCATCCGGGCCCGCTCGATCGGGCACACCTCGCCGATCGGCCGCTCGGTGAGGATCATCCCGCCGGAGTGGATGCCCAGGTGCCGCGGCGCCTTGAGCAGCTGGTTCGCCAGGCTCACGACCGCGTCGGGCAGCTCGGACTCCTCGGGCGAGGAGACGATCGCGGTCCAGGAGTCGATCGTCTTCGACCAGGCGTCCTGCTGGCCGGTCGAGTAGCCCAGCGCCTTGGCGGCGTCGCGGACCGCCATCTTCGGCCGGTAGCTGATGACGTTGGCGACCTGCGCGGCGTTGTGCCGGCCGTAGCGGTCGTAGACCCACTGGATCACCTCCTCGCGCCGGTCGGAGTCGAAGTCGACGTCGATGTCCGGCTCCTCGTCGCGGTGCTGGGAGATGAACCTCTCGAACGGCAGCCGGTAGAAGACCGAGTCGATCGCGGTGATGCCGAGGGCGTAGCAGACCGCCGAGGAGGCCGCCGATCCCCTGCCCTGGCAGAGGATTCCCTGACTCCGGGCGAAGGCGACGATGTCGTGCACGATGGTGAAGTAGCCGGCGAAGTCCTTCTCCTCGATGACCCGCAGCTCGTGCTCGATCCGCTCCCGGGCCTCCTGCTCGTGCGGGGTGCCGGCGTACGACGTCGCGAAGCCGCGCTCGACCAGCACCCGCAGCCAGCTCGCCGGGGTGTGCCCGTCGGGGATGCCGAGCTTGGGCAGCCGCGGGGTCGCCTTCTGCAGGTCGAAGGCGAGCGCGTCGGCGATCTCGACCGACCGCGCCACCGCGCCCGGGTAGCGCGCGAACCGGTGCGCCATCTCCTCCCCGCTGCGCAGGCAGGCCGCTCCCCACGGCGGCAGCCAGCCGTCCATCTCGGCGAGGCTGCGCCGGGCCCGGATCGCGGCCATCGCGCCGGCCAGCCGGTGGTCCTCGGGAAGCGCGTAGTGCACGTTGTTGGTGGCGACGATCGGCAGGCCGTGATCGGCTGCCAGCGCCGCGAGCAGGTCGTTGGCCTCGGCGTCGCCGGGCATCCCGTGGTCGGTCAGCTCGACGACGACCCGGTCGTGCCCGAAGAGCATCGTCAGGGTGTCGAGCTCCTCGGGCGCCGTGCCGCGGGCGAGCCCCTGGCGGACCCGGCCCTTGCGGCAGCCGGTGAGCACCAGCCAGTGCCCGCGGCCGCGTTCGGCCAGCTCGCCCAGGTCGTAGACCGGCCGGCCCTTCTCGTCCCCGCGCAGCTGGGCGTCGGTGATCGCGGCGGCCAGCCGGTGGTAGCCCTCGACGCCCTCGGCCAGCACGAGCAGGTGGCTGCCCTCGGGATCGGCGGCACCGGCCTGCGGCTTGCTCAGCCCCAGCGACAGCTCGGCGCCGTACACGGTCCGGATGCCCCCATATTTCTGGGCGATCTCGGCGAACAGCGGCGCGCCCGCGAACCCGTCGTGGTCGGTCAGCGCAATCCCGTCCAGGCCGAGCCGGATCGCCTGCTCGACGAGCCGGTCCGGCCCGCTGGCACCGTCGAGGAAGGAGAAGCCGCTGTGGCAGTGCAGCTCCGCGTACGGCGTGAGCGGACCGTCCGGGCGGCGGACCTCGTCCTTGACCCGGTACGGCTTCTTCTTGCGCGACCCCGGACCCTCGTCGGGCGGTCCGTAGCGGGGCGCTGCCGAGAGCCGTCGCTCCAGCTCGCCCCAAGGGATCGGCGGGTTCGACCACCCCATTACGTGGCCGGCTCACTCATAGGCCGCCTCCGTCCACCACTGCCCGCCGGCGCAGCGCATCAGCCAGGCCCGCCCGTCCACGCCGACGATCTGGAAGCGCGCCCGCAGGCCGGCCCCCTCCGAAGCCCACCACTGCTCGTCCACCGGCCACGGCCCTGCCCAGGAGAGCACCGGCTGCCAGCCCGGTGAGGCGCCCGTGTGGAACCTGGACGGCTCGCCCGTGACCGCACCGCGCGCCGTCACCGCGACCGGGCGGCCGTTCTGGTCGACGACCGCGGTGGCCCAGGGCTCGGCGAAGACGCGGCTCGGCGCCGGTGGCGGGATCTGCCCCGGCCACGGCTGGTCCGGCGGTCGCAGCCCGGTGGGCCGCTCGCCCCAGGGCACCAGCAGCTGCCGGTCCGCCGGAGTCCGGCCGCCCTGGCGCACCGGGGTCTTCACCGCCTCGTAGCCGAGCATCGCCTGCACCCGGGCCACCCCGCGGTCGACCCGCTCGTCGGTGCCGCCGCCCCAGAGCCCGTCGGCGTGCGCGGCCGCCTGCTCGACGGTCTCGGGGACGAACCGGACCACCCCGACCGGCGCGCCGACCAGCCGGCCGTCGGGCTGCGCCTGCAGCTGCCAGTGCACCCGGTCGACCAGGTCGGCGGCGGTGAACCAGCGCGAGTGCACCCAGGTTCGCTCGCTGAGCAGGGTCCGGTCGGTGTCGTCGGCCTCCGCCTCGATCCGGACCGCGGTGCCGACCAGCCCGCGGTCGCCGAGGTTCGCCACCAGCCTCTCCGCCGTACGACGGACGCTGAAGCAGACCGCCTCGACCGAGGCCAACGCGGGCTCGAATCCGATCTCGGCGACCAGATCGGGGGGCGGGGTCCGGCCGGCCGGCTCGACCGGGTCGACGCCGCGGGCGAGCCGGTGCACCTTGGCGCCGTACGCGCCGAAGCGGGTGAGCACGTCGCCGGCCGGCAGCGCCGCGAACGCACCGAGGGTGCCGAGGCCGAGCCGCTGCAGCAGCCCGACCAGGTCGGCATCGTCGACCACGCTCACCGGCAGGTCCCGCAGGAACGCGGCCGACCCGCCCTCGGGCACCACCCGCCAGCCCTGCACCCCCGCCTGCCGGGCGGCCTGCTCGGCGGTGAACAGGTCGTCGGCGATGCCGATGCGCACGTCCCAGACGCCGACACCGACCAGGCACTCGGCGACGACCGCGGCGGCATGCTCCTCACCGCCGTAGAACCGGGCGGGTGCGCGGATCGCGAGCAGCCCCGGTCGCAGCGGCGCCACCCCGGGACGGAGCGCCTCGACGGCGGCGAGGACCGGCTCGAAGGCGCGTGCGTCCCGGTCCGGGTTGTCGGGCAGCAGCACCAGCTCGGGGCAGCGCGCCTGGGCGTCGCGCCGGCGCATCCCCCGTCGTACGCCGTACTGGCGGGCCTCCTCGTTGCAGGCCACCACCGCGCTGCGGGTCAGCACCGCGACCGGGACCCGCGCAGGCCCGCCGGGGCCGTCGCCGCCGTCGCCACCGTCGCTCTCGGCCAGCGCGGCGACCACCGACCAGTCCGGGCACCAGACCACGAGCACGCGCACCTCAACCCACCTCGCTGATGGCGACCGGCTCGGGCGAGACCCGGGACAGCCCGAAGGCCGGGTCGAGCTCCAGCTCCACCTGCTGCGGCGGCGCCGAGCCCCGGGCCACCGCGACCACCATCCGGCGCCGAGCCAGCCGGCCGTGGCCGCGGTCGAGACCGGTCCAGGCCGACGACTCCACGCTCAGCCGCGCCTCGCTGCCCGGCCAGCGCCCCCAGCTGACCAGCACCGAGGAGCGCTTGCGCAGCCGCGCCGCGATCCGGCTCGCCGTCTTCGCGGTGACGTCGGGCGGCGGGCGCAGCACCACCATGGTGACCACGTCGACCAGCGCCGCGGTCGCCTCCAGCCAGTGCTCGCCCGGGTCGGGGACCAGGACGGTCCGGCTCAGGTCGACCCCGAGCTCGGCGGCCGCCTCGACCCCGAAGTCGCGGACCCCCACGACGGCCACCCAGGCGCCCTCGCGGGACGGCTGCGCGAGCAGCGCCAGCGCGAGCCCGGCGCTGTCGACCTCGTAGGCGCCACCGGTGCGCAGGTCGAGCAGCCCGTCGAACGCGGGGTGGGTCGCCACCGGGAGCCGCGGCACCCCGTCCTGCATCCCCCGGATCCGGTCCTGCAGCTGCCGCAGGGTGTGCTCCCGCCCGGCCCCCGGCGGCCGTCGGGAAGGGGTGAGGGTCAGGGTCGCGGCCATCCATCCATGATCGAACACATGTTCGAATCAGTCAAAGGGCAGTCGCTGTGCCACCCTGGCCCCGTGCGCATGAACATGGCCACCGGGCCCGACCCGGCGGACCTGCTCGGGCTTCCGTGGTCGACGCCGCTGGAGCAGTGGCCGCACGAGTACCTGGTCTCGCTCCCCCGCGGGATCAGCCGGCACGTGGTCCGGTTCGTGAGCGTCGGCGGGGTCGTCTACGCGGTCAAGGAGATCGCCCAGGCCGTCGCCGAGCGCGAGTACGCGATGCTGCGCGACCTGGCTCGCGACGGGCTCCCGGTGGTGCAGGCGATCGGCGTGGTCGCCGACCGGGCCACGCCCGAGGGCGTCGCGCTGGACTCGGCCCTGGTCACCAAGCACCTGCGCTTCTCGCTGCCCTACCGCGCCCTGTTCTCCCGGCGCATCGACGCCGACCTCGAGGGCAAGCTGCTCGACGCGCTGGCCGAGCTGCTGGTCCGGCTGCACCTGGCCGGGTTCGCCTGGGGCGACTGCTCGCTGTCGAACACGTTGTTCCGCCGCGACGCCGGCGCGCTCGCGGCGTACCTGGTCGACGCCGAGACCGGGCAGCGGCACCCGCGCCTGTCCGAGGGCCAGCGCGACTACGACATCGACCTGGCCCGGACCAACGTCGCCGGCGAGCTGCTCGACCTCGAGCAGGCCGGCCTGCTCCCCGAGACCGTCGACCCGATCGAGACCGCGGAGTCGGTGGCCGACCGCTACAACCGCCTCTGGGCCGAGCTGACCGCGCCGCAGGAGGTCAGCGCCGACGAGTGGGAGCGGATCGAGCAGCGGCTGCGCCGGCTCAACGATCTCGGCTACGACGTCGCCCAGATCGAGGTCGACGAGGTCGAGGGCCGGCCCCGGGTGTTCCTGCAGACCCAGGTGGTCGAGGCCGGTCACCACCGCCGTCGCCTCCAGCAGCTCACCGGTCTCGACGTGCAGGAGAACCAGGCCCGGCGCATCCTCAACGACCTGGACACCTTCCGCGCCCAGGCGGTGATGCCCGGCAACGACGTCGACGAGGTCACCGTCGCCCGGCACTGGATGACCGACGTCTTCGAGCCCGTCATCGAGGCCGTCCCGCCCGAGCTGTCCGCCAAGCTGGAGCCGGCCGAGATCTACCACGAGGTCCTCGAGCACCGCTGGTTCCTCTCCGAGGCCGCCGGCCGGCCGGTCTCCCTGGAGGCCGCCACCCGCTCCTACATCGACAACGTCCTGCGGTTCCGCTCCGACGAGCAGGCCCTGCTCGATCCCGACCTGATGGGACTGGGCTCGCCCGACTCGTTCGAGTCATGAGAAAAGCACCCTCCGCCCCGCTTTGGCCTCGACAGCCCTCGCGACCCGGGTATAGACAGAAACGGACGCGGCTGCTGTGACCCCCGTCACATCACGATCTCGGGCCTGAGACACCCGGCCCCGGGGTACCGCGGACGAGGTAGGCGAAGGAGAGGTGGAGGGATGGAGATCCGGTGGCGGAGGCTGCGCCGCGGCGCGCTGGCCTGTACGACGGTCGCACTCGTGCTGACCACGTCGGGATGCTTCCTGCAGGACCCCAACGCGGGCGGCGGTGGCAGCGGCGGACCCGGTGGCAGCGGCTTCGCCGACGGCGGCACCGCCGACAAGGACAAGGAGGTCACGATCCTCGGCGTCCCGGGCGGCGACGAGGCCAAGGGCCTGCTCGCCTCGCTGAAGACGTTCGAGGACGAGACCGGGATCAAGGTCAAGTACACCTCCGACCGCGACTTCGAGACCACGATCAAGACCCGGGTCAGCGCCGGCGACACCCCCGACATCGGCCTGTTCCCGGCCCCCGGCAGCCTGCTGGAGATGGCCGGCAAGGGCGTCATCCAGCCGATCGACACCTACCTCGACTTCGACGAGCTCGACCGCAGCCTGATCCCCGGCTTCCTGGAGGCGGTCCGGCGCAACGGCCGCGTCTACGGCGTGCCGGTGAAGATGGCGGTCAAGGGCCTGGTCTGGTACCCGAAGGCCGCCTACACCAAGGCCGGCTACTCCACCGACCCCAAGACCCTGACCGACCTGACCGCGACCACCGACAAGATCAAGGGCTCCAAGGTCAGCCCGTGGTGCATGTCCTGGGGTTCGGACCAGGCCACCGGCTGGGTCGGCACCGACTGGATCGAGGACTACGTCCTGCGGATGTACGGCCCGGACACCTACGACGACTGGGTCGCGCACCGGATCAAGTTCAACGACCCCAAGATCGTCAAGGCGTTCGACGAGTTCGGCAAGATCGCCAAGGGCCGGGGCGAGGTGTACGGCGACGCCAAGGGCGTGCTCAACACCCCGTTCGCGGACGCGATGAACCCGGCCTTCGCGGCCGGCGGGCCCAAGTGCATGCTCATGCACCAGGCCGACTTCGCCGCGACGTTCCTGCCCAAGCCGGTGCAGGCCGACCTCGACAACCAGGTCGGGCTGTTCGTCTTCCCGCAGTTCCCGGGCGGCTTCGCCGGCCAGGCCATCGTCGGTGGCGGTGACAACGCGGCACTGTTCAACGGCAACGACCCGGACGCGATCAAGGTGATGAAGTTCCTCGCCTCCAAGGAGTGGGGCAAGGAGTGGGCGCAGGCGGGCGGCTGGCTCTCCCCGCACCGCGACTTCGACCAGAGCAACTACCCGAACGAGACCACCAAGCGCATCGCGCAGGTCGCGTCGACCGCGGACGTGCTCCGCTTCGACGGCTCCGACCTGATGCCCAAGGAGGTCGGCTCGGGCACGTTCTGGACCGGGATGGTGGAGTGGCTGCAGGGCAAGTCCTCGCAGCAGGTGACCACCGAGATCGAGAACTCCTGGCCCGCGGCGAAGTCGAGCTCATGAGCACCGCACCGGTCATCGTGGAGGGCGGCGAGACCGCGCCCGTGCGCGGCCCCGGCAACGTCGGCGGCCTGAGCTGGGTCAAGCTCGCCGGCGGCGTGGTCGGGGCCTGGCTGGTGGTCTGGGGCCTGGGCAACCTGTTCCTGGCCTTCGGCTACTACCCGGAGAAGTTCGGCTCCAAGGTCGTCATCGCCATCCTCGCCGTCGTCGGCGGCGTGCTCGGCGCGGCCCTGCTGTTCTACTTCATCAACATGTTCGTCGAGGGCCTGCCCGAACGGGCCTCGGCGATCGTGATGCCGTACGCCTACATCCTGCCCGGGCTCGGGCTGATCGGGCTGATGCTGCTCTACCCGGTGCTGCAGACGATCAACTACTCGTTCGCGAACTCGGACAGCACCGCGTACGTCGGGCTGGACAACTACAAGGACATCTTCGGCGACAGCGAGTTCTGGGTCTCGATCGTCAACAACGTCCTGTGGCTGCTGGTGGTGCCGGCGGCGACCGTGGCCATCGGCGTGGTGGTCGCGGTGCTCGCCGACAAGCTCTCCACCCAGGGCGAGAAGGTGGCCAAGAGCCTGGTGTTCCTGCCGATGGCGATCAGCTTCGTGGGTGCGTCCACCATCTGGGGGCTGGTCTACCACTACGACATCGGCGACAAGCAGACCGGCCTGCTGAACTGGATCTGGACGAGCCTCGGCGGCAAGGCCCAGGCCTGGCTCTCGCTGAGCGACCTGCGGTTCAACTCGTTCCTGATGATGGTGATCCTGATCTGGCTGCAGGTCGGGTTCGCGATGATCCTGCTCTCCTCGGCGATCAAGGGCGTCCCCGAGGAGACCCTGGAGGCGGCCCGGATCGACGGCGCCAGCGAGTGGCAGATCTTCTGGCGGGTGGTGATCCCGCAGATCAAGGGGACCATCATCACCGTCTTCATCACCGTGCTGATCCTGGTGCTGAAGGTCTTCGACATCGTCTACGTGCTCAAGAACGGGCTCGACAAGACCAACGTCATCGCGAACCTGTTCTTCCAGGAGCTGTTCGCCAAGGACCAGGCCGGCAAGGCCTCGGCCATCGTGGTGATCCTGCTGCTCGCGGTCACCCCGGTGCTCTGGTACCAGGTACGGCACTTCCGGGCCGAGGAGGCGGAGCGATGAGCGCGCGCAGTGCGGTCCTGATGGCCGACGGCCGGCCCCGCAGCCGGTTCGCGATCGTGACGACGGTGGTGCTGTGCCTGCTCTGGACGATTCCCACCCTCGGCCTGCTGCTCACCTCGTTCCGGACCCGGGACGCAGCGCGCGCGCACGGCTGGTGGGAGATCTTCAGCGGCGGCTGGACCTTCGACAACTACGACAAGGTCTTCAACGGCAACGGCATGGGCGGCTCGTTCCTCAACAGCCTGGTGGTCGCGGTGCCGGCGACGGTCATCCCGATCATGTTCGCGGCCTTCGCGGCCTACGCGTTCACGTTCATGGACTTCCCCGGGAAGGACGTGATCTTCGTGGTGATCGTGGCCGTGATGGTGGTACCGATCCAGGTGGCGTTCCAGCCGATGCTCGACATGCTCGGCCCGCGCGGGCTGGGCGTCTCCGGCCAGTACATCGCGGTCTGGATCCTGCACACCGGCTTCGGCATGCCCCTGGCGATCTACACGCTGCGCAACTACATGACCACGTTGCCGCGCACGGTGATCGAGTCGGCGAAGATCGACGGCGCCAGCCACTTCCAGACGTTCTGGCGGCTGATCGTGCCGATGTCGGTGCCGGCGCTGGCGGCGTTCGCGATCCTGCAGTTCCTCTGGGTGTGGAACGACCTGCTGATCGCGAAGCTGTTCCTGAGCGCCGACAACTCCACGGTGATCGTCAAGCTCCAGGGACTGCTCGGCTCGCAGGGCCAGGGCCAGGAGCTGCTCACCGCGGGCGCGTTCATCTCGATGGCGATCCCGATGATCGTCTTCTTCACCCTCCAGCGCTACTTCGTCCGTGGCCTGACCGCCGGCGCGGTCAAGGGCTGACGAGACCGATCCGAAAGAGAGAAGTCATGGCATCCATCTCGTTCCAGAAGGCGCAGCGCTGGTACCCGGGGGCGGACAAGCCCGCGGTGCCGGGCATCGACCTGGACATCGACGACGGCGAGTTCATGGTCCTGGTCGGCCCGTCCGGCTGCGGCAAGTCCACCACCCTGCGGATGCTCGCGGGGCTGGAGGAGATCAACGACGGCAAGGTGTTCATCGGCGACCGGGACGTGACCCGGGTGCCGCCGAAGGACCGGGACATCGCGATGGTCTTCCAGAACTACGCGCTGTACCCGCACATGAGCGTGGCCGACAACATGGCGTTCGCGCTCAAGATGGCCAAGATGCCCAAGGAGGAGCAGGACAAGCGGGTCAAGGACGCGGCCAAGATCCTCGGGCTCGAGGAGTACCTGCAGCGCAAGCCCAAGGCGCTGTCGGGTGGTCAGCGGCAGCGGGTGGCGATGGGCCGCGCGATCGTGCGCAACCCGCAGGTGTTCTGCATGGACGAGCCGCTGTCCAACCTCGACGCCAAGATGCGGGTGCAGACGCGCACCGACATCGCCAAGCTGCAGCGCGACCTCGGGGTCACCACGGTGTACGTCACCCACGACCAGGTCGAGGCGATGACCATGGGCGACCGGGTCGCGGTGATGAACCTCGGCGAGCTGCAGCAGGTCGACACCCCGCTCGCGCTCTACGACAAGCCGGCCAACCTCTTCGTCGCCGGGTTCATCGGCTCGCCGCAGATGAACCTGCTCGAGGGCACCGCCTCCGGCGGCTCGGTCACGCTCGGCACCTACCGGCTCTCGCTCGCCGAGAGCGCGCCGGGCGCCGAGGGCAAGGTGACCGTGGGCATCCGTCCCGAGGCGTGGCGGCTGGTGCCGGAGTCCGAGGGCGGTCTGCCGGTCGAGGTCACCGTGGTCGAGGAGCTCGGCGCCGACGGCTTCGCGTACGGCACGGCGCAGCTGGACGGGGAGACCGCGCAGATCATCGTCCGGGTCGGCGGCCGGGACGCGGTGCACAAGGGCGAGACCCTGTACGTCGTCCCGGAGCCGAGCAAGGTGCACGTCTTCGACACCGCGACGGGTGAGCGCCTGAGCTGAGCCACGGTGTCCTGAGTCGCTAGCCGGTGTTGCGCATCCCGGCGGCGATGCCGTTGATGGTGAGGAGCAGGGCCCGTTCCAGGCGCGGGTCCTGCTCACCGGCCCGGTGCCGCCGGAGCAGGTCGAGCTGCAGGTGGTGCAGCGGCTCGAGGTAGTTGTCCCGGACCTCCAGGGTGGTGCGCAGCGTCTGCTCGCGGTCGAGCAGCGCGGCGTCCCCGGTGACCGCGAGGACCTGCTCCACGGTGCGCTCGTACTCGTCGCGGATGTCGTCGAGCAGCGGCCGCACCTCCGCGGGAGCGAGCGCGGCGTACCGAGCGGCGATGCCCAGGTCGGTCTTGGCCAGGGTCATCGAGACGTTGTCGACGAAGGTCCGGAAGAACCGCCACTCGGCGTACATCCGGCGCAGCGCGTCCCGGTCGCCGACGGCGGCGAGCCCGGAGCCGACGCCGTACCAGCCGGGCACGATCTGCCGCGACTGCGTCCAGCCGAAGACCCACGGGATCGCGCGCAGGCCCTCCAGCTCGGAGCCGGCGTCCGGTCGCCGGGCCGGCCGGGAGCCGATGTGCAGGGCGCCGAGCAGGTCGACCGGGGTGGCGGCCAGGAAGTACTCGGCCAGCCCCGGGGTCTCCACCAGCGCCCGGTAGCGGGCGTGGGCGGCGTTCGAGAGCGTGTCCATGAGGGCGTCCCAGGCGGCCGCGTCCTCCGGCGTACGGCGGTCGGAGCGGTGCAGCACGCTGGCCTCGATGGTGGCCGCGAGCATGAGCTCCAGGTTCTGCCTGGCCAGCACCGGCAGCGCGTACTTGTCGCTGATCACCTCGCCCTGCTCGGTGATCTTGACCTCGCCGTCGACCGTGCCCGAGGGCAGCGCCATGATCGCGTCGTACGTCGGACCGCCACCACGCCCGACCGAGCCGCCGCGGCCGTGGAAGTAGCGCAGCCGGACGCCGAACCGGCGGGCCACGTCGCGGGCCCGCCGCTGCGCGCGCTGGATCTGCCACTGCGAGGTGGCGATGCCGCCGGCCTTGTTGGAGTCGGAGTAGCCGAGCATGACCTCCTGGAGGTCGCCGCGCAGCCCGAGCAGCCGCCGGTACGACGGGTCGGAGAAGAGCGTCTCCAGGATGTCCTCGACCTGCTCCAGCTCCTCGGTGGTCTCCAGCAGCGGCACGAACCCGATCCGCGCACTGGGTTTCGACGAGTTGGCAGCGACCAGGTCGACCAGCCCGGCCTCGCGGGCCAGCACCACCGCGGCGAGCACGTCGTCGGCGTGCCGGGTCATCGAGACGATGTAGCTCTCCACCGTGCGCGGGCCGAGGGTGTCCAGGGCCCAGCGGAT
Source organism: Nocardioidaceae bacterium (assembly GCA_017744365.1). Taxonomy (GTDB): domain Bacteria; phylum Actinomycetota; class Actinomycetes; order Propionibacteriales; family Nocardioidaceae; genus Marmoricola. The sequence goes on along the minus strand of JAGIBL010000004.1, from coordinate 18,664 downwards.
GGTCCGGAACGTCTCCGCCGTCCTCGCCCCGTCGGCGTCCAGCGGCAGCGGGTGGCCGGAGAGAGAACGCGTGAGCGGGCGCCGCCCGGCCAGCTCGCCGGCCAGCACCTCCCTCCGCTCGGCACGGCCGAGGTCGCCGTACGGGCGGTCCAGCTCGCCCAGGCGGTCGATCAGCTGCCCGACCGCGTGGTGGTGCTTCTCGGCGTGCTCACGGACGTCGAGGGTGGCCAGGGTGAGGCCGGTCGCCGCGACGGTGCGGATCAGCCGCTCCAGCTCACCGCCCGCGACCAGGTCGCCCTGGTGCCGCCGGACGGAGTCGTGCAGGAGCAGCAGGTCGGCGAGCAGCTCGGAGTCGTCGGCGTAGTCGCGACCGGGTCGGTGCCGCTCGCCGGACTCGATCCGCGCCGCGGTCAGCCGCAGCCGGACGTGGACGCAGGTGAGGAAGAGCCGGTAGGGCTCCTCGGCGTTGAGCCGGCGGTAGCGGGGCTCGACCTCGGGCAGCCCGGTCAGCAGCGCGGCGACCCGCTCGGTGATCTCCGGGGAGACCGCGGAGAGCCGCTCGCTGACCGAGAGGTTCCGGCGCAGGCCGTCGACCCGCTGCTGCAGCAGCCGGATGCCGTGGATCGCCTGCAACCCGAGCACCTCCCGGGTGGTCGCCGGGGTCACGTTCGGGTTGCCGTCGCGGTCGCCGCCGATCCAGCTGCCGAAGCGAAGCGGTCGCGCCTCGACCGGGAGCGCGACGCCCCGAAGGGCGAGCTCGTCGCGCAGGTCCTCCAGCACGTCGGGGACGGCACCCGCGGCCAGGCCCTCCAGGTAGTAGACGCCGTTGCGGGCCTCGTCGACCGGCTCGGGCGGCTCGACCCGGATCTCGTCGGTCTGCCAGAGCAGGTCGATCGCCTCGCGCAACCGGGCCGTCCGGCGTGGGCCGTCCTCCTCGCCGAGCAGGGCGGCGACCCGGCGCAGCTTGTCCAGCGTGGAGCGCCGGGCCACCTCGGTCGGGTGCGCGGTCAGCACCGGCCGGACGCCGACGTGCTCGAGCGCCTTGCCGAGCTCGTCGGGTTCGACCCCGGCCGCGGCGATCCGGCCGACCGCCTGGTGCAGCCAGGTGCCCTCCTGGCGGCGCACCTCCAGCAACGCTCGGCCGCGGTGCACCTGCTCGGTGACGTTGGCGAGGTGGAAGTACGCGGTGAACGCCCGCGCCAGCTGGGTGGCGGTGTCGAGGTCGAGGCTCGGCAGCTCCTCCAGGCTGTCGGTCTTCGCGTGCGCGCGCACCTGCTCGACCAGGTCGAGCAGCTCCTGCCCCTCGGCCCGGACCAGGGACTCCCCCAGCAGCGACGTCACCAGGCGGATGTCACGGCGCAGGTCGGCGATTGGATCGTTCACACCGGCATTCTCGACGGCCCGCGCCGAGACTTCGAGGACGCCGCCAGCGACTGGACGGTAACCGGGTCAGATCGCGTACTTGCGGAGCACGTCGCCCAGGCCGGGGCTGACCGACTCGGCCCAGGTGACCATGCTGGCGACGAGCGGCGTGACCCGCCGGGACCGGGTGACCGCGGCGTCGGTGACGACCGCGGCCGCCTGGTCGACGGTGAGCGCGGGCATCCGGCTGTAGAGCTTGGTCGGAGAGATCATCGGGGTGCGCACCAGCGGCATGTGCACGTTGGTGAACACCACGCCGTCGTCGAGCACCTCGCCCTGCACCGAGTCCGACCACGCCTCCAGCGCCGCCTTCGAGGCGGCGTAGCCGGAGAACCGGGCGGGGCGCAGCAGGGCCGCCCAGCTGGAGATGTTGATGACCTGGCCGCTCTCGCGCTCGACCATCGTGGGCAGCAGGCCCATGGTGAGCCGGACCGCGGCGAAGTAGTTCAGGTGCATCGGGCGCTCGAAGTCGTGGAAGCGGTCGGTCGAGTGCCGCACCTTGCGCCGGATCGACATGCCGGCGTTGTTGACCAGGACGTCGACGTGCCCGTGCCGGTCGAGCACCTTGGTGACCAGCGCGTCGATCTGGTCGAAGTCGACCAGGTCGCAGCGGTACACCACGGCCTCTCCGCCGGCGTCGGCGATCTCCACTGCCACCTCGGTGAGCTGCTCCTCGCTGCGCGCGACCAGCAGCACGGTCGCGCCCGCGGCCGCGAACCGCTGCGCGCTGGCCCGGCCGATGCCCGAGGAAGCCCCGGTGACCAGCACGACCTTGCCGGCCACGGCACGGCGCAGCGCCTCCAGGCCGTCCCGGTTGTCCCCGACCCGCGGCACCGCCCGGGCGAGCAGGCCACGCGAGCTCACCGGGGTCGCACCGAGCGCGTTCATCCGTCGTACGACGGACCGGGTCACCCCGCGTGGCGTCAGCTCCATGGGGACACAGTGGGCGCTCCCCCGGGACCGCGCAAGAACCCGTGACCGCGATCACGGAAAGTGAAGCGGTCGCGCCGATGTCCGGTTGATCTGGTCTCCCGGCGGCGGCCATACTGATCGAGCCTGGGGCGCTGAGCCCCAGGAAGTGAGCCCGAGACCCGGCCGGACGACCGTGGCGCTCGGGCTTCGCGCATCTGAGGGACTACACGACTCGGATCCGCTCGACGACTGGTCGCACCCTGGCGCGCCACTCGCCGCCTCGCGCCCGGCACCAGGCAATCGCGTCCGGGACGGCCGGCAGGACTTCGCCGTGTCGACTCCGGTGCTCGTAGGTGACCCGGTCCGTCGCTCGGCGCGAGTCTGCCTTGGCCTTCATGTGCAGCCCACGCTGGCCCGCAAGGACCAAGCCGACCAGCTCCTTGCGGGCCACCTACATGTCCGAGCCGTGACCAGTGACTGCGGCGAGCAGGTAGGTCTTGGCCTTCGTTTCGTCGACGTACGTCCAGGTGGTCACGCGGTGTCGGCGGAGTCCTCCTCGGCGTACGGCTCCAGGGTGGCGCCGGGGACCGGGATGAAGGAGCGGCCCACGAGCAGCATCCCGTCGTCGCTGGCGAGCTTGATCCGGCGGACCGGGCGGGTCTCCACGGGCCGGACGGCAACCACCAGGCGGCGGGGGCGCAGCCGGGCGGCGAGCCGGCGCCGGCTCTGGTGCAGCACCCGCAGCGGCTCGATCCCGAACACCTGGTCCGCGGTGACGAAGCCGACGTCCACGCCGCGGACCGGCCCGGGCCGCCGCCAGGGGCGGTAGCCCAGCGAGGCGATCAGCTCGTGCACCCCGACGGCCAGCGCCTGCGTGGGAGCCCGGAACAGCACCTCGCCCCCGTGCGTGACCGCGCCGGAGGCGTCGAGCAGCCCGGCCAGCAGCTCGCGGCGCTGCTCCTCGGAGGCGCGCAGGTAGAGAGTCGGCACGTGCTTGTCGCCGAGCACGTGCAGCGCGGTCAGCCGGCTGGCCAGGTTGGCGCCGCGCCGGGCGGCGCCGGGGGTCGCGATCCAGTGCTGCCGGGGCAGTCCGGAGGTGAACACCCGGACACCCTGCTCGTCGAGGTTGCGGACCAGGGCGTCCGAGGCGCCGACCAGCGCGGGCAGGGTGTCCGCGCCGGTGCCGAGCCAGGCACCGAGCAGGTAGGGCTCGACGAGCAGCTTGCGGGTCGGCAGCTGCACCGCCGGGGCCACCCGGACCGCGAAGGCGGCCGGGCCGTGCTCGGCGACCGAGCCGGCCAGCTCGAGGGTGGCCCGCCGGCGCGGAGCGGCGACCGTGCGCGGCACGTCCCGTCGCTCGGTGAACCAGCGCTGCTCGTCGTCGGCGACGATCCGGTCGCCGGTGGCGAACTCGACCTCGAAGCAGGTGTGGCCGGTCAGCGGCTCGGAGATCTCCGAGACCGAGGAGACCTGTCCGTCGCCGGAGAAGACGGTGTGGCCGACCTGGAGGTGCGCGACCGCGATGGTGCCCTCCGGGGTGGGCACCTCGGTGGTCAGGTCGAGGGCCCCGACGTAGCGGCCCGGCACCACCGGGTCGGGGGTCCGCCTAACCACGGGCACCGTCCTCGGGGCGGCGTGGCTGCGGGATGCGGGGCACCGGAGTCGGCTCTGGTCGATCGCTCATGCGGGTCCTTCCGTGCGGTTCTGCACGAAGGACGCGAATTCGGGGCCCGGGCTTACGCCAACTGACGGATTTCGCCGGATTCCGGGTCAGCGGGCCGGTGGATCGACCGGGAACAGCGCCGCCACCTCGAAGGACATGGTGTGGTTGCCCGCGGCCCGCTCCGAGGCGTGCTCCCGCTCGGCGAAGACGAGCGCGCTCAGCCCGTCGGGGAACGGGCCGGCGTGGCTGCGGATCCCGGTCTCGGTGTCTCGGCAGATCACCAGGTGCGGCAGGTCCATCTCCTCGCGCGCCGCGGCGCCGACCGCGTCGCTGACGAACCCGCGCACGACCTCGCCGTACAGGGCCTCACGCCAGCCGTCGTCGTCCCGGTGCATCCGTGACCTCCTTCGTCACCAGGGCAGACACCGGAACGGCGGTTTCGTCACGCGGGTGTGGCCGCTCTCACCAGCGCCTCGAACAGCGCCAGGTCGCCCGAGGTCTCCTCGGGATGCCACTGCACCGCGAGCAGGAACCGGTCCGCGGGCGCCTCGATCGCCTCCAGGAGCCCGTCTCCGGCCCAGGCGACCGCCTCGAAGCCGGGGTGGCTGCGCACCGCCTGGTGGTGGTGGCAGCGGACCGTCGGCGTCCGGCCGTCCAGCACGCCCGCCAGCCGGCTGCCCGGGGCGACCGAGATCGCCACCTCGCCGTAGACGTCGCCGCCGGGGCTGTGGGTCTCGGTCTCGACCAGGTCCGGGACGTGCTGGTCGAGGTCACCGCCGGCGTGCACGGCCATCACCTGCATGCCCCGGCAGATGCCGAGGGTCGGCAGCCCGCGCGCGTCGGCGGCGTCGAGCAGGGCCAGCTCCCAGGCGTCCCGGTCGGGTCGCCAGCCGCTGGTGCGCGGGTGCGGCGCGGCGTCGTACCGGCCGGGGTCGACGTCGGCGCCGCCGCTGATGACCAGGCCGTCGAGCCGGGCCACCGCGGCGGTCGCACTGTCGTCGTACGGAAGGCAGGGCGGCAGCAGCACCGGCACCCCGCCGGCCGCCTCGACCGCGCGGGCGTAGGCGCTGGGCAGCAGGTCGGCCGGGGTGTCCCAGACACCCCAGCGCGCCTGCTCCCGGTACGTCGAGAGGCCGATCAGCGGTCTCACAACGGCGTGACGTAGGCCCCGGAGATGCCGCCGTCGACCAGGAAGGTCGAGGCGGTGATGAACGAGGACTCGTCGGAGGCCAGGAACAGCACCGCGTTGGCCATCTCCTCGGGCTCGCCGAAGCGGCCCATCGGCACGTGCACCAGCCGGCGCGCGGCCCGCTCCTCGTCCTTGGCGAACAGCTCCTGCAGCAGCGGGGTGTTCACCGGCCCCGGGCACAGCGCGTTGACCCGGACACCCTCGCGGGCGAACTGAACGCCGAGCTCGCGGCTCATCGAGAGCACGCCGCCCTTGGAGGCGGAGTAGGAGATCTGCGAGGTGGCCGCGCCCATCACCGCGACGAACGAGGCGGTGTTGATGATCGAGCCCTTCTTCTGCTCGAGCATGTAGGGCAGCGCGGCCTTGCAGCACAGGTACACGCTCGTGAGATTCACCTCCTGGACCTTGCGCCAGGCGTCCAGGTCGGTGTCCAGGATGGAGTCGTCCTCGGGTGGCGAGATCCCGGCGTTGTTGAAGGCGATGTCGACCGAGCCGTAGGTGTCCTTGGCGGTCTTGAAGAGCGCGTCGACCTGGTCCTTGTCGGTCACGTCGACGTGGACGTAGGAGACGTCCAGCTCCTCCGCGATCTCCTTGCCACGGGCGTCGTCGAGGTCTCCGACGACGACCTTCGCCCCTTCCTCCACGAACCTGCGCACGGTGGCCAGGCCGATCCCCGAGCATCCCCCGGTGACGACGGCGGTCTTGCCCTCCAGGCGTCCAGACAACGTTGTTCCTCTCTGGTGGTGAGCTCAGTCCTGAGCGATGAAGACGTTCTTCTCCTCGGTGAACGCGTTCGGCGCGTCCGGTCCGAGCTCCCGGCCGAGGCCGGACTGCTTGTAACCGCCGAACGGCGTCCAGTACCGCACCGACGAGTGCGAGTTCACGCTGAGGTTGCCGGACTCGACGCCGCGGGCCACCCGCAGCGCCCGGCCCAGGTCGCGGGTGTAGATCGAACCGGAGAGCCCGTACTCGGTGTCGTTGGCCAGCGCGACCGCGTGCTCCTCGTCGTCGAACGGCATCACCGCGACCACCGGGCCGAAGACCTCCTCGCGCCAGACCGGCGCGGTGGTGTCCTCGGTCAGCACGACGGTCGGCGGCACCCAGAACCCCTCAGCCTGGGGCGCGCTGCCGGTGAACGCGGCCTCGACGCCGTCGAGGTAGCCGAGCACGGTCTCCTTCTGCTTCGCCGAGATCAGCGGCCCCATCTCGCTGGCGTCGTCGGCCGGGTCGATCACCCGCAGCGCCGTCACCGCCTTCTCCAGGCCGCCGAGGAACTCGTCGTACACGCTGCGCTCGACGAGGATCCGGGAGCGGGCGCAGCAGTCCTGCCCGGCGTTGTCGAAGACCGCGTACGGCGCCGTGGCGGCTGCCTTGGCGACGTCGGCGTCCGCGAAGACGATGTTGGCGCTCTTGCCGCCGAGCTCGAGGGTCACCCGCTTCACCTGGTCCGCGCAGCCGGCCATGATCCGCTTGCCCACCTCGGTGGACCCGGTGAAGCAGACCTTGCGGACCAGCGGGTTCGTGACGAACCGCTCGCCGACGACCGAGCCCTTGCCCGGGATGACCGTGAAGACGCCCTCGGGGATGCCGGCCTCGATCGCCAGCTCACCGAGCCGGATCGCGGTCAGCGGAGTCAGCTCGGCGGGCTTGAGCACGACGCAGTTGCCGGCCGCCAGGGCGGGAGCGAATCCCCAGCCGGCGATGGGCATCGGGAAGTTCCAGGGCACGATCACGCCGACCACGCCGAGCGGCTCGTGGAAGGTCACGTCGATGCCGCCCGCCACCGGGATCTGCCGCCCGAAGAGCCGTTCGGGGGCCGCTGCGTAGTAGTTGAGGCAGTCGCGCACGTTGCCCGCCTCCCAGCGGGCGTTGCCGATCGTGTGGCCGGCGTTGCGGACCTCCAGCTGGGCGAGCTCCTCGAGGTGCGCGTCGACGACCGCGGCGAAGGCGCGCAGCAGCCGGGCCCGTTCGCCCGGAGCGACGGATCGCCAAGCAGGGAAGGCGTCCTGGGCCCGGGCGATCGCCGCGTCTGCCTCCTCCAGGGTCGCCAGCGGCACCTCGGTCACGGGCTGCGCGGTGGCCGGGTTGATGACGGTGAAGCTGCTCATGATCCCTTTCTCACATCCGCTCGAAGCCGCGACGCAGCTCCCAGTCGGTGACGGCGGCGTCGAAGGCGGCGAGCTCGACGTCGGCCATGTTCGTGTAGTGGTCGACGACCTCGTCGCCGAGGGCGGCCCGGGCGATCGACGAGCTCGCGAAGACGTCGCGGGCCTCGCGTAGCGTACGCGGCACCGTCGGGCGGCCCGACGTGTAGGCATTGCCTTCCAGCGGCGGCTCCAGCTCCAGGCCCTTCTCGATGCCGTGCAGGCCGCCGGCGAGCATCGCGGCCAGGGCCAGGTACGGGTTCACGTCGCCGCCGGGGACGCGGTTCTCCATCCGGGCGCCGGCGCCGCGGCCGACCAGCCGGACCGCGCAGGTGCGGTTGTCCTCGCCCCACGCGATCGTCGTCGGCGCGAACGAGCCGGCCGCGAAACGCTTGTAGGAGTTGACGTTCGGCGCGTAGAGGAGGGTGAAGTCGGGCAGGGTGGCGAGCACGCCCGCGACGAACTGGTCGTAGAGCGCGGACCGGTGGTCGTCCTCCCAGAAGACGATCTCGCCGTCGGTCCCGCGCAGGGACAGGTGGATGTGGCACGAGTTACCCTCGCGCTCGTTGTACTTGGCCATGAACGTGATCGCCTTGCCGTGCTGGGCGGCGATCTCCTTGGCGGTGTTCTTGAAGACCACGTGGTTGTCCGCGGTGACCAGCACGTCGTCGTACAGGAAGCCGATCTCGTGCTGGCCGAAGTTGCACTCCCCCTTGGCGCCCTCGACGTTGAGGCCCGCGTCGTACATGGTGTTGCGGATGTCGCGCAGCAGCGGCTCGACCCGGGTGGTGCCGAGGATCGAGTAGTCGACGTTGTACTGGTTGGCCGGGGTGAGGTCGCGGTAGTCGGCGTTGCGCGCGGCCTCGTAGGTGTCGTCGAAGACGATGAACTCCAGCTCGGTCCCGGCCAAGGCGGCGTAGCCGAGCTCGGCGGCGCGCACCTGCTGCGCCTTGAGGATCGAGCGCGGCGACTGCACGACAGACCTGTGGTCGGGCCAGACCAGGTCGCACTGCACCAGTGCGGTGGCCGGCAGGTGGGTGAGCAGCCGGATGGTGTCGAGGTCGAGGACGAACTCCATGTCGCCGTACCCGCGCTCCCACGAGGTGATCGCGTAGCCCTCGACGGTGTTCATGTCCACGTCGACGCCGAGCAGGTAGTTGCAGCCCTCGGTCCCGTGCTCGACCACGATGTCGAGGAAGTAGCGCGCGTGCAGCCGCTTGCCCTGCAGCCGTCCCTGCATGTCGGTGAACGCGACCACCACGGTGTCGATGCGGCCGTCGTCGACCGCAGCGGTGAGCTGGTCGAGGGTCAGGTAGCGATCGTTGCGCATGGTGTCCTTCCGTCGTACGGCGTTCAGCCGAGCAGGCCCCGCAGCAGCGCGGCGGTGTCGTCGCAGTGCTGCTCCATCGCCCGGCGGGCCTTGGTGGGCTCGCTCTTGAGGATCGCGGTGACGATCGCGCGGTGCTGGGCACTGGAGTGCTCGATGTTGACCTCCAGGACCGGGATGGCCTGGAGCATGTCGTGCAGGCAGGCCTGCACGTCGGTGACAGCCTCGATCGTCATCGGCGAACCGGTGACGCTGGCGATGGCCAGGTGCAGGCGTGAGTCCGCCTGCCGGTGCGTGGCCGGATCCTCCGCCGCGTCCACCTCGGCGAGCGCGGTGGTGAGCAGCATCCGCTCCTGCGCGCTCAGCTCCCGGCTGGCGGCCAGGTGGCACGCCCCCGGCTCGACCACCCGACGGAAGACGAGCGAGTCGAGCAGCTCGTCGCGGCGATGGCCGATCGCCGAGGCCGAGCCCCCAGGCACGGGCGGCCGGTACGAGACCACGGTGCCGCCCCCGCGGCCCCGAGTGGTGCGGACCATACCGGCCGCCCGCAGACCCGCGATCGCCTCGCGCAGGGTTGCGCGAGAGACCCCCATCCGCTCGGCGAGCTCTCGTTCGGGAGGCAGAGCCGCCCCGAAGGAGAACGCGCCGAGCCTGATCGCGGTTGCCAGCTGTTCGACGCAGCTCTCGAACGCGTGATGCCCGCGAACCGGTCGAAGAACGATGTCACCGAGTGGGTGGGCCGGCGGGGAGACCGGCTCCGGGGAAGGAGTCATGGGCCGAGTATCAGACCGATTCGGTCGCGTCGACGTTCCGGATCGGTCCCTTGAACCAGTTCTTCGCGGAGACTTCCCACCAGATCGTGATGCCGAGCAGGACGGCGACCAGCACGATCGGGGAGTAGTTCACGAACTTCCAGGAGAAGGAATCGCTGAAGGGATTGCCGGAGCTCAGGTTCGGCAGCATCAGGTAGAGCGACACCACGACGATCTCGATGACCGCTACGGGGTTCATCCACTTGTACTTCGCGCCGTTGTTCCACGCACCGACCTCGAACTTGTCACCATGCCGCCAGCGCAACCAGATGGGGATGGCGAAAGACAGGTAGAGACCGAGGACCGCGATCGACGTCACCGCGTAGAACGCGACCGGAACGATCAGCGGCTCGTCGGCGGTTCCCTGGTTGACCTCGATGAGGGCGGGAAGCGTGAGAAGGGCCGCGACAACACCCACGAGCATCACAGCGCGGGCAGGGACCTTGTTGGCCGACAAGCGCGACCAGTGGCTCGAGCCGGGCACGGCACGGTCGCGGCTGAAGGCGTACAGCATCCGGGAGGCCGAGGTCATGCAGGAGACCGCGCAGAACAGCTGGCCTGCGGCTGAGATGAAGAGGACCAGGGACGCCCAGTTCGATCCTAGAGCCGCATTGAAGATGGGTTGCACACCGCTCGATCCGAGCACGTTGTTCGGCTTCCCGTCCGTGCCGTTCGGAACCGCGAAGACAACGCAGAGAAGCAGGATGTAGCCGCCGACGGCCGAGTAGAAGATCGACTGCCAGATGCCCTTCGCCGCTGCGTTCGACGCAGCCTGGGTCTCCTCGGAGAGGTGCGCCGATGCGTCGAAGCCGGTGATCGTGTACTGCGTCAGCAGGAATCCCATGGGGATGACGGCGAGGAAGAAGAACAGGCTGCTCGTCGACCCGCTCGAGTATCCGGTGCCGTTCACCCGTTCGGTGAACACGTAGTTCAGGCTCTGGTGGTGGTCCGGAACGACGATGAGGATCAGGACGATTGCAGCCGCACCAGCGACGTGCCACCACACCGAGATGTTGTTCATGATCGCCATCAGGTGCCCGCTGAAGATGTTGAGCACCGCTGCGACGAGCAGGACGCCGACGAAGATGTAGAACACCCGGGCCAGGGAGTAGTGGGAGGCCCAGCTGTCGGAGAACGTGTTGAGCGTCAGGTCGATGAAGGTCGCGCACCCGTAGGCGACGCCCGCGGTGACAGCGATCAGGCCGACCAGGTTGAGCCAACCGGTGTAGAAGCCGGCTCGCGCGCCTCCGAGCTTGGACGCCCACCAGTAGATGCCGCCCGAGGTCGGGTAGGCCGAGACCAGCTCGGACATGGTGAACCCGATCAGAAGGATGAAGACCGACACGATCGGCCAGGACCAGGAGATCGAGATCGGTCCGCCCGCGTACCAAGCCACGCCGAAGTTGGTGAAACACCCGGCCAGGATCGAGATGATCGAGAACGAGATCGCGAAGTTCGAGAATCCGGACCAGCTCCGGGCGAGATCCTGCTTGTAGCCGAGCTCTGCCAGCCGCTTGGCATCCGCGTCGAGATTGGTGTTCTCGTTGTGCTCGTCGATCGCCGTCATGGACGTACCTCTTCCGCACGGGGCTACTTGCGGTCAGTGTGGTGCGGGTCACATGATGCTGTCAATGGCATGACCTTAGACCTTTTACGACCGGAGGAAAAAGGTGGATGTGGGGACGCCCGATTTTCCCGTCGGCACCGTAAAGCGACCTAGCGTCGATCATGGCCATCCTTCGGAAGACACTTCACATCAGGCGCAACGTCGTCCTCGTCAGCGTTCTTGCGATTCTGATCGCCGGCAGCGTCGTGGCGATCACCGACGCCTTCAAGTCACCTCCAGCGGAAGCCGACGTGACCTTCACGCAGAACGTGCAGGCAGTGGGCGTGACCAGGTACGCCAAGTCCTGGACGAACTACGGACCACCGGTGATCTACACGTTCTGTGGCGGGAGGACCGGCTGTACCTCGGTGTTCGGATATTGGCGAGTGTCGCGCGGGACCGCGACGACACGAGTCACGACGTTCAAGGTCATGGAGAAGATTCGCGCCTACGACTTCTACCTCCTGGATGTGGATGTGACGACGTCATCTCGAACGGGCACCGGCGATGGCGGCCCGTCAGCCTTCCGGATCCATTCCGCCGGCCCTTCCGTGTTCGACCGCAACGACTCGCGCTCGATCGACTCGCAGAGCTCGGGCTGCACCACGGTCGGAGTGACGATGTCGACTCCGTGGCCGGTCGTGGGCGCCAGCGCGACCGTAGGGCACGCGTCGCTGTGCGGCGATCATGGCGACCTGATTCGGTCCTACTCCGGAGGCGACGCTGTCTACCGCGGAACCCACCTGGACGATGTCCGGCACCTGACCATGCAGCGGTGGGTCCAGGTCGCGGCAGGCAAGAAGCCGTCCTTCGGCATCAATGTCGTTCTGCCCCTGGACTCGTGCACCCGGGGCGATGGCAAGGGTCACTGCATCAAGTTCAGCGAGGGCAGCACCAGTAGGTCGATCGCCATCGGCACCACCGGCTGACAGGAGCAACCACGGACACCACACCGCACCTCGACCGCCTCGCTGTCCTCGCGGGGCGGTCGTGGTCTGCCAGCGAGCTGTCCGGCGGCCTGACCAATCTCAACCTGCGCATCCGGACCAACGACGGAGACCCTGCGCTCGACCTGGTGGTGCGCTACTCGCACGCCGATCCGGGGCTGCTCGACATCGACCGGGAGGCCGAGCACGCGAACACCCGGGCCGCGGCCGAGGCCGGGGTGGGGGCGCCGGTGATCGAGTACCTGCCCGCAGAGCACCTGCTGGTGATCGGCTACCTCGACGGCAGGGCGCTGGTCGACGCGGACTTCGCGGATCCCGGTGTCATGAGCAGGGCCACGGACGCCGTACGGCGACTCCATGCCGGGCCGCGGTTCGTCAACGACTTCGACATGTTCGCCCGGCAGGCGGGCTACCTCGCGACGATCAACGAGCGCGGGTTCCGGCTCCCTCCGACGTACGACGCCCATGCCGGTGCCTGGGTCGCCGTCCAGGCCGCGCTCGCGACCGACCCGCGCCCCACGGTGCCGTGCAACAACGACCTGCTGGCGGCCAACTTCATCGACGACGGCACCCGGGTCTGGCTCATCGACTACGAGTACTCGGGCAACAACGACCCGTGCTTCGAGCTCGGCAACACCGCCACCGAGTGCGGCTTCACCCCGGAGATGACCGAGGCCTGGACGGCCGCCTACTTCGGGTCGCCGACGAGGGCCGACCTGGCCCGAGTACGGCTCCAGGCGCTGTGCAGCTGCTACGGCTGGTCGCTGTGGGGGTTCATCCAGGCCGCGACCAGCCCGCTCGACTTCGACTTCTGGGCCTGGGGGCTGGAGCGCTTCGAGAAGGCCGAGAAGACGTTCGCAGACCCGTCGTTCCCCCGTCTGCTGGAGGAGGTGGCCGGTGGCTGAGTCGACTCAGGGCCTCCCGGCTCGGGCCCAGGTCGTCATCGTCGGCGGCGGGGTGATCGGCACCAGCGTCGCCTACCACCTGACCAGGCTGGGCTGGACCGACGTGCTGCTGCTGGAGCAGGGCCGGCTCTCCTCGGGCACCACCTGGCACGCGGCCGGGCTGGTCGGGCAGCTGCGCGCCTCTGAGAGCGGCACCCGGCTGGTGCAGTACTCCAGCGAGCTGTACGAGCAGCTGGAGCAGGAGACCGGAATCGGGTACCGGCGCTGCGGCGGGCTGACGGTCGCGCGCACCCCGGACCGGATGACGCAGCTGCGCCGGACCGCCGCGAGTGCGGACGCCTTCGGGTTGGAGTGCGAGCTGCTCACCCCGGACCAGGCCGGCGAGCGGTACCCGGCGATCCGCACCGACGACCTGGTCGGCGCGATCTGGCTGCCCGGGGACGGGCGCGCCAACCCGACGGACCTGACCCAGGCGCTGGCTCGCGGTGCCCGCCACGGCGGCGCGACGATCGTCGAGAAGGTGCGGGTGACCGGCATCCGGGTCACGGACGGTCGTGTCACCGCGGTGAGCACCGACCAGGGCGACGTCGCGTGCGAGGTGCTGGTCAACTGCGCCGGGCAGTGGGCCGCGCAGGTCGGCGCGATGGCCGGGGTCACCGTGCCGCTGCACTCGGCCGAGCACTTCTACGTGGTCACCGAGCCGATGGAGCAGATCACGAGCTTCTCTTCCGGGGACCTGCCGATCCTGCGCGACCCCGACGGCTACACGTACTTCAAGGAGGAGGTCGGCGCGCTGGTCGTCGGCGGCTTCGAGCCCGAGGCCAAGCCGTGGGTCTCCCCCGACGCGATCCCGTACCCGTTCGAGTTCCAGCTGCTCGAGGAGGACTGGGAGCACTTCTCGGTGCTGATGGACTCGGCCATCCACCGCATCCCGGCGCTGGCCGAGACCGGGGTGCGCAAGTTCTACAACGGGCCGGAGAGCTTCACCCCGGACAACCAGTTCCTGCTCGGGCCGGCGCCGGCACTGCGGAACTTCTGGGTCGGCGCCGGGTTCAACTCGGTCGGCATCGCATCCGCGGGTGGGGCCGGTCGCGCACTGGCGGAGTGGATCGTCGGGGGCGAGTCGCCGATGGACCTGACCGGCGTGGACATCCGCCGGTTCGCGCGCTTCAACGGCAACACCCGCTGGCTGCGCGACCGCGTCGGCGAGGTGCTCGGGCTGCACTACGAGATCCCGTGGCCGAACCGGGAGATGCGCACCGCGCGGCCGTTCCGGCGCTCGCCGGTGCACGCGCGGGTGGAGGCGGCGAACGCCTCCTTCGGCAGCAAGATGGGCTGGGAGAGGCCCAACTACTTCGCTCCACCCGGGACGTCGTCCGAGCCGTCGTACTCGTGGAGCCGGCCGGCGTGGGTGCCCTGGGTGGCCGCCGAGCACCGCAACACCCGCGAGCACGTCACCGTCTTCGACCAGACCTCGTTCTCCAAGTACCTGGTCACCGGACCGGACGCCGAGCGGGTGCTGCAGTGGCTCTGCACGGCGGACGTGGGCGTCGAGCCCGGGCGCACCGTCTACACCGGCATGCTCAACAGCCGCGGCACCTACGAGTCCGACGTGACCGTCACCCGGCTCGCCGCCGACGAGTTCTTCCTGGTCAGCAGCGCCGCCACCACCGAGCGCGACCAGGACCTGCTGCGGCGGCACGCGCCGTCCGGGACGTCGTCCACCGTGGTGGACGTGACCTCCGCGTACGGCGTCTTCGGCGTCATGGGTCCGCGGTCGCGCGAGCTGCTGTCCCGGCTGACATCCGCGGACCTCGACGACTTCGGGTTCGGCACCAGCCGGGAGATCTCGCTGGGCTACGCGACCGTGCGGGCGACCCGGATCACCTACGTCGGCGAGCTGGGCTGGGAGCTGTACGTGCCGGCCGAGTTCGCGGCGGGCGTGTACGACGACCTGCTGGCTGCCGGGGCGGACCTCGGCATCGTGCAGGGCGGGTACTACGCGATCGACTCGCTGCGGCTAGAGAAGGGGTACCGGGCCTTCCCGCGCGACATCAACCCGGACCTGAACCCGGTCGAGGCCGGGCTGCTGTTCGCCTGCAAGCTCGGCACCGACATCGACTTCCTCGGCCGTGCCGCGGTCGAGAAGGCGCGCGCGTCCGGGGCCCGCCGTCGACTGGTCTCGTTCGCCCTCGAGGACGCCGACCCGATGCTCTGGGGTGGTGAGCTGGTCCTGCGCGACGGGCGGCCCGCCGGGCTGGTCACCTCGGCCGCCTGGGGTGCGACCGTCGGCGCCGCGGTCGGGCTGGCGCTGCTCTGGGATCCGGACGGCGGTGTCACGGACCCGGCGTGGGTGCGGGCGTCGTCGTACGAGGTGAACGTGGGGGGCGACCTGCACCCCGTCCGGGTCTCGCTGCGACCGCTGGTCGACCCGGACGGGGAGCGGATCAGGACCTGACCCGGCGTTCCAGCGCCTCGATGACGGTGGGGCCCACGTCGGTGTCGTAGAGGGCCTCGACGGCCTGCATCCCGCCGGCGCTCTCCGCGTTGATCTCGACCACCTTGTCGCCGATCACGTCGATGCCGACGAAGAACATGCCGTCGGCCACGAGCTTGCGGCGCATCGCCTCGACGATGCCGCGCTCGGCCTCGCCGATCTCGAGCGGGACCGGGTGTCCGCCCTTGCTGATGTTGGCGCGGGGGTCGTTGCCCTCGGGCACCCGCCGGAACGCGGCCTGCGCGCCGGCCCGCTCGAGGATCTCCCCGTCCAGCAGGAAGATCCGGGCGTCGCCGTCCTCGCCGCCGTCGACGAACTGCTGAACGAGCGCGTAGCCGTCCCGCAGCACGGCTTCGGTGATCTGCGCCAGGTTGGCCTCACCGGCGTCCTCGACGACGAACACGTTGCGGCCCTTGGCGCCGTACAGGGGCTTGACGACGGAGTGCCCGACCTCGGCGACGAACGTCGCGATCGCCTCCGGGTTTCGGGTGACCAGCGAGCGAGGACGGATCCGCTCGGGGAACTCCTCCAGGTAGAGCTTGCTCGACGCGCGCACCAGCGCCACCGGGTCGTTGACGACGGTGACGCCCCGCGCCCCGAGCACCTGGCCGAGCACCATGCCCATCGATCCCGCCCACGGCCGCTCCTGCAGGTCGACGAGCGACTCGTTGCGCAGGAACACGGCATCGAGGTCGTCCAGGGAGATTCGTTCGTCGTCGCGCTCCTGGACGCCCTTGAGGAGATCGGCGAGCGAGCCGTCTCCGGCCTCCACGCGGCGCGCCCGCCCCACCAGCTTGCCGTCGCCGGCCAGCTCGGCGTCCCCGACGCCGAGGTACCAGGCCTCGTGGCCGAGCTCGACCGCGGACCTCACCAGGCGCGTCGTCGTGTACTCATCGATCTCGGTGGCCACCTCGTTGACCACGAAGGCGATCCTCATCCGTTCCCTCCCCTTCGAGCAGATCCAGGACCGAGGCGCCCTCACGCAGTCGGTCCAGGCGGTCACGAGCACCGGGCACGTCCAGCCAGCGTGGACGGACCCACGGCGGGTCGAGCACCCCGCGGTCGAGAAGGTCCTGGGCCAGCGGGACGTGGTCCAGGGCGAGCTTGCCCACGAAGAGGACGTCGAGGTCGACGCCCTCCGCGAGCGCCGCGAGGATGCGGGTGATCCCGCGCAGGTAGATGGCGTCCTTGACCGAGCCGCCGCCGACGACGACACGGATCGCGATGGACCAGGCCGTTCGTGGCGGGAACCGGTGCTCGGCCCGGAGCGACTCGAAGATCTCCAGGAACCCCGCACCGTCGAGCATCCGTGCCACCGCGACGACCCGTGCCGCGAGCACCCGGAGACGGCGGGGGTCGAGCCCGCCGGTCAGGTACTCGGCCAGCACGGCGAGTCCCTCCTGGGTCTCCTCGTAGCCGGGCAGGCCGACCTTCAGCAGCGACAGCGGCTGCCGGGCGCCGTTCTGGTAGGTCACCACGTGGGTGCCGACCTCGTGGTGCAACAGCGGCTCGACGCGCTCGGCGCGGAAGCCGGCGGCCTCCGGGACGAGCAGCCGGCCGAAGGAGACCATCAGCTCGGAGACGTCGTCGCGCACCTCCACGTACGACGGGAAGCCGGGCTGCACGGCGCGGTAGCGATCGAGCTCGGCGCGGGCCGCCTCGGCGAAGGTCCCCGCCGTGACGCTCCCGGCCTGGGGCGTCCGCTCGGGGATGCGCTCGAGCAGCTCCTGCGCGGAGGTCAGCAAGGACGGGGCGATACCGCCGTAGAGCTGCAGCGTCTCGTACACGAAGCGCGCGGTGTCCCGGTCCTCCAGGGCGGTGACCTGGCGGGCGATCTCGTCGCGCTTGGACCGGAACAGCGTGTGCAGCGCGGGGTCGATCACCGCCTCGACCTCCAGGTCGTAGAGGTCGCGGCGGACCAGGTCCGGGTCGATCGCGAGCGGCCTGAGCCGCAGGGTGGGAGCCGTTGCGAAGTCGCTGCGCTCGAAGTCCGCCCACGCCTCGGCGCCGTTGACGGGAGTGAGGTTGAGCAGCACGTCCAGGCTGCGCTCGATCGCGGCCAGGCCGGCATCGACGTGCAGCGCCGGCGCGAGCTCCTCGGTGCGCGTGGTCACCTGACCGACGTACCCACCGGGGAGACGCGCAAGCGCTGCCGTCGTGGGGTCACCAGGTCTTGCCGGCCTGCTCCCGGATGATGCCGTTGAGCCGGTTGAACATGTTGGTCACGCCGATCATCAGGATGATCGCGGACAGAGCACCCTCGTCGAACACGTCGGCCGCGGCGTCGAAGTCCTCGTCGCTGACGGCCTCGCCCTTGTCGGCCAAGCGGGTGGCGACCTCGGCCAGGTTGAGCGCGGCACGCTCGCCCTCGTCGAAGAGGTCGCTCTCCCGCCAGGCCCCGAGCTGCAGCAGCTTGTCGACCGGGACGCCCGCCTTCTGGGCGCTCTCGTTCCCCGCGAAGACGCAGGCGCTGCAGCCGTTGATCTGGCTGACGCGCAGGTGCACGAGCTCGAGCACGTTGTGGTCGGCGCCGCCGCGGTACATCGCCTTGTAGATCTGCTGAATGCCGGCGGTGGCGCCGGGCATCACCTGGTCGGACATCGTCATGCGTGCGTTCATGGGGTTTCCCTTCTCACGGTGTTGTCGGAGGGATGACCCCGGGGGTCCGTGCGATGTGACCGGACCGGGTATCAGCCGCCCGGCGGGTCGACGGGGCGTGGGGTGAGGTCGCGGGTGCCGGTGCCGTCGCGGAGGTAGGTATGGCCGTGGGGGTTGCGCCAGAGGTAGGTGCCGGGTTCGATCATGGTGTAGGTCCAGGCACTGAAGGTCTTGTTGCGGTGGTGGGATCGGCACAGTGGGGCGAGGTTCCAGGTGTCGGTTCTGCCGCCGAGGTTCCATTCGATGATGTGGTCGAGGTCGGCCCAGCGGGCGTTCTTGGTGCAGTAGGGGTGGACGCAGGTGCGGTCGCGGAGGATGACGTGCTCGCGGATCGCATCGGTCGCCTCGTAGGCGCTGGTGCTCAGCGGCTTGTTCAGGTCGATGACCGGCTTCACGGTGATCCGAGACTCGGGGGCGCCGCACCAGCGGGCGACCTGGTCGGTGGTGACCAGGGTGTTCGGGTTCTCGACCCGGGCGACGCCGCCGTTGTCGAGTCCGTCGTGGGTGAGGTGGACGTAGAGGGTGATGTCTCGGGTCGGGGCGTCGAGGATCTGCTCGCCGCGGGCGAGATGGCCCAGGGCT
>JAGIBL010000003.1 GCA_017744365.1 Nocardioidaceae bacterium | reverse complement strand
GGCGGCATGACGATGAGGGTCGACAAGAGCACCCTGGTCACGGGGGCGAAGACGACAGCAATCACACGAGCGGGATCATCCCTCCGTCTGCACGGCTACTGGTCAGGCGCGGCTGACATTCTGCAGACCGGAGCCGTGGACATGGCGTGGGCTGCGTTCTACCCCACCAAACTCAGCAACACTCGGACGGACGCCCACTTCGACGCGATGTGAGAACCGCCGAAGGATCGGCTGCTCGACGTAGCGCCAAGATGCCAGAGCAACCCCGAGCGAGACCACCGCGGCCACGACCATCGACACGCCGTAGGAAAGTGCCAGCATCGCCGCTGGAAAGTTCCACAAGTACCAGCCATACGAGATTCGCCCAGCACCAATCAGGGGCTTTGCCATCAATAGGCGGCTGCTGCGAGTGCTCACCGTCCAGATCACGAGCACCGTGGCGCCCGGGATCAGTACGTGCTGCGTCCACCACCCAGCGTTGAACGCGACCAAGACGACTACCGCGACCACCGGCATCGTCCACCTGGGTGCTATCCGGATTCGATTGCCGACCATCATTACCGCCAATAGGCAACCGGCCAGCAGTGAGGATGCGTTGGTGTCGGTGCCGAAGCCGAGCCTGTACCCGTCCGTGGACAGCGCCGCGACGAGCGACAAGACGATTCCGGACACGGCAAGAACGACCACCCCACGTCGACCGAAACGACGCGAGACGCCCCACAGAACCAACGGCCACGCCAAATAGAACTGCTCCTCGATCGCGAGCGACCACGTGTGGTGAAGCATGTTGAGCGACGCAGGTCCCTTCGTCGCTGAGATCCAGTTGCCTATCTCGGCGACGGTCGTCCACCAGTACGGGGCGGCCCCAGTTAACGCGTACTCGATCGGCACCACGACGGCGAGCATCAGCAGGAATGCAGGCGCGAGGCGGAAGAAACGCCGTCGATAGAACCCGTGCATCGAGATCCGCCCAGCGCGGTCGTGCTCGCTGAGCAGCAGTGCGGTGATGAGGAACCCGGACAGCGTGAAGAACACTGTCACGCCTACGCCGCCGAGGAACTCCAGGCGCTTCACGCCGAGGTGCGAAAGCACGACCAGCAAGATCGCGACCCCGCGCAGCCCGTCCAGCCCAGGCCGGTGCCCGAGCTGCCAGCGCGCTTGCCCCGAGTGCATGCCTACAAGAGTGCACCACCGGGCCGCCAGATACATCCCGAATCAGGTAATCGAAGGGACGCCGCATGCCCCAGTACGCCATCGTCTTGACCGGCCTCGGTGGCTTGATCTTGACGTGGGTCGCTGTGTTCAAGCTGCTCCTACCCGCAACTCGCGTCGTGCGTGGCGGATGGCTTCGCTTCTGGGGAGTGGTCGACACGATCGCCGGTCGCGATGAGCCGATCCGCGATCGGGCCACCGGTAGGGAACTTGTGCCCGCCATGCCGCCGCTGGCCAACCGCCTGGACTCCCTCGAAGACGCGGTGAAGACGCTGATCGAAGTGGTCGCCGATCAACATGAGACCCGCCAGATGGTCGATGACCACGAGACCCGGATCGGCGTCAACGAAGGGCGACTGAACGAGCACGACTCGGCCATCGCCGCGATCCTCGCCGCCACCTACGACCGAGGCGCGGAATCGGCGCTCAAGGCCGAAGAGCTGCGACAGAGCGAAACCGTCGACGGAAAGGTGGAGGAGTCGTGACCCTGCGCGCTCTCATCCGCCGCCCGAGCCCGATGCCGACCAGGCACCCGCGCGTCGCACACTTCATGCCCTACCTGATGGGTGACGCCATCTACGCGCCCAGGCGAGCACGCCGACTCCGGTACCGGTACATCGACATGAACGGCAACTGTGACCGCGACGGCTGGGTCTGGCTGATCCACTGGGCCAAGTACCGGATGCAGTACCGCTGGGTGGTCCTGCTCGCCGCGGACGGAAAGGTCCGCCGCGACGCCAAGGGCCGCGAGGTCCGAGCTCGGGTACCCGCCGCCTGGCCCGAGGTCCTGCACGAGCTGAGCAGCGGCCAGGTGAAGCGGCTCCGATCGGCCAAGCGCGGCGGATCCCGTCCCTACACCGCCGCCGAGGGCATGATCGCCTGCGAAGAGGCCGACGTCACCCTGTGCCTGGAGGCCAAGGGCAGCCCGCTGTTCCTCACGCCGGAACCGTGGGAGTGGCTGCACGCTTGGGCGGTCAAGACCGGCGTCTCCATGGTCGTGATGACGCTCCAGAACGTCTACCGCAAGGGCCACCCCGAAGACCCGTACACGCGCCTGTGGCTCGCCATCGAGCACGGGTTCGCGGTCGCGCTCCTGCCACGCATGAAGCGGCCCGCGTCCTGGGCGATCTGGGAGAGCCGCGGAGTCCAGCTATGGGGGAAGTGGAAACGATGACTGACTTCACCGTCCGCAACTACGGCACCGACGCCTACGGCCGGACGTTCCTGATGACCATCTACATGCACGACTGGCTCCAGCGCTACGAGGCCGAGCTCGGATGGTCGCCCCGTGTCACGCAGGGCGCGTTCATGGCCCGCGTCGGCGGCGGGGCCAAGGCCAGCCAGGGAGCCCACGACGCAGGCGGATGCCTGGACCTTGAGACCGATGGGCTCACCACGGCGCAGATCGATCGGATGGTCCGCGTTGCTCGCACGCTCGGCTCTGGTGCTTACCGACGCGACCCGAGTCCGCAGCACGGCTCGATGCCTGCGCACATGCACCTGACGCTCGGAAGCGACCGCCCGCTCTCCCCGATGGCCCAGACCTTGTGGGCCTCCTACCTGGCTGGAGGCGACGGGCTCGCCGCT
The DNA here is from genome assembly GCA_017744365.1 of Nocardioidaceae bacterium. Classification (GTDB taxonomy): domain Bacteria; phylum Actinomycetota; class Actinomycetes; order Propionibacteriales; family Nocardioidaceae; genus Marmoricola. The sequence continues at coordinate 508,481 of JAGIBL010000003.1, read as the reverse complement.
GGTTCCGGTCGCCCCGCCGACGCCCCTGACTACGAGTGGCGACCCAGCCCGCTCATCACCATCCCGCCGCCCGAGGAGGACAACATGACACCCGCACAGTTCATTGCACTGCTCAAGGACCCCACCGTCCGCCAGGAGCTGCGTGACATCACCTGGGGTACGCCCATCGACTCCAGCACCGCCGCCAGTGGCAAGCGCAAGGCGTCCGGCATGCTCACCAGCATCGAGCGGGAGGCTGCGAAGTGAAGATCTCAATCTCGCCGGCCGTCCGGGTCGCGCTGTACGTGCTCACGCTGCTGGGCGCTCCGGTCATCGTGTACCTGCGTGCTCGGGGCATCATCGGCGACCTCGAACTTGCCCTCTGGGGTGCCGAGGTGTCGGCCGTGTCCGCGCTCGCCGCGTTCAACGTGCCGAGTGGGACGGGCGACTGATGGTCGACGTCGCCAAGTTCGCCGACAACGGCGCCGCGCCGGGCCGAAGAGTGCACTTCCATTGCCCTGGGTGCGATGACGTTCACGGCGTCGTCATCGAGACCCTGGACGGCTGGGGCTTCAACGGCGACCTGGAGCGGCCGACCTTCACGCCCTCGGTGCTGGTCCACATGACGAAGTGGCACGGCACCTTCGAGGAATACGGCAAGTGGACCCGCCCAACGCATCCGAACGTCGAACCGGGCGGCGAGTGCACCTGCCACTCGTTCGTGACCGACGGCCGGATCCAGTTCCTCGGCGACTGCACGCATGCACTCGCTGGACAGACGGTGGATCTGCCTCCCTGGCGCGAGGACTGACCATGACACCCCGTCAGCGCGCCCTCGCCGCATCCTCGCCCAGCCTGGCGCTGCTGCTCGGCACGCTGGCCTGGAACGTCTGGGACCGCCGCAACGTGATCGGACGCTGGCTGGCCGACTGGACGTAGGCTGGACCTGGACAGAAGGATGCTCGACGCCCCGTCACCCCTCGTGGGTGGCGGGGCGTTTCTGCGTTCCCGGCCCCTCCGACGCCACCGGCACCAGGTAGACGGCGTACCACCACTCGACCACGACCTGCTCGCCGCGCACGAAGATCACCCGCGCCTGCCATTGCGGTGGACCCGTGCGCTGCGGGACCTTGCGCCACTCCAGCACGAGGCCCTGACGCGGTTCGCCGACGCCGAGGGGAGGTAGGAGCCAGACGTGGCGGGTGGGCATGGGGGTAGTAGAACATGTGTTCGAGTGCGGTGAGATCGTGAGGGCTTGGCCGTGTGTACGCTATACACACATCGAGGTCATGCAAGGCCCGCGTACGCACATCAAGAACCATAAAACCGCAGGTCAAACGGCATATGGGCAGGCCAGCAACCTGGCCGAATGGGGTTCAACTCCCCCCTCGCGCACGTGAGAAGCCCCAGGTCGACGACCTGGGGCTTCGTTCATTTGGGTATCGCCCGTCGGGTGTGCCCGCGGTGTTCGGTGTCGCCCGAGGCCGGGCGTGGTCCATGGGTTTCGGTAGACGGGTTTCAGTAGACGGACATGTTGTCCAGGACTCGTTCGGCGATGTCGACGATGGCGCGGATCTTGGGGAGGTCGTCGCGGATGTCGTCGGGGTCGAGCTCGGGGGTGTCGACCTGCGGGTACTCGGTGTCGTGTCGCTGTCGGCGCATCCGGTCGAAGGGCCGCAGGTCTTGTCCCATCGGCGGGTCCAGTTGGGCTCTGACGGCGTGATAGACGGCGAGGTGCCCGCCCTTGGTGGTCGGCCGCAGTCCCTGGTTGGCCAAGATCGCCCACAGTGCTTTACGGCCGGCGTCGTACAGGGTCCCGTAGGCGCCTTCGGGGTCTGACTCGCAGGTCGTTTCTGCGGAGTCGAGGTGACGCCGTGCTTGGCTGAGGAGTCGGTCGGCGTGCTCGCGGCTGGCCTGAACGCGTTCGAGTTCGCCGTCGGCAAGCATCTTGTCGATGTCTGCTCGTCCTTGCTGCCACTTCATGTGTCATCCCCTCCGGTGTTGGCGTCGGCGTGGGTGTGGAGATCGACGAGCGGGCGGGACCTCACGGTTGCGACGAATGGGTCGTCCTGCTTCTCCCAAGTCGCTGGGCGGACCCTGCGGACGTTGACTTCGCGGCGCAGGATGGCTTCGGCTTCGCGGGCGCGTTCGTCGAGGTCGTCGGGGTCGACGTCGCCGACGACGAGTACGTCGACGTCAGCCGGAACAGGCCCCGGGTCGCCGTGGTAACGGGCTGCCCAGGATCCATAGATGAAGGCCTGGTCGACTCCGTCCAACCCGGCCAGGGATCGGGTCAGCACCGGCAGTGGCCCGTAGGTGACGGCGAGCAGGTCGGTCAGGGGTCGGGTGAGGAGCGAGTCCTGCACGGAGCGGACCAGGCGTGAGGTGCCGAGCTTGCGATCGGCCAGGAGGCCACTCTCCACCAATCGTGTGACCTCCTGGTGGACGGCCTTGATCGACGCTCCAATCCGGTGCGCGGCCTCGGTGATGCTGTACTCCTCGTCGGGGTTGAGGTAGAGGAGCGCCAAGAGGTCGCCCTGGACCCGCGATCTCAGGAGAGGCAGCAACGGAGACGACGAGGTTCGCATAACAGGTTCAGTATCGTTACCTTTTAGGTGAACTGCAAGCCCGCTGTAGCCTACGATTTCCAGCCGACAGTTTCGTGCGTGATTGAGCGTGGTGGTCCCACGGTTCAACTCCCCCCTCGCGCACGTGAGAAGCCCCAGGTCGACGACCTGGGGCTTCGTTCATGTCCGGGGACCGCGCCGGCTCCCGCAGGTAGCCTCGGAGGATGTCAACGGGTGTCGATTCCCTTGCGCACGTGGAGAGCCTTCAGGAGCTCATCGACTCGTTGGCTGAACGCTTGCAGCGATCCGTGGCGCTCGACGACCCGACCTTGCACCTCATCGTCGCCAGCAGGCACTTCGGTGACGAGGACGCGGTGCGGGTGCAGTCCGTCCTCGGCCGTGGGGTCGACGCCGAGCTGCAGCAGGCGGTGCTGGCTCTCGGCATCGGAGAGCTCGACGGGCCGCGCCGGATCTCGCCGCCGCCCGAGATGGGCGCGAAGGCGCGGATCTGCGCACCGGTTCGGTGTGCGGGCACCCTGCTCGGTTTCCTGTGGCTCATCGACGACGGACACGTCAGCGACGACCAGCTGCTCGACACCGCAGCGGTTGCCGATCAGGCCGGGCTGTTCTTGTACCGACGAGACCTGTACCTGCAACGCCGTCAGGCGCGCTGCAGCTCCTTGGTGCGCGAGCTGATCTCTGCCGACGAGGCGACGCGCGCCGGCGCGCTGGGTGAGGCTCTCGACGAGGAGCTGGTTCCGAAGGATGCCGAGGTGGTGACGGCCGCGGTCATCCGCGCCGCGACGTCGCAGGAGGACGGCACCGAGTTCGACTCAGGGGTCGTGAAGCTGGCCGAGCGGACGACGAGCATGGGCTCGGACCCGACGTACCTGTGCTTGCCGAGGCGCGACGAGCTGGTCGTGATCGTGGCTGCCTCGCGGGAGAACGCCGGCGATTCGGCCCTGGCGACGATTCGGCGCCTGGCTGGCGCCCTCACCGAGCGGACGGGTGTCCGGACGACCACAGGCGTCGGAACCCAGCAGGTGGCACTCACAGCGGCTCACCGGTCCTACCAGGACGCATTGGTAGCGATTCGCGCGGCCCAGTTCCTGCCGGCGCTGGGTGACGTCGTGACCTGGGACTCGCTGGGCGTGTTCGCACTGCTGGCGAAGCTGGACCCTCACGAGCTGGCGCTCGGCCCGCACCAGGCGCCGATCGTCCGGTTGATCTCGAGTCGAAACAGCGGGGTTCTCCTGTCGACTGCCGAGACCTTCCTGGATCTCGCGGGTGACGTGAAGCGCTCGGCCGCGGCGTTGCACGTGCACCGAGCAACGCTGTACCAGCGGCTCGCTCGCATCGAGGAGGTCACCGGCCTCGACTTCGATGACGGCGGCGACCGTCTCACCCTGCATCTCGGGCTCAAGGTGGCGCGTCTGACCGGGTCGTTGGCCAGCTCCCAGTCCCGATAGACATCTGTTCACAAGGTCGGCGGGAACGACCGACATCTGCCCATAGAAGCTTCGGGACGAGCCTCCAATACTTGACGGACCAGTCCGGTTCTGAGGGTGAAGGGGATGCAGGGTCGCAGCATGAGCACGACATCGAACGCTCTTCTCAGCCTTGACGGGGTGTGCGTCGCGTACCGGCAGCACGAGGTCGTCCATGACGTCTCGTTGGACGTCGCAGCCGGCGAGGTCGTCGCCCTGATCGGCCCGAGCGGAGCCGGCAAGAGCAGCCTGCTGCGCGCGATCAACTTCCTCGAGCCTCCCAGCAAGGGCCGGATCCTGCTCGAAGGCCGAGAGGTCGGGGGTACTCGCCGCTCCTTGGACGCGCTTCGGCGAGACGTCGGCATGGTCTTCCAGTCCTTCAACCTGTTCCCGCACCTGACGGCGCTGGAGAACGTGATGCTCGCTCCGGTCCACACGCTGGGAGTCCCGACGGAGCAAGCGCGCGATCGCGCCATGAAGCAGCTGGCCCACGTGGGGCTCGCCGACCACGCCGACGTCAAGCCCAGCAAGTGCTCCGGTGGGCAGCAGCAGCGCATCGCGATCGCCCGCGCGCTCGCGATGGAGCCGAAGGTGATGCTGTTCGACGAGCCGACCTCGTCCCTGGACCCGGAGCTCGGAGCCGAGGTGCTCGCCACCATGCGCACGCTCGCCGGCGAAGGGATGACCATGGTCGTCGTCACCCACGAGATGCACTTCGCGGAGGACGTCGCCGACAGGGTGGTGTTCATGGCGGACGGGCGCGTCGTCGAGGTGAACAGTGCCGGGAAGCTGATGCGCGACCCGAAGCATCCGCGAACTCAGCGTTTCCTCGACGCCGTCAGGAATCGCTAGCCGTGGTCGAGATCCTGAGCGTCCTGGCGGACGGCATCGCCCAGACGGTCCAGATCACGCTCGCGTCCTTCGTCGTCGCCGCGGTCCTGGGCCTGCCGCTGGCTGTCATGCGGATGGCTGACTCCTGGCTGATCCGGCTTCCGGCCGTGTTGGCGGTCGAGATCCTGCGCGCCGTTCCGCCGATCGTCTGGCTGTTCCTCGTCTACTTCTCCCTGGGGAGCAGCGACCACGTTCAGCTGAGCACCTTTCAAGCTGCGGTGATCGGACTCGGGCTCATCTACGCGGCCCACCTGTCCGAGGCCTATCGCGCCGGTCTGGACGCCGTCCCGACCGGTCAGTGGGAAGCCGCACGCGCACTGGCGCTTCCTCGGTACCAGAGCTATCGGCGGGTGATCCTCCCGCAGACGCTGATGGTCGTCGTACCGCCCATGGCAACCTTCGCGATCGCGCTGCTCAAGGACAGCGCCATCGCTTCGGTCATCGGCGCCACCGACATCACGTTCCAGGCGGTGCAGCTGACCCAGCAGGACCTGAACGGACTGGGCAACTTCGCCGTCGCCGGCCTTCTCTACATCGCGCTGGGACTTCCTTTCGCGGCCTTGGCCCGAGGGGCCGACCGGGTCCTGTCTCGTCGACTGGCGGGGGCCTGACATGTCGGTGTGGAGTGAGTGGCAGGACTATCTCCCCGCCTACCTCGACGGACTGAGCGTGACGTTGAAGCTCACCGGCGTGAGCCTGCTCGTCGGGTTGCCTCTGGGGGTGGCGCTCTCGCTCGCGTTGACGGCGCCGGCGAAAGCGATCCGCTGGCCCGCCGTCCTCGTCGTGGAGGTCGGGAGAGGGGCTCCCGCTCTCGTCGTCCTGTACTTCGTCTACTACGGGCTGCCGCAGCTGGGGCTCACCTGGACCAGCTTCGTGTGCGCGACGATCGCCCTCGGGTTCACCACTGCGGCGTACACCGCCGACATCTTCCGGGCGGGGGTCAACTCGATCCCCGTCGGTCACCGTGAGGCGGCCCAGGCGCTCGGCCTGAGCCACTGGAAGGAACTACGACTGATCGTCCTTCCCCAAGCCATCCGTGTGGTCATTCCTCCGCTGGTCGGCTTCTGCATCCTCCTCTACCAGGGAACCTCACTCGCCTACGCGGTGTCCGTTCCCGAGCTGCTGAGCCGTGCCTACAGCCAGGCGTCGATCACCTACCAGTTCACGACGACGCTGGTGCTCGCCGGGCTGGTGTACGCCTTCGTGTCCCTCGCGGCCGTGGCGTTGCTGCGCGCGCGATGGCCTCGGCGAAGCGCAGCTCGTACAGATGTCGCGGTTCCGGCTGGGGAGCCGGTGCCGACCGCGCGTTGATTTCCACCACCCCGAGAATGGAGAGCACGTTGAAGTTGAGTCGTACCCTCGTCGCCGCCACGTGCGGGATGCTCGCAGCGGCCGCGCTCAGCGGCTGCGGTAGTTCCAGCGACGGAGCGAGCTCGTCCCCAGCTGGATGCAAGCCTGCGCACCCGGACGTGAAGACCCTGCACCAGGGGGAGCTCAACGTTCTCGTGTACGTCACGCCGCCCTACACCACCAAGGAGGGCTCGGCGTTCGGCGGAGTCGAAGGCCAGATCGTGGCGCAGGTCGCGAAGCGCGAGTGCCTCGAGCTCAAGGAGAAGGCGGTCTCGGCAGCAGCGGGGCTCGCCAGCATCCAGGACGGTCGCGCCGACATCGTGGTCGGCGGCATCTACTTCACCGAGGACCGGGCCGAGGTCCTGGGTCTCAGCGCCCCCATGTACCGAGACGGGATGGCGCTGCTGTCGAAGGATGATCTCGACGGAACCCTCGCCGGTCTCGACGGCAAGACCGTGGGCGTCATCCAGGGCTACCTCTGGAACGAGGACTTCCAGAAGGCCCTGGGCTCCGGCCACGTCAAGGTCTACCAGGACTCCGCGAGCCTGCTGACGGACGTGAAGAACGGTCGCGTCGATGCGGCGGTCCTCACGAGCGCCGAGGCCGGCTATCGAGCGGCGCAGGACGCGAGCCTCGAGGTCGCCGCCTTCCAGTCCACGCCCGAGGTCGCCGCCTCGACCAGCGAGAACAACGTGGTCATGGCGATGCCGAAGGAGAAGACCGCGCTCATCTCGGTCGTCAACGACGACATCCATGCCCTCGTCGGCGACGGAACCGTCGCTCGCGCGCTCGAGGACAACGGGATGGACCCGAGCCTCGCCGGACCGGCTGGCAACTAGCCCCTTCCAACTCGAACCCTGGGAACCATCCAATGGAACAGAATGCCTACGACGCTGCCATCATCGGAGCCGGCGTCATCGGCTGCTCGATCGCGTACGCATTGGCGCGCAACGGCTACACGGTGTGCGTCTACGACCGTGGCGGCGCAGCGGGCAGCGGATCGACCAGCGCCTCCTCGGCCAACATCCGGTTCAACTACTCCACGTGGGAGGGCGTGGCCACGGCGTGGGAGTCCTACGCGATGTGGGACGACTGGCGTGGTCACCTGGGTGGAGGTGACGAGGCTGGGCTGGCTCGCTTCGTCAGGACCGGTGGCGTCGTCCTGGACTCGCCGGACCAGGACATGCAGCGCGTCCTGGCACTCTTCGACAGAGCAGGAGTTCCGTACGAGCGCTGGGACGCGGCACGGATCCGCTCACGGCTGTCGGTTCTCGACCCCGGGCGCTACTACCCTCCCAAGCAGATCAGTGACCCGGCCTTCTGGGACGGTCCCGACGGCGACGTCGGGGGCTACTGGGTGCCCGACAACGGCTTCGTCGACGACCCGGCCCTCGCTGCCCACAACCTCATGAGCGCGGCTCGTCGCCACGGTGCCGAGTTCCGGTTCCACTCACCCGTCGACAGCATCGAACGCGAGAACGGCGCCGTCACCGGTGTCGTGGTCAAGGGTGAGCACGTTCCGACCCGCATGGTCCTCAACGCGGCCGGGCCGCACTCAGCGGTGATCAACGCGCTCGCCGGGGTCCTCGACGACTTCAACATCGGCACGCGGCCGATGCGACAGGAAGTGCACCAGGTGCCCGCCCCTCCGGGATTCACAGGTGACCACCTCGTTCCGCTGGTAGGAGATCTGGACCTGGGAACCTACTTTCGCGGCACACCGACGGGCGAACTCATGATCGGCGGGACCGAACCCGCGTGCGACCCGATGGAGTGGCTCGAGGACCCTGACGAGTACAACCACCATCCGACTCAGGCCGTCTTCGAGGCTCAAGTCACTCGCGCTGCGCGGCGGATGCCCGAGCTCACGGTGCCCAACGCGCCTCGCGGAATCGCCGGCGTCTACGACGTGTCGGACGACTGGATCCCGATCTACGACAAGACGTCGCTCCGGGGCTTCTACGTGGCGATCGGTACCAGCGGCAACCAGTTCAAGAACGCCCCGATCGTCGGCGATCTCATGGCGGCCATCGTCGCCAGTGCCGATGCCGGTCACGACCACGACGTCCACCCCGTCCAGATGACGCTGCCGCGCACCGGGAACACCATCGACCTCTCCCACTACAGCCGGAAGCGAAAGTTCAACCGGGACAGCACCTTCAGCGTCATGGGATAGAGGAGCACCAGTGATGAATCCGCCCTCCTGGCCGACGGCCGAAGGCCGGCTCTCGGGCAGCGTGGACCTCGACGGTCGCGAGATGCTCATGCTGTCGTCGAACGACTACCTCGGCCTGGCCGGGGACGATCGCGTGGTCGCCGGAGCGCACGAGGCTCTCGACCGGTACGGCGCCGGAATCGGTCTCAACCCGAGCATCGCGCTCACTCGCGTCCACCGCGAGCTCGCGGATGAGCTGAGCGCGTTCCTCGGTTGCGAATCCGTCCTGCTGTTCAACTCCTGCTCCGCGGCCAACGGTGCGACGCTGCAGACGCTGGCAGACACGCCGGACTCGTTGATCCTCAGTGACGAGTACAACCACGCCAGCATCGTCGATGGGTGCCGGCTGGCTCGCGGCCGAACCAAGGTCTATCGCCACGACGACCCGGACTCACTCCAGGGCGTCGTCGAGGGCGTGCCGGGTACGGGCAGGAAGCTCGTCATCACTGACGGCGTGTTCAGCATGGAGGGGTCGATCGCCCGCCTGGCCGAGCTCCGGTCCGTGGCAGACGGGGTAGGAGCCACCCTGATCGTCGACGAGTCGCATGCGGTCGGTGTCGTCGGCAGGACCGGCCGAGGATCTGTCGAGCATCACGAGGCCGACGCCGACACGCTCCGCACCGGGACCTTCTCGAAGGCTTTCGGCGCCGGGCTCGGTGGCTTTCTCGCCGGTCCTCGGGAGATCGTCGACGAGGTCACGGCGCGCGGCAGGTCCTTCATCTTCACGAGTCCCATGCCCGCGGCGACGGCCGGGGCGGCTCTCGCCGCCCTTCGGATCATCCGCGATGACCTGAGCCGTCTCGGCCATCTCGCCGAGAACGTCGCCCGCTTCCGTGCCGGCATGGCCGAGACCGGGTGGGACCTGCTCGACAGCCGCGGCCCCATCGTGCCCGTGATGCTCGGGGACGACGAGCGAGCGCACCGCGTCGCTACGACCCTCCGCGGTCTCGGGGTGTTCACCGCCTCGTTCGCCTACCCCGTCGTACCTCGCGGATCGGCACGCATCCGTGTCCAGCTCTCTGCCGCGCACACCGACGACGACATCGACACGGCGATCGAAGCCTTCGCCCAGGCCGCCCAGATCGAGTCCAACTACAGGAGCTGACCCGCATGTTCGCGTTGCAGAAGACGGAGCCCACCCACGGGTTCACCGCAACCACCGAGGCGCCGGCGCCCGAGCCCGGACCCGGAGAGGTGCTGATCGCCGTCACCCACGCGGGCGTGTGCGGCACCGACAAGGGAATCTACGAGTGGGCCCCCTGGACCGTGAGCCACGTGTCCCTCGGCGTGACCGTGGGACACGAGCTCGTCGGGCGGGTCGCGGGACTCGGCGCCGGCGTCTCCCGCGTCCGGGAAGGCCAGCGGGTCAGCGCCGAAGGCCACATCGCCTGCGGGTCGTGCAAGCCGTGCCGGACCGGGGAGAGCCACGTCTGCAAGAACGTGCGAGTCCTCGGCGCGAGCGTCAACGGCGGGTTCGCGGACTTCGTGGTCGTGCCGGAGGGCAACGTCTGGCCGGTTCACGACTCGATCTCGGACGAGACCGCCGCGATCCTCGACCCCATCGGGAACGCGATGCACACCGTGATGACCGCAGGCGTCGCGGGTCGCACGGTCCTGGTCACCGGAGCCGGGGTGATCGGAGCCATCTCGATCGCGATCGCACGCGCCGCGGGTGCCGGCACGATCATCGCCACCGACATCAGTGCGCGGAGACGCGAGCTCGCCCTGGATCTCGGCGCGGACCACGCTCTCCCGGGCGACGACCCGGAATGGCCGGAGCAGGCACGGCACCTGACCGGTGGCGATGGTCCCGATGTGCTGCTCGAGATGAGCGGCAATCCCACCGCGATCAGCCAGGGCCTCTCCTCGCTCCGTCGCGGCGGCACGGCCGCGCTGCTGGGTGTGCCGACGAAGCCGGTCGAGCTCGACCTGCTCAACGACGTGGTGTTCAAGGGCGCGACGATTCGAGGCGTCTTCGGCAGGCGCATGTACGAGACGTGGCATCAGGTCGAGAACATGCTCGTCGGCGGTCGCCTCAACCTGGACTCCGTCATCAGCCACAGGATTCCGATCCGGGACTACGAACGCGCGTTCGCGCTCATGTCCTCCGACCAGGCGATGAAGATCGTCTTCGTGATCGGCGAGGACAGCAGCCTGACCCTCAGAACCCCCGCCCGGGGTTGAGCAGCCCCGCCGGGTCCAGCGCCGCCTTGATCCGGCGGTGCACGTCGATCGAGGTCTGCCCGAGCTGGTCGCGCACCCACCCGGTCTTCAGCATCCCGACGCCGTGCTCCCCGGTCACGGTGCCGCCCAGCTCGACGGCGTGCGCGGCGATCCGCTCGGCGAGCACCAGCGCGTGGGACAGCGCGTCGTCGTCGAGGCGGTCGAGCATCAGCACCGGGTGCAGGTTGCCGTCGCCGGCATGGCCGACGGTGGCGACCCGGATGCCGAACTCCTCGCTCAGCGCCGCGATCGCGTCGATCATCGCGACCAGGGAGCCGCGCGGGACCGAGACGTCCTCGGTGATCGACGGGCCGGCTTCGGCGGTCGCGGTCCCGGCCAGCCGGCGGGCCTGCATCAGCTGCTCGCCCTCGGCCGGGTCCTCGGTGTGGGTGACGAAGCCGGCGCCCGCGCAGAGAGCCACCATCGCCTCGACGTCGGCGACGGCGTTCTCCCCGTCGGACTGGCCGATGAGCAGCGCCGACCAGTCCCGCTCCAGGCCCATCGAGCGGTAGTCCTCGATCGCGTTGATGGTCGCGTGGTCGATCAGCTCCAGCACGCTCGGCGTCGTACCGGACTCGAGGATCGCCCCGACCGCCGCACCGGCCTCGGCGAGGGTGTCGAACGCGGCCGCGAAGGTCACCGGTGGCCGCGGCGGCGCCGGCTGCAGCTGCATGATCCCGGCGGTGATGATGCCGAGCGTCCCCTCGGAGCCGACGAACAGGCTGGTCAGGTCCAGGCCGGCCACGTTCTTCCGGGTCCGGCCGCCGGTGCGCAGCACCGAGCCGTCGGCGAGCACCACCTCCAGCCCGAGGGTGGACGCCCGGGTGACGCCGTACTTCACGCAGCGCATCCCGCCCGCGTTGGTGGCCAGGTTGCCGCCGATGGTGGAGACCTCGAAGCTGCCCGGATCCGGCGGGTAGAACAGCCCGTGCTCGGCGACCGCGCGGCCCAGGTCGGCGTTGACCACGCCGGCCTCCACCTCGGCGACCCGGTTCACCGGGTCGATCCAGCGGACCCGGGTCATCGCCTCCAGCGAGACCACCAAGCAGCCGTCGAGCGCGTTGGCCCCACCGGACAGACCTGTGCCGGCCCCGCGGGGCACCACGACCACGCCGTACGACGACGCCCAGGTCATCGCCGCGACGACGTCCTCGGTCGACGTCGCGCGCAGCACCGCGGCCGGGGTGCCGGCGGCCGGGATCGGGGCCATGTCGCGGGAGTAGGACCTCAGGATGTCCGGGTCCGTGACGACCTTCTGCACGCCGACGCGGTCCGCCAGCTCGGAGAGCGCGTCGATGTCAGTGTCGCCGGGAGTGTCGTCGCAGGTCACCCGGCGAGTTTCCCAGGCCGGCGAGACCGTCCGCGAGAATGCCCCCATGACCAAGGTCGCGTGGCTCCCCTTCTCCCTCGACGCCGCACCCGAGGGCCTCGAGGTCGTCGCCGGGTCCCTCGACGGTCCCGACCCCGCCGACCTCGAGCGGATCACCTTCTACGTGATGCCGTACCGGGTCATGCGCGACGACGTCGCGGTCCTGAAGGCGATGCCGAAGCTGGAGGTCGTCCAGCTGCTCACCGCGGGGTACGAGCACCTGCTCGGCGACGTCCCGGCGGGGGTCACGCTGTGCAACGGGCGCGGGATCCACAGCGCCTCGACGGCCGAGCTCGCGGTCACGCTGATCCTGGCCTCGCTGCGCGACATCCCCGGGTTCGTGCGCGCCCAGGACGAGCACGCCTGGACCCAGGGGTTCCGGCCGGCGCTGGCGGACAAGACCGTGCTGATCCTCGGGTACGGGAGCATCGGCGAGGCCCTGGAGCAGCGGCTGCTGCCGTTCGAGGTGGACGTGGTCCGGGTGGCTCGCACCGAGCGCGACGGCGTGCACGCGTTCGGCGACCTGCCGAGCCTGCTCCCCGGAGCCGACGTCGTGGTCGTCACCGCGCCCCTGACCGAGGTGACGCGGCGTCTCGTGGGCGCGGACGTCCTGGCCCGGATGAAGGACGGTGCCCTCCTGGTCAACGTGGCCCGCGGCGGGATCGTCGACACCGACGCCCTGCTCGCCGAGCTGACCAGCGAGCGCCTGCACGCCGCCCTCGACGTCGTCGACCCCGAACCACTCCCGGCCGGACATCCCTTGTGGGGCGCGCCGAACCTGCTCCTCACCCCGCACGTCGGCGGGCCGAGCAGCGCCTTCTGGCCGCGCGCGAAGCGACTCGTCACCGCCCAGCTGGAGCGGTACGTGCGGGACGAGCCGCTGGACAACGTGGTCCGCTGAGACGTTCGAGGTTTTCCCAAGGCGCCCTTCCTACGTTGGCGGCGGACGTCTAGACCTCTGGAGGAATGACGTCCCCGCGCCGTCCCGGGACGGCGCTGAGGCGGTGCTTTTCCCCCCAGTTCGAGCACCGTCCGACCGGCCTCCGCGACCTCGTGCCGCGGAGGCCGGTTGCTGTCCGAGGACTCCGGCATCCGCAAGGTTTTCCCAAGGGCGTGCTCCGAAGGTGGCCAGATCAATGTCTCTCGATGCCGAGGCAGGTTCGCCATGATTTCGTTCAGCTCAGGCAGTTCCACCAGTTCTACCCACGCCGCGCTGGCTCGGAGGCGCTCGCATCCACCTCGTCATCGGACCAGCCGGACGACACCGAGACGAACGCGCCTGATCGCCGTGGTCAGCGCGTTCGTGATGCCGTTCGCGCTCGGGATGCAGGTACTGAACACGCCCGCGCATGCCGCGGTGAGCAACACGGTGGGCGCCGGGTTCACCGTGACCACCGGCGATCTCGACTTCATCCTCAAGCAGATCAAGATCGCCGAGCGGCATTCGCTCACGCGCACGCCGGACAAGCCGTGCAGCACCTTGCTGAACACGCCGGGTGACGGGATCCCGGACACCGAGCAGGTGCCGGACATCCTCACGTCGTACGGGCTTCGCACCGTCGACGGATCCTGCAACAACCTCAAGGCCGGGGACGCCTACCTGTCCGCGGCCGACCAGCCGTTCCCGCGGCTGACCACGCCGCGCTTCCGCCCCGCCGAGGACGTGCCCCCGGGCTTCGGGCCTCCGGGACCGACGAGCTACGCCCAGAAGAAGGGCAACGTCTTCGACTCGCGTCCGCGCACGATCAGCAACCTGATCGTCGACCAGACCTCCACCAACCCGGCCGCCATCGCTGCTGCCGGCTTCCCGGTGCGCTCGCAGGGCGCCACCGGCGTGACTCCGTGCACGATCGACCCGACCCCGGCGGACCCCAACGGGACCCCGGACGACTGCGTGCCCAGCCACAAGACCCTGTTCATCCCGAACGTGACCACCGACGTCGGCCTCTCGCCGCCGTACAACAGCCTGTTCACGTTCTTCGGCCAGTTCTTCGACCACGGCGTCGACCAGACCGTGAAGAGCGGCGGCACCGTGTTCGTCCCGCTCAAGCCGGACGACCCGCTCATCACGCTCGGCCCGGACGGCAAGGCCGGCACCGGTGACGAGGTGACCCCGGACAAGGCGTTCATGGTGCTCACCCGCGCCCAGAACCAGCCCGGTCCCGACGGCATCCTCGGCGACGACCCGAGCACCCCGGCGGACGAGTCGGCCGACGACATCCAGAACGCCAACAACACCGACACCCCGTGGGTGGACCAGAGCCAGACCTACACCTCGCACGCCTCGCACCAGGTCTTCCTGCGCGAGTACGCCGCGAGCAGCCGGCCCGGCCCGTTCGGCGCCGGCAACCCGGCGTCGGTCTCCACCGGCAGGCTCCTCAGCGGTCCCGCGGCGAATGCGGTCTACCCGGGCTCCCCGGACAGCACCGAGGCGATCGGCAACTGGTACGCCGTCAAGAAGCAGGCGGCCGAGAAGCTCGGCCTGCTGCTGACCGACGCGGACGTCACTAACGTCCCGATGCTGGCCACGGACCCGTACGGCAAGTACATCCCCGGCCCGCTGCGGGGCCTGCCGCAGTACGTGACCAAGACCGGTCTGGTCGAGGGCAACCTCGCTGCCCCGGTCCCGGTGCCGGCGAACGTGCTGCACTTCGACACGCCGTTCGTGGGCGACATCGCGCACAACGCAGACCCGAGCCCGCAGGCCGGGCCGGGCACCTGCAACTGCACGCCGGCGCCGGACGCGGACGACCAGCCGTCGGCCGACTTCCTCAACCAGCCGGCAGGCACGTACGACGACGAGATGCTGAACATGCACCTGTCCTGCGGTGACGGTCGCTGCAACGAGAACATCGCGCTCTCGACTGTGCACCAGATCTTCCACTCCGAGCACGACAGGCTGCGTGGCTACATCAACAACCTGCTCACCTCGGACACCTCGGCAGCCGGCGTGGCCCGGCTGGCGCAGTGGCAGGCCCTGGGCGTCAGCGGCTACGACTACGGCGAGCGCCTGTTCCAGGCCGCGCGCTTCGTCACCGAGATGGAGTACCAGCACCTGGTCTTCGAGGAGTTCGCGCGCAAGGTCCAGCCGGCGATCCGGCCGTTCCACGTGTACTCCCCGGACCTCAACCCGGCGATCGTGGCCGAGTTCGCGCACGCCGTGTACCGGTTCGGGCACTCCATGCTCGACGACGACGTGGCGCGCAAGAACGCCGACGGCTCCGACAACTCGCTGCCGCTGCTGACCGCGTTCCTCAACCCACCGGAGTTCTTCGACGGTGGCAGCGCGGGCACGCTCGGCGCGAAGGCGGCCGCGGGGTCCATCATCATGGGCTCCTCCGACCAGGTCGGCAACGAGCTCGACGAGTTCGTCACCGAGACCCTGCGCAACAACCTGCTGGGTCTGCCGCTCGACCTCCCGACGATCAACATGACGCGTGCTCGCGAGGCCGGCATCCCGCCGCTGAACGACCTGCGCCGGCAGATCTTCGCGGACACCAACGACGGCCAGATGGCGCCGTACACGAGCTGGAGCGACTTCGGGCAGCACCTCAAGCACCCCGAGTCCCTCATCAACTTCGTGGCGGCGTACGGCAAGCACCCGACCATCACGGGTGTCGACACGATCGCGGGCAAGCGTGCCGCGGCTCGTGCCATCGTCGACCCGCAGCCGGGTGACACGCCTCCGGGCGACGCCGGTGACTTCATGTTCAGCACCGGTGCCTGGGCCAGTGACCCGGACGGCGTCACCACCACAGGTGTGGACGACGTCGACCTGTGGGTCGGTGGCCTCGCCGAGATCACCAACCTCTTCGGGGGCCTGCTGGGCAGCACGTTCAACTACGTGTTCCAGTCCAACCTGGAGCGGCTGCAGGACGGCGACCGGTTCTACTACCTGGCGCGCACGCCGGGCCTGAACCTGCGCACTCAGCTGGAGAGCAACTCGTTCTCCGAGCTGATCCAGCGCAACACCGACAACACGAACACGCTGAAGGCGGACGCGTTCGCGACCGCCGACTGCAAGTTCCAGCTCGCCAACCTCGCCGGCACGGCTGCCGGGTTCACCGCCAACGGTGCCACCGTGGCCGATGACCCGTCGACCGAGTGCGACGAGACCGCGCTGCTGACGCGCAAGCCGGATGGAACCATCCAGTACAAGCAGTTCAACAGCGTGGACCCGCCGGGCATCAACGGCCAGTCGGTCTACATGGGCGCCGACGGTGTCGACCGCGTCTTCGGCGGCAACGACAACGACACCTTCTGGGGTGCTCTGGGCAACGACATCCTCGAGGGCAACGGCGGCGACGACGTCACCCTCGGCGGTGAGGGCAACGATGTCATGACCGACATCTCCGGAGCGGACGTCCAGTCCGGCGGACCCGGCAACGACGCCGGCGACGGCGGCATCGGTGACGACCTGCTGCTCGGTGGCGACGGCCAGGACGTCCTCAACGGTGGTGCCAACGACAACGAGGAGTTCGGCGGACCCGGCTCCGACTTCATCATCCTCGGTCAGGGCGCCGACGCGGCCTTCGGTGACGGCGGCGACGACTGGATGGAGGGCGGCTCCGGTCAGGACCTGATCCAGGGTGACCACGGTGCGCCGTTCTTCGACGACCCGGGCGAGTCCGCCCCGGGCAACGAGGTGATGGTCGGTCAGGTCGGCGAGAACGACTACGACGCCGAGGGCGGCGACGACCTCATGTCGCAGAACTCGTTCGTCGACCGCAACGCCGGTGCCGGTGGCTTCGACTGGGCCATCCACCAGTACGACACCACGCCGGCCGACGACGACATGTCGATCAACAACAACCTGGTCGGCGTGCCGATCCAGGTGGTCGTCAACCGTGACCGCTGGCAGGAGACCGAGGCCAACTCGGGTTCGGCGCTCAACGACGTCATCCGGGGCACCGACGACACCCCCACCGCCCTCGGCGGCGCCGGGTTCGCCGGCTGTGACGCCCTCGACCAGGCCGGCATCGACCGGATCGCCGGGCTGAACGTCCTGGTCACGCCGGCCATGCTGACGGTTCCCGCCTCCACCCTCAACGCGAACGCGGCCGCGGGCACCTGCCCGCTGACCGGGAACGTCTGGGGCGACGGCGAGATCCTCATCGGTGGTGGCGGTAGCGACACGATCACCGGTCGTGGCGCCAACGACATCATCGACGGCGACCGCTCGCTGAAGGTGAGCATCGACGTGCACCAGAACGCTGACGGCACCGGCCCGGTCATCGGGACCACCGACCTGCTGGAGCACACGTACTCCAACGGCACGCGGACGCTGCAGCAGGACGTGTTCGCCGGTGTGGTCGACCCGGGTCAGCTGACCATCGGCCGGCAGCTGATGCCGGCACCGGCCGGCGACCGCGATGCGACGAGCTCGGCCGCCAGCCCGGCACCGGCCGTCGACACGGCGGTGTACCTCGGTCCGCGGTCCAGCTACACGGTCACCTCGGTGGGCGACCACCTCGTCGTGGACCAGACGGGCCCGCTCGGTGCGGCCCAGAAGGTCAGCGACGGGACGGACCAGCTGCGCAACATCGAGCAGCTGCGGTTCACCAACGACGACGGCACCACGGAGACGGTCGTGCTGGCCGCTCCCGACGCGCCGACGATCGGGACCGCCTCGCCCGGACCGTCCTCCGCCGACGTCAGCTGGACTGCTGCGGCCACCGGTCAGCCGGTGAGCTCGTTCGAGATCCAGGTGCTCAGCGGAGGCGTCCAGCAGGGTGCTCTGCGGACCGCTCCGTCGACCGACACGACCGCGCACATCACCGGTCTGACCAACGGCACCACCTACACCTTCAAGGTGCGGGCGGTCGGAGCCTTCGGCACCAGCCCGTTCTCGGCGGAGTCCAACGCGGTCACGCCCGCGAACACGGCTCCGGGTGCGCCGACCATCGGAACGGCGACCGCCGGGGTCAACTCGGCGAGCGTCACCTGGACGGCACCGGGGAGCAACGGCGGGTCGGCGATCACCGGGTACGTCGTGCAGGCCATCAACGCGGCCAACACCGTGGTCGGCTCGACGACGGCTGGACCTGCCGCCACGAGCGCGACGGTCACGGGTCTGGCGGCCGGCACCTCGGTGCGGCTGCGGGTGGCAGCGGTCAACGCGGTGGGCACGGGCGCGAACAGTGCTCCGTCCAACGCGGTGACGGTGCTCGCGGACACCACCCCGCCGACGGTGACGGCACGGACCCCGGCGGCCAACGCCACCGGTGTCCCGCTGAACACCACGGTGACGGCGACGTTCAGCGAGCCGGTGACCGGAGTCAGTGCCACCACGTTCCAGCTGAGGAGGGTGATCAGCGGGCAGCTCGTGCCGGCGACGGTCACCCTGGTCGGGAACACGGCGACCCTGACACCGAACGCGCCGCTGCTGAACAACAACCTGTACACGGCCACGCTGACCGGCGGAGCCGCGGCGATCCGGGACACCGCGGGCAACCCGCTGGCGACCACGTCGTGGACCTTCCGGACGGTGCTCGACACCATCCCGCCGCTCGTCCTCACCAGGACGCCGGCTCCGGGAGCCACCGGGGTTCCGGTGGGTGCCAACACGGTGGTCACGTTCAACGAGCCGGTCACGCTCGCCGCCAACAGCTTCACCCTGACCAACACCACGGGCAACGTCCGGGTCCTGGCAGTCGTGACGCTGAGCGCGGACGGCCTGACCGCCACGCTGAACCCGGTGCTGAACCTCCCGGCCGGGCGGACCTTCCGGGTCAACCTGACCAACGGGATCCGAGACCTCGCGGGCAACCGCCTGGTCGCGGTGACCTGGAACTTCAGCACCTAGGAGGAAACGCATCGCAGCACGAGGTGCCCGCGGCTCCGGCCGCGGGCACCTCCGCGTTCACGTGCAAGTTCCGTACAAGGGCCGCGGCGCAGTATCGGACGCATGACGAGTCGGGGGACCGTGAGCCGGAGCGCGTCATCGTCCAGCAGGCGCAGCCGATCGGGCGGCGCCGTGCAGGTGCTGGCGCTGGTCCTGCTGGTGGCGGCGATGGTGGCCGGGGGCGTACGTGCCGTTGCACTCGCCCACGGATCCCCCGACGACCCACTCACGCTGCCGATGGACGGTGCCGCCGTCCAGGTGACCGGCGTCGAGGAGGTCACCGGAGTCGCCGCCAAGGACCTGATGAGCGGGATGGGCCACAACATCTCCGGCTACGTCTCCCAGGACCAGATGATGATCAGCGTCGCCCTCCGGCTGCGGGCCGGTGGCGACGGTGCGACGTACGACGTACGACGGCTGGTCGCGCACGCGTCCGGCAACAAGGCCACCCTGCACCCGGCCGGTGGATCCCTCGGCAGCGGCGTGCTCTCGGCGCATGCCCAGGTCGAGGGGTCGGTGACCTTCGTGGTGCCGCGCAACGGCGCCCACCTCGTTCTCGGTGTCCGCGGGTCCCCGCGGACGGTCGACCTGGCTTCGGTGGACACGGCCGCTCCGGCCGCTCCCGACGGGCACTCCCACCACGGAGGTTGAACCATGTCCCCCTTCCCTGCCGCCGCACGGATCCGGACTCTTCTCGCCGACGCGATGCTCGGCCTGCTGTGCTGCCTGGCCGGCTCGGCCTGGCTGGTGCTCGCCGAGCCGTCGCGGCACGGCCACGGCTCGACGCTGGCGCAGGTCGGCGGGCTGGTCGGCCTCTCGATGACCCAGACGGTGCTGGCCGCCGTCGTCCTGCTCGCGTTGCTGCGCAGCGACGGGCAGCGGGGCCGGCAGCCGGACTCGCCGGTGCGCGAGGTGCTCTGGCTGGCGCCGGCGCTCGCCTTCACCGTCGCGCTCGGCGCCCAGCTGCACGCGGTCACCGAGGGCCACGTCGACGGCTCGGGTGCGGTGCTCGGGGACGCCAGCACCGCGCTGGTCGTGCTGGTCCCGCTGGTCGTCCTCCTCCAGCTCGTACGACGGGCGCAGGTGCCGAGCACCCGGCAGGCGCGCCGCCTGGTGGCCACCGTCATGGGGTTCAGCACCGCGGCGGCGGTGATCGCGCTGACCCCCGTCGGCACCGCGACCGCCGCCACGCCCGGCTGCCTGGACGGCGGCCCGGCCGACAAGAGCTTCGACGTGACCGCGCTCGACGTGGACATCCCGATCAACCGGTTCGGCGACCACGACCCGCACGGCGTGATGTACGCGCTGACCAGCCAGGTCTCCGCGATCCGCCACCAGGAGCAGACCCAGCAGGTCTCCATCGGGCTGCGCGACGACCCGATCCAGCCGCTGGTGATCCGCGCCAACCAGGGCGACTGCGTCGCGGTCACCTTCACCAACGACACCGCGCGCGGCCCGCTCGGGATGCACATCGACGGCCTCGAGTTCGCGGTCTCCTCCTCGGGCGACCAGGTCGGCCAGAACGCCTCGTCGGCCGCGGTCCAGGGCGGCACCGTGACCTACCGCTACCTGGTGCCGGACGACCGGCGCGCCGAGGGCGGCCACTACGTGCACCCGGGGCCGGGACACCGGGCCGACGTCAACCACGGCCTCTTCGGGGCGCTGAACGTCGAGCCGCCGGGGTCGACGTACTGGGACGCCAGCGACCCGGCCACCCCGCTCGCGTCGGGATGGGAGGCGATCATCAAGCCGGCCGGCACCGACGCACCCTGCGTGGTGGACAGCCCGCAGCCGACCTGCGCCTTCCGCGAGGCCGCGCTGCTGCACCACGAGATCGGCAACGACAACGAGCAGATCACCGACAAGAGCGGCCTGCTGGTCCCGCTGGTCGACAACACCACCGGCTCCTACCGGCCCGGCGCCTTCGCGATCAACTACCGCAGCGAGCCCTTCCGCAACCGGCTGCTGGACTTCCGGCAGGAGAAGAGCCACGCGTACAGCTCCTACACCTTCGGGGAGCCCTCGACGCCGATGATGCGCGGCTACCTCGCCGATCCGACCAAGATCCGGCTGATGCACGCCGGCAGCGAGAAGTTCCACATCTACCACCTGCACGGCGGCGGTGACCGGTGGCGGTTCAACCCGGTCTCCGACTCGACGTACAACTACGCCGACACCGGCCTGCGCAAGGACCCCGCAACCGCCCTGTCTCCCTCGCAGCGGCTCGACTCGCAGTCGATCGGCCCCGGCGAGTCCTACAACCTCGAGCTCGAGGGCGGCGCCGGCGGCGTCCAGCAGTCGGTGGGCGACTTCCTGTTCCACTGCCACATCGCCAAGCACTACGTGTCGGGCATGTGGGCCCTGTGGCGGGTCTACGACACCCTGCAGCCGGACCTGGTCCCGCTGGGCGACCGGATGGCCCCGCCCGCCGCGGTGACCTCGGCCGGCCTGATCGGGCACACCTACGGCGGCACCAAGATCACCGCGAAGAACCTGGACTCCTGGATCCGTCCGCAGCTGCCGCCCTCGGGCGTCCCCGCGAACAACCAGGACGCCACGGTGATGGACTGGAAGGTGGCCGGGACGACCTCGCAGCCGCTGTACCTGGGTGCGCCCGGTGACCAGACCGTCGCCCCCGGATCCCCGCAGGTCGTCCCCGGGCAGCCGAACCTGCTGCTCGTCGACCAGGGCCGGGTCGTCAGCGGCCGGCCGACGATCCTGTTCAACCCGCTCAACGGGCGGCCGGCGTACCCGCTGCTGCGCCCGCACATCGGCGGCCGGCCACCGTTCACCGGCAACGGCCACACCGGTGCGCCGTACCTGGGCAACAACGCCGACGCCTCCGCGTCCGGCAGCGGTGTCGATCCCTACGCGCACCGCACCGACGGGCTCTGCCCCGCCGGCAGGACGACACGCACCTACAACATCGTCGCGGTGGCCAAGCCGATCCGCCGGACGCCGACCTTCGTCGACAACGAGGGCAAGGTCTTCGTGCTGGCCAAGAACAAGGCCGCGCTGCTGGCCGACCCGGAGAAGGGCGAGCCGCTGGCGATCCGGGCCAACCAGGGCGACTGCGTCGCGCTGACCCTGAACAGCGAGATCCCCGACGACAAGACCTTCGACAACTTCTCCAAGGTCTCGATGCACATCCACCACGTGCAGTTCGACATCCAGGGTTCCGACGGTGTCAGTGCCGGGTTCGCCTACGAGCACAGCGTGCGGCCCTACAACCGCGTCGAGGCCACGCTGACCCAGAAGCCGCTCAACGGCGCCAACTTCGTCAAGCTGTCCTCAGTGGCCGGCCTGACCGGCACCGATGCCAACGGCAAGGCGACGACCAAGTGGATCGCGATCGGCCAGGGCACCGAGAACATCGAGATCAAGCAGATCAAGTCGGTGAGCACCGGGACCCGCACGGTCACCCTGACGTCCGGACTCAACAAGACCCACAACGTGGGCGACTTCGCCGGCACCGAGTTCCTGCAGAGCCGCTGGTACCCGGACGTGCTGCTGGACAACATCTTCTGGCACGACCACGTCGACGGCATCCACGGCTGGGGCCACGGTCTGGTCGGGCAGATCATCGTCGAGCCGAAAGGCTCGACCTGGACCGACCCGGTGACCGGCCAGCCGGTCGACTCCGGCACGATCGTCGACATCCACACCTCGAACCCGCTGGCTCCCGGCCTGGTGGACGGCAGCTTCCGCGAGCTCGCGCTGTGGACGATCAACGACAACGACGCGGACCTCTACTCGACGCTGAACCTCAAGGCCAACCCGCTGATCGACCGGCCGGACAAGGCGCACCAGTTCAGCTCGTGGACGTACGGCGACCCGCTGACGCCCTTGCCCAAGCTGTATCCGGACGACCCGCTGGTGGTCAGGACGATCAGCATCTCGCCGTCCCTGGACACGCTGCACTTCCTGGGCGCGAAGACGCTGCTCGAGCCGCGCTACACACACAACGGCGTCCCTGCCGGCACGATCATCGACGCGATCCACAGCGGGATCAGCGAGCGGTTCACGCTGGTGCTCAACGGCGAGCCGAGCGAGATGCGGCTGCGGCCCGGCGACTATCTCTACGCCAACGGCATGGAGAACCGCACCCAGCAGGGCGCCTGGGGCATCGTCCGGGTGCTGCCCGGCTTGATCCCGGGCCTGAAGCCGCTGCCGGGCGTGAGCACGCCGAGCGCGTCGTACACGGAGCCGACGATGACCGGAGGCGCCCCACCGGCCGCCGCAGGGCCGGGCGACCCGTGCCCGGCCGGAGCCCCCGCACGCTCCTTCGACCTGACCGCGATCGATCGGTCCGGCACGTTCAACGGTGCCCGGACGGCCTACGTGCCGACCGTGGACGCCGCCGCGATCAAGCAGCGCCTGAAGCTGCCCGAGCCGCTGGTGATGCACGTGGTCGCCGGCGAGTGCGTGACCGTGACGCTGCGCAACCAGCTGCTCACCCCGGTCGGGTTCGCGATGGGCAAGCTGGACCGCGAGGCCGGCTCGGGCGGCGTGGACGTCGGCTACAACCCGGAGCAGAACACCGACCCGGGCGCCACCCGCGTCTACAAGTACTACGTGCCCACCGACCACATCGGCAGCGCCGCGATCGGCGACCTGGCCAACGCCACCAGCATGAAGAGCGGCCTGTACGGCGCCGTGGTGGTCGCGCCCACGTCGACGGTCGGCGGTCAGCCGACCATCTTCCGCGACCCGTCGACCGGCGCGCTGAAGGACCTCGGTCCGCAGGTGCTGGTCCGCGCGCCCGGCCAGGCGGAGCCGAACTACCGCGACGACACCGTGTTCGTCGCCGACGACGACATCGCCATCGGCCGCGACCAGATGCCGTACCCGACGGACGCCAACGTGGGCCGCTCGCTGCTGACCTACAGCGCCGCCCCGGCCGGTGAGACCTTCACCGACCCCGGCGGGGTGCCGACGCTGACCGGCTACGCCGGCGAACCGACGGTCGTGCACGTGGTCGGCGCCCCGGGCAGCGAGAACAGCCACGTGTTCTCGCTGGGCGGGCTGCGCTGGCCGCAGGATCGCCACACCGGGAGCTCGAACTGGATGAGCGCGCAGGGCATGGGCGCCTGGGAGACCTTCGACCTGAACATCGTCGGCGGCGCCGGCGGCGGCCGTCCGGGTGACTACTTCTACGGTGACCTGCGCCGCCCGTTCGCCGCGGCCGGCCTCTGGGGCCTGCAGCGGGTGCTGCCCTCGGACACCTGCACCGTCCGGCGCGTGGACGCCAGCCCCTGCTAGGGGCTGGCGTCGGGGTCTGGTTCTGGGTCCGGGGGGAGCCGTGATGAACAGCGTCAGGATGTCGATCAGGGCGTCGGTGCCGGCCCGGGCTCCGCGGGGACCGCGGGGTCCCCGGCCACCGGGGCGGGCGGCTCGTCCGGGACGTCGCCTGCCGGCTCCCCGCCCTCGTCGCCGTCGGTCTCGCACGCGTTCGGGCCGGTGCCAGGGACCGGCGCCGGATCCTCGGCAGGTGCAGGCGCGGCGGGTGTGCTCGGGGAAGCGGATGCGGCCGGTTCGGTGCCCGGGGCGGGCTCCTCGGCCGGCACCTCGGTCTCGTCCGCGGGTGCCGCGCAGGTAGCGGGCGGCTGCTCCGCCGGAGGCTCCGGGGCGGGCGGCTGCGAGACCGGCGGCTGCGAGACCGGCGGCTCCGGGGCGGGTGGCTCCTCGGCCGGCTGTTCCGCGGAGGGAGGCTCCTGCACCACCGGAGGCTGGGAGGCCGGAGGCTCCGGTGCGGGAGGCTCCGGCTTCGTCACCACGGGAGCCGGCTCGGCCAGCACCACCGGGTGCGGCGCGGGCTTCGGCTTCGGGTGCCGCGGCTTCGCGGGCGCGGCCGGCAGCGCCATCGGCAGGGCCACCACGCCCGCTCCCGGCGCGGTCGCGTCGAAGCGCGCCTTCCAGCGCAGCACCACGGCCAGGTACGCCGTCGAGTGGTTGTAGGAGAGGACCGCCGCGCGCAGTCCCGCCGCGGTGGAGAGGTCGCGGCCGCCGGCACAGAGGTAGGCGGAGGTGCCGGCGGCCGCGTCGTCGATGTCCTGGGGGTCCGCGCGGCCGTCGCCGTCGGCGTCGACGCCCCAGCGCGCCCAGGTGCTCGGGATGAACTGCATCGGCCCGACCGCCCGGTCCCAGGTGGTGTTGCCGTCGAGCCGCCCGTCGTCGGTGTCCCGGATCGCCGCGAACCGGCGGCCGTCCAGCACCGGTCCGAGGACGGCGGGCACCGCGCGGTGGCCGGCGTCGAGCGCCCGGCCGGCCAGCGAGCCCGACTCCACCTGGCCGATCGCCTCGAGCAGGCTGATCTCCAGGTGGCAGGAGGAAGGGGTGCCCGCGGCGGCGCGCGAGTACGCCTGCCAGAGCTGCCAGGGCACGTCGCTGGTGAGCAGCCGGGCCGCGGGCACCACGTCGATCACGGGTTCGCCGGCCGCCGGCGCCACCAGGGCCGCGGGAGGCTCCGGCGGGATCGGCAGCGTCACCGAGGCCGGCGGCTGTGCCGGGCCGGCCACGACGATCTCGCCGGCCCCCTGCACCAGGGCTCCTCCGAGCAGCGGTGCGAGCACGCCGGCCACGGCCAGCGGCGGCAGCACCGCGCGCCGGGCCCGGGGCCGCCGGCGGCCGCGCGAGGAGCGAGGGTGTCTCACCCCACCAGCGTCCGCCCGCGGCCTTGGGCGGACCTTGCGCGGCCCAGGTTCTTCCAAGGTCGCCCCCCGATGCTGGTGAGGTGATCGGAGCCGCCTGGGTCGACCCTGCCGACACCCTGCTCGTACGACGGGTCGCGGTCGTCGTGCCGCTGCTCGGTGCCGCGCTCGTCCACGGCGCCGTCGCCGGTGAGCACTTCGACGAGTGGGTCTACGCCGGTGTCTTCTTCCTCGTCCTCCAGCTGGTCCAGCTCGCCCTGGCCGTGCTCGCCTGGTTCACCTGGACGCGCCCCCTGGCCGCGGCCGTCGTGGTGACCGGGCTGGGCCCGGTCGCGGTCTGGGTGCTCTCCCGGACCGCCGGGATGCCGATCGGGCCGGCCGACTTCCGGGTCCCCGAGCCGGTCGGGCTGGCCGACGTGCTCTGCGCCGTCCTGGAGCTGGTCACCGTGCTGGCCGCCGCGCCCGACCTGCTGCGCCGGCACCCGGTCGTCGCCGCCGGGGTCCCGCGCCCGCAGGGACGGGCCCTGGCCGCGATGGTGGCCCTGGCCGCGCTGGTCGTCACGGCCTGGGCACTCGGCCCGGCCCTCAGCGGCGGGCACCACCACGGCGACAGCGCCGCCGCGGTCAGCTCCGGGTGAGCGAGACCGGGAACCAGCCCCGCAGCACGGTGCCGCCGGCCGGCGCCGCGGACGTGCTCAGCTCGCCGCCGAGGTCGGAGACCGCGTCGTGCAGCAGCCGCAGCCCGAAGTGCCCGCTGTCGCGGTCCGGGACCGCCGCGGTCCGCAGCGCCGGGCCGTTGTCGCTGATGCTGACGTCGACCTTCTGGTCGGTGACCCGGACCCGTACCCAGGCCCGGCTCGCCTCGGAGTGCTCGACGACGTTGAGCAGGCCCTCGCGGACGATCCGGTAGATCAGCTGGCTGGTGCCCAGGGCCGGTGAGTCGTCGCCCCAGATCTCCACGCTGACCACGACGCCGGACTCCTCGGCCTTGGCGGCCAGCTCGTGCAGCGCGGGCGCCAGCTCGCCCAGGGAGAGCGAGGGCGGGTAGATGTCGACCAGCATCGTGCGCAGCGCGTTCACGTCCTCGCGGACCACGTCGGTGGCGTGCTCGATGATCTCCCGGGCCTCCGCGGAGCCCGGCCCGTCCGGGACGTGCTCGGCCGCCGAGGGCAGTGCGTAGCCGATCCCGGCCAGGTCCTGGACGACCCGGTCGTGCAGCAGCTGCGAGACGCGGCGGCGCTCGAGGTCGGCCGCGGACAGGGCGTGGTGCAGCATCCGGTTGCGCTCGCGGATGGTGCGCGTCGAGGTCCGGGCCAGGGTCACGCCCAGCGGCACCAGCAGCAGCATCAGCAGCAGCAGGGCCCCGAAGGTCAGCGGCGCGATCACCCAGAGCACGGACTGCTCGTCCGCGTGCAGCCGGGACGCCGACCAGTAGGTCTCGAAGATCATCGGGTTCCCGTCAGCGTCCTTGGTGCCGACGTAGACCTCGAGCAGCTTGCCGACGTCGCTCTCGAGCTCGTTCTCCGGCTCGTCGAGGTCGGAGAGCTCGGCGTGCACGAACGAGGTCCCGGCCCGAGCCTTGACCGGGGCGTCCAGGTCGAAGACCTGGCCGATCAGGCCGCGCTCGTCTGACCAGAGCACGGTGCCGTCGACGTCCCAGAGCTTCATGTGCACGATCGCGCCGGTCTTGAGCCGGCTCAGCATGATCCTGTCGAACTCGGCGGCGGCGCCCGGCTTCATCTCCCGGATGTCGGCGTTGACCAGCGGCGCGACCACGCCCCGGGTGAACGCGTCGCCGCGCGCGCGGGCGTCGTCGATGGCGAGCCGCTCCGAGACGGACCGGGACACCAGGAAGGTCGCGATCGCGACCAGGACGACCGCGGTCGTGCAGCGCAGCAGGAACTGGAAGAAGGCCCGGCGCGCCGGATCCCTGGTCTCTGTCGTGGTAGCCCGAGCACTCGTGCGACGCCTAGGCGTCGCCATCGTCCATGCCGATGAGCTTGTGCCGCATGGCGATCACCACGGCCTCGAGCTGCGAGTGGGCACCGAGCTTGGCCAGCAGGGTCTTCACGTAGCCGCGGCAGGTGTTGACCGAGATGCCGAGCTCGTGCGCGATCACGCCGGTGTCCAGGCCGGCGGCGAGCAGGCGGAGCACCTCCAGCTCGCGATGGGTCAGGGGCGGTGGCTTCGCATGGCCACGGTTCTCGGTGACCAGCTCCTTGAGCAGCCGGGGCTGCACCACGAAGTCGCCGCGCCGGGCGGTGCGCAGCGCGTGCAGCATGTCGTCGACCTCGCCGTCCTTGGGCAGCAGGGCGCACGCCCCGGCTCGGGCGGCCCGGCGCATCAGCGCCCGGTCGATGAAGGCGCTCAGCACCACGACACGCAGGTCGGGGTAGAGCGCGGTGAGCTGCTCGGTCGCGGCGATCCCGTCGCCGTCGCGCAGCTGCACGTCCATCAGCACCAGGTCGGGTCGCAGCTCCGCGGTCATCTCCAGCGCGCTGGCCACGTCGGCCGCGATCCCGATGCACTCCAGGTCGTCGTGCTGCGACAGCATCATCGCGACGAGCTGGGCGAAGACCTGGTGGTCGTCCACCACGAGGACGCCGACCGCCTGCGGCCGGGTTCTCGTTCTCTGTTCCGGTCGGGACACCTCTCTCTCACCCCCGTGAGTGTGTTCCCCCTTGCCTCCCAGGTTCTCCCCCGTTCGGGCAGGCGGCAATAGCCCCGTTGGGGCGAGCGTGTTGACCCGATCTGACCACATGAGGCGTTCGCTAACGCACGCCGAGCACCCGGATCGCTTCCGCCGACAGGCCCGCGTCAAGAGCGGGCACCTGGACCCCGGGGATCGCCTCCAGGGTCTGCCGGAGCAGCCGCAGCAGGGTGCGCAGCTCTCCGTGGGTGGCGGCCGGGTGCGTGACGCCGACCGGCTCGGCGAGGATCGCCTGGTAGAGCGCGCGGCTCTCCTGCCCGGGCTCGTCGCCGAGCTCGTCGAGCATCACCGCGCGCAGCTCGGCGTAGGCCCGCAGCGCCTCGCCGTGCCGGCCGGCCAGCCAGTGCGAGCGGATCAGGTGCTGCCAGGCGGCTTCGCAGAGCCGGTCGTGGCCCAGGGCCGCGCGGGCCAGGGCGGCGGCGTCGTCGTACGCGCGGATGCCGTTGGCCAGCCCGGCGGCGCGGGTGAACCCGGCCACCGCGTCGGCCGCGAAGACCTCGCGCGCGCGCTCCGCCCAGCCGGCGTACGGCTCGCTGTGCAGCAGGTCGCCGCCGACCAGGTCGAGGGCCTGCAGCATCGCCCGCACCGCCCGCTCGGCCGAGGCGTCCCGCGCCTCGCGCGCCAGCTGACGGAACTGGACAAGGTCCACGGAGACCTCGCTGCTCAGCCGGTAGCCGCCGGCCGAGGTGGCCAGCGCCGAGGCCCGGCCGCTGCACACCCCGAGCGAGCGGCGCAGCACGCACACGTAGCTCTCCAGGGTGCCGTGGTGCGAGACCGGGGGATCGCCTTCCCAGACCAGGTCGGCCAGCCGGTCCTTCGGAACCGGCGCGCCGGCGGCCAGTGCCAGGATCTCGAGGATCTGCCGAGGCCTCCCCCGTAGCGCCTCGGAAGGTAGCGCCTGTCCGTCGACCTCGACGGTCGTTGCTCCGAACAGCCTCACAGCGATCATGGCGATCCCCCTTCGCGACATCCACACCCCGAGTCGCGGCACCTTTCGTCACCCTGCTCCTGACGGAGTCAATCCAGTACCCCCGTGTGCGGGGTCGGCATACCCCCAAATGGGGGTGGCCCGTCCCCTATCGCCTGGTCCGCCACCTTTGCCGGGTTCGCGGTGGTCACGCAGGCCCCCGACGCACGGAACGGCTCGGCCATCTGGGCGGCCCAGGAGACCGGGTAGTCCGGCTTGGCGGCCATGCCCAGGTCGTCGCTGCTGAACCGGCGGCCGGGGTCGAAGGAGAAGGTGCGCAGCAGGTGGTCCCACAGCAACGTGAACAGGCCGAAGTTCACGTCGCCGACGCCGGCCCAGCGCAGGTGGTGGAAGCGGTGGCCCTCGTTGAGAGCGAGCACGACGCGCAGCGACCCGACCCGGTAGTCGACGTTGGAGTGCTGCAGCAGCAGCTGCAGGCCGGCGCACGCGGCGAGAGCGGCGGCGACGTTGCCGGGCAGGCCGAGGAGCACCAGCGGCAGCACGCCCGCGCCGGTCTCGAGGACCTGCGAGACCGGGTGCTTCATCAGCCCGTTGAACCCGTACGCGCGGGTGACCGAGTGGTGCACCGCGTGGAACCGCCACAGCACCGGGACCCGGTGCGAGGCGACGTGCGCGAGGGTGATGCCGAGGTCGGCGGCCAGGACCGCGCCGAGCACCTGGACCACGACGGGAAGACTCGTGGGCCACCGGTCGGCGCCGAGACCGAGCGCGGCCAGCGCCGGGATCACCGCCAGGCTGGCCAGCACGAGGGTCTCGTTGACCACGGCGTGCACGACGTCGCGGGTGCCGTCGCCGCGGTCGCGGTTCCAGGAGTCGTCGTACGGCAGCAGGCGCTCGGCCGTGAAGGAGACCGCGACGCCGGCGACGACGACCAGCGGGAACGCCCCCACCGGCGCGTGCCGGGCGGCGAGCAGGACGGCACTGCCGCCGAGGACGAGGTAGACGAACGGGACGTAGCCGAAACGGACCAGGGAGCGCATGACCCGATCGTGTCCTCGCCCGTGCGTGCCGGGCTTGGACGAAACGATCAGCCTTCCAGTTGCAGCCCGGCGATCGCCTCGGACGGGGACAGCCCGAACATCTCCCGGCAGGCCCGGGTGGCGTGCGAGCCGTCGGCGAACCCGGCCGCGGTGGCGGCGTCGGTGATCGAGGCGCCGGCGGCGATCTGCTCGAGGGCGAGCAGCAGCCGGACCCAGCGGGTGTAGGCCTGCACGCTCAGCCCGAGGTCCGCGCGGGCGCGGCGGCGCAGGGTCGCCTCGGAGACGGCCAGCGCCTCGGCGAGCTCGCCGACCTGGACGCGCTCGGGAAGCCGGTCGCGGACCCACTGCTCGATCCGGGCGCCGAAGCCTGGTGCCGGCGGGTGCCGGTCGAGCCGGCGCAGGGTGGCTTCGGCGTACGACGTACGGCGCTCGTCGGCCCAGCCCCGCACCGACCGCTCCCAGTCGCCGCGCTCGGGTGCCCACGAGCTCGACGGGTCCAGGAACACGGTAGAGCCGACGACGCCCTCGGCGACCGCGACCCGGTGGCTCGCGCCCGCCGGGATCACCACGACCGGGGCGGTCACGCTCGCGCCGTCCTCGCCGGTGACCCGGACCGCGCCCTGCTCGCAGCGGTAGACCTGGACCGCCGCGTGGACGTGCGGTGCGGCGGCGCCGATCTGCCCGGCGAACGCGACCACGCCGGGTCTGATGCGCAGCTCGCCACGCCATGCCTCGGCCATGCCCGGAACTCTACCCGGTTGTGCTCTATACCCCCATGGGGTATACATCTGCCTACCCCCAGGGGGTATATCTCCTCACGAAAGGAAGAACCATGTCGAGCAACAGGTGGGTCGGGCTCGCGCTGATCGCGGCGGCCCAGTTCATCGTCATCATGGACACCTCGATCATCGGCGTCGCGCTCCCCGAGATCGGCGCGGATCTCGGGTTCTCGCCCGAGAGCCTGTCCTGGGTGTTCAACGCCTACGTCGTCGCCCTCGGCGGCCTGCTGCTGCTGGGCGGCAAGCTCTCCGACGTCCTTGGGGCGCGCCGGGTCTTCAGCCTCGGCTGGGTGGTGCTGATCGCCGGCTCGCTGCTCGCCGGCCTGGCCGGCAACGAGGCGACCGAGCTGGCCGGCCGGGCGATCCAGGGCGCCGGGTCGGCGCTGATCGCGCCTTCGGCCCTGACGCTGCTGTTCCTGCTGTTCGGGAGCACGCCCGGGGAGCTGACCAAGGCGCTGGCCCTGTACGGCGCCGCCGCCCCCGCCGGCGGGACGGCCGGGGTGTTCCTCGGCGGCGTCATCACCGAGTACCTGTCCTGGCCGTGGGTGTTCCTCGTGAACGTGCCGGTCGCGCTGCTGATCCTGGCGCTGGTGCCCTCGGCGATGCCGGCCGGCGGTGCTGCGGACGGCCGTCGCGTGGACGTGCTCGGCGGCGTGCTGGTCACCGCCGGTCTCGGCGCCGCGGTCTACGCCGTGGTCGAGGCACCCGTGGTCGGCTGGGGCGCCGGCCGGACCTGGCTGTGGCTGGCCGGCGCGGCGGTGCTGCTGGTCGCGTTCGTGGCCTCGCAGGCCCGGCGGGCCGAACCGCTGCTGCGGCTGGGCATCTTCCGCGCGCCCAACCTGGCCGCGGCCAACCTGGCCCAGGTGCTCCTGGGCGCGGCTTGGATCCCGATGTGGTTCTTCCTCAACCTCTACCTGCAGCAGGTGCTCGGCTTCTCCGCGTTCCCGTCCGGGGCCGCGCTGCTGCCGATGACCGGCCTCATCATGCTCGGCATGGTGGTGCTGGCGCCGCGGGTGACGGCCGCGGTCGGGGCCAAGGCGGCGACCGTCGCCGGGCTGCTGCTGCTCGCCGCCGGGATGGGTTGGCTGTCGCTGGTCGACGCCGACGGGTCGTTCGTGGTGGACGTGCTGCCCGGCTCGCTGGTCGCGGCGCTCGGGATGTCGCTGGCGTTCATCCCGACCCTGGGCACCGCCATCTCCGCGGCGCGCCCGGACGAGGGCGGGCTGGCCTCGGGCATCGTGAACACCAGCTACCAGGTCGGCTCCGCGCTCGGGCTCGCGATCATGACCGCCGTCGCCGCCGCGCACGGGGCCGGCGCCACCGACCCCCGCGCGCTGACCGACGGCTACTCCGCCGCCTTCGTCGGTGCCGCGATCGTGGCCCTCGCCGGTGCCCTCGCCGCCGCCACGCTGCTGCGCAAGGACCCGGTGCGCCCGGAGGTCGAGCTCGCGGCCTGAGCGGCGTGAGCGCGCCGTGCGAGCGCGCAAACGGCCGGCTACAGCGGGTCCGGGGCGGGCTCCGGCTGGGTGCCGGGGTCGGGCACGGGGATCGGCTGGGTGGGGTCGGGCACGGGCTCGACGTCGGGGGCTGGGGGCGGGGGTGTCGTGGTCATCCGTCCCCCGTACCCGTGCCGCCCGACCTCAGTCCCCCGGAGGCTCAGGCAGCGCGGAGCGCATCTGGTCAGCGCGGTGACGGCCGCGCGTACCAGGACGGCGAGACGTAGGCCTGGGCGCCCCGAACCACCAGCAGCACCGGGGCGTCCGGCCCGATCTGCCGCCAGTGCGGGTTGGCCCGCGCGAAGTGCGCGACCACCCGGTCGCCCTCCCAGACCACCGGCAGCAGCGTGGCCAGCGGGTACCCGTCCGCGCCGGTGGTGACGACCTCGGCCGCCCCGGCGGCGGCGACGAACGCGCGGATCTCCTGCTCGTCGTCGACCGCGTTGAACCGGGGCACGCACATGACCGGAGGCTAGCCCGCGGCTATCCCGAGACGTACACCGTCCCGCCGAGCTCGACGAACTCGCTCGACTTCTCCGCGAATCGCTCGCGGACCTCCTGGCTGATCTTCATCGAGCAGAACTTCGGGCCGCACATCGAGCAGAAGTGCGCGGTCTTGGCCGCCTCGGCCGGCAGCGTCTCGTCGTGGAAGGACTCCGCGGTGTGCGGGTCCAGGGACAGCGCGAACTGGTCGTGCCAGCGGAACTCGAACCGCGCCTTCGAGAGCGCGTCGTCCCAGTCCCGCGCGCCCGGGTGCCCCTTGGCGACGTCGGCGGCGTGCGCGGCCAGCTTGTAGGTGATGACGCCGGTCTTCACGTCGTCGCGGTTCGGCAGCCCGAGGTGCTCCTTCGGCGTGACGTAGCAGAGCATCGCGGTGCCGTGCATCGCGATGGTGGCCGCCCCGATGGCCGAGGTGATGTGGTCGTAGCCGGGCGCGATGTCGGTGACCAGAGGGCCGAGCGTGTAGAACGGCGCGCCGTGGCACCAGTCCTGCTGGAGCACCACGTTCTCCTCGACCAGGTTCAGCGGCACGTGCCCCGGCCCCTCGACCATCACCTGCACGTCGTACTCCCAGGCCCGCCGGGTCAGCTCGGCCAGCGTGCGCAGCTCGGAGAGCTGGGCCTCGTCGTTGGCGTCGGCGGTGCTGCCGGGCCGCAGCCCGTCGCCGAGGGAGAACGAGACGTCGTACCGGGCGAAGATCTCGCAGAGCTCGTCGAAGTGCGTGTAGAGGAAGTTCTCCTCGTGGTGCGCCAGGCACCAGCCGGCCATGATCGAGCCGCCCCGGCTGACGATCCCGGTGACGCGCTGCGCGGTCATCGGCACGTACCGCAGCAGCACGCCGGCGTGCACGGTCATGTAGTCGACGCCCTGCTCGGCCTGCTCGATCACCGTGTCGCGGTAGACCTCCCAGGAGAGCTTCGAGGCGTCCCCGTTCACCTTCTCCAGCGCCTGGTAGATCGGCACCGTGCCGATCGGCACCGGCGAGTTGCGCACGATCCACTCGCGGGTCTCGTGGATGTCCTTGCCGGTGGACAGGTCCATCACCGTGTCCGCGCCCCAGGTCGTCGCCCAGGTCAGCTTCTCGACCTCCTCGGCGATCGACGAGGTCACCGCGCTGTTGCCGATGTTCGCGTTGACCTTCACCAGGAACCGCCGGCCGATGATCATCGGCTCGGCCTCGGGGTGGTTGACGTTGAGCGGGATGATCGCCCGTCCCGCCGCCACCTCCTCCCGTACGACGTCGGCGGACACGTTCTCCCGGACGGCGACGTACTCCATCTCCGGGGTGACGATCCCCTGCCGCGCGTAGTGCAGCTGGGTCACCGTGCCCGAGCGACCGGCGATCCAGTCGCTCCGCAACGCCGGCAGGCCGGTCGACGGATCGGACCCCGGGCCGGCCGTCGTGTACCGGTCGAAGTGCTCGCCGTTGGTCAGGGCGACCCGGGTGAACGGGACCCGGACGTCCGGGCGCGTGCCGGTGCGGTGGACGGTCGAGTGGGACGGGTGGATCTGCATCAGTGCTCCTTGCTGAGGTGGGACGGGGTGAGGTGGGAGAGGGGCCCGCGGCCCTGGCCCAGGGACCAGTTCGCCGAGGCCCGCAGGCGTACGGCGACGAACGACTGCGCCAGCCGGGCCGCCTGGGCGAGCGGACGGCCGTGCGCGAGGTAGGCCGCCAGGGCGGCGCTGTGGGTGCAGCCGGTGCCGTGGTCGTTGGCGGTCGGCACCCGGTCGACCCGCCACGCGTCGTCACCGAGGCGATCGTGGCCGCCGTCGGTGACCAGCACCGGGCACGGGAACTCCCCCAGCACCGCGGCCTCCTGGGCGTTCGGGGTGGCGACCGTCGCCCGCGGCAGCACCACCTCGCGGTAGGCCGCGACCAGGGCGTCGTGGGCGAAGACGGTGCCGGTGCTGGCGGCGAGCACCGGGTCGACGACCAGGGGCAGGTCCGGCGGCAGCGCGTCGACGAGCGCCCGGGCGATGGCCGCCGAGCCGAGCATGCCCGTCTTCACCACCGACACCGGCAGGTCGTCGAGCACCGCCCGGACCTGCGCGACCACGTCGTCGGCGTCGAGCACGGTGACCCGGTCGATGCCGACGGTCGATTGTGCGGTGACCGCCGTGACCGCGACCGCGCCGTGCACGCCGAGCGCCGCGAACGTGGTCAGGTCGGCGGCGATCCCGGCCGCGCCGCCGGAGTCAGAGCCGGCGACGGTCAGGCAGACCGGGGGCGTCACGACAGCACCGCGAGGTAGGAGGCGACCACGTCCATCGGGTCGACGGAACGCAGCACCGGGCCCATGACCGCGACGCCGTAGGCACCCACGTCCAGGAACGACCGCGCGTTCGCGGGGGTGACGCCGCCGAGCGCGAACACCGGCATCGGGCCCGCCGCCTCGACCGCCGCGCGGACCCCGTCGACGCCGAGGGCCGGCCCGTACCCGGGCTTGGAGATCGTCGGCGCCACCGGCGAGATCGTCACGAACGGCGCGCCGCGCACGGCCGCGACCTCGCGAGCCGAGTGGCACTTGGTCAGGTCCTCCTCGCGGACCACGTCGAAGCCCGGACCCGAGACGAGACGTCTCGTTCCGCCGCGGGGGACGACCACGAGCAGCCTGGCCGTCACAGGACGGCTCTCCCCGCCAGGGGCGAGGACGCCCGGGCCGTGGTCTGCCGCGGGATCCGGCCGGCGCCGTACGCGAGCCGGCCGGCCTCGACCGCGAGCCGCAGCGACCGCGCCATCGCGACCGGCTGCTCGGCCCGGGTGATCGCGGTCGCGGCCAGCACCGCGTCGCAGCCGAGCTCCATCGCCAGCGCCGCGTCCGAGGCGGTGCCGATGCCGGCGTCCAGGACGACCGGGATCGCGACCGCGGCCCGGACCCGCTCGATGGCGGCCGGGTCGGTGATGCCCTGCCCGGAGCCGATCGGCGAGCCCAGCGGCATCACCGCGGCACAGCCGAGGTCGGCCAGCCGGGCGGCCACCACGGGGTCAGCGGTGGTGTAGGGCAGCACGGTGAACCCGTCCGCGACCAGCTCGGCGGCGGCACTGAGCAGGCCGACCACGTCGGGCAGCAGCGAGCGCTCGTCGCCGATCACCTCCAGCTTGACCAGCGAGGTGTCCAGGGCCTCCCGGGCCAGCCGGGCGGTCAGCACCGCCTCGCGTGCGGAGAGGCAGCCGGCCGTGTTCGGTAGCAGCCGGACGCCCTGGTCACGCAGCATCGCCAGCAGCCCGGAGGGCCCGAGGTCGCCGGCCCGGCGCATCGAGACTGTGACCAGCCCGGGCGAGGCTGCCTCGATCACCGAGGCCATCGTGGCCAGGCTGGTCATGCCGCCGGTGCCGATCCAGAGCGGGTGCCCGATGTCGAAGGGCTCGCCGAGCTCGAGGGAGAGCACCGGGGTCACCCGCCCTGGAACGCGGTCAGCACCTCGACCGCGTCCCCCTCGCGCAGCACCACCAGCTCCCAGTCGCGCACCACGGCGCCGTTGACCGCGCAGGCGACGCCCTGGTGGCGTGGCACCAGCGTGGCCAGCGTGCAGCCGTCGTCGATGTCGCGGGGTGTTCCGTTGACCTGGATCCTCATGAGACCTCCTGAAAACGAGAAGCGGAGAAGGGCAGCACGACGGGCGGCGGCGGGTCGCCCGCGACGTGGGCGAGGACGGCGGCGGCGGTGATCGGCGCGAGCAGCACCCCACCGCGGCCGTGCCCGGCAGCGAGCAGCTCGCCCGCGCCGGTGAACCCGATCAGCGGACCGTTGTCGGGCGAGCCCGGGCGGTCGCGGGCGAGCACCTCGAGCACCTCGGCCCGGTCCAGCGACGGCACCAGGGAGCGGGCCGCGTCGAGCAGCCGGAGCACCCCGCCGACCGTCGGGCCGGCGGGCTGGTCGGAGAGGGACTCGCTGGTGGCGCCGACGACGACCTCGCCGTCGAACCGGGGCACCAGGTAGACCGGCTCGCCGCGCACCAGCCCGCGCACCATGTGCCGCGGCGGATCGGTGCAGCGCACCCGGAGGATCTCCCCGCGCACCGGCCGCAGCGAGGGATGCGCGGCGGCACCGGTGCAGCGCACCACGACGTCGGCCGCGGGCGCGGCCGGCAGCGGCGAGCGCACCACCCGGTCGCCCAGCAGGGCCAGCAGGGCCTCGACCACCGAGCGCGGGTTCACGTGCGCGTCGCCGGGCAGGAACGCGGTGCCCGCCACCCGGTCGGAGAGCACCGGCTCGGTCACCGAGGACACCGGCACCTCGAGCGAGCGCAGCAGCGAGACCGCCCGCGCGAGAACCGCGACGTCACCCGCGTCGAAGCCGGCCAGCACGGTCCCGGTCCGGGCCACCCGAACCCCGATCCGGCGGCCGAACGCGGGCCAGAGCGCGGCCGAGGCGAGCCCGAGCCGGAGCAGGTCCTCCTCGCCGAACCAGGCCTCCCCGGCTGGGGCGAGCATCCCGGCGGCGGCGTAGGTGGCGCCCTCGCCGGGAGCCGGGTCGAAGACGCGAACGTCGTACCCGGCTTCGGCCAGCCACCACGCACAGGTGAGCCCGACGATGCCGGCGCCGGCAACAGCGACTCGCACGACAGCTGGCCTCATGCCGCGCGCAGCGCCGCGGCGATCTCCCTTGCTGCCGTGGGTGGATCGGCCGCGTTGGTCACCGCGCCCAGCACCGCGACGCCGTGCGCGCCCGCGGCCAGGACGGCCGGAACCCGGCCCGCGTCGATGCCGGCGATCGCGACCACCGGCAGCACGCCGGTGACCTCGGCCAGGCCCTCGACCCCCAGCGGCGCGGGCAGCCCGGCCTTGCTGGTGGTGGCGAAGACCGGCCCGACCCCGGCGTAGTCGGCGCCCTCGCGCGCCGCGGCGACGGCCGCGGCCCGCGACCGGCAGGTGGCCCCGATCAACAGCGTGGGCGCGAGCGCGCGGGCCGCGGAGACCGGCAGGTCCTGGGCGCCGAGGTGCACCCCGTCGGCCCCGGCGGCGAGCGCCAGGTCGACGCGGTCGTTGAGGATCACCCGGACGCCCAGCGGGCGCAGCGCGGCGACCGCGGCGGTGGCGAAGGCCAGCAGGGCCCGGTCGTCAGCGTCCTTGTCGCGGACCTGGACCGCCTCGACCCCGGCCTCGGCGAGAGCCAGCAGCCCAGGGACCGGCACGACCGGGCAGAGCACGTGAAAACGTGGCACGAACACAACCGCTCACTTCCTTCGCCGGCATGATCCGGATCAGGTTCAACGGTCGGGACGGCGTCAGCCCCATCTCAGCCCGATGCCTCGGACTCCCGTGTGGACGGAGACAACCTAGCAGGCGTGATCCGCTCGAAGATCCGCACCAGGTGGTCGATCACCACGTCGCCCTCGAGGTCGATCCGCCCGTGCGCCCAGGCGACCGCGACCTCCCCCGCGGCCCCCGCCATCGCGTGCGCGAGCAGCCGCTGCAGCGCGAGCCGGTCGGGGTCGGGGTCGGCGTCCGGGTCCGCGTCGAGCCACAGGTCGACGGCCTGGTCGATGAGCACCTGCCGCTTCGCGGCGAGCACCGGGTTGCCGGACTCCTCGACCAGCAGCCGGCTGGTGCGCGGGTCGGCCAGCAGCGCGCTCGCGAACGCCTCGAAGACCGGCCGCGGGTTGCGCCAGCCGTGCTCGGCGATCACCGGCACCACCACGTCGGCGAGCGCGCGGATCGCCTCGTCGACGACCGCGCCGACCAGGTCGTCGAGGTCGGTGAACGACTCGTAGAAGTAGCGCTTGGTCAGCCCGGCCTCGGTGCACACGTCGTCGACACGGGTGCCGTGGATGCCGCGGGTGCCGAACAGCTCCCACCCGGCGCGGACGAGCTTCTCGCGACGCTCCGCGCGGCGTTGTTCTGCGGGTACGCCCTTGTACGGCCGAGTCTGCACAGGCGGTGTCCCTGGTGACATGGCCGCCCCCGGTTGTGTGACACCTAGCCGTTCCACGCTACCGCTGGCGGGGCCGAAGTGGTACGGACCAGTGGGTCCCGCGGGCGACCTGCGCATGCTGTGACGGGAGTTGCCCTGATCTGCCGGGATCGGCATAGTCGCTGCCGTGGCTGAGGGGGCGTGGACCGCATTCCGGCGGACACCCCTGCGCGTCCAGCTCTACCTCGGGGTGGTGCTGGTCGCGGCGGTCGTGCTCGCCGCACTCGCGCCCGGGTCGATGCACGCGCTGACGCCGCCGTGGCTCACCGCCGGCGTGCTCGTGGCGATCTCGGCGATGAACATCGAGCTCGGCCGCGTCCTGGCCGGCGGGCTCTCCTCCACCAACCAGCCGCACAAGGCCCTCTCCGCGTGGGCGTTCGCGAGCGCGCTGCTGCTGCCGCCGCCCTGGCTGCTCGTGATCGTCCCGGTCACCTACGCGCACGCGCGCTGGCGCGGCCTGGTGGTGCCGCTGTGGAAGTGGGTCGGCTCGGCCGGGTTCGTCGTCCTGGCCGGGGTGGCGGCCAGCCAGGTCCGTGAGGCGATGCTCGGCGAGGAGGCGAACTGGATGGCCGCCGACGGCGGCCGGGGCTTCCTCACCATGGCGCTGGCGGCGCTGGCGTTCCTGGCCGCCGAGACGGTGCTGTTCGGGATCGTCGCGATCATCAACGACGCCGAGGACGAGGCCTGGCTGCGCAGCATGCTCACCGGCTGGTCCTTCTACGGCACCGAGACCGCGGTGCTGCTCATCGGCGGGCTGCTCTCCGCGGTGTGGACCGGCGGCCCCTGGTTCGCGCTGACCTTCGTGCCCATCTACGCGCTCGCCCAGCGGGCCGCCCTGCACGAGCCGCTGCGCCAGCGCGGGGCCGAGCTGGAGCGCGCGAACCAGTTCAAGATCGACCTGATGGGCATGCTCGGCCACGAGCTCGGCAACCCGCTCACCTCGATCCAGGGCTTCGCCCACCTCGGCGCCGAGGCGCTGGCGCGCGACGACGTCGCCGGGGCCCGCGACGCGCTCGCGGTCGTGGAGCGCAACGCCGAGCAGATGCGCCGGGTGCTGCTCGACATCCTCGGCCTGGTCACCAGCGAGGGCGGCCGGCTCACCGCCGTACGGGAGACCTGCCCGCTGGAGCCGCGACTGCGTGCCGCCGCGGCCGCGCACAGCAACGGGCAGCGGCCGGCCGTGGAGTGCCCCGACGGGCTGGCCGTCGAGGTCCAGGCCGCGCACCTGGACCAGATCCTGGCCAACCTGCTCAGCAACGCCGACAAGTACGCCGGCGGCGCGACCCGGCTGGTCGCCCGGACGACCGACGGGGGCCGGGTCGAGGTGGCCGTGGTCGACGGCGGGCCCGGCGTCCCGCACGCGTTCCGGGGCCGGCTCTTCGAGCGGTTCAGCCGCGACGACGGCACCGCGGGCCTGGTCCGCGGCAGCGGCCTGGGACTGTTCATCTCCCGCGAGCTCGCCCGCGCCAACGGCGGCGACGTCACCCACCGCGACGGCGACCCGCGCGGCGCGGTCTTCGTGCTGACCCTGGACCGCTCGTCCTGACGCTAGGCTGGATGAAGAGTTCTTCACATGAACAAGCGGAGGGAGGGCCCGTGAGCGTGCCGCTGTACCAGGCGAAGGCCGAGTTCTTCCGGACTCTCGGCCACCCGGCCCGCATCCGGATCCTCGAGCTGCTCAGCGACCGCGACCACGCCGTGCACGAGCTGCTCGCCGAGATCGCCATCGAGCCCAGCAACCTGTCCCAGCAGCTCGCGGTGCTGCGCCGTACCGGCCTGGTCGCCTCCCGCCGGTACGACGGCGAGGTGATCTACTCGGTCAGCGTCCCCGAGGTGCGCGACCTGCTCGTCGCCGCCCGCCAGATCCTCGGCGTGATGGCCGCCAGCCAGGCCGACCTCGAACCCGAGCTCACCCGCGACATCCGCTGACCCCCGACCGGGCACTTTGTCGCCCCGAAAACGCACCGAGCGGGCGAGGATGCGCATCCTCGCCCGCTCGTACGTCGTACGACGGAAGTCTCAGGCCTCGTCGAGAGCCTTGGCCACCCGGCGGTGCGCCTCCCAGATCTCCTCGGGAAGCCCGTCGAACTGGGCCAGGTGCTTCTCTCGGTAGCCGATCTCCTGCTGCCAGCGCGGCACGTCGATGGTCAGCACGGTGTCCAGGTCGGCCAGGGTCTGCTCGTCGAGGCCCTCGAGGTTGAGCTCCTCGCGCGCCGGGATCACGCCGACCGGCGTCTCCACGCCGGAGACCTCGCCGTTTTTCAGCTGCATCAGCCACACCAGCGGGCGCAGGTTCTCGCGGTAGCCCGGCCACAGGAACCGGCCGTCCTCGCCGCGCTGGAACCAGTTCACGTGCGCGAAGATCGGCTTCTCCGCGGCGGCGCCGATGACCTTGAGCCAGTGCGCGGCGTAGTCGGCCTCGGGGTAGGACATGAACGGCCGCATCGACATCGGGTCGTAGCGGAGCACGCCCTCCAGCCCGTCGGCCGCGGCGGTCGCCTCGGCGCCCAGGGTCAGGCCGTCGTAGACGCCCTCGGCGATGTCGTCGATCGCGCGGATCAGCGGCTCCCGGTCACGGGTGCGGCCGCCGAAGATGATGCCGTGGATCTCGACGCCCTGCGGGTCCTCGAAGTCCTTCGCGACGTTCGGCACGTTGGCCAGCGTGGTGGTGAAGCGGCTGTTCGGGTGGGCCCACGGAGCGTCGACGTCGTCGCCGGTGCGGTCCGCGATCCGCTCGCCCTTCCAGTCCAGCCAGCCGTCGAGGTCCGCCGGCTTGTCGCCGCGGCCCTCCCACCAGACCTGCTGGGTCTTCTCGTTGTAGGCCACGTTGGTGAAGATCGCGCCGGTGCCCGGGACGATCGAGTCGATCGCGGTCGGGTTGGTCTTCTCGTTGGTGTCCTTGGCGACCCCGAAGACGCCGTTCTCCGGGTTCATCCCGTAGAGCTTGCCGTCCTCGCCGACCCACAGCCACGCGATGTCGTCGCCGTAGAACTCGACGTAGTAGCGGTCGCCCAGCGCGTCCGGAGCCAGCGTCATCGCCAGGTTGGTCTTCCCCGAGGCGCTCGGGAAGCCGCCGCAGATGTTGTACTTCGCGCCGGTTTCCTTGTCGGTGATGCCCAGCAGCATGAACTGCTCGACCAGGAAGCCGTTCTTCCAGCCGTCGTAGGAGCCCTGGCGCAGGCCGTGGGCGATCTTGCCGAGCAGCGCGTTGCCGCCGTACGACGAGCCGAAGTGCAGGATCGTCCGCTCGTCGGCGACGGTGACGAAGTAGCGCTGGTCCTCCGGGGTGCCCTGGCCCAGGTTCTCCAGGTCGCCGGTGACGTGCACGGCCTTGACGAAGGAGTCGCCGAGGTCGTTGACGTACTCCGCGCCGACCCTGGCCATCCGGATCATCTGCAGCACCACGCAGCGGTTGTCGGTGAGCTCGACACCGGCCGCGAACCTCTCCAGCGGCGAGCCCTGCGGCGCCATCAGGTAGGGGATGACGTACATGGTCTTGCCCTTCGAGGCGCCCGTCATCAGCTCGACGAGCTTGGGCTTCATCTCCGCGGCGAGCTTCCAGTTGTTGTAGACGCCCTTCTCGCGCTCGTCGGAGGTGGCGACGATGGTGCGCTCCTCGGCGCGGGCGGTGTCCTTGTAGTAGGACCGCGAGTAGTAGAGGCCGTCACCGGCGGGGAGCAGCTCGCCCGTCTCCAGGGCCTCGGCCACCAGGCGGGCGTCGTCGGCCGCGCTGACCACCTCGATCCGCTCGGCACCGGTCACCTCGAACCAGTGCTGCACGTACTCGCGCACGTGGGGGTTGGTGAGTCCCGCCGCATCCATCGCGGCCTGGAGGTCGCCCATCGTGAGTCCTTTCGGGTTCGGCCCGGGAGCCGCCCTCCGGACGGGCGGCTCGGTGTCGCCGGAGGCATTGTGCCTGGCGCGCCTTGAACGCTACATGAGTTGAAGAAGTGTGCAATTCGTGGATTGGCCTCCAGGGGCGGGTTCTCGCGGGCGAAACGGGTGAAACGGACACGAGGTGTCCACTCCCTGGTACGGCGGTACCCGCGTGTCGTCCGCGCACGCGCGCCCGCGCGGGGGACAGTGGGGGCATGACGCTCGCCTTCGGCATCGTGCTGATCGCCCTCGGGCTCGGTCAGCTGCGCCGGCTCGCCCGCCGGTAGGACCCCTCACCAGGTGGTTGCGCGCTAAAGCGTTGCCACCTGTCGGTGGTCGCTGTCACGCTCGCTCCGTGAGTGATCTCTGGGACGCGGTGGCCGCCGAGCGTGGCGCGCTCGCCGCCGACCTCGCCGGCCTGAGCGAGGAGCAGTGGCGGACGCCGTCGCTGTGCCAGGGCTGGTCGGTGCGCGACGTGCTCGCCCACATGACAGCCACCGCGCACCTGAGCCCGGCCGGCTTCCTCGGCAGCTTCGCCAGCTCGGGCTTCAACTTCGAGCGGTTCGCCAACAAGAACATCCGCAAGCGCCTCGGCGCTGACCCGGAAGCGACGCTGGCCGGCTTCGCCGAGGTCCAGCACTCCCGGACCGCGCCCCCGGGCCCGACCGCCTCCTGGCTCGGCGAGGCGATCGTGCACGCCGAGGACATCCGCCGCCCGCTGGGCCTGCAGCACACCTACGACCCCGAGTCCGTACGACGGGTCGCCGACTTCTACAAGGGCTCCAACACGCTGATCGGCACCAAGAACCGGATCGCCGGACTCAGCCTGCGAGCCACCGACACCGACTGGTCGCACGGCGAGGGCGCGGAGGTCTCCGGGCCGATGCTGCCGCTGCTGATGGCGATGACCGGCCGGCGGTCGCCCTGCGGTGACCTGTCCGGCCCCGGCCTCGAGACCCTGCGCAAGCGCACCCGCTGAAAGGAGCTCCGTCATGGAGCGTTGGGCTGACTTCGTTCTCCGGCACCGTCTCTGGGTGGTGCTGTTCTGGGTCGTGATCTTCGTGGCCGGCGGCGCCGTCTCGAAGACCACCAGCGACCGGATGACCATCGACTTCTCGCTGCCCGGCCAGCCGGGCACCGACGCGGCGAACAAGATCATCGCCGCCTTCCACAACGGCGGTGACACCGCGCCGATGCTGATCTCGGTGACGATGCCGCAGGGGCAGACCGTCACCGGCAACGAGGACGCCCTCGGCCGGGCGTTCGACGACGCGGTCGCGAAGGCCGCGTCCGCGGAGAAGAAGCAGTTCCGGGTCCTCGACGAGGCCAACACCGGGGACAAGGCGTTCCGCACCGACGACGACCGGACCGCCTACGCGATGGTCTTCTACCCGTTCCCGACCTCGGCCACCGAGAAGCCGCCCACCGACCCGCTCCGCAAGGCGCTGGAGTCGGTCAAGCCGTCCGGGTCGACGGTCGGCGTCACCGGTGAGGACGCGCTGGCCATCGGTGACGAGGACGCGGGCAACAGCGTGCTCGTCGAGACCCTGCTCGGTGGCGTCGGCGCGCTGGTCGTGCTGATCTTCGT
This sequence comes from Nocardioidaceae bacterium, assembly GCA_017744365.1. GTDB lineage: Bacteria > Actinomycetota > Actinomycetes > Propionibacteriales > Nocardioidaceae > Marmoricola. Next base: position 464,073 of record JAGIBL010000003.1, on the reverse strand, counting down.
GTTCGCCTCGTTCCTGGCGCTGCTGCCGATCCTGGTGGCAGCCGTCTCGATCATGACGACCTTCCTCCTGCTGCTGCCGGTCACCTACGCCACCGACGTCTCCTTCATCGTGCAGTTCCTGGTCGCGCTGATCGGCCTCGGTGTCGCCATCGACTACTCGCTGCTGCTGGTCAACCGCTGGCGCGAGGAGCGCGACCACGGCAAGGACAACCACGAGGCCGTGCGCGAGGCGGTCCGGACCGCCGGCCACGCGGTGCTCTTCAGCGGCATCACCGTGGCGATCGGCCTGCTGGCGCTGGTGGTGCTGCCGGTGCCGTTCATGCGCAGCATCGGGTACGGCGGCGCGCTGATCCCGTTCGCCAGCGTGGCGGTCACGCTCTCGCTGACCCCGGCGATCCTGAGCAGCATCGGTCCCTGGCTGGACCGGCCGAAGATCCGTCACGAGAACAAGGCCAGCCGCGGCTGGACCGCCTGGGCGCGCCTGGTCGTCCAGCACCGCTGGGTCGCGGCCGGGTCCGCGTTCGTGGTGCTCGGCCTGCTCTTCGCCGCCTTCACCGGCATCCGGGTGGGCGTCGCCTCCTCGGACTCGCTGGCCAGCAACGGCAAGGCGTACGACGCGCTGCAGGTGCTCAAGGACGGCGGCGTCACCACCGGTGCGCTCACCCCGATCGAGGTGCTCGCCGAGAAGGACAAGGCCCCCGCGATCGCCGAGAAGCTCGGTGCGGTCAAGGGCATCGACCACGCCCTGGTCTCCACCGGCCCGACCAGCAACGCCGGCGACCGGACCGTGGTGGTCCTGATCCCGAACAAGGAGACGGTGAACTCCAAGACCGTGGACGTGGTGCGCGGCGTCGGCGACGCGGCCGAGGACACTCCGGGCGTGATCGGCGTGACCGGCCTCGGCAACGCCCAGGTCGACTTCCTGCACGCGGTCTACGGCAACTTCCCGCTGATGCTCACGATCATCGCGCTGCTCACCTTCGTGCTGCTGGTGCGGGCGTTCCGCTCGATCCTGCTGCCGATCAAGGCGGTGCTGCTCAACCTGATCTCGCTGACCGCCGTGTACGGCGCGATGGTGCTGTTCTGGCAGGACGGCCACGGGTCCGAGCAGCTGTTCGGGATCGCCGAGACCGGCGCGGTCACCTTCTGGGTGCCGCTCATGGTCTTCGCGTTCCTGTTCGGGCTCTCCATGGACTACGAGGTGTTCATCCTGGCCCGGATCCGCGAGGAGTACGACAACGGGCACAACACCAACGAGGCGGTCATCGAGGGCATCGGGCGGACCGGCCGGCTGGTCACCTCGGCGGCGCTGATCCTGTTCCTCGCCTTCGCCGCCCTGGCCTCGGGACCCGGGACCGACCTCAAGGTGATGGCCACCGCACTCGGCTTCGGCATCCTGCTCGACGCCACCCTGGTGCGGTCGCTGCTGGTGCCCTCGCTGGTCTCGCTGTTCGGCTCCTGGAACTGGTGGCTGCCCGACTGGGTGGCCCGGGTGCTGCGGATCCCGCCCTCGCAGGTGCACTCCGAGGACCCGACCGCGGAGCCCGAGCCCGTTCCCGTCTAGGTCAGCGGGTTCGCGAGCTCGTCCTCCGGCAGCCGCCAGATCAGGATCGCCAGCACGGCGAAGGCGCCGGGGGCGACCCCGGCGATCAGGAACGTGTTGCGCAGCCCGATCGCGTCCGCGACCGGGCCGGCCAGCGCCATCGACACCGGCATCAGGCTGACCGAGACGAAGAAGTCCAGCGAGGCGACCCGGCCGAGGAGGGCGGGTGGGACTCGACGTTGCAGCAGGGTCCCCCAGATCACCATCGGCGCCGAGAACACCGTGCCGAGGACGAACGCGCAGGCCACCACGACCCAGATGTGACCGGTGAACCCCATCACCACGAACGGCAGGCAGCCCACGCCCCAGAGCAGGTTCATCCAGGTCAGGTAGCGCCGGGGCATCGACCGCGACGCCATCAGGAGCGATCCGACCGCGCCGCCGATGCCGTAGGCGGCCAGCACCACCGCGTGGTCGCCGGGTCCGCCGCCGAGCTTCTCCTTAATCAGGAACGGCAGCAGCACCTCGATCGGGCCCATCATCACCAGGATCATCAGCGAGGCGAACAGCAGCGTGGCCAGCAGCCACGGGGTGCGCACCATGTAGCGGAAGCCCTCGGCCATGTCGGCGAGCGCGGAGGCCACCGGGTGCGTGCCCGCGAGCGAGGTCAGGTCTCGCCGTACGGGGGTCTGCGGGACGGCGCTCAGGGCGACCAGCCCGGCCAGCGAGGCGGAGGCGGCGACCACGAACGCCGCGCCGGGTGAGACCGATCCGACCACGACCCCCGCCACGCCCGGCCCGACGGCCTGGCCGATGGTCGGGCGGACCATGCCCTCGAACCCGTTGACGGCCATCAGGTCCTGCTCGTCGACCAGCGCCGGCAGCCAGGCCGAGTACGCCGGGTAGTAGAAAGCCATCCCCATCCCGGTGACGAACGAGACCGCGCCCAGGTGCCAGACCTCGGTCAGGTCGGCCAGCGAGAGCAGCGCCACCAGGGACATCCCGGCGAGCTCGAGCAGAGCGACGCCGAGCAGGATCAGCTTCTGCGGGACCCGGTCGGCGACCACGCCGCCGAGCAGCGCGGGCAGCAGCACGCCGATGGCCGAGCAGGTGGAGACCACGGAGAGCTGACCCGGGCCGCCGCCGGTGCGGATCACCTCCCAGACCAGGGCGACCAGCCAGACGCCGCTGGCGAAGGTGCTCAGCACCAGGGCGAGGGCGAGCTTGCGGTAGGGCCCGGACCGGAACGGTCCGAGCGCGCGCCGCAGCCGCACCTCCGTCATGGGGTCACTCTCGGCGCTGCGGCGTCAGAGCGCGAACGAAATTCCGGTCTTCTCCTCGCTGAGCGCCCACAGCCGGGCGGCCAGGTCTTCGTCGCGCGCGTGCCGGTTGAGCTTGGCCGGCCCGATCGGGCCGCGGCTCTCCCCGCGCCGCTGTGGCCCGGTGTAGGAGCCGGGCTCGGCCAGCGTGGCGGCGTACAGGCTGGGGTTGGCGCCGGCCGCCGCGGACTGGAACAGCACCGGCATGAAGAACGGGGCCAGCGCGCGCACCACCGGGTTCGCGCCCATCCCGTTGGGGTCACCGACCAGGCCGGTGGCCGAGACGCCGGGGTGCGCACCGGTCGAGACCAGCTGGCTGCCCGCCTCGACGGTCCGCTTGTGCAGCTCACGGAGGAACAGCACGTTGGCCAGCTTGCTCTGGCAGTACGACTTCTCCGGGTCGTACGCCGACTCCGGGTTGGCGTCGATGACGTGCTCGTCGCCGCGCAGGTGCGCGATCGAGGCGACCGTGACCACCCGCGGGGTGGCCGAGGCGCGCAGCGCGGGCAGCAGCCGGGCGGTGAGCGCGAAGTGGCCGAGGTGGTTGGTCCCGAACATCAGCTCGTGGCCGTCCTCGGTCTGGCGGTACTTCGGCGGGCGCATCACGCCGGCGTTGTTGACCAGCAGGTCCAACGGCCCGTCCCAGCGCTCGGCGAACGCGCGCACCGAGGCCTGCGAGGCGAGGTCGAGCTTCTCGACGCGGACGTCACCGGGCATCTTCGCCGCGGCGGCCGCGCCGGCGTCGGTGTCCCGGACGGCCAGCACCACCGCGGCGCCCTGGCGGGCCAGCTCGCGCGTGGTGTGGAAGCCGATCCCGGAGTTGCCCCCGGTGACCACCGCGACCGTGCCGGTGACGTCCGGCAGGTCGGCGGCAGTGAAGCTCAACGCTGCTCCCGGTACTCCGTGTTCACCAGGTCGTCGTACTCGGGGTGCTTGGCGATCCAGCCCCGGTAGAACGGGCACAGCGGGAACACCTCGAGCCTACCCTTGGCCCGGATCTCGTCGAGGGACTGCCGCGCGATCGCGGACGCCACGCCCTGGCCCTCGAAGGCCGGGTCGACCTCGGTGTGGATGAAGACGATGGCGCCGGGCCGGACGGCGTACTGCGCGAACCCGGCCAGCTCACCGCCGATCCGTGCCTCGTAGCGGTGCTGCTCGGGGTTGTCGGTGACCACGACGTCGCTCATGGCGCCCAACCTAGTGGCCAGTCCCTACGCTCGTCCCGTGCGCCGGCTGCTGCTCCTCCTCGTGGTGGTCCTGGTCAACCTGCCGGCCGCGCACGAGAAGTGGACCGACCACGAGCTGGCGAGCAAGGGCCGCGACGTGGTGGCGACGGTGCTCGACGGGCGTCGTACGGCGGGGAGCAACCTGGTCGACTACCGGCTCCCGCGCGACGTCGACCCGCGGCAGCGCACCTTCTCGGCGGCTCTCGAGCGCGACGCCTACGACCGCGCGCTGCGCACCAAGCGGCTCGACGTACGGGTCCTGCCCGGCAAGCCCGGCAGCAACCGGCCCGCCGGGGAGTCGGGCAACCCGCTCTTCCTCGTGGTCGCCCTCGGCGCCGATGCCCTCCTGCTGGTCGTGCTCGCACTCGCCTGGTACCGCCGCCGGCGCCCGCTCGCGCCCGACGACCCGCGGAGCCTGTGACCTGGGCCACGGAACTTTACAGATCACAGGGTCTTGTCAAGTCGCTTTACATTGCCTACCTTAATGTCAAGTGGTTGGCGGCTCACCGGCCGACGACGAGGCGTGAGGAGAGATCGATGGCGGTCAACGAGACGATTCCTGCCGGATCCACCGAGGTCTGGAAGGACAAGAAGCGCTACCTGTGGCTGATCGGCCTCGTGGTGCCGAGCCTGGCGTTCGTGGCCGCGGGGGCCTTCATCGCCACCGGCTGGGGCGCGTTCCTCTGGATCGGCCCGATCATCATCCTGGGCGTGGTCCCGGCCATCGACCTGTTCGCCGGCCTGGACCAGTCGAACCCGCCGGACGACGTGATCGAGGCGCTGGAGAACGACAAGTACTACCGCTGGATCACCTACTTCTTCCTGCCGATCCAGTACCTCGGCTTCGTCGGTGCCTTCGCGGTGATCGCCGGGGAGAACCCGGCCGGCTGGGTCGTGAACCTGCTCGGCCTGGGGGACTGGGGCCACGGGCTGCCCTTCGGCGACCGGCTGATGGCCCAGGACCTCGGCCTCTCCGTGGTCGACAAGATCGGCCTGGCCATCTCGATCGGCTCGATCGGCGGCATCGGCATCAACACCGCCCACGAGCTCGGCCACAAGCGCGAGGCCAACGAGCGCTGGCTCTCCAAGATCGCCCTGGCGCAGAGCTTCTACGGCCACTTCTACATCGAGCACAACCGCGGCCACCACGTGCGCGTCGCCACCCCGGAGGACCCCGCTTCGAGCCGGATGGGCGAGAACTTCTATCAGTTCTGGCCGCGCACGGTCGGTGGCTCGCTGAAGAGCGCCTGGCACCTGGAGAAGAAGCGGTACGCCCGCAAGCACACGCACCCGTTCCACCTCGGCAACGACGTGCTCAACGCCTGGCTGATGTCGGCGGTGCTGTGGGGCGCGATCATCGCCGCCTTCGGCTGGGGCGTGGCGCCGTACCTGGTGATCCAGGCGATCATGGGCTTCTCGCTGCTGGAGGTCGTCAACTACCTCGAGCACTACGGGATGCTGCGGCAGAAGGTCGGCGTGGGTGACCGGCAGCGCTACGAGCGGGTCGACCCCTCGCACAGCTGGAACTCCAACAACATCGCGACCAACGTGCTGCTCTACCACCTGCAGCGGCACAGCGACCACCACGCGAACCCGACGCGTCGCTACCAGACGCTGCGCGACTTCGAGGAGTCGCCGGTGCTGCCGACCGGGTACGCCGGGATGATCGTGCTCGCGCTGGTGCCGCCGCTGTGGCGCCGGGTGATGGATCCGAAGGTGTACGCGCACTTCGACGGCGATCTGACCCTGGCGAACATCCAGGAGCGCAAGCGTGCGCGTCTCTACAAGAAGTGGGGCGTGACCGAGCACGACCACACGCTCAGCGACGACGTCAGCGTGGCCGCGATGAACGCCACCGAGGTGCTCGCCGCGAAGTGCCCGGGCTGCGGCTACACCTACGAGGTCGCCGCGGGCAACGAGCTCGAGGGCTTCGCCGCCGGTACGGCGTGGGCGGACATCCCCGACGACTGGTGCTGCCCCGACTGCGGCGTCCGCGAGAAGGTCGACTTCATGCCGGTCGACCCGGCGAAGGTGTGATGACCGTGAGGATCGTCCTGGACCGCGACAAGTGCGACGGGCACGGCATGTGCGAGGCGATGGCGCACGAGTTCTTCGAGCTCGACGACGACGACCGGCTCACCGTGCTCGACGAGAACCCGCCGGAGTCCGAGCGCGCCAAGGTGCACGCTGCCGTGCAGGCCTGCCCGGCTCTTGCCCTGAGCCTGCAAGACTGAGCCCATGTCCCAGGTGACCCCCCGCCCCGGCCTGCGCAGGTTGCTGCCCGGGTACGCCGAGGGCACCGGCGGCAGCACCTGGCGGGAACGGCTGATCTCCACCGCCGCCGAGCTGACCCGGTCCGGCGGCTGGCAGGCCATCACGATGGCCAAGCTGGCCGACCGGGTCGGTGTGAGCCGGCAGACGGTCTACAACGAGATCGGCTCGAAGCAGCAGCTCGCCGAGGCGATGATCATGCACGAGCTGGAGATCTTCCTCCAGGGCGTGGACGCCGCCTTCAACGACAACCCCGACGACCTGGTCGCCGCGATCCGTGCCGCCGCCGCGGGGGTGCTGCGGGACGCCGGCGGCAACCCGCTGCTGCACGCGGTCCTCTCCGCCAGCCACGGCGCCGAGAGCCAGCTGCTGCCGCTGCTGACCACCCACGTCGAGCCGATCATCGACGCGGCCCACGGGCTCATCAAGGGACACCTCGGCTCGTACGACGTGCGCCTGCCGGAGGACCGGGTGGACGCGCTGGTCGACATGGTGATCCGGCTGGTCCTCTCGCACGTGACCGCGCCGGCGGACACGCCCGAGAAGACCGCGGACGACATCGCCTTCATCGCCGCGCGCGTCCTGTCCTGACAAAACGCCTCGTGATTGTCGGCGGTCCCTCCTAGGGTCACCGGCATGACCTTGATGATCGAGGCTCGGGGCCTGGTCCACGAGTTCCACACCAAGCAAGGACGCGAGAAGAAGAGCGTGCGCGCGGTCGACGGCGTCGACCTCGACGTCGCCGAGGGCGAGGTCGTCGGGTTCCTCGGGCCCAACGGCGCCGGCAAGACCACCACGCTGCGGATGCTGACCACGTTGCTGCACCCGGACGAGGGCACCGCGAAGGTGGCGGGCTACGACGTGGTCACCCAGTCCGAGGACGTACGGCGGAGCATCGGCTACGTCTCCCAGACCGGCGGCGTCTTCTCCGGCGCGCGGGCCGGTGACGAGGTGATGGACCACGGCATGCTCTACGGCCGCAGCAAGGCCGAGGTGGAGAAGCGCGGCAAGGAGCTCTTCGCCCAGCTGCAGCTGGACGGCCTCTGGACCCGGATGCCGCGGAACATGTCCGGCGGGCAGAAGCGCCGCCTCGACATCGTGATGGGCCTGATCCACGAGCCCTCGCTGGTGTTCCTGGACGAGCCCACCACCGGCCTGGACCCGCAGGCGCGGGCCAACCTGTGGGAGCACATCGCCGACCTGCGCACCAAGCGCGGCGCGACCGTGCTGCTCACCACGCACTACCTCGACGAGGCCGACGCGCTCGCCGACCGGATCGTCATCATCGACAAGGGCCGGATCGTGGCCAGCGACACCGCGGAGAACCTCAAGGCGCAGGTCTCCGGCGACCTGGTGGCTCTCGAGGTCGCGGACTCCTCCCGGATCGGGGCAGCCGCCGACGAGCTGAAGCGGCTCGCCGGCGAGGTCGAGGTCGAGGGCAACCAGGTGCGCGGCAGGGTCGCTCGCGCGGGCCGGGCGGTGCCGGGCCTGCTCCGCGAGCTCGACCGCACCGGCATCGAGCTGGAGTCGATCGAGGTGGTCCGGCCGACCCTGGACGACGTCTTCCTGACCCTGACCGGGCGGTCGCTGCGCGACGCCGACGAGGCCGGTTCGGAGGCCACCAACGAGGAAGGAGCGGCCGATGAGGTTCCTGCGTGAGTCGTTCATCGTCTTCCGCCGCCAGCTGCGGATGAACCTGCGCAACCCCGCCTGGGTCATCATCGGGATGCTGCAGCCGGTGCTCTACCTGCTGCTGTTCGGCCCGCTGCTCAAGCCGCTGGTCAAGCAGTTCGGTGCGGACAACGCCTACACCTTCTTCGTGCCCGGGCTGCTGGTGCAGCTCGGCATCTTCGGGGCCTTCTTCGCCGGGTTCAGCCTGATCGGGGAGTGGCGCGAGGGCGTCATCGAGGCCGAGCGGGTCACCCCGGCCAGCCGGACGGCGCTGCTGGTCGGCCGGCTCTGGCGCGACGTGCTGCAGCTGTTCGTGCAGGCGCTGATCCTGGTGCTTCTCGGCTGGGCGCTCGGCATGAACGCCTCCTTCCGCGGGGCCGTCTTCGGCATCGCGCTCACGCTGGTCGTCGGAGCCGCCTGCGCGGCCGCGTCCAACGCGCTCGGCCTTGCCACCAAGAGCGAGGACGTGATGGCCCCGGTCATCAACATGGTGATGATGCCGGTGCTGCTGCTCTCCGGGATCCTGCTGCCGATGACGATCGGGCCGGACTGGCTGCTCAACGCGAGCGACTTCATGCCGTTCCGGCACATCGTGGACGCCGTGCGGTCCAGCTTCGGCGACGACTTCGGCGGATCGGAGATCTTCTGGGGCACCGGGTGGGCCCTGCTGCTCTGCGCGCTGGCGGTCTGGTGGGGCACAGCCACGTTCCGCAAGGAGAGCGCCTGAGAAACCCGGGCGATATGTCCCCTCCTGGCTAGCATGGACCGGTCCGGGGGGAACGAGGGATCGATGCTGACCAGGCGGTGGGGCGTGCGCGCGCTCGCGCTGCTGCTTGCCCTGGTGGTGACCGTGCTCGCGTCCGGGTGCGGCGGGTCGAAGGTCAAGAAGACCGTTGCCTCCCCGCGCCCGTCCCCGAGCGCAAGCCCGAGCGGGACTCCGGCCGACGGCGGGGACGCCCCGCTGCTCTCGCCCGATCTGCTCGTGCTCAGCCGCGAATCGCTGCCGGCGAAGGTCGTGCGCGGGGTCGGCGCGCTGCCCGGCGTCGCCGCGACCACGGTGTTCTCGATGGGCCAGTTCTACGTCGAGGAGCAGTCGGTCACCTACGCCACGGTCGATCCGCAGGCGTTCCGCCGGTTCACCCCGGTGGGTACCGCCCGCACCGACGACGTGTGGGGCCGGGTCACCGACGGCGAGCTGGCGATCCGTCCCGACCTGGCCAAGCAGATCGTCGACGCCGACGGGGACCTCACCCTGGGCAACGGCGACGACGCGGAGTCGGTGCACGTCGGCGCGCTCGCCGAGCTCACCCCGCCCTTCCACCAGCACTACGTGGACGCCGTGCTCGACCAGTCCTGGGCGAAGCGTCTCGACCTGCCGGCCGGCAACGCGATGCTGGTCGACACCGGGCAGACCTCGCCGCAGTCGCTGCAGAAGAAGCTCATCGGGCTCGCCGGCCGCGGCGTCAGCGTGCAGATCCTCGGTCCCAACCTGGACACGAGTGTCGCGCTGAGCGCCGTGCTCACCGGCGGATCGGTCGCCCGGGCGGTCGGGTCGTTCACCTACACCGTGAACGCCGACGGCACCGTGAACCCGGACCCGGCCTGGGTACGCGACTACATCCGCACCGAGCAGGTCCCGATCCTCGGCGCGGTCCGCTGCAACAAGGCGATGCTCCCGCAGCTGCGCGCCGCCCTCACCGACATCGCCCGGCTCGGCCTGGCCGCGAAGATCCACAAGAACCAGTACGGCGGCTGCTACGTGCCCCGGTTCATCGCCCGCGACCCGAGCAAGGGCCTCTCCTTCCACACCTTCGGCACCGCCATCGACCTCAACGTCCCGGAGAACCAGCGCGGCACCGCCGGTCTCATCGACCGCCAGGTGGTCCAGATCTTCAACCGCTGGGGCTTCAACTGGGGCGGCACCTGGAGGTACACCGACCCGATGCACTTCGAGCTGGCCCGCATCGTGAAGGTGCGCTGACCCGCCGAGGCGTCTCATCTGAAAGCCCCGCACCTGCCGAGGCGTCTCATCTGAAAGCCCGGCACCCGCCGAGGCGGCGCAGATGAAGCCGGGGCTTTTCACCTGTGACGCCTCGGCGTGCTCTGCTCTTTCACCTGTGACGCCTCGGCGGTCAGTCGATCAGCGAGACCTTGAGGTCGGCCGGCACCAGGCGGCGCGCGCAGACCAGGCGTTCGTCCACCAGGACGGTGATCGTCTGGGCGGCCATGATCCCGAACAGCACCAGGGCCTGCGTGGTGGCTGCCTGCACCGGCGTCCCGCCGCCGAGCATGACGCCGATGAACGCGCCGGGCAGGGTGACCAGGCCGGTGGTGGAGACCTGGTCCATCCCGGGCAGCAGCGCCTCGGGCGCGCGCCGGTGCACGGACTCCGCGATCGCCAGCGCCGGCCGCATCCCCAGCGAGAGGGCGGCCTCGTACTGCGCGTGCTCCTCGCGCAGCGCCGCGAACATCCGCCGCCCGGCCAGCGTGTTCGCGGTCATCGCGTTGCCGACGATGATCCCGGCGACCGGGATGATCGCGATCCCCTCGAACGGCACCGCCTGCGAGGCGAGGACGACGATCAGTACCGGGACCACCCCGCAGGCCATCGCGAAGGCCGACCACGGCCAGGCCGGCAGCGCCTCGATCCGCCGCGAGGTCGTGAAGACCCCGACCGCGAACATCACCAGCACGAGGATCCAAGACAACCACAGGTGCGCGACGGCGGCGCGGATCAGCAGCGCCACCACGGCGAGCTGGACGAGCGCCCGCGCCGCGGCGACGAACGCCGACCGGGTCAGCCGGTAGCCCGCGATCAGGTGCGCCCCCAGTGCGACCGCGAGCAGCAGCGCGAGCGCGATGGCGACCGGCCAGCCGGGGGAGATCGTCACGGCGCCACGCTAGTAGCGTGCCCCCATGCGCGCAGCCCAGGTGACCCGCCTCGACGGTCCGGGCGCCGTCGAGATCCGCGAAATCCCCGAACCGACCGCCGAGGGGCCGTTCGGCCCGCAGGTCCTCGTCGACGTGCACGCGGTCGGCGTCTCGTTCCCCGACCTGCTGCTCAGCAAGGGCGAGTACCAGCTCAAGCCCGAGCTCCCGTTCTCCCTCGGCGTCGACTTCGCCGGGGTCGTGCGCAGCGCCCCCGAGGAGACGGGCCTCCGGAAAGGCGACCGGGTCGCCTGCTGCCTGCCCCACGGCGGCGCCCAGGAGACGGTCGGGCTCGGCGCCGACAGCGTCTTCGCGCTGCCGGACAACCTGTCCTTCGAGCAGGGCGCGGCGCTGCCGATGAACTACCTCACCGCGCAGTTCGCCCTGAAGGAGCGCGGCGGCTTGCGCGAGGGCGAGACCGTGCTCGTCCACGGCGCGGCCGGGGGTGTCGGCACGGCGAGCATCCAGGTCGCCCGCGGGTACGGCGCCCGCGTGATCGCGGTCGTCTCCACCGAGGAGAAGGCCGAGGTCGCCCGCAAGGCCGGCGCGCACGAGACCGTGCTGGTCGACGGCTTCCGCGACGCCGTCCGGGACCTGACCGGCGGCCAGGGCGTCGACGTCGTGGTCGACGTGGTCGGGGGCGAGGCGTTCACCGACTCGCTGCGCTCCCTCGGCGCCCAGGGCCGGCTGCTGGTCGTCGGGTTCACCGCCGGCGCGATCCCCGAGGTCAAGGTCAACCGGCTGCTGCTCAACAACATCGACGTCCGCGGGGTCGGCTGGGGTGCCTACGCGATGGTCCGTCCCGGCTACATGGCCCAGCAGTGGCGCGAGCTCGAGCCGATGATGGCCAGTGGCGTCATCGACCCACCGCTGAGCCAACAATTCGGGGTAGCGACGTACGAGCTGGCCGAGATGGGGCGGGCGCTGCAGGAGATGGACGAGCGCAAGACGCTGGGCAAGACCGTCCTGCGGGTCCGGTGATCGAGGCGCATCGGCAGACGTCGTACGGCGTCCGCCTGGAGTGGGGCCCGACCGGGGCCGCCGCCATCGCCGACGGCGCGGACATCGCCGTGGTCGTGGACGTGCTCTCCTTCACCACGACGGTGACGGTCGCGCTCGAGCAGGGGATCGCGGTCAAGCCGGCGCTCTGGGACGACGGCAGGGCCGAGGTCCGCCGCCTCGACGTGCCGGGGCTCTCCCCGGCCAGCATGCGCCGCGCGTCCGGGGTAGACCGGCTGGTGCTGCCCTCGCCGAACGGCTCCACGATCTGCACCCTGCTCGCCGACGCGGGTCTGACCGTGGTCGGCGCGAGCCTGCGCAACGCCACTGCCGTGGCCGCGTGGCTGGCCCCGCGGATCGCCGGGGGAGCGCACGTCGCCGTCGTCGCGGGCGGCGAGCGCTGGCCCGACGGGTCGCTGCGCCCGGCTGTCGAGGACCTCTGGGGCGCCGGGGCGGTGATCGCCAGGATCGAGTCCGATCTCTCCCCGGAGGCGCGGATGGCACGCGATGCCTTCGCCGCCGCCGACCTCCCCGCAGCCCTGGCCGCCTGTGCGAGCGGCCGCGAGCTGGTCGACCGCGGGTTCGCCGAGGACGTCGAGATCGCCGGCGAGCTGGACCGGTCGAGCGTCGTCCCGGTGCTCGACGAGGAGCGCTGGTTCGGGACCGGCGGTTAGAGTCGCCGCGTGACGATCCTTGATGACGCCCGCCCGGGCATGGACCTCAGCATCCGACCGCAGGACGACCTGTTCGGTCACGTCAACGGCACCTGGCTCTCCGAGGCCGAGATCCCCTCGGACCGGGCCTCCTGGGGCCCGTTCGTGATGCTCGCCGACGCTGCCGAGGAGCACGTGCGCGCGATCATCGAGGACGCCGCGGCGGGCAGGGTCGACGGCGAGGACGCGAAGAAGATCGGCGACCTCTTCGCCAGCTTCATGAACGAGGAGCGCATCGCCGAGCTCGGGCTGAGCCCCATCCAGGGCGTGCTCGCCGCGATCGACGACCTCACCGACCTGCGCGGGCTGGCCGCCTTCCTCGGCGAGTTCGAGCGCACCGGCGGCGGTGGGCTGTTCGGCTCGTTCGTGGACACCGACGACCGCGACTCCGACCGCTACCTGGTCAACGTCACCCAGGGCGGCATCGGGCTGCCCGACGAGTCGTACTACCGCGAGGAGAAGTTCGCCGAGATCCGGGCGAAGTACCTGGACTACCTGGAGAAGATCCTCACCCTCGCCGAGCGCCCCGACCCGCGCGCGACCGCGGAGACCGTGTTCGCGCTGGAGACCCGGCTGGCCCAGGGGCACTGGGAGCGCGCGGAGACCCGCGACGTCATCAAGACCTACAACCTGATGCCGGTCGCCGAGCTCCGTGCGCTGCTGCCCTCCTTCGACCTCGACGTCTACGTGCGCAACCTCGGCGGCGACGGGGCCACCTTCGCCGAGACGATCGTGCGGCAGCCGTCGTACCTGGAGCACCTGGAGACGGTGCTCACCGAGACGCCGTTCGAGCAGTGGAAGGCGTTCCTCACCGTGCGCGCGATCCGCTCGGCGGCGGCGTACCTGACCGACGAGTTCGTCGAGGCCAACTTCGACTTCTACGGCCGCACCCTGTCCGGCACCCCCGAGCTGCGGGCCCGCTGGAAGCGCGGCGTCGGCCTGGTCGAGGGTGGCCTGGGCGAGGCGGTCGGGCGCGAGTACGTCGCCCGGCACTTCCCGCCGCGGTCCAAGGAGCTGATGGACGAGCTGGTCGCCAACCTGCTCGCGGCCTACCGGCAGAGCATCGCCAAGCTCGACTGGATGACCGAGGAGACCAAGCAGCGCGCGTACGACAAGCTGGACACCTTCCGGCCGAAGATCGGCTACCCGGTGAAGTGGCGCGACTACTCGTCGCTGTCCATCGACGCCGGCGACCTGCTCGGCAACGTGGTCAACATCGCGGCGTTCGAGACCGACCGCCAGCTGCAGAAGATCGGCGCCCCGGTCGACCGCGACGAGTGGTTCATGCTGCCGCAGACGGTCAACGCCTACTACAACCCGGGCACCAACGAGATCTGCTTCCCCGCGGGCATCCTGCAGAAGCCGTTCTTCGACCCGGACGCCGAGATGGCCGAGAACTACGGCGGCATCGGCGCGGTGATCGGTCACGAGATCGGCCACGGCTTCGACGACCAGGGCGCCCAGTACGACGGCAACGGGAACCTCAACGACTGGTGGACCGCCGACGACAAGGCCGCGTTCGAGCTGAAGTCCAAGGCGCTGATCGAGCAGTACGACGGCTTCGAGCCGCGCAACCTGCCGGGCGAGCACGTCAACGGCTCGCTCACCGTCGGCGAGAACATCGGCGACCTCGGGGGACTCACCATCGCGCACACGGCGTACCAGATCGCCCGCGAGGGCGAGGCGTCCGTCGAGGAGCGGCAGGTGCTCTTCACCAACTGGGCGTACTGCTGGCGGACCAAGCGCCGCAAGGAGCTCGAGCAGCAGTACCTGACCACCGACCCGCACAGCCCGCCGGAGTTCCGCGCGAACATCGTGCGCAACCTCGACGAGTTCCACGCCGCGTTCGGCACCGCCCCGGGTGACGGGCTGTGGCTCGACCCGGAGGACCGCGTCCGGATCTGGTGACCTCGTGCGGGACCGTTCCTGGCTCCCGTTCCTGGTGGCGCTCGGGCTGGTCGCCGCCGGGCTGGTGGTGGTCTTCGCGTTCCGGTCCTCGCCGCTGCGCTGCGCGTCCTCAGCCGCGAACGGCAGCCCGCTGCTCTCGGTCGCCGGGATGCGCGAGCAGCCGGACGACCGGCTGGACACGCTGAGCGCGGCGGTAGGCCGGATGGCCGCGCCGTTCGGACCGGTGCGCGCCGGCGTCGGCTACGACTACGGCCAGTGGCTGCACCTGTACGGCGTCGGCGACGGCCTGCTCGCGCTCACCAAGAACAACGCGCCGATGGTGTTCCTGGACGCCTCGCTGCGGGCCCGCTGGGCGCTGCGGCCGGCGGCGAAGCGGACCGCCTGGGACGCCTCGGCGAACCGGTTCGTCCTGCTCGACCTGGCGAAGGACCGCGCGACCCGGGTCGGCTCGTATGCACTGAGCTCGGGCGAGGAGCGCTGGTGCGTGGAGGTCTCGGCCCGCCACCGCGACGGGCAGCCGGTGGCGACGACGTTCCTGGACAACGGCGACGTGCTGGTCGCGCTGCCGTCCGGGAAGAACATCGAGGTCACCAGCCTGCGCGGTGGTGACGGGCAGGCGCGCTGGACGCACACGTTCACCGGCGTCGGTCGCGGCGACTTCCTCGGTGCGCTGGACGACGACACCGTCGTGCTCGGCGGCGTGGAGGAGTACCGGCTCGCGCAGCCGGCTCCGTCGTCGGGCGCCCGGGTGCTGACCGCCTTCGGCGCCACGGACGGCAAGCCGCGCTGGACCTACGCGGACCAGCCCGGGTCGCGGAGTCACGTCGCCGGGCTCGTCGACGGCCGGGTGATCCTGGTGACCGCCTCGGCCGGTGGCTCCTCGCTGAGCGCGCTGTCGGACGGCAAGCCGGTCTGGACGATCCACCCCCGCGACAGCGCGGTGGAGTCGACGGTCCGCGGCAGCGTGGTGCTGATGCGCTCGAAGGCAGGCCTGGACGCGTACGACGTCGCGAGCGGGCGCGCCCTCTGGCACCGGGTGGTCCCGACGTCCTCGACCTACTTCCCGTACGGCTTCTCGCTCGGCCAGATGCCGTCCCTCGACGAGGCGCACGTGCTGATGCCGACGACGTCCGCACTGCGGGTGCTCGACGTACGGGACGGGACCGACGTGGCCTTCCCACTGCCGACCGACGGGATCCGCACGACGTACTGGCCGTACCAGCTGGCCGTCACCGACAAGCTGATCGGCGTGGTCACGAACACCGGAGGAGTGGTGACGACCCGTGAGTGAGGCTGTGCAGGACCAGACGCTGCGCGCGGAGGCCGAGGCGCACCTGCGCGCGCTCGTCGGCCACGACGACGCCCGGCTGCACGAGGACCAGTGGGCCGCGATCTCGGCGCTGGTCGCGGACCGTCGTCGAGCGCTGGTGGTGCAGCGCACCGGCTGGGGCAAGTCGGCGGTGTACTTCATCGCGACCGCGCTGCTGCGTGCGCGCGGCGCCGGCGCGACGGTGATCATCTCGCCGCTGCTGGCGTTGATGCGCAACCAGATCGAGGCCGCCGACCGGGCCGGCATCCACGCGGTCACCATCAACTCGACCAACGTCGAGGAGTGGCAGCAGGTGCACGAGCGGATCGCCGCCGGCGAGGTCGATCTGCTCCTGGTCAGCCCGGAACGGCTGAACAACCCGAACTTCCGCGACGACGTGCTGCCCCGGCTGACCGAGTCCGCCGGGCTGCTGGTGGTCGACGAGGCGCACTGCATCTCCGACTGGGGCCACGACTTCCGCCCGGACTACCGGCGGATCCGGCAGATGCTCGGTGACCTTCCGTCCGGCATCCCGGTGCTCGCCACGACGGCGACCGCGAACGCCCGCGTCACCGCCGACGTGGCCGAGCAGCTGTCGACCACGGACGAGGTGCTGGTCCTGCGCGGGTCGCTCGACCGCGAGTCGCTGAGCCTCGCGGTGCTCTCGCTGCAACGCCCGGAGGAGAGGCTGGCCTGGCTGGCCGACCACCTCGGCGAGCTCGACGGCAGCGGCATCATCTACACGCTGACGGTGGCGGCGACCCAGGAGATCGCCGGGTACCTGCGTGACCGCGGTCATGCCGTCGCGGCGTACTCGGGCCAGACCGAGCCCACCGAGAGGCTCGCTCTGGAGCAGGACCTGCTCGCCGGCCGCCTCAAGGCCCTGGTCGCGACCAGTGCGCTGGGCATGGGCTTCGACGCCACCCTCGGGTTCGTCGTGAACGTGGGCGCCCCCGCCTCGCCGGTCGCCTACTACCAGCAGGTCGGCCGGGCCGGTCGCGGGACGCCGAGCGCGGAGGTCGTGCTGCTGCCGGCGTACGAGGACCGCGACATCTGGAAGTACTTCGCCTCGCTGGCCTTCCCGGCCGAGCAGCACGTCCGGGTCGCGCTCAAGGTCCTCAACGACTCGCCGACCCCGCTGTCGCTGGCGTCCCTGGAGACGTACGTCGACCTGAGCCGGGGCCGGCTGGAGATGATGCTCAAGGTGCTCGACGTCGACGGCGCCGTACGACGGGTGCAGGGCGGCTGGGTCGGGACCGGCCAGGACTGGGTCTACGAGCAGGACCGCTACGACCGCGTCGCCGCCGCCCGCCGCGACGAGCAGGCGCTGATGCTCGAGTACATCGCGACGAAGGAGTGCCGGATGCGCTTCCTCCGCGAGGCGCTCGACGACCCGGGCGCCGAGGACTGCGGCCGGTGCGACAACTGCGGCGGTCTGGCACTCTCCGCGTCGGTCACCTCGGCCGCCGTGACGCAGGCGAGCGACCGCCTGACCCGCCCCGGCGTCGCGGTCGAGCCGCGCAAGCTCTGGCCGACCGCGCTGGCGAACCTGGGGGTCGACCTCAAGGGGAAGATCACCCTGGGGGCCTCCGAGGGCCGCGTCGTCGCCCGGCTGACGGATCTCGGCCTGGGCCAGTCCCTGCGCGCGCTGTTCCGGCCCGGGGAGCCCGACCAGGAGGTGCCCGCCGAGATCGTCCAGGGAGTCATCGCCACGCTGTCCGACTGGAACCCTGCACCGGACGTCATCGTCGGCTTCACGTCCGCCTCGCGGCCGCTGGTGGTCGACAGCCTGGTCTCCGGGCTGTCGCGCTACCTGGGCATCCCGGTCGCCGGCCGAGTCGTCATCCGGGACGACGGGATCGCGCCGGGTCAAGGCGCCACCAACTCCGCGCAGCGGGTCGCGGCGGTCTCGCGTCGCCTGTCCCTCGACATCGGCGACGTGACCGGCCAGCGCGTCCTCCTCGTCGACGACCTGATCAACACCGGCTGGTCGATGACCCTGGCATCGCACTGGCTCCGGCAGGCGGGCGCCGACGAGGTGCTCCCGCTCGCCCTCGCCACCGAGGCGTGAGGGCGAGCGGCAGCTCGCAGACAGGCTCCGTCAGACCGGCGTGCCTCGTCGGCCGTTGACCAGGGAGCCGGTGAGTCCGGCCGCGAGCACCAGGCTGAGCGCGGTGACGACGATCGAGACCATCGCGGTCCACGGGATGGTGAACCCGGCGCTCGCGACGTCCTGGGCGATCGCGTGCCGGACCATCCACCCGAGCACGCCGGTCACCAGCCCACCGACGAGGAGCGCGGCCGTCCCGACGAGCCCGGCTTCCCACAGCGCCATCCGTCGCACCTGCGAGCGGGTGGCCCCGACCAGGCGGAGCGCGTCGAGCTCGCGCCGGCGCTGGAGCGCTCCCATGAGGATGGTGTTGACGACGCCGATGCCGGCGTACACGCCGGACGGGCCGAGGAGCACCCAGAGGCCGATCTCGTTCATCTTCCGGTTCCTGGCGTCCACGACGTCGATCCAGTCCGGCGACCGCAGCACCTGGCTCTGCCGCAGTGTCGAGGCAAGCCGGGCGCGCACGCTGGCGGAGTCGGCGCCCTCGCGGAGCGTGACGAAGGTGGTGTCGGACGCGACGTGCCGGGCATGGCGGTGCAGGACGCCGAGCGGGACCATCACGTCCTCGTGCAGGTCCGGGGCATCCTTCACGATCGCGCCGACCCGCAGCCGGACCGTCTCCGCGCCGAAGTGCAGCACCAGGCGGTCGCCTCGGTGCACTCCCGCGTCGCTGACGAAGGACTCCGAGACCGCAGCGCCGCCGTGCGCGAGTGTGTCCAGGTCTCCTTCAGCCGCGGTCAGGCCGCGTCCGGCCGCTGCGGCGGACGGGTCGATGCCCTCGACCGGGGTCGGTTCGTGCTCGGGTCCCCATCTGGCGGTGGTGATCGCGCGCTGGTCCACGACCGCGACGTCCGGATCGGCGGCGACGACCTTCACGGGCGCGGCCGTGCCGCCGGTCTCGATCACGATCTGGGCCCGGAGCTGCTCGCGGTCGAGCGCGGTCGTCCAGTCGGCCGTGAAGCTGATGCTCAGGATCATCGCGCCGGCGATCGCGGCGATGGCGAGGATCGGGGCTGCCGTGGATGCCGTGGTCCGGGCGGCCGTACGGACCTGATCGCGGGCGAGCCGAGCCGCCACGTCGCGGCGTACGAACGGGGCGGCCAGCCACCCGGCGAGGAGCGGGAACAGGACGCTGCCGAAGCAGACCAGGCCGATCACCGCCACCTCGGGTACCAGGATCGAGGCGACCAGGGCGAACAGCGGGTCCAGCTGCGAGCTCAGCGCGACCGCGGTCGCCGAGCTGCCCAGGCACAGCACGCCTACCACGAGCTGACCGACGCTGACGCGGCGGCGTACGACCGACGACTCGAGCAGCGCCGCCATCGGCGAGATCCGGGCCGCCCGGCGCGACGCCCGCCACGCACCTACCAGCGCCACGGTCATCCCGGTCGGTACGGCGACCAGGATCGCGGTCCACGGGCTCGGCGTCCCGAGAAGCACGGGGGTGATCCCGCGACGATCCAGCAGCCACAGCATCCCCGGGGTCGACAGCAGGCCGAGCCCGCAGCCGATCGCGGCCGAGAGGACTGCCACGACGAGGGACTCGCCGAGCACCAGTCGCCGCACCTGCCTCGGCGTCGCCCCGACGAGGCGCAGCAGCCCGAGCTCGCGGCTGCGCGAGGCGACCACGAAGCCGAAGGTGCTGGCCACCACGAACAGCGCCATGAACATCGAGACGCTCGACATCATCCCGAAGAGGGTGGCCAGGTCGCCGAGCTGGGTCTTGACGTCACGTGCGAGGCCCGCGCGCGACGAGGTGGCATCGACCGCGCGGAGCAGGTTCACCGTCAGGAAGATCAGCGTCACGCCCAGGGACATCGCGACCGCGGACCCGACGTACGGCGGCCAGCCCTGCCGCACCGTGTGCCGGCTGAGGTGCATCATCGCTCGAGCCGGTTCATCTCGGCGGCGATCCGGCCGGCGTCAGCGCCACGCAGCGATCCGACGACGAGGCCGTCGTCGAGGAAGACGACCTCGTGCGCGTACGAGGCCGCAAGCGGGTCGTGCGTGACCATGACGACGGTCTGACCGCGGTCGTCGGTGAGCTCGCGCAACAGGTCGAGCACCTCGCGTCCGGTGCCCCGGTCGAGTGCGCCGGTCGGCTCGTCGGCGAAGAGGACGGCCGGCTGGGTGAGCAGCGCCCGGGCGATCGCCACCCGCTGCTGCTGGCCGCCGGACAGCTCGGCCGGACGCCGGCGGACGTGGTCGGCGAGGCCGACACGGGCCAGCGCTTCGCGCGCCGCGTGGCGGTGGACGCGCTGCCCGGTCAGGCGCAGGGGCAGCACGACGTTGTCGTACGCCGTCAGGGCACCCATCAGGTTGTAGGACTGGAAGACGAAGCCCATCGACGTACGACGCAGCTTGGTGAGCGCCGTCTCGTTGAGCCTGCCCAGGTCGGTGTCGCCGATGAACACCCGACCCGACGTCGGCCGGTCGAGCCCGGCGGCGATCTGGAGCATCGTCGACTTGCCCGAGCCGGACGGCCCCATGATCGCCGTGAAGGTGCCGCGGCCGAAGGCATGGGAGACGCCACGCACCGCGTGCACGTCGCCGCCCTTCGACCGGTAGGTCCTGGTGATGCCGTCGAGGTACACCGACGGTGTCGAGGAGATCGTCATGCATTCAGCGAACCGCCCGAGGACCGGTGCCGTCGCTGACCCGCACGCGACAGCGGAGGTAGCGTGCGCGCTACCCCGTGACCGTGGTGGTGTCCCTACGCTGGACCCATGTCATCGGCGAGCGCGCGGGCTGACAGCGCGTGGAAGGCGCTGGGTGGCAACCCGTGGCGGTTCCTGACCTCGTCCTGGCCGTGGCGCTCGCTGGCCTACCTCGCTTCGGGCGCGATCGTCGGGCTGGTCACGCTGGTGGGCTTCTTCGTGCTGGTCGGGTTCGGCGTGCTGACGGCGGTGGTCGTCGTCGGCTTCCTCCTGCTCGGGTCGGTTCCGCAGCTCGGTGCGGCGGTCGCCGGAGTGGAGCGGCGGCGGCTGCGTTGGTTGCGCATCGACGTCCCTGCGCTGCCGGCATCCCCGGTGCGCGGCGCGTCCCCGCTGGGGCGCCTCCGTACGGCGCGCCGCGAGCCTGCCTCCGGACGCGAGCTCGGGTACGCCGTGCTGCTCGCGCTGGTGCTCTGGTTCGTCGACGCCCTGGTGGCGTTCAACGCCGTGTTCCTGCCCGGAGTCCTCCTGGTCTCGCCGGTCCTGGCCGGCTTCGACCGGGTCGACGTCCTCTTCTGGCACGTCGACCGCCCCGTCGATGCGCTGCCGCTGGCGCTGGTCGGGGCGCCGGTCCTTGCCGTGGCGGCGGCGTACGTGCTGACCGTGGTTGCCGCGGCCCAGGCCTCGCTCGCGCAGATCCTGCTGAGCCCGCCGGAGGCGGTGCTGGCCGAGCGGGTGCGCGAGATCGGACGATCCCGCATCCGGCTCATCGACGCCTTCGAGACCGAGCGCCGCCGGATCGAGCGCGACCTGCACGACGGTGTCCAGCAGCGCCTCGTCGGACTCACGATGACCCTGGGCAGCGCCGAGCTCGAGACCCCGCCCGGCCCGGCGCTGGCACTGGTCGAGCGCGCCCATCGCGAGGCGGAGGAGGCCCTGGCCGAGCTGCGCGCGACCGTGCGCGGAATCCACCCGCAGGTCCTCGTCGACCACGGCCTGGTCGCGGCGGTGCACGAGGTTGCTGATCGCTCACCGGTCCCGGTGCGCGTCGACGTGGAGCTTCCGGGTCGGCTCGATGCGGCGATCGAGGCCGCGGCCTACTTCGTCGTGAGCGAGGCGCTGACCAACGTCGTCAAGCACGCGGACGCGGCCGAAGCACGGGTCACCGGCCGTGTCCTGGGTGGCCGGCTGCTGCTGACCGTCAGCGACGACGGCGTCGGTGGAGCGGATCCGGGTTCGGGCAGCGGGCTGGCCGGTCTGGTCACGCGCCTCGAAGCGCTCGACGGGACCCTGAGCGTGACCAGCCCGAGCGGAGGACCCACCGAGGTCAGGATGGAGAGCCCGTGCCGGATCGACACTTGAGAATCGTGCTCGCCGAGGACTCCGCCCTGCTGCGCGAAGGCCTGGTGGGCATCCTCGAACGAGCCGGCCACCAGGTCGTCGCCGCGGTCGGCGACGCCGATGCGCTGCTCGCGTACGTCGACCGCGAGCAGCCCGAGGTCGTGATCACCGACATCCGGATGCCGCCGACGCACACGGACGACGGACTGCGTGCCGCGACGACGATCCGGGCCGCCCATCCCGAGATCGCGATCCTGGTGCTGTCGGCGTACGTGGCCGAGGCATACGTGCCGGAGCTGCTCGAGTCCACCTCCGGAGGAGGCGTCGGATACCTGCTGAAGGACCGGGTGGGTCACGTCCGTGACTTCCTGAGCAGCCTCGACCGGGTGGCCGAGGGTGGCACCGTCATCGATCCCGACGTGGTGCGCGGCCTGCTCGCTCGCCGCCGCGACGACGGTCCCCTCGCCAACCTCACCGACCGCGAGCGCGACGTGCTCGCCCTGATGGCCGAGGGGCGCACCAACCGGTCGATCGCCGAGATGCTCGTCGTCAGCGAGGCCGCGGTCCGCAAGCACGTCGGGAACATCTTCGCGAAGCTCGCGCTCCCCGACGGCACCGACCGGCGGGTCTCAGCCGTCCTCGCCTACCTCCGGCGGGCGTAGTCCGTCGCGGGGGATCGCCCTGCTTCTTTCTCCGTCACGGACGTGATCGACCTACGGGCCTGAGGGTGCTGCTCGCGGACGACCTGGTGGGGGCGGCTGGTCGCTGTCCCTAGCGGCGGAGGCGTCAGGGCAAGCGTCGTTTCGCCGCGATCGAGGTCATACAGACCTGCCCACGTCCGCACCCCACACGCCTCTAAGAACGAAGAAGTTCGGATAGCTGCCCCGCGAGCTCGACCGAGGCCTCGATCTCCTCCCGCCGGATCGAGACGCTCTCCACGTTGAGGCCGAAGGGCACGTCCAGGCGGCGGCAGAAGTCGGCCAGCTCGGCGGCCGTCGCCGCTGCCTGCTCCGAAGAAGCACGCAACGGGTTCGTCGCGTGCCGCAGGTCGTTCTCGATCCACCGGGGGACGTCGACCCCGAGCCAGCGCAGGAACTCCAGGGTCTTCATCGAGCCGCACACCGAGAAGGTGAAGACGATCGGCACCGGGGTCAGCCCTCGCGACGCGCACTCGTAGCGGTAGTCGGAGACGAGGTTCTTGGCGGCGTTGAGGTCGTAGACCACCTGGGTGACGAAGAACCGGCAACCGGCCTCCTGCTTCGCGATCAGCCGCAGGTGCTCGTTCTCGCGGCGGCTGTGCCGCTCGGGGATCGCCACTCCTCCGAGCAGCAGTTCTGGGTTCGCCTCGGTCCGGAGTGCCTGCGCGTCGGCCAGGGACAAGGGCGCCGACGTACCGCTGCTGGCGGCACCGACCATCACGGTCAAGGTTCGAAGCGGGTCCTGCGAGGCGACCCACGTTCGCAGACCCTCTCGCTGGTACTTGCCGACGGCGCGGTAGACGACGACCGGGGTCGGCCAGCCCTGCAGGTGCTCGGCCAGGTACCGGGCCGGGTCGATCGTCGGGCTGAACGGGAACGGCCGCTCGGCCGGGTTGCGCGAGCTCTCGTCGTCGATGTCGTACAGGACCAGGCCGTCCAGGTCGAGGTCCCGCAACCGCTTCATGGTCGCCTGCGCGATCGCCGGCAGCCGCTCGGCGGGAGTCGACTGCCGGGGCGGCGTGACCGCGAAGAGAAGGAAGCCTCCGTGGCCGGCCTTGATCCGCGCTGCGAGATCCACGCCGCGAGGGTAGCGGGCGGCGTGGGTCTCGCGACGGCCTGCTACTCCGTCACGAACGCGATCGACTCCCGGCCCTCGGCCGCCTGGTCCGCCAGAGCCTGCGACGCGCCCTCGCTGCGGAACATGTCGACCACGACGGTGGTGCCGTTCACGTCCAGCACCCAGAAGTCGATGACCACGGCGCCGGAGTCGGCCGGGACGCCGTCGGCGAAGTAGCTCACCGCGCGGGTGTCTGCCTCCGCGGTCTCGGCCACGACGTAGGCCGTCGGGCCGGCCGCTTGGCTGCAGGCTGCGTTCACGCGCACCTGGAGATGGGTGGCGCTGTGCCCGAACGCAGTGGCCGGCGCCGGCTGCTGGAGGACCTGGCTCTGCGGCATCGCAGCGAGCTGCTGGACCAGCTGCTGCGGCTGGGTCGCCGCCGGCTTGAGACCAGCCTCCATCTTGCAGCCGCCGGCCACGGACTCGGCCTGGTAGGCGCCGAAGCCGGCGAACTGCGCGCCGGAGTACGCGACCGGGAGGTTGGAGGCGGTCCAGTTCGAGCCTTGGATGGAGAAGTCCGCGTCGAGACTCTTGCCGTCCGCCTGGGTGCCGACCGGGATCCGGTAGGCGCCAGGGTCCGCCGCTTCCCCGTCGAAGTCCGCCCAGTGCCGCGGGTTGACGGGCGAGGGCGGTACGTCGGTGACGTCGGTGTTGGAGTCGCTGTCCCCCAGCTGGGCGATGCCGTAGGCGCCACCGCCGGCGATCAGCACCGCCGCGGCGGCGAGGCCGATCCGCGTGGTGTTGCGGCGGCGGAGGCGGTCCTGCCCGCCAGTGACGATGCGGTCGAGATCGGGCGTGGGTGTCGTGCGCATGGCTGCCTCCTGAGTGAGTGCCGCTCTGAGTTCCTCTTCGAGATTCATGACTCGCCCAAGACCTCCCCGACTCCCGCGGCGGCCAGTGCCCGCCGGAGAGTCTTCATCGCTGCCGATGTCTGTGACTTCACGGTTCCCGGGGCGCACCCGAGGACGTCGGCGATCTGCGCCTCGGTCAGGTCCTCGTAGTAGCGCAGGACGATCACGGCCCGCTGTCGTACGGGTAGCGCGCACACGAGAGGCCACAGCAGCGACCGGTCGAGCACGCCGACATCGGTGGCGTCGGACGCGCCCTCCGGTACGGCGTCGGACGACACCTCGCGCAGCCAGGCGCGTCGGCGGCTCGACGCCAGTGCGTTGGTGAGCATCCGCCGCAGGTATGCCTCCGGGAAGTCCATCCGGCTGATCCGTGGCCAGCTGGCGTAGGCCTTCTCGAAGGTGGTCTGCAGCAGGTCCTCGGCCGCGCTCGGCGATCCCGTGAGCAGGTAGGCGAGACGGTAGAGCGACGTCCACCGGGCGGCGACGAACTCGACGAAGTCGTGCTCCGTGCTCATCGCTCACCCCGTTTCGTCGTCACACCCCTCTAACGCCGATGGTGACCCATCCGGTTCGTCGGCGCAGGAGGCGAAGTTCGCACGGACCTGTCAGGCTGCTGCCCGATGTGTCGACTGCGTGGGTAGGAGAACTGGTGAAGACGAAGAAGGCGGCGGCAGTCCTCGTCGTCCTGGCCGCGCTGGTGTCCGGCTGCGGGAGCGAAGGCCCGAAGAGCTCCGGCTCGGGACCGACCACTCCAGTTGAGAAGGCGGACCCCGCCGACGTCGCCATCGCCAAGGGATCGCTGCTCGTGCTCGCCGACCTCCCGAGCGGCTGGGAGGCGACGACGTTGGGTGACGAGGACGAGGACAAGAAGGCGCGGCACCACATCGCCACGTGCATGGGGGTCGCCTACGAGGACCTGTACGCGAAGAGCTCCGAGGCGACGGCGCACTCGAAGACCTTCGAGTCGGAGGACGACGACGAGATCTCGAACAACGTCGTAGTCACCGAGGACGAGGCCCGGGCGAAGAGCATCTTCGCGCTCATCTCGTCGGAGAAGTACCGCGCGTGCGCCCTCACCGAGGTGAAGGCGGGGATCAAGAAGAACATCGACGACGACGTCAAGCTCGGCACGATCAGCCTGAACGAGGTCTCCTTCGACGAGTACGGCGACGAGACCACCGCCTTCCGCGTGACCGCGAACCTCGAGACGCAGGGGACGTCGGTGGAGGTGGCCCTCGACTACGTCGCCGTGCGCGTCGGCCGGGCCGCGACCACGGTCACCGCCCAGGCATCGTTCTCACCTTTCGGGACCGACGAGCTCTCGACGTACGTCAAGATCGCGACGGATCGGCTGACCGCGCAGCTGTCGTAGCGCACCATCCTCGATTCAAGCGGCGGGTGCGCGTGATCGGTACCGGTGCCCGGTGGGTGTGGTGATCTCGACGGTGTGCCTCGGCCCTGGTTCTGGTCGGGCGCTCCATCCGGGTGCTTCCTTGGCCTGGTTGCAGGTGGCGCAGAGTCCTTGGCCGTTGAGGGCGGAGGTTTCTCCACCCTCGGCGTGGGACTTGACGTGGTCGTGGTGCCGGATGGGGGCGTCGCACCAGGGGGTGCGGCACCAGCGGTCGCGGATGTCGAGGAACTCGGCGAGTGCTGGGGGGAAGAGCCGGGCTCGGGAGTCCATGGCGATGAGGTCGCCGGTCTCGGGGTGGGTGAAGAGTCGCTTGAGCCAGACTTTCGCGCTGGTGTCGAGGTTGTCGGCGAGCAGGGTGCGGGCGGCCTCGGCGGGCAGGATGCCGTGGTCCTCGAGATGGGCCGGGTCGTCGGTGTGGTCGAAGAGCACCTCGACCGGCATGGTCAGGCGCAGGGTGACGGGCTGGGGGTGGGTGGCGGTGACGCCGGTGATGCGTCGGACGAGCTCATCGGCCATCGCGGCACCGATGCTGGTGGCTTGCCCGTTCCCGACCGCGGTGGTGGCGTGGGCCTTCAAGGCTGCGTAGACCCCGATGCCGGTGGCCATGGGGAGCAGGGTGGTGAGGAAGACCATCGAGTCCGGGGCGGGGCGGATGCCGATCCGGCGTTCTGACTCGGCGTACCTGCGGCGGCGGGCCAGGGAGGCGGCGTCGAGGCGGGCGGCGATCTCCTGGATCGCGGCCACGGTCTCCCGATCCCCACGCTGGGAGAGCGCGACCGGGTCGGCGGCGATGATCTCGTCGACCTGCATCCGGTGCTCGAGTGAGAGGCAGCCGGTCTCGCGGGCGATGATCTGGGCGCGCCACTGACTGATCAGCCCGGCCTCGAAGGCCGCCTTCGTGCAGGGCAGCTCCCGATCCAGCACCGTGGCCAGCGACAGCAGCTGGCGTCCCTTGTAGGGGGAGACCCGGCGGGCCAGCGCGACCTCGGCGAACGCGGCGTCATCACCTTGCGCCGTACGCAACGACTTCAGCACCACCGACAACTGAGCCTGGCGTGCCTCGATGCGGCACTTCTGTTCTTCCAGGGCCCGCAGCTCGTCGATGATCGCGGCAGCAGCAGAGGGGACCGGCTGTGTCGTGTCACAAGCCATGAGCACCTCCCGAGCGCGGTTGTCCGAACGTATGTTCGATTCTATCGAAATCCCGTGAGCCCCGCCGAGAACAAGGCCTCCGAGACCCGACTTTCTACGCCGAGGGCGCCGGGTCCGTCACGGTGATCGGGTCCGGCTCCTCGGGGGTGGCAGCAGGCTCCTCCGCCGGGAAGTGCCGGGAGGCGAACCGCGAGGCCAGGCGTACCGACGGGGACAGCCCCATCGCCGCGACGACCACGATCGCGCCGATCACCAGCCAGCCCTCGGAGCCCCAGTCCATGGCGAGGAACGTGTACAGCGCCGGGGCCCACATGGAGCCCAGGGTGCGGGTGACGTCGGCGACTCCCTGGTACTCACCCCGTCGCCGCGGGTCCATCAGCTCGGCCTGGAACGACCAGCTCGCCCCGGAGACGTACAGCTCGGCGCCGGTGACCGTGACGTGGCCGAGCCAGACCAGGAGGACCGTCACCAGCCCGACCGTCGAGTGCGTGACCATCGTGATGAGGCAGGAGACGACGAAGAACCCGGTCGAGATCCACACGTAGCGCATCGCGTCGTCCAGGTTGCGCACGCCCTTCGAGGTGTACGCCGGCAGGAAGATGCACAGCACCGTGTTCGTGCCGAACAGCCAGGCGAGCAGCACGTGCGGGGCGTCGGTGGCCTCGACCAGCCACAGCGGGATCACGATGTTGAGCAGGACCTGGTTGGTCCACAGCACCCCGTTGAAGAAGGTGACCAGGATCCAGCCGGGGTTGCGCAGCGGGCCCGGACCGGGGACGGGCTCGCGGACCTCACCGCTGGCGACGCGGAGGTCGTGCGGCGCCTGGGGCAGCCGGTGGATCCACCCGGCGGTGGTCGCCATCAGGGCGGCGGCGAACAGCGGCGTCCAGCGGACCACGTCGAGGTTGTCGAAGGCGAGCGAGACGCCGCCGATGATCGCGCCCACGGTGAACCCGACGTTGAGGGCTGAGTACATGTAGGCCTGGGTCTCGATCCGCTCCTTCGTGGGCAGCGCGTCGAGCACGTACGCCTGGTAGCTGGAGTGACCGGCCGAGCCCGCGACCGCGAACATCAGGCCGACGAGCAGGTACTCGCTGAACGACCCCACGAACGGCAGCGCCACGAAGCAGAGCGCGCGGCCCCAGGTGGTCAGCGCCCAGATCCGTTTCGGCCCGAACCGGTCGACCACCCGCCCGGCGGGGTAGGCGAACAGGAACTCGGCGATGCCCGTGATGGTGATCGCGAGACCGACGCGGGATGCGGACATGCCGACGACCTGGGTCAGGAAGACGGCGCTGCCGGTGTTGAACGCGCCCTCGCCGGTGGAGAAGAGCATCGACTGCGTCGCCAGCCGACGCGACATCGGCGTCGGCGGGATGAGCCGGCGGAGGAACCCTGGTCGTGAGCCCGAGATCGTGGAAGTCATCCCGGGCATTCTCACTCCGGCCGGAGCCCGTGTCGTCCGGATTTTACGCGTGCGGGTCACCAAACTTCGCGCGCCCGGCGGAACCCTGGTTCAGCCCAGGTCCCACCACACGCGAACCGCCGTACGAAGCCCGCGTCCCATCGAAGGCACGACGCCGCGGCCCTCGCGCCTGCTGGCCCGGTAGCCGACGACACCGGCCGTCGCGATCGCCACCAGGCAGACCAGCCCCGCGACCAGCACCAGCGCCACAGGCATCGGCACCCCGGCATCGTCGAGGGCCACCACGAACCCGCTGACGAGGACGACCGCGAGGACCACGACGACCGCGATCGTGACCCGGCGGCCGCGCGAACCGGGTTCGATCACAGGACCTTGGTGCCGTACATCTCCCCGAGCGGATCCGCGATCAGCTCGAGCCGGGCGCCGTTGGGGTCACGGAAGTAGATCGAGGTCCCGCTCTCCAGCAGGTACTCCACGCCGGCCTCGTCGAGGCGGGCGCGCAGCCGCTCCCACTGCCCCGGCTCGACCGAGATCGCGATGTGGTGCAGGCCGCCGAGCACCTCGGCGTACTCCCCGACGCCGAGGCCGGGGAAGTCGAAGAAGGCCAGCAGGTTGCCGTTGCCGATGTCGAAGAAGAAGTGGTTGGACCCCTGGTAGTCGCGGTTCTCGAAGATCTCGGTGAGCGGGAAGCCGAGGATGCCCTGGTAGAACCGGACGGTCTCCTCGACGTCGCGCGCGACCACCGCGAAGTGGTGCAGGCCGCGGGCGGTCGAGAGCGGCCGGTCGCCCTCGGGCTGCAGGTACGTCGCGCGGATGCGGTCGCGCTCGGCGTCGATGGCGGCCAGGTCCAGCTCGGTCATCTCGCCACCGTAGACCCGAACCGGCACCTCGCACAGCGGCGACTAGCGTTGACCCTCATGAAGGCACTGCTGCTCGAAGGCATCCACCCCGCCGCCGTCGAGACCCTCGAGTCCCGCGGCTGGGAGGTCGACCTGCGCCTCGGATCCCTCGCGGAGGGCGAGCTGATCGAGGCGCTGGACGGCGTGGACGCGCTCGGCATCCGGTCCAACACCAACGTCACGGCGCGGGTCCTGGACGAGCACCCGGGCCTGCTCGCCATCGGCTGCTTCTGCATCGGCACCAACCAGGTGGACCTGGACGCCGCGTCCCGCCAGGGGATCGGCGTCTTCAACGCGCCGTACTCCAACACCCGCAGCGTCGTCGAGCTGGTCATCGGCGAGATCATCGCGCTGGCCCGGCGGCTGCCGGAGAAGACCGAGCGGATGCACGCCGGCGTCTGGGACAAGTCCGCGCGCGGCAGCCACGAGGTGCGCGGCCGCACCTTGGGCATCGTCGGGTACGGCAACATCGGCACCCAGCTCTCCAACATGGCCGAGGCGATCGGCATGCGTGTCGTCTTCTACGACACCTCCGACCGGCCCGCGCACGGCAACGCCCGCCGGATGTCCTCGCTGCACGAGCTGCTCGCGATCTCCGACGTGGTCACCCTGCACGTCGACGGCAGGCCCGGGAACGCCGGCTTCTTCGGCGCCGCCGAGTTCGCCGCGATGAAGCCGCGGGCGATGTTCGTCAACGCCTCGCGCGGCATGGTCGTCGACTACGAAGCACTGCGCGACCGGCTGATCGACGGGCACATCGCCGGTGCCGCGGTCGACGTGTTCCCGGTCGAGCCGAAGGCCCAGGGCGACGCGTTCGACTCGGTGCTGCGCGGCCTCGACAACGTCATCCTCACCCCGCACGTCGGCGGCTCGACCGCCGAGGCGCAGGAGGAGATCGGCGGGTTCGTGGCGGGCAAGCTGCTCGGCTACCTCACCGCCGGCAACACCTCGCTCTCGGTGAACCTGCCGACGGTCGGGATGCCGCCGCTGGTCGAGGGACACCGGCTCGGCTTCCTGCACCGCAACGTGCCCGGCGTGATGGCCGACTTCAACGCGCTGATCGCGGCCGACGGCGGCAACAACGTCACCGGCCAGCGGCTCACCACCCGCGGCGAGCTCGGGTACGTCGTCGCCGACGCCACCGAGCCGCTCGCGGACAAGGTCGTCGAGACGCTACGCGCCTCGGAGCACTGCCTGTGGGCGCGGACCTGGTAGTCCGCCCTACTCCGGCGGCGCTTCCGCGCGCAGCTTCTCCAGCCGCGCGCTGAGCAGGTCGACCCGGTGCGCGTTGCCGTGCAGCTCCACGTACCGGCGGCCGAAGAGGGACAGCAGCGCGTCGTCGAGGCGACGCACCGCACCCGCCGGGTACTTGTAGGCCAGCCGCGCCTCGATCGTCGCGTCGTCGACCGAGCCGAGCAGCGCGTCGAGCTCGGCCATCGAGGTGATGCCCAGCTCCAGCAGCAGCCCCGAGATCCAGGCGTAGTGGTCGGTGCGTGACCAGCCGGCGTCGGCGAACCGCGCGGACAGGAAGGCGGCCAGGTCGCTGGCGTCGAGGCGCGGGTCGCGGGGGTCCTCGCCGCGCTCCTCGCGGGCGACCCCGGCCTGGATCCGGTCGCGGATCTCGGTGAACTCGCGGTCGGCCAGCTCCAGCAGCCCGGCGGCCAGGGTGAAGCGGCGATCCAGGTCGGGCACGTGCTCCTCGGGAACCGTGCCCTTGTACCGGATGTCGTGCTCGAACTCCGCCCACGCATGCTGGAGCACGGTGCGCACCTGCACCGAGGCCGGCCGCAGCATCGGCGCCTCGCCCCGCCCGGGGCGCGCGTCGAGCAGCAGGTGCCGGCTGGCGTAGCCGAAGCGCCCCTTCGCCGCGGTCTCCTGGCCCATGTCCCGGTCGTCGAGGACCGCGAGCTGGTCGGCGAGCAGGTCGGCCACCGCGTCCACGTCGCTGAGCAGGTAGGTGATCACCCGGACCCCGACCTGGTCGGTGATCGCCTCGAACGGGTCGTCCTCGCCGGGTCGCTCCTCGGCGTACCGGATCGCCTTGGCGGCGTACGACGCCACGCTCTTGGTGCGCGCGCTGATGGAGAGGTAGTTGATGCCGGCGTCGTCGAGGAGCCGGGTGATCAGCGCGGCCCAGCGGTCGGTGACCTCGAGCAGCCGCGGCTGCTCCTCGGCGTACGCCTGCACCGCGCGGTGGATCGGGTCGGCGCGCTCGCCGGGCGTGGGGGCTGCTGGCACGAGCCCCATCATGGAGCACTCCGTGGCTAAACCGAATTGCTCGCCCCGGCGTCTACGGAAGGAGGAAGGTGGGTGCCGTGCAGGACTCCTTCGCCGAGTACGTCGGCGCGCGTTGGGCGACGCTCTACCGGCTCGCCGTGCTGCTCGTGGGCGAGAGCCGGGCCGACGACGTGGCCCAGGCGGCGCTGGTGCGCGCGTACTCCTCCTGGGACCGCGTCCGCGACGCCGCCTCGCCCGACGCCTACCTGCGCAAGATCCTGGTGAACACCGCCATCTCCGAGGGCCGCCGCCACCGGCCGACCGTGCCGCTGCTCGACGAGCTGGACGTCGCCGCGGAGTCGCACGAGAGCGCCGTGGTCGACCGCGACGCGCTCTGGTCCCGGATCGAGGCACTGCCGCCGAGGCAGCGCGCGGTGATCGTGCTGCGCTACTACGAGGACTTCTCCGAGGCCGAGATCGCCCGCACCCTCGGCTGCGCACCGGGCACGGTCAAGGCGCACGCGCACGCCGCGCTCAAGGCGCTGCGGGTCTCGGTCGTCGAGAGCGAGACCTCCGTAGGTCGTCATGGCTGAGCCGACCCTCACCGATCTTCGCGCCGTGCTGCGCGAGCGGGCCGACGACGTGATCGTGCCCGAGCCGCCGCTGGACGCGGTCCGCGTCGCGGTGCGGTCCGGGCGGCGTCGTACGGCGGTGCGGGCTGTCGCGGTGGCCGGTGCGCTGGCCGCCGCGGTCGCGGGCATCGTGGCTCTCGGGATCGGCCGTCACGACGAGCACCCGCAGCCGGCGGGTCCGCTGCCGAGCCCGTCGCGGGTCGACGAGCTGCCCCACGGACCGCCGACGGACGTGGCCTACGTGGTGGGCCGGACGCTCTACCTGGGCAGCACCGAGATCGAGCTGACCCAGGACGTCTTCGGCCTGTCCCAGGTCGCCTCGGAAGTCGCCTACCGGTACCGCGACGGCCAGCTGTTCCTGGTCAGCACCGACGATCCGACCCCGACCCCCGAGCTGATCGCCCGCGACGCCGAGGGCCCGGCCGCGATCAGCCCGGCCGGGGACTACCTGACCTACCAGCGTCACACCGACGACGGCGCGGTCACCCTGGTCGTGCACCCGATCGACGGCGGCGAGGACCTGGTCCAGGCCGTCCCGGCGAAGCCGTCGTGCTGCGACAACCCGTTCACGATCGACGGCATCACCGGCGACGGCGTCATCGCCTCGATGCCGGCGCTGGGCCGGGTGTGGCTGTGGCGGATCGAGTTCGCCGACGTCACCGGGACGCTGCGGTCCGCCGGGCTCGAGCGCGTCGCCCTGGCCGGCTTCCCGGACGCCTACGTCGACCAGGTGACCCCGGACCTCCTGGTGCTGAGCGGGAACATCAACCTGGTCGCCGGCACGGTCGAGGGCGACCGTTTCGTGGAGGACGACTGCTGCGCCGCCGTCCGCGGGATCCGGGCGGAGTCCTACGACCTGCGCGACCCGGAGGGAGAGCGGGTCGCGTTCGTGCGCGAGGGGCTGCTCTACGTGCGGGACCTGGACACGATGGCGGACACGACCATCAAGCTGCCCAAGGCCGAGGCGGGGCCGAGCCTCCGCTGGGAGGACAAGGACCACGTGCTGGTGGCGCTCGACCTGGGCTCGCAGTCGGTGCTCGTGCGCTGCTCGACAGAGGGTCGCTGCGAGCGGGTGGCTCAGCTGGTCGGGGCGATGTCCCTCGCGCGCTAGCTCGCTCGCATCAACCGAGCAGCGCGCGCTGCGCCATCCCGGTGAGGATCTCGCGCATGGCGTCCTCGGAGGCGAGCGCGCTGTGCGGGGTGGAGTTGATGAGCCCGAACGCCGCGTGCACGCTGGCCCGCGCGGAGGAGAGCGGCAGGTCGGGGTGGATGTTGCGCAGCACCTTGACCCAGACCTCGACGTACTTGCGCTGCGTCTCGCGCACCTTCTCGCGCGCCTCCAGCGGCAGCGCGGCCCAGTCCCGGTCCTGCACCACGATGAGCGGCTTGTGCGCGAGCGCGAAGTCGACGTGGAAGTCGATGAGCGAGAAGAGTGCGGTCTTGTCGTCCTCGGCGGCGCGCACCCGGGCGCGGCCCTCGGTGAGCAGCTCCTCGCTGATCGAGACGAGCATCTCCGAGAGGATCGCCTGCTTGCTGCGGAAGTGCTTGTAGAGCGCCGGTCCGGAGAAGCCGCAGGCCGCGCCGAGGTCGGCGATCGAGACGCCGTGGAACCCGTGCTGCGCGAAGAGCCCGGCCGCGACGTCGAGGATCTGTTCGCGGCGGGAGGTCACCGGGAGAGTGTAGAGCGGGGTCGGCGCCCGCGTGACCAGGGCCATGTGCAAGGTAAGGCTTACCTAAGTTAGGGTGCCCTTCATGCGAACACTCCTGGCGCTGGCCGCCCTCGTCCTCGTCGCTGCCTGTGGCTCCTCGGAAGGGGGCGCCGACAAGGCGGCCGTGAAGGAAGGGCGCTGGTCCTACGTCTCCGGCAACGGTGAGACCGTGAAGGTCGACCACACGCCGGTGCGGATCATCGCCCACTCCGACGAGGCGGCCGCGCTGATGTCGTACGGGATCAAGCCGGTCGGCATCTTCGGCAACGAGAAGCCCGCGGAGAACCGGAACCTGAAGGACCACGACCTCGACGGCATCGCGGTCCTCGGCACCGCCTGGGGTGAGGTCGACGTGGAGAAGGCCGCCGCGCTGAACCCGGACCTGATCGTGACCGACTGGTGGCCGGCGGAGAAGGCGTACGGCGGCTTCGAGAACGGGGTGAAGGCCAAGAGCAAGAAGCTGGCCGACCTCGCGCCCGTGATCGGCGGCAGCCAGGGCAAGTCCCTGGTCGAGACGATCGCCTACTACGAGGGCCTCGCCGCGTCGCTGGGCGCGGATGTCGCCCAGGGTGCCGACGAGAAGGAGGCCTTCGAGGCGGCGGTGGCGCGCTTCCGGAAGGCCACCGCCGCCAAGCCGGGCCTGACCGTGATGGCGATGTCGCCGGCCGACGACATGCTCTACGTCGGCAACCCGCCCTACTCGCCGGAGCTGATGGACTTCGGCAAGTGGGGCCTGAAGGTCCTCGCGCCCAAGAGCCCCGACCCGTCCTTCCCCTACTGGGAGAACCTCAGCTGGGAGAAGGCCGACAGCTACCAGCCCGACCTGGTGCTGATGGACGACCGGGCCTGGGAGCAGAGCCAGAAGATCGCCGCGAAGCAGCCGACCTGGAAGTCGATCCGCGCGGTCGCGGCCGGCGCGGTGGTGCCCTGGCCCGCGTACTGGATCCACACCTACGCCTCGTACGCCGAGCAGCTGGACGAGCTCGCCGCGGCCATCGAGAACGCTCGGGCAGACATCGGCTCATGAGTGGACGCGTCGCCGGGTTGGCGGCCCTGCTCGTCGTGCTGGTGCTGACCTGCGGGCTCAGCATCGTGCTCGGTGCGCGGGACGTCTCCTGGCACACGCTCTGGTCGGCGTTCACCGCGTACGACGACCACGACACCGCCCAGCGGGTGCTGCGGGAGATGCGCATCCCGCGGACCCTGCTCGGCCTGGTCGTCGGCGCCGCCCTCGGCGTGGCCGGCTCGCTGCTCCAGGGACTGACCCGCAATCCGCTCGCCGATCCCGGGATCATGGGCATCAACGCCGGCGCCGCCCTGGCCGTGGTCAGCGGCGTGATGCTCCTCGGCGTCGGGTCGGGACCGGCGAGCGTGTGGCTGGCGTTCCTGGGCGCGGCTGCCGCGACCGCCGCGGTCTACGGGATCGCCTCGCTCGGCCGCGACGGCGCCACCCCGGTCAAGCTCGCCCTGGCCGGCGCGGCCCTGACCGCTGGGATGTCCGCGGTCACGACCGGCATCGTGATGACGCACATCGAGGCCCTGAACGCGCTGCGGTTCTGGCAGGTCGGCTCGCTGGCCGGCCGGTACCTGCCGGTGTTCTGGCAGGTGGTCTGGTTCATCGCGGGCGCACTGGTTGTCTCGCTCGTGGCGGGGCGGTTGCTGAACGGGCTCGCGCTCGGCGAGGACGTCGCCCGCGGGCTCGGGATGCGGGTCGGCCTGGTCCGGGCGGTGCTCTTCGCGACGGTCGCGCTGCTGTGCGGGGCGGCGACCGCGGCCTGCGGGCCGATCGTCTTCGTGGGCCTGGTGGTGCCGCACGTGGCCCGGATGCTGTGCGGGCCGGACTACCGCTGGATCGTGCCGTACTCGATGGTGATCGCGCCGGTGCTGCTGCTGGCCGCCGACGTGATCGGCCGGCTGGCGCTGGGCAGAGGCGAGCTCCAGGTCGGCGTGGTGCTGGGCGTGCTCGGGGCGCCGGTCTTCGTCGGGCTGGTCCGCTACCGCGGGGTGGCCGAGCTGTGACGTCGTACGCGGTGCTGCGTCGCCGGCTGCGCGCTCGCGCGGCGGGCGTCACTGCCGCCCTCGCAGCGCTCGTGCTGGCCCTGTTCGTGGTCACGCTCTCGGTCGGGAGCTACCGGGTGCCGCTGGACGACGTGGTCGTCTCGGTGCTGCACCTGGGCGAGAACCCGGCCGTGGACTTCGTCGTGAACGGGCTGCGGATGCCGACCGCGCTGGCCGCCGTGTTCGCCGGGCTCGCCCTCGGCCTGGCCGGCACGATCTTCCAGCAGCTGCTCGGCAACCCGCTCGCCTCGCCGGACTTCGTCGGCGTCTCCGAGGGGGCCGGCCTGGCCGCGGTCGCCGGGCTGACCGTCTTCCACGTCAGCGGCGCCCCGATCTCCCTGCTCGCCTTCGGTGGCGCGATGACCAGCGCCGCCCTGATCTACCTGCTGGCCTGGAAGGACGGGATCACCGGAT
Organism: Nocardioidaceae bacterium; assembly: GCA_017744365.1. Classification (GTDB taxonomy): domain Bacteria; phylum Actinomycetota; class Actinomycetes; order Propionibacteriales; family Nocardioidaceae; genus Marmoricola. The sequence goes on along the minus strand of JAGIBL010000003.1, from coordinate 427,494 downwards.
ACCGGTTCATCCTCATCGGCATCGGCGTCTCGGCGTTCTTCGTCGCGCTCACCGGCTGGGTGGTCGCGCGCTCGGAGGACTGGGAGGCGCGCTCGGCGATGACCTGGCTGACCGGCTCGGTCGGGCAGGCAGGGCACGGCGAGATCCGTGCGCTGGTGGTGACCGTGCTGCTCGCGATCCCGGCGGCCGTGGTGCTGCGTCGCCAGCTCGGCGTCCTCGCGCTCGGGGACGACGCCGCCCGCGCCCTCGGCGCCCGCCTCGAGCTGGCCCGGCTGGTGCTGCTGGGCCTGGCGATCCTGCTGGTCGCGGTCGCCACCGCCGCCGTCGGTCCGGTGATGTTCGTGGCCCTGGTCGCCGGCCCGATCGCCGCCCGCCTCCTGGGGCCCGCCCCCGGGCTGCTCGCCGCCGGGCTGGCCGGCGCGGTGGTGATGCTGACCGCCGACCTCATCGCCCAGCACCTCCTCCCCGCCTCGCTCCCGACCGGCGTCGTCACCGGCGCGGTCGGCGCCCCCTACCTCGTGTGGCTCCTGGCCACCTCGAACCGGAAGTCGTGATGACCAGTCAGCTGGAGGCCGTCGGCCTCACCCTCGGGTACGACGACCGCGACGTCGTCCGGGACCTGGACGTGACGATCCCGCCCGGGAAGGTGACGATGATCGTCGGCGCCAACGCCTGCGGGAAGTCGACCCTGTTGCGCGGGCTGGCCCGGCTGCTCAAGCCGCGCGGCGGCAGCGTGCTGCTCGACGGCAGGTCGGTCCACGAGCAGCGCAGCCGCGACGTCGCCCGGGTGCTCGGCCTGCTGCCGCAGACGCCGGTGGCTCCGGACGGGATCACCGTCGGCGACCTGGTCGGCCGCGGCCGGTATCCGCACCAGGGCTGGTTCCGGCGCTGGAACGCCGAGGACGACGCGGCAGTGGACCGCGCGCTCGCCGCCACCGGGACCGCCGACCTCATCGACCGGCCGCTGTCCGAGCTCTCGGGCGGGCAGCGGCAACGGGTCTGGGTGGCGATGGCGCTCGCCCAGGAGACGGACCTGCTGCTCCTCGACGAGCCGACCACCTACCTGGACCTGCACCACCAGGTCGAGCTGCTCGACCTGCTCACCGACCTCAACCGGGACTCCGGGCGGACCATCGTGGTCGTCCTGCACGACCTCAACCTCGCGTGCCGGTACGCCGACCACCTCATCGCGATGAAGGCCGGCCGGATCGTCGTCGAGGGCGCCCCGGCCGACGTGGTCACCGCCGAGGTCATCACCGAGGTCTTCGGGCTGCGCTGCGAGGTGGTCCCGGACCCGGTCTCGGGCACCCCGATGATCCTTCCCCGGGGCCGCCACCACGCTGACCTGGCAGAGAAGTGCACGTAATTGCGCTGACCTGGCGCAAAAGGGCGAGTGTGACGTGCGCCTTTGTGCGCCAGGTCAGCGTCCACACGTGCACCTTTGCGACGGGTCGGCGTGACTTGAGTTAATGATCATTAACCTGGCAGGCTGGGCCCGTGACCTCCCAGATGAAGGTGCTCGTCGACGAGCTCCGTGAGCGGCTCGCGCTGGTCCGGCAGGGTGGCTCGGAGCGGGCCCGGGCCAAGCACCTCGAGCGCGGCAAGCTGCTCGCCCGTGACCGGATCGACGCGCTGCTGGACCCCGGCAGCCCGTTCCTCGAGCTCAGTGCGTTGGCGGCGTACGGGATGTACGGCACCTCGGAGGAGGACGCCAACGCCGTGCCGAGTGCGAGCGTCGTGACCGGCATCGGCTCCGTCAACGGCCGGCTGTGCATGATCGTCGCCAACGACGCCACCGTGAAGGGCGGCACCTACTACCCGATCACGGTCAAGAAGCACCTGCGCGCCCAGGAGGTCGCGCGCCAGAACAAGCTGCCGTGCATCTACCTGGTCGACTCCGGGGGCGCGTTCCTGCCGATGCAGGACGAGGTGTTCCCGGACAAGGAGCACTTCGGCCGGATCTTCTTCAACCAGGCCAACATGAGCGCCGAGGGCATCCCGCAGATCGCCGCGGTGATGGGCTCCTGCACCGCCGGCGGTGCCTACGTGCCGGCGATGTCGGACGAGACCGTGATCGTCAAGAACCAGGGCACGATCTTCCTCGGCGGCCCGCCGCTGGTGAAGGCCGCGACCGGCGAGGTGGTCACCGCCGAGGAGCTCGGCGGCGGCGACGTGCACGCGCGCCGCTCCGGGGTGGTGGACCACCTGGCCGACGACGACGCGCACGCGCTGGCGATCATCCGGTCGATCGTGGAGACGCTGCCGGACCCGGAGACGCCCGTCGCCACCGACATCGAGGAACCCCACGAGGCCCCCGAGTCCCTCTACGACGTCGTCCCCACCGACACCCGCACCCCGTACGACGTGCGCGAGGTGATCCGGCGGATCGTCGACGGCAGCCGCTTCCACGAGTTCAAGCGGCTCTACGGCGAGACCCTGGTGACCGGCTTCGCGGAGATCTGGGGGCACAAGGTCGGCATCGTCGCCAACAACGGCATCCTCTTCTCCGAGTCGGCGCTGAAGGGCGCGCACTTCATCGAGCTGTGCAACCAGCGCAAGACGCCGATCCTGTTCCTGCAGAACATCTCCGGCTTCATGGTCGGCAAGGAGTACGAGAACAACGGCATCGCGCGCGACGGCGCCAAGCTCGTCACCGCGGTGGCGTGCTCGGTGGTGCCCAAGCTGACCGTGGTCATCGGCGGGTCCTTCGGCGCCGGCAACTACGGCATGTGCGGGCGTGCCTACGACCCGCGGTTCCTGTGGATGTGGCCGAACGCGCGCATCTCAGTGATGGGCGGCGAGCAGGCCGCCTCCGTGCTCGCGACGGTGGCCGGGCGCCCCGACGACGACGATTTCAAGGCGCCGATCCGCGCGCAGTACGAGCACCAGGGCTCGCCGTACTACTCCACCGCGCGGCTCTGGGACGACGGCATCATCGACCCCGCGGACACCCGCCGGGTGCTCGGGATGGCGCTCACCGTGACCGCGCAGGCGCCCGTCCCCGATCCCTCCTACGGCATCTTCAGGATGTAGCCATGACGACACTCCTGGTCGCCAACCGCGGCGAGATCGCGCTGCGGATCTTCCGCACGGCGAAGGCGCTCGGCCTGCGCACCGTCGCGATCCACACCGACCTCGACGCCAACGCCCCGCACGCCCGGGCGGCCGACGTCGCGGTCCGGGTCGGCTCCTACCTCGACATCGACGCGATCGTCGCCGCGGCGCGCGAGACCGGGGCCGCGCTCATCCACCCGGGCTACGGGTTCCTCTCCGAGCGGGCCGCGTTCGCGCGCGCCGTCGAGGAGGCCGGGCTGCGGCTCGTCGGGCCGAGCGCCGCGGTGATGGACCTGATGGGCCGCAAGGACGCGGCCCGCGAGGTCGCGGTCAAGGCCGGGGTGCCGGTGGTTCCGTCGTACGAGATCGACGCGACGGACATGGCGTTCCCGGTGTTGGTCAAGGCCGCGGCCGGCGGTGGCGGCAAGGGCATGCGCATCGTGCGCAGCGCCGGCGAGTACGAGCAGGCCGTCGAGGCCGCCCGGCGGGAGGCGGCCAGTGCGTTCGGCGACGACACCCTCCTGGTGGAGAAGTACGTCGCCTCCGGCCGGCACGTCGAGGTGCAGGTGCTCGCCGACTCGCACGGCACCGTGGTGCACCTCTTCGAGCGCGACTGCTCGACCCAGCGCCGGCACCAGAAGGTGCTCGAGGAGGCGCCCGCTCCGACGATCACCGAGGAGACCCGCGAGGCGATCACGTCCGCGGCCGTGGCACTTGCGCGCGAGGTCGGCTACGTCAACGCGGGCACGGTCGAGTTCCTGCTCGACAACGATTCCGGCGCGGCGTACTTCCTCGAGATGAACACCCGTCTCCAGGTCGAGCACCCGGTCACCGAGCTCGCGGTCGCGGTCAACGGCGAGCACCCGGACCTGGTCGCGATGCAGCTGAAGGTCGCGGCCGGCGAGGAGCTCGGGTTCCGTCAGCACGACGTCACCCTGAGCGGGCACGCGATCGAGGCGCGGGTCTACGCCGAGGACCCGTACGCCGGCTTCCTGCCGCAGGCAGGCGTCGCGACCGAGGTGCGGTGGAGCAGCGCCGCCCGCAACGACCATGCCCTGGAGTCCGGCCAGGAGGTCAGCACGGCGTACGACCCGATGCTCGGCAAGGTGATCGCGGCCGGCCCGGACCGCGAGACGGCGCGTCTCGCGCTGGTGCAGGCACTCGACGACACCGCGATCCTGGGCCTCACCACGAACGTCGGCTTCCTGCGCGCGCTGGCCGCGAGCGAGGAGTTCCGCGACGCCGTCGTCGACACCTCCTGGCTGGACCGGCACGAGCCCGAGCGACCCGACCCGGCCGCCGCGCGCACGCTGGCCGCCTGGGCCTGGTACCGCAGCCGACGCCGCCACGACGGGCCGTTCCGCTCCGACGGGTTCCGGCTCGGCGCGACGCCCGCGCCGGTCGTGGTCACCCTCGACGAGCCCGTCACGCTCACGCCGCCGGAGCCGACCGGCACCGCGGTCGTGCACGGCCAGCACATCGAGGTCGTCCACCAGGGGCAGCGGTTCACCTTCGACCGGCCGGACGCCTCCGCGGACCACGGCGCCGAGATCGGCGACGGCACGCTGCTCGCGCCGATGCCGGGCACCCTGCTCGCCGTGGACGTGGAAGTCGGCGACCGGGTCGAGGAGGGCCAGCGGCTCGGCGTCCTGGAGGCGATGAAGATGGAGGTCGCGCTCAAGGCCCCATTTGCGGGCACCGTCGCGAGCGTCGGCGGCGACGCCGGCGACCTGGTCCAGCTCAAGCAATTGCTCTTCGAGGTGTCTTCTGATGACTGACGTGACGATCTACGAGGTCGGCCCCCGCGACGGCCTGCAGAACGAGTCCACCGTGGTGCCGACCGAGGCCAAGGCCGAGTTCATCGAGCGGCTGGTGGCCGCCGGGCTGCCGATCGTCGAGGCGACCTCCTTCGTGCACCCGAGGTGGGTGCCGCAGCTGGCCGATGCCGGCGAGCTGCTGACGATGCTGGGAGAGGCCGGCAAGAGCCTTCCTGTCCTCGTCCCCAACGAGCGCGGCCTCGACCGCGCGCTGGAGCTGGGCTGTGAGCACATCGCGATCTTCGGCAGCGCCACCGAGACGTTCGCCCAGCGCAACCTCAACCGCAGCCTGGACGAGCAGTTCGCCATGTTCGAGCCGACCGTGACCCGCGCACGCGAGCACGGCCTCGACGTGCGCGCCTACGTGAGCATGTGCTGGGGCGACCCGTGGGAGGGCGCGGTCCCGGTCGAGCAGGTGGTGAGCGTCGGCAAGCGGCTCTTCGACCTGGGTGCCAGCCAGCTCTCACTCGGCGACACCATCGGGGTCGGCACCGCCGGTGCGGTCGGCACCCTGCTGGACGCCTTCAACGCCGCCGGCCTGCCCGACGACGTGCTCGCCGTGCACTTCCACGACACCTACGGCCAGGCGCTGGCGAACGCGTACGCCGCCTGGCAGCACGGGGTCCGGACCTTCGACGCCAGCGCCGGCGGCCTCGGCGGCTGCCCGTACGCCGAGAGCGCGACCGGCAACCTGGCCACTGAGGACCTGGTCTGGATGTTCCGCGGTCTCGGCGTCGAGACGGGGGTCGACCTGGATGCCCTGGTCGCCACCAGCACCTGGATGGCCGGCGTGCTCGGCCGGCCCAGCCCGTCCCGCGTGGTCACCGCCCTGAGCTGAAGTCGACTGGCCTACGCAACAATGGCGGCATGACCCGGACGCCCGAGTACGACGCCCGGGTCCGTGCCTGGGCGGACGCGCTGCGTTCCGGGGACACGAGGACCTGGGCCGAGTTCCGGGAGAGCGACGCAGCGTCGCCGGGTCACGGCCCCCTCCCCGGCAACGCCCAGCTCGAGCTCGTGCGCAGGCTGGCCGAACGAGACGTGCCCGGCGACTTCGGTGCCCTCGCCGACCTGGTGCTGGCCACGCCGAGCCCGGGACGTGGCCTGGTGGACCCGCCGCTGCCCTGGCCGGGCGGACTGCGTGAGTTCGGCACCCCCGCCGTCGAGCCCGACCAGCAGCCCGTCGAGGAGCTGGTCCGGGCGGCCTGCGGCGTGCTGGTCAAGCTGCTGCGCGCCCAGCCCGAGACGCGCCGCCGGGTGCGCCGGCCGGTGCCGCGGCGCCGCGCGTTCGTGCTCGCCGGGGCACCGGTGACCGTGGCGGCCGTCCGCGAGACCCTGCGTTCCGCGGGGCTGCGCGAGGGCGGCCGGCGGGCGACGTACCTGGTGCTCGGCGGACCCTTCGACCACCTGATGGCCGAGCGCTGGTGCGCCCGGATCGCGGCCGGCGAGGCGACCCGGTGGCGCCGTTCCTGGCGGGCCGCCAAGACCCGCCCGCGCGGCTGGCCGGACCTCGACCTGCCCACGCTCGCGTCGTCGTACGCGGAGAAGGCGCCCGGCCGGGTGCACGTCGTCCTGGGTACCGACCCCCAGCAGGTGGCGGACCGCGCGCTGGGGCTGCTCGGCGTGCGCGCCCGGGTGCGGGTCGGCAGCGCGGACATCGTGGCCGCCGACCTGCTCCGCCGGCTGAACCCGCTGCTCGTCCTGGCCGCCGGCCCGGCGGGTGCGCGCGCGCTGGTGACCGGCCCCTGGGCCGACGCCGTCGACGCCCGGCCGCACGAGGGCAGCCTGGGCGCTCCCTCCGGTCACGGCGCCTGGTCCAAGGCCACCGCGACCCGGATGGCGGAAGAGCTCGCCGCCGCCGCGCGGGCCGGTGACTACGCTGTGCACGGCGATCCGGCGGTGCTGCTCGGCGACCGCCGGGCCGGCACCGGGGCCGTCGTACGCCGGGCCGTGCCGGCCGAGGACGTGCTGGACCTGGCGCTGGACCTGATCGCGAGCCTGTGGGAAGGAGCGCACTGATGGCACGGACCGTGATCGTGCACGTCGGCGCCCCCAAGACCGGCACCTCGTTCGTGCAGGACCTGCTCTTCTCCGAGCGCGACGCGCTGCGCAAGCGCGGCATCCTCTACCCCGCGGACCGGTTCGACGCGCACTTCCTGGCCGCGCTCGACCTGATGGAGCTGCCCTGGGGCGGCATCGAGCGCGAGGCCGGCGGGGCCTGGGACCGGCTCGCCGCCGAGATCCGCGCCTGGGACGGCACCGCGATCATCAGCCACGAGATCCTGGCGACCGCCTCGCGCCAGCAGACCGCCCGGGCGCTGGAGTCGCTGGGCGGCGAGGGGACCGAGGTGCACGTGGTGCTCTCCGCGCGCGACCTGGTCCGGCAGATCCCGGCGGAGTGGCAGGAGAACGTCAAGCACCGCAAGACCCTGCCGTACGGCGACTTCCTCGACGAGCTCCGCGACCCCGCGCGGTCCACCGAGGTCGCACGCTGGTTCTGGGGCGTCCAGGAGATCCCCGACGTGCTCGACCGCTGGGGCTCTAGCCTGCCGCCGCGCCAGGTGCACCTGGTCACGGTGCCGCCGCCGGGCTCGCCGCGCGACCTGCTCTGGCAGCGGTTCTCCTCGGTGCTCGGGCTCGACCCCGACGAGCTGACCCTCGACGACAGCCGCGCCAACGTCTCCCTCGGCGTCGCCGAGGCGGCGCTGCTGCGCCGGCTCAACGAGCGGCTCGCCGACCGGGTGCACAACCACAACTACCGGCCGCTGGTGCGCGAGAACCTGGTCCACCAGCACCTGTCCAAGGAACGCATCTCCGACCGGCTCTCGGTGCCGGACGACGTGGCGGCCTGGGCTGCGGACCTGAGCCGGCGCTGGGTGGTCGAGCTGGCCCAGCGCGGGTACGACGTCGTCGGCGAGCTGGACGACCTGCTACCGCAGCCGGCCGGCGCGTTCTCGGACCCGGACGACCCCGACCCGGCCGAGCTCGCCGAGGCGGGGCTGAACGCGCTGACGATCATGACCGTCGAGGCGGCCCGGCTGCGCGACCACGAGCAGACCCTGCACCGCGAGATCGCCCGGCTGCACGGCGAGCTGGACCGCGCCTACGCGACCCCGCTCTACCGCTGGCGCCGGAAGTTCGTGGAACGGTCGGCCTCCAGCCCGCTCGCGCGGCGGCTGCTCGGGCTCTACCGGCGGGTGCGGGGCAGGAACTCGCGGTCCACGTAGCGACCGATCCGCCAGGTTACGAACGCGTCCGTGCCGGCGCCGACCATGCCGCCGACCACGGGCACCCGGCGCCCGACCGTGGTGGCCAGCCGCTTGCCGGCTGCGCGGGCGATCAGCTCGGCGGCGACCTCGTTGGCGAGCTCGCGGTCCAGGTCGGGGTTGTGCGTGATCGCGTTGGCGATCTCCGTCGGGGTGCCGGGCAGCTGGTGCTTCTTCACCAGGTGCAGCACCCGCTCCTCGCCGAGCAGGCTGGCCAGGATGGCGTCGCGGGCGCGCGGGTCGTCGAGGTCGTAGCCGCGCAGGTGCAGGATGCCGGCCACCATCCGGCACTGGAGCAGCGCCAGCCCGGCGATGTTGGCGGGCACGGTCACCGCCATCGTGACCAGGCCGCCGAGATTGGTCAGGAACCCCTGCACGCCGGCGTACCGGACGTGGTTCTCGATGACGTCGTGGATGGCGCGGTTGCGGTGCCCGTGGTTCTGCTCGAGCTGCTTCTCGGCCGCGGCGGCAGCGCTCGGCAGCGGCCCGACGCCGGTGATCGCCTGGGTCAGCGCCTGGTGCACGAACGCGCTGGTGACGTTCGGCGCCAGCTGCGGGATCTTCGGTCCCAGTGCGGAGCCGAGCTTCTTGGACACGCTCATGCCGCAAACCCTAGAGCCCGTCCGGTTGGATGGAGCCGTGCCCGTCGATCCCGGTCCCACTCCCTGGGCGCTGCCGACCCCCGGCCCGCGAACCGGTGACCTGGTCGCGCTCGGCGCTGATCTCGAGCCGGCGACCCTGGTGGCTGCCTACCGGGCCGGTCTGTTCCCGATGCCGGTCGAGGGAGAGCTCGGCTGGTGGTCGCCGGTGCGGCGGGGGATCCTGCCGCTGGACGGGCTGGTCGTCTCCCGCTCCCTGCGCCGCTCGCTGCGCCGCTACGAGGTGACCGTCGACACCGCCTTCACCGAGGTCGTCGCCGGCTGCGCGGACCCGGACCGCGACGGCGCCTGGATCGACGCCCCGATGGCACGGGCCTACCAGCGGCTGCACGACCTGGGCTGGGCGCACTCGGTGGAGTGCTGGGCCGACGGCACCCTGGTCGGCGGCCTGTACGGCGTCGCGATCGGCGGCCTCTTCGCCGGGGAGTCGATGTTCTCCCGGGCCACGGACGCCTCCAAGGTCGCCCTGGTGCACCTGGTCTCCCTGCTCCGCGACGAGCACGCCGGCGCCCGCCTGCTCGACACCCAGTGGCAGACCCCGCACCTGGCCACCCTCGGCGTCGTGGAGGTGTCCCGGGAGGAGTACTTCCGGCGGCTCCGGGTGGCGCTCGGCGTGCCGGGGAGTCCGTTCAGCGGATGAGGAGGTCCAGCACCAGCACGACGATCGCCGCCACGCCGTACGACGCCACCCCGATCCTGACCCAGCGCAGCCGGGCCTGTTCGCCGAGGTCGAGGCGGGACAGCAGCCAGGCCAGCGCGGGCAGCACCAGGACGGCGTGCAGCGTGACGCCGTGGAAGTCCTTGACGAAGCCGGCCACCTGGTAGCCGTGCTCGGCGCCGCCGGTGCGCTTGCCGATGGTGCCGCGCGCGATCATGGCCGCGCCGGAGAGCAGGCCGAGCAGGAGCAGCCCGAACCCGGCCTGCAGGGCGAGCACCATCGACGGGTCGGCGGCGACCCGGCCGCGCAGCGCCGTGACCGCGAACGCCCCGAGCACGACGATGAGCACCGCGCCGCCCACGGCCAGGGTCATCGCGATGGCGGTGTTGAGCGGCGTGGAGGTGTTGAGGTGCGAGGGCTGGTCCCGCCAGGCCTGCACGGTGATCCCGGCGACCTCGACGACGCAGTCCACGGCGAAGATGCCGAGCAGCCAGGCACGCGTGCGCGCGGGCATCCGCAGGTAGGAGGTCACCCAGAGCACCGAGGCCAGCGTGATGCCGAAGGAGAGCCCGAAGGTGAACGGCTTGCGCCACGACAGCGGCCCGCCCCAGGGCCGGTCGTCGGCGACGAAGACGCCGAGGTGCACCAGGCCGGAGACGACGAGCAGGGCCGCGACGACGAGGCAGAGCCGGTTCAGCCGCGGGGTCGCCACATCGTTCATGCTGTGAACTATTACACCGATGACCGGTCGTGCCAAACTTGATTCCGTGAGAAGACCGTCCGGAGCTGCGCTGCTGCTCTCCCAGGTGGGTGCCCACGTGGCCGCCGAGTTCGCCCGTCGCCTCGCGCCGCTGGGCCTGACTCCCGCGCACGTCGGAATCCTGCGGGTGATCGCGACCCAGCCGGGACTGAGCCAGCAGGCGCTCGCCGAGCGGATCGGCGCGGTGCCGAGCCGGGTGGTCAAGCTGCTCGACGAGCTCGAGGACCGCGGCCTGGTCGAGCGACGGCGCAGCGAGACCGACCGGCGCCACCACGAGCTGCACCTCGCGCCCGCGGCGGCCGGCCGGCTCGCGGAGGTGCGCGAGCTCGTCGCCGACCACGACCGGGCGATGGTGAAGGGACTCACCGCCGCCGAGCGCACGACGCTGGTCGAGCTGCTCGGCAAGGTGACAGCGGCCCAGGGGATCGCTCCCCTGGGCCACCCTTCCTACAGGGACCGGGGCCGGCCGAGCTGATCCCGGTTCCAGGCCAGCAGGCTGAGTGCCAGCGCGGCGCCGAGCAGCCCGAAGTCCCGCAGCGCGACGTCGCCGTACCCACCGAGGGTCAGCAGGTCGAGGATGATCCCGGCCAGCCAGGCCGCGACCAGCAGCCCGCCGAACCGCGGGGTCAGCGCGACGACGAGTCCGGCGACGATCTCGATGACGCCGACGATCATCATCGCGTCGTGCGCGTCGCCGGGGACGAGGTCGTTGATCCAGGGCGCCAGGTACTTGTCCCAGTCGGTCATCACCTCGGCGAACTTGTCGAGGCCGAACGCGATCGGCGCGATCGTGAACACGCTGCGCAGCAGCAGGAACGCGTAGTCGTCGGTCGACCTCGTGGTCGTCGTCGACGTGGCAGCGGGTGCGGTCATGACTCCTCCTTCTAAAACGAATACTCTTTGAAATTAGAAGGCCAGACCTCTTGTGTCAAGGGATCTCTGTTTTAGACTCGGGCCATGGATCTGGGCTCCCAGGCGGCCGGCATCGGCGCGCTCGCCGACGACACCCGGCGCGCGCTCTACGAGTACGTCGTCGCACAGCCCGAGCCAGTCGGCCGCGAGCAGGCGGCGACGGCCACCGGTGTCGCGCAGCACAACGTGAACTTCCACCTCGACAAGCTCGTCGACGAGGGACTCCTCGAGGTCGAGTACCGGCGGCTCAGCGGGCGCAGCGGGCCCGGTGCCGGCCGGCCCAGCAAGCTCTACCGGCGGGCCGAGCGCGAGTTCGCGGTGACGCTGCCGCCGCGCAAGTACGACCTGGTCGGCGGCATCCTCGCCGAGGCGTTCGCCCAGGTCGGCGAGGGTGCCGCGGTGGACGCCTCACTGACCGAGGCGGCCCACCGCGAGGGGGTCGAGCTGGCCCGTTCGGCGCGGCTGGGGACGAAGAAGCCGCTGCGCGCGGTGGCTGACGTGCTCGGCAGCCAGGGCTACCAGCCCCAGGTCGACAAGGACGTGGTCACCCTCGCGAACTGCCCCTTCGACGTGCTCGCCAAGCGGCACACCACGCTGGTCTGCGGGCTCAACCGCGACTTCGTGCAGGGGGTGGCCGACGGTCTCGGCGCCGACGTCGACGCGTGCCTGGAGCCCGAGGCGGGCCGCTGCTGCGTGAAGGCGCGCCGGCGGTCCTAGCGGAGGCTCAGTAGACCTCGCCGACCATCGGCTTCCCGGCGGCCGCCCACTCGAGCATCCCGCCCTCGACGTTGACCGCGTCGAAGCCGTGGTGGACCAGGAAGCCGGTCACCTGAGCGGACCGGCCACCGACCTTGCAGATCACCAGCACCCGCTCGTCGCGGGGCAGCTCCTCGATCCGGTCGGGGATCTCGTTCATCGGCACGTGCACCGCACCCTCGACCCGGCCCGAGGCCCACTCCACCGGCTCGCGGACGTCGAGCAGGAACACGCCCTCGGGCAGCGGCGCGGGGATCTGGTCGACGGTGACGGTGGGGATGTGCATGTCGTCCAAACTACTTGAGCAGCTTGGAGAGCCGGCGGTCGGCCAGCGGCTTCCCGCCGGTCTGGCAGGTCGCGCAGTACTGCAGGCTCCGGTCGGCGAACGACACCTCGCGGACGACGTCGCCGCAGACCGGGCACTTCTGGCCCGTCCGGCCGTGCACCCGCATGCTCGACTTCTTCTCGCCCTTGAGCTCGCTGGCCGGCAGCCCGTCGGAGCGCGCCACCGCGGCGGACAGCTCGGAGCGGATCGTCGCGTAGAGGAGGTCGACCTCCTCGTCGGTCAGGCTGTTGGCGGGCTTGAACGGTGACATCTTCGCGGCGTGCAGGATCTCGTCGGAGTAGGCGTTGCCGATCCCGGCGATGTTGCTCTGCATCCGCAGCACGCCCTTGATCTGGGCCTTCCCGGCGTCGGCGAGGATCGTGGCGAGCACGTCCCGGGTGAACTCGTCGGCCAGGGGGTCCGGGCCGAGCCGGGCGATCCCCTCGACGTCGGCCGGGTCGCGCACGACGTACAGGGCCAGGCTCTTGCGGGTGCCGGCCTCGGTGATGTCCAGGCCGCTGCCGTCGTCGAGCACGATCCGCGCGGCCAGCGGCGACTTGCTGTTCGGCTTGGCGGGCAGCTTCGGCACCTCGTCCTTCCAGCGCACCCAGCCGGCCAGCGCCAGGTGCAGCACGAGGTAGGTGCCGCCGACGTCGAAGACCAGGAACTTGCCGCGCCGGCTCACGCCGTCGACCAGGCCGCCGGCCAGCGCGGTGATCGGCGGGTCGTAGGTCTTCAGGCAGCTGAAGTTGGCGATGTCGACGCGCACGATGGCGCGGCCGTCCAGCCGGCCGGCGAGGTCGCGGGCCAGCGCTTCCACCTCGGGCAGCTCGGGCACGCAGCCAAAATACCGGTCAGCAGATGCCGAGCAGGTGCTGCAGGCCGTTGCACCGCCGGGTCGGCGACGCGGTCGGCGAGCTCGGCGGTGGCGAGCTGCTCGGCGGGGTGCTCGGGGTCGGCTTCGCGCTCGGCTTCGGCGTGGGGGTCGGCTTCGGGGCCGGCTTGGGCGTCGGCTTGGCCGCGGCCGAGGTCGGGTCGAGGGCTGCCGGGGTGATCACCGGGACGTCGGTGCTCGGCGTGACCAGCGGCCCGGCGACCGTCGCCGACGTCGTCGGGAGGTCCGGGGTGAGCGGGTCCACGGCGGCGTCCTCACCCGTGCCGGGGGTGGTGGCGGTCTCGGTGGGCCGGGTGTTCGAGGCGGTCGGAGCCGGGTCGTCGTTGCCGAACCCGACCACGATCATCGCCAGCACGGCCACCGCGGCGGCGGCCAGGATCGCGCCCGCGACCAGGCGACCGCGTCGTCGTACGGTCTCTCGGCCGAGCAGGAACGCGCCCTCGTCGTCGTCCTCGTCCTCGAGCTCGCCGGCGGGAGCAGGGCGCGGGTCTTCCCCGGGCTCGTGCCCGGGCTCGTCCCCGGGCTCGTCGTCGTGCATGTCGTACCGGGCACCGAACGGCGCGTCGAACGGGCTGTCCGGCTCGTCGAACGCGTCGACGACGAACGGCGCCGCGACCGCGAGCGGGTCGACCGGACCCGTCTCCTCGGAGGTCCCGGCGCCCTCGACGTCCTCGGCGAGATCCTCGACGGGAGCGGCGGCGACCGGGGCAGCCGCCGCCAGCGCCTCGGGCGCGATCAGCGCGCCGAGCGCGACGTTGCTGAACGCGGTCTCGTGGAACGCCTCGGTGCACCAGGCGCAGGTGCTCAGGTGCAGCCAGGTGTCGCCGGAGAGACCCTCGCGGGCGGACCCGTCGGCGACGCCCATGAGCGCGATGTGCACCCGGCGGCAGTCCGTGGTCCGGGCTCGGTCGGCGTGCTCGGCGAGGTAGTAGTGCTGCAGCACGGTCAGGGCGCGGGTGCCGTCCTCGGCCGGCTCGTCGTGCGCGAACGCCCAGAGCGCGTGCCGGGTCTCGGGCTCGAGGGCCTCGAACGCCTCGGTCATCGCGGGCGAGACGAACAGGTCGGGGTAGCCGCCGCCGTGCGCGGGGGCGGGCTCGTCGTCGTCCTCGCCGAGCTCGCGGACGGCGTCCTCGACGAACCCGGCCACGTCCTCGCGGGGCCCGCGGCCGATGGCCACGGCGGTGATCGTGCCGATCAGCGCCTCGGCGGCAAGGCCGGGCACCTCTTCGGGGTCGACGAACCGCCGGGCGGCACCGAGCGCCGTCGGCCAGTACCGGACCCAGAGACGGGCGGCGCACCCGACGTCGCCGCGGCCGATCCCATCGGTGATCTCGGCGTCCCTGAGCTCGTCGGGGGCAAGCGTGACTGCCATTGTTGACTTCTCCCAGGTTGGTTCAACCGGGTCGATGTTACGGAGACTCGGCCCGAGCCGAAACCGCGCTCGGCTGCTAAGACTCGCTAGCGAAATCTAAGGAATCGGCAATACAGCCGGATATCGTCCGATCATGGACCCGATCCGGAACCCGTACGCGCCCGGCGCCGGCCAGCGACCGCCCGAGCTCGCCGGCCGCGACGAGCAGCTCGGCGCCTTCGAGGTGGTCCTCGAACGGGTGGCCCGGGGACGGCCGGAGCGCTCGCTGGTGCTCACCGGGCTGCGCGGGGTCGGCAAGACGGTGCTGCTGAACGCGCTGCGCTCGGCCGCCGTACGACGGGGCTGGGGGACCGGGAAGCTGGAGGCGCGGCCCGACCAGAGCCTGCGCCGGCCGCTGTCCAGCGCGCTGCACCAGGCGGTCCGGGAGCTGGGCCATCCCGTCCCCGACGACGTGCTCGGCGTGATCCGCGCGTTCGCCCAGCGCGACTCCCAGGGGGCCAAGCTGCGCGACGTCTGGAACCCGGGCATCGACGTCCCCGCCGCCAAGGGCCGGGCCGACTCCGGGGACATCGAGATCGACCTGGTCGAGCTGCTCACCGACGTCGGCGGGCTGGCCGGCGACGTGGGCAAGGGCGTCGCGGTGTTCATCGACGAGATGCAGGACCTCGGCGCGGACGACGTCTCGGCCCTGTGCGCGGCCTGCCACGAGATCAGCCAGTCGGGGCTGCCGGTGATCGTGGTCGGCGCCGGGCTGCCGCACCTGCCGGCGGTGCTGAGCGCGAGCAAGTCCTACTCCGAGCGGCTGTTCCGCTACCAGCGCATCGACCGGCTCGGGCGCGAGGCCGCCGACCGGGCGCTGACCGCGCCGGCAACCGAGGAGGAGGCCGCGTACGACGAGGGCGCACTGGCCGCGATGTACGTCGCCACCGGCGGGTACCCGTACTTCATCCAGGCCTACGGCAAGGCCGTCTGGGACGTGGCCCCGCGCAGCCCGATCACCGCCGCCGACGTCGCGGTCGCCGCCCCCGAGGCCGAGGCCGAGCTCGCCGTCGGCTTCTTCGGCAGCCGGTACGAGCGGGCGACGCCGGGGGAGCGGGACTACCTGCGCGCGATGGCCGACGCGGCGGTGCAGCTGCACGAGGAGGACCTCGACGGCGTGGGCTCGGTCCCCACCGCCGACGTCGCCGCGGTCCTGGGCAAGAAGCCGCAGTCCCTCTCCCCGGCCCGGGACGCCCTGCTGAAGAAAGGACTCATCTACGCCAGCGAGCGCGGCCGGATCGCCTTCACCGTCCCCCACTTCGGCCGCTACCTCCGCGACCGCACCTGAAAATTCCCGCGAGCGGGCAGGTTGTACGTGCGGGTCGACGCCGACCGCGCGTGCGGAACTGCCCGTTCGGCGCACTGGGGCGGAGACGAACTGCCCGCTCGGCGTTACCAGGGGCTGGGCTTGTAGTCCTTGACGAAGCAGCCGTAGAGGTCCTCGCCGGCTTCGCCGAGGACGATCGGGTCGTAGACGCGGGCGGCGCCGTCGACCAGGTCGAGCGGGGCGTGCCAGCCCTCGGCGGCGATCCGCAGCTTCTCGTGGTGCGGCCGCTCGTCGGTGATCCAGCCGGTGTCGACGGCGGTCATCAGGATGCGGTCGGTCTCGAACATCTCGCCGGCACTGGTCCGGGTCAGCATGTTCAGCGCGGCCTTGGCCATGTTGGTGTGCGGGTGGCCGGGACCCTTGTACTTGCGGGAGAACTGGCCCTCCATCGCGCTCACGTTCACCACGTAGGCCCGCCGCGCTCCGTTCTGCACGGCGGCCCGCATCGCCGGCCGGAGCCGCGAGATCAGCAGGAACGGCGCGATCGAGTTGCAGAACTGGACCTCGAGCAGCTCCAGCGGGTCGACCTCGTCGACCACCTGGGTCCAGGAGTTGTTGGTCTGCACGTCGGGGAGCAGGCCGCCGGCGTCCACCGCGGTGCCGGCCAGGTGCGCCTCCAGGGACGCGTGCCCGGCCTTGAGGGCCAGCGCGGTCAGCGAGGCGGCGTTGTGCGCGGCCAGCGCGTGCTCGGCGGACTCGCCGTCGTGGTGCGCGACCGGCAGCGAGGACAGTGCTCCGGAGATCGCCGCCGGGTGCGCCTCGGAGATGCGGTCGAAGGTGACCATCTCGGGGAGCGCGTCGAGCACCGGCAGCGGGGCGGACTCCATCTCGACCAGGTTCGAGTAGGCGCCCGGCGTGCGCCGTACGGTCTGGCAGGCGTTGTTGATGAGGATGTCCAGCGGCCCGGCGGCCGCGACGTCGTCGGTCAGCGCGATCACCTGGGTCGGGTCGCGCAGGTCGATCCCGACGACCTTGAGCCGGTGCAGCCACTCGCCGGAGTCCTCCATCGCGGCGAAGCGTCGTACGGCGTCCTTGGGGAACCGCGTGGTGATCGTCAGGTGCGCCCCGTCGCGCAGCAGCCGCAGCGCGATGTACATGCCGATCTTGGCCCGCCCGCCGGTGAGCAGCGCCCGCCTGCCGGTCAGGTCGGTGCGCTGGTCGCGCTTGGTGTGGCTGAACGCGGCGCAGCGCGGGCACAGCCAGTGGTAGAAGGCGTCGACGAGGGTGAAGTCCTCCTTGCAGATGTAGCAGCCGCGCGGGGTGATGAGCTCGCCCGCGAAGGCCCCGGCCGCCGTCGAGACCAGCGGGATCCCGGCGGTCTCGTCGTCGATCCGCAGCGCGCTGCCGGTCGCGGTCCGCTCGATGATGTCCTGGTCGTGCTGGAACCGGATCGCGCGGATCTCGGCCCGCCGGGCCTTCTTGATCATCTTGTACATGTACGACGCCGCGCGCTTGACCGTGCGCACGTCGTCGTGGTCCGGCGGCAGCTGCTGCAGCTCGGTGAGCACGCGCAGAGTGGTGGCGAGGTCCTCGGGATCGATCCCGCCGTCAGGGTGAGTCACCGCCGAATCGTATTTCCCCGACGGCACAATGACGCCCATGGGAGGGACACGTCCCCAGGTGGTCGCGCACCGAGGGGCCAGCGCGTCGAAGGCCGAGCACACCCTGGGGGCCTACCTGGCCGCCCTGGACGAGGGCGCCGAGGCGCTCGAGTGCGACGTCCGGCTCACCGCCGACGGGCACCTGGTCTGCGTGCACGACCGGGACCTGCGCCGTACGGCGAACAGCCAGCGCGTGGTCTCGACGATGGAGCTCTCCGAGCTCGAGCAGCTGGACTTCGCGTCCTGGAAGCACCCCTGGGCCGACCTCGACGACGAGGCCCCCGACTCCGACCCCGAGCTCGGCAAGGTGCTCACCCTGCGCCGGCTGCTGGAGGCGGTCGCCGACTACGACCGGCCGGTGCAGCTGGCCATCGAGACCAAGCACCCGACCCGGTACGCCGGCCTTGTCGAGCGCCGGCTGGTCGACCTGCTCGAGGACTTCGGCTGGGCCGGCAAGGGCTCCCCGGCGCGGGTGATGAGCTTCTCCTGGATCGCGCTGCGCCGGGTGCGCCGGCTCGCCCCGGACCTCGACCTGGTCTTCCTCATGGACGGGCCGACGGACTGGGCCCGGTCGCGGCCGTTCGCGGAGATCGACTGGATCGCCGGCCCGGGCATCAAGCTGCTGCGCCACCACCCGGACCTGGTCCGGCGGATGCGCAAGGCCGGCACCGAGGTGCACGTGTGGACCGTCAACGAGACCGCGGACATCGACCTGTGCCGCGACCTGGGCGTCGCCGCGGTCATCACCGACAAGCCCGGCGAGACGCTGCGGTACCTGCAGAGCTGAAGGTTCACCGCCAGGACGATGCGCGTTTGGGCACGGGTCGTCGCGGGAAGATAACTCTGCGACATCGGTTGCCCTGCCGGAGGAAGTCGCCCATGAGTACCTTCGTGTCCCCGTCGTTGCGAGGTTCGGCGTCGATGGACCTGCCGTTCACCCCGGCCAGTGCGGGCGCTGCCCGGCGCGCGCTCAGCACCTGGCTGCACGACCTCGGCTACGACGACGGACTGGTCGACGACGCCCAGCTGGTCATCACCGAGCTGGTCGCGAACTCGGTGCTGCACGCGCAGCCGCTGGCCGACGGGAGCCTGCACGTGGGCTGGCAGTGCGAGGGCGACCGGCTGCTGCTCACCGTCCGCGACGGCGGCGGCGTCTCGGTCCCGACCCAGCGGGTGGCCGCCCCGGAGGCGCTCGGCGGGCGCGGCCTGGGCATCGTGGACGCACTCGGCACCTGGACGGTGGAGACGGAGAGCGGCGGCAGCGCGATCCACGTCCGGATGGACCTGCCTCTCGGGTGAGTGCCCCGTCCGTCTAGCCTTCGCGCATGGGCAAGAAGTCGCGCGTCAAGGCACGTTCCGTCGAGGCTGTCTCCGGTGAGGTCGGCCCGCGGCAGCCGTGCCCGTGCGGGTCCGGTCGTCGCTACAAGGCCTGCCACGGCAGTACGTCGGGAGCGCCGGCGGCCTGGTCGGCCCGGCCGTTCGCCGGGATCGACGGCGAGACCGACCTGATCGCGCTGCGCGAGTTCGTGCCCGCCGCGACCGCGCCGCTCGCGGTCAAGGACACCGACCGGACCGTGCGGCTGGCCACGCTCCTGCCCGGCGCCGCCCCGGCCCTGGTCCGCGACGACGGCACCGTCTGGCTCGCGCTCCAGGTCCAGCACGCGTACGGCGATCCCAGCCGCGACCTCGCCGCCGTGCTGACCGCCGCGCTCGAGGCCGAGCCGGGTGAGGTGGTCGGGCTGACCACCGACCCGGGCGAGGGCCCGCGGCTGCAGGAGCTGCTCGACGGCCCGGTCGAGGTGACCGTGCACGAGGGCTTCGACTACTGGGGCGACGGGCTCGACGACCCGGACGGCGCCCTGGCCGCCGTGCTGGACCAGGCCAACGAGGTCGCCTCGCCGACCGTCCGGCTGGCGCCCGGCGCCTACTGGACCTCCGTGGGCGACCGCGAGTTCCTGCGCTGGGTCCGTGGCGAGGACGAGGACGAGCTGCTCGACGCGCTCGCCCGGCTGCACGCGGGCGGCGAGGACCGGCTGGTCGAGGGCGGCCGGCTGATCGGGATGTTCCGCGCCCACGGCGTGCTGGCCCCGGTCTGGGACCTGCCGCTGGGCACCGGCGCCGAGGCGCTGGCCGGCCCGGTGGCCGCGTTCGACGTCCGCCTGGGCGAGACGCTGGCCGCTCCGGCACCGCTCAGCACCGAGGAGAGAGCGGCCCGCGCGGGCCTCGCCAGCCGCCAGCTGACGATTCGCTGAGCCTTCCGAGGGCACTGGTCCAGCCCGATGTCCGTTTTGGGTACAGGGTCGTACTGAAAAACGCGACAGAATCCGCGAACGTGTTCTACGCTGCTGTCAGCCCGGTCGGCGTTGCATCCCCCGTCAACACCGGCCGGGCGTTCACATGCCCGGACACCTGACCGGACAGGCGTCCCTAGAGCGAGTCCCGGTCGATCGGGCAGCTCATGCAGCGCGGCCCGCCCCGCCCCGAACCCAGCTCGGAACCGGCGATCGCGATGACCTCGATCCCCGCCGCCTCCAGCCTCGCGTTGGTCTCGACGTTGCGCTCGTAGGCGACCGCGAGCCGGGGCGCCAGCGCCAGGGTGTTGTTGCCGTCGTCCCACTGCTCCCGCTCGGCGGTGACCGGGTCCAGGCCGGTGTCGATCTGGTGCAGCGTGTCGATCTGCATCGCCTTGGCCGCCGCGGTGAGGAACGGCTCGGCCGCGGCCACGTGCAGCGCTCCGGGCTCGGGCTCGGTGACCGCGTGCGCGACCAGCTGGTCGGCCACGTTCGGGTACATCACGATCTTGTCGACGTCGACCATGGTGCAGACCGTGTCCAGGTGCATGGTCGCGCGCTCCTGGGCGATCGGCACCGCGAGCACGGTGCTGGCCAGCCCGTCGGCGAAGACCTGCCGGGCCAGCCGCTCGACGCCGGCCGGGGTGGTGCGCTCGCCGACGCCCACCGCGATGACGCCGGGGGAGAGCAGCAGCACGTCACCGCCCTCGACGTGCTCGCGCCGGGACCCGTGGATCCGCTCGACCCCGGCGAACCGCGGGTGCAGCGAGTAGATGAGGTCGGTCAGCAGCGTCTCCCGCTCGCGGGCCGGCATCGCCAGCGAGGTGATCGCCACCCGGTCGGCGATCCAGACGCTGGAGTCGCGGGTGAAGAGCAGGTTGGGCAGCGGGTCGATGAGGAAGTCGTCGTGCGCGAGCAGCGAGGTGACCAGCCCGAACCCGCCGCGGACCTCGTCGTTGCGCAGCCCGGCGGTGAGCACCTGGGCCAGCTCCTCGGGGGTCCGCTCGGCCAGCGCGGTGGACAGGTACTCGCGCAGGGTGTCGCCGAGGTGCAGCGAGGTCAGCGCGTCGGCGATCGCGCGCTCCCGGGCCACGGGCAGGGCCAGGGTCTCGGTGAGCAGGTCGACCAGGTAGACCACCTCGACGTCCCGGTCGCGCAGCGCCTGCGCGAACGCGTCGTGCTCGTCCTGGGCGCGGCCGATCCACGGGATGCCGTCGAAGAGCAGCTTGTCGTTGTTGCGCGGGGTCAGCCGCTTCAGCTCCGGGCCGGGCCGGTGCAGCATCACCGTCCGCAGCCGACCGACCTCGCTGCTCGCTCCCAACGTCATGGGCCGAGCCTAGATCCTCAGGGCGCCTCGGAGGTGGGCGCGAGCTCGCAGTCGCGGGTCACGACCGAGCAACGAACGTAGTGCCAGCTGACCCCGGTCGGGTCGTCGAAGACCGTCACCAGGAACGTCCCGGTGGTCTCCCAGTCGATGCCGCTGGCGTTGCTGTCGCGGGGCAGCGGCAGCCGGATCCGGGTCCCCGGCTGACCCGGCCGCTGTGCCGCCACCTCGACGTCGTACTGGTCCGGGGTGTCGGTGGTGCCCTGCGGCCGGTCGCCGGTGCGGTCGACGGTCCAGGCACCCCAGGCGCCGTCCGGGCTGAGCGAGACGACGCCCTCGTCCACCGGGAACCGGCCCGACGGGGTGCCGGCATCCGCGTCCGGGGCGGTGTCCTGCGGCTCGCCGTCCGGCGTCCAGACGTGTCCCTGCAGGACGCCGCCCCACCGGACGGTGCCGGTGTCGTCGACCGATCCGAGGCTCTCCCAGCCCTCGTTCTCGACGCCCACGTGGCCCATCGTCCTCGCGTCGACGGCCAGGCGTCCCTGCTCGCGATGGGTCTGGAAGTCGTAGACCACGAGGAACCACCTGCTGCCGTCGCGCTCGACCCAGGCCGCCCGGGCGCCGTGGGGCGACAGCACCACGACCTGCGTGCTGACGTCGGTGAACCGGCCGAGCGGGTCGCCGTCGTCGAAGAGCGCGATCGTCTGGGTCAGGTCGTTCGCGTCGTCGAGGTAGGCCACCGACGACCCCTCCCGCGTCTGGACCGCCACCCACGACCCGGGCTGCACCCGGCCGGCGACGTGGAGCCGGTCGTTCTCGATGAACGGGATCGCCGGCGGGTCGCCGGTCGGCAGCGCCGTGGGCAGGTCGGTCGGCCGTGGTGCCGGGCTGGGCGCGGCGTCCGGCTTGCCCAGCTGGCCGCCCAGGGCGAGGGCGGTGACGACCGCGGCGGCCGCGACGACGGCGATCCCGGCGGCCCGCAGCCGGGCCCGGGTGCGCTGCCGCTCCGCCAGCCGGACCAGCTCCGCGGCGGGCGGGGGCGGCGGGGTCCGCAGCTCGGTGGCGACGGTGCGCAGCTCGTCGGTCAGGGTCTGGTCGAGGTTCACGATGTCGCTCCTTCCTGCTGGCCGAGACGGGTGCGCAACGACCGGAGCGCGTCGCTGGCGGTGGACTTGACGGTCCCGGTCGAGCAGCCCAGCGCGTCGGCGATCTGCTGCTCGGAGAGGTCCTCGTAGTAGCGCAGCACCACGACCGCGCGCTGCCGGGCCGGTAGCGAGGCGATGTGCGGCCAGAGCACCAGGCGCTCGTCGTACGGCGTCTCCGGTGCCTCGATCTCGGGTGCCTGCTCGACGAGCCGCTCGCGCGCGACCCGGAGCGGTCGCCGCCCGGAGAGGA
Source organism: Nocardioidaceae bacterium (assembly GCA_017744365.1). Classification (GTDB taxonomy): domain Bacteria; phylum Actinomycetota; class Actinomycetes; order Propionibacteriales; family Nocardioidaceae; genus Marmoricola. The sequence continues at coordinate 405,043 of JAGIBL010000003.1, read as the reverse complement.
AGGCGTTGGTGAGGATCCGTCGCACGTAGGCGTCCGGCGAGGCGGCGCTGCTCACCTTCGCCCAGGACAGGTAGGCCTTCACCAGCGTCGTCTGCACCAGGTCCTCGGCGTCGGCATGGCTGGAGGTGAGCAGGTAGGCCGTCCGGTACAGCGCGCTCCAGCGAGCGGCGACGTAGTCCTCGTACGACATGGCACCCCCTTCCTGCCTCGTTGACGCGGCGGGCCCGGGATCCGGTTGGGTCGGCTCGAGAACCTCAGCGCACCAGCTCGTACGTCGTGATCCCGGCCAGGATGAGGCACACGGCGGCGCCGAGGTAGTGGATCACCGAGAGCCGCACGTGCCGCAGCAGGAACCGGCCGGCGACCACGGCCAGCCCGGAGACCGCGAGCAGGGCGCCCCAGGCACCCACGAAGACGCTGAGCGGCTCGCCGTACCGGCCGACCAGGCTGACCGTGAGCAGCTGGGAGAGGTCGCCCCACTCGGCGGCGAAGAGCACCAGGAAGGACGCGCCGATCGCGGCCCAGCCGGTCTTCGCCGCGCGCGCCTTCTCCGCGAACTCTGCCTCCGTCGAGGCCTCCTCGGCGTCCGCCCTCGGCGCCTCGCGCAGCAGCACCACCGCGCCGACGAGGAAGATCGCCGCCGCCACCCCGCGGACCAGGTCCTCGGGCAGCAGCGTCGCCACCCGGCCGAGGGTGACCGCGATGACGGTCTGGATCAGGAACGCCAGCCCGACACCGACCCAGACGTGGAGGCCGCGGTAGCGGGTGGAGAGCACCAGCGCCGCGATGAAGGTCTTGTCGGGCAGCTCGACGACGAAGATCGCGGCGAAGGTGAGCGCGACGACGGCGAGGTCCATCAGGCTCCCCGGCTGGCGGCGATCGCCGCGGCGAGCACGTCCTTGACCGGCCGGCCGGTGGCCCGCGCGGCCGCGGCCACGTCCTCGTACTCGGGCTGCACGTTCATCAGCTCGCCGTCGAGGTGGGCCAGCTTGACCGCGATCCGGTGGCCGTCGACGGTCACCTCGGTGAAGCTGCGGTCCAGGGCGTGCTTGGCGAAGGTCTGCTCGCGCACGCCGATGGTGCTGGTCTGCCGGAACACCTCACGACGTACGGCGTCCGCGGACCCGGCCGCGACCAGGACGTGCAGCGTGTGCGCCGGCCGCCCCTTCTTCATCAGGATCGGGGTCAGCCAGGCGTCCGAGGCACCGGCCTCCAGCAGCGCGGCCAGGACCGCGGGCCACAGGCGCGGGTCCAGGTCGTCGACGTTCGACTCGATGACCAGGGCGCCCCCGGCCTGCGGGGACGACTCGCTCGCGCCGGCCAGCAGCCGCAGCACGTTCGCGTGCCCGGGCGGATCGGCCTTCCCCGCCCCCAGGCCGATCGACTCGACTACCATCGCCGGCTGCGGCCCCCATGCGTCGGCGACGGTGGTGAGGATGGCCGCGCCGGTGGGGGTGGTCAGCTCCCGGTCGAGCGGTCCGCCGTACGACGGGTGCCCGCGGAGCAGCTCGACCACCGCCGGCACCGGGACGGGGATGCGCCCGTGCGCCGCCTGGACGGTGCCGCCGCCGAGGGCGACCGGAGCGCAGACGAGCCGGTCCAGGCCCAGGTGCACGAAGCCGGCGGCGGCGCCGACCACGTCCGCGATCGCGTCCAGCGCACCGACCTCGTGGAAGTGCACCTCGTCGGGGCTCACCCCGTGCACCTCTGCCTCGGCCTCGGCCAGCCGGGTGAAGATCGCGATCGCCAGCGCGCGCACCGGCTCGTGCAGCGTGGAGGTGTCCAGGATCGTGCGGACGTCGGCCCAGGTGCGGTGCGTGCTCGAGTCGGCGACGTGCACCCGGCAGCGGGTGGCGGCGAAACCCCCGCGGCTGACGGGCTCCTCGTCGAGGGTGACCGGTTCCGGCACCACCAGCTCGACGGCCTCGCGCAGCACCGCCAGCGGGACACCGGCGCCGAGCAGCGCGCCGAGCACCATGTCGCCGCTGGCGCCCGAGGAGCAGTCCAGCCAGCCGACGCGGGTCACGCGCGCTCCCCTCGCGGGCGGGCGTTGCGGGCGACCCGGGCGGCGAACACCCCGGCACCGTAGCCGTTGTCGATGTTGACCACGCTGACCCCGGGCGCGCAGGAGTTGAGCATGCCGAGCAGCGCGGCCAGGCCCTCGAAGGCGGCCCCGTACCCGACGCTGGTGGGCACCGCGACCAGCGGCACGCCGACCAGGCCGCCGACCACGCTGGGCAGCGCGCCCTCCATGCCCGCGACCACGATCACGCAGTCGGCGTCCGCGAACTCCGCGCGCGCCTCGAGGATGCGGTGGATCCCGGCCACGCCCACGTCGTCGATCCGTCGGACCGCGGATCCGTGCACGCGCACGCTCAGGGCCGCCTCCGCGGCGACCGGGGCGTCGCTGGTGCCGGCGGCGATCACCGCGACGGTGCCCCGCGGCTCCGGCAGCGGGCCCAGCGTCGCGGCCCGGGCGACCGGGTCGATCACGGCCTCGGGCAGTGCCTCGCGCAGGTGCGCGACCGCCTCGTCGGAGAGCCGGGTGACCAGCACCGCGCGCTCGGGGTGCTTCGCGTGCAGCGTGGCCAGGATGCCGGCGATCTGGGCGGGCGTCTTGCCGGCGCCGTAGACCACTTCGGGATCCCCCGTACGACGGGCGCGGTCGGTGTCGAGCCGGGCGAACCCGAGGTCGGCGACGGCCTCGGGTTCAGGGGTTCGACGGTCGTTCACGAGATAAACGTAGTCCGTTGGGGCAGCTCGCTTGAGAGTTGTCGGTGGTCGCGAGTAGGACAGGGACATGGCGAAATTCGAGAAGTACGTGCAGGGCACACCCAGCTACGTGGAGCTGATGGCTCCCGACCCGGCCGCGGCCGCGGCTTTCTACGCAGACCTGTTCGGATGGGAGATCCAGGAGACCCCGCTCCCCGAGGAGGCCGGCGGCGGCGTCTACCGCTCCGGTCTGCTGCAGGGGGACACGGTCTCGGGCATCAGCGGTCAGATGCCCGGCATGGAAGGCCACCCGGCCTTCTGGGGCGTCTACCTGACCGCCGACGACGTGGACGCCGTCGCGGCGAAGGTGGAGCCGGCCGGCGGCAAGGTCGAGATGGCTCCGTTCGACGTCATGGACCTCGGCCGGATGGCCGCGATCCAGGACCCCACCGGTGCCCGGGTGAACCTGTGGCAGGCCGGCACCTCGATCGGCAGCGAGCGGGCCAACGAGCCCGGGTCGGTCTCCTGGAACGAGGTCGTCACCCCGGACGTGGAGAAGGCGACCCAGTTCTACGCCGACGTGCTCGGCATGGGCAGCCAGGTGATGGACATGGGCGAGACCTCCTACACCTCGCTGACCGACGCCGAGGGCAAGGTCATCGGCGGTGCGGTCACCCCGCAGATGGAGGGCATCCCGCCGCACTGGAACGTCTACTTCAACGTCGAGGACGCCGACGCGACCGGCGCGAAGATCGGTGAGCTCGGCGGCACCACGGTCGCGCCCAACTTCGACGTCCCGGGCGTCGGGCGGATGGGGTTCTACAGCGACCCGCAGGGCGCGATGTTCGCGTTGTTCGAGGCACCTGCGGAGGGCTAGGAAGCGCGGAAGCTGTCGGCGGGGTACACCCCGAGGATCTTCACCTCGGTCGTGAAGAACGCGAGCTCCTCGAGAGCGTTCCTCAGACCCGGGTCGTCGGGGTGCCCGTCGACCTCCGCCAGGAACTGGGTGGCGGCGAAGTGCCCGCCCACCATGTAGCTCTCCAGCTTGGTCATGTTGATCCCGTTGGTGGCAAAGCCGCCGAGTGCCTTGTAGAGCGCGGCGGGCAGGTTGCGCACGTTGAAGACGAACGAGGTCACCACCGGGCCGTTGTCGCGCGGCGCCTCGACGTAGTCGCGGGAGAGCACCACGAACCGGGTGGTGTTGTGGTCCTCGTCCTCGACGTCGCTGGCGAGCACGTTCAGCCCGTAGATCTCCGCGGCCAGCGGCGGCGCGATCGCGGCCTGGGTCGGGTCGGCCGCCTCGGCGACCTCGCGGGCCGCCCCGGCGGTGTCGCCCGAGATGACCGGCGTCAGGCCGTGCTCGCGGATGATCCGGCGGCACTGGCCCAGCGCGTGCACGTGGCTGTGCACGGTCCGGATCGTGTCCAGCGAGGCCCCTGGCGTGGCCATGAGCGAGAACTGGATGCGCAGGAAGTGCTCGCCGATGATGTGCAGCGTCGAGGTCGGCAGGAAGTGGTGGATGTCGGAGACCCGGCCGGCGATGGAGTTGTCGATCGGGATCATCGCCAGGTCCGCGTCGCCGCTCTCGACGACGGCGAAGACGTCCTCGAACGACGCGCACGGCACCGGCTCGGCGTCGGGGTAGTGCTGCTTGCACACCAGGTGGGAGTTGGCCCCGGGTTCGCCCTGGTAGGCGATGCGTCGTGCGGTCACGGCGTCGAGTCTCGCACGGCCACGTCACCGGGTCGGCCGCGTTCTCATTGCCTAGGCTGGCCCGGGTGAACACGGTCCTCTCGGTCCTCGCGCTGCTGGTCGCCCTCGCCGCCCTCGCGCTGCACTTCCTGGCGCACCGGCATCCGGGCTCGCCCGAGGACGCGGAGGTCGACGACCTGCCCGAGGACGCCCGCGGGCTGCGGCACGAGGTGGCGGCGCTGCGCGGCGAGGCGGCCGGCGCGCTGCAGCACCTGGCCGTGGTCCGGTACGACGCCTTCGCCACCGCGTCGGACAGCAACGTGGGCGGCGGGCTTTCCTGGTCGCTGGCCCTGCTCGACGACCACGGCGACGGCGCGGTCATCACCTCGATCCACGGCCGCACCGAGGCCCGCACCTACGCCAAGACGATCACCTCCTGGACCTGTGAGCAGCCGCTGTCGCCCGAGGAGGAGCAGGCGGTCGAGCAGGCGCGGCGCTAGGCAGCAGGCTCGAAGAGGAAGACCGGGATCACCCGGTCGGTGCGCTCGGCGTACTTGGCGTAGTTCGGCCAGGTCTTCAGCATGTGCGCCCAGACCTGCTCGCGCTCGGGACCGGTGATCTCCCGGGGCCTCGCCTGCTGGGTGTGCCGGTCCACCGCGATCGTGACCGGCTCGTCCCGCTCCGCGGCGGCGCGCACGTTGAGCACCCACACCGGTGCCTTCGCTCCGCCGAAGTTCGACCCGGCGACCAGGAAGCCGCGCAGGTAGGGCACGCAGAGCACCGGAGTCGTGCGCACGAGGCCGGACTTCCGCCCGACCACGGTCAGCATCATGCTCGGCAGGCCGGCCAGCCGGAGCAGGGAGAGGTGGCCGCGGGTGATCCGCTGCAGGAACCTGTCGAACGCGGTGATCTGCGGCAGGAACTTCGGCAGCCACGCGATCGCGCCGATCCGGATCGCCAGCGGCGTGAAGACGCCCATCAGCGCGGCACCCGCAGCAGCAGGCGCCCGTGCAGGCACTCGGCGAGCAGCTCGCGACCCGGGTTGAGCAGGTCGCCGTCGAGCTGGCGGGGCGCCGGTCCCGAGGCGCGCACCAGCACGGTCCGGCCGCGCATCCGCACGATGGTCTCGTCGGTGCGCGGGTTCTTGGTCAGCACCCGGGCGGCCAGCGGCACCCAGGACAGGAACCGCCGCGGGTAGAGCAGCACCACGTCGAGCTGGCCGTCGTCGATGGCCGCGTCCGGGATCAGCGGCATCCCGGCCTGCAGGTAGCCGACGTTGCCGATCACCACCGTCCGGGCGCGGTGCGTGGTCGGCTCGCCGCCGTCGACGGAGACCTCGACCTTGATCGCCGGGAACATCAGCGCCTTGAGCGCCGACCAGACGTAGGCCAGCCAGCCCACCTTCTTCTTGAAGTCCTCGTTGACGCCCTCCATGATCGCGGCGTCGAAGCCCATCCCGGCCATCACCAGGAAGGTCGACTCCTCCATCTCGTCGCCGGTGACCCGGACCAGGTCGACCGCCTGGTCCTGGCCGTTGAGGCCGACGTCGACGGCGGCGCGCAGGTAGAGCGGGATGGACAGGTTGCGGGCCAGCAGGTTGCCGGTGCCGGCTGGCACGATGCCGACCGGGATGCCGGTGCCGGCCAGCTCCTCGCAGACCGCGCGGATCGTGCCGTCGCCGCCGATCGCGATCACCAGGTCGGCACCGGAGACGGCAGCCTCGTGGGCCATCCGGTAGCCGGTGTCCTCGGCGGTCGTCTCCCACCAGGCGACCTCGCGCCACCCGGAGTCGAGGGCCATCTTGTCGACCATCGCGCGGAACCCGGCCGGGTCGTCGACCTTGATCGGGTTGAGGATCGCGGCCACCTTGCGCTCGCCCGGCGGCAGGGCCTCGTGCAGCGGCTCGATCCTCAGCGCGATCGAGCGCGGCTGCGGGTCGAAGGCGAGCAGCGCGCCGAGCACGATGGCCGCGGCGAGCAGGCCGCCGGCGACCACGTCGGAGACGTAGTGCACCCCGAGCAGCACCCGGTCGGCTCCGACCAGGACGGCGAAGGCGATCGCCAGCACGACGAGCGCCCGGCGCAGGCCGCGCCGTCGTACGAGCATGGTCACCAGCACCACGACCACACCGGCCGCGGCCCCGGCCACGGTCGCGTGCCCGGACGGGAACGACCAGCCGCCCAGGTCACCGAGGTCCGGCCGGGGACGCTCGACGAGCTCCTTGAGCAGGGGGTAGGCGATCCGCGCCGCGGCCATCACGATCACGGTCCAGATGCCGGCGCGCCGGTGTCCCTTGACGGCCAGCACGATCGCGGCCACCACCGCGGCGGCGACCAGGTAGTTCGGCTGGGTCGCGGTCTCGATCCCGTTCGCCAGGTGGCGGAGCCAGGCGTGGTCGGCGGTGAGCCGGTACGGATCCTCGGCGAGGTCGTGGTCGAGGTCGCGCAGCGGGCTCCACTCGGTGCCGACCAGCACGGTGAGCAGCGCGAACAGCCCGGCGCACCCGGCGGTCCAGGCGACGACGGACCACCGCTGGCGAGGCGTCTCGATCACTCGCGGATGATAGCCGCGGTCTGCCACACTCGAAGTCCCGAGCCCGACGGGGGTGTGACGTGAAACCGACCCGAGCCCTGGCCTGCGCGCTGCTGGTGGCCACCCTCGCCGCCGGGTGCGGCAGCACCGGCCGGACCGAGCCGCCGAAGGCCAACCCGACTCCGTCGACCCCCGACGGCGCCTGGCTGCTGCGCATCAACACCGCCGAGGGCGCTGACGGCGAGTTCTCCCGCTCGGTCTACGTCCGCTTCGACCCGGAGTCGGGCGCCGCGACGGTCGCGCGGATGCCGCGGGTCACCGGCGGGACGTCGTACGGCGCCGCGCAGGCCCTGCTCGTCGACGCCGGCCGGGCCTGGTCGCTCGCCGACACGACCGTCGGCGCCGAGGGCAAGCAGGGACGGGTCACCCTGTACTCGACCACCGGCCCGGGTACGTCGGTGCTGCCGCTGCGGACCTGGACCGGCGACACCCGGCTCCGTCCGGTGGCCGCCGCCTTCGACCCCGCGAAGCCCGGGCTGCTCCGGGTGGTCGACGACCGGCACCGGGTCTGGCAGGTCGACGTGGCCGCCCGGACCGCGACCGCCGCGGGCACGCTGGCGGTGCGCACGGGCTGGGTGTTCGGCAACGGCTTCGACAAGAACTCCGGGCTGCCCTTCATCGAGGCCGTCGACACCGAGGCGACCGAGCCGGCCGGCAACGGCATCGACGACGCCCGGCCGGTCGAGCGCGACGGCGGCCGGTTGCTCAGCTACGACGGCACCGCCCTGCCCGGACTGCCCGCCCTGCCGTGCGGGTTCGCCGGCGGGTTCACCGACGCGGAGGGGACCTCGTGGGTCTTCTGCGCGGACACGCCGCGGATCACGACGTACAAGGTCGCCGAGGACGGCGAGCAGTGGCAGCGCTTCGGCACGCCGTCGGCTCCGGTCGTCCCGCCCGCCGCCTCGGAAATCGCTGTCGCGCTGCCGATATCCTCGGCCTCGTGATCGATCCACGACTTCTCCGCGAGAACCCCGACCTGATCCGCGCCGCCCAGGCCAAGCGCGGGCTGTCCGGGGACGTGGTCGACACCGCGCTGGCCGCCGACGAGTCCCGCCGCCAGGCGATCGTCGCCTTCGAGGCGCTGCGGGCCGAGCAGAAGCAGCTGAGCAAGCAGATCCCGCAGGCGCAGGGCGAGGAGAAGGCGGCGCTGCTCGAGCAGACCAAGCAGCTGGCTGCCGACGTGAAGACCGCCGAGGCCGCGCAGGTCGCCGCCGAGGAGGCCTGGCGCGACGCCGTCATGGCGATCCCGAACCCCGCGGCCGAGGAGGCGCCGGCCGGGGGCGAGGACGACTTCGTGGTCCTGGAGACCGTCGGCACCCCGCGCGACTTCGCCGCCGAGGGCTTCGAGCCGCGCGACCACATCGAGCTGGGCAAGATCCTCGGCGCCATCGACATCGACCGCGGCGCCAAGGTCTCGGGCTCACGCTTCTACTTCCTCACCGGCATCGGCGCCGAGCTGGAGATCGCGCTGGTCAACCTGGCCATGGAGCAGGCTCGCGAGGCCGGCTTCACCCAGGTGATCGCGCCGTCGCTGGTCAAGCCGCGCGCGATGGACGGCACCGGCTTCCTCGGCCAGGCCGCCGACGACGTGTACCGGATCGAGGGGCAGGACCTCTACCTGGTGGGCACCAGCGAGGTGCCGATGGCGGCCTACCACTCCGACGAGATCCTCGACGGGGGCACGCTCCCGCTGCGCTACGCCGCGTTCAGCCCGTGCTTCCGCAAGGAGGCCGGCTCGCACGGCAAGGACACCAAGGGCATCATCCGGGTGCACTGGTTCGACAAGGTGGAGATGTTCGTCTACACGACCACCGAGGACTCCTACGCCGAGCACCAGCGCCTGCTCGCCTGGGAGAAGGAGTTCCTGGACAAGCTGGAGCTGGCCTACCGGGTCATCGACGTGGCCGCCGGCGACCTCGGGCTGTCGGCGATCCGCAAGTTCGACTGCGAGGCGTGGATCCCGACCCAGGGCAAGTACCGCGAGCTGACCTCGACCTCGAACTGCACCGAGTTCCAGACCCGCCGGCTGGACACGCGAGCCCGGTTCGCCGGCCCGGAGGGTGCGAGTGGGATTCGGCCGATCTCGACGCTCAACGGCACCCTGTGCGCGATGACCCGGACCATCGTGGCGATCCTGGAGACCCACCAGCAGGCCGACGGCTCGGTGCGGGTGCCGAAGGCGCTGCAGAAGTGGCTCGGCCGTGACGTGCTCACCCCGGTGGCGCCGTGACCTGGACCCCGAAGCTCGTCGCGCTCGACATCGACGGCACCCTGCTCGCCTGGGTGGAGGGCAAGGGCACCACCCACGAGGAGGTGCGCCCGGCGGTGTACGAGGCAGTGCGCGCCGCGCACGACGCCGGGGCCGAGATCGTGCTGGCCAGCGGGCGCTCGGCGCACGCGATGACGATCATCGCCGACCTCTTCGGCTTCACCGGCATCGAGGACGACCCGCTCTGGATCGTCGCCTCCAACGGGGCGGTGGTGCTGCGCTACCCGCCCGTCGACGTGGTCCACGAGGTCACCTTCGACGCCCGCGACGCGGTGGCCGCGATCCTGGCCGAGCACCCCGAGGCGCTGGTGGCCGTGGAGGAGCGCGGCGTGGGCTACAAGATCAACCGGCCGTTCCCGCCCGGCGAGCTCTCCGGCGAGATGATCCCGTGCGACCTCGAGGAGATGATCGCCGACCCGGTCAGCCGCGTCATCATCCGCGACCCGGACGCCACCGCCGAGGACTTCGTCGCGCTGGCCGGCCGGCTCGGCCTGCACGGCACCAACTACGTCGTCGGCTGGACGGCCTGGCTGGACCTGTCCCCGGTCGGGGTGCACAAGGCCAGCGGGCTCGCCGAGGTGTGCTCGCGGCTCGGCGTGGACGCCGCCGACGTGCTCGCCATCGGCGACGGCCGCAACGACATCGAGATGCTCACCTGGGCCGGCCGCGGCGTGGCGATGGGCCAGGCGGTCGAGGAGGTCCGGGCGGCGGCCGACGGCGTGACCGGCACGGTCTACGAGGACGGCGCCGCTCAGGAGCTGCGCCGGTGGTTCCCCTGATCCCCGACACCGTCCGCACTCCGCGCCTGCACCTGGAGCGGATCACCCCCGCGGCCGCGGCCGCGATGCGGGCCGGGCAGCGGGAGCCCTCCTGGCACGCGGACTTCCCGCGCCAGGACGACCTCGACGGGGTCTCGATGATCCGCGACGACTCCTGCTGGAGCTCGCGCCGCATCGTCCGTGCCTTCGACGGCCTCGTGGTCGGCTCGATCGGCTTCTTCGGCCCGCCGGAGCCGGCCGGCGACGGCGTCGAGGAGGTCGAGGTCGGCTACGGCCTGGTCGACGAGGCGCGCGGGCGCGGCGTGGCCACCGAGGCGCTGCGCGGCCTGCTGGCCCTCACCGACGCCGCCGGCGTCCGGGTCCGCGCGAGCGTCGAGCCGGAGAACGCCGCCAGCATCCGGGTGCTGGCCAAGTGCGGCTTCACGATCCTGCGCGGTAGCGACGACGAGGGGAACCTGGTGATGGCCCGTCCACTCACCGCCAGGCCAGTGGGTTCCTCCCGATGAACGCCATCAGCCTGGTCTGCGGGTCGGCGTCCGCGGGCACCTCGACCTTCGGGCCGTACTGACCGCTCTGCCGCAGCATCTCGTCCATCGGCTCCATCCCCGCCAGCATCACCGCGCAGGTCTCGGCGTCGAGGGCGACCTCCTGGCCGGTCGCCTTGGCCAGGTCCCAGGTGTGCAGGAAGACGTCGTTGGTGTAGATCATGTCGATCGTCGGCACCAGCGGCTGCTCGCCCAGGTGCGGGTTCGAGACCATCACCGCGGCCGAGGCCGGATCCTCGATCAGCGCCTGCACCGCGGCGGCGTGGTGCTCCCAGGCGGCGACCGGGTCCTGCGCCGCGGACGGCCCGGGGTCGAGCCGGACCGAGGTGCTCGACTCCAGGAACGCGGGCAGCCACTCGACGAGGTGGCCCACGACGTCGCGGGCGCGCCACTCGGCCACCGGCGACGGGTCGTCCCAGCGGGCCGGGTCGGCGGTGCGGACGTAGGCACCGAACGCGTCGGCGACCTGGCGGTGGTTCTCGGCGGGTGTGCCCATCGACTTCTCCTCAACCAATCGGTTGAGCAGCACTCTAGCGGCGGCGGATCCAGTTGTAAACCGTTTGGTTGAGAAGGGCCCGGATAGCCTCGCCCCGTGGGCACGGTCAGGCTGGTGGCGACGGATCTCGACGGCACCCTGCTGCACAGCGACGGCACCCTGACCCCGCGCACCCGGGCCGCCCTGGTGGCCGCCGAGGAACGCGGTCTCGACGTCGTGTTCGTGACCGGCCGGCCGCTGCGCTGGGCCGAGGAGCTCTTCGAGCACGTCGGCGGCCACGGCTACGCCATCGTCTCCAACGGCGCCCTGATCTGGGACGTGGCCGGCGCGGCGCCGTACCTGGAGAGGCCGATCGCGGTCGACGTGCTGCACACCGTCACCGAGCGGCTTCGTACGGCGGTCCCCGGATCGCGGTTCGCGGTGGAGACCCTCGCCGGGATCGCCCTGGAGGAGCACTTCCTCGAGCGGCACCCGCTGCCCCCGGACAGCCGGCGCGGCACCTTCGCCGAGATCGCCGACCGGCCGGCGTACAAGCTGCTCGCCCGGCACGAGGACCTGCCGCCGCAGGAGTTCTGGGACGCCGCGGAGGCCGCCGTCGGCGACCAGGTCGAGATCACCTGGTCCTCGGCGACGACGCTGCTGGAGATCAGTGCGCACGGGGTCACGAAGGCGTCGACGCTGGCGCTGTTCTGCGCCGAGCGCGGGGTCGAGGCCGACGAGGTGGTCGCCTTCGGGGACATGCCGAACGACCTGCCGCTGCTGGCCTGGGCCGGGACGTCGTACGCGATGGCCAACGCGCACCCGAGCCTGCTCGCCGCGACCACGCTGGTCGCGCCGGCCAACGACGAGGACGGTGTGGCCCAGATCATCGAGCGCCTCCTCGACACCCCGGTGAGAGCCCGGGAACACTGAGACGGTGCGACGCTTCCTGGTGGTCCTGCTGCTCGCTGCAGGCATGGTGCTGGTCAGCCCGAGCGTCGCGCTCGCCTGCTCGTGCGTCGCCTCGACGCCGGCCCAGGCGGCCAAGCGCGCCGACACCGTCGTGGTCGCGACTCTCGAGTGGCGCCAGGACAACGGCATCGACGCCAGCTACGGCATCCGCGTCGACCAGGTCTTCAAGGGCATCGCCGGGATGCGCGAGAAGGTGCACAGCTCGGCGAGCGAGGCCTCCTGCGGGCTCGGCGAGCTGGCCACCGACGAGGTCTACGTCTTCTTCCTGCAGGGCAAGCATCCCGGCCGGCTCAGCGCGAACCAGTGCAGCGGCACCGCGCCGTACGGCGAGCAGGTGGTCACCGCGGTGGAGAAGGCCACCGGCGACCCGGTCGAACCGCTGCCGACGTTCTCCGGGGAGGCCGAGCCGTCCTCGGACGGACCCGACCGGATCCGGTTCGTCGGCATCGGCGTGATCGTGCTCGCGCTACTCGGGGGTGGCGCGCTGGTGCTGCGGCGCCGGTTCTTCGGACCGCCGAGCGGGCCGAGCCAGTACGGCGGGTACTAGAGGTACATGCCCCCGGAGCTCTGCTCCGAGCCCGGCTGCTCCTGCTGCTGGCCCGGGTGCATTCCCGGCGGCATCTGGCCCGCGGGCAGGGCCCGGCGCATCTGCTCGAGCTGGGCCCGGGCGGCCATCTGCTGGGCGTAGATCGCGGTCTGGATGCCGTGGAACAGCCCCTCCAGCCAGCCCACCAGCTGGGCCTGCGCGATCCGCAGCTCGGACTCCGACGGGGTCTCCTCGCTGAACGGCTCGATCAGCCGGTCCAGCTCCTCGCCGAGCTCGGGTGCCAGGCCCTCCTTGAGCTCGCTGATCGAGGTCTTCAGCACGCCTGCCAGCCGGGTGCGGCCGGCGTCGTCGACGGGCGCGGCTTTCACCTCCTCGAGCAGGCTGCGGATCATGCTGCCGATCCGCATCACCTTGGCCGGCTCCTCGATCAGGTCGGTGACCTCCTCCTCCGCCTGGTCCTCGGCGGAAGCGGCGGGAGCGCCCTGCGGGTCGATGATCATCACCCGGGGGTCGGTCTCGGGGGCGTCGTGCGGCTGCTCGGACATGCTCGTGACTGTAGCCGTTCGCTGTCCGTCGCCCCGGGCCGCCTGGTTCAATTCGCCCCATGAGAACCCGTCTGGCCGCTCTCGGTGCCGCGGCGCTCGCGCTCACCCTCCTGACCGGCTGCGGGGGCGACGGCGACACGTCCGCCGACAAGCCGGCCAAGGCGCCGACCACGGCCCCGACCACCGCCCCGACGACGGCTCCCGCTCCCGCCAATCCCGGCGGTGACGCGGGTGCGGCCGGCGGCCGGGTCATCGTCCAGCAGGGCCTGCCGACCGGCTTCCCGGACAAGGACGTCCCGCTCATCGACGCCGACGTCGTCAACGGGACCGTCGGCGAGCCGGGCGGTCGCTACGACTGGTCGGTGGTGCTGCAGCCGAAGGGCGCCCTCGAGGACCTGGCCGACCAGGCGACCGCCAAGCTGGAGGCGGCCGGTTTCACCTCGGGCGCGAAGACGATGCAGGAGAACCTGCAGGTGCGCACGTTCCGCAGCGCGTCGTACGAGGTCGGCTTCACCGCCACCCACACCGGCGACGGGGTCCTGGTCACCTACGTGGTCAAGAGGAAGTAGCTCCCCTAGTCGACCCGGAGCACGATCTTGCCGGTGTGGTCGCCGGCGTCCATGAGCGTGTGCGCCTGGGACACCTCGTCGAGCCCGAACTCGGCGTGCACCATCGGCTTCACCTTGCCCTCGGCGACCAGCGGCCAGACGTGCTCGGCGACCGCGCGGCACACCGCGGCCTTCTCCGCCGCCGGCCGGGCGCGCAGCGAGGTCGCGATCACCGCGCCGCGCTTGGCCAGCAGCCGCGCGATGTCGAGCTCGCCGCGGACGCCGCCCTGCATGCCGATGATGACCAGCCGTCCCGAGGTGGCCAGGGCCTGCACGTTGCGGTCCAGGTACTTCGCGCCCATGTTGTCGAGGATGACGTCGGCGCCACCGGCCTCGCCCAGCACAGCGACGAAGTCCTCCTCGCGGTAGTCGATCGCCCGTTCTGCGCCGAGCGACTCGCACAGGGCGCGCTTCTCCGGCGTCCCGGCGGTGGTGAACACCCGGGAGCCGAGCGTCGCGGCGAGCTGGATCGCGAACGTGCCGATGCCACCGGCGCCGCCGTGCACCAGGAAGGTCTCGCCGGGCTGCAGGTTGGCCACCATGTAGACGTTCGACCAGACCGTGCAGGCCACCTCGGGCAGCGCGGCCGCCTCGATCAGGGACAGCCCGGCCGGCACCGGCATCAGCTGCCCGGCGGGAACGGCCACCTGCTCGGCGTACCCGCCGCTGGCCAGCAGCGCACACGCCTGGTCGCCGACGGCCCAGCCGGTGACGTCCTCGCCGACGGCGCGCACCGTGCCCGAGCACTCCAGGCCGAGCACGTCGGTGGCGCCGGGCGGAGGCGGGTAGAAGCCCATCCGCTGCAGGGTGTCGGCGCGGTTGATCGCGGACGCGGCCACGTCGAGGACGACCTCGCCGGGTCCCGGCTCGAGGTCGGGCAGCTCGGTGACGACGAGGGCGTCGGGCCCTCCGGGTTCGGGAGCGAGGACGGCACGCATGAGCGTCAGCCTAGGGGCCGCGTCCTCGCGGCGGCTCCCAGCGCTGGTCAGGCGTCGACCGACTCCAGCTCTTCCTCGACCTCGGGGTCGTCGTCCTCGTGCTCGACCTCGTACGCCGACTTGTCCCACCGCCGGGCCAGGTCGGTGGCCGCGCCGGCGAGCCGCTCCAGCTCGTCCGGGTCACCGTCGGAACGGGCCGCGGCGTAGCCGAGCAGGAAGGTCGTGATCGGGGCAGCCGGGCGGTCCACGTTGTGTGCGGCCTCGCGCGCGAGGTCGAGGATCAGGGCCTCGTCGAGGTCCACCTCGACGTCGAGCGCGTCGCACAGCTCATCGATCCAGTCGTGCAGGTTCACGCTGCCCACGATTGTCGAGGACCGGCCTGCGCGCAAGGGGTTCTCAGCGGTCGCCCAGGGCCTCGCGCAGCCGGCGCAGGTCGTCCCAGGTGTCGACGTCCTGCGACTCCGGGCCGATCGCCGGGACCTGCTCGATCCGCAGCACCCGGACCAGGTCCTTCATGGCGAGCCCGAACTCCTCCTCGTACGGCGGGCGCACCCGGTCGAGGGCGTCGAGGGAGTAGACCGCGCAGAGCAGCTGCACCCGACGGCCCTCGTCGATGAGTGCGGCGCCGTCGGCCCCGGAGGCGTCCAGGGCATCGGTCAGCCGGCGCACCGTCCAGCTGGTCACCAGCGGCATGTCCACGGCGAGCGCGAGCACCCGGTCCGGACGCCGGGCGAAGCAGCGGAGCCCGGCGAGCAGGCCGGCCGCGGGTCCGCCGCCGGCCGGGTCCTCCCGGGTGAAGGTGACCGGCCGGGTGGTGGGCACCGGCTCGCCGACCACGACCACCTCGTCGGCGTCCACGACCGCGCCGAGCGCGTGCTCGAGCAGGGTGAGCCCGCCGAGCTCGACCGAGGCCTTGTCCGCACCGTCGAGCCGGACCGCGCCGCCGCCGGAGAGGATGACCGCGCCGGTCCTGCGGGAGGTGGGGGCCGCCTCGCTCATGCGCGGCAGTCTGGCACGCTGGGGGGATGGGTGCCGAACTGCGCGTGACCGTCTGGCAGCACGCCTCCTCCCTCGACCCGGCCGAGAACCGGGCGGCGCTGGAGCGGCTGGCCGAGGGCGGCGACCTCGGCGAGGACGCCGACCTGGTGGTGCTGCCCGAGGCGTTCGCGCGCGACTTCGGCGAGCCGGGTTCGGACCTGGCGCCGTACGCCGAGCCGCTGGACGGTCCGTTCGTCACCGCGGTGCGCTCGCTGGCGGCGCGACGCCGTACGGCGGTGCTGGCCGGGATGTTCGAGACCGCCGAGGATCCCGCCCGTCCGTACAACACGCTCGTGCTCGCCGATGGCGACCGGCTCACGACGTACCGGAAGATCCACCTCTACGACTCCTTCGGCAACCGGGAGACCGACCTGGTCACCCCCGGCCCGCTGACCCCGGTGCTGACCGAGGTCGGCGGCCTACGCACCGGGCTGATGACCTGCTACGACCTGCGCTTCCCCGAGCTGGCCCGGGCCCTGTCCGCCGAGGGGGCCGAGGTGCTGGTGCTGCCCGCGGCGTGGGTGGCCGGGCCGCGCAAGGTCGAGCAGTGGCGGACGCTGGTGCAGGCGCGGGCGATCGAGAACATCGCCTGGGTGGTCGCCGCGGCCCAGCCCGGGCCCCGCTACACCGGTCACTCGATGGTGGTCGCGCCGACCGGGGACGTGGTGGCCGAGGCGGGCGAGGGGGACGAGGTGCTGCACGCCACGCTGACCCTGGATGCCGTCCGGGAGGCCCGGGAGCGCAACCCCTCGTTGTCCAATCGCAGATTCTGAGCCGTTGATACGCTGACTCGTCGGGGTCGAGCAATTCACGAGGTGGCGCAGGTGTCCGGTGCTGACGGGGTGCCAGGTCGTCGGCGTGCCCTCCGTCCGTTCGAGGAGTCGGCCGCGCTGATTCCCCAGGACGAGTCCGCCGACGAGTCCGGGGCGACCTCGCACGACTCCCAGCACGTCCGGCCTCCGCTGAGCCAAGCCGCACGTCCGGCCGCCCGACCCGCGAACCGGCCGCCCAGCATCCCCGCCGGACCCGTGCTGCTCCCGCCCGGCGAACGTCCCGCCGCGCGTCCCCCCGGTGCCCGCCGCGCCGACCGGCCGACCCTGGTCGGGCCGGCCGCGGCCGACGCCCCCGCCGGCCGCCGGGTCGCGGCCACACCGGCCCGCCCCGTCGAGCGTCCCGCGCTGCGGGCGAACCCGCCCGCGCCCGCCGATGCCGATCCGCCTGCCTCGCCGGCGCCGGACCCCGCCGAGCGTGCCGCCGCCAACCGGGCCGCACGCCAGGCCGCCGCCCGGCCGCACGCGACCGGCGCCCGCCGGATCGCCGAGCCCACACCCCAGCCGGTCGCCAGGAAGGCGCCGCGTCCGGCGCCGGAGAAGACCTCCTCGCTCTCCCGGCACGCGCTGACCGTGGTCTGGGTCGTCCTGCTCGCGGCCGCCACCGCCGGCGTCGCACTGGCCCGTGCCTCCGCCGACCTGCCCGACCTGATCCGCCAGGTCTCGGCCGGCACCATCTCGGTCGGGCTCGCCTGGGGACTGGCGGTCCGCACGGGCGGGCGGCCGATCTGGGCGGCGGTGCTGACCGCGGGCCTGGCGGTGGGCGCGTTCGTCTCCGGTTCCGAGGAGTGGCTGGCCGGTGCCTCGGTCGGGACCGGCGTGATGGCCGCGACGCTCGCGGTGATGGCGACCGTGCCGGCGGCCACGTTCCGGCTCGCCATCCGCGAGGTGGTGGTGGCCACGCTGATCGCCTGGGTGGGCGCCGCCGGGGTGCTCGGCTACGGGCCGGATGCGCACCCGCGGGTCGACGCCGACAAGCTCGGGTACGTCGTCCTCGGGCTCGCCCTCGCCGGGGCGTTCGCGCTCGTCTACCGGCTCGGCGCCGGCCTGCACGGCCTGGGTCGTCGCGGCTACGTGGTGGCCGGGACGGCGGTCGTGATGCTGGCGCTCGCGATGGCCTACAGCGAGGCGATCGCCCAGTGGGGCTCGCGCGACCTGGTCAACGTGGTCGACGACGTCCGCGACTCGCTGCGCGACACCCTGGGTGCGGTGCCGCACCCGATCGTCGCGCTGCTCGGCTACCCGGCGCTGGTCTGGGGCGTGTTCATGCGCGCCCGGCGGCGCCAGGGCTGGTGGGTCTGCGCGTTCGGCGTCGCCGCCACCGCCCCGACCGCGACCCGCCTGGTTGCCTCCGACCTGAGCGTGCAGAGCGTCGCCCTCGGTGCGGTCTACTCGTTCGTGGTCGGCATCGCCCTGGGCTACCTGGTGATCCGCGCCGAGCAGCTGCTCACCGGCACCCACGGGCGCCGGGCCCGTCGCGACGAGGAGGCCGTCGCCCACCGCCCCGAACCCGGCCGCACCGAACCCCTGCACTAGCCGCCGACCCGTCACGAACGCGCGAGTAACGGCAGCGGCACGGTAGCGTCGCCGCATGTCCTCGACGTCGGAGATCCTCGCCGAGATGGTGGCCAGCGTGCTCTCGATTCCGGTGGCCGTCGGGGACCAGCTCGAGCCCGGTGGCACCGCCATCCTGCTGGAGTCGATGAAGATGGAGATCCCCGTCCTCGTCGAGCGCGCCGGCACCGTCCTCGAGGTCCGGGTCTCTCCGGGTGACGTCGTCCAGGAGGGCGACGTGCTCGTCGTCCTCGGCCACTAGACTCGGCCGCCTGGCGCCGGCACGTCCCGGCGCGAGGAGGGGTGCCGGAGTGGCCGATCGGAACCGCCTTGAAAGCGGTCGCTGGCAGAGATGTCAGCCGCGGGTTCGAATCCCGCCCCCTCTGCAAACGTGTACTACTCCGACCCGCCGATCTCCATCGACACGGAGTCGTAGACGAGGTCGTGCATCTTCTGCCGGTAGTGCTCGACGTCGTTGAGCAGGCGCCGTACCTCCTGCGCCACCCGATCGGTGTCGAGGCGGTCGAGCAGGCCGCTGGCCAGCGAGGTGATCCGCCCGAGGAGCTGTTGCCGTTCGCGGTCGGTGGTGCCGCTGCGCGCGGCCAGCCAGCCGTCCCAGGAGGCGAAGCGTTCGTCGCGAAGGGCGTCGCGCACCGCGGAGAGCTGTTGCCGCATCATCCAGCGCCAGTTCGCGGCCGTCCGGGCATCGCCGAGGGTCTTCTGCAGGTCCGAGATCGCCGACTCGAGCGTCATGGCCACCACCTCCGCGGGGGTTGGAGCGGGAGAGGGACTTCGAGTGTGACTCAGGCCACACGCCCAGACAATACCCATCTGCCGGATTCCTCGAACATCACGGCGCGGCGGCCGCGACGCGCCGGTGCAGACCCGCTTCCTGCCCCACCCCGGCTGTCCGTCGTACGGCGGAACCCGCTGTAATTCGGGCATGACCACCACCTCCGAGCCGCGTGAGTACGGCCTCGCCCCGGCGCTCCGGGCCCGGCTGATGGGTTTCTTCCTCGGCGGCGTCGGCCTGCTCCTGCTGCTCGTCACCGTGCTCGTCGCGGTGCTGCACCTCAACCAGGACCTGATCCCGGTCGTCGCGGTGATCGTGGTCGTCGGCGTCTTCGGCCTGGGCTTCCTGCTGGTGCGCCGCTGGTACGTCGTACGGCTCGACGAGACCGGCTACCAGGTCCGGTTCGTCCGCGGGGTCGGGCAGGACCGCGGCCGCTGGACCGACGTCGAGGACCTGACCACCGCGGTCGTCGCCGGAACGGAGTGCGTGGTGCTCCGGCTGCGTAACGGCGGCACCACCACGATCCCGGTCAACCTGATCGAGGGCGACCGCGAGGAGTTCGTCGACGAGCTGCAGCGCCACCTCGACCGCGGGCACGGCTACCGCCGGCTCTGAGCCGGATTCCCTGCCCGATTTCCGCACGGAGACCCGGCTTCGGTAACCTTTCCCACGCTGTCTGGAGGTGTCGCCTAGTCCGGTCTATGGCGCCCGCCTGCTAAGCGGGTTTGGGGCTACAACCCCATCGAGGGTTCAAATCCCTCCACCTCCGCCAGACGAGTGACGGTAGAGCCCCCGACGAGAGTGATCTCGCCGGGGGCTCTTTCGTCTGTTCCAGCGCATGGACGCGATCGCGTAATGAATCGCTGGCTCGATCCGTCCTCCTGCCGAGAGCTCGGCACCCGCTACGCAGGTGTGTCGAGGCGGGGCCGACCTCTCGAACTCAGTCGGTGCGACAGAGAAGGAGAGGTGTTCTCATGCTGACGGCTTCAAAGACCTTCAGACGCTCCCTGATGACGATCGTGGTTGCACTTACGGCGGTGGTGGCGATGCCTGGCGCTGCGACTGCTGCACAGCAGGTGAACTACAACGTCCAGTACTGCGCTAGCGGCACGGCGTCGAAGGTCGGGTACAACTACCTGTCGAACGGCAAGCTGACCTTCGCGTGGTGCTACACGAGTACGGGCAAGATGACCACGCTGACCGTCAGGTACGACCGAGATAGTGACGCCACGCCAAGGACCATCAGTGTGCAGTTCGGCTATGAATGGACGAACTCCTCAGGTGGAGCGATCGCCGGTAGCCACTGGGACTCGACGGGTGCAGTCTCGATCGGTGCCGGCCAGACCTGGGGGGCTCGCTTCTATCGCAGTCCGGCAGAAATCCCGCCAGGCAGCTTGTCCGAATGCATGCGTGGAAAAATCAAGGCGAGCGGGACGACCGTCTACTCCACCCAAGTTCGCTGCACCTGGGGCTGATCGAGCCGGAATGAGCCGTGGATCGTCGACCGGACCATGCGCAAGGGAGTCGTCGTGTTGCAGGTGTTCTTCGATGCCGAGCCGTGGGCGTTGCCGGTGACCGTTGTGGCGTGCGCCGTCGCGCTCGCGGCCAGCCCGGTCCTGGCTCGTCGTCACGGTGGCAATCCGCTGGTGTGGTGGCTGTACCTGTCGGCTGTCGGTGGGTTCCTGGCCGTCACGATCACACCAACGGGAGGGCACTTCTCGGGCGGTCTGTCGACTCACGTGATTCGGTCGATGTCGCCGTCCCTGCCGAACCTTCGTGACCTGCGCGCCCTCAACGAGGTTTCGCTCAACCTGCTGGTCGCGGTCCCGCTGGGAGCCGCTGCCGTGCTCCTTTCCTCTGTCCTCCGGCGCTACTGGCCGCTGCTCGCCATCGGACTCCCGTTCGTCTCCGAGCTCGTCCAGGGGGTCCTGCCCGGGCTGAGCCGCGTCGGATTCGTGCTGGGGGATGCCCTCACGAACCTGGTCGGTGTCGCCATGGGCGCCGCTGGTGGTGTGGTCCTGGCGCTGGTCATGCGTGCAGGTGCGTCAGGAATCGAGAAGCACCGTACGACGGCGCGCGCCTAGCGTCGTGGTCATGACGAACATCGAAGCGATCACCCTGGAGGTGGCCGACGTCGAGGCCGCCGCGAAGTTCTACGCCAACGCCTTCGGGCTGCCCGAGCAGGTCCGGCTGCGTGCTACCGAGGAGCCCACGAGCGGCTTTCGCGGCTTCACCCTCTCGCTGCTGGTCAGCCAGCCCGGCAACGTGCACGCGCTCGTCGACGCCCTCGTCGGTGCCGGAGCCACGACGCTGAAGCCGGTCAAGAAGTCGCTGTGGGGCGTCGGCGGTGTGGTGCAGGCGCCGGACGGCACCATCTGGAAGGTGGCCACCTCGAGCAAGAAGGACACCGCTCCGGCCAGCACCGCGTTCGACCGGATCGTGCTGCTCCTCGGCGCCACCGACGTGGCGGCGACCAAGCAGTTCTACGTCGACCACGGCCTGCCGGTCGCGAAGAGCTTTGGCAAGAAGTACGTCGAGTTCGACACTGGCGCGAGCGCCGTCGGGATGGGACTCTACGAGCGCAAAGCACTCGCGAAGGACGCCGGCGTCCCGCCCGAGGGCAGCGGATCGCACCGGATCGCCGTCGTCACCGACGCGGGTGCGTTCGCCGATCCGGACGGGTTCGCGTGGGAGCCGCCCGCCAGTGCTTGACAGCCGCTTGCAGAAACTTGCAGGAAGGTGCACTGCACGATCCTGAGGCAGCCCTCAGGTTGGTCCGCGTCAGCGCGTTGAGCCAGGATTGGTGTATCCGGTCGCGTCCCCTGAGCGGCCGGCGAAACTGGGAGGCACCCACCAATGAGCACCCTGAAGCGCGTTGTTCGCGTCGTTGCTGCGACGCTCCTGACGGTCGGCATCTTCGCCGGCACCACTGCTGCGTCCGAGTCGGCCGTGGCAAAGCCCAAGCCGGGTGGCGTGGCCATCCCGATGGACACCGGCTGGCCGAACTGAGCGACCCGAGAGGGACAACTGAAGACTCGAGACGAGGACGCCACGTCGACCCCCAGACCTGGCCTCTTGCCACCCCCGGCCCGTCTCGTGATGAAGGGCGGCGAGCCCCCCACTCGCCGCCCTTGTCAATTCCCGAGGTACACCGCGAACGTCACTCCGCGGACTCCTCCTCCTCGCGCATCTCCTGCTGACCGATCGCGTAGCCCAGCTGGAACCGGGTCTCCACGCCGTACTCGGCCTTGAGCGAAGCCACGTAGCCGGCGTACGTGCGGGTGCTGACCCCGACCCGCTTCGCGCTGGCGTTGTCGCTGTGACCCTCCACCAGCATCCGAATCGTCATGTTGTGCACGTCTTCGGCGATCTCGCGCTCGGTCGAGGCCTCGCGATCGGTGAACGCCCGGGCCCGAGCCCAGAACCGCTCGAAGATGTCGACCAGGTAGGCGACGAGGTTCGGCTCGTGGATCGCGATCGCCACGTGCGCACCCTCGGCGCCCGGTACGACGGCCAGCCGCCGGTCGACGATGATCAGCCGGTTGAAGAACTCCTCGAGCGTGCGCACCTCGGCGCCCAGCTTGGAGACTTCCTCGACGTAGTCGCGGGTGGCCACACTGCGTCGCGCCGAGTGCTGGTAGAGCGTGCGCATCTTCACGCCGCGGGCCAGCGCCGGCTTGTCCCGCTCGATCGCCTGCGCCAGCTGGGCTCCGGGACGCGCGCCGTCGGGGGCGGCGGTGAGCAGCTCGGTCTGGGCATCGCCGACCGCCGCCGTCAGGAACCGGTTGATGTTCGGCCCGCCGCGCAGCTCGGTGATCGGCTGGTCCGCGAGCGACGTACGACGGAAGGCCAGGCCGAGCTCGGCGAAGGCGTTCGCCCAGCCCGTCGACTCGGCGAGCAGGTCGGCCGCGCGCTGGCCCATCGGCGCGACCACGCGGGACTGGACGGTGGCCGGGTCGACGGGGAGGTAGGAGTCGGTGCCGGGGTCGTAGCCGAGCAGCCCGAGGTCGACGAGGAAGGCAAAAGCAGGGTGGTCCGGGGCGCCCTTGGCGATGCGTGGGTCGTCGCTGCTGATGGAGCCCTCGAGGATGACCTTCTGGTACAGGTCGCCCGCGTCGGTCTCCAGGAGACGGCGATGCGTTGCGTCGTACTCGAGGCCCACGCGTCGATGATCGCAGAAACCTGCAAAACCGGACACGTGAGTTGGACAATTACATGCAGGCCGAAAGCAACGAGGGCCGTGCCGGAACTCCGGCACGGCCCTCGTCGTACGTCGTCAGGAGCCGAGACGCGCCTTCAGCCCGTCGAGCTCGGTCCACAGCACGCTCGGCAGGTCGTCGCCGAACTTCTCGAACCACTCGGTGATCTGCGGGATCTCGGCCTTCCACTCCTCGACGTCGACCCGGAGCGCCTCGGCGAGCTGCTCCTCGGTCATGTCCAGGCCGTCGATGTCGAAGGAACCCGGCGCCGGCACGTGACCGATCGGGGTCTCGACCGCAGCGGCCTGGCCGTCGATGCGCTCGATGACCCACTTGAGCACCCGGCTGTTCTCGCCGAAGCCGGGCCACAGGAAGTCGCCGTCGCCCCCGTCGGACGACTGAGCGCGGCGGAACCAGTTCACGTAGAAGATCTTGGGCATCTTCGACGCGTCGTTGTCCTTGCCCATGTTGATCCAGTGGCCGAAGTAGTCGCCGGCGTTGTAGCCGATGAACGGCAGCATCGCCATCGGGTCGCGACGGACCACGCCGACCGCGCCGACGGCGGCCGCGGTGGTCTCGCTGGACAGGGTGGCGCCCATGAAGGTGCCGTGCGTCCAGTCGCGGGCCTCGGTGACCAGCGGGATCGTGGTCTTGCGACGGCCGCCGAAGAGGATCGCGTCGATCGGCACGCCGCGCGGGTCGTCGTACTCAGGGGCGAGGATGTCGCACTGCTTGATCGGCGTGCAGTAGCGGCTGTTCGGGTGGCTGGAGAGCTCCTCGGACGCGGGTGTCCACGGCTCGCCCTTCCAGGAGGTCGCCTGGGCCGGCGGGTTCTCCAGGCCTTCCCACCAGACGTCGCCGTCGGCGGTGAGCGCGACGTTGGTGAAGACCGAGTTGCCCTTGTTGATGGTCCTCATCGCGTTGGGGTTGGTGTGCTCGTTGGTGCCGGGGGCGACACCGAAGAAGCCGTACTCCGGGTTGACCGCCCACAGCCGGCCGTCCTCGCCGATGCGCATCCAGGCGATGTCGTCGCCGATGGCCTCGACCTTCCAGCCCGGGATGGTCGGCTCCAGCATCGCCAGGTTGGTCTTGCCGCAGGCGCTCGGGAACGCGGCGGCGACGTACTTGGTGACACCCTGCGGCGAGGTCAGCTTGAGGATCAGCATGTGCTCGGCCATCCAGCCCTCGTCGCGCGCCATCACGCTGGCGATGCGCAGGGCGTAGCACTTCTTGCCGAGCAGTGCGTTGCCGCCGTAGCCCGAGCCGAACGACCAGATCATCCGCTCCTCGGGGAACTGCACGATGTACTTGGTCTCGTTGCACGGCCAGGCGACGTCCTTCTCGCCGTCGGCGAGCGGGTGCCCAACTGAGTGCAGCGCGGGCACGTAGGGAGCGTTGGTTTCCTCCATCCGGCGCAGGACGTTGGTGCCCATCCGGGCCATCACGCGCATCGACGCGACGACGTACGCCGAGTCGGTGATCTCCACGCCGAACATCGGCTGCTCGGCCTCGAGGTGGCCCATCACGAAGGGGATCACGTACATGGTGCGACCGCGCATGCAGCCGGCGTACAGGCCGCGCATGAGCTCCTTCATCTGGTTCGGGTCCATCCAGTTGTTGGTGGGCCCGGCGTCGCGCTCGTCGATGGAGCAGATGTAGGTGCGGTCCTCGACACGAGCCACGTCGGTGGGGTCGGAGGCCGCGTAGAACGAGTTCGGCTTCTTGCTCTCGTCGAGCTTGACGAAGGTGCCGGTGCCGACCAGGAAGTCGGTCAGCTCGGTCCACTCCTCGTCGGAGCCGGTGCACCAGTGGATCGCGTCCGGCTGGGTCAGCTCCGCGATCTCGGTGACCCAGGCGAGGATGTCCTCACGGGTGGTCGGCGCGGTGCCGGAGTTCTGGATGGTCTCGGCGGTCATGCCAGGTGTTCCCCTTCGGTCGCGGCGTGCCTGCCTGTACCGGAAAACACGCCGGCCGCCGAGCGCATCGGCGGATCTTGAAAGTTGGTGTGGTTTGATCGCCGCGCCCTTGCGAGCGATCGAGTTCGATGAATGTACCCTCGCCGCTCGCGGCCACCTATTGGATCGATCCAGGCAGGGTGCCGGGGCCCGATTCGGGGTATCGGCGAACCTCCGCTAACATAGGGCAGTCCTCGCGGCCGTGGCCCGGGGACGATGAGCGCCCGTAGCTCAACGGATAGAGCATCTGACTACGGATCAGAAGGTTTGGGGTTCGAATCCCTACGGGCGCGCAGTGTGTGATCTCTCAAGAGATCCCGGACAGTCCGGACCCCTATCTGGGGTCCGGACTTCTGTGTTTTCGGGGTTGTGGTCCGGGTGGTCGGCCGAGTGGCTGGTAGTCGCGGGTGGGGTCGATGGTCAGGTCGCGGAGGAGTTCGCCGGTGGCGGCGTTGATGACTCTGAGGTGGAGGTCGTCGAGGAGCTTGAGGACGGGGGTTCGGGCGTGTTCGCGGCCGATGCCGATGTGGTGCATGCGGCCGTGGAGGCGGAGGCTGAGCTTGCCGTCTTTGTCGACGATGTCGGCCAGGACGCGGTGGTGGATGTCGGTGCTGCGGTCGGCGCTGGGGCTGGCTTTGGGTCGTGCTTGGTAGGCGGTGGCTGGGGTTGCTTTGTGCGGTAGTGACCGGTGTGGTCGGTGGTTGTTGTAGGCGTTGACGAAGGTGTCGATGAGGGTTTGGAGCTCGGTCAGGGTGGTGGGCTGGGTGGGCTGGGCGGTCAGCGACTTCTTGAGTGTCTGTTGGAATCGTTCGCACTTGCCGCAGGTGGTGGGGTGGTTGGGTCGGGAGTTCTTTTGGACGATGTTGAGGCGTTGCAGCTCGGTCTCGAGTGCGTTGCGGCCGCCGCGGCCGCCGGAGAACCGGGTTGTGTAGACCATGCCGTTGTCGGTGAGCACTGAGGCGGGATAGCCGTGCTGGTGGGCGGTTTTGCGGAAGGTGTCGAGGACTATCTGTCCGGTGATCCGGCGGTGGGCGGTGACGTGGAGTGCGTAGCGGGAGTGGTCGTCGAGCCAGGTGATGATCTCGGTGTCTTGGCCGTTGGCTAGGCGGTAGTGGGTGAAGTCTGATTGCCAGGTCTGGTTGGGTTGGGCGGCTTCGAAGCGGGTGTAGGAGGCTTTGGGTCGTTTTTTTGGCTGGGGTTCCACGAGGGACTGGCGGGTCAGGGTGCGGGCGATGGTGGAGGCCGAGACCTGGATGTGGTGGTGGTGGGCGAGGTGCCAGGTGATGGTGTCGGGGCCGGCGTCGAGTCCTGATTCGGTGAGTTGTTTGCGTAGCCGCACGATCAGGTCGATGGTGCTGTCGGGGATCGCGGTGGGTGAGGTGTGCGGTCGGCGTGACTTCGGTTCGAAGGCGGCCTCGCCCTCGGTGCGGTAGCGGTTGAGGAGTTCGTAGATCCAGGAGCGGGAGAGGCCGTAGGAGGCCGCGACGTCGGCGACGCTGCGGCCTTCGATCTCGACAGCGGTGATGACCAGCCGGGCCTTCGACATGGGCCCGACGATCTCGGCAGGTGTATATGCACCTGGTCAGTGGGTGTCCGGGATGTCTTGAGAGAGGTGTCCGGGATGTCCTGACGGATCACACCTACGGGCGCGCAGCGAGGTTGAACGAGAAGACCCCCGGAATGCATTCCTCCGGGGGTCTTCTCGTTCCCGCTGAGCAAGCGTCCGTCGACGAGCGGAGCGAGGAGCACGGGCGCGCTCAGGTCCGCGGCCGCTCCAGGAGCCTCGACATCACGATGGCGCTGCGGGTCCGGTCGACCCCTTGCGTCTTCCGCATCTGCTCGACGGCCTGCTCGACGTCGGCCATGGTCGTGGCCATCACGTGCACCAGGGCGTCGGCCTCGCCGGACACCGACCAGACGCCGACGACCTGGGGGATGCGCTCGAGGTCCTGGGTCAGCCGGCTGTTCGGGACGTTGCCCTTGTAGGAGATCTCGACGTAGGCCTCGGTGTGCCAGCCGAGCACGTGCGGGTCGATGACCGCGGTGAAGCCGCTGATCTCCCCGGAGGCGAGCAGCTTGTCCACGCGCCGCTTCACCGCCGGCGCGGAGAGGCCCACCTCGTCGCCGATCTCCTTGTAGGTCGCCCGGCCGTCGACGAGCAGCACACCCATGATCTGGCGGTCGAGCGCATCCACGGCGATTCCTTGCGTCAAGTGGGACCTGGACGCAACGAATGTACGCCACTTGCGCAACGAATGTTCATTGCTTGTCCGACGTACGGCTCCCTAGGTTCGGTCTCAGACGCCAACCCCGAGGAGAGCACCGTGACCGTGGACGTGGCCCCGCGCCCCGAGCAGACCGGCAGCCGCCGCCCCCGCGCACGCACCTACCTGATGTGCCGGCCCGACCACTTCGAGGTCAGCTACAGCATCAACCCCTGGATGGACCTCGGCGTCCCGGTCGACCGCGAGCGCGCGATCGCGCAGTGGGAGGAGATCCGCCGCGTCTACCTCGAGCTCGGGCACCAGGTCGAGACGGTCGAGCCCGCGGCCGGCCTGCCGGACATGGTCTTCGCCGCGAACGGCGGCATCGTGCACGGCGGCCGCGCCATGGCCGCGCACTTCACCCACGACGAGCGCAAGGCCGAGGGCGAGCTCTACCGCCGCTGGTTCGAGCAGGCCGGGATGACTCCCGCCGTCACCGCGACGAACCTCAACGAGGGCGAGGGTGACTTCCTGTACGTCGGCGGCCGGTTCCTGGCCGGCACCGGGTTCCGTACGTCGCTCGCCGCGCACGCCGAGGTCGCGGAGTTCTTCGGCGTCCCGGTCACCAGCCTCACCCTCGTCGACCCGCGGCTCTACCACCTGGACACCGCGCTGACCGTCCTCAACGACGAGACCATCGCCTACTACCCGGCCGCCTTCGACCCGGCCAGCCAGGAGATCCTGCGCACCCTGTTCCCGGACGCGGTCATCGCCACCGAGGCCGATGCCGCGGTACTCGGGCTGAACGCCGTCTCCGACGGTTACCACGTGGTGCTCTCCGCGGCGGCGACCGACCTGATCGCGGCCCTGCGCGAGCGCGGCTTCCACCCCATCGGCGTCGACACCTCCGAGCTCAACAAGGCCGGTGGCTCCGCCAAGTGCTGCACCCTGGAGATCGGCCGATGAGCGCGGTTCCGTTCCTCAGCGTCGCCAACACCGCTCGCTGGGTGCGCGAGCGCGGTCTGACCACCGTGCTGGCCGACCTGACCGAGGCGATCGAGGCCGACTTCCGGCGCTGGCCCGATTTCGACAAGACCCCGCGGGTGGCGGCGCACTCGACCGACGGCGTCATCGAGCTGATGCCAGTCGCGGATGCGACGTCGTACGGGTTCAAGTACGTCAACGGGCATCCGCTGAACCCGACCCGCGGCTTCCAGACGGTGACCGCTTTCGGGGTGCTGGCCGACGTGCTCAACGGCTACCCGACGTTCCTGAGCGAGATGACCGTCCTGACTGCGCTGCGCACCGCGGCCACCTCGGCGATGGCGGCGCGGGCGCTCTGTCGGCCGAACCCGACGACGATGGCGCTGATCGGGACCGGCTCGCAGGCCGAGTTCCAGGCGGCCGCCTTCCAGCAGGTGCTCGGCGTCGACCGGGTCCGTGCCTGGGACGTCGACCCCGCTGCCGTCCGGAAGTTCCTCCGCAACGCCGCGGAGCTGGGTATCGACGCGGTGGCCGCGGAGTCCGCCGAGGACGCCGTCCGCGGCGCCGACATCATCACCACCTGCACCGCGGACAAGGCCTACGCCACCGTGCTCACCGACGACATGGTGAGCGCCGGGGTGCACGTCAACGCGATCGGCGGCGACTGCCCCGGCAAGACCGAGCTGGACCGGGCGATCCTCGAGCGGGCGTCGGTCTTCGTCGAGTACGAGCCGCAGACCCGGATCGAGGGCGAGCTGCAGCAGCTGCCTGCGGACTTCCGGCCGACCGAGCTCTGGCAGGTGCTCACCGGCGTCGTCCCCGGCCGGACCTCCGCCGAGGAGATCACCGTCTTCGACTCGGTCGGGTTCGCGGTCGAGGACTTCAGCACGCTGCGCTACGTCTTCGAGGCCGTGCGGGGGACCGAGCTCGTGGAGTACCTCGACGTGGTCGCCGACCCGGCGGACCCGAAGGACCTGTTTGCGCTGGTGTCCGCGGCGCGGGTGCCGGCCTGACGTCAGGTCGTGCGGCTCTTCGTCGCTGCCTCCGGGACGCCTGTCGGTCGTCGCTGACACCATAGGACCGACTCGCGGGCCGATCCTCGCGGGCTGGGTCGAACGGAGAGCAACGAGATGAGCAGCCTGGGCAACTTCGTCTGGTCGATCGCGGACCAGCTTCGCGGCCCTTACAAGCCTCACCAGTACGGCGACGTGATCCTGCCGATGACGATCATGCGCCGGCTCGACTGTGTGCTGGCGCCGACCCGGGACAAGGTCCGGGCGATCGCCGCGGCGGAGAAGAAGCCCGAGATGGTGGACGTCCGGGTCAAGCGCGAGCTCAAGCTCGGGTTCCACAACACCTCGGAGTGGACCTTCGCCAAGCTGCTGGGAGACCCGGACGGCCTGGCGGCGAACTTGGTCGACTACCTGGCCGGGTTCTCAGCGAACATCGACGTCTTCGAGCGGTTCAAGTTCGAGAACACGATCCATGAGCTGGCCGAGAAGAACCGGCTGCTGATCGTGGTGCAGAAGTTCGCCGAGGTGGATCTGTCCCCGGCCGCGGTGTCAAACGCGGAGATGGGCGACCTGTTCGAGGAGCTCATCCGCAAGTTCGCCGACGCGTCGAACGAGACGGCCGGAGAGCATTTCACGCCGCGCGACGCAATCCGGCTGATGGTCGACCTGCTCTTCGCGGGCGACGACGACGCTCTCGTCGGGAAGGGCGTCGTCCGGACTGTCTATGACCCGACGGCCGGCACCGGCGGGATGCTCTCGATCGCCGAGGAACACCTGCACAAGATGAACCCCGGTGCCCGGCTCCGGCTCTACGGCCAGGAGATCAACGACCAGTCCTACGCGATCTGCAAGTCCGACATGATCGCCAAGGGCCAGGACGCCCAGAACATCAAGCTCGGCGACACCCTTGCCGAGGACCTCTTCGCGGGGACGACGTTCGACTACTGCCTGTCCAATCCTCCGTACGGCGTGGACTGGAAGGCGTCCGAGGCGGCGGTCAAGAAGGACCGTGCCGATCACGGCGAAGCGTCCAGGTTCAGGGCGGGCCTGCCGGCGGTGAGCGACGGCCAGATGCTCTTCCTGCAGCACCTGGCCTCGAAGATGCGTCCGGTGAAGGACGGCGGAGGTCGGGCCGGGATCGTCCTGAACGGCTCGCCGCTCTTCAACGGCAGTGCCGGGTCCGGGCCGTCGGAGATCAGGCGCTGGCTGCTCGAGTCGGACCTGGTGGACGCGATCGTCGCGCTGCCGACCAACATGTTCTACAACACCGGCATCGCCACCTACGTCTGGGTGCTCGACAACAACAAGCCGACCGAGCGCGTCGGCAAGGTCCAGCTCATCGATGGCAGTGGCTTCTGGACGAAGATGCGCAAGAACCTCGGCCAGAAGGGACGCGAGGTCGGTGAGGCCGACCGCGCGCAGATCCTCAAGCTGTACGCCGCGTTCGAGGACGGCGAGCACGCGAAGGTGTTCAGCACGGATGCGTTCGGCTACTGGACGATCACCGTCGAGCGGCCGCTGCTGAACGATGACGGCAAGGTCGTCACCGATCGCGCCGGCAAGCCGAAGCCGGACTCGAAGAAGCGCG
This sequence comes from Nocardioidaceae bacterium, assembly GCA_017744365.1. Lineage (GTDB taxonomy): Bacteria > Actinomycetota > Actinomycetes > Propionibacteriales > Nocardioidaceae > Marmoricola. The sequence goes on along the minus strand of JAGIBL010000003.1, from coordinate 374,211 downwards.
ACACGGAGAACATCCCGTTCACGTATGGAGGGAACGCGCTCGGCGAGGAGGGGCGCGAAGAGACGATCAAGGCGTATTTCGAGGCCGAGGTCCTCCCGCATGTCCCGGACGCCTGGATCGACGCGAAGAAGACGAAGGTCGGCTACGAGATCCCGTTCACCCGGCACTTCTACCAGTACGTCCCGCCGAGGCCGCTCGAGGAGATCGATGCGGATCTGGAAGCTCAGGTCGCGAAGATCTTGAAGTTACTGCGGGAGGTTGAGGGCGTATGAAGACGCACGAACAATTTCGACCCACGTCGCTTGAATGGCTCGAGGTCTTGCCGTCCGACTGGGACGAGCGCGAGATCGGACGAGAAGTGTGGGTTCGTGCTCGCCTCGGGTGGAAGGGACTTACGGCATCGGAGTACGTCGACAATGGCGTGCCGATGTTAGCCACGCCAGACATCAAAGGCCGAGCGATCGACTACGGCGGGGCAAACAGGATCCCGCAGGATCGATATGACGAATCGCCGGAGATAATGCTCCGCGAGGGCGACGTGCTGCTGACTAAAGACGGTTCGACGATCGGAACCGTCAACGTCGTACGTGACTTGCCGGAACCCGCGACTGTGAATGGGTCCATCGCCGTGCTCACTCCGACGGGACGTCTGGATGGCCGCTATCTGTACTGGTTCATAGCGAGCACCTATGCCCAAGGTACGTTCGATCGTCTTCGCGGTGGGATGGGCGTGCCGCACCTGTTCCAGCGTGACATTAACCGTATCCGCCTCCCCTTTCCAAGGCCTCTCGAGCAACGGGCAATCGCCGACTTCCTCGACCGTGAGACAACCCAGATCGACACGCTCATCGAGGAGCAGCAGCGGTTGATTGAGCTGCTTCGTGAGCGTCGGTCGGCATCCATTGCGCGCTCGACTGGGTGGGACCATTCGACAGCGGACTGGACCCGTGCTCGGTTGTCGTGGCTGTTCGATAGGACAGCGAGTGGAACCACCCCAGCAAATGCTGACATCGTCTACTCCAGTGAAGCCGAAATTCCTTGGGTGACGACAGGGGAACTGCGAGAGGAAGTCATCATTGAAACCCAGCGCGGCGTAACCGCAGATGTCGTCGGACGATATTCAGGGCTCAGCGTCCATCCTTCTGGGTCGCTACTTATTGCCATGTATGGAGCGACCATAGGACGTACGGCCCTACTGGGAATCGATGCTGCTTCCAACCAGGCGTGTTGTGCGCTTGTGGGCCCGATTGGCGTAGATGTTGAGTTCGTTCAGTACAGCCTGAGTGCAGCTAGGGAACGGCTTCTCTTGGAGGCAGTGGGCGGTGGGCAGCCGAACATTAACCAGGAAAAGATCCGGTCTTTTCGCATCCCGGTTCCATCGCTAATTGAACAGCGACGCATTGTGGCGGACCTGAAGGAGAAGACTGAGAAGATCGATTCCCTGATCGCCAAAGCTGAGCAGTTCATTGAACTCTCGCGTGAGCGCCGCGCGGCTCTCATCACCGCTGCCGTCACCGGGCAGATCGACGTACGTGACGAGGTGGCGTGAAGTGAACCCCGAGCTGGAGAAGGCCTTCGAGGACGAGATCTGCGACGCCTTGCACCGGGACGGCTGGTGGTACACGACCGAGGCCGAGCGTGAGGGCTACGACAAGAAGCGGGCGCTGTTCGTCCCCGACGTGATGGCCTGGCTTCAGGAGACCCAGCCCGAGCAGTGGGAGAAGGTCGTGAAGCCGACCATGTCCCCCGACGAGCAGAAGAAGGCGACCGAGCAGCTGCTCGACCGCCTGGTGACCGTCCTGAACAAGCCGCTCGACCAGGGCGGCGGGACGCTCAACGTGCTCCGCAAGGGCTTCGACAAGACCCCGGCGAAGTTCAGCATGTGCCAGTTCAAGCCGGCGACGACGTTGAACGCCGAGGCGATGGCGCGTTACGACGCAGTCCGCGTCCGGGTGATGCGCCAGGTCTACTACTCGTCGGCGAACACCAACAGCATCGACCTGGTCCTGTTCGTCAACGGGCTCCCCGTCGCGACGATCGAGCTGAAGACCGAGAACACCCAGTCGATCGAGGACGCTACGAACCAGTACCGGGCGAACCGGAACCCGGCCGGCGAGCCGCTGCTCGGTTTCGCCAACCGCTGCCTGGTCCACTTCGCGGTCTCCAACGACGAGGTCGCGATGGCGACCCGACTCGCCGGCAAGGCCACACAATTCCTCCCGTTCAACATGGGCGACGACGGCGCGGCCGGCAACCCGGTGAACCCGGAAGGTGCGGCGACGTCGTACCTGTGGGAGCGGGTTTTGCAGCGCGACTCGTGGCTGCACATCATCGGCAAGCTCCTGCACCTGGAAACCACGACCGAGATCGACCCGATCACCCGCGAGGCGTCGAAGAAGACCACGCTGCTGTTCCCCCGCTTCCACCAGTGGGAGCTGGTCACCAACCTGCTCGAGACGGTGAAGGCGGAAGGGCCGGGTCACAGCTACCTGGCGATGCACTCGGCCGGGTCCGGCAAGACGAACTCGATCTCCTGGGCCGCCCACGGACTCGCCACGCTGCACGACGAGAACAACGAGAAGGTCTTCGACTCGGTGATCGTCGTGACCGACCGCACCGTTCTCGATGACCAGCTGCAGAAGGCGATCAAGCAGATCGAGGGCGTCGACGGCACCGTCGCCACCATCAACATCGATGAGGCGCGCAACGCGGGGGAGACGTCTAAGTCGAAGTTGCTGGCCTCCCAGCTTCTCGCCGGGAAATTGATCGTGATCGTGACCATGCAGACCTTCCCGTTCGCGCTGGAGGCGATCCAGAAGGACAAGGGCCTGGCGGACAAGAGGTTTGCGATCATCGCCGACGAGGCGCACTCCTCCCAGACCGGCCGGACGAGCCAGAAGCTCCGCGCCGTGCTCACCGCCGAGGAGCTCAAGGACCTGGACGACGGCGGCGAGATCGACACCGAGGCGATCCTGGCGGCCGAGATGGCGGATCGGGCGTCGTCGCCGAACCTGTCGTTCTTCGCGTTCACGGCCACGCCGAAGGCGAAGACCTTGGGGCTGTTCGGCCGCAAGGACGCCGACGGTGTTCCGCGACCGTTCCACACCTACTCGATGCAGCAGGCCATCGAGGAGGGCTACATCCTCGACGTGCTGCGCAACTACACGACGTACGACACGGCCTTCAAGATCGCGGAGCGATCGAAGCAGCGCCTGCACGAGGTCAAGCTCGTCGACGAGTCCGAGGCGACCAAGGGACTGATGCGCTGGGTCTCGCTGCACCCGACGAACATCGCGCAGAAGGTGCAGATCATCGTCGAGCACTACCGCACCAACGTGCGGAGCCTTCTCGATCGGCACGCCAAGGCGATGGTCGTGACCGCATCGCGCGAGCACGCGATCCGCTACAGGGAGGCGATCGACGCCTACATCGCCAAGCAGGGCTACCAGGACCTGAGGACGCTGGTGGCGTTCTCGGGGACGATGACCGCCGAGCAGGTGCTGGGTGTGGCGTTCCCCGGTGTGGAGCCGCCGTACTCGGAGGCGAACCTCAACAAGGGGCTGCGAGGGCGGAGCATCCCCGCTGCTCTCGCTTCCGACGACTTCCAGATCCTGATCGTCGCGAACAAGTATCAGACCGGCTTCGACCAGCCGCTGCTGTGCGCCATGTACGTTGACAAGCGGCTCGAAGGCGTGACGGCCGTGCAGACGCTGTCGCGGCTCAACCGGACCTACCCCGCGGGCGGCAAGGACACGACGTACGTCCTGGACTTCGTCAACGACCCGACGGAGATCCTTCAGTCGTTCCTGACCTACTACAAGAACGCCACCATCGACGGCGAGACTGACCCGGACATCGTCCACGACCTCCGCGCCAAGCTCGACGCCGCCGGTTTCTACACTGACGCAGAGGTCGACGCGTTCACGCAGGCCTTCCTCGCGGGTCGGCACGGTGCGATCAGTGCCCCGCTCAAGTCGGCCGCCGGTCGCTTCAACCAGCGTTACCGCGCGGCTTTGGACGACGGCGACAAGGCGGGCGTCGACGAGCTCGACCTCTTCCGTAAGGACGTCGGCACGTTCGTCCGGCTCTACGACTTCCTCTCCCAGATCGTGAACTACGAGGACACGGACCTGGAGAAGCGCTCGCTCTTCCTGCGGCTTCTCGCCAAGCGCCTGGAGCGCCCCGAGTCCGCGGACCTTATCGATCTCTCGACCGTCGAGCTGACGCACATCAAGCAGGCGCGCGCGAGCGAGGGGTCCCTGGACCTGGCGTCAGGGGAGGCGGCCCCGCTGAAGCCGGTCACGGCGACCGGCAGCGGGCTGGCGCGCGACCCGCGGATGGTCCGGCTCGAGGAGGTCCTCGCCAAGATCAACGACCTCTTCGCCGGCGAGGACTTCACCCCGGGCCAGCAGCAGTCCTGGGTCGAGGGTCTGGTGACCGTGCTCCAGGAGGACCCGACGATCCAGCAGCAGGCGGCTGCCAACGCCTCGAAGCAGTTCGTGGAGTCTCCCGACCTGGCCGATGCGGTCACCGATGCCGTCATCACGACGAGCAACAGTCACAACAAGATGGCCGAGAGGTTCTTCGGGGACGAGGCGTTCAAGGTCAAGCTCGTCGCCCTGCTCGGCGAGCTCGTGCACGAGAACCTTCGCGGGACCTCCTGACCGCTGGGTTGTTCATGGCGATGACAGGTGACGACCGGGAATCCGTGGACATCCGCGCCTGCCGCCCCTCGCTGCTGGTGGAGCAGCACCGGGCCGCGATCCGGGCCCTCGTGGCCAAGCATCGAGCCGTGGCTCCCCGGGTCTTCGGATCGGTCGCTCGGGGGGACGACGTGCCAGGTTCCGATCTCGACCTGCTCGTCGACTTCACCGACGAGGCCACACTTCTGGACGAGATCGGGCTGCGGCTCGCGCTTGGTGACCTGCTCGGCGTCGAGGTCGACGTGGTCGCCGCTGACGCGCTGCGCGGCGAGGTCCGCTCACGGATCCTGGGCGAGGCGGTGCCGGTGTGACCGACCTCGACGGGACAGCCCTTCAGTCGCCCACCCGCCGCTGGAGGTAGCGCCCGTCGAAGTGCTGGGCGTCGAAGGTGCCGTAGGTCCAGGCGAATCCGCTGGCCCGCATGATCCGTACGACGGGGTGGGAGCCGGTCTTCCAGGCGTAGAGACCGATCTGCCGGTGGCGCCACCAGGTGTTCGGCAGCCAGCCCTCGGCCGAGTAGTAGGGGTTCTCGAACGGGTTGATGTCGATGCTGCGTCCGCTCGCGTGCGGGGACCGGCGGCCCGGGCTGCCGGTGACCCAGCGGCAGTTGAACGCGGAGGTGTTGTCGGCGCGCATCGAGGCGTAGTCGTTGGCGCCACCGGACTTGCGGCTGTAGCCGAAGCGGTCCGGCAGGTACATCGCGCGGATCGGCACGCGGGCGGCGTACAGGCGGCTCATCGCGGCGCGGTACTTGTAGGCCACGCTGGCCCGCACCACCAGCTCGCCGCGGTGCCGGTAGCCGTCGAAGCCCCAGTAGTTGGTCTCCAGGTAGCGCAGCGAGCTGCGCGCGACACAGCCGCGGTGCCAGCTGATCCCGGTCATCCGGTTCCACACGGTCGCCGGGATCGCCCGGACGACGACGTTCGCGCCGGCCCCGGAGGCGCGCCGTTGCGCGGGCAGCCGGGTGGGCCGGGGCGCCTGCGCGGGCAGCACGACCGGGCGCAGCGGCGGACGGTTGTCGATCGCGCGGTCCTGCGAGGGTGGTGCGAGCCAGCCGGTCCCGGCCGCGCCGGCGACCCGGTACCAGGTGTCGACCCGCGGCCGGACCACGACCGCGAGCCGGCCGTTGGCGTCCGTGCTCCGGGTCGTGAGCCTGGTCCACGGACGGCCCGCCACGTGCTGGAGGACCAGGACGGTGCCGGTCACGGGGAGCCCGTCCGCTCCCGTCCACGCCACCGCGATCGTCCCCGCTTGCTCGTCCACGATCGCGCGCGGAGCCGCCACCGCGAGGGTGCTGGTCACCGGGCGGACCGTCACCGTGGCCTGGTTGCTGACCGTGCCGGCGTACCGGGCGCGCAGCACCATCGTGGTCCCGCTGCTGGGCACGGTCGTGCGGGCGACGCCATCCGCGTCGGTGAGGGCCGTGCCGGCCGGGAGCCAGGTCGCGCCGTCCTGCTGCTCGACCTCGACGGTCGCACCGGCGACGGGTACACCGTCCTGGGTGAGCGTCGCGACCACGGGCACGCTCGTGCCCGGGCGGACCGCCTCCGGGGCCTGCAGGACCAGGGAGACGGTGGCGGCGTCGGCCGGTGGCACGGCCAGCAGGACGACGGCGATGGCAGCGGCGAGCAGAGACCCGAGAAGTCGCACGATCGGTTGCATACCCGGTACGACGCGTGCGCACGCCATGTCGTCACGCGATTCCGTGCAGCAAGGCGCCGGCGACCGCGCAGGTTCCGAGGGTGCGCAGCACGCCCCAGCCGCGGCCGAAGAGCAGGATCGCGCCGAGGACGGCGACCGAGACCGCGGCCAGGTCGAGCGCGGACAGCACCGGCACCTCCAGGTGCAGCGGCCCCCAGCGGTGCCGGTCCGTCTCGGTGAACAGGGTGTGCAGCGCGAAGTAGGTGGCCAGGTTGGCGATCACGCCGACGACGGCAGCGGTCACGCCGGACAGCGCCGAGGCGAGCACCTGGTTGCGGCGCAGCCGCTCGACGTACGGCGCTCCGAGGAGGATGAACCCGAAGCAGGGCACGAAGGTCACCCACGTGGTCAGCAGGGCGGCGAGCACCGCGGCCACCCACGGGTTCAGCGAGCCCGGATCGCGGTAGCCGCCGAGGAACGCGACGAACTGCACCACCATGATGAGCGGGCCCGGCGTGCTCTCCGCGAGCGCGAGGCCGCGGACCATCTCGCCGGGGGCGAGCCAGCCGTACACACTGACCGCCTGGTGCGCGACGTAGGAGAGCACCGCGTACGCGCCGCCGAAGGTGACCAGCGCGGTGCCGGAGAAGAACAGTCCCTGGTCGACCAGCACGCTGCTTCGACCGAGGACTATCGCGGCCACCAGCACGGGACCGAGCCAGAGCACCAGGCCGAGCGCGAGCAGGCCGAGGTTGCGCCGGGCCGACGGGGTCTCCTGGTGCAGGTCGGCATCGCTGATCAGCGGAGCCGGGCCGTCGGGGGCGGCCTCGGGCGCGCGTGGCCGGCCGCGGCCGAGCAACCAACCCGCGAGCGCGGCACCGAGCACGACCAGCGGGAACGGCACCGAGAAGAAGGTGAGCGCGAGGTACGCCGTGATCGCGATCAGCCAGTGCGCCCGCGTCTCCAGGCCTCGCCGGGCGACCCGGACGACCGCCTGGACGACGATCGCGACGACGGCCGGGGCCAGGCCCGCGAAGATCGCCTCGACGACGGTCGAGTCGCCGTACCCGACGTAGATCGCGGAGAGCCCGAGCAGTGCGACCACGCCGGGCAGCACGAACAGCGTGCCGGCGACGAGGGCACCGCGGACGCCGTTGAGCAGCCAGCCGATGTACGTCGCGAGCTGCTGGGCCTCCGGGCCGGGCAGCAAGGTGCAGTAGGAGAGTGCGAACAGGAACCGGCGCTCGCCGATCCAGCGGCGCTCGTCGACGAGGACCCGGTGCATCACCGCGATCTGGCCGGCGGGCCCGCCGAAGGTCTGCAGCGAGATCGCGAACCAGGTGCGGACCGCCTCGCGGAACGGCACGACGTCCCGCGAGGTCTGGGTCACGCCGTCATTGTGTCAGCGCGACCGGACCCGGGCGGCGATCCTGACGCCGATGTCGTCGAGCTCGTCGAGGAGGTCGACCGCACCCCAGACCTGGTTGCGCTTGCGGTCCGTGAGCGGCCGGATCACCTCGGCGCCGGCGAGGCGCTCGATGGCGCGGTACACCGAGGCGAGCGGGAGGCCGAGCCGCTGCTGGAGGTCGTCCGCAGCGAAGACCGGTTCGGCAGCCAGGATCGCGAGGACCGCCGCGGTGGCGCTGTCGCGACGAGGGCCGCCGGCCAGATCGTGCCAGTGGCCGGGGAACGCCGCGAGCCGGGCGCCCGTGGTGCGCGCCTCCTCGGCGGCGACCAGGGCAGCTTCGCTGAACGCCGCGACGATCGGCTGGCCGTCGCCGGCACGGTAGGCCTCCAGCGCGCCGAAGTAGCCGTCGCGGTCGGCCACCAGGGCCGAGGCGATCGGCACGACCACCTGGCGGGCCGTGCCGCGGTGCCGCAGCACCGAGGCGGCGAGCGCTCGGCCGATCCGGCCGTTGCCGTCGGGGAAGGGGTGGATGGACTCGAACTGGGCGTGCGCCAGCGCTGCCTGTGGCAGCACCGGCAGGTCGGACCGGTGCGCGAAGGCGACCAGGTCGGCCATCTTGGGGGCGACGAAACGAGCGGGTGGCGGGACGTAGAGAGCGCCGCGTGGCGAGTGGTCCGAGCCGCCGATCCAGTTCTGCACCCGGCGCCAGCGGCCGGCATCGGCGGACTCGCGCCGGTCGTCGGCCATGAGCAGTCGGTGCGCGGTCCGGATCGAAGACGCGTCGACCGGCTGGTCGAGCATCCGTGCGAGTGCCTCCGTGTTCGCCACCATCGAGGTCGCCGAGGCGTTCGCCCTGCTGCCGTGCAGGGCGCGTGCGTAGTCGTCGGTGCTGGCCTCCTCGTGCTCGATCTTCGACGACGCCACCGACTCGGCGCGCAACAGCAGGGAGGCAAGAGGGCGGAGATGGTCGCCGTGGTCGGTGTCGACCGCGACGATCGCGCGGACGGCGTCCTCCGCCCGGGCCACCACGGGCGCAGGGACGTCCACGCGGACGGCGGCGAGGTCGGGCGGGATCGACGTGACGACCGAGCGGAGCTTGCGGTCCTCGGCGGTGCCACCGCGCACGCTCTGCCGCCAGGGCACCTCGTGGCGCTCGTGGGGCGGAACGGCGACCGCGGACATGGGAACAGCGTAGGCCTTATTCTCATTTAGGACTGCTAAGTGAGAATAACGGGAGAGCTGTTCTCACTTAGCCATCCAGTTCCGCGGCCGTCGGCGGGTCGGCACCGTGCCGGGAGACTGTGATCGCCGCGGCCCGGCCGGCGCGCCGCAGGACCGCGGACCAGAGGTCGAGGGGGAGGGCGCGCAGCGTGTCCCGGTTGCCGAGCAGCCCGCGCAGGCGAAGGCCGTCGAGGGTGGCGGCGGCGAAGGTGTCGCCGGCGCCGATGGTGTCGACGACAGCGACCCGCTCCGCCGGTACGTCGACCGTGCCGGCCGGCGTGACGCAGCGGGCGCCCGCGCTGCCGAGGGTGAGCACGACGGCCGCGACGCCCGCGGACAGCAGGTGCGCGACCGAGTCCTCGACGGTCGACCCCGGTCGCCAGGCGAGCAGATCCTCGTCGGAGGCCTTGACCAGGTCGGCCCTCGCGGCCAGGGCCTCGATGCGGTCGGCGTCGACCGGGACGGCCGACGGACGGACGTTGAGGTCGTAGCTGATCGTCGCGGTCGCGCGCAGTCGCTCGACCGATGACGCGACCAGGTCGGCACCCGGTTCCAGGAGCGCGCCGATCGAGCCCACGTGGACGTGGGCCGGAGCCAGCCCCGGATCGAGTGCGGGCAGGGTGCCGTCCAGCTCGAACACGTACGACGCCGCGCCGGACTCGTCCAGGGTGGCCACGGCCGTCGACGTCCGCGGGAGCACGTGCGGGTCGGCCGCGAACCCGACACCGCTGCCGCGCAGGTGCTCGTCCAGGAGCCGGCCGTGCTCGTCGCCGCCGTAGCCGGTGAGCAGCCGGACGTCCGCGCCCAGCCGGGCCAGAGCGACCGCGACGTTCGCCAGGCTGCCGCCGGGCACTGCCTCGCCGCCGACCACGTCGACCAGGGACTCGCCGATCACCAGGATCATCGGCGCTCCTCGAGCACGCGCGCCGCGGTCGGCCACAGCGGCAGGCCGGGCAGCAGCTCGGCGTGCACGGCGTGGTACAGGTCCGGTCGCCCGGGCCAGACGGTGTCGGTGGGTTCCAGAGCCGGGGTGAGCTGGTGCTGCCAGGACCCGTTCGCCGGGTCGATCCAGTGCGCGACCGCGTGCGCCCACCAGGCGCGGTACTGCTCGTCGTACGCGGGCTCGCCGGTGACCCGGTGCAGCGCCGCCGCGGCGCAGAGCGCCTCGCAGACCACCCAGTGCATCCTCGTCCGCACCACCGGGCGGCCGTCCCAGTCGGTGGTGTAGACGAAGCCGTCCTCGCCGTCCGCGTGCCAGCCGTCGGTGGCGGCGCGGTCGAAGAGCGAGCGAGCCGCGGGCAGCAGCCGGTCGGGAGCGTCCGGGCCGAGAGTCGCGCGCAGCGTCAGCACCAGCCGGGACCACTCCAGGCCGTGGCCGACCGTCGCGCCGTACGGCTCGAAGGGGTGGTCGGGCTGGTCGCGGTGATGGTCCGGCAGCGGGTGCCAGGCGGGGTCGAAGTGCTCGGGAACCCGCCAGTCGAACGCGCGTGCCCACGCCACCACCTGCTCGGTGATGGTGCGCGCGCGGTCGAGGAACGCGGGGTCGCCGGTCGCGTCGGCGGCGGCGAGGAAGGCCTCGACCAGGTGCATGTTCGCGTTGACGCCGCGGTAGTCGTCGAGGCAGGTCCAGGTCCGGTCCCACCGCTCGGCGTACAGGCCGTTCTCGGTCCGGAACCTCTCGATCGTCTCGGCGGCCGCGCCCAGGAGGGTCTGCGCGCCTGGCCTGCCGGCGATGCTCGCGGTGGCGCCGGCGAGCAGCACGAACGCGTGCGTGTAGGCCGACTTGGTGCCGTCGACGGCGCCGTCCGGTGCGATCGAGGCGACCCAGCCGCCGTTCCCCTCGTCGTGCAGCCGGCCGGTCAGGCCGGCGAGCGCGACGTCGGCGAGCTCGCCGGCTCCGGGCAGGCCGAGCAGCGAGCCGAGCGAGTAGACGTGCGCCATCCGCGCGGTGATCCAGGTGTGCACCGGCTTGGTCAGGTCCGGCCGCCCCGTCGCGTCGAGCCAGGCCGCGCCACCGTCCGGGTGCGGGAAGGCGCGGCCGAAGTCGACCAGCTGCCGGACGCTCACGTCGGCAGCCGGTCGCCGTACGTGTCCAGGAGCTCCTGCGGCGCGGTCAGCCGCCAGGCCTCGAAGGTGAGCTCGGCCAGCTCGTCGCGCTCGATGCGCTCCAGGGAGGCGACCACCCAGCCGAACCCGCCGGCGGTGAACTGCACCTCGAAGACGTCGGGCCGCTCGGCGACCAGGGCGAGCTGTTCCGCGATCGTCTGCTTGAGCCCGACCGTGCGCGTGCGCGGCCACAGGTAGCCGAAGGTGCGCCCGGCGACGTCGAAGCGGCTCCACTTCTCCAGGTCGCTCTGCCGTACGTCGGGCAGCTGGCCGACCAGGTAGAGGAAGTCGGGGATGTCGCAGGGCACGGCCTCACGTTATCCGTACGAGACCGGCAGCTCCTTGAGCCCGTTCAGCCACCCCGAGCGCAGCCGCTTGACCTCGCCCGTGCGTCGGAGCCCCGGAGCCAGGTCGGCGAGCGCGGCGAAGATCATCCGGATCTCCATCCGGGCCAGGTTGGCGCCGATGCAGTAGTGCGCGCCGTGGCCGCCGAAGGCCAGGTGCGGGTTGTGCTCGCGAGAGATGTCGAACGTGTGCGGGTCGGTGAAGACGTCCTCGTCGTGGTTGGCGCTGGCGTAGAACAGCCCGACGCGCTGGCCCTTCGCGACCCGCACGCCACCGAGCTCGACGTCCTCCAGGGCGGTGCGCTGGAACGAGGTCACCGGCGTCGCCCAGCGGATCACCTCGTCGACCATCGTGCTCGGCCGCTCCTTGACCCACAGGTCCCACTGGTCGGGGTGGTCGAAGAAGGCGTTCATCCCGTGCGTGGTGGCGTTGCGGGTGGTCTCGTTGCCGGCCACCGCCAGCGCGATCACGAAGAAGCCGAACTCGTCGTCGGTCAGGCCGCGGCCGTCGACGTCGGCGTTGACGAGCTTGGTGACGATGTCGTCGCGCGGGTGCTCCCGCCGGTCGGCGGCGAGCATCATCGAGTACATCAGCACCTCGGCCGCCGCGGCCTCCGGGTTGTTGTCCTCGCGGGCGAGGTCGGCGTCCTCGGCTCCGGTCATCTGGTTGGTCCAGTCGAAGATCTTCTGCCGGTCCTCCGGCGGCACCCCGAGCATGTCGCCGATCACCTCGAGCGGGAACTGCGAGGAGACCTGGTCGACGAAGTTGCCGCTGCCCTGGGCGACCGCGTCCCGCACGATCCGCCGGGCACGTTCCTCCAGCGCGTCCTCGAGGGCGCCGATCGCGCGTGGGGTGAAGCCGCGGCTGATGATCTGGCGCAGCTGGGTGTGCTCGGGGGCGTCCTGGTTGATGATGACCACCTGCGTCATCTCGACCGACTCCCGGGTCGCGGTCTCCGGCAGCCGGATGATGACGCCGTTCTCCCGGCTGCTGAACACCTTGCTGTTCTTGGACACCGCCAGCACGTCGGCGTGCTTGGTCACCGCCCAGTAGCCGCTGCCGGCGTCGGGAGACATGCCGGCACGGGCGTGCTCCGGCTGCTCGACCCAGAAGATCGGCGCGGCCTTGCGCAGCAGCGCGAACTCGTCGTGCGGCACCGCGGCGAGGTTGGTGTCCGGGTCGGTGAAGTCGAAGCCATCGGGCAGGAGGGCGGTCATGGCGCTGACCATACACTTCTACAAAAGTGTATGGAATGGGATGGTGGCTCCATGCGAGCGCACGGGTGGGGCGGTCATCCGCCGGCCGATGCCGACGAGGCGCGCGCCCGGATCCTGGCGGCCACGAGGCGGCGGCTCTCCGAAGCGGGCACGACCAGCACCTCGGAGATCGCGGACGTGCTCGGGGTGACCCGGCAGACCGTCTACCGCTACTTCCCGACGACCGAGGACCTCGTCGACGCCGCTGCGCTCGATGCCGTCGGCGAGCTGACCACCGGCCTGGTCGACCACGTCCGCGACCACCTCAAGCGCACCGACGGCGACGCCGGCGACGCGGTCGTCGAGGTTGTCGCCTACGTCTACGAGCACCTGCGCGACGACCCGGCCCTGAACCGGATGATCGCGCCCGGCCGGCTCTCCACCACGGTCGCGGGTCTCACCGCACCGTCCTCGATCGCGCTCGGCCGCTCGCTGCTGGCCGGCTTCGGGATCGACTGGGAGTCGCGGGGGCTGGACGACGACGCGCAGCGCGAGCTGGTCGAGCTGCTGCTGCGGACGTTGCAGTCCTTCGTGCTCGACCCCGGTGAGCCCGCTCGCTCGGGCGAGGAGCTGCGGGGCTACCTGCAGCGCTGGGTCGCCCCGGCCCTGCGGGCCTGAGTCACCTCGCGAACGGCACTCCCATCGGGTTGCCCGCTGGCAGGTTTCCGCCGGCGGCGATGGCGTGGCCGAGGGCACCGAGAACCTCCCGTACGACGGGCAGCTCGGCGTCGAGGTCGCGCAGCACCGGGCGCGCGAGACGGTCCGTCTCGTCCTCGATCTGCTGGCGGAGTGCGGCGCCCTGCTCGGTCAGGCCGGTGCCGTCGTGCAGGCCGCGGTCGCGCAGGCGCTCGACGCCGGCCTGCCACTGCTCGTCGGTCCAGCCGCGGTTCGGCTGGATCACGTCACGCCGGACGAGGCCGCTGGCGACGTGAATGAGGCTGGTCTCCAGGCCGCTGAGTCCCGCGTACGTCGCCGCGAGGACGTGCCCGTCGCCGCGGTGCTCGCGGATCACGCTGGTCGCCCACCAGAGCCGGGCCGCGGTGCTCGAAGGCGGGGTCGCGCTCTGCCACGCGGCGGCCAGGGCGCGCCCGTCGGTGACGGCGTTCTCGGCGGCGCCGACCAGGACGTCGGCCGCGCGCGAGGCGCCCGGAACGCCCGCGAGCAGGGGGGTCAGGAACTCCTCGACGGCGGCGAAGGCGAGAACTGCCACGCCATCGCGCGGCCGAGCGGTCCTCAACACCTCCCGTACGACGGGCAGGGGAGAGCACCCGAGCAGGCTACTCAGGCCGGGCGTACCCGGAAGAGCGGCCAGGTGCCCGGCAGTCCCTTGAGCTCGTGCTCGCCGGCCTCCTCGACCCGGTACGGCGATCCCGCGAGCAGGTCCGCGACCGTGCGCGTGATGACGACCTCGCCCGCGCCGGCCTTGCCGGAGACGCGGGCACCGACGTGCACCGCGACGCCGGCGACATCGGTCCCGCGCAGCTCCACCTCGCCGATGTGCGCGCCGGCCCGGATCTCGACGCCGGCGCGGCGCAGCCGCTGCCCGATGGCCACGGCGGCGGCGACCGCGTCGCTGGGACGCTCGAACAGCGCGAGGTGCCCGTCGCCCATGCTCTTGCAGACCCGCCCGCCGTGCTGGCGGACCTGCCAGGCCACGGTGTCGTCGATCTCGTCGAGCAGCGCCGTCCAGGGCAGGTCGGCGGTCGCCGCGAGGCGCTCGGTCGAGCCGACGACGTCAGTGAACAGGACGGTCAGCAGCCGGCGCTGTACGTGCGCGATCTCCGGGAGCTCCAGGAACCGGGCCGCCTCGTCGAGCTTCGCGTCCAGGTCGGTGGTGAACACCATGTGGTCCGGCGAGTCGTACTCGACCAGTCGCGCGTCGGGGATCGCGTCCGCCATGTACCGGGCGGCGCCGATCGGCGTCCACCGGTCGCCGGTGCTGTGCAGCAGCAGGGTCGGAGCGGTGATCGAGCCGAGCAGCTCCCGTACGTCGGACGCGGCGGCCATCTCGGTGTAGGCCCGGGCGGTCGCCGGGCTCACCCGGCCGCCCTCGTCCATCCACCGCAGCAGGTCCTGGTCGTCGGAGCACGACGGGAAGATCAGCTCGGGAAGGTCCTGCGGCCCCACCCCGGTGCCGGGGTGGTCGTACTCGGAGCCGAGCGCGGCGAGCACGTGCTCGGGGATGCCGTAGGGCCAGTCCGGCCGGGCCAGCGGGCACGGCGTGGTGCTGGAGAGCACCAGCTTGTCGACACGCTCGGGACGGGTGGCGGCGAGGTACATGAGCCCTTGCGCGTCCCAGGCATTGCCCCACATGCTCGCGCGCTCGATTCCGAGCGCGTCGAGGACGCAGAGGAGGTCGCCCGCCTGTCGCTCCAGCGTCGGCGGTTCGCCGGGGACCAGCGGGTCGGAGTAGCCCATGCCGCGCCGGTCCACGCTGATCCGGGTGCTGAAGGTGGCGAACCGTCGCTGCATCGCGGCGCACCGCGGCTCGTCGAAGAGGGCCATCGAGGTGATCGTGCCGCCAGGCCAGGAGATCACCGGCGGGCCCTCGCCCAGGGTCCAGTAGCCGATGTGGGCGCCGTCGCCGCGAGGGGCGTAGCCGACGCGCGGAGACGGGAACACGCCGGCACCCCCTTGTCGAGCCTGGTCGAGCGTTCCCTCTCCGTGCTCAGGCTAGCCCGGCGGTACCCGACACCTGAAGGTTCCCGTCGGAGTCGGTGCGGAAGAGCTCGACCCCGTCGGTGACCGTGG
Source organism: Nocardioidaceae bacterium (assembly GCA_017744365.1). Lineage (GTDB taxonomy): Bacteria > Actinomycetota > Actinomycetes > Propionibacteriales > Nocardioidaceae > Marmoricola. Next base: position 358,780 of record JAGIBL010000003.1, on the reverse strand, counting down.
CCGCGTCGGCGCCGAGGGCGACCGCGAGCTTGTTGGCGGCGTTGCGCATCACGTCGAGGACGACCTCGACGATCTCCTCCTCGGAGAGCGCGGCGCGGGCGGCGGCAAGGGTGTCCACCGGGACGTCGTACGGCGTCAGCACGATCGTGTCGACCAGCGCCAGCGCCGCCTTCGTCCTCGGGTCCAGCGAGCTCGTCGCCCAGGAGTCGACCGCCGCGAACTCGTCCTCGGTCGCGCCGGCGTCGATGGCGTCCTGGCTGCGCCGGGACTTGCAGACCGCGCAGTCGTGCAGCCGCGCACCGCGCAGCCGGACCAGCTCGGTCAGTGTCGGGTCGAGGGCGTCGAGCCGGGCGACCGAGGCCATGAACGACTCGAGCACGGGCCAGGTCTCGCCGTCGTACGGCGTCGCCGCGGCGGGGGCGGGCAGGCCGAGGGCCGCGAGCACCGCGCGCACCCGTGGCAGCAGGTCGTGGACGTAGATCCGCTGCACCACCGCGAACGCCTGGTCCCCGGTGGCGGCGAAGAAGGCGGAACGCTGCGTCTCGTCGACCCCGGCGACGTCCAGGGCGAACTGCTCGGCGAGCTCGGCAACGGCGGGGTGCGACAGGTCGGGGGCCGGGATCGCGGCGAGCGGCGCCAGCAGCCCGAGGGCGCTCATGCCCCGCGGCGCTTGGCGTAGCGGAACTTCACCATCTTGCGCACCTGGTCGAAGTCCTCGGGGCGGCGCGGGAAGGACTGCATGTCCGGACCGAGCTGGAAGCGCTTGCTCGTGGTGGCCTTCGGGGCGGCGAACTCGCGCAGGCCGTCGTCGCCGTGGAAGCGGCCGAAGCCGGAGTCGCCGATCCCGCCGAACGGCACCGACGGCATTCCGACGAAGGTGAGGACCGAGTTGATCGTGGTCCCGCCCGCCTTCAGTCGGCGCGCGATCTCGCGGCCGCGCCTGGCGGAGAACACCGAGGAGCCCAGCCCGAACCGGGTCGCGTTCGCCTTGTGCAGCGCCTCCTCGACATCCTCGACGGTGTTGATGACGACGACCGGGCCGAAGGTCTCCTCCTGCACCGCGGCGTTGTCCTCCGGGACGTCGACGAGCACGACCGGGTCCACGAACGGAGGCCGGATCGACTCGACGCCGCCGACGAGCGCGGTCGCCCCGGCCTCCAGGGCGGAGGTCACGTGCCGTCGTACGACGTCGATCTGCGCGGGCACGATCATCGGGCCGTACGCCGCGTCGTCGTCGAGCCCGACGGTCACCGAGGACGCGATCTCCTTCACGCGCGCGAGGAACGCATCGCGCACGGGGCGCACGACGTACACGCGCTCGATGCCGACGCAGGCCTGGCCGCCGTTGAACAGCCCGCCCCAGACCACCGCGTTGGCGGCCTTCTCGACGTCGGCGTCCTCGGCCACGATGGTGACGTCCTTGCCGCCGAGCTCGAGCAGGACCGGTGTCAGGTTCTCCGCGCAGGCGGCCATCACCTTGCGGCCGGTCGGCACCGAGCCGGTGAAAGCGATCTTGTCCAGGCCCGCGGTGCACAGCGCCGACCCGGTCTCGGCGAAGCCGGTCACCCAGGTGACCAGCCCGCGGGGCGCGTCCGGGTTGGCGTCGTAGAACGCCTCCATCACCAGCACCGAGGAGGCCGGCGCGTACTCGCTGGGCTTGACGATCGCGGCGTTGCCGGCGGCCAGCGCGTAGGCGAGCCCGCAGAGCACCGTGTAGATCGGCACGTTCCAGGGCGCGATCACGCCGACCACGCCCAGCGGCGGGTAGGAGACGCGCGCGCCGAAGTTGAACAGCGCCATCCCCGGCGCGACCCGGCGCTCCTTGAGGACGCGCTTGGCGTGCGCGGCAGCCCAGCGCAGGTCCTCCAGCCCGGCGATCAGCTCGAACTGCACGTCCCCGCGCGGCCGGCCGGTCTCGGCGAAGCCCAGGTCGCAGATCTCGTCGCTGCGCTGGGCGATCGCCGCGATCCACCGGTTGACTCGGCGCTTGCGCTCGCCGTACGAGAGGGCCGCCCACCACGCCTGCGCGGCGCGGGCCTCGACGAAGCGCTCCGCGACGTCGTCGGCCGTGTGCACCGGGAAGGTGCCGACCTCCTCGCCGGTGGCGGGATTGGTCACCGTGAACGTGGGAGCGGGAGCAGTCTGGGTCATGGCGTCCTCCTGTGGAGGCACGGTAGACCCGCGAGGGCCGAAAATGGAACGGGTTCTAGCGCACTTGGCCATGCTCGTTAGGTTGTGCGCGTGAACGACCCCGTCCGCGTCCGCACCTTCTTCCGGGTGATCGCCTTCGCCGAGGCCTGCTCCTGGCTCGGTCTGCTCATCGGCATGTACATCAAGTACGTGCCCGAGACGACCGAAGCCGGTGTGAAGATCTTCGGCCCGATCCACGGCGTCATCTTCCTGGCGTACCTGCTGGCCACGCTGACCGCGCGCAGCACCTTCGGCTGGTCGCTGCGGACGACGTTCTGGGCGGCGGTCTCGAGCATCCCGCCGTTCGCGACCGCGGTCTTCGAGGTCGTCGCCGACCGCAAGGGCCTGCTGAGCGAGCCGGCGGCTACGCGGGCGTGATGCCGGTGCGGTGCCGCTGGGCGAGCTCGGCGTAGTACGACGGGTTCGCCTCCACCCAGAACTGGGCGGCGGTGCCCTCGATCGGCTTCTTCACCTGCGCCGGCGTGCCCGCCGCGAGCACGCCCGGCGGGATGTTCGTCCCCGGGCTGACCAGCGAGCCGGCGGCCACCATCGACCCGGCGCCGAGGCGGGCGTCGTCGAGCATGGTGCTGCCGTTGCCGAGCAGCGCGTTCTCCTCCAGCACCGCACCGTGCACGATGCAGTTGTGCGCGACCGTCGCGCCCGGGCCGATCTCGACCAGTCTGTCCGGCCCCGCGTGCAGCACCGCGTTGTCCTGCACGTTCGCGCCTTCGCGTACGACGATCGTGCAGATGTCCGCGCGCAGCACCGCGCCGTACCACACGCTCGCGCCCTTCTCCACGGTCACGTCCCCGATCAGCGTCGCCGTCGGCGCCACGAAGGCCTCCGGGTGCACCGTCGGCCGCCTGCCCTCGAACTCGAAGAGGTTCACGCGGGCACGCTACCCGTACCCGGGCCTGCGAATGTCGCGGATGTGGCGCACGTGACTCCCAGCCGTCCCACCAGCGACATTCGCAGGCTGGTGTACGCACGCCGTCCGCACGGGCCCGGCTCAGTCGGCGACCGCGAGCGTGTCCTCGATCGTGACCTCGACGGGTTCGGCGATGCCTGCCAGGGCGATCACCTCGCGACGCCATCCGGGGGACTCCTCGAGGGCACGCGCGGTGCCGGGGCCCATCAGGATCTGGCCGTCCCCGGCGATGCTGCACAGCCGCGCCGAGAGGTTCACGGTCGTCCCGATCGCGGCGTACTCGAGCTGGTTCACGGTGCCGATCGCACCGACGGCGCACTCGCCCGACGAGATCCCGACCCCGGCGCCCAGCGGTGTCTCGGGGGTGGACCAGCGCGCGGTCACCTCGCGCACGTTCCCCATCAGGGTCCGGGCCAGCCGTAGGCCGACGCGGGTGTGGTCGGGCCGGGGATACGGTGCCCCGACCAGGATCAAGGCCCCGTCGCCGGCGAAGTCCTTCACCGCGGCGCCGTACTCGGTGGCGGTCTCGATCACCACCGCGTAGTACTCCTGCAGCACCTGCACCATGAACTCCGCGCCGTGCCGCTGGGTGAAGGTGGTGAACCCGCGCAGGTCTACGCTGACCGCGGTCAGGCTGTAGATCTCGGGGTGCCCGCTGCCCGCGAGACGCGCCGTCTCGGCGATGTCCGGGCCGACGAACCGGGCCATCGAGCTGCGCTCCTCGAGCAGCTGCTCGGCCTGGTGCTCGATGATGACGTGATCCAGGTAGGTCTGCCGGGTCAGCCACTCGACGGCCAGGTTGATGACCATCCCGGTGAGCAGCGCGGTGACCGGGATGAACAGCCCGGCGGCGAGCTGCTGGTCGTCGATCCGGCCCTGGGCGTGCCACCGGATCGACGCGACGACCGCCAGCGCGACGTACGGCGCCACCCCGGCGAAGGCCACCAGCGGCGGCAGCCGGAACAGGGTCAGCCCGAAGTAGGCCGCCATCGCCACGCACGCACCGGTCAGCTCGGCCGAGTGCGTCGGGTAGGTCATCGCGACCGCGAGTACGCCGCCGCCGAGGTTGACCGCGGCGCTGACAGGTGCGACCAGCGAGGCCCGGTCCTCCTGGCCGGCGAGCAGCGCGCCGGCGACGAGGACGACCACCATCAGCGGGATCAGCACCAGCGAGAGCGCGCGGAGCCGGTCGAGTGCGCCGAACAGCACCGCGAACCAGGCGCAGAGCGCGGCCCCCGCGGCGGCGTACAGGGCGAACTGCGCGAAGCCGCGCACGTGTGCCGTCCGCCAGCCGCGGTAGTCACGCTCGATGTCGGGGTCGGTGAACGTCAGTCCCAGCCGGCTGGCAGGGAAGGTGAGCTCCGAGACGATGGGCCATCCCTCGGGGCGGGTCATGGGTCGAGCCCGTCAGTCCCCCGAGTCGTGGCGGAGGCGTTCCTCCGAGGCGCCGGCCAGGGCCTCGCGGAAGTGCGGGATCTTCTCCGCCAGCTCGTTGACCGTCTCGGTGGTGAAGTGGAGCACCTCCAGCGGCGTCTCCGCGACCACCGTCGCCGAGCGCAGCTTGTGGTTGACCAGCGCCATCTCGCCGATCAGCTCGCCGGCACCGAGCCGGGCCACCTCGTCGCCGTGCCGGCGCACCGAGACCTCGCCGGAGAGGATCAGGTACGCCTTGTCGGCGGGCGTCTGCTCGACCATGAGCGCCCAGTGGTCAGGAACCGTCAAGTACGTTGCCTTCTCGGTCACCAGGCGGATCTCGTCGGTACTGAGGTCACGGAACCGGTGCACCTGAGCCAGCTGCCGGATCCGGGCGTCCTCGTCGGACTGCTTGGCACGCATGCAGGACTCCTTCTCGAGTCGGCCACCGGCCGAACGGGTCCCTACCCCCACACGATTCTGGTGCCGGAGTGACTCCTGTGTCCACAACCGGCTCAGGTGCCGCTGTGGAAGATCCCGGCGTCGTTGCCGTACAGGGCGAAGCCGAGGGAGACCACCAGCAGCACCAGCCAGGCCCGTTCCAGCAGCCGGTAGGTGAGGTCGAGCTGGGCCGCGGACGGTTTGCCAGGCACCGTGCGGTGCAGCACCGTCAGCACCACGACGGCGAAGGCGAAGCCGACCACGTTGGCGAGCATCCCCCACGCCCAGCCGAGGCTCAGCGGGTCGCCGACCAGCGCACCGGTACCGAACTGGGAGTCGACGCTGTCCAGCTTGGCCGGCATCACGAACATGCTCAGCCCGATCCACGCGGCCAGCAGCAGCCCGCGGTCGCGGCGCTCGCTCGGCGCGAGCCGGCCGCCCTCGTGCCAGACCAGCGCGGCCACGATGAACGGCGGCCCCGAGATCAGCCAGCCGATGAACAGCCAGCCCAGGTCGGTGGTCGGGGTCTTCTGGAGCTCGAGCGCGATGTCCTCGCCCCAGGTGCGCCCGATCGCCCCGAAGAGCACCGCGAAGCCTGCGCTGGCGAGGAGGAACCGGCGCAGCTCGGTACGCGACGCCACGGCACTCCCCATGCCCGAAATCTACTGGTCGTGCCTGCGCCGCTCCGAATCCCGGCAAACCGCGGTGCGGCGCGTGGGACCGGTTCCTAGACTTGCCGGGTGCCGACCGTGCTGACGCTCCTCGATGCGGTGCGCTGGGACGGCGAGCCCGTCGTCGGCGAGCGTCCGCAGACGCTGCTGGCCGCGCTCGCCGCGGCCGGCCGCACCGTCGGGGCCGAGCGGCTCATCGACCAGGTCTGGGGCGAGGACGTCCCGGCCAACCCCGCCAAGGCGCTGCAGGTGCTGGTCTCGCGGACCCGGACCGCGTGCGCCCCTGAGGCGGTCCTGCGCGCCGGCGAGGGCTACCGGCTCGGCCTGGCCCGCGACCAGGTGGATGCCGTGCTCCTCGCCGACCTCGTCACCCGCGCCCGGGCCTGCTTCGAGTCCGACCCCGCCGAGACCGCCGACGTGGCCGAGCAGGCGCTCGCGGCGGCCGGTGCCGGGGTCGCCGCCGGTCCCGAGTCCGGTCCCCTCGCCGACGTACGACGCCGCGCCGCGCTCGACCTCGACGAGGCCCGGCTGCTGCTGGCCCGGGCCCGGTCCCGGATCGGCGAGCACGCCGACGCGCTGCCGGTGCTCGAGCAGATCGCGCGCGACCACCCCGAGGACGAGGCGCTGCTGGCCGACCTGCTGCACAGCGAGGCCGCCGTCCGCGGAGCCGCGGCCGCGCTGGCCCGCTACGAGAAGTACCGCGCCGACCTCGCCGACCGGCTCGGCGCCGACCCCGGCCCGGAGCTGCGCCGGCTGCACGCCGAGCTGCTCGCGCTGGACCGGCCGGTGCGCGAGGGCGTCCAGTACGACGCGACGACGCTGCTCGGACGCGACGACGACGTCCGCCGGCTGCACGCGCTGCTGTCCACCTCGCGGGTGGTCTCGGTGCTCGGTCCGGGCGGCCTGGGCAAGACCCGGCTCGCGCACGTGATCGGCCGCGAGCACAGCGCCCCGGTGGTGCACTTCATCGAGCTCGTCGGCGTCACCGCGCCCGACGACTTGGTCGGCGAGGTCGGGTCCGTGCTCGGCGTGCGGGACTCGGTCAGCGGCCGTCGCACGCTCACGCCCGAGCAGCGCGCCGACGTACGGGGGCGGATCGCGCAGCACCTGGACGCCTCGCCGAGCCTGCTGATCCTCGACAACTGCGAGCACATCGTGGCCGCGGTCGCGGACCTGGTCGCCTACCTGGTCGCCACCACCCGGGAGCTGCGGGTGCTGACCACGACCAGGGCGCCGCTGGCCATCGCGGCCGAGCGTGTCTACCCGCTGGGTGAGCTCGGGACCGGCGACGGCGTCGAGCTGTTCCGGCAGCGCGCGGTCGCGGCGCGTCCCGACGTCCGGCTCGACAACGCCGGTGACACCGTGGTCGAGATCGTGGAGCGGCTCGACGGCCTGCCGCTGGCCATCGAGCTGGCCGCCGCCAAGGTGCGTGCGATGACGGTGGCCGACATCGCCCGGCGGCTGGAGAACCGGTTCGCGCTCCTGCGCGGCGGCGACCGCAGCGCCCCGGACCGGCACCAGACGCTGCTCGCGGTCATCGACTGGTCCTGGAACCTGCTCGGCGAGCCGGAGCGGCGCGCGCTGCGCAGGCTCTCGGTCTTCCACGACGGGTTCACCCTCGACGCCGCCGAGGCGGTGCTCGGCCCGGACGCCCTCGGCGCGGTCCGCGACCTGGCCGACCAGTCGCTGGTGAGCGTGGTCGAGGGCGACGGCATCCGCTACCGGATGCTGGAGACGGTCCGCGAGTTCGGCCGGATGCAGCTGGTCGACGCCGGCGAGGATGCCGACGCGCAGGCAGCGCACCGGGGCTGGGCGGTCGAGTACGCCGGGCTGTACGCGCGCGCTCTGGTGAGCCCGGCGCAGTTCGAGGCGGTGGATGCGGTCCGGGTCGAGGAGAACAACCTGGCCGACGTGCTCCGCCAGGCGCTGGTCGCCGAGGACCCCGAGACGACGGTGCAGCTGCTCGCGACCCTCGGCACCTACTGGACGATCCTGGGCGACCACGCGCGCATCTTCGTGCTCACCGATGCGCTGTGCGTCGCGATCGAGGGCTGGACCCCGCCCGCGGAGCTGGGGGATGCGACCCGGACCGCGGTCGCGCTGACGGTCAACAACGCGATGATCACCGACGGGGCCCAGGGGGAGACGCTGCGCGGCATGCTGCGCGAGCTCGGGCCCGGTGAGGGCGACCCGCGGATCGCGGCCCAGGTCACGATCATGCAGGACTTCGACCCGATGCAGGGCGAGGCGTTCATCGAGCAGCTGCGCGTGCACGCCGCGAGCGAGGACCGCTACCTCTCCCAGGCCGCGGCGCTCTGGCTCGGGTTCGCCCTGGAGAACATGGGCGACCCGGCCGGCGCGATGCTCTCGATCGAGCGCGCCCTGCTCTGCGTCGACCCGGCGGACGGCCCGTGGACGCGGGCGATCCTGCACACCCAGGCCGGCCAGCTCGCCATGCAGCTGGGCCGCATCGAGGACGCGATCGTGCACGCGCGGGCGGCACTGCCCGTGCTCGAACGGCTGCGCGCCACCGACGACGCCCTGCAGCTGCGCTCGCTGATGGTGCTCGCCGCGATCTGGAACGGCGACCTGGCGCTGGCCGAGGCCGAGATCGAGCGGCTCAGCGAGCTGCGCGACGTGGACTCCGTCTTCGGCGGCCGGTTGGTCGGCTACCTCGGCGGTGCCGAGCTGGCACTCGCGCGGGGGGAGGAGAGCGCGGGTCTGGAGATGTACCGGTACGCGGTCGAGCAGGTCCGCTCGCTGCGCTTCCCCGGGCTGGTCGCGAGCGGGCTGGAGCCGTGGGTCCTCTTCGGCGAGGCCACCGGCCTGGCCGCGCACGCCCTGCACGCCGAGCCCGGTGACCCGCACGGACGGGACCTGTACGACGCGGTGCGTGCCCGGGTGGACCGCGTGCTCGACCCGGACTTCCCCTACCTCGACTACCCGGTGTGCGGGGTGGTGCTGCTCGCGCTCGGCCTGTGGGGCCTGCGGCACGAGGCACTCCCGGCCGAGGACGCGGTGCGGCTGCTCGTGCTCGCGGACCGGTTCGCCTACAACCGCAGCATCCCGACGCTGGCCTGGGAGCGCGCAATCGCCGCGGCCGAGGAGCGTGCGCCCGGGGTGCTGGCCACGATCGAGTCCGGGTACGGCGAACGCCGCGGCCCGGATCTCCTGGAGGAGACCCGGGCCTTCGTGGCGACGCTGGGTTAGCGATCGAAGGCGCTCAGGCCCCGGCGCGGGGACTGTCGGAAATCCAGTCATGGTCGAAGCCTGGCGCGATGCTTCTGCGCAGTCCGCGCGGGGAGCCCACGGCAATGTACGCGTGCTCCTAGGTGACGCAGTTCGGCCTGACAGTGCCAGCACGCGATGAGGAGTCCTTGATTGACGCCTTCGGGCGCGAGGCCCGATGACCGAGCAGTCTCACTGTGCGTCGCATCGGCGCGCGTTTCACCGACGGCGCGGCGCCGACGTACCCGGTGCCCGCCCCGGTTCACCCGGGACGAGCGCCCCGCCGGGCCTCACGATCGGCTCAGAGGTGCCGCTTGTAGCTGCGCACCGAGAGCGGCGCGAAGATCGCGACCACCACGGCGCAGCCGAGCAGCGCCCAGCCGACGTCGGCGGTGAGGTGGCCGTCGTTCATCAGGTCGCGCACCGCGGTGACGACGTGGGAGACCGGGTTGACCTTGACGAAGGTCTGCAGCCAGTCGGGCATGGTGCTCTCGTTCACGAAGGCGTTCGACATGAACGAGAGCGGGAACATGATCATCATCGAGATGCCCTGCACCGCCTGCGCCGAGCGGGCGATGGTGCCGAGCCACGTGAAGATCCACGCCAGCGACCAGGCCGCCACGATGGTCAGCGCCCACCCGGCGACGGTGCCGCCGACGCCGCCGCCGGGACGGTAGCCCATCGCCAGGCCGACCAGGATGGTCAGTGTCGCGGCGATGACGTAGCGGATCACGTCGGCCACGGCCGGACCGGCCAGCGGCGCGATCCGCGCGATCGGCAGCGACTTGAACCGGTCGAAGACGCCCTTGTCCATGTCCTCGCGCAGCTGGGTGCCCATCGCCATGCAGGCGGTCAGGGCGGTCTGGGCGAGGATGCCCGGGATGATGATCGGCAGGTAGCTCTTCACGTCGCCGGAGATCGCGCCACCGAAGATGTAGGTGAACATCGCGGTGAAGAGCAGCGGCTGGATGATCACGTCGAAGAACTGCTCCGGGTTGCGGCGCATCTTCTTGGTGGAGCGCCAGGCCATCGTCAGGGTCTGGCTGACCGTCTCGCGCACGCTGTTGCGCGGCGAGGTGCGGGCGGCGACGTCCTCGGGGGTCAGCCGGCGCTGCTCGGGGACGTGCGCCTCGGTGGGCGCGGGGGCGGTGGTGGTGCTCATCGGGCGGCCTCCAGCTCGAGCTCGTCGTTGTCGGCACCGGTGTCGTGACCGGTGAGGGCGAGGAAGACCTCGTCCAGGGTGGGCTTGTCGACGCTGACCGAGGTGATCCCGATGCCGGCCTCGCGCAAGCCGATCAGCACGTCGGCGGCACGGTCGGCGTCCTCGAGGGCGACGTTCATCCGGCCGGACTCAGGGGACAGCACCGGCTCCTCGCCGAGCAGCCTGCGTACGACGGAGGCGGCGTCGTCCTGGTCACCCGGCGAGGTGAGCTGCAGCTGCAGGGTCGAGTTGCCGACCGAGGTCTTCAGCTCGTCGGGGGTGCCCTCGGCGACCTTGCGGCCGCGGTCGATGACCGCGATCCGGTCGGCGAGCTGGTCGGCCTCGTCGAGGTACTGCGTGGTCAGCAGCACCGTGCAGCCGTCGGCGACCAGGCCGCGGATGGTGTCCCACATCTGGCCGCGGGTGCGCGGGTCCAGGCCCGTGGTCGGCTCGTCGAGGAAGATCAGCGGCGGCCGGGTGATCAGGCTGGCGGCCAGGTCGAGCCGGCGGCGCATGCCCCCGGAGAACTGGGAGATCGGCTTGTCCGCCGCCTCCTCGAGCGCGAACTGGCCGAGCAGGTCGGCCGCCGTGCGCCGCGCCTTCTCGCTGGCTACGCCCTGGAGCCGGCCGAACAGCCAGAGGTTCTCCATCGCGGTCAGGTTCTCGTCGACAGAGGCGTACTGGCCGGTGACGCCGAGCAGCTGCCGGGTGCGGTGCGGGTCTCGTCGTACGTCGACACCGAAGATCTCCGCGGTGCCGGCGTCGATGCTCAGGAGAGTGGCCAGCATCTTCAGCGTGGTGGTCTTGCCGGCCCCGTTCGGGCCGAGGACGCCGTAGATCTCGCCCTGGTCGACGTGCAGGTCGATGCCGTCGACGGCACGGAAGTCTCCGAAGGTCTTGACCAGGCCCTCGGCGTGGACAGCGGGGATGACGTTCATGGGAGGAGCCTGGGCCCGCCCGGTTTCACCGCGCCTTCACGCCGGTTTCACGCGGTCTCAGGCGCGCTCGTCGTCCCAGAGCACCGCGCTGATCCGCCAGCCGGCGCTGGTGCGCACCAGCTGCAGGCTCTTGGTGCCGGCTCCGTGCCGCTCGACGCCGTCCTGGGTCCACGCCTTGGCGTAGGAGCGCCAGTGCTGCGCGACGTCCCCGAACAGGCCGGTACGCCCCTCGGTGCGCCACTCGCGGAAGCCGGCGAGCGTGCCCGAGCGGAGCAGCGCCACGCGGGGCTCGGTGAACGCCCGGACGTCGTACACCGTGAGGCCGCCGGCCGCACTCACGATGACCGCCTCGGGCAGCAGCACTTCCGTGAGGATCGCCTCGGTGTGCTCGGCCCCGTCGGTGAACGCGGTGAAGAACCGGTCCACCACGGCCTCGACCTCGGTGTCGATCTCGGGCCGGTCGCTCACCGACCCCTCGTCCCCGTCGGTCATCGCAGCTCCTGGTCCATGGCTCGGTCTATGGCTCGGCCGGCACCGGCACCATGCGCGTGATCGTCGCCTCGGCGACGAAGCCCGACGGCTCCGGGTCGAGCGCCCGTCGCTCGGGGAGAGCGTGGTACCGCGCGTCCGCGGCGTCCCAGCCGTCCGGACCGTCGTACCCGAGCACCCAGACGAACCGGTTCGTCGCCGGGTCGAGCCAGGCGCCGAGGAGCTGGAAGCCGCACCGCCGGCGCAACGGCATCACGCCGTCGCGCCAGCCGGCGAGCCAGTCCTCGAGGTGCCCGGGCCGGACCTGGAACTCGCGCAGGGTGACCTCCATCGCGCACCTCACTCCCGGCTCACCTGGGCGAGCATGGCGCCCTCGTCGCCGCGAGCGTCCGCGGGCGGAGCGTCCCCGTGCCGGTGCACGATCTTCCAGGCGCCCTCCTCGCGGCGGTAGACGTGGGTCGTGCGCAGCGTGTACGACCGCTCGACGCCCTCCACCTCGGCGGTGGTGTGCTCGAACCCGGCCACGTAGGCCAGGTCGCCGCTGACGCCGGCCGCCACCACCTCGAACCGGTACGACGTGCAGCGGCGGAAGCGCGAGGCCACCCAGTCGAAGCCGGGGAGCACCTCGTCCCAGCCGCTCAGCAGCGGGATCGCGGCGCCGAAGACGGTGACCGGATCCTGGCGGGTCCACAGCTCCAGCCGCGGGCCGAGGATCCCGTCGTGGATGGCCTTCTCAGCCTTCTCCTGCTGCGGCACGAACTCGGCGAGGAAGCGCTCCAGCTCGTCCATCACGCACCCCCGTCACGCGAGGCCCACGCGTCGTCGCTCATCGCCAGGATCGCCACCGAGACCGCGGCGAACCCGACCGCGTTCAGGCCCCAGGCGACCAGGTCGAGGGTGTGGCTGCCGACGGCGACCGCGGCCACGAAGTGCAGCGGCTGGGCGACGATGGTGGCGACGGCTGCCCAGGCCGGGACGGACCTGCCGCGCAGCATCGCGGTGCCGAGCAGGATGGTGCCGAGCACGTGGCCGATCACGAACACGACGCCAGCGATGAGTACGACGGGGTGCACGCTGGTGTACATGTCCGCCACGGTCTTCGTGGGCAGGCCGTGCTTCACGCCGTACAGCGCGACGGCGTCGCTGCTGACCAGCAGCGCGAGCGACAGGTAGCCGGGGACCAGGAGCAGCAGGGCGGCCGCGGTCAGGCGAGGCGCGGTCCGTGCGGTGACCCGGCCGACCCAGAGCACCGCGGGCACCATCGTCAGCACCGCGACGAAGCCCAGCCAGACCACGGCGTTCTGCCGGTCCTGGTGGGCCGCGATGCTGCGCGCGATCTCGGTGCCGCTGTCGGTGGTGTAGTACGGCATCACGAAGCGCAGCACGGCGATGGCGATCGCGCCGAGCGGCAGCACCGTCGCGGCGAGCAGGCGGGTGGCCCGGCGCAGGCCGGCCGGGGGAGCGGCGGGCGCGGACGCCGTCCCGGCGAGGGATGTCGAGCTCATGAGTACCTCCGGTATGCGACTCCCCGGGCGGTCCGGGGTTCTCCTCGACTCTGCGGCGGCCGCTCCCCGGAGGACACGGCACCGGAGCCCGCGGCGTCCGGGAGATCGCCCGGGCCACCCGGGAACGCGTTCCCGCCCGTCCGGGAACGGCGAGGAGCACACTGAGTGCCGTGAGCGCGGTCCGCACCGGACGCAGCCGGGCCCTGTCGGCAGGCCTCGGCGCGCTGGCCTTCGCCGAGGTGACCGCCGCGGTCGTGCTCTCCCTCGCCGCCGACTGGTCCTGGCAGGACGCGCTGGACGCGTTCACGGTGACCAACGCGCTGATGGGCGCCTCCTTCGCGCTCAGCGGGCTCCTGGTCAGCTGGCACCGCCCGGCCAACGCGGTCGGCTGGCTGCTGCTCGCCGACGGCCTCGCGCACGCGACCAGCGCCTGGCTGCCGCCGCTGGTGCAGCTGCTCCACGACGACGGCGGTCCGCTCGCCGTGCAGCGGCTCGCGGTCACCGTCTTCCTCGGCGCCTGGCCCTGGGCGATCGCGCTGTTCCTGCCGATGGCGCTGCTGCTGTTCCCGGACGGCCGGCTCCCCAGCCCGCGCTGGCGGCCGGTGGCGTGGGCGGTCGTGCTCACCGCGCCGCTGTTCGTGGTCGAAGCCGTCGCCGACACCACCCCGGTGCGCCCGGGGTTCCCGGCCGGCTACCTGTCGACCTCGTCCTACGACGCCCTCGCCCCGCTGTGGCTGCTCTCGGAGATCCGGACGATGGCGGCGATCGCGCTCGCGGTCGCCTCGCTCGTGGTCCGCTACCGCCGCGGCGGCGAGACCCAGCGCCGCCAGCTGCTCTGGCTCGTGCTTGCCGGGATCGCGGTCGTCGCCGGAGTGCTGCCCTGGGCGTTCGTCGCCGGGACGCCGGTCGTCGTGCTCTTCTCGATCCCGCTGATCCCCGCCGCCATCACCGTCGCCGTCGTGCGGCACCGGATCCTCGACGTCCGGGTGGTGCTCTCCCGGGCGACCGCCTGGCTGCTGCTCTCGGTGATCGTGCTGGCGTCGTACGGCGTGCTGGTGGCCGTGCTCGACTCGCTGGTCTCCCGTGCGGTCGGGCGCTCGGTGCTGGCGACCGTCCTGGTGGCCGTCGGCGCGGCGCCGTTGCTGCCCCGGTTGCAGCGGGTCGTGGACCGCTGGATGTACGGCGACCGCGACGACCCGGCGCGGGTGGCCTCCGGGATCGCCGAGAAGCTGGCGACCGGCGAGGAGCGCGGCCTGGCCGGCGTGGTCGAGGGGCTGCGGCTCGCGCTGCGGCTCCCGTACGTCGGGCTGAGGACGCGGCGCTCCGGTCTCGTCGATGCCGGCGAGCCGGGGGACCGCGACGTCGCGATCACTCTCACCTACGCCGGCGAGGAGGTCGGTGAGCTGCTCGTCGGCCTGCGCCCGGGAGAGCGGAGCCTGGCCGCCCAGGACCGGGCGGCGCTGGCGCTGGTCACCGCGCCGCTGGCGGTGGCGGTGCACGCCTCCGACCTGGCCACCGACCTGCAGGAGTCACGGGAGCGGATCGTGCTCGCCCGCGAGGAGGAGCGCCGCCGACTACGCCGCGACCTGCACGACGGGCTCGGTCCGACGCTGACCGGGATGGCGATGGGCGCGGATGCCGCCGGCAACGTGCTCGCCGACGACCCCGGAACGGCGGCCGGCCTGGTCGGCTCGCTGCGCCGGGACGCGCGGGCGGCGTTGGCCGAGGTCCGGCGGCTGGTCGACGACCTGCGCCCCGGCGACCTCGACGAGCTCGGCCTGCTGGACGCTTTACGCCGCCGGGCCGACCAGCTCGCTCGCCGTCCGGACGGGTCCGCGGTGACCGTCGACGTCCGGGTACCCGAACGGCTGCCGGCGCTGCCCGCGGCTGTCGAGGTCGCCGCGTACCGGATCGCCACCGAGGCCCTGACCAACGTGGCCCGGCACGCGCGGGCCTCGCGGGCCGCGCTGACGCTGCGCTGCGGCGCCGAGCTGGAGGTCGAGGTGGTCGACGACGGTCACCGCAACGGCTGGGTGCCCGGCGTCGGGCTGCAGGCGATGGCCGAGCGCGCGGCCGAGGTGGGGGCCCGGTTCGAGGCGGGGCCCTCGGGAGCCGGTGGCCGGGTCTACGTCGCGATCCCGCTGGGGTCGTCGTGAGAGCGTCCTCGTGATCCGGGTCCTGGTGGCCGACGACCACCCGATCGTGCGCGCGGGCCTGACCGCGCTGCTCGGCTCGCTTCCCGACGTCGAGGTGGTCGCGGTGGTCGCCGACGGCCACGACGCCGTCCGCGAGGTGGTGACGCTGCGGCCCGACGTCGCCATCCTCGACCTGAGCATGCCGGGCCTCGACGGCATCGCGGCCACCCGGGAAATCGCCCGGGTCGCGCCGCAGGTGGCAGTGCTGGTGCTGACCATGTACGACGACGACGAGTCGGTCTTCTCGGCGATGCGGGCCGGCGCCCGGGGCTACCTGGTCAAGGGGGTCGAGCAGGAGGACATCCTGCGCGCGATCCGCTCGGTCGCGGCCGGCGAGGCCATCTTCGGGCCGGGGGTGGCCCAGCGGGTGCTGGGGTTCCTGACCGCGCCGCGCGACCTGGCCGCGGTGCCGTTCCCCGAGCTGACCCCGCGGGAGACCGAGGTGCTGGACCTGCTCGCCGCCGGCCTCAACAACGCCGCGATCGGAGCGCGGTTGGAGGTCTCGCCGAAGACGGTGGCCAACAACGTCTCCTCGATCTTCGCCAAGCTGCAGGTCGCCGACCGGGCGCAGGCGATCATCCGGGCGCGGGACGCGGGGCTCGGCCGGCCCTCGGAAACTTAAAAGCAGTCTTGACTGTTTGTTGCGATCCGGGCGACGATGGCGGCGTGACGAGCTCCGCGACCGGCACCCGGGTGCCCCAGGAGGAGCGCACGCGCGCCATGCGGCAGCGGCTCCTGGAGGCGACCGTGCAGTGCCTGGTCGAGAACGGCTGGAGCGGGACCTCGACGACCCTGGTCTCCGAGCGCGCGGGCGTGAGCCGGGGCGCGCAGCTGCACCACTTCCCGACCAAGGCCGACCTGGTGATCGCCGCGGTCGAGCACCTCGCGATCGTGCGCCGCGACGAGCTCGCCACCGCCGCGGCCGCGCTGCCCACCGGACCGGGGAGGACCCGCGCGGTGCTGGCCATGCTCGGCGAGCACTTCACCTCCGACGTCTTCGTAGCCGCGCTCGAGCTCTGGGTCGCGGCGCGCAGCGACGAGAAGCTGCTCGACGCGGTCGGTCCGCTGGAGCGGATCACCGGCCGCGAGACGCACCGTCTCACCGTCGAGATGCTCGACGCCGACGACTCCGACCCCGCTGGGCGCGAGCTGGTGCAGGCCACCCTCGACCTCATCCGCGGCCTCGGCCTGGCCAACACGATCTCGGACGACCAGGCCCGCCGCGCCCGCATCCTCGACCGCTGGGCCGCCGTGCTCGACGCCGAACTACCCCGGAGGAACGCCTCGTGAACGCTGTGCTGGAACAGGTGCTCGCCGACCTGACCGCCGAGGGCGACCAGCTGGAGAGCCTGGTCGCCCCGCTGGACGAGCCGGGCTGGCGCAAGCCCACCCCGGCGGAGGGCTGGGACATCGCCACCACGGTGGTGCACCTGGCCTGGACCGACGAGTGCGCGATCGCGGCCGGCACCGACAAGGAGGCCTGGGACGCGCTGGTGCTGCAGGCGATCGGCGACCCCGACGGCTTCGTCGACGCCGAGGCGTTCGCCGGGGCGAAGGCGAGCGCGGCGGAGATCCTGGCGCGCTGGCGCGGGTCCCGTACGGCGCTACCCGCGATGCTGCGCGCCGTCCCCGAGGGACAGAAGCTGCCCTGGTTCGGCCCGCCGATGAGCCCGGCCTCGATGGCCACCGCGCGGTTCATGGAGACCTGGGCGCACACCCTCGACGTGGCCGACGCGCTCGGCGTCACGCTGGCGCCGACGGACCGGATCAAGCACGTCGCGCACCTCGGCGTGCGTACCCGGAACTTCGCGTTCGGCGTGCACGGCCTGGAGCCGCCGGCGGAGGAGTTCCGCGTCGAGCTGACCGCGTCCTCGGGCGAGCTGTGGACGTGGGGGCCGGAGGACGCCGCGCAGTCGGTGCGCGGTCCGGCGTACGACTTCTGCCTGCGGGTCACCCAGCGCCGCCACCGCGACGACCTCGACCTGGTCGCCGTCGGCGACGACGCGAACGAGTGGCTCGACATCGCCCAGGCCTTCGCCGGTCCGTCGGGGGCGGGGAGGCCGGCTCGTGACTGAGCCCGTCCGGATCGGCAACTGCTCCGGCTTCTACGGCGACCGTCTCTCCGCGATGCGGGAGATGCTCGAGGGCGGTCCGTTGGACTACCTGACGGGCGACTACCTCGCCGAGCTGACCATGCTCATCCTCGGCAAGGACCAGCTGCGCGATCCGGCCCTCGGGTACGCCCGGACGTTCGTCACCCAGGTCGCCGACTCGCTGGATCTCGCGCTGTCGCAGGGGGTTCGCCTGGTCGCGAACGCCGGCGGGCTCAACCCGGCCGGCTTGGCCGTGCGCCTCGGCGAGGTTGCCTCCTCCCTCGGGCTCGACGCCAAGATCGCCTGGGTCGACGGCGACAACCTGGCGCCGCGCGCGGCCGAGCTCGGCCTCGGTGGCGCCCTCACCGCGAACGCGTACCTCGGTGCCTTCGGCATCGCCCGCGCGCTGGAGGCCGGCGCGGACATCGTGGTCACCGGCAGGGTCACCGACGCCTCGGTCGTGGTCGGTCCGGCGATCGCGCACCACGGCTGGAAGCCCACGTCGTACGACGAGCTGGCCGGTGCCGTGGTCGCGGGCCACGTCATCGAGTGCGGTACCCAGGCCACCGGCGGCAACTTCTCCGGCTTCCTCGACCTGCCGCGCGACGCGAACCCGCTGGGCTTCCCGCTCGCCGAGGTCGCCGCGGACGGGTCGTTCGTGGTCACCAAGCACCCGGGCACCGGTGGCCTGGTCAGCGTCGACACCGTGACCGCGCAGCTGGTCTACGAGATCCAGACGACGACGTACCTCGGCCCTGACGTGACCACCGACCTGACCTCGATCTCGCTGGCAGCCGACGGGCCCGACCGGGTGCGCGTCTCCGGGGTCACCGGCTCGGCGCCGCCCGAGCGGCTCAAGGTCGCCGTCAACGAGCTCGGCGGGCACCGCAACCAGATGGAGTTCGTGCTGACCGGGCTGGACATCGACGAGAAGGCGGCGTGGATCCGGACCCAGCTCGAAGCTCGGCTGGCCGCTCAGCGACCGGCGTCGATCTCGTGGTCGCTCGGGGCCCGGCCAGCCCCGGACGCGGACACCGAGGAGGGCGCCTCGTGCCTGCTGCGGGTGGTCGTCAAGGACCCGTCGGCGGACGTGGTGGGCAAGCCGTTCAGTGCCGCCGCGGTCGAGCTCGCGCTCGCGTCGTACCCGGGGTTCACCCTGACCGCACCGCCGGGGCGCGGCTCTCCGTACGGCGTCTACCGGCCGGCGTACGTGGACCGGAGCGAGGTGACCGAGACGGTGCACCTGTGGGACGGGAGCACGGTCACGATCGACGCACCGCCGACCGGTGCCGTCCCCGAGGACCCGGTCGCGCCCCCGTCGTACGGCGGCTCGGAATCGCCGACGGTCAAGGCCCCGCTGGGCACCTTCGTGCACGCCCGCAGTGGCGACAAGGGCGGTGACGCCAACGTCGGTCTCTGGGTGGGCGGCTCGCCTGACGTCCTGCGCGAGCGGCGGATCGCCTGGCTGCTGCACCTGGTCACCCCCGACGAGATCCGCCGGCTGCTCCCCGAGGCGGCCGACCTCGACGTCGAGGTCTACCCGCTGCCGAACCTCGGCGGCGTCAACGTGCTGATCCGCGGCCTGCTCGGCGAGGGCGTCGCGGCCAGCACCCGCTTCGACCCGCAGGCCAAGGCGGTCGGCGAGTGGCTGCGCTCGCGGATCGTGCACATCCCCGAGGAGCTGATGTGAGCACCTTCCTGACCGACGAGCGCCGCGCGCTCCAGGAGACGACGCGGACGTTCGTCGAGCGCGAGGTGACCCCGCACCTGCAGGAGTGGGAGGACGCCGGCGAGATACCGCGGGCGCTGCACGCGGCCGCCGCGAAGGCCGGCATCTACTCGATCGGGTTCCCCGACGAGATCGGCGGCGACGGCGGCGACCTGCTCGACTCGGTGGCGATGCAGGAGGCGTTCTTCGAGGCCGGCGGCTCCTCGGGACTGGCGGCAGGGCTGTTCACGCACGGCATCGCGCTGCCGCACATCGCCGCCAACGGCAGCGCCGACCTGATCGACCGGTACGCGCGCCCGACCTTCGCCGGCGAGCTGATCGGCTCGCTCGCGGTCACCGAGCCCGGTGGCGGCTCCGACGTCGCGGGCATCCGCACCACCGCGGTCCGCGATGGCGACCACTACGTCATCAACGGAGCGAAGACGTTCATCACCTCGGGCGTGCGCGCCGACTACGTGACCACCGCGGTGCGCACCGGCGCTGCGTCGGACGGGAAGGGCGGCCACGCGGGCATCTCGCTCATCGTCGTCGACAAGGGCACGCCCGGCTTCACCGTCGACCGGTCACTGCGGAAGATGGGCTGGCACTGCTCGGACACCGCGGAGCTCTCGTACGTCGACGTGCGGGTGCCGGCCGCGAACCTGGTCGGCGAGGAGAACAGCGGCTTCTACCAGATCGCCGAGCAGTTCGTCGTCGAGCGGATCGGGCTGGCCGTGCACGGCTACGGGATCGCCTCGCGCGCGCTGGCGCTGACCGCGCAGTACGCCCGTGACCGGGAGACGTTCGGGAAGCCGCTGATCGCCAACCAGGTGGTCCGCCACAAGCTCGTCGAGATGCACCGGCTGGTCGAGACCGCGCGGACCTACACGCGCGACGTCGCGTCTCGCCACGTGGCCGGAGACAACGTGATCGCGGAAGCCTGCCTGGCCAAGCAGACCGCGGTCGAGGCGTGCGAGGCCGTCGTCGACCAGGCCGTCCAGCTCCACGGAGGCACCGGCTACATGCACGGGACCGAGGTGGAGCGCCACTACCGCGACTCGCGGATCCTGCCCATCGGAGGAGGAGCGACCGACGTGCTCACCGACCTTGCCGCCCGACTGCTGGGGTACGCCTCATGAGCGATCGCCGCACCGCCATGCTGGAGAAGCTCGCCGAGCTCGACGAGCAGCACGCGCTCGCCGTCGCCGGTGGTGGCGAGCGGTACGTCGAACGACACCGAGCCCGCGGCAAGCTGACCGCTCGCGAGCGGATCGAGCTGCTCATCGACCCCGGTACCGCGTTCCTCGAGCTCTCCCCGCTGGCCGGCTGGGGCTCGGACTTCACCGTCGGCGCGAGCCTGGTCACCGGCATCGGCGTCGTCGAGGGCGTCGAGTGCATGATCACCGCGAACGACCCCACGGTGAAGGGCGGCGCCTCGAACCCGTGGACGCTGAAGAAGGGCTTCCGTGCCGGGCAGATCGCCGAGGAGAACCACCTCCCGACGATCTCGCTGGTCGAGTCCGGTGGCGCCGACCTGCCCACGCAGAAGGACATCTTCATCCCCGGCGGCAAGATGTTCCGCGACCTGACCCGGGCCAGCGCGCGCAAGCAGCCGACGATCGCCCTGGTCTTCGGCAACTCGACCGCGGGCGGCGCCTACATCCCCGGGATGAGCGACTACACCGTCATGGTCAAGGAGCAGGCCAAGGTCTTCCTGGGTGGCCCGCCCCTGGTCAAGATGGCCACCGGCGAGGAGTCCGACGACGAGTCGCTCGGTGGTGCCGAGATGCACGCGCGCACCTCTGGGCTGGCCGACTACCTGGCCGTCGACGAGCACGACGCGATCCGGATCGGGCGCCGGATCGTGGCTCGGCTGAACTGGCGCCGCGCTGACGGAATCACAAGGGAACACGTGAAACTTGAGCCTGGTGTGGCCTATGAGGAGCCTGAGCACGATCCCGAGGAGCTCCTCGACCTGATCCCGACCGACCTCAAGGAGCCGTTCGACCCGCGCGAGGTGATCGTGCGTGTCGTTGATGGGCTCTCGGAGAGCAATGGCGTGGTCTTCGACGAGTTCAAGCCGTTGTACGGGTCGTCGCTGGTCACCGGGTGGGCCAAGATCCACGGCCACCAGATCGGGATCCTCGCCAACGCGCAGGGCGTGCTCTTCTCCGAGGAGGCCCAGAAGGCGACCCAGTTCATCCAGCTTGCCAACCAGATCGACGTGCCGCTGCTGTTCCTGCACAACACCACCGGCTACATGGTCGGGGCCGAGTACGAGCAGGGCGGGATCATCAAGCACGGCGCCCAGATGATCAACGCGGTCTCCAACTCGAAGGTCCCGCACCTGTCCGTGATCATCGGCGCCTCGTACGGCGCCGGCAACTACGGCATGAACGGCCGCGCCTACGACCCGCGGTTCCTCTTCACCTGGCCGAACGCCAAGTCCGCGGTGATGGGCCCGCAGCAGCTCGCCGGCGTGCTGAGCATCGTCGCCCGGGCCGCGGCCGAGGCCAAGGGGAAACCGTACGACGAGGAGGCCGACGCCGGTATGCGCGCCTTCATCGAGCAGGCCGTCGAGGAGCAGAGCCTGCCGTTCTTCCTCTCCGGGATGCTGTACGACGACGGGGTCATCGACCCGCGGGACACCCGGACCGTCCTCGGCATCTGCCTGTCCGTGATCGCCAACGCCCCGATCGAGGGCACCGACCGCTTCGGCGTCTTCAGGATGTGAGTGGCTTGATCAACAGAGTCCTTGTCGCCAACCGCGGCGAGATCGCCCGCCGGGTCTTCGCCACCTGCCGCCGCCTCGGCATCGGCACGGTCGCGGTGCACTCCGACGCCGATGCCGGGCTGCCGTTCGTGACCGAGGCCGACGTCGCGGTCCGGCTTCCCGGCAACACGCCGGCCGAGACCTACCTGCGCGGCGACCTCGTCATCGCCGCCGCGAAGAAGGCCGGGGCGGACGCGGTCCACCCTGGCTACGGATTCCTCTCCGAGAACGCCGACTTCGCCCGTGCGGTGATCGACGCCGGGCTGACCTGGATCGGCCCGACGCCCGAGTCCATCGACGCGATGGGCTCCAAGGTCGCCGCCAAGAAGCTGATGGCCGACGCCGGGGTCCCGGTGTTCGCCGAGCTCGACCCGGCCGCGGTCACCGAGGCGGACCTGCCGATCCTGGTGAAGGCCTCCGCCGGTGGCGGCGGTCGCGGCATGCGGATCGTGCGGTCTCTGGCGGACCTCTCGTCGCAGGTGCAGCTGGCCGCTGCCGAGGCCGAGTCCGCCTTCGGCGACGCCACCGTGTTCTGCGAGCCCTACCTGGAGAACGGCCGTCACGTCGAGGTCCAGGTCGTCGGCGACACCCACGGCACCGTCCTGGTCCTCGGCGAGCGCGACTGCTCGCTGCAGCGCCGGCACCAGAAGGTGGTCGAGGAGGCCCCGGCGCCGGGGTTGAGCGACGAGGTCCGCAAGACCCTGCACGAGGGCGCGCGCCTGGCCGCCGAGGCGATCGGGTACGTCGGGGCGGGCACGGTCGAGTTCATGCTGGCCGGCGACCGCGTGAGCTTCCTGGAGATGAACACCCGCCTCCAGGTCGAGCACCCGGTCACCGAGGAGGTCTTCGGGCTGGACCTGGTCGAGGCACAGCTGCGCGTCGCCGAGGGCGGCACCGTCCCTGACGCGCCGTCGCAGCCCCGCGGCCACGCCGTCGAGGTGCGCCTGTACGCGGAGGACCCGGCCGCGGACTACCAGCCGCAGAGCGGTCGCCTGGACAGCGTCGAGATCGCCGCTGACACAGAGTTCGAGCGGCTCTCGTCGTACGGGATCCGGCTGGACAGCGGCTTCGCCAGCGGCAACGAGGTCGGCACCCACTACGACGCGATGCTCGCCAAGGTGATCGCCTGGGGACCGGACCGGCGCAGCGCCTTCCGGTCGCTGGCCGGCGTGCTGGAGCGGGCCAGGATCCACGGACTGGTCACCAACCGCGACGTGCTGGTGCGGCTGCTGCGCGACGAGAAGGTCCTCGCCGGCGAGGTGAGCACTGACTTCCTCGGCGGCTACGACCTCAAGGGTCCCGCGGTCGAGCACGACACCCTGGCGACCGCGGCGGCGCTCGCCCTCGCCGAGGCGGATCGCGCCCGTCGTACGGTGCAGCGGGGCATCCCGGTCGCCTGGCGCAACGTGGTCTCGCAGCCGCAGCGGACCGTTCTCTCCCAGCAGGGCGAGGAGATCACGGTCGCGTGGTACGGCGGCCGCGACGGCTACCAGGTCGAGGGGATGGCGGTCGTCGAGGCGAGCGAGTCGCGCGTCGTCCTCGAGGTCGACGGGGTCCGGATCGCTCACGACGTCGCCATCAGCGGTGACGTCGTGCACGTGGACTCGGCCCGCGGCGCGGCGTCGTACCGGCTGGTGCCGCGGTTCACCGACCCCGCCGACCAGGTCAGCGCCGGCTCGCTGCTCGCGCCGATGCCGGGCACGGTGATCGCGGTGGCCGCCGAGAGCGGCAGCACCGTCGAGGCCGGCCAGACCCTTCTGGTGCTGGAGGCGATGAAGATGCAGCACTCGATCAGTGCCCCGGGCGACGGAGTCGTGGAGATCGCCGTCGCCGTGGGCCAGCAAGTAGCAGCCGGCGACGTCCTCGCCGTCGTCACCGAAGGAGAAGGCGCATGACCACCGTCCCGTTCACCGAACCCGAGGAGCGCACCGCGCTGCGCGAGGCCGTGTTCAAGCTCGCCTCCAGCTACGGGCACAGCTACGTCGCGGAGAAGACCCGCAACGGCGAGAAGCTGACCGAGCTGTGGGCCGACATGGGCAAGCACGGCTACCTCGGCGTGAACATCCCCGAGGAGTACGGCGGTGGCGGCGGCGGGATGGCCGACCTGGCCGCCGTGCTCGAGGAGGCCGCCGCGGCCGGGGCGCCGCTGCTGATGATGGTGGTCAGCCCGGCGATCTGCGGCACGATCATCACCCGCTGCGGCACGCCGGAGCAGAAGGAGCGCTGGCTGCCGAAGATCGCGGACGGCTCGTTCATCATGGCCTTCGCGATCACCGAGCCGGACGCCGGATCGAACAGCCACCAGATCACCACGACCGCCACCAAGGACGGCGACGAGTGGGTGCTCAACGGGCGCAAGGTGTTCATCTCCGGCGTCGACGAGGCCGATGCGGTCCTGGTGGTCTCCCGTACGGCGGACGCGAAGACCGGCAAGCTCAAGCCGGCGCTGTTCGTGATGCCGACCGACGTCAAGGGGCTGGAGTACCAGCACATTCCGATGGACTTCCACGCGCCGGAGAAGCAGTTCTCGCTCTTCATCGACAACGTCCGGCTGCCGGCCGACGCGCTGGTCGGCGACGAGGACGGCGGACTCTGGCAGCTCTTCGCCGGGCTCAACCCGGAGCGGATCATGGGCGCGGCCTTCTCGAACGGGATGGCCCGCTTCGCGCTGGACAAGGCGGTCGAGTACGCCAAAACGCGGCAGGTGTGGAAGGACGTCATCGGCACCCACCAGGGCATCGCCCACCCGCTGGCGAAGGTGAAGATCGAGCTGGAGCAGTCGCGCCTGGTGATGCAGAAGGCGGCCGCGCTCTGCGACGCGGGCGACGACATGGGCGCCGGGGAGTACGCCAACATGGCCAAGTACGCCGGCGGCGAGATCGCCTGCAACGCCCTCGACGTCGCGGTCCAGACCCACGGCGGCAACGGCCTCGCCTCGGAGTACGGTCTGGGCAACCTGCTCATCGCCGCGCGCCTGGGCCGCATCGCCCCGGTCAGCCGCGAGATGATCCTGAACTACGTCGCCATGCACAGCCTGGGCCTGCCCAAGTCCTACTGATCTCCGCGAATCCGGCCCTTTGGCCCGCCGAGTCAGGCCTCCTGGCTCACCCAATCGGGGCTTCTGGTTTCCTTCAGGAACCAGAAGGCTGGTTTCGGCGGGCCAGAAGGCTGGTTTCGGCGGGCCACGAGACCTGATTCGACGGTGGGGAGAGAGGGAACATGACCGAGCTGGTGCACTTCGAGGTGGGGGGCGGGGTCGGGACGATCACGCTGGACTCGCCGCACAACCGGAACGCGTTGTCCCGGCAGCTGGTCGCGGAGCTGTTCGAGCGGCTGGAGCGGGCGGCGGGGGACGACGAGGTGCTGGTGGTGGTGCTGCGCTCGGCGGACCGGGTGTTCTGCTCGGGAGCCGACCTCTCCGAGGCGGCCGAGGGGTCGATGGCCGAGGGCGCGCGGGCGCTGGTCGACCTGCAGCGGACGATCCTCACCCACCCCAAGCCGGTCCTGGTCCGGCTGGCGGGACCGGTGCGGGCCGGCGGGCTGGGCATCGTCGCGGCCGCGGACATCGTGATCTGCGGCGACGACGTCACGTTCGCGTTCACCGAGTCCCGGCTGGCGCTCGCACCGGCGGTCATCTCGCTCTCGGTGCTGCCCCGGCTGACCAGCAGGGCGGCGTACGACACCTTTCTCTCCGGCCGGACCTTCGACGCCGCGGAGGCCGCCGCGATGGGCCTGGTCACCCGCAGCGTGCCGGCCGCCGGCCTCGACGACGCCGTCGCCGAGACCACCCTGGGCCTCCTCGCCGCGCACCCGCAGGGCCTGCGCGAGACCAAGGGCCTGCTCGCCCGCGGCATCCTCGAGCACCTCGAGGCGAACGCCGAGGACATGATCGAGCTCAGCGCCCGGCTCTTCGGCTCCGACCAGGCCCGCGAGGCGATGCTCGCCTTCTTGTCGAAGAAGAAGTAGCCCTCACGGCGAGACGACCGGCAGCGAGGTCCAGCCGCGCACGAACGCCGACGGGTGCCGGGTTCCCGCGGCCGGGTCGACGGCGATCCACGGGCGCGCGGCGAGCAGCTCCTCGAGCGCGACCCGGGCCTGCAGTCGGGCCAGGTGGCTGCCGATGCAGAAGTGCGGCCCGCTGCTGAACGAGAGGTGCCGGCGCACCTCTCGCCGTACGTCGAGCAGGTCGGCGGTCTCGCCGAACTCGCGCGGGTCCCGGTTCGCGGCGGCGTAGAGCATCATCACCTTCTCCCCGGCCGGGATGGTTACGCCGCCGACCTCGACGTCGCGGGTGGTCGTCCGGGCCAGCCCCTGCACCGAGGACTCCAGCCGCAGGAACTCCAGCAGCGCCGGCCCGATCAGCCCCGGGTCGTCGAGCAGCAGCTTGCGCTGCTCGGGGAACTCGCCGAGCAGCGTGACCGCGTGCGATATCAGCCCGGCGGTGGTGTCGCTGCCACCCGCGGTGACCACGAAGCAGAAGCCGAGGATGTCCCAGTCGGTGAGCCGCTCGCCGTCGACCTCGGCGTCGACCAGCGCGCCGATCAGGTCCTCGCCGCGGTGTCCTGCCGGCCGCGTACGACGATCCGCGATGGCCTCGGAGAAGTACGTGAGCAGGTCGGCGACCGCGCCGATCCCGTCGGGCTTCTCGTCGAGCCCGGCGCCGTTCAGCGTGCTGTCCTGGAGCGCGGTGACCTGCTGCACCCACGGTCCGAACCGCACCCGGTCCTCCTCGGGGACGCCGAACAGCTCGGCGAGCACGAACGTCGGGATGGTGGCGGAGTAGTCCCGGTGCAGGTCGGTGACCTCGGGCAGGCGAGCGCGCGCGAAGGCGCGGATCCGCTCCTCGAGCCGGGTCACGTGGCGGGGCGTGAAGCCGCGGCCGATCAGCGCGCGCAGCCGGGTGTGCCGCGGAGGGTCGAGCATCACCAGGTTCGGCGGCAGGCCGAGGGTGCCGATCTCGTCGGGGAAGAAGGTCAGCCCGCCCGCCGAGGAGAACACCTCGGGTCGTCGTACGGCGTCCCACACGTGCTCGAACCGGGACAGCGCCCAGAAGCCCGGCGCCCGGTGGTCGGCCGGGTGGTGGTGCACCGGGTCGTGCTCACGCAAGTGCGCGAACGCGGGATAGGGGTCGGCCAGGAAGGCCGGGTCGAGCGGATCGTAGGTCGTCGTCATTTAACAATCTCCGTTAGTAAGGCGCACCGTTAGTATCTGCTCCCGTGGCCCGCGACGCAACCGAGACCCGTGCCCGCCTGCTGCGCGCGGGGGAGCAGCGCTTCGCCCGTGACGGAGTGGCCGGCGCCAAGCTGAGCGACATCGTCCGCGACGCCGGGCAGCGCAACGACTCCGCGGTCGGCTATCACTTCGGCTCCCGCCAGGGCCTGCTGACCGCGATCGTGGCCAAGCACATGGCCGCGATGGAGGCGCACCGCGCGCTGCCGGCCGAAGGCGCGTCGCTGCCCGAGGTGGTCGAGGCGATCGTCGGGCCGACCGCGGCCCTGCTCGGCACCGAGGACGGTCGCGACTTCCTGCGGATCATGGCCCAGCTCGCGGACTGGTCGGGCATCGGCACCGGGCACCCCAACGACGTCCTGGTGGGGACCGTGCTGGGCGCCCAGCTCGACCGGCTGCACGCCCTGCTCGAGCCCGAGCTGGGCGCCGTCCTGGCCCGGGAACGGTCCGCGCTGCTGGTGACCTTCCTCACCGCCGCGCTCGCCGAGCGCGCCCGTTCCCGCGAGGCAGGCGTGCGCCAGCGCCTCGGACACGACAGATTCGTCCGCCACGTGACGGATGTGCTCTCCGGGGGCCTCACCGCCTGAGATCATTCCGCCCGTGGTGTGGGGCCGGTTGCAGGGGCATGTCGTCGTTCTCGGCGTGCTCGCGGCTGCCCTGGTCGTGCTCGGCGCCGGGCCCGCGCAGGCAACGACGACGGCCGGCGGAACGGTCGCCGGAAGGCCCTGCCGCAGCGGCTACGTGGTGCTCACCTTCGACGACGGCCCGTCGCGCACCCAGACCCCGCGGCTGCTCAAGATCCTCACCGACCGGAAGGTGCCGGCGGTCTTCTTCATGGTCGGCTCCCGGGTCGCCTCGGCGCCGAACGTGGCCCGCCGCGTCGCCGCCGCCGGCTTCGAGGTCGGCAACCACACCTGGTCGCACCCGCTGCTCACCCGGCTTTCGGACCGCGACGTCCGCTGGCAGCTCCAGCACACCCGGCGCCAGCTGCGCACCGACCGGGTCGGGTTCACCCGGCTGATGCGCCCGCCGTACGGCGGCATCGACGACCGGGTCCGGCGGCTGGTGACCGACCTCGGCCTCACCCCGGTGCTGTGGACCATCGACTCCCGTGACTGGGTGGGCGGCAGCTCCCGCCAGATCGCCCGCGAGATCCTGACCCACCTGCGCCCGCACCAGCGCAACGTGGTGCTCCAGCACGACGGCGTGACCAACTCCCCGGCGTCGGTGGCCGCGGTGCCGTACGTGGTGCACGAGGCCCGCCGGCGCGGCTACTGCTTCACCCGGCTCAACGACGCCGGCCGGATGGTCACCCCGGCGACCACCGGCGACCACCGCGCCGTCGCGACCGCGCTGGCCGGCCCGGCGCCGGTGATCCCAGCGGTCCGGCGCTACGGTGCGCTCGACCCGTGGCTGCCCTTCCGCGGCCGGACGCTCGCCTCCTAGAGAACCTGGAGAACCTAGAGAACGTCGACGGCGTCGCCCACGGCGATCGCCCCGGAGCCCTCGGGGACCAGGTGGATCGCGAACCAGGTCTTGTGGTCCCACTGCCGGTACCGCGCCAGGGTGCGGATCGGCTCCTTGCCCGTGCTGAGGTCCTCGGGCGCGATCGTGGTCATCACGCAGCGGTCGATGTCCTTGACCTTGCGGAACCAGACCTCCCCGACCCGCACCCGGGTCCAGCCGTCCTCGGCGAACGCCTCCGCGCCCTCGACCACGAGGTTGGGCCGGAACCGCTCGACCGGCAGCGGGGCCGGGGGCTCCTCGCCGCGCGCGAGCGCACCCTCGGCGATCCAGTCGTTGAGCCGGCGCAGCGAGTCCAGTGAGGCCAGCGAGATCGGCGCGCTGTCCGTGTACGGCGCACTGTCGCCCGGCCTGGCCCAGGGGCGGTCGAAGGTGCGCCGGGTCGGGTCGTCGCACCAGACCAGGCGCAGGTCGTCGCGCCCGGTGACCTTGCCGATCCAGCGACCGGTCTCCTCGTTCGCGGGACGGCCCAGCAGCACGTTGCCGTGCAGGGTCACCTCGATCAGGTCCGAGTCCGGCGCGGCGACCTCGAGCGCCGGCATCCCGGGGGCGCTCAGCCGCAAGGCGACGTCGACGGCTTCGTCCGTCTCGGCGGTGTCGGCGACGATGCGGAACAGCCCGTGCAGCTCCCGGGCGCTGACCAGCACCCCGTCCGCGTCGACGACCATCCAGCGCCGGTCGCCGGCCAGCCCGGAGGGCGTGACCAGGGCCGAGGACAGCGGGCGGATCGCGGTGCTCTTGACCGGGTGCACGCCGATGCCGCGCAGCCTCATCACCGGCGCACCCACCCGTCCAGCCGGTCCAGCCCGCGCAGGATCTCCTCGGCACTCCCGGCGAACGACATCCGCACGTACCGGCTGCCCTGCCGGGTGTCGAAGTCGATCCCCGGCGCCATCGCGACACCCGTCCCGGCCAGCGTGCGCAGGCACCAGTCGTAGGAGTCGTCGGTGAGGTGGCCGATGTCGGCGTACACGTAGAACGCGCCGTCGGCGGGCGCCAGCCGGTCGATGCCGATCCGGGGCAGCCCCTCGAGCAGCAGCGCCCGGTTCTGCGCGTACCGGGCCACGTGGCCGTCGAGCTCGGCGTAGGACTCCGGGGTGAACGCGGCCAGGGCGGCGTACTGGGAGAGGACCGGCGGGCAGATCGTGAAGTTGCCGGTGAGCACGTCGACCGGGCGGCGCAGGTCCTCGGGCACGACCATCCAGCCGAGCCGCCAGCCGGTCATCGAGAAGTACTTCGAGAACGAGCCGAAGATGACACCGGTGCGCGAGGTCTGCCACGCGCTCGACATCGATCCTCCCGAGCCGTACGTGATGCCGTGGTAGATCTCGTCGCTGATGAGCCGGACGCCGTTCTGCTCGCACCAGGCGGCGAGGGCGGCGAGCTCGGCCGCGGGGATCATCGTGCCGGTCGGGTTGGCGGGCGAGGCGATCACCAGCCCGGTGACGGGCCCTTCGACCGCGGCGACCTGTTCCACGGTCGGCTGGAACCGGGTGGACGGTCCGCAGTCGATCTCCACGACCTCGCAGCCCAGCGCCGTCAGCACGTTGCGGTAGCAGGGATAGCCGGGACGGGCCATCACCACCCGGTCGCCGGGCGCGAAGGCGGCGAGG
Source organism: Nocardioidaceae bacterium (assembly GCA_017744365.1). Classification (GTDB taxonomy): domain Bacteria; phylum Actinomycetota; class Actinomycetes; order Propionibacteriales; family Nocardioidaceae; genus Marmoricola. The sequence continues at coordinate 328,641 of JAGIBL010000003.1, read as the reverse complement.
AACGCGAGCAGGAAGCCACCCGAGGAGCCGGTGGTGACGACCACGTCCTCGGCGGTGACGTCGATGCCGGACGTACGACGGTGGTGGTCGGCGATCGCGGAGCGCAGCGCCGGGATGCCGGTGGCCACGCTGTAGCCGAGCAGGTCCTCGTCGAGCAGCCGCTTGGCCTCCGCGCGCACCGCGGCCGGCGCTCCGGTGGAGGGCTGGCCGGCGACCATGTTCACCAGGTCCCCGTGGCTGGCCTGCCGGGCCTGCGCGGCGGCGAGCAGATCCATCACGTGGAAGGGCGGCACGTTCGCGCGCGCGGCGACGGTGAAGCGGGTGGAGACGGTCACAGGCCCACGGTAGACGCACGAAGGCCCCCCATCCGCACCGGACAGGGGGCCTTCGGAACGAGGACCTACTTGGTGATCTTGAAGTACGCCGGACCGACGGTGGTGCCGTCGACCGTGGACACCGAGACGGCGTAGCAGGTGCCCGCACCGGTCGGGGTCTTCCAGTTCTGGATGTACTGGCCGCCGGAGGTGTCGTAGCGCAGCGAGGTCGCTCCGGTGGACACCATCTCGATCGCGTCGTCCGGGGTGCTGGTCGCCGTGCAGGCGATCTTGCTCACCTTGAACGCCGCGGTCGGGTCGGACCCGAACACCGCCAGCGTGGTCTGCTCCACGCCGGTCACCGCGTTGAAGATGTCGAACTTCAGCGGGACCGTCTGGCCGCCCTTGATCGAGTTGTAGACGCGCGGGCCGCCGGCCGGGGTCATGTCCACCGGCTGGTAGAAGCCCTTGCCGGTGTAGAGCGGGCTGATCGACGCGGTCGTGGTCCACGGACCCGGTGCCAGCGTGTAGTTACCCGCGTCCGCGCCGGAGAGCGCGAACCCGGTGGCCGTCACCGTCTTGCCCGTTCCGACCGCGGCGGTGTCGAAGTGTGCGGTCCCACTGGTCCCCAGGGTCACGTCGTCACCGGCGACCGGGGTGGCCAGCGTCCGGGTCAGGATGGTCGCGTCGGTGGTGCCGTCCCACTGCTTGTCCGCCGCGGTGAACGAGGCGGTCAGCGCGAGCGGGGTGATGTCCGCCGTCGTGGTCGCCACCGAGTCCAGCACGTAGTTGCCGGCGTCGGTCCCGCCCAGGGTCGCCCCGCTGAGGGTGACGGTCTTGCCGGGGGTCGCGCTCTCGTCGCTGAACGCCGCGGTGCCGCCGGTCAGGTAGACGTCGTCGCCGGCAATGGCGCCGACCAGGTCGCGGCCGGTCACGGTGGCGGAGGCGAAGCCGTCGTACACCTTGCTCTGCGCGGTGAACGTGCCGGTGATGTGCAGCGGGTTGATGTTCGCCGTGTCCGTCACCGTGGTCGAGGCCAGCGTGTAGTTGCCCGCAGCGGTGCCCTCGAGGTGCACGGTCGCGGTGACCGTCTTGCCGGTGTCGGCGTTCTCGTCGCTGAAGTGAGCCGCGTCCACGACCGCGCTGACCAGCAGCTCGTCACCGGCCACGACGCCACTCAGGGTGGCGGTGGCCGAGGCGATGTCGTTGCCGTCGTACACCTTGTCCCCGGCCTGCAGGGTCGCGGTGACGGTCTTCGCGTTGATCGTGCCGCTCGCGGTGCCGACGCCGTCGAGCACGTAGTTCGCCGCGTCCGGGCCGGTCAGGGACGCGCTGGAGAGGGTCGCCGTGTGCGCGCCCGCGTTCGCGCCGTCGAAGGTCGCGCCCGAGCAGTCCAGGGTGACGTCGTCGCCGTCCTCGATGCCGGCCACCTCGCAGGTCGCGATGGTGGCGTTGGCGTTGCCGTCGTAGGTCTTGTCATCGACGGTGAAGCTGCCGGTGACGTGCTTCGGCGCGATCACCAGGGTGCCGTCGACCGGGTCGGCCTCGTAGTTCGGGTTGTCCAGCGTCGCGTGCACCGCGTAGCTGCCGGCGTCGGTCGGCACGGTGCTGCTGCCGTCGTAGGTGACGGTCACGGTGCCGAGCCCGGCCGGGTTCGTGGTCACCGTCGCGCCGTGCGGCAGGCCGTCGTACGTGTGCGCGAGGTTGCTCAGCGAGAGCACCGCGTGCGCCTTGGTGATCGAGAACGTGCGCGGCACGTCGGGAGCGTCCAGGTAGTTGGCGTTGCCGGCCTGGTGCGCGGTCACCGTGCAGCTGCCCGCCGCGTCCAGCGCGAGCTGGTCACCGGTCACGCTGCAGGCGCCGGACGCGGTGAACGTCACCGGGTTGCCGGAGTCGCCGCCGGTCGCGACCAGGGTGAGCGGGCCGGAGCCGTAGACCTGGGTGTCGATCGGGTCGAACGTGATCGTCTGCGGCGCCTGGGCGATGGTGAACGTGCGGGTCACGTCGGGAGCCGCGTGGTAGGACGCGTTCCCGGCCTGGTGCGCGGTCACCGAGCAGGAACCGGCGCCGTCGAAGGAGAGCGAGGAGCCGGTCGCGGTGCACGGGCCGGTGGTGGTGTAGCTGACCGGCAGGCCGGAGGAGGCGGTCGCGGTCAGCGCGAGCGGGCCGGTGCCGTAGACCTGCGGGTCGATCGCGGGGAAGGTGATCGTCTGGTCCTGCACGACGGACCCGACCGTCACCACGGGCGAGGTGAACCCGCTGATCGTGTTGGTGCCGTTGGTGGTGCCGCCGACCGTCCAGGTGTACGGGCCGCCGGCCGCCGGCGTCACCGCGGTGACGTGCGCGACCAGGGTGGGGTTGCTGGAGTTGAGCTTCTCGTTGGAGGGCCCGCTGAAGGTCCAGGTGCCGCTCACCGGGCCGGCCACGGTCCAGCTCGGGCCGGGCTTCGTCCACGAGTCCAGGCTCGGGCTGCTGAAGCCGGCCGGGACGGTGATCGAAAGGGTCTGCGCCGCGCTGGAGGTCGCGGTCGCGGTGACGGTGACGGTGAAGCTGGTGATGGTGCTGGGCGCGGCGCTGGTCGGCGAGATGGTCACCGACGGTGCGTCGGCGCTGGCCGGGGCGGCGGTGAGGCCGACGAGGGCGAGCGCCGCGGCGGCGAGCAGGGCAAGGAACCGCGAACGCGGCGAGGACAGGACGTGCATGAGGCTCCCCCAAGAGCAATGAGACAAAGGCAGGGAGATCCTCGCCCCCTGCGGATGGGGGGTCGTACCGATCCGATCGGATGACTCGCGAATGGCCCGAAGGGACCAGCGGTCCTGGTCATTCGCGATTCCGGACAGAACCGGACCGAGCGGGCGAAACAAGGCGCTACTGGTCCAGACCGGGTCCGATCGTCAGTTACCCGGGCGAGACGCCGCGTGCCGCCCCGCGCGCCGGCCGAAGTAGGAGCCCTCGGCGAGCTGGGTGCCCGAGGCGTAGCCCTTGCCGTCCTGGGCGATGTTCGCGGCGCAGGCGCCGGCGGCGTACAGGCCCTCGATCACCGAGCCGTCCTCGCGCTCGACCTCGCCGTCGACCGAGGTGCGCATCCCGCCGAGGGTGAAGCCGGCGTAGAGCGCCTTGCCGAGGCTGAGGTCGTAGGCGCCCCAGGGGCCCTGGTCCTGCGGCTCGATCCAGTCCGGGTGCTTGTGGAAGTCGGGGTCCTGCTTGGCCTTCGCGTTCTCGTTGTACGACGTGAGCGTGGCCTGCAGGGCGCCGGCCGGGATCTCGAGCGCCGACTCCATCTCATCGACCGACTCCCAGCCGTCGATGAACGGGCACAGGGGCATCGACGGGTGCTCGATGTGCGCGGAGTCGACGATCAGGTAGGCCTTTTGCTCCGGCTGGTGCATCACGTAGTACGACGTACGGGCGTGGTAGCTGTCCTCGGCGACGAACCGCTGCCCGTCCTTGTTCACCACGATCCCGGTGACCAGCTGCGAGGGCGGGTAGAACGGGGCGGTGATGAACGGCTCGTCCATGAACCGCAGCTGCGCGCCGGCCGACGCGCCCAGCCGCAGGCCGAGTCCGTCGTCGTAGGTGTTGCCGAGCACGAACAGCTTGGAGCCGAGCGCCGGGGTGTTCTCGGCGACCATGTCCGGGTTCATCACGAAGCCGCCGGCAGCGATGACGACCGCCTTCGCCCGGAGCACGCCGGTCTCGGTGAACCGCTTCCACGCGACACCGACGACCTTGCCCTCCTCGACGACCAGGTTGGTGGCGCCGGTCTCGTAGCGGACCTCGACGCCGGCCTCCTCGGCCCGCTTGGCGAGCAGGTCCATCACCATCTGGGTGCCGCCGGTGTCGCCCGGGACGGGGACCTTGTGCCCGCGTGGGGCCGGCACCGCCTGGTCGCGATAGGGGTGGACCTTCTCGTTGCCGGTGAACATCAGGCCCTCGGTGTTGGGCTGGATCACCGCCTTGCCCGGGAAGTAGGAGCGCTCGAACTCGAAGCCGAGGGCCTCGATCCAGTCGAAGTGCTCGACGCTGTCGTCGCAGAACGCGCGGATCTTCTCCGGCTCCGGGTCCTGGCTGACCGCGAGCAGGTACTGGTACATCTCCTCGGCCGAGTCCTCGTGCCCGGTGGCGCGCTGCACCGCGGTGCCGCCGCCGAGGTAGAAGTGGCCGCCGGACATCGCGCTGGTGCCGCCGTACGTGGCGGCCTTCTCCAGCAGCACCACCCGCGCCCCGGCCCGGGCCGCCTCGAGCGCGGCGCAGCCGCCGGCGATGCCGAAGCCGATGACGACGACGTCGGCCTCCTCGGCGGCGTCCAGGGCGGAGGCAGGCAGGACGTCGGGCAGCGCAGTGGTCATGGCACCAGCCTAGGCGAGAACTAGAACAAGTTCTAGGTCACTAGGATGGTCTCCCGCGACCCCGATCGCCGCCGAGGTGCCTTGCATGACACTCGACGTCCAGACGCTCAACCACGGACTCCTCGCGGGCTCGTGCGTGCTGCTGGTCGCCATCCTCGCGGTCCGTGCCTCCGTCCGTGCCGGCCTCCCCAGCCTGCTGCTCTACCTGCTCATCGGCGTCGGTCTCGGCGAGGCGGGGCTCGGGGTCGAGTTCTCCGACGCGGCTGTCGCGAACGCGCTCGGCTTCGCGGCCCTGGTGGTGATCCTCGCCGAGGGTGGCCTGACCACCAGCTGGCCGGAGATGCGGCCGGTGCTGCGGATGGGGCTGTCGCTGGCCACCGTGGGCATCGCGGTCAGCGTCGGCGTCGTCGCCGTGGTCGCGCACTTCCTGCTCGGCATGTCCTGGGAGCTCTCGGTGCTGCTCGGCGCGCTGACCTCGCCGACCGACGCCGCCGCGGTGTTCTCGGTGCTGCGCCGGGTGCCGCTGCCGCGCCGTATCAGCGCCACCCTCGAGGCCGAGTCCGGTCTCAACGACGCACCCACGGTCGTGCTGGTGACGCTGGTCAGCGCCGGCGGCCACCACGGCGTGCTCGGGTTCCTCGGCGAGGTCGTCCTCGAGCTCGGCCTGGGCATCGCCATCGGCGTCGCGGCCGGGTACGGCGGCGCCTGGCTGATGCGCCGGGCCGCGCTGCCGGCCTCCGGTCTCTACCCGCTGGCGGTGCTGACGCTGAGCCTGTTCGGGTACGCCGCCGCCGCCAGCGTGCACGGTTCCGGATTCGCCGCGGTGTACGTCGCGGCGCTGATCCTCGGGAACTCCGAGCTGCCGCACCGCGCGGCCACCCGCTCGTTCGCCGAGGGGATGGCCTGGCTGGCCCAGATCGGGCTGTTCGTCATGCTCGGCCTGCTCGCCTCCCCGGGCCGGATCGGCTGGGAGGTGGTCGGGCTCGCGGTCGTGGCCGCGGTGGTGATCGCCGTGCTGGCCCGGCCGCTCTCGGTGCTCGTCTCGTCGCTGGCCCAGCCGATGCCACTGCCCGAGCTGGCCTTCATCAGCTGGGCCGGGCTGCGCGGTGCGGTCCCGATCGTGCTCGCCACGATCCCGCTGGCCGAGGGCGTGCACCAGGCGACCCGGCTCTTCGACATCGTCTTCGTGCTGGTCGTCTTCGACACCCTGCTGACCGGGCCGACGCTGCCCTGGGCGGCGAAGGTGCTGCGCGTCGCGCGCCGGGGCGAGCCGCGGGACCTCGACGTCGAGGCGGCCCCGCTGGAGCGGATCGCGGCGGACCTGCTGATGGTGACCATCTCGCCGCGCTCCCGGATGCACGGCGTCGAGGTCGGGGAGCTGCGGCTGCCCAAGGGAGCCTCGGTCTCGCTGGTCGTCCGCGACGGCAGCACCCTGGTGCCGCAGCCGCGAACGGTGCTCCGGCACGGCGACGAGCTGCTCGTGGTCACCCCGCGCAAGCTGCGCGAGCAGACCGAGTCCCGTCTGCGTGCCGTCTCCGTCGGCGGCCGCCTCGCCCAGTGGCTCACTCCCAAATCGCGCTGACCCGGCGCAAAGGTGCACGTGTATGCGCTGACCCGGCGCAAAGGTGCGAGTACATCTGCGCCTTTGCGCCAGGTCAGCGGTCTACACGCGCCCTTTTGCGCCGGGTCAGCGTTGTGCCCGGTTAGCGGGAGGCGATGACCCCGTCGATCCGGACGACCTTGCCGGTCTTGCTGACCACGCGGATGACGAGCTTGCCGGAGAGCACCGAGCCGAAGGTCTTCGAGGCGATGATCTTCTTGCTGCCCGAGCCCTTGAGGCTGTAGGTGCCGAGGTTCTTGCCGGCGAAGGCCACCTGGATCCGGCCGCCGGTCGGGGCCTTGCCGACCACGAGCGCGATCCGCTTGGCCTTGATCCCGGGCAGCGAGACCACCGAGCCCTTCTTGGTCGCCTTCAGGTAGGTGTTGCGGTAGAAGGACTTGCTGACGGCCTTCTTGAAGCCGCGGACCAGCCGCATCGTGCGGTCGTCGACCGGCAGGGTGGTGCAGCGCTCGGGCGACCAGGTGCTCAGGTTGCCGACCGCGTCACGCGCCTGGACGCTGTAGCAGTAGGTCCGGCCCGGGGTGCCCGTGACGACCCGGCTCTTGGCCGGAGAGTTGAGCTGCAGCATCGCGTAGCCGCCGAACGAGCCGTTGAACGCCGCCGAGCGGACCCGGATCGAGCCGGTCGGCACCGCCGAGAGCCGGTCGGTCGCGCCCCAGCCCACCGTGAACTTCGTGCCCATCACCTGGGCCGGCAGCGGGTTCATCGCGGCGCTCGGCCCGGCGGTGTCGAGGAACCGGCCGACCAGGTGACCCTGCGTCGGGTCGGCCTCGGCCACCGAGGCGCCCAGGAAGGCGTTGCCCTCGCTGTCGATGCCGCCCAGGGTGCTGCCGTCGTCGGCGTTCACGTCGGGCGAGCTGTAGTTAGACCAGAGCATCAGCGGGTTGGTCCGGTACGAGGCCAGGATCCGCTGGCCGCCGGTGTAGCCGATGAAGGTGGTGCCGTCGTCGGCGATGCCCGCGACCGTGCGGAAGGGCAGCGCGACCGGCGTCTGCAGGGTGCCGGTCGTCCAGCCCGCGTCCTCCTTGCGCTGGCCGTAGCCGACCTTCATCGTGCCGTTCTCGACCTGCACCCAGGAGAGCAGCGCGGTGCCCGCGGCGTTCTGGTCCAGCCCCAGGTACGCGGCGCTGGCGCCGGCGGGGGACACGTACGCCGAGCCGCCGACGGTGCCGTCGCGCAGCACCTTGGTGCTCGAGGCGCGGTAGGCGCCGTTGTTCTCCTGCACGAACGCGGCCGTGCCGAACCCGGAGCCCGACAGCGCCACCTTGACCTCGGGCGAGAACGTGCCCGGCACCGAGACGTTCTTCTCGGTGTCCCAGAACTCCGCGCCCGCGGCGAAGCGGCGGACCTTGATCCGGTCGTCCGCGCCCTGCTCGTCGAACCAGCCGACCAACACCGTGCCGGCCTCGTTGGCGGCGATGGACGGCGAGGACGAGGTGGTGTCGGAGATGACCTGGGTGACCACGTCGTCGGAGCCCTTGACCCACTTGGCGACCAGGATCTGGTGCACGGTGACGCCGTCGGTGCTCTGGTAGGCGGTGTGCACGGTGCCGTGCCCGTCGATCGCCGGCTGCGGGGTGCTGCCTTCGACGTCCTGGAAGGCCGCCGGGCTCAGGTAGTCCCAGCCGTCCCAGGAGCCGTCGCTCGCGCGCCGGGAGCCGGTCAGCCGGTCGTGGCCGAGGTTGTCCTCCTGCACCCAGGTGACCACCGCCTCGCCGTGCTCGTTGACCGCGACGGCGGGTTGGTCGACCTGCTTGCCCGCGTCGGAGACGTAGTACGCGGGACCGAAGACGCCGTTCCTGGCGCTCGCGGCCATCACCCGGTCCGCGCGCATCCAGGCGACCACGACGTCGCCGGTGCCGGAGACGGCCGAGGCGGTCTGCTTGGGGATCGGGCCGCTGGTGCCGATCGTGTCGATGTGCGTCCAGGTCGGGGCGGCGTGCGCAGCCGGCATGGTCATCAGGGTCCCCGCGGTCAGCGAGGCGGCCACGAGGGACCCGAGAGCGGTACGTCGGAACATGGTGTGGTGCCTTTCACGAGGTTGACTTCCGCGTGTAGGAGCACCAGGGCCGAGCACCCTTACAACTTTCTCGGCAGATTATTTCTCCGCGCAGGTCCGCACGGGCTCGTCCAGCGCAACGCGTCGGGGCGCCTTCGGGTCGAGCTTGCCGAACCGGTCGCCGATGAAGACGTCCGGACCGGGCCCGTAGTCCTCGTCGGTCACCACCACCCGGGTGCCCTTGCCGAGGGCGAGCGCGACCAGCCGGGCGGCCGAGTCGTCGGTCTTGGTGGTGCGCACCTCGGCGCGGACGACCTTGTCGCCCTTCTCGCCGTTGCCGATCTCGCCGGGCTTGAACCCGGCGCGCTCCAGCAGCTCGAGGGTGTCGCGGGCCCGGCCCTTCCGCTTGCCGGTGTTGTAGACCGACACGGTCACCTGCGCCCGCCGTACGAAGGTCTGCACCTGCTGGTCCTCCGGCGCGCAGGTGCTCGCGGAGGCGGTCGGCTCGTCGTCCTCGATCGGCGCGGTCAGCGAGCTGAGCCCCCAGACGGCCATCACCACGACGGCGACCGCGGCACCGGTCAGGCTCACGAGCGTGACCGGCCCGCGCAGGCGGGTGGGGACGTCCGGGATCACTCGCCCACCTCGTGGACCCGGGCGTGCACCACGTGGCGCTGCTGGAGCGCGGCGCGCAGGGCGCGGTGCAGGCCGTCCTCGAGGTAGAGCTCGTCGTGCCAGCGCACGACGTGGGCGAACAGGTCGCCGAAGAAGGTGGAGTCCTCGTCGAGGAGCGCGGCCAGCTGCAGGGTGTCCTTGGTGGTGACCAGCTCGTCGAGGCGGACCGGGCGCGGTGGCAGCGCGGCCCAGTCCCGGGCGGTCAGCTCGTGAGCCGGGTAGGGCCGTCCGTCGCCGACGCGCTTGAAGATCACGCGGCCATCATAGGTAAGCGTGGTCATCCGCCCCCGTTACAGTCCTGCCATGCCCGATCTCGATCCGATCTCAGCAGCGGTTGCGCCCGGCTACGCGTTCGAGGGGGCTGCCCTCGAGCTCGGCGGCCTGATGCTCGACGCCGAGCACCTCTCCGACGTCCACATCCGGATCCCGCTCGGGATGCTCAACCGGCACGGCCTCGTCGCCGGCGCCACCGGGACCGGCAAGACCAAGACGCTGCAGCTGCTCGCCGAGCAGCTCTCCGCCGCGGGCGTGCCGGTCTTCGCCGCCGACATCAAGGGCGACCTGTCCGGGCTGTCGGTGCCGGGCGAGGGCGGCGAGAAGATCACCGCGCGGGCCTCCTCGGTCGGCCAGACCTGGGAGGCGAAGGGCTTCCCCGTCGAGTACTTCGCCCTCGGCGGCCAGGGCACCGGCATCCCGCTGCGGGTCACGATGAGCGCGTTCGGGCCGACGCTGCTGTCGAAGGTGCTCGGTCTCAACGACACCCAGGAGTCCTCGCTCGGGCTGATCTTCCACTACGCCGACTCCGCCGGGCTGCCGCTGCTCGACCTCGCCGACCTGCGCGAGGTGGTGAAGTGGCTGACCTCGGAGGAGGGCAAGGCCGACCTCAAGGACCTCGGCGGGCTGTCCCCGGCGACGGCGGGCGTGATCCTGCGCGAGCTGATCGCGTTCTCCGACCAGGGCGCCGACGCGTTCTTCGGCGAGCCCGAGTTCGAGACGACCGACTTCCTCCGGACGACGAGTGATGGCAAGGGCCTGATCTCGCTGGTGGAGCTGCCGAACCTGCAGGACCGGCCGGCGGTCTTCTCGACGTTCCTGATGTGGCTGCTCGCGGACCTGTTCCACGACCTGCCCGAGGTCGGCGACGTCGACAAGCCCAAGCTGGTGTTCTTCTTCGACGAGGCGCACCTGCTGTTCGCCGACGCGTCCAAGGCGTTCCTGGACGCGATCGCGCAGACGGTGCGGCTGATCCGGTCCAAGGGCGTCGGCGTCTTCTTCGTGACCCAGTCGCCGACCGACGTCCCCGACGACGTGCTCGCCCAGCTGGGCTCGCGGATCCAGCATCAGCTGCGTGCGCACACACCCAACGACGCCAAGGCGCTCAAGGCCACGGTCAACACCTACCCCAACAGCGCGTACGACGACCTCGGCCAGGTCATCACCTCGCTCGGCATCGGCGAGGCCGTGGTCACGGTGATGAACGAGAAGGGCGCGCCGACCCCGGTGGCCTGGACCCGGCTGCGGGCGCCGGAGTCGCTGATGGGGGCTGCGGACCCGGCCGCGATGGAGGCCGCCGTGAAGGCCTCCTCGCTGTTCGCCAAGTACGCCGAGAGCATCGACCGCGAGTCGGCCCGCGAGAAGCTGGCCGCGAAGCTCGAGGCCGGAGCGGCGAAGGCGGAGGCCGAGAAGGCACCGGCCAAGAAGGCCGCTCCGAAGAAGGCTGCGTCGAAGAAGGCGGGGAAGTCCATGGTCGAGGAGGTGGTCACCTCGACCACCTTCCGCCAGGTGATGCGGACGGCTGCACGGGAGATCGTCCGGGGGATGTTCAAGACCGGTCGCCGGTAGCAGCATGGGTGCGGGCGGGAATTCCCCGCCACGAGAGGAGCACCCATGAGCGTTCTGATGACACTGCGAGTCTCGGGTGACCCGAAAGGTGTCGAGGGCTTCGACATCGACCGGATCCGCTCGATCGTCGACACCGCGCAGGCGCACGGTGTCCTGAAGCACCGCTTCTTCACCAACGGCAGCGAGATCCTCGTCGTCGACGAGTGGCCGGACCAGGAGACCTTCCAGAAGTTCTTCGACTCGGCTCCGGAGATCGGCGAGGTGATGGCGGCGGCCGGGGTGACGGCGCAGCCGACCATCGAGTTCTGGGACCGGATGAACGTCGACGACGCCGTCGCCTGGGACTGAGATCACTGTTGACACTCGTTCAATAACGCGGGACGGTGGGCCCCATGACCCACCGTCTCGTCACGTCCGCCGACGGCACCCGGCTCGCGGTCTTCGAGGCCGGCGACCCCGACGGCCCCACCGTGCTGGCCATCCACGGGTTCCCGGACAACCACACCGTCTGGGACGGCGTCGCCGCGATCCTCGGCGAGACGAACCGTTTCGTCTCGTACGACGTCCGCGGCGCCGGGGCCTCGGACAAGCCGAGGGGCCGCCGGCCCTACCTCCAGGAGCACCTGACCGCCGACCTGGTGGCGGTGCTCGACGCGATCGCCCCGGACGAGCGGGTGCACCTGGTCGCGCACGACTGGGGCTCGATGCAGACCTGGGCCTCGCTGGCCCGGCCCGAGATCGCGGAGCGGGTGGCGTCGTACACGTCGATCTCGGGGCCGAGCCTGGACCACGCGGCGCTCTGGCTGCGCGGCCGCGGGCACGCCCGGGCGACCGCGCGCCAGCTGCTCGCCTCGACGTACATGGCCGCCTTCCAGCTGCCGGTGCTGCCCGAGCTGGCCGCCCGCGCCGGGGTCATCGACCGGGGTGCGTCCCGCGTCGGCGGTCACGACGTACGACGCGGGCCGGCCGACACCACGCACGGCATCAACCTCTACCGCGCCAACGTGCTCTCCAGCCTGCTGCGCCCGCAGCCCCCGCGGATCGGCGTGCCCACGCTGGTGCTGGTGCCCGACCAGGACCCGTACTCCTCGCCGCCGGTGGCCTCGCAGGCGCCCGTGGGTCACGTCGACGACCTGACCGTCGAGCACATCGAGGGCGGTCACTGGGTGGTCAGCCAGCACCCCGCGCGGGTGGCGGGCCCGGCAGCGGCCTTCATCGAGAAGCACGGGCAGAAGAACGCATGAGCTATCCGCGGATCGACCTCGACGGCGCCGTGGTCGCGATCACCGGCGCCGCGCAGGGGATCGGGAAGGCGACCGCGGAGGCGTTCGCGGCCCGCGGCGCGCGGGTGGTGCTCGGCGACCTCGAGGTCGACCTGGTCGCACGCGTCGCCGCCGACCTGGACGGGTCCGCGCACCGGCTCGACGTCACCGACCCGGCCTCGTTCGCCGCGTTCCTGGACGCGGCCGGCCCGGTCGACGTGCTCGTCAACAACGCCGGGATCATGCCCAACGGCGGCTTCCTCGAGCTCGACGAGCGGATCCACCGCAAGACCATCGAGGTCAACCTGTTCGGGGTGATGCACGGGATGCGGCACGCGCTGCCGGGGATGCTCCAGCGCGGGCGTGGCCACGTCGTCAACGTCGCCTCGCTGGCCGGGAAGTTCCCGGTCAAGGGGCTGGCCGTGTACAACGCCAGCAAGTTCGCGGTGGTCGGGCTGACCGCGGCGGCGCGGCTGGAGTACGCCGACCAGGGCGTCAGCTTGACCGCGGTGCTGCCCTCGGCGGTCGACACCGCGCTCGCCTCCGGGCTGGACATGAGGCCGATCCCCAAGGTGAAGCCGGCGCAGATCGCCGAGGCCGTGGTCGGGTCGGTGGCCTCGCGGAAGGCGGAGATCGCGGTGCCGGCGTACGTCGGCGCGCTGGCCGACGCGGCCACGCTCACCCCGGAGGTGGCGATGAAGGTCTTGCGGAAGCTGATCCGCGACGACCGCGCGCTGCGCCCGGACTCGGCGGAGCGGCGCGCCTACCGGTCGCGGCTGGAGTCGTGAGTCAGGCGGCCTCGGCCGCGGTCACCTCGGGCTCGCCGGAGCGGTCGACGTCGGGCAGCAGCACCCGGCCGGCCTCGTCGAGCAGGGCGACGCCGACCAGGACCAGCAGCGGCAGCAGCACCAGGGCGATGAGCAGCATGTGACCCTCCCAGAGGTCGAATCGAGAAGCGGAACCGAGCAGTTCAACGAGACGGGTGTCACAGGGCTACGGGTTCGCGGGAACCTGTTCCAGAACCACCCGGATGGACTACCCGCACAGCCCGAGAGGAGGGCCGGATGCAGCTCGACCTGGCGTTTCACGGTGACCCGTCCCGAATTGCACCCCTCGCGGCCGAGGCCGAGCGGCGTGGCGTCGCCGGGCTGTTCGTCGCCGAGGCGGCCCACGACCCCTACATCGCGCTGACGCTGGCCTCGACCACGACCACGCGGATCGCGCTGGGCACCTCGGTGGCGGTCGCCTTCGCGCGCAGCCCGATGAGCACCGCGTACTCGTCCTGGGACCTGCACCGGCTCTCCGGCGGCCGGCTCGTGCTCGGGCTCGGCTCGCAGATCCGCCCGCACATCACCCGCCGGTACGCGATGCCGTGGTCGAGCCCGGCCGCGCGGATGCGCGAGTACGTCGAGGCGCTGCGGGCGATCTGGGACGCCTGGCAGCACGGCACCGCGCTGGACTTCCGCGGCGAGTTCTACCAGCACACGCTGATGCCGCCGCTGTTCTCACCGCCCCCGCTGGACGGACCGGTGCCGCGGGTGTGGGTGGCAGGGGTCGGGCCGCGGATGGTGGCCACCGCGGGCGCGGTCGGCGACGGGCTGATCTGCCACCCGCTGCTGTCCCGCTCCTACCTGTCCGAGGTGGTGCGGCCGGTGCTCGGCCGAGTGAAGGACGATTTCGAGGTGGCCACGCTGACCATGGTCGCCACCGGGCGCACCGAGGAGGACCTGGCCGTCGCGATCGCGAGCGTGCGCCAGCAGATCGGGTTCTACGCCTCCACCCCGGCGTACGAACCCGTGCTCGCCCATCACGGCTGGTCGGGCCTGCACGACGAGGCGCACCGGCTCACCACCACTGGGCGCTGGGACGAGCTCGGCGACCTCGTGGACGACACCGTGCTGGCGACGTTCGCGGTCGTCGGCGACCTCCCGACAGCCGCCCGCGGTCTGCGCGAGCGGTTCGCCGGGCTGGCGGGGCGTACCTGCCCGTCGATCCCCTACGACGCCGACGACCAGCTCGCGTTGGACCTCGTGAGCGAAGCCGGTCAGGACGGCTTGGCGTAGGCCGCGACGCCGGTGTCGTACATGACGCAGGCCTCGTCGCTGGTGACCCAGGCGTCGTGGCCGGGCTCGAGGTCGACGACGTCGCCTGGCCCGATGGAGATCTCGGTGCCGTCGTCCATCCGGATCGTCATGGTGCCCGCGACGCAGATGCCGGTGTGGTGCACCTGGCACGACTCGGTGCCGGCGATCGGCTTCACGTCGTTCGACCACTTCCAGCCCGGCTCGAAGGTGCCGCGACCGAGGGTGAAGTCGCCGAGGGTGACGACGTCCATGTGGCCGTTCGCCTGGAACGGCCGGGTCTCGTGGGGCTTGTCGATGCTCTGGAACGCAGAGGTCATGTCTTCCTCCAGGTGTGATCCCGAGAGGGCCGTTCGGCTCCAGCCGAGCGTAGGTCGGCGGACCCGTCGCTGGGCAGAGCCCGATGTGACCAACTGATGACGTAAGGCTCGCGTAACCCCGGCCGGTGCTCGCGCCCGCCATCCTGGGAGGCATGACCGACTACGACTTCTCCGACCTGCGGGCCACGTTCATCAACTGCACCCTGAAGCGCTCGCCCGCGCTGAGCCACACCCAGGGCCTGGTCGACGTGAGCAGCGCGATCATGATGAAGCACGGCGTCACCGTCGAGGAGGTGCGCGCGGTCGACCTGGACATCGCCACCGGCGTCTACACCGACATGCGCGAGCACGGCTGGGCCAGCGACGTCTGGCCCGAGGTGCACGAGCAGGTGATGGCCAGCGACATCCTGGTGCTGGCTGGGCCGATCTGGCTGGGCGACAACAGCAGCGTGATGAAGAAGGTCATCGAGCGCCTGTACGGCGGCAGCGGGGACCTCAACGAGCGCGGCCAGTACGCCTACTACGGCAGGGTCGCCGGCTGCCTCATCACCGGCAACGAGGACGGCGTCAAGCACTGCGCGATGAACATCCTGTACTCGCTGCAGCACCTCGGCTACACGATCCCGCCGCAGGCCGACGCCGGCTGGATCGGCGAGGCGGGTCCGGGGCCGTCGTACCTGGACCCGGGCAGCGGCGGCCCGGACAACGACTTCACCAACCGGAACACGACCTTCATGACCTGGAACCTGATGCACCTGGCCAAGCTGCTCAAGGACGCCGACGGGATCCCGCCGTACGGGAACCAGCGCTCGGCCTGGGACGCGGGCGCGCGCTTCGACCACGAGAACCCCGAGTACCGGTGAGGCGTCGTACGGCGCTCGTCGCGGTGCTCGTCACGGCGGCCGGCTGCGGCGGTAGCACCGAGACGAAGACCGCCGAGCCCGACCCGACGACCCAGGTTCCGACCTCGTCCTCGACCCCGACTCCCCAGGCGAAGCCGGGGACCCGGGTCATCGTCGCGGACAGCGAGTACGGGCCGATGCTCTACGACGCGAGCGGGCAGCCGATCTACCTGTTCGACAAGGAGAAGGGCACGACCCCGGACTGCTACGGCGCCTGCGCGGAGGCCTGGCCGCCGGTGTTCACCGACGGCGCTCCGATCGGCGGCAAGGACGTGCGCGCGGCCCTGCTCGGCACCAGCACGCGCACGGACGGCCGGCGTCAGGTCACCTACGCCGGCCATCCGCTGTACTTCTACGCGCACGAGGGCAAGTACCAGGTGCGCTGCCACGACGTCACCGAGTTCGGTGGCACCTGGCTGGTGGTCCGCCCGGACGGCACCCCCGCACCCTGACGACTCGAGCGACAGGTCAGAGCGTGACGAACCAGGGGTCGTGCAGGTCGTGGAACGTCGCGTTGCTGAAGAACTTCTCCATCTGCTCGCGCACCTCGGCCGGCGGCTCCTGCTGCTCGCCCTCCCGGGCGGCGGCCTCGCTGGTGAAGGCCACCGTCTGGGTGTAGCTCCCGTCCGGCTTCACCGCGAAGGTGCCGCCGATGACCTCCGGCCGCATCGTCGGGAGGTCGCCCGGGTCGCTGACGAGCGCCTTCGCGCCCTCGATGTCGTCGACCGTGCCGCGGATGACCTGGACGAAGCCGGCGTCGTCGGAGCCGCCCGCCAGGAACGTGGTCACGTCGGTGTAGTCGTCGAACGTGGCCGGTCCGTCCATCACCGCGGCCATCTTCGCGGCCCAGGCGTCCTGCTCGGGCCGGCCCTCGTTCTTGCGGGCCGCCTCCTCGGACTCGAACCGCACCACGCCGATGAACAGGCCGTCGTCGGTGACGCCGAAGGTGCCACCGAGGAACCCGACCGCGCCGGGCCCGAGCTCCTCGCGCCAGCCCTGATGGACCGCCTTCACGTCCTCGGCGCGCGAGCAGGGCGCCGTGATCACCTGGATGAACATCGCCTCACACCTTTCTGTTCTGGGTAGGACGATCGTGCTCCCGCACCCGGCCCCGGCGGAAGGGCTCTGGGGTGACGTCAGGGTTTCGTCACGGTGACCGCTCCCGCATCGCGCGACCAGCCCCTAGCGTGGGCACGTGGCCAGGATCCTCGTCGTCGACGACGACCACACCGTGCGGGAGGTGGCGGTTTCCTACCTGCGCGCCGGCGGCCACGAGGTCGACGACGTGGAGACCGGCGAGGCCGCGCTGGCGGCGATGCGCGAGCACCCGGCGGACCTGGTGGTGCTCGACCTGATGCTGCCGGGGATCGACGGCCTCGAGGTGTGCCGGCGGCTGCGCGCGCAGCGGGACGTGCCGATCATCATGCTGACCGCGCTCGGCGGCGAGGCCGACCGGGTGGTGGGCCTGGAGCGCGGCGCCGACGACTACGTGACCAAGCCGTTCAGCCCGCGCGAGCTGGTGCTCCGGGTGGACTCGGTGCTGCGTCGGGTCGGGGAGCGGGCCCAGCCGGCCGGCGGCCCGCTGCGCGACGGCGACCTGGTCGTCGACCCTGCCCAGCACGTGGCCACCCTGGCCGGGAACCGGCTCTCGCTGACGGCTCGCGAGTTCGACCTGCTCCGCTTCCTGCTGGCCAACCCCGGCATCGCCTACTCGCGCGACCAGCTGCTCCAGGAGGTGTGGGGCTGGTCGTTCGGCGACCACTCCACGGTGACGGTGCACGTACGACGGCTGCGCGAGAAGGTCGAGACCGACCCGACGCACCCGACCCGGCTGGTCACGGTCTGGGGCGTCGGCTACCGCTGGGAGCCCCAGGAGGCCAGGCAGGAGGCCGGCGTTGACGCGTGACCAGGTCGAGATCGTCCTCATCGCGGCGGGCTGGACCGCCGCGGTCGGGGCGCTCGGCCTCGTGCTCACCCGGCTGATCGCGCGGCACTCGTTCCGCTGGCTGCTCGGCCTGGTCGCGCTGGTCGCGGTCGGCGGTGTGGTGGCCGGCGTGATCGGCACCGCGAACGCGATGTTCCTCTCCACCCACGACCGCGGCGTGGTGCTCCTGGTCTGCCTGGTCGCCGGCCTGGTGGCCGTGTTCTTCTCGCTGGTCGTGGGGGCCAGCGTGGTCCGGGGCTCGCGGGCGCTGCGCGAGGGCGCCCGCCGCTTCGGCGAGACCGGCTCGTACGACGCCGCCCCGACCGGCCCGATCGAGCTGCGCGAGCTCTCCGACGAGCTGGCCCGGACCAGTGCCCGGCTGCACGAGTCCCGGGCCCGCGAGCAGCGGCTGGAGAAGTCGCGGCGCGAGCTGGTCGCCTGGGTCTCCCACGACCTGCGCAGCCCGCTGGCCGGCCTGCGCGCGATGACCGAGGCGCTCGAGGACGGGATGGCCGAGGACCCGGCCCGCTACCACCGGCAGATGCGCTCCGAGGTGGACCGGATGGTGCGCATGGTCGACGACCTCTTCGAGCTCTCCCGGATCCAGGCCGGCGTGCTGCAGCTGTCCCTGGAGGAGGTGGCGCTGGGCGACCTGGTCTCCGAGGCGATCGCCGGCGCCGGCCCGGTGGCGGCGGCCGCGGGGGTGCGGCTGGGCGGCTCGGTCGAGGACGGCGTCGTCGTCAACGCCGACCCGGCCGGGCTGAGCCGGGTGGTGGCCAACCTGGTGATGAACGCGATCCGGCACACGCCCGCCGACGGCGTGGTCTCGATCAGCGGCCGGCTGGTGCCCGACGGCATCGAGCTCTCCGTCTCCGACGGCTGCGGCGGCATCCCCGAGGACGACCTGCCGCGGGTCTTCGACCTCGCCTGGCGGGGCAGCGCGGCCCGGACCCCGCAGGTCGGCCAGGTGCACGGCAGCGGTGCCGGCCTGGGCCTGGCCATCGTCAAGGGCATCGTCGAGGCGCACCACGGCGCGGTCCAGGTGATGAACGAGGCCAGCGGCTGCCGCTTCCTGGTCCGCCTGCCCACCTGATTCGGCGTGGATGTCGTGGTCTAGGCAGCCGGCGGGCGCGCCGATGCCACAATCACGCCCGTGTCGGTGCCCTCCCGTGTCGCGATCTGGCTGTTCTGCCTGAGTCCGCTGGTCTGGATCCCTGGTGGGTTCGACCGGTTCGTCTTCCCCAAGCTCGTGCTCGCCACGGCCGGGATCGCGGCCGCCGGCCTGGCCGTGCGCGCCGGCCGGCTGCCGAAGCCGGTCGCGGTCGTGGCCGTCGCCGGGCTGGCCTGGTTCGCGCTCGCCTGCCTGCTCTCGCCGACTCCGTGGGCCTCCTTCTTCGGCCGCTGGCCGCGCTACGAGGGCGTGCCGGTGCTGCTGGCGTACGCCGGCTGCGCCTGGGCCGGCGCGCGGCTGCTCGGCAACCGTCGTCGCGCCGACGTCGAGACGCTGGCCACCGCGCTCTCGGTCACCTCGCTGCTGCTGGGCTTCGTCTCGGTCTGCTCGGCGCTCGGCTGGAGCATCGAGGGCGAGAGCGTCGAGTCGCGCACGGGCTCGGTGCTGGGCAACGCCACCGACCAGGGCATGGTGGCGATGATGCTGGCCGCGGTGCTGTTCGCGGTGTGGAGCGAGCGCCGTACGCCGCTGCTGCTGGCCGGCCTGGGGGCGAGCGCGCTGACCCTGGTGCTCTCCGGCTCGCGGGCCTCGCTGCTCGCCGCGGTCGTCGTGGTCGCCGGGCAGGTGCTGCTGCGCCGTCGCGAGCTGGCCCGGTACGCCGCCGGCGCGCTGGTCGTGCTGGTCGGGCTGGCGCTGGCCCTGCCTCAGACCCGCGACCGGATCACCGAGGGCCGCACCATCGAGGGTCGCTGGCTGCTCTGGAAGGAGTCGCTGCACGTCGGTGCGGACCGCTGGTGGTCCGGCGGGCCGAGCACGTTCGTGGACGCGATCGGCCGCCACAAGGACGCCGACTGGGTGCGGGTGATCGGCACCCGGAACCCGCCGGACTCCCCGCACAGCTGGCTGTTGCAGGCCCTGGTCGCGGGCGGGATCCCGCTGCTGCTGCTCGCGGTCGCGCTGGCCGTGCTGGTGCTGCGCGCGGGCTGGCTCGCCGTACGTCGGGCGCCGGAGGACTCGCTCACCCTGGGCGCCCTGGCTGCCACGGTCGGGTACGGCCTGGCGCTGCTGCCCAACTTCACCGTCGCCGGATCGACCTGCCTGGCCGCCTTCCTCACCGGGGTGCTCGTCGGGCAGGAGGCATCGCGCACCGAGCGACCCGCGCTGCCACGCGCCCTGGCCGGGGTCGCGGCGGCCGGGGTCGTCCTCTTCGCGCTCGGCGCCTTCGCCGAGCGCTCCCTGAGCACCGGCATCCACCAGGTCCTCGGCCACGACACCGCGGCCGCGCAGCAGGCGTTCGACCAGGCCCACCACCTGCGTCCGTGGGACGCCGACGTGGCGATGCTGGCTGCGCAGGCGCTGGCCGCCCCCGCCGACGGCGGCGACCCGGAGGCGGCCCGCGAGACCGAGCGCTGGGCCCGGCGCAGCCTGGACCGGACCCCGGACACCTACGCGGCCGGGCTGGCTCTCGCGGTCGCCCAGCGAGCCCAGGGCGACCTCGACGGCGCCACCCGCACGCTGGACCGGCTGGTCCGGCTCTACCCGACCGAGCCCGGCGCCCGGATCGAGCGCGGCCGGGTCCGGTTCGGCCGGCGCGACGTGGACGGTGCCCGGGCCGACCTGGCCGAGGCCCGCCGCCTGGACCCGCGGGACCGGACCCCGCGCCGGCTGCTGCGCGAGATCGAGAAGCGGCTCGGGGCAGGTCGTTCCTAGGCCGCGCCCCTAGGGGACTTTCGTCCCTCAGCGCAAGGGTCTCGGCCGCTGGTCTAGGCCCGCTGGGGAGTTTCGGGGCAATCCTGGGAAACACCACCGATTGCCTCGGTGGCTCTGCGAGGCTCCCCCGGCGGACCCGTGCCTGTCGGGTCCGGATCACCGACATCAAGGGGGAAGTGCGTGTTCTCCAGATCCATCCACCGCAGCCGCGCGCCTCGGCGTACGGGTGTGCTCGCTCTCGTGCTCGCGATGGTCGCGGGCCTGGCAGCGCTGACCGCCTCGTCCGCGGGCGCGGTCGAGACCCGGACCCACATCAGCGGCATCGCCCGGCTCTCGTCCGGCTCCGCGACGTACGGCGAGGTCGGCGTCTACCTCAAGGACCCGGACCCGGCGACGTCCTACCAGTACGTCGACTCCTACGGCTTCTACGACGCCTTCGACGTCGACCTGGAGCCGGGCACGTACAAGTTCGAGTTCTACTCCTACGACGCGAGCACCACGAAGTGGTACGCGACCGGGACCGACACCGGCACCGACGTCGACCACGCCACCCCGGTGACGCTGACGACGAGCCCGAAGAACCTCGGCACCATCACCTTCCCGGTGCGCACCATCACCGTGACCGCCAAGGACCAGCACGGCACCCCGCTGCCGGGCATGGAGATCAACGCCGAGGGCGACACCTGCGACTACTGGGCCGGCTACGGCACCAACGCCAGCGGCGTCGCTGTGCTGCGCAACGTCCCGATCGACTGCGAGATCCTGCTCAACGGCCTGGACGGCAGCGACCACCGGGTCTACGACAACGGGACCGCCACCGTGCTCGCGGGCACCGGCAACGCCACGGTCAACCTGACGATGAGCAAGCTGTCGACCATCTCCGGCAAGGTCACCAACGCCGCCAACGGCGCGCTCGGCCTGGTCGACGTCAACGTGTACGACGACCTCGGCCACCAGGTCGGCGGCACCGTCACCGACTCGCAGGGCAACTACACCCTCACCGGCCTGGTCGCCGGCGACTACCGCCTGGAGTTCGCCGACGAGGTCGGCGACTACAAGACCGAGTACTGGAACGACCGGGTCGACCTGGCCACCGCGGACGCCATCACGGTCGCCGCGAACGCCGACGTCACCGGCAAGAACGCGGTGCTGACGCCGGTCGACACGACCACCCCGAGCGGGGTCGACCTGACCGGTGTGGTCAGCGGAGCCGGGAAGCCGCTGAGCAACGTCGAGGTCTCGGCGTACCGCAACGGCGTCTACAAGGGCTCGGCCACGACCCGCCGCGACGGCCGGTACACCTTCGACGGCCTGACCGCCGGCAGCTACAAGCTCCAGTTCCGGCGCCTGTCCGGGCCGGCCGACGAGCTGCCGTACGTCGTGCAGTGGTACCTGAACACCCGCTCCAGCGGGGCGTCCACGCCGATCACCGTGACCCCGGACAGCCCGGGTGCGGACCGCAACGTGACGCTGCAGCAGTACGGCACGATCAGCGGCGTCGTCACCAACAACGCCAACCAGGGGATCGAGTTCCCGTCGGTCGACGCGATCGACACCGACCTCGGCTACGTGGACGCGCAGTGGATGCCGACCAGCACGCCGGGGGCGTACAAGCTCGCGGTGCCACCGGGCAGCTACCTGCTCCGGTTCACCGGCTGGGACGCGGCGGCGACCTCGGGCTACGTGCCCGAGTTCTGGGACAACTCCTCCACTGTCGCCGGGGCCAAGCTGGTCACGGTCGGCAGCGGCGGGGCCCGGACCGGGATCAACGCCAAGCTCACCAACCAGCTCGAGCCCAGGGTCGCGCCGGCCATCTCCGGCAAGCCGCTGGTCGGCCAGACCCTGACGGCGAGCACCGGCACCTGGAACGTGACCGCGAACAACGACTACCTGTACCAGTGGTACCGGGGCGTCACGCCGGTCGGCACCGGGGCGTCGTACAAGCTCACCACCGCCGACGTCGGGTCGAAGATCTCGGTGAAGGTGACCGCATGGCACTTCCAGATGACCGGGTCGGCGTCCTCGGCGGCGACCGCGCCGGTCAAGCGCCCCTCGGTGATCGGGCTCACCGCCACCTCGCCGAAGTCGAGGACGGTCAAGCTGGTGGTGAAGGTGGCCGGGACCGGCCTGGCCAACCCGGGCGGTACCGTCACCATCAAGCGCGGCACCACGGTGGTGAAGAGCAGCGTCGCCGTGGTCAACGGCGTCGCCACCATCACGCTGGCCAAGCAGCCCGCGGGCGCCCGGACCTACCAGGCGTTCTACTCGGGAACCTCGGGCGTCGCGGCCGGGGTCAGCCCGAAGCGGACCGTCACGGTCAAGCGGTAGCGGCAACGAACGCGGAGGGCCCCGGGCACCAGCCCGGGGCCCTCTTGCGTCCAAGGTCCGTACAAGCCCGCGCTGCCACGCTCGCCGGGTGCGTGCACGAACTGGGTTGCTGCTGGCCGTCCTGATCTCGATCCTGCCGGCGCTGGCCGGCTGCTCGGGAGACTCCGGGTCCAAACCCGATCCCGACGCGGCCCTGGTCAAGACCGTTGCCGACCGCGCCGCCTGTCGCGACGTGCAACGGGTCTTCCTGCACCTCGCCGAGGTCTCCGGGCACTGGAACAGCAGCAAGAAGCCGTTCGACCCCGTCGTGGCCCGCGCGCTCAACCCGTACAACCACCAGCTGCGCCTCCAGGCCCGCACCGCCGACACCGTCCAGCTGCGCGTCGTGATCGAGCGCAACGCGGACGCGCTCGGCGCCCTGACCCAGGCGATGCTCTCGCGCCACCAGGTGCGCGTGGACGCCGCCATCGCGGAGAGCCGGAAGGCCTACGCGGCGCTGCCCGCGTGCGCCCACCGGGACGGCAAGCGCTCGCTGCCGCTGAAGACGCCGACCGTCCGGCCCTCCTCCGGCAGCTCCCGTACGACGGCCCCGGCCGCGGTCGATGCCTCCTGCGCCCAGGTGAAGAAGGCCTACGACCGGCTCAGCCCGGTCACCGGCCGGTGGAACGTGGAGAAGCGCCCGTTCGACCCGAGCACGATCAGCGCGCTCCGCCGTACGGCCAAGGACCTGCGCGCCGCCGAGGCCAAGGCCGTCCAGGTCCCGGTGCAGCGGACGCTCGAGGCCAACGCCCGCGCCTTCGACCACCTGGCCGGCGTGATGGCGGCCCACAAGAAGGCCGCGGTCCGGCAGGCGATCATCGACATGCAGCAGACCGCCGTCGACGTGGCGGCCCTGTGCCCGCTGGGCTGAGCGGGCACGGTCCTCAGGCGCCGTACTGCTCGTCGGTCACCTGGTCGAGCCAGGTCACCACCTGGCCGCTCTCGTCGGCCTCCTGCATCGCCACGTGCGCCATGAACCGGTCCGGGGTGGCGCCGTGCCAGTGCTCCTCGCCGGGCTCGATGACGACCACGTCGCCCGGGCGGATCTCCTGGACGCCGCCGTCGCGGGTGCCGACCAGGCCGATGCCGTCGGTGACGTAGAGGGTCTGGCCTTGGGGTGGTGGTGCCACGCGGTCCGGGCGCCCGGTGCGAACCGGACGTGAGCGCAGCCGATCGCCGACTGCTCGTCGGGGTTGCGGATGCCGTCGATCTGGACGGCGCCGGTGAACCAGTCGGCGGGACCGGCAGCGGTCCGGCCGCCGCTCTTCGTGTACCTCATCAGCTGATCCTCTCGCTCGTCACGGCCTCAGCAGCACCTTGATCGCCCGCCGCTCGTCCATGGCGCGGTACCCCTGGGCGGCCTCGGCCAGCGGGAGCTCGAGGTCGAAGACCCGGCCCGGGTCGATCTCGCGCTTCCAGATGCGGTCGATCAGGTCGGGCAGGAATCGCCGTACGGGCGCGGGCCCGCCGTGCAGGTGCACCCCGGAGAAGAACAGCTCGTCGCCGGGCAGCTCGACGTCGTGGGAGACGCCGACGTAGCCGACGTGCCCGCCCGGCCGGGTCGCGCGGATGGCCTGCATCATCGACTCCTGGGTGCCCACGGCCTCGATCACCGAGTGCGCGCCGAGCCCGCCGGTGAGCTCCTTGACCTTCGCCACGCCCTCGTCGCCGCGCTCGGTGACGATGTCGGTCGCACCGAAGTCGCGGGCGAGCGCCTGGCGGTCGGCGTGCCTGCTCATCGCGATGATGCGCTCGGCCCCCAGCTCCCGGGCGGCGAGCACGCCCAGCAGGCCGACCGCACCGTCACCGACCACGGCCACGGTCTTGCCGGGCCCGGCCTCGGCGGCGACGGCGGCGAACCAGCCGGTGCCGAGGACGTCCGAGGCGGCCAGCAGGCTCGGCACCTGGTCGTCGTCCGGCGGGCCCGGTGTGGTGACCAGGGTGCCGTCCGCGTACGGGATCCGGGCGCGCTCGGCCTGGGTGCCGATGCCGCCGTGGACGAACTCGGCGTGCACGCAGCGGGACTGGTAGCCGGCCCGGCAGATCTCGCAGGTGTTGTCGGAGATGACGAAGGAGCCGACCACGAAGTCGCCGACCTCCAGCGTCCGGACGTCCGCGCCGATCTCCTCGACGACGCCGACGTACTCGTGCCCCATCAGCAGCCCGTCGGCTGGCTCGGCGCCGCGGTAGGGCCACAGGTCCGAGCCGCAGATGCAGGTGGCGGCCAGGCGGATCACGGCATCGGTCGGCTCGACGATCCGGGGGTCTTCGCGGTCGACGACGCGGACGTCGCCGGCGCCGTGCAGAGTCACAGCCTTCATGGGTGTCTTCCTTCGGTTCGAGTTCCTCACGTCCCAGTAGACGTGCGCGACGCGGCCGCGGGGAGTCACTGACGTGGGGTGTACCAGCAGGGCACCTCACCCGCGCGAAGGCGCTCCTATCCTGGCGGCATGGACAACCGCGCCGAGGTCAGGGAGTTCCTGATGTCGCGTCGCGCGAAGGTGACGCCCGACCAGGTGGGCCTCCCGTCCGGAGGGAGCCGCCGCGTCGCCGGGCTCCGGCGCAGCGAGGTGGCCCTGCTCGCCGACGTGAGCGTCGAGTACTACGCCAAGCTCGAACGCGGCTCGATCGCCGGTGCCTCGTCCGCGGTCCTCGACTCCGTGGCCCGCGCGCTCCGGCTCGACGACACCGAGCGGGCGCACCTGTTCGACCTGGCCCGCGCCGCGGACGGCGTCCCCACCTCGGGCCGGGCCCGCCGCCGGCCCACCAGGCACAGCGCGTCGCGTCCCAGCCTGAGCTGGGCGCTCGAGGCGATCACCGACGCGGTCGCCTTCGTCCGGAACCCGTGCCAGGACCTGCTCGCCACGAACGCGCTGGGCCGGGCCTTCTACGCCCCGGTCATCGGCGACGGCGGCCGGACGCCCAACCTGGCCCGCTTCCAGTTCCTCGACCCCGCCGCCCGCGACTTCTACCCGGACTGGGACCTCTTCGCGGGGATGTGCGTCGCGGTCATGCGTGCCGAGGCCGGGCGCGATCCGCACGACCGCGGCCTGCAGGAGCTCGTCGGGGAGCTCTCCACCCGCAGCGAGACCTTCCGGCAGCTCTGGGCCTCCCACGACGTCCGCACCCACGGCACCGGCACCAAGCGCTTCCACCACCCCGACGTGGGAGAGCTGGTCCTCGCCTACGAGGAGCTCGCCATCACCGCCGAGCCGGGCCTGGTGCTCCTGGTGTACACCGCCGAGCCGGGATCGCCGTCCGCCGACGGGCTGCGCTTGCTCGGGTCGCTCGCGGGCGAGGCCAGCCGGCAGCCGGACGAGAACCGGCCCGGAGCCAGGTTCGAGGCTCCGGGCCGGTGAGGTCCCGCTCGTGATGCGGAGAGCAGCGGAGGATGCGGGATTCGAACCCGCGAGGGCGTTAACCCAACCCGCTTTCCAAGCGAGCGCCATAGGCCACTAGGCGAATCCTCCGCCGGAGAGGGTACCCGCCCTGATTCGTGCCTGCGAAATCGAGTCGTCTAGGATCGGTGCAACCCCTCGTGCGGCGGTACCTCACTGAACTCCCCCAGGGCCGGAAGGCAGCAAGGGCAGGTGGGCTCTACCGGGTGCACGAGGGGCCTTTTCGTATCGTGGGGGAGGACATGCGGATCGGGCTGCTCGCACTGCTGCTCGCCACCCTGCTGACCGGGTGCGGCGACGGACCAGCCCCTGCCGCGAAGACGCCGGTTGCCAAGACGCCGGTTGCCGAGACGCCGACGAGCACCCCGGAGGGCGACGGCACCCTGGTGCCCAGCGACCTGCCGACGCTCTCCAACCTGCCCCGCCCCGACCTCACGGTCGCGCCGAAGAAAACCACCGTCGACGTCCGCGTCCACGGCGCGGACCTGAGCTGGCCGCAGTGCCCGAAGGGCCTCGGCATCCCGCAGAAGCGCACCGAGGGCGCCCCGCTGCCCACCGCCGCGGCCCGGTTCGCGGTGATCGGGCTGACCAACGGTCCCTCGTTCGTGGCGAACCCGTGCCTGGCCGACCAGGTCGCCTGGGCGCGCGGACGGCAGCTCGCGGTCGCGGCGTACGCGGTGGTCAGCTACCCGGACGCCGCGACGGTGCGGCGCCACCGCCTCCAGGGCCCGTACGACGGGCGCACCCGTCTCGGGGCGCTGCGCAACGTCGGCTACCAGGCAGCCCTGTTCAACCTGCGCTCGCTGCGTGCGGCCGGTCTGCCCACCCCGGTCGTCTGGGTCGACGTCGAACCGGTCACCGGCTTCGACTGGAGTGCCGACGTGGACGCGAACGCGGCGGTCGTCCAGGGGACCGTGCGCGGCTACCGGGACGCGGGGAAGAAGGTGGGCTTCTACTCGCTCGCCTCGTTCTGGCAGCGGATCGTCGGTGCGAACCTGCGGCTCGGCCTGCCCGAGTGGCGCCCGGCCGGCCCCCGCGGCCAGGCCGAGGCGCTGCGCCGGTGCGCGGACAGCTGGTCGTTCCAGGGCGGGACCGGCGTGCTGGGCCAGTGGATCGAGGACCACCGCGACCGGAACGTCACCTGCCCGGGCGCCGTACGGGACCTGCGGGAGTGGTTCGGAACCTTCCGCTGAGTGGGCCTGCTGGCGTTGTCGGCACCGCCGACTAGGGTTCACGTGTGGAACACAACCTCGCGCTCTACCGCCGCTACCGGCCGGAGTCGTTCGCCGAGGTGATCGGCCAGGACCACGTCACCGAGCCGCTGCGCTCGGCGCTGGCCAACAACCGGGTCAACCACGCCTACCTGTTCTCCGGCCCGCGCGGCTGCGGCAAGACCACGAGCGCCCGGATCCTGGCGCGCACGCTCAACTGCGAGAAGGCACCGATCGCGGACCCGTGCGGGGAGTGCCGCTCGTGCGTGGACCTGGCCCGCGGCGGTTCGGGGTCGGTCGACGTGATCGAGATCGACGCCGCCAGCCACGGCGGTGTCGACGACGCCCGCGACCTGCGCGAGCGCGCGTTCTTCGCCCCGGTCGCCAGCCGCTACAAGGTCTACATCATCGACGAGGCGCACATGGTGACCACGCAGGGCTTCAACGCCCTGCTCAAGCTGGTCGAGGAGCCGCCGGAGCACCTCAAGTTCATCTTCGCCACCACCGAGCCGGAGAAGGTCATCCCGACCATCCGCTCGCGCACCCACCACTACCCGTTCCGGCTGATCCCGCCGCGGGTGCTCTCCGACCACCTCGCCGAGATCTGCGCCCGCGAGGGCGTGAAGATCGACCCGGCCGCGCTGCCGCTGGTGGTCCGCGCCGGCGCCGGCTCGGCCCGCGACTCGCTCTCCGTGCTCGACCAGCTGCTCGGCGGGGCCGGTCCCGACGGCGTCACGTACGACGTCGCCGCCGGCCTGCTCGGCTACACGCCGGACACCCTGCTCGACGAGGTCGTCGACGCCTTCGCCGCCGGTGACGGAGCGGCCGTCTTCGGGACCGTGGACAAGGTGATCGAGACCGGGCAGGACCCGCGCCGCTTCACCGAGGACCTGCTCCGCCGGCTGCGCGACCTGGTGATCGTCGCCGCGGTCCCGGACGCCCCGGCCACCGGCCTGCTGGACGTGCCCGAGGACCGGGCCGAGCGACTGGTCGCGCAGGCGGCCCGGTTCGGCAAGGCCGACCTGGTCCGCTCGGCAGACACCGTCGCCGCCGGGCTCACCGAGATGCGCGGTGCCACCACGCCGCGGCTGCTGCTCGAGCTCATCTGCGCCCGGGTGCTGCTGCCCGGAGCCGACCACGGCACCGACGGCCTGACCGCGCGGCTGGACCGGCTCGAGCGGCGGATCGGCATGGGGGGTGGGGAGGCCGGTGCGACGACAGCGCCTGTCCCCGCGCCGACGCCAGCACAGGCTCCCGCGCCGACGGTCGCCCCCACTCCCGCAGCGGTCGAGCCCGCGGCTGAGCCCGTCGCCGTCGCGTCGCCCGAGCCCCCGGCCCCCGAGCCGGCGCCCCTGGAGGCACCCGCGGAGGCACCTGCGGAACCACCCGCGCCGGTCGCCGAGCCCGTTGCCGCGCAGCCTCCGGCGCCCTCGCCGGCCGGCGCTCTCGGCCTCGTGGACGCCCGCCGGATCTGGCCGGACCTGCTCGACAAGGTCAAGGAGCTGCGCCGGTTCACCTGGATCCTGCTCAGCCAGAACGCGCAGGTGGTCGGCCTCGACGGCGGCGTGCTCACCGTCGGGTTCAAGAACGCCGGCGCCCGGGACTCCTTCCTCGGCGGCGGCAGCGAGGAGATCCTCCGCCAGGCCGCGATCGACGTGATCGGCGCGGACTGGAAGGTCGAGGCGATCGTCGACCCCGCGGCCGACCCGAGCGCGGGAGCCCCCACGGTGACCAAGCCCGCGGTCGAGCCGCCGCCCTTCGAGACGACGGCCCCGGCGCCCCCGAGCCGTCCCGCGCCGGACCCGGAGACGATCGCCTCCGCGCGCGGCAACATCGCCCCGACCCGTAGCGGCGACGCCCCGGCCAAGGGCCCGGACGAGCGCGACGTCGACGCGCACCCCGACGACGCCGACCTGGACGACGGCGGGGTGGACGCCGCCGAGCTGATCGAGCGCGGTCTCGGCGCCACCGTCATCGACGAGATCACCCACGACTGAGCGACAGGAACGCCCATGACCGACAACCCGTTCGGCAACCTCGACCTCGGCGCCATGCTCGAGCAGGCCCAGCAGATGCAGGCCCAGCTCGTCGAGGCCCAGGAGGAGCTGGCCAAGCAGACCGTCAGCGGCAACGCCGGCGGCGTCAGCGTGACCCTGTCCGGCACCGGCGAGATGACCGCGGTCGAGGTGCTCCCGGGCACCTTCGACGGCGGCGACGCCGACTCGCTGGCCGACCTCGGCGACCTCGTGGTGGCCGCGTACCGGGACGCCAAGAACAAGGTCGACGCGATCACCGCGGCCACCCTCGGGCCGCTCGCCGGCGGGCTGGGCGGCGGTGACCTGGGTGACCTCGGCGGCACCTTCGGACTGGGTGGCTGAGCGTTGTACGAAGGCGTCGTCCAGGACCTGATCGACGAGCTGGGCCGGCTGCCCGGGGTCGGTCCGAAGGGCGCCCAGCGGATCGCGTTCCACCTGCTCGCCGCCGACCCCGCCGACGTACGCCGGCTCGCCGACGTGCTGCTCGAGGTCAAGGCGAAGGCCCGGTTCTGCTCGGTGTGCGGCAACGTGGCCGAGGAGGAGCAGTGCCGGATCTGCCGCGACCCGCGCCGCGACCCGACCCTGATCTGCGTGGTCGAGGAGTCCAAGGACGTGGTCGCGATCGAGCGCACCCGCGAGTTCCAGGGCCGCTACCACGTGCTCGGCGGCGCGATCTCGCCCCTGGAGGGAATCGGCCCGGACCAGCTGCGCATCCGCGAGCTGATCGCCCGGCTCGAGGACGGGGTGGTCACCGAGATCATCCTGGCCACCGACCCGAACATCGAGGGCGACGCCACCGCGGCGTACCTGACCCGGATGTTGCGGCCGATGGGCTTGCAGGTGACCCGGCTTGCGAGTGGACTACCGGTGGGCGGTGATCTCGAGTACGCCGACGAGGTCACCCTGGGCCGGGCCTTCGCCGGCCGGCGCAGTGCGGGAGACTGACCGCAGTACTCGGAGAGGGAAGAGGGGATCCGATGACCAGCCAGGAGCTCGAGGACTTCGGGCAGCAGATCGCCGACCAGGCGGAGGCGTTCCTGCTCGCGCTGCAGGCGATCGCGCACGAGGAGGAGGCCGGCTCCGCGGTGCCGCTGCTCCTCCTCGAGGTGAGCCAGATCCTGCTCGCCGGCGCCCGGCTCGGCGCCCAGCAGGACTTCCAGCCGGAGACCGAGTACCAGCCCGACGTGGGGCCGGACCCGGACCTGGACAAGATGCGGCTGCTGCTGGCCGAGAAGCTCGGTGACATCGACACCTACAGCCACAACTTCGAGCCGTACGACCCCGAGACGCTGCCCTCGCAGATCTCCGACGACCTGACCAGCATCGCCACCGACATCGCCAACGGGCTGCGCCACTTCCGGGCCGGCAACACCGAGGAGGCGCTGTGGTGGTGGCAGTACTCCTACCTCGCCTCCTGGGGCTCGCAGGCCTGCGGCGTGCTGGCGGCACTGCACTCCGTCGTCGCGCACGACCGGCTGGACCGGGAGTTCGAGGGCGAGGAGGAGCAGGTCGAGGCGGCCGACGCCCTCCTGGACGCCGCCGGGGATCCCGCCTAGCACCCCGTAGAATCTCCTTGGCCGGAGCCACCGGGATCCAGAACCGAGGAGTGCAGTCGTGGGTGTTGTCGTGCAGAAGTACGGCGGGTCCTCGGTTGCCGACGCCGAGGGGATCAAGCGGGTCGCTCGCCGGGTCGTGGAGACCAAGAAGGCCGGCAACCAGGTCGTCGTGGTCGTCTCCGCGATGGGTGACACCACCGACGAGCTGATCGACCTGGCCAACGAGGTCTCCCCGCTGCCCCCGGCTCGCGAGCTCGACATGCTGCTCACCGCGGGCGAGCGGATCTCGATGGCGGTGCTGGCGATGGCGATCCAGAACCTGGGCCACGAGGCGCGCTCGTTCACCGGGTCGCAGGCCGGCGTCATCACCGACGCCGAGCACGGCCGCGCCAAGATCATCGACGTCACCCCGGGCCGCATCCAGGCCGCCATCGACGAGGGCGCGATCGCCATCGTGGCCGGCTTCCAGGGCGTCTCCCAGACCACCAAGGACATCACCACGCTCGGCCGCGGGGGCTCGGACACCACCGCGGTGGCGCTGGCGGTCGCGCTGGAGGCTGACGTCTGCGAGATCTACTCCGACGTCGACGGCATCTTCACCGCCGACCCGCGCATCGAGCCGCGCGCCCGCAAGGTCCCCCGGATCTCCTACGAGGAGACGCTGGAGATGGCCGCCCAGGGCGCGAAGATCCTGCACCTGCGCTGCGTGGAGTACGCGCGCCGCTACGACATGCCGATCCACGTCCGCTCGTCCTTCTCCGAGAAGGAGGGCACCTGGGTCGTGAAGGCCGACGACGTCTCACAGGAGAGCACCATGGAAGCTGCCATCATCACCGGCGTCGCGCACGACCGCAGCCAGGCGAAGATCACCGTCGTCGGCGTGCCGGACAAGCCGGGCGAGGCGGCCGCGATCTTCCGTGCCGTCGCCGACGCGCAGATCAACATCGACATGATCGTGCAGAACGTCTCGGCCGCGGCCACCAGCCTGACCGACATCTCCTTCACCCTGCCGCGCGGCGAGGGACAGACCGCGATGACCGCGCTGTCCAAGCTCAAGGACGCGGTCGGGTTCGACAGCCTCCAGTACGACGACAGCGTCGGCAAGGTCTCCATCGTCGGCGCCGGGATGAGCTCGGCCCCCGGCATCTCGGCGCGCTTCTTCGAGGCGCTCTCCGAGGCGGGCGTGAACATCGAGATGATCTCCACCTCGGAGATCCGGGTGTCCGTGGTGGTGGCCGAGACCCAGGTGCAGGACGCGGTCAACGCCGCGCACGCTGCCTTCGACCTGGGCTCCGACGAGATCGAGGCCGTGGTGTACGGCGGGACGGGGCGCTGACATGGTGAACATCGGTGTGGTCGGCGCCACCGGGCAGGTCGGCGTCGCGATGCGGCAGATCCTCCTCGAGAGGAACTTCCCGGTCGACGAAATCCGCTTCTTCGCCTCCGCGCGCTCGGCCGGCACCGTGCTGCCCTTCGGCGACCGCGAGGTGACCGTCGAGGACGCGATGACCGCGGACCCGACGGGCCTGGACATCGCGGTGTTCTCCGCCGGTGCCACCACCTCGCGCGCCATCGCGCAGAAGTGGGCCGACGCGGGCGTCATCGTGGTCGACAACTCCTCGGCCTTCCGGAAGGACCCGGCGATCCCGCTGATCGTCTCCGAGGTCAACCCGGGGGCCGCCGAGAGCGTGATCGCCGCGCGCCGCGGCATCATCGCGAACCCGAACTGCACCACCATGGCCGCGATGCCGGTCCTCAAGCCGCTGCACGACGAGGCCGGCCTGGTCCGCCTGATCGCCTCGACCTACCAGGCCGTCTCCGGCTCCGGCGTCGCCGGTGTCGACGAGCTGGCCACCCAGGTCGCGGCCGCCGGGGAGAAGGCCCGCGAGCTCGCGTACGACGGGGAGGCGGTCGTGTTCCCCGAGCCGGTCAAGTACGAGCGCACCATCGCCTACAACGTCCTTCCGCTGGCCGGATCGATCGTCGACGACGGCCTCAACGAGACCGACGAGGAGCAGAAGCTCCGCAACGAGTCCCGCAAGATCCTCGGCATCCCGGACCTGCTGGTCTCCGGGATCTGCGTGCGGGTGCCGGTCTTCACCGGGCACTCGCTCGCGGTCAACGCCGAGTTCGAGCGGCCGATGACCCCGGCCCGGGCCCGCGAGCTGCTCGCGGACGCACCCGGCGTCGAGCTGAGCGACATCCCGAACCCGCTGCAGGCAGCCGGCAAGGACCCGTCGTACGTCGGACGGCTGCGTCAGGACCCGGGCGTCCCGGACGACCGCGGCCTGGCGCTGTTCATCAGCAACGACAACCTGCGCAAGGGTGCCGCTCTGAACACCGTGCAGATCGCCGAGCTGGTCGCCGCGCGGCTCTGACCGGCCGCTACTCCGAGCGGCTGCCGCCGAACGCGTCCCGGTAGGCGTCGGCGCCCTCGTCGGTGTTCTCGTCGGCGACGTCCTCGTCGTACGGCGTCGTCTCCTCGGCCTCGTCGAGCGGCTCCTCGTCGGGGGTCCGGTCCTCCTCGGTCTCGCCGACGATGCGCACGGTGACCCACCAGGAGAGCAGGAACGCGGCCGCCGTCATCAGCGGGATCAGCACGAACAGGGTGCCTTCGCTGACGTCGCCGTTGAACAGGAAGACCATCGCCACCAGCGCGACCAGGGCCACGCCCAGGAAAGCGGTGCTGAACGGGTCGGCCATCCGCCACGCCTTGAGCAGGGCCGAGGTCACCGCGACCTCGAGCGCCACGATGGCGACCAGGGCGAGCAGGCCGAGCCCGCCGCCGCAGGTGTCGACGCCGCGGATCGCCTCGCAGCCGGACCGGGCCCCGAAGGTCACCACGACGGTCAGCAGGCCGCCGAGCAGACCGGTGATGATCGCGGCCAGCGGGGCCGGGATCTCGGGCAGCGCCGCGACCAGCATCTCGGCCGGCGCCTGCCGGTCCTCCTCCTCGCGGGCGGCCGCCTTCTCCGCGGCACGGCGCTCCTTCTCCTCGCGCCGCTCCTCGCGGCGGGCGCGGGAGCGGGCCAGACGCGGCTCCGGGACGACCGCGGTCGGGATGACCTCGGTGTCGCCGGTGTCCTCGGCGAGCTCGCTGTCCTCGGCGTCGTCGGCGCTGGTGTCCGTGGCGCCCCAGGAGCTGGTGTCCCACGGGTTGGCGCGGTTGGCGGGGGTCGCCGGGGTCTCGATCTCCGTGGTCGGCTCGTAGGCGGCCGTCTCCCCGACGGGCTCCTCGGCGTGCTCTTCAACGGGGGCGGGTGGCGGCGGAGGCGGTGGGGGCGGCGCGGTCAGGTCCTCGACGGGCTCGGCCGGCGGGGTCGGGTCCTCGACGGGCTCGGCCGTCGGAGCCAGGTCCTCGACCGGATCGGCCGGCGGAGCGGGACGGCTGGGTGCGTGTGGCGCGGCGGGCCGGGCGGCCGGGCGGGGAGCGGCGGCACCGGAGGCCGGCCGGGACGCTGGCCGAGCAGCAGGACGAGCGGCCGGGCGAGCCGGCGGGTTGCCCGCCGCACGGGCAGGGGCGGCGGGTGCGGCCGGTCGCGCGGCGGGACGCGGCGGCGCCGGGATCTCCGCGGTCTCCTCGTCGGCGGGAGGCTGCTCGTCGGCGGGCGCGACCACCTCGACAGGCTCGGCGACCGGCTCGGACGGTGCCTCCGGGGCGACGGGAGCCTCGGCCGTCTCGGTGGCTGCGATCTCGGTCTCGGGCGTGTCCGAGCTCGCCTTCGCGCCACGGCGGCGCTTGCGGCCGAACCCGAGAGAGAGGCTGGGCAGCTCGAGGTTCGGCTCGTTGCCGCTGGCATCCGGCTCGTTGGGCATGCCCGGATTCTGCCACTAGACCTCGGTGTGGCAACCCGAACCGGTCAGCACCCGGAACCGGCCCGGCCGGCGTGGCGCCCGGAGGTCATGGCTCGCGGTCATGACTCGGTGGCCTCCTCCGTCGCCGGCGGTTCCGCGCCCGTCCGCGCGGCGATCTGCGCCTCCCAGCGCGCCACCGCCCGGAGCATCCCCGCGAACGCAGCCTGGTCGGTCGGCGTGCGCAGCCAGGCGGAGGTCGCGCGGGCGACGTTGTGCGCGCGCAGCTGGTCGGCCGGGCGGCGCTTGCGGTGGGCACGCCGTGGCGCGCGCAGCAGGGTGTCGAGGTCGGTGCCGAGCGCGGTCGCGATGTGCTCGAGAGTGTCCGGGCTCGGTCGCCGCGCCCCGCTCTCGATCCGGGACAGGTACGCGATCGAGAACGCGCCCTCGGCGACGTCGGCCTGGGTCATGCCGGCGGCCAGCCGGGTCTCCCGGATGCGGGTCCCGAGCTCGGACCTGTCCGCCGTCCTGCTGAGCAGTCTCAGGTCTGGTTCCATTGCCATATTGTGCGTGGTCCTGGGCGGAACGCGAGGAAAAAGTCTGGGCACACCACGGTCTTTCTTGCCCAGGAGATCGCGAGCGCCCTGGCATTTTCCTGTTACCCGTGGTTACGGTTTGCTGCATGACCGCGGTTCCGCACCGGGACGTGCACGCGCGCCGGATCGCCTTCTCCTACCCGACCGGCACGCTGCGCCAGCACTACGTCGACGGCGACCTGGTGATGAGCCACGTGGTCGCCGTCCTCTCCGGGATGTTCCCCGAGGGTGAGCAGTACTTCGTCCGCGCGGTCCGCGACAGCCGCGAGCGGGTCGCCGACCCCGAGCTGCGCCGGCAGGTGGCCGGGTTCATCGGCCAGGAGGTCACCCACGGTCGCGAGCACCAGGAGCTCAACGAGCGGCTGGCCGCGATGGGCTACCGGAGCCTGAAGGTGGACCGGCACGTCCGCCGGCTGCTCGCGCTGAGCGACCGGTTCGACACCAAGCGACGCCGGCTCGCGGTGACCGCGGCGCTGGAGCACTACACCGCGACCCTGGCCGAGTGCCTGCTGGAGAAGCCCGAGGCGCGGGCTCTCCTCGGGGAGTCGGAGGTCCGCTCGCTGCTGCTCTGGCACGCCCTGGAGGAGTCCGAGCACAAGGCGGTCGCCTTCGACGTCTACCGGGCCGCTGGCGGCAGCGAGCGGATGCGGATCTGGATCATGCGGTCGGTCACGACGATGTTCCTGCTCGAGGTCATCGGCCACACCGTCCTCTCGCTGCTGCGGGACCGGGCGACGTACAAGCCCTGGGTGCTGGTGCCCAGCCTGCTCGCGCTGCGGCACTCGCCGTTCCTGAGCCGCGACGTCTGGGCCCGGCTGCGCAGCTACCACCGGCGCGGCTTCCACCCCGACGACTGGGACGCGAGCGCGCTCGTCGAGCACTGGAGGACCGAGCTGTTCGGCGAGCAGGGCACGCTGGCCGACCACCTGCGCTGAGGGCCGCGCCGGAGAACGCGGCAGGCCCCCACTCGCGAACGAGTGGGGGCCTGACCAGCGAGTCGGGCTGACAGGATTTGAACCTGCGGCCTCTTCGTCCCGAACGAAGCGCGCTACCAAGCTGCGCCACAGCCCGCTGCAACCTGCGGAAGTCTAGCGGGGGACCGGTCGGGATCAGAAATCGGGTCCTCAGGACCCCGGGAGCAGCGTCACGAGGCTCGCTTCGGGCCTGCAGCAGAACCGGATCGGCACGTACGGCGAGGTGCCCGCGCCGGCCGAGACGTGCAGCCACGACGAGCCCGGGTCGCCCGGCCGGGAGTCCTTCGGGTGCCGGTGCAGGCCCTTCGCGCGGCCGGTGTCGATGTCGCAGTTGGTGACCAGCGCGCCCTTGACGGGCAGGCAGAGCTGGCCGCCGTGGGTGTGCCCGGCGAAGGTGATGTCGTAGCCGTCGGCGGCGTACTGGTCGAGCACCCGCAGGTACGGCGCGTGCGTCACGCCGACGCGCAGGTCGGCGTCCGCGGGAGCCGGGCCGCGGACCGCGCCGAGGTCGTCGTACTCGAGGTGGGGGTCGTCCACCCCGGCGAACGCCAGCGTGCTGCCGCCGACGGTGAGCCGGCCGAGCGTGTTGGTCAGGTCCAGCCAGCCGTGGTCGGAGAGCTCCTGCTTGAGCTCCTTCCAGGGCAGGTGCGGGCTGGAGGTGTTGCGCTGACCGGTGTCCGGGAGCACGTAGCGCAGCGGGTTGCGGAAGGTCGGCTCGAAGTAGTCGTTGGAGCCGAGCACGAAGACCCCGGGCACGTCGAGCAGCGGACCGAACGACTCCAGCAGCGGACCGAGCGCCTGCTGGTGGGCCAGGTTGTCCCCGGTGTTGACGACCAGGTCCGGCTCGAGCGCGGCGAGCGAGGCGATCCAGGCGCGCTTGCGACCCTGCGACGGGGTCAGGTGCAGGTCGCTGACGTGCAGCACCTTGACGGGGCGGCTGCCGGCCGGCAGGACCGGCACCTCGACCTTGCGGACGGTGAAGCTGCGGACCTCGATGCCGGCGGCGTAGCCCAGCCCAGCGGCTCCGGCGAGCGCGCCGAGGCCGACGACCTTGGCGGGCGTGCCGGTGAAAACCGAGGGGAGGGCCATGCGCCAAGGCTGCCACAATGGCCCACATGAGTGACCTCAAGGACCGTCTCCGCACCGACCTGACCGCCGCCATCAAGGCGCGCGACGAGGTGCGCTCCTCGACCCTGCGGATGGTGCTGACCGCGGTCACCAACGCCGAGGTCGCCGGCAAGGAGGCGCGGGAGCTCACCGACGAGGACGTGCTCGGCGTGCTCACCAGCGAGGGCAAGAAGCGCCGCGAGGCGGCCGAGGCGTTCGAGGACGCCGGCCGGACCGAGCAGGCCGCGAAGGAGCGGGCCGAGGCCGCGGTGATCGCCGACTACCTGCCCGAGCAGCTCGGCGCCGAGGAGATCGAGGCGCTCGTGCGCGAGGCCATCGCCGAGACCGGCGCCGCCGAGGAGGGCATGCGCGCGATGGGCAAGGTGATGGGCGTGCTCACCCCGCGCACCAAGGGCCGGGCCGACGGCGGTGCCGTCGCGGCGGAGGTGCGTCGCCAGCTGGGGTGAGTCGGCTCAGCCGTGCGGCTTGTGGCCGTTCCCGTTGCCGTTCCCGTTCCCCGGACCCTGGTTGCCACCCGGCGGGTTGCCGCCCGGGGGGTTCGGGGTCGACTGCGTCAGGGAGCCGGGTCCGCTGGAGAGGTAGAGCGTCACCGTCGAGCCGCTGACCATGCTCGACCCGGCCGGCGGGTTGCTGGCGGCGACCAGGCCGCGCGGGATCTGCGAGGCCACCCGGCCGCCGAAGCGGACGGTGAAGCCGAGGTTCTCCAGGGTCGCCCGGGCGTCGTCGGAGGTCATGCCCGCGACGTTGGGGACGATCGAGACCTGCTGCGTCGACTCGACCTTGAAGGGCTTCACGAAGTCGAGGTTGGGCAGCTCGTCCTGGATGGCCTTCATCATGTCCGCCCACATCGGTCCGGCCGTGGTGGAGCCGTGTGCCGTGGCGACGTACTGCCCGCCGACGGTCTGGCCGTTCAGCGTGATCCAGTGCCCTTCTTGGTTGGCGCCGGCCACCATCGCGGCGGTCGCGATCGCCGGGGTGTAGCCGTCGAACCAGACGGCCATGTTCTCGTTGATCGTGCCGGTCTTGCCCGCGGACGGCTTGTCCAGCGCCAGCGCCGAGCCGAAGCCGCCGGGCCGCATCACGCCGCGCAGGATGTCGTTGACGGTGTCCGCGGTGTTCTGCTGCATCACCTGCTGGCAGTTCTTCGGGTAGTCCTTGAAGACCCGGCCCTCGTTGTTGAGGATCCGGGTGACCGGCCGGTTGTCGCAGTGCAGGCCGCGGGCGGCGACGGTCGCGTAGGCGCCGGCCATCTCCAGCGGGCTGACGTCGGCGATGCCCAGGGTGAACGACGGCACCCGCTCGTGCTGCGGGTCGCTCAGGTCGACGCCCATCGACCGCGCGAGCGCGTACGGCTTGCACAGGCCGGTCTGCTTCTCCAGCTGGGCGAAGAAGGTGTTCACCGACTCCTGGGTGCCGTTGTACATGTTCTTCCGGCCACTGGTGGTCGAGTTGTGCACCACCCACGGTGAGTACACCGCGTAGGGACCGTCGCACGTCTCGAACTCGTTCTGCGGGATCGACAGCGTCGCGGGGGAGTTGAACGAGGTGCTGCTCGGGAGGCCCTCCTCGAGCGCGGCGGCCAGCACGAAGAGCTTGAAGGTCGACCCGGCCTGGAAGCCGTTGGCGTCGCCGTACTTGCTGTCGACGACGTAGTTGAGGAACGTCTGGCCCTTGCCCTTCTCCCGGCCCATCGGCCGCGACTGGCTGATCGCCAGCACGTTGCCGGTGCCCGGCTCGACGCTGGCCAGCGCGCCGATGGCGTTGTCGGTCGCCTTGACGTGGCTGGCCGTGGCCGCGTCCGCCGCCTTCTGGTACGACATCTTCACCGTCGTACGGATGGTCAGGCCGCCGGCGTTGAGCAGCTGCTGGCGGTCCGCGACGGTCTGGCCCAGGGCCGGGTCGGCCAGCAGGTAGCGCCGTACGTAGTCGCAGAAGAACGGCGCCTTCGAGCCGAGGCAGCCGTTGCGCATCGGCGCCACCTTGAGGCCGAGCCCGCCCTGCTCGGCCTGCGCGGCCTGGTCCTCGGTGATGATCTTCAGCTGCGCCATCCGGTTCAGCACCGTGTTGCGGCGCGCGAGGGCGCGGTCGGTGAAGCGGGTCGGGTCGTAGCCGACCGGGTTCTTCACCAGGCCGGCGAGCAGGGCCGCCTGCGGCAGGGTGAGGTCGCTGGCGTTGGTGCTGAAGTAGTGCCGGGACGCGGCCTGGATGCCGTAGGCGCCGTCGCCGAAGTAGGCGATGTTGAGGTAGCGCTCGAGGATCCAGTCCTTGGAGTACTTCTGCTCGAACCCGATCGCGTAGCGCAGCTCCTGGATCTTGCGCTTGTAGGTGTCCTCGGTGGCGGCCTTGCGCTCGGCCTTCGTCTTGGCCTGGCTGAGCTGGGTCATCTTCGCCATCTGCTGGGTGATCGACGAGCCGCCCTGGGTGACGCCGTTGTTGGCCTGGTTGGTCAGGAACGCGCGCAGGGTGCCCTTGACGTCGATCGCGCCGTGCTCGTAGAAGCGGTAGTCCTCGATGGCCACGATCGCCTGCCGCATGATCGGCGCCACCCGCTCCAGCGGGACGTTGATCCGGTTCTCGTCGTAGAAGGTCGCGATCGTCTTGCCGTCGGCGTCGAGGACCCGGGAGCGCTGCGCCAGCGGCTCGGCGGGCAGCTCCTCGGGCAGGTTCTTCACCGACTTCGACAGTGCCTTGCCGCCCTGGCTGAGCGCGCCCGCGAACGGGATCGCCAGACCGGCGACGAGGACGCCGAGCAGCACGGAGAACACCACGATCGTGCCCAGCTGGGAGGTGACGTCGCGGAAGGTCAGCGTCGAGGGGCGTCGGCCGGGCATGGGTTCGATTCTAGGCAACCGTCCTAGGTGGGCCAGGACGCATAGTCCAAGTGGGCCATGCCGATTCGGTACCGATGGACCTGGTTCCGAGACCACTGCGGACCTTAAGTTTCCGATACGTGGGGGGAACTGGCTTTCTGGGGCCAGAAACCACGCTTTCCTTTGGGGGTCTCGTGATGACGTGGAACGATGATTGGGCCGCTGCGGCCATCTGCCAGAAGTCGCGGCCGGACGAGCTGTTCGTCCGTGGCGCCGAGCAGCACAAGGCCAAGGTCGTCTGTGCCGCGTGCCCGGTTCGAGCGGAGTGCCTCGCCGAGGCGCTGGACAACCGCATCGAGTGGGGCGTGTGGGGCGGCATGACCGAGCGTGAGCGCCGCGCGGTCCTCCGCAAGCGCCCGAACGTGACCTCCTGGCGCGCGCTGCTCTCGGCGGCCAAGGAGGCCCACCTGGCTGCCTCGACGGCAGCCTCCGCCTGAGCCGTCCATCTGGGGTAGCGCCTGCCGGACCGATCTGCCTGGTCCGGCGGCGCGCTCAGGCTCGCTTCTCCGCGCGCGCGTCCCGTACGGCGAGCAGCTCGCCGATCCCGCGCAGGCCCTCCAGGTCGTGCACGTCCGACGGCAGCGCCGGCAGCACCGCCGTGCGCACCTGCGGGTGGGCCGTCGCGAACCGCGTCCGCAGCCTGCCCTCCCGCTCCACCACGAGCTTGCGGTCCGCGTGCAGCCGCAGCAGGCCCGCCGCCATCCGGCTCGGCTCGTCCGCCGCGTCGCGCAGCTTCTCGTAGCCGGCCGTCGCGGTCGCCGCGGACAGCTCGACGTCGGGGTCCACACTGGCCCGGTTCACCACCAGCCCGGCCAGCGGCATCCTCTCCGCGCTGAGCCGCTCCACGAAGTAGGCCGCCTCGCGCAGCGCGTCCGGCTCCGGCGCGGCCACCACCAGGAACGCCGTCCCCGGTGACTGGAGCAGCTCGAAGGTCCGCTGGGCGCGGGCCCGGAAGCCGCCGAAGAGGGTGTCGAAGGCCGCCACGAACGCCTGCATGTCGGTGAGCGTCTGGCCGCCGATGATCGTGGTGATCGCCTTGGTGACCAGCCCGAACCCGGCGGTCATCAGCTTGGCCGGGCCCTTCGCCGGCGCGAGCAGCAGCCGCATGAACCGGCCGTCCAGGAAGGACGAGAGCCGCTCGGGCGCGTCCAGGAAGTCCAGCGCGCTGCGCGAGGGCGGGGTGTCGACCACGATCAGGTCCCAGCGGCCCGAGGCGCGGGCGTCCTTGTCGAGCTGGCCGAGCTTCTCCATCGCCATGTACTCCTGGGTGCCCGCGAACGAGCTGGAGACCGCGACGTAGAACGGGTTGGACAGGATCTGCTGCGCCTTCTCCGGGCTGGCCTGGCTCTCCACCACCTCGTCGAAGGTGCGCTTCATGTCGAGCATCATCGCGTCCAGGCTGCCCTCGCCGGTCACGCCCGGGACCGGCCGCGGGGTGTTGTCCAGCGCCTCGATGCCCATCGACTGCGCCAGTCGCCGCGCCGGGTCGATGGTGAGCACGACGACCTTGCGGCCGCGCTCGGCGGCCCGCAGCGCGATCGCCGCGGAGGTGGTCGTCTTGCCGACCCCACCGGCGCCGCAGCAGACGATGATCCGCTGCTCCGGGTCGTCGAGCAGGGCGTCCACGTCGAGCACCGGCGCCGGGCCGGGGTGCGAGGTCATCGGGCTCAGCCGCGCGGTCGCCTTCATGCCAGCCCCTGCTCGCAGAGATCCTCGGCCAGCTCGTAGAGGCCGCCCAGGTCCGCGCCGCCGGCCAGCTTCGGGAGCTCGTACGTCGGCACGCCGATGCCCTCGACCAGGGTGCGCTGCTCGTCCTCGAGCCCTCGTCGCTCGGCATGGTCGCGGCCCTCGGCGAGCAGCGTGTCCACCACGGCGTCGTCGGCGTCGATGCCGGCCTTGCCCAGCGCCTTGCGCAAGGCCGTCCGATCGGCGGTGCCGGCGAGCAGCTCGGCGCGGGCGTCGTCGTCCAGGTCCTGGGGCCGGACCAGGTTCACGATCACCCCGCCCACGGGGAGCCCGGCCTTGTGCAGCTCGGCGACCCCGTCGACGGTCTCCTGCACCGGCATCTCCTCCAGCACGGTGACCAGGTGCACCGCGGTGCGCTTCGAGGTCAGCAGCGTCATCACCGTGTCCGCCTGCGCCTTGATCGGGCCGACCTTGGCCAGGCCGGCGAGCTCGCTGTTGACGTTGAGGAACTGGGTGATCCGCCCGGTCGGCGGCGCGTCCAGCACCACGGCGTCGTAGACCCGGGCGTTCTTGTGGCGGGCGTTGCGCTGCACGGCCTCGTAGACCTTGCCGGTCAGCAGCACGTCCCGGACGCCGGGGGCGATCGTGGTCGCGAAGTCGATCACCCCGAACCGGTCGAGCGCCTTGCCGGCGCGCCCGAGCCGGTAGTACATCGCCAGGTACTCCAGCAGCGCGGACTCGGCGTCGATGGCCAGGGCGTAGACGTCGCCGTGGCCGTGCTCGGTGGCCCTGGCGACCAGCCTCTCGTCGTACGGGAGCGGCGCGACGTCGAAGAGCTGCGCGATGCCCTGGCGGCCCTCGACCTCGCAGAGCAGCACGGTCTTGCCGCGTGCCGCCAGTGCGAGCGCCAGGCTCGCCGCGACCGTCGACTTCCCCGTGCCGCCCTTGCCGGTGACGATGTGCAGCTGCACGTCTCCGAAGTCGGCCATAGGCGGAAGACTAGGTCGTCGGCAGCCTGTCGCGAAGGTCCTCGAGCTCGGTGAGACCTTCGGCACCCGTGAGGGCACCGCGAGCGACGGCCTGGTCGGTCGGCACGCCCTGCAGGATCTTCTTGGCCGGCACCTCGATCTTCTTGCCGGACAGGGTGCGCGGCAGCGCGGCCACGACCTCGAGCACGTCGGGCACGTGCCGTGGCGAGAGCGAGGTGCGCAGCGCGGTGACGATCCGGCGGCGCAGGTCGTCGTCGAACGTGCCGCCCTCGGCCAGCCGGACCACGAGCACCAGCGTGCCGGCGCCACCCTCGCTGTCCTCGAGGTGAACCACGAGCGAGTCGGCGACCTCGGGCAGTGCCTCGACGACGGTGTAGAACTCCGCGGTGCCGAGCCGGACCCCGCCGCGGTTGAGGGTGGCGTCGCTGCGGCCGGTGATGGTGCAGGTGCCCTGCTCGGTGATGGTGATCCAGTCACCGTGCCGCCAGACGCCGGGGAAGTCCTCGAAGTACGCGGCCCGGTAGCGCGAGCCGTCCTCGTCGCCCCAGAACCCCACCGGCATCGAGGGCATCGGCTTCTCGACGACCAGCTCGCCGAGGCTGCCGATGACCGGGTTCCCGGCGCCGTCGTACGCCGCCACGGCAGCGCCCAGGCAGCGGCAGGCGATCTCGCCGGCGTAGACCGGGACCGTCGGCGCGGAGCCCACGAAGCCCGAGCAGATGTCGGTGCCGCCCGAGAGCGAGCCGAGCTGGGCGGTCGAGGAGACGGCCTCGTAGACCCAGCGGAAGCCCTCGGCCGGCAGCGGCGCC
The DNA here is from genome assembly GCA_017744365.1 of Nocardioidaceae bacterium. Lineage (GTDB taxonomy): Bacteria > Actinomycetota > Actinomycetes > Propionibacteriales > Nocardioidaceae > Marmoricola. Next base: position 285,059 of record JAGIBL010000003.1, on the reverse strand, counting down.
CCGGTCGACCCGATCCCGCGCAGCGCGGAGAGGTCGGCCAGCTCGCGCGGCACGATCCCGTCCTTGCGGCACTGCAGCAGGAACGGCGCGCTGGTGCCGAAGTAGGTCACCCCGAGCTCCGCCGCGAGCGTCCAGAGCATCGCCGTGTCCGGGTACGCCGGGTTGCCGTCGTACGTCACCACCGTCGCGCCGACGCCGAGGCCGGAGACGAGGTAGTTCCACATCATCCAGCCGGTCGTGGAGAACCAGAAGAAGGTGTCGCCCGCGCCCAGGCCGGTCTGCAGGCCGAGCGCCTTCAGGTGCTCGACGGTGATGCCGCCGTGCCCGTGCACGATCGGCTTCGGCAGGCCGGTGGTGCCCGAGGAGAACAGCACGTAGAGGGGGTGCGCGAACGGCACCGGCGCGAACTCCAGCGGGCCGGGCTCGGCGGTGAAGTCGGCCCAGGAGACCGCGTCCGGCACGCCCTCGCCGAGGTAGTCGACCGAGACGACCGTGGTGAGGCTCGGCAGCGCGGCCCGGATCGCCGCGACCTCGGCGCGCCGGTCGATCGACTTGCTCCCGTAGACGTAGCCGTCGACCGCGACCAGCACCGTCGGCTCGATCTGGCTCCAGCGGTCGGTGACGCTCTGGGTGCCGAACTCGGGCGCGCACGAGGAGAAGATCGCGCCCAGGCTGGCCGTGGCCAGCAGCAGCGCCACGGTCTCCGGGATGTTCGGCAGGTAGGCCGCCACCCGGTCGCCCTCGCCGACGCCGGCCCGGACCAGGCCGGCTCGCACCCGGCCGACCAGGTCGCGCAGCTCGGTGGCCGTCAGCCGCACCTCGTCGCGGCTCTGCGAGCGACCGACCAGCACCACGTCGTCGTCGGCGCGCCCGGGCATCCGCAGCATCGCCTCGGCGTAGTTGAGGCGCACCTCGGGGAACCAGGCGGCACCCGGCATGCTCGCGTCGGCCAGCGCGACGTCCGGCTGACCGGGCAGGTCGAACCAGCGCCAGACGGCCAGCCAGAACGCGTCCGGGTCGGTGACCGACCAGTCCCAGAGCTCCGCGTACGACGCCTCCGGGCCGACCGGGGTGGTCGCCTGGAAACGTTCGAGCGCCGAGGTGCCGTCGAGGGCCGGGGTCCACAGGATCTCGCTCATCGAGGGTCAGTCTGCCGCATCGTCCGTGGCCCTTCAGCATGCCTTCAGCGGCGGCGGAACAGACTCGAGTCTCCGACGACCAGGAGGTCGAGATGCGCAAGCTCATCATCCCGGCGATCGCGCTGGCAGCCGCGGTCGGCGGAGCAAGTTCCGCGCTGCCCCGGCGGAGCGCCGCGGGTGCCGTCGACCCGGCGAGCTTCACGCACCCGGTGGCCAACCCGTACTTCCCGCTCACCCCCGGACTGGTGCTGCGCTACCGCGGCAGCGAGGACGGCGAGCACTTCCGCGAGGTGGTCCGGGTGACCGCGCGGCACCTGACGATCCAGGGCGTGCGGACCACGATCGTGCACGACGTCGTCCGGCGCGCCGACGGGTCGATCGCCGAGAAGACGGCCGACTTCTACGCCGCCGACAACACCGGGAAGGTCTGGTACTTCGGCGAGAACACGGCGACGTACGACGAGGACGGCACCCTGGAGAGCCACGAGGGAAGCTGGCGAGCAGGGGTCCACGGAGCCGTGGCCGGGACCATCATGCCGGCGCACCCGAGGCCGACCGACGCCTACCGGCAGGAGTTCCTGCGCGGGCAGGCCGAGGACCAGGCCTGGATCGTCTCCCGCGGCGCGCGGCTGCGGGTGCCGGCCGGCCGGTTCACGCACGTGGTGCGCAGCTTCGAGTGGAGCAGGCTCGAGCCGCGGGTCGTCTCGGTGAAGCTCTACGCGCCCGGGGTGGGCATCGTGGCCGAGCGCGACGTCGCCGGCGGCAACGAGCGGTTCGTGCTGGTCTCGATCAGTCGCTGAGGGCGCGCATCACCGTCGCCCACTGCGTGGAGTCCGGCTCGATGAGCTCGTAGTGGCCGCCCGGCACCTCGGTCAGCCCGATCCACGGATGCCGCGCGACGAGGCCCCGGGAGAGGCCGACCGGGACGGTGTCGTCCTCGACCCCGTGCACCACCCGGACGTCGGTGGCCGGACGCTCGTCGAGGAGCAGCATCGGGTCCGCGGCGTCGGGGTCGGCATCGCCGAGGAAGGCGCGGGCGGCGTCGCTGCCGAGGCCGAGCCGGATCGCCTCGCGCAGGTCGCAGACCGGGGCCAGTGCGACGACGCGGTCCAGGGACACGTCGGTGGTGGCGAGCCAGAGGACCAGGTGCCCGCCGGCGGAGTGGCCGGTCGCGCGGAGCCGGTCCAGGCGCACGCCGATGCCGGCGAGCAGGTCCGGCAGCGCGGTGGCTGCCCCGCGTACGTCGGCCCCGGTGCCCGGCCAGCCGCCCCCACCGGAACCGGCACTGCCTCCGGGCCCGACCCGGCGGTACTCCGGGGTCGCCACCACGAAGCCGGCGTCGGCGAGCGCACGTGCCATCGGGCGGGTGTGGGTGCGGTCGTACGCGGTCTTCCAGAACCCGCCGTGGACGAGCAGCACGCCGGTCCCGCTCGGGTTTGCCGGCAGGTGGACGTCGAGGATCCCGTCGCCGTGGTCGTCGTACCGGAGGACGGCGTCGGGGAGCAGATCGGCGGACACAAAGCCCACCGTAGGGTGTGCTCATGACGCAGAGTTCGATTAAGCGCTGGGAGTACCAGGTGGCGCCGATTCCGCTCCACAACGAGACGATGATGCTGAACAACTTCGGCGAGATGGGCTTCGAGCTCGTGCACATCGAGCGGAACGAGCAGGGTGGCCTGGTCGCGTTCCTCAAGCGTCCCAAGGAGGACTGAGCGATGCCCACACCCGAAGAGCGCCTGGCCGAGCTCGGCCTGAGCATCCCCGAGGTCGCCAAGCCGGTCGCGGCGTACGTGCCCGCCGTGCGCAGCGGCAACCACGTCTTCACCTCCGGCCAGGTGCCGATGCGTGAGGGCCAGCTGATGGCCACCGGCAAGGTCGGCGGCGAGGTCAGCCAGGAGGAGGCCATCGAGTGCGCCCGCCAGTGCGGGCTGAACGCGCTCGCCGCGATCAACGCCGAGCTGGGCTCGCTGAGCGCCATCAAGCGGATCGTCAAGGTGGTCGCGTTCGTCGCCTCCACGCCCGACTTCACCGGCCAGCCGCTGGTCGCCAACGGAGTCTCCGAGCTGCTCGGCGAGGTCTTCGGCGAGGCCGGCCGGCACGCCCGCAGCGCCGTCGGTGTCCCGGTGCTCCCGCTGGACGCCCCGGTCGAGGTCGAGCTGATCGTGGAGATCTGAGTGGCCGGCCTCGTCCACCTCCCGCAGGAGTTCGCGGACGCGGCGGCGGCGTTCGCCGACGGCAGCAAGGAACCGGTCGAGCCGCGCGATGCCGCCACCGTGGTGCTGATGCGCCGCGGTCGCGGTGACGCCTCAGGTGGCCCCGAGCTCTACCTGCTCCGCCGGCAGGTCTCGATGGAGTTCGCCGGCGGCATGTGCGTCTTCCCCGGCGGCGGGGTCGACCCGCGCGACGACGACACCGCCCTGGCCTGGGCGGGGCCCTCCCCGGCCGAGTGGGCCGAGCGGCTCGGCGTCGACGAGGGCATGGCCCGGGCGCTGGTCTGCGCGGCGGTCCGCGAGACGTTCGAGGAGTCCGGCGTGCTGCTCGCCGGGGAGCATCCCGACGACGTGGTCGCCGACACCACCGGTGCCGACTGGGAGGCCGACCGGGTCGCCCTGGAGAAGCGCGAGCTGGCGATGTCGGACCTGCTGGAGCGACGCGGCCTGGTGCTGCGCACCGACCTGCTCGGCGCCTGGGCGGGCTGGCTCACCCCGGTCTTCGAGCCCAAGCGGTACCGCACCTGGTTCTTCGTCGCCGAGCTGCCCGAGGGCCAGCGCACCCGCGACGTCTCCTCGGAGTCCGACCACGTCGTCTGGCTGCCGGCGCTCGAGGCCGTCGAGCAGGCCGAGTCCCGGCAGATCCTGATGCTGCCGCCGACGTACATCACCTGCCTGGACGTCGCCCAGTACGCCGACCCCGACGCGGTCATCGCCGAGGCGGCCGGCCGCCGGGTGGAGATGTTCTGCCCGCAGGTCGAGGAGGAGGGCGAGCACTTCACGCTGACCCGGCCGCCGCACGCGGATGCGCTGCTGGAGGCCCGTTCCCGTACGGCGACCTGGGGCTCTGCATGACGCAGACCTGGACCGGTGGGACCTTCGGGGAGCGCGGGCAGTGCGTGCTCGCACCGAACCCGGACATCATGACCCTCGACGGCACCAACACCTGGGTGCTGCGCGAGCCGGGGGCCCGGCGCTCGGTCGTCATCGACCCCGGCCCGCCCGAGGAGTCCCACCTGGCCGCCATCGAAGAGATCGCGGGCGAGATCGGGACCGTGCTGCTCACCCATCACCACCTCGACCACTCCGAGGCGGCCAAGGAGTGGGCGGCGCGCTGGGGCTGCGGCGTGCGTGCTCTGGACCCGGCGTACCGGCTGGGGGAGGAGGGCCTGCGCGACGGCGACGTCGTCGAGGTCGACGGCCTCGAGGTCCGCATCGTCGGCACCCCGGGCCACACCGCCGACTCGCTCTCCTTCTGGCTGCCCGCCGAGCACGCGATCCTCACCGGGGACACCGTGCTCGGGCGCGGCACCACCGTGGTCGCGCACCCCGACGGCCGGCTCGGCGCCTACCTGGACTCCCTGGACCGGCTGCACGCGCTGGCCGAGGCCCGCGAGGTGACCACGATCTGGCCCGGCCACGGTCCGGTCATCGAGGACGCCCTGGCCGCGCTGGACTACTACATCGCGCACCGCGGCCAGCGGCTCGACCAGGTGCGGGCGGCGCTGGCCCAGCTCGAGGCCGAGCCGCACCCCGAGGGCATCGCCGCCGAGGAGCTGCCGCGCAAGGTCGTCGAGATCGTCTACACCGACGTGGACCCGGTGCTCTGGGGCGCGGCCGAGCTGTCGGTGCGCGCGCAGCTCGACTACCTGCGCGGCTGACTAGTCCATCGGGGTCATTTCGCCGATTCGGTGACGAGACGTCTCGTCTCGCCTTAGCGTCGCCCCCGTCAGGCGTCCCTCCCTCCCAGCGCCTGGCAGTGGGGGTTTGACATGTCCGCTCACCGTCGCGCGCCCCGGCCCCGCCACGCGCTCCGTCGTACGGTCACCGCCGTGGTCCTCGCGGTCACCGCCGGCGTCGGGTACCTCGCCTCCGCCGGCCCCGCGCAGGCAGCCGGACCCTGGTACGTCGCGACCACGGGCAGCAACGCCAACCTCTGCACCTCGGCGGCCGCCCCCTGCGCCACCGTCACCGGCGTGCTCGGCAAGCCGGGCTTCGTCACCGGCGACACCATCAACGTCGCCCAGGGCACCTATACCGACCACCCGACGTTCGGCGCGAAGACCGCCAACGTCATCGGCGGCGGCACCGGCGCGACCTTCACCGGCCTCAACGCGACGTACGCGATCGGTGTGAACATCGGCAACGCGAACACCCTCACCCTGGAGAACCTCACCCTCACCGCCGGCCGGAACCTGTCCAACAACCTCGGCGGCGGCCTGGTCATCGCCACCGGCAAGGTGGTCGCGAACAACGTCAGGATCAACGCCAACGGCGGCGGCACCATCTCGCAGGGTGGTGGCGCGTACGTCGCCGCCGGCTCCGGCCTGACCATGAACAACGGCGCGGTCACCAACAACAGCGCCACCAACGGCGGTGGCATCTACGGCGCCGGCACCACGGTGCTCAACGGCACCACCGTGACCGGCAACGCGGCCACCCAGAGCGCCGGCGCGATCTACGCGGCCGGGACCACCACGGTCAACGGCGGCACGGTCTCCGGCAACACCGCCCTCAACGCGGGCGGGGTCTTCGTCGCCGGCACCACCATCGTCGACGGCACCACGCTGACCGGCAATGCCGCCAACGGCGGCGCGATCTCCAACGGCGGCAACGGCGGCGCCTTCTACAACGCTGCGAACCTCACCGTCAAGAATGCCACCCTGACCGGCAACAAGGTCGTCGCGAACACCAACGCCACCCCGGGCATCACCGGCTACGGCGGCGCGATCTTCTCGGCGAACCTCGCGGCCAACGCGCCGGCGGTGACGCTGACCGACACGACGATCGACGGCGGCTCGGTCAGCGGCGGCAATGCCGCCGTCGGCGGCGCGATCGCGGTCTACCCGACCACGGTGGGCGGCACCACCTCGAAGGTCGAAGGCACCCGGCTGACGCTCTCCAGGAACGTGGCCCTGGCCGGCGGCGGCATCCTCTCCTACGGCAACGTGACGCTGACCGACAGCGTCCTCGACCACAACGTAGCGACGCACGCGAGCGTCGGTGCCGGCGGCGGCATCTACGCGACCACGGTGGGCTCCGTGACGCCCACCCTCACCCTGGACAGCACCGACCTGACCGCGAACAGCGCGGTGACCAACGGCGGTGGCGCCTACACCGCCGCCGGGGTGACCACCGTCGTGCGGAACAGCTCGCAGGTGCGGCAGAACGCCGCCGCGGTCGGCGCCGGGCTCTACAACGGCGGCACCATGACGATCCGCGCCTCCGGGATCGTCGACAACGACGCGTCCAACAGCGGCGCCGGCGTCTACACCGCCGGACCGCTGACCGTCGACGACTCGGCGGTGGCGGAGAACACCGCGGCGTTCCTGGCCGGCGGCATCGCGGCCGGCGGGCCGCTGACCGTGACCGGTGGCCAGGTCAACGACAACAGCGCGTTCGGCGCGGGCGGCCTCCTCGTCGGCGACGGCATCGTCGCCTCGCTCGACGGGACCGTGGTGGGCGGCAACACCGCGACCGGCTCCGGTGGCGGCGGCATCCTGAACAGCGGCCGGACCACGATCACCCGCTCCAGCATCATCAACAACCACGCCGTGCACAGCACCGGCAACACCGGCCTGGGCGGCGCGATCTACAGCGGCTCGAACAACGACAACGTCACCACCACCCTGAAGATCGGCGCGAGCACGATCTCCGGCAACGACGCGTACGCCGGCTCCGCACTCATCAACCTGTCCTCGGGCGACACCGGCGTGGTGAACACGACCTCGATCGACAACACCACGATCGCGGGCAACCACTCCTCGAGCGCGTTCGGCGCGATCGAGCAGTTCCACCCGCTGACGATCACCGGATCCACCATCACCGGCAACACCGCCGACGACCCGAACGCGGCCCAGGTCGCCGGCGGCCTGGCGATGTTCGCGCCGGCGCAGGTGGGCGTGGCCGGGTCGATCCTGGCCGGCAACTCGGGTCTCGACTGCTCGGGCTCGGTGGCCGACGGCGGCTACAACCTCTCCGACGACGCGGGCTGCGGCTTCACCGCGGGCAAGCACGACGTCGTCGGCAACCCGCAGCTCGGTGCCCTGGCCAACAACGGCGGCCCGACCCAGACCCGGCTCCCCGGACCGGCCAGCCCGGCGCTCGACCGGATCCCCGCGGGCACCGCGACCGGCCTGAGCGACGCGATCTCGGGATCGGCGGTCACACTCTGCGGCGCCGGTGCTCTCGACCAGCGCGGCACCGGTCGTCCGCAGGGCGCGCAGTGCGACATCGGCGCGGTCGAGGCCGACCAGCACGTGCCGGTCCTGGACGGGCCCAGCGAGGCCGACTACACCGTGGGTGCTGCCGGGACGCCGCTGCAGTTCACCACCACGGGCAGCCCGCAGCCGACCCTGTCCGCAACCGGCGACCTCCCCGCGGGGGTCACCTTCCACGACAACGGGGACGGCACCGGCACGCTGTCCGGGACCCCGGCGGCCGGCACCGGTGGCGAGCACGCGATCACGATCAAGGCCACCAACGAGGCCGGCTCGGACACGCTGTCCTTCACCCTCAAGGTGCACCAGGCCCCGGTGCTCAGCGGCCCGTCCGCGTCGACGTACACGGTGGGCGAGCCCGGCGGTCCGGACGTCTTCCAGCAGACCTCTGGCTACCCGGACGCGACCCTGTCCACCGACAGCGACCTGCCCGGCGGCGTCACCTTCACGCCGCAGGCCGGTGGCAAGGGCGAGATCGCGGGGACTCCCGCGGCCGGCACCGGCGGCGTCTACCCGATCACGATCAAGGGCAGCAACGGCACCGGCCCGGACGCGACCTGGCCGTTCGAGCTGACCGTCGACGAGGCGCCCGGCATCACCGGCCCGGCCTCGGTCACCTTCACCGCCGGGACCGCGGGTGCCAGCGGTACCTACACCGGCTCGGGCTTCCCGGCGCCGACCTTCACCGGGGAGGGCCTGCCGGCCGGGCTCGCCGTGGTCGGCACCGGTGCCGGCACGGCGAAGATCTCCGGTACGCCGGCCGACGGCACCGGCGGCGAGTACGACGTGACCCTGACCGCGGACAACGGCGTCGGCGAGCCGGCCACCAAGGACGTGCACGTCGTGGTGAACGAGGCGCCCTCGCTCACCGGTCCCAGCGCCGCCCGGTTCGTCGCGGGCCGCAACGCCGCCGTCGGCTTCTCCGCCGACGGGTACCCGGGCGCGTCCCTGGCGGTCACCGGCGACCTGCCCGACGGGCTGACGTTCACCGACCACGGCGACGGCTCGGCGACGCTGGGCGGCACCGCGACCACCGGCGCGATCGGCACCTACGCGGTGACCGTGACCGCCTCCAACGGCATCGACCCGGACGCGGTGATCCACCTGACGATCACCGTGGTGCCGCCGCCGTCGATCACCACGACCTCGCTGCCGAACGCGGCCGTGGGGTCGGGGTACTCGGCGAGCGTCGAGGCGACCGGTGGCCAGCCGGCGTACACGTTCGCGGTGGTCTCGGGCTCGCTCCCGGCCGGCCTGTCGATGAACGCCGCCGGCCAGATCACCGGCACCCCGACCGGCCCGACCGGCACCTCGGCGTTCACCGTCAAGGTCACCGACTCCGACGACCCCGCCGACAGCGACACCCAGGACCTGTCCATCACCGTGGTCCGCGGCGTCTCGACCCTGTCGGTGAACCCGGTGGTGCTCCAGCTGAACGCGCTGGGCCTGCGGATCGGCATCCTCAAGGCCACCCTCACCGGCGGCTCCGCGAACCAGCCGATCGCCAACCAGACCATCGTGTTCAAGGCCGGCTCGACCACGGTCTGCACCGGCCTGACCACCGCCGACGGAACCGTGACCTGCAAGATGGACGTCGTCCAGACCCTCCAGGTCATCCTCCTGTTCGGCGTCTCCGCCACCTACCCCGGCAACGCCCTCTGGGAACCCTCCACCGGCTCCGCGGGCCTCATCGGCTGAGTAGCGCTCTCCCTGGTCTCCCGGTCCCGCCGAATCCGGCCTCCTGGCCCGCCGAATCCGGCCTCCTGGCCCGCCGAATCCAGCCCTTTGGTTCTGCGAGTCAGGGGGTTTGGCGCGGCACGAGTTGTCCACAGGCGGATGTGACGGCCGCGTGTCCACAGGCTCCGAGCTGACGGATGGCCGGCGCCGGATCCCGCACGCACTCTCGGCGGATGACCTTCCTCGACATCGTGGGTTCCGCTCCGTTCACCTGGGCCCGGCTGCGTTCGGCCGGTGTGCCGAGATCTCAGCTGCGGCGGGCCGTCGACGACGGCTCTGTCCGTCGGCTGCTGCAGGGTGTGTACGTCAGTGCCGCGTCCGCGGACTCGGTGGACCTGCGCATCCGGGCCGCAGCGCTCGTGATCGCGCCCGGTCACATCGCCTGTGATCGCACGGCCGCCTGGCTGCACGGGATCGACCTTCTCAGCATGGCCGACCACGCGGTGCTGCCACCGGTGGAGACCTGCGTCCTGCGGGGCAACGGCCCGACCCAGCGGTCGGACGTACGGGGACGTTCTCGTGACCTGCTGGCCCGGGAGGTGATGCAGGTCGCCGATCTGCGGGTGACCACGCCCCTGCGCACGGCGTTGGACCTGGGCTGCAACCTGTGGCGGATGGATGCGCTCGCTGCGCTGGATGCCTTCCGGCACCAGTTCGGCCTGACCGTGGCCGACTTCCACCGCGAGCTGGCGAGGTTCCGTGGACGACGTGGCGTGATCCAGCTGCGTGCGCTGCTGCCGCTCTCGGATCCCCGGGCCGAGTCGCCGCGAGAGTCCTGGACCAGGCTGGCCCTGTACGAGGCCGGCCTGCCGAAGCCTGAGCTGCAGTGGTGGGTTGAGATCGACGGAGTGCCGACTTACAGGCTTGACCACGCCTACCCGGCACATCGGGTTGCTGTCGAGTACGACGGCGCCGAGTTCCACACCGACGTCGAGCGCGACCGCGAGCGTCGTCATGAGCTCGGCCGGATGGGCTGGCAGGTGATCGTGGTTCGCACCGGCGACTTCACAGGCGACCGGTTGCTGCACTGGACCAGCGAGGTCCGGTCCGCTCTCCGCGATCGTGGCTGGTCAAACCTGCGCTGGTGACCAGAACTCCGGATTCGGCGCGCCAAAGGGCCGGATTCGGCGGGCCAGAAGGCCGGATTCGGCGGGAGGGGTCGGTCAGCGGGCGCGGCGCTTCATCCGCTCGACGTCCATGATGACGACCGAGCGGGGTTCGAGGCGGAGCCAGCCTCGGGAGGCGAAGTCGGCCAGGGCCTTGTTCACGGTCTCGCGGGAGGCGCCGACGAGCTGGGCGAGCTCCTCCTGGGTGAGGTCGTGGTGGACGTGCACACCGTCGTCCGCCGTCCGGCCGAACCGGTCGGCGAGGTCGAGCAGCGCCTTGGCGACCCGGCCGGGCACGTCGGAGAAGACCAGGTCGGCGTTGACGTCGTTGGCCTTGCGCAGCCGGCTGGCGATCTGCCCGAGCATCCCGAGCGCGACCTTCGGGCGGCCCTCGAGCCAGCGGATCAGGTCGTCGTGGGAGAGCGTGAGCAGGCTGGTCTCGGTGACCGCGGTGACGGTCGCCGAACGCGGACCTGGGTCGAACAGGGACAGCTCGCCGAACATCTGGCCGGGTCCGAGGATCGCCAGCAGGTTCTCGCGGCCGTCGGAGGAGGTGCGCCCGAGCTTCACCTTGCCGTCGGTGACCAGGTACAGCTTGTCGCCGGAGTCGCCCTCGTGGAAGAGCACCTCGCCACGACGCAGGCGAGCCTCGGTCATCGACGAGCGCAGCGCGACCGCCGCCTCGTCGTCGAGCGAGGCGAAGAGCGGCGCCTGACGCAGTACGTCGTTGTCCACCAGCGTTCTTCCTTCCGGATCGGGAGCGCCCGCGCAGGGCACCCCAGTGTTGCAGGTCACAGTCTGGCCCATGAGCCCGTGTCACGTCACGGAACGCTGTCGGCGCGCGCGCGTACGCTTCTCCTCGTGCCCGCCGCGAAGACGATCGTCCCCGCTCCCGACACCACGCTGGTACGACGGGCGCGCAAGATGGACAGGGTCCTGGCCGAAACCTACCCGGACGCGAAGTGTGAGCTCGACTTCGACAACGCCTTCGAGCTGCTCGTGGTCACGGTTCTCTCCGCGCAGACCACCGACCGCCGGGTCAACGCCGTGCGCCCGACCCTGTTCGCCGCCTATCCGGACGCGAAGGCGATGGCCGCCGCGCCGCGCGAGGACCTGGAGCGGATCGTCGGCCCGCTCGGCTTCTTCCGGGCCAAGACCGAGTCGCTGCTCAAGCTCTCCGCGGCCCTGGTCGAGCGGTACGACGGCGAGGTGCCGCCGCGGCTGGAGGACCTGGTCACCCTGCCCGGCGTGGGCCGCAAGACCGCCAACGTCGTGCTCGGCAACGCGTTCGGCATCCCCGGCATCACCGTGGACACCCACTTCGGCCGGCTGATCCGCCGCTTCGGCTGGACCGAGGAGACCGACCCGGTCAAGGCGGAGTTCGCCATCGCGGCGATCTTCCCCAAGAAGGACTGGACGATGCTCAGCCACCACGTGATCTGGCACGGCCGCCGGGTCTGCCACGCGAAGAAGCCGGCCTGCGGCGCCTGCACCGTGGCGCGGTGGTGCCCGTCGTACGGCGCCGGCCCGACCGACCCCGAGGCCGCGGCCGCCCTGGTGAAGACGCAGGGGCCTGCGTGAGGAAGCTGGTCGCCCTGCTCGTCGCGGTCGTCCTCGGGGCCTCCGCCTGCTCGGCCACCCCGGGGGACTCCCCGAAGCAGACGTCGAAGCCGGCCGCCAAGAAGCAGCTGCCCGACATCACCCTGCCCGCGCTCGGTGCCGGCCCGGACATCGACCTCGGTGCGCTCAAGGGGCCGGCCGTGGTGAACATCTGGGCCTCCTGGTGCAAGCCCTGCAAGCGCGAGCTGCCGATCTACGGCGCGTTTGCGCGCAAGCACGCGGGCAAGATCTCCGTGCTCGGCATCGACTACCAGGACAGCAAGAAGGACCAGGCGCTGGCGATGCTGCGGACCGCGAAGGCGGACTACCCGGTCGCCTACGACTTCGACGGCGAGACCCGTGCCTTCGGGCTGCCCAAGCTGATCCTGCTCGACGCCGCGGGGAAGACGACCTACGCCGAGTACGTCGAGATCAAGTCGCTGGACCAGCTGGAGAAGATCGTCGCCGAGAACCTGAAGGCTGGCGCATGAGCGGCGCGATCCCCGACTGGCTGGTGCCGATCCGCGACGGCGCGCTGAGCATCACCGGCGAGGACATCACCGCGTTCCTCCCGCCCGAGGACGACGAGACCACTCGTGCGGGCGCGGTGCTGATGCTCTTCGGCGAGGGCCCGCACGGCCCCGACCTGCTGCTCACCGAGCGCGCGCACGACATGCGCTCGCACCCCGGCCAGATCTCCTTCCCCGGCGGCTCGGTCGACCCGACCGACGCCTCCCCGACGGCGGCGGCGCTGCGCGAGGCCCAGGAGGAGGTCGGCCTCGACCCGGCCGGCGTCGACGTGCTCGCCACGCTGCCCGAGCTCTGGCTGCCCCCGAGCAACTTCGCGGTCACGCCGGTGCTTGCCTGGTGGCGCGAGGAGTCACCGGTCGCCGTCGTCGACCCGGCCGAGGTGCACGCGGTGCTCCGGGTGCCGCTCGCCGAGCTGCTCGACCCCCGCTGGCGCGTCACGGTCACGCATCCCGGCGGCTACTCCAGCCCTGGCTTCCTGGTCGGGCCGGAGCACGAGCTGATCCTGTGGGGGTTCACCGCCGGGCTGGTCAACAAGCTCTTCGACTACGTGGGCCTGACGGTCCCGTGGGACACGACGGTCACCACCCGGCTTCCGGGGTACATGCTCGGCGTACGACAGGATTGACACGACGCACGTGAGCCGACCGACGCGAAGGACAGCATGAACCTCCTCGACTGGTGCCTGGTGATCCTCACGCTGGCGTACGCGCTCTCGGGCTACTGGCAGGGCTTCATCACCGGCGCCTTCGCGACCGTCGGCCTGGTGCTCGGCGGCCTGCTCGGCATCTGGCTGGCTCCGCACCTGCTCGGCGACGCGGACCCGTCGCTGTGGGTCTCGCTGGCCGCGCTGTTCGTGGTGCTGGTGTGCGCGTCGTTCGGCCAGGCGGTCCTCCAGTACGGCGGCAGCCGGGTGCGCGACCGGATCACCTGGCAGCCGGTGCGCGCACTGGACGCCGTCGGAGGCGCGCTGCTGAGCGTGGTGGCCGTGCTGACCGTGGCCTGGATGCTCGGTGTCGCGGTCAGCGGCTCGCGGATCCCCGGGATCGGCCCGATGGTGCGCGACTCCAAGGTGCTGACCTCGGTCAACGACGTGATGCCGAGCCAGGCCCAGGACGTGCTGCGCTCCTTCGACCGGGTGGTCGGCTCGAGCTTCTTCCCGCGGTACCTGGAGCCGTTCGCGCCGGAGCGGATCATCGAGGTCTCGCCGGCGCCCGGCACGGTCACCAAGGACCCGCAGGTGCAGAAGGCCGAGCTCAGCGTCTTCAAGATCCGCGGCACGAGCCGCTGCGGCGACGGCATCGAGGGCAGCGGCTTCCTGTACCGCCCGCACCGCCTGATGACCAACGCGCACGTCGTCGCCGGGGTCACCGAGCCGAAGGTCAGGGTCGGCACCCGCAACCTGCCCGCCAAGGTCGTCTACTACGACTCCGACCTCGACATCGCGGTGCTCGACGTGGACATCGACGGGCCCGTGGTGGCGTTCGACACCGGCGGCCGCGCTCGCCAGCCCGGCGTGGTCCTCGGCTTCCCCAACGACGGTCCGTTCGATGCCCAGCCGGCCAGGATCCGGGCCGAGCAGCGGCTGCGCTCGCCGGACATCTACGGCCGCGGCACGGTCACCCGCGAGGTGTTCTCGATCCGTGGGCTGGTGCGCCCGGGCAACTCCGGCGGGCCGCTGGTCTCGATGGACGGCAAGGTGCTCGGGGTGATCTTCGCGGCCTCGGTCAGCGACAAGCAGACCGGCTACGCGCTCACCGCCGATCAGGTCGCGCAGGCCGCGGGCCGCGGTTGGCAGGCGACCACGCAGGTCAGCAGCGGCAACTGCGCCTGAGGCTCGGCTTCGCTCAGCCGCGTGACGTCAGGGCGCGCTGCGTCGCCTTGGCCTGGTCGATGGTGTGCTCGGGCGCACGGACCTTGCGGATCTTGCGGTAGCCGATGAACGCGAGCAGCAGCGCGAGCAGCACGTAGCCGCCGAAGACGATGAGGAACGCCCAGGCCGGGTCCAGGCCGGCCATCACGATGAAGTACGCGATCGAGATCGAGACCAGCACGACCGAGAGCAGCAGCAGGAACGCGGCTGCCAGGAACAGCCCGATCGCCATCCCGCCGGCCCGCACGCTGACCTTCATCTCGGCCTTGGCGAGCGCGATGATGTTGCGCAGCAGGGTGCCGAAGTCGTCGAAAGCGTCGACGACGAGCTTGCCGATGGTCGGCTCCTCGGCCGCGGGGGCCGCGGGGGCCGCGGGGGCCGTGGTCACGGGGGCCTCTCGGTCTGCCATGCGGGTTCCCTTCGCGCGCTTGCTCTTCACCGCTCTTCTGCGCCGAACCCTACCCAAGTTCCGGGTCCTCACTCCGGTGTACTCGGTTCCGGCGGCCGAGGACGAGCGCGGCGAGCGCGGCGGCCGCCAGCGAGGCGATCAGCACCGCGGTCTTGGCCTGCTCCCGGCGTACGTCGGCGAAGGAGAGATCCGAGACCAGCAGCGACACGGTGAACCCGACGCCGCCCAGGACGGCGACCCCGGCCAGGTCCCGCCAGCCCAGCGCGGGGTCGAGCCGGGCTCGGGGGAACCGGGTCACCAACCAGGCGCCGCCGAGGATGCCGACCGGCTTGCCGAGGACGAGGCCGGCGAGCACGCCGAGCACGACCGGTTGCCCCAGACCCAGGCCGCCGTCGAGCCGCACCCCGGCACTGAGCAGCGCGAAGAACGGCACCGCGACGCCCGCGCTCAGCGGGGTCAGCAGGTGCTCGAGCCGTTCGGCGGGAGAGCGGTCCTCGTCCGCGTCGGGCCGCACCCGGGTCAGCAGCCCCAGCAGCACGCCGGCGACGGTTGCGTGCACCCCGCTCTCGTGCACCAGCCACCAGGCCGCCACCGCGAGCGGCAGATAGACCACCCAGGTGCGCAGCCGGAGGCGCTGGCAGAGCGCGTAGCCGGCGAGCGCACCGGCCGCTCCCAGCAGCGCGAGCAGGTCGACCGAGGAGGTGTAGAAGAGCGCGATGACGACGATCACGACGAGGTCGTCGACGACGGCCAGGGTGAGCAGGAAGGCCCGCAGCGCGGTCGGCAGCGCGGAGCCGACCAGGGCCAGGACGGCAAGGGCGAAGGCGATGTCGGTGGCGGCCGGGATGGCCCACCCGACCAGGTTGTCGTGCCCGTCGCCGACCAGGTTCACGGCGAGGAAGACGAGTGCCGGCACCGCCACCCCGCACAGCGCGGCCACGACCGGGACGGCGGCGTCGGCCGGCCGGCGCAGCGAGCCGACCAGCAGCTCGCGCTTGACCTCGAGGCCGGCGAGGAAGAAGAACAGGGTGAGCGCACCGTCGGCGGCCCAGTGCTCGACGTCGAGCGGCCCGATCTCGTGGTGGCGCAGGGCGACGTACGACGACGGGTCCAGGTTCATCCAGACCAGCGCGGTCGCGGCCGCGACCAGGGCGATGCCGCCGCCGATGGTCTCGGAACGCAGCAGGTCGCCGATGAACGTGGTCTCGCGCTGATCGCTCATGGGGCCTTCGGGGTCGGTGGGCTGACTGCCGACCAGACTTCCCGGCGCACCGGGGTCCAGCCTAGCGAGAGAAGGGTTTGGCGCACGCCGTACGGAGATGGGAGACTGGGCCGCGTTGGAGGGGAGTATTCCTTCGCGACGGGCTCGTCATCACGGGTGCACCACCCCGGTCCCGTCGGTCCGCGGCCAGCTGGTCTCGGGCGGAAGAGACCTCCGGACTCGGCCCTGTGTCCGCTTTGTCATGTCCGGAGGTAAGAACTCATGCACGTCACCCCCTTGGTCTGGTGGCTCACCATCGGCCTCACCACCGCGCTGCTGCTCTTCGACGTGTTCGTCGTCGGCCGGCGCCCGCACGAGCCCAGCCGCCGGGAGGTCACCATCGCGCTGGCCGGCTTCATCGGGCTCGCGGTCGCGTTCGGCATCGGCGTCTGGGTGGTCGCGGGTCACCAGTACGGGACGGAGTTCTTCGCCGGCTGGCTGACCGAGTACTCGCTCTCGGTCGACAACCTGTTCATCTTCCTCATCATCATGGCCAAGTTCGGCGTGCCGCGGGCCTACCAGCAGACGGCGCTGCTCATCGGCATCGTGCTGGCGCTGGTCATGCGCGGCATCTTCATCGCCGTCGGCGCGGCCGCGATCAACAACTTCAGCTGGGTCTTCTACCTCTTCGGGCTGTTCCTGCTCTACACCGCGGTCAAGCTGGCCAAGGAGGGTGCCGAGGACGAGGACGAGTACGAGGAGAGCCGGCTGGTGAAGTGGGTGGAGACCCACCTGCCGGCGACCTCGGAGTGGCACGGCACCAAGTCGTTCGTGGTTCGCAACGGCAAGCGGCTCATCACCCCGATGTTCATCGTGGTGCTCGCGCTCGGCACCACCGACCTGCTGTTCGCGCTGGACTCGATCCCGGCGATCTACGGGCTCACCAAGGAGCCGTACCTGGTGCTGACCGCGAACATCTTCGCGCTCATGGGCCTGCGCCAGCTCTACTTCCTCATCGGCGGCCTGCTCGAGCGACTGGTCTTCCTCTCCTACGGCCTGGCGTTCCTGCTCGGCTTCATCGGCGTCAAGCTGGTGCTGCACGCGATGCACGAGAACGAGCTGCCGTTCATCAACGGCGGCCACCACATCGAGTGGGCGCCGGACATCCCGATCTGGGCGTCGCTGACAGTGATCGTGGGCACGCTCGCGGTGACGACCGTGGCCAGCCTGATCGCCTCGCGGCGGATGAGCGACGACGAGCGGGACGAGGTCACCGGGCCGCGCGGGCACTGACCTCCGGTACGGCGCATTCCGGTACGTCGTACGGCGGTGTGATCCGAAACTCGCCTCGGAAATCGGGCGAATCGCCCTAACCGATCGGCGAATGGCTCGTTGTTGGAGCCATGGAGTGGATTCGGTATCACCCGAAGACGGCGGCCGTCGGCGCTGCCCTGGTGACGGTGCTGGTGATCGTGCTCGTGACCATGATGGTGAGCAAGCCCAGCCCGGAGGAGCCCGCGTTCTCCTCGCCGCTCCCCACCGCGACGCCGACCGCGCCGCTGTCCGAGCTCCCCACGGTGACCCCGTCCGCGAAGCCCGCCAAGAAGCCCACCGGCTCCGCGGAGAAGCAGTTCGCCCAGGCGCTGGCGGGGCTGCAGGGCAAGGGCGGCGGCGGTGCCGCCACCGGCGGGACGCTGCAGATGCAGGGCCTCCAGGGCGGCAGCATGTACAAGTACCTGCCCAAGCACCACATCGTGCTGCGCGCGACCTCGCAGGCGCCCCTGGGCACGATCGGCTACATCATGCCGACGAGCCTGAACGAGTCCTCGGGGATCGTGAAGAACTACCAGGGCCACAGCTGGTCGATCAGCTCGACGGTGTACGGCAACCCGGACTACGCGCAGATCTACCTGCAGGCGGGCTCGCGGGGCTACCCGATCACCTGCACCATCACCGTGGACGGCAAGGTGACCGAGCAGCGGTCCACCGAGGGGCCGTACGGGCAGATGGTCTGCCAGGGCTGATCCGAGGCCGCGAAGAATTCCGCGGTTCCGCCGGTCCAGAACCGCCACGGCTCGCTCAGGATCACTAGATTCCGTGCGGTGTCCCGGCCCCTCTTGCACGCGTACGTCGACGAGGCCGGCCAGCGCTCGCACAGCGCCAGGTCCAGCGATCACTTCGTGATGTCCGCGGTCCTGGTGGACGACGATCATCGGGAAGAGGCTCGGGCCCTCCTCGGCGGCCTGCGCGTGGACCTCGGCCGAAAGCCGGACCAGGTGCTGCACTGGAGGAACATCAAGCAGCACTCGGCGAAGCTGCACATGGCGCGAACGATCGGTCAGGCGCCGTTCCTTCAGGTCTGCTCGGTGGTCGTGTGCAAACGCCACCTGGACGGAACCGGCATGGACGAGGACACGGCCTATCTGTACACCTTCCGATTCCTCCTCGAGCGGATGTCCTGGCTTGCTGGCGACAGTGGTCACGAGCTGCACTACACCTTGGCGCACATCGTGCGGTTCAAGCTCGAGACCTTGCGCGAGTACGAACGCCGGCTTCGTGCCATGTCGGACTGCACGGTGCGGTGGTCGGTCGTCACCGAGCGCGGCGGGAGGCTGGACCAGCCGGTCAGGGTCGAGGAGCTTCAGCTCGCCGACGCCGTGGCCTCGGCTACGTATGCTGCGTTCGAGCCTGACGGGTTTGGCAACGTGGAGAACCGCTACCTGCGGGAGCTCTCGCCGAGGATGTGGCGGCGCGGTGCCGGGAGCAACGCGCTGACGTCGTACGGCCTGAAGATCCATCCATGGCGGGACATCACCAAGGCCGCGTACCCGTGGGTCGCGGCCTTGTGATGCGCCGACCGGCTTGAGCCACCGAGGTGGGTGCTGGCGTTGCCACCAGCAGACGATCGCGCGCTGGTCTCAGGTTACCCGATGGCTCCGACGCGACGGCGGGGACTCGTCCTGAACCAGTCCTCAGTCCTCGGTCGAGGTGGCCGCGCCTTCCTTGATGAGGTCCATCACCGTCGAGTCGGCCAGCGTCGTCACGTCCCCGACGGTCCGGTTCTCGGCGACGTCGCGGAGCAGGCGGCGCATGATCTTGCCCGAGCGGGTCTTGGGGAGCTCGGCGACGATCATGATCTGCCTCGGCTTGGCGATGGCGCCGATCTCCTTGGCGACGTGGTCGCGCAGCTCCTTGACGATGTCGGGACCGCCGTCTCCGGCAGCCGAACGCAGGATCACGTAGGCGACGACGGCCTGGCCGGTGGTCTCGTCGGTGGCACCGACGACCGCGGCCTCGGCGACCTTCGGGTGCGAGACGAGGGCCGACTCGATCTCGGTCGTGGAGAGCCGGTGACCGGAGACGTTCATGACGTCGTCGACGCGGCCGAGCACCCAGATGTCGCCGTCCTCGTCCTTCTTGGCGCCGTCTCCGGCGAAGTACATCCCCGGCCAGCGCGACCAGTACGTCTCCTTGAACCGCTCGTCGTCGCCCCACAGGGTGCGCAGCATCGAGGGCCACGGCTCCTTGAGCACCAGGTAGCCACCGGAGCCGTCCGGCACCGAGTTGCCGTCGTCGTCGACCACGTCGGCCACCACCCCCGGCACCGGGGTCATCGCCGAGCCCGGCTTCGCGCTGGTCACGCCCGGCAGCGGGGAGATCATGATGGCGCCCGTCTCGGTCTGCCACCAGGTATCCACCACCGGCGTACGGCTGCCGCCGATGGTCTCGCGGTACCAGACGTACGCCTCGGGGTTGATCGGCTCGCCCACGCTGCCGAGGATCCGCAGCGAGGACATGTCGTACTTCGCGGGGATCTCGTCGCCCCACTTCATGAAGGTGCGGATCGCCGTGGGCGCGGTGTAGAAGATCGTCACCTTGTACTGCTCGATGATCTCCCACCAGCGACCCTGGTGCGGGCTGTCCGGGGTGCCCTCGTACATGACGCTCGTGGTCTGGTTGGCCAGCGGCCCGTAGACCATGTATGAGTGCCCGGTCACCCAGCCGATGTCGGCGGTGCACCAGTACACGTCGGTCTCCGGCTTGAGGTCGAAGACGCCCCAGTGCGTGTACGCGGCGCCCACGAGGTAGCCGGCGGTGGTGTGCAGGATGCCCTTCGGCTTGCCGGTCGTCCCGGAGGTGTACATGACGTAGAGCGGGTGCTCGGCGTCGAAGAACTCGCACGCGTGCTCGGTCGACTGCTTGGCCACCAGGTCGTGCCACCAGACATCCACGCTGTCGTCCCAGGCCACCTCCTGACCCGTACGACGAACCACGAGCACCTTGCGCACGACGCTGTTCTTGGTCCGCGCCTCGTCGACCGCGGGCTTCAACGCCGAGGCGGCTCCGCGCCGGTAGCCGCCGTCCGCGGTCACCACCACCTGGGCGTCGCAGTCCTCGATCCGCGAGGCCAGCGCATCCGCGGAGAAGCCGCCGAAGACCACCGTGTGCGGGGCGCCGATGCGCGCGCACGCCAGCATCGTCACCACCGTCTCCGGGATCATCGGCATGTAGATCGCCACCCGGTCGCCGGTCTTCACGCCGAGCTCGACCAGCGCGTTCGCGGCCTGGCAGACCTCGTCCTTGAGCTGGGCGTAGGTGATGTCCCTCGTCTCACCCTCGGGCTCGCCGACCCAGTGGAACGCGACCTTGTCCCCGGCGCCGGCCTCGACGTGCCGGTCCACGCAGTTGTACGCCGCGTTCAGCTTGCCGCCCACGAACCACTGCGCGAACGGCGGGTTCGACCAGTCCAGCACCTCGTCCCAGCGGGTCGCCCAGGAGAGCCGCTCGGCCTGCTTCGCCCAGAACCCCAGCCGGTCCGCGGCCGCCTCGTCGTACGCGGTCGCGGTCAGGTTTGCCTGCGCCGCCAGGTCGGCCGGCGGGTCGAACCGGCGCTCCTCGTGCATCAGGTTGGAGAGGGTCTGGTTCTGGGCGTCGGACTGCTGGGTCACTGCGTTGCTCCTCGGGATGAGTCCTGGAAAGGATGACGCTGGCTCCGTGGCCAGCCTAGAGGACCTCCTCCCGGCGACGAGGGGGGCCGCCGGGAGGATGCCCGGGCCGACGTTGCGACCCGGCTGCGCGGGGTCAGTGCAGGACCGCGCCCTCGGCGCCGGCACCGGTGAACGCGCGCACCTCGAGCTCGGTGTACCGGTCCTCGGCCTCCGGCTCCCGGGAGGTGATCGTGCCCAGCCAGCCGAACAGGAAGCCGGCCGGGATCGAGATGATCCCCGGGTTGCTCAGCGGGAACCAGTGCCAGTCGTGCGAGGTGACCAGCGCGGTCTCCGAGCCGGAGACCACCGGCGAGAAGAAGACCAGCACCACGCAGGTGACCAGGCCGCCGTAGATCGCCCAGGTCGCCCCGCGGGTGTTGAAGCGCCGCCAGAACAGGTTGTAGAGCAGCGAGGGCAGATTCGCCGAGGCGGCCACCGCGAAGGCCAGGGCCACCAGGAAGGCGATGTTGAGCTTCTGTGCCGGGATCGCCAGCGCGATCGCGACACCGCCGATCACGAACGCCGCGATCTTGGCGACCCGCACCTCGTCCTTCTCGGTGGCCTTCCCGCGCTTGAACACGGTCGCGTACAGGTCGTGCGCCACCGAGGACGCCGAGGTCAGCGTGAGCCCGGCGACCACCGCGAGGATCGTCGCGAACGCCACCGCGGCGATCAGCGCGAGCAGGATCGCGCCGCCGTTGGTGCCGGCGCCACCGCCGACCTCCTCGGCGAGCAGAGGCGAGGCCAGGTTGCCCCCGGAGGCAGCCACCTTGCTGTCCGCGCCCGTGTCGAGCAGCGCCGCGGCACCGAAGCCGAGGACCAGCGTCATCAGGTAGAAGCTGCCGATCAGGCCGATCGCCCAGAGCACCGACTTCCGGGCCGCCTTCGCCGAGGGCACGGTGTAGAAGCGGATCAGGATGTGCGGCAGGCCGGCGGTGCCGAGCACCAGGGCCAGGCCGAGGGAGAGGAAGTCGATCTTGCTCGTGGTGCTGACGCCGTACTTCAGCCCCGGCTGCAGGAACGCCTCGCCCTTGCCGGTGTGCGTGGACGCGGTGTGCAGCATGTCGGAGATGTTGAAGTGGAACTTGGCGAGCACTAGCACGGTGATGAGCACGGTGCCGCCCATGAGCAGGACGGCCTTCACGATCTGCACCCAGGTGGTGCCCTTCATGCCGCCGACGGTGACGTAGAAGATCATCAGCACGCCGACCCCGGCGATGGTCAGCGCCTTGAGCGACTCCGACTGCACGTCGAGCAGCAGCGCCACCAGGGCGCCCGCGCCGACCATCTGGGCGAGCAGGTAGAAGATCGAGACGACCACGGTCGAGGTGGCCGCCGCGGTGCGCACCGGGCGCTGCTTCATCCGGAACGCCAGCTGGTCGGCCATCGTGTAGCGACCGGAGTTGCGCAGCAGCTCGGCGACGAGCAGCAGCGCCACCAGCCAGGCGACCAGGAAGCCGATCGAGTACAGGAAGCCGTCGTACCCGTTGAGGGCGATCAACCCGGAGATGCCGAGGAAGGACGCCGCCGACATGTAGTCGCCGGAGACCGCCATCCCGTTCTGGAAGCCGGTGAACGACCGGCCGCCGGCGTAGTAGTCGGTGGTGCCGCCGTTGCTGCGGCTGGCCCAGAAGGTGATCGCGACGGTCACCAGGACCACCGCGATGAACAGCACCGCGGTCAAGGTGTGCGAGCTCATCGGACCCGCTCCTGGTAGCGGACGTCGAGGCCGTGGGCCAGGTCGTCGACGTGGGTGTTCATGTGCTTGGCGTAGCGCCAGGCGATCAGGAACGTGGAGAGGAACTGCAGCAGCCCGAAGACCAGGGCGACGTTCACGTGACCGACGACCTTGGTGCTCATGAAGTCGTGCGCCCAGTTCGACAGCACGACGTAGAGCAGGTACCAGGTCAGGAAGGCCACCGTGGCCGGCAGCACGAACGCGCCGTAGCGGCGCCGTACCTCGCGGAACTCCTCGGTGGCCGCGAGCTCGTCGTAGATCGGGTCGTGGCGTGAGGCCTCGAGATGGGCCTCGGCGGGGGACTCAGGTGGTGACGTGCGGGTGTGGGACATGGTCGGCAACCTCCGGGTCGGATCAGCGTGTGATCGCGGTCACGCTAGGAAGTCCCGGTGCCCTGCCGACAGGCATCGACGCAGGTGCTGCGGCCGGTGGTCGGCGCGAGTCGGTGAGCGGTCGGTTCCGTACGACGAGCGGTCAGCCGTTCTCCAGGTTCCGGTTCAGGGCGACCGCTTCCGGCGTGTGCAGCCGGACCATGAACCGAGACACGTGCGCCGGCCGGCTGCTCTTCGTCAGCCGCGAGACCACGACCATGGTGAGCACGCTGGCCGGCACCGCCCAGGCGGCGGGCTGCGCGACCAGGGCCGCGAACCAGCCGTGGTCGCGGGTGACCAGGAGCCGGTCCAGCACCGCGAACCCGGTCAGCGAACCGCCGACGACCAGCCCGCAGAACGCCCCTGCCGCGGTCAGCCCGCGCCACCAGATGCCCAGCACCAGCAGCGGGCAGAAGGTCGCCGCCGCCATCGCGAACGCGAGCCCGACCACGGTGGCCACCGAGACGTCGCGGGCCACCAGCGCGAACAGCAGTGGGACCGCGACGCCGACGGTCGCGGCCACCCGGAAGGCGGTCACGCCCTCGAGCCGACGGGAGAACACGTCCTGGGAGACGACCCCGGCGACCGCGACGGTCAGGCCCGACGAGGTGGCCAGGAACGCCGCGAACGCACCGCCGGTCAGCAGCGCGGTGAGCAGGTCGCCGCCGAGTCCGCCGACCATCCGTTGCGGCAGCTCGAGGACGACGCTGTCGGTGCCGCCCGAGGCGACCAGGTCCGGCGCGTACAGGCGGCCCAGGGCGCCGTACACCGGCGGCATCACGTAGAAGACCCCGAGCAGCACCAGCACCACGAACGTGGTCTGCCGCGCGGCCCGGCCGTCCGGGTTGGTGTAGTAGCGGACCACCACGTGCGGCAGTCCCATGGTGCCGAGGAACGTGGCCAGCATCAGCGAGTACGTCGAGTACAGCGGGTGGTCCCCGCCGACGTCGATCGGGTTGGACCAGTCGAGGCCGCTGACGCCGTCGACCACCACCGAGGCCGAGGCCGGCGAGGTGCCGCCGTCGTGCAGCCAGATCACCAGCAGGAACATCAGCGGGACCAGCAGCGCGGTCAGCTTGAGCCAGTACTGGAAGGCCTGCACGAAGGTGATCGAGCGCATCCCGCCGGCGAGCACGTTGGCCAGCACGACCGCCGCGACGATCACCGCGCCGGCCCAGGGCGGCAGGCCGGTCGCCGACTCCAGGGCAGCGCCGGCGCCGCGGAACTGCGGCATCAGGTAGAGCCAGCCGATCGCGACGACCAGCACCGAGGAGAGGGTGCGCACCACCCGCGAGTCCAGCCGCGCCTCGGCGAAGTCGGGCAGCGTGTAGGCCCCGCTGCGGCGCAGCGGCGCGGCCACCAGGACCAGCAGCACCAGGTAGCCGGCGGTCCAGCCGACCGGGTACCAGAGCATCTCGCCACCGAACGCGAGCACGAGTCCGGCGACACCGAGGAAGGACGCCCCGGAGAGGTACTCGCCGCTGATCGCCCACGCGTTCAGGCCCGGGCGCACCGAGCGGGAGGCGACGAAGAAGTCCGAGGTGGTCCGGCTGAACCGCAGTCCCCAGGTGCCGATCGCCAGCGTCGCGACGGTGACCAGCAGCACCGCGCCCAGCCCGTACGCCGCGTTCACCCCGGCTCCCGCGGCTGCTCGACCACGTGGGTGAAGTCGCGCTCGTTGCGCTCGGCCGCGCGCACGTAGCGCCAGGCCAGCAGGGCCAGCACCGGGTAGCACGCGAACGCGAGCAGCACCCAGGAGAGCGGCATCCCGAGGACGTGGTGCCGGCTGAGCCCGGGTGCCAGCCGGAAGACGAGCGGCAGCGCGCCGATCGTCACCGTCAGCGTGACCAGCACGCCGGCCGCGAGCCGGAGCTGGGAGCGGAGCAGGGCGGCCAGGTAGATCTCGCCGAGCTCGCTGCCGGCGTCGATCTCCGAGGCCGCCGTACGACGGGGGCGGCTGCCCGGGCGCTCGGTCCAGGGGCTGGTGACCCGGACGCGTTCGGGGCGCTGCTCGCTCATCGCTCCTCGCCCTTGCGGGCGGCCCGGACGAGCAGGTCGCGCAGTACCCGGGTGTGCCGCCGGCTGACGGCCAGCTCGGTTCCTCCCGTGACGACGACCGTGCAGCGGCCCGCGTCGACGCGCAGCTCCTCGACGTACGGCAGGGAGACGAGCAGCGACCGGTGGATGCGCACGAACCCGGATCCCGACCACTGCTGCTCGAGCTGGTGGAGCGGCACCCGGATCAGATGGGAGCCGGTGGCCGTGTGCAGGCGCGCGTAGTCGCCCTCGGCCTCGACGTAGCGGATCTCGGAGACCGGCACGAAGCGGGTGACGCCGCCGCGCTCGACCGGGACCTGGTCGACCGCCTGCTCGGTGCGCGGGCCGCCGAGCACCCGTCGTACGGCCTCGGCCAGGCGCTCCTCGCGTACCGGCTTGAGCACGTAGTCGGCGGCGTCGAGCTCGAACGCCTCGACCGCGTGCTGCTCGTGCGCGGTCACGAACACGACCGCCGGCGGGGTCTTGAACCGGGCGAGCACCGAGGCCAGCTCGATGCCGTCCAGGCCGGGCATCTGGATGTCGAGGAAGACCGCGTCGATCTCGCGCTCGCGCAGCAGCCGCAGCGCATCGGTGGGCGAGCCGGTGGTGTGCACCTCGCCGATCCTGGTGTCGCGGCGCAGCAAGAACGCGACCTCGTCGCGGGCCGGCGCCTCGTCGTCGAGGACGAGCACCCGCAAGCCGGTCACGGCCCGATCCCGGGGGCGTACTTGGGGACGCGCACGATCACCTTGGTGCCGGCCCCGGGTGCGGTCTCCACGACGAGACCGTACTCGTCGCCGAAGGTGTTGCGGAGGCGCTCGTCGACGTTGGCCAGGCCGACCGAGTCCGTGCCCGGGTCGCCGGCCAGCACCCGCCGGATCCGCTCCGGGTCCTCGCCCTCGCCGTCGTCCTCGACACTGATCTCGCACTCCCGGTCGACGTCGCGCGCCTCGATCGTGATGGTGCCGCCGCCGGCCCGCCGCTCCAGCCCGTGCCGGACCGCGTTCTCCACCAGCGGTTGCAGGCACAGGAACGGGATCCGTACGCCGAGCACCTCCGGCGCGACCTGGAGGGTCACCGTCAGCCGCTCGCCGAACCGGGCCTGCTCGAGAAGCAGGTACCGCTCGATGGAGCGCAGCTCCTCGGCGAGGGTGGTGAACTCGCCGTGCTGGCGGAACGAGTACCGGGTGAAGTCGGCGAACTCCAGCAGCAGCTCCCGGGCACGGTCCGGGTCGGTGCGCACGAAGGAGGCGATCGCGCCGAGGGAGTTGTAGATGAAGTGCGGGCTGATCTGCGCGCGCAGGGCCCGGACCTCGGCGCGCACCAGCCGGTGCCGGGACTCGTCGAGCTCGGCCAGCTCCAGCTGTCCCGAGGCCCAGCTGGCCACCTCGTCGGTGGCGCGCAGCAGCGTCGCCGAGGGCTGCTCCGCCAGTGCGACCAGGGCGCCCGCGACGCGGTCCTCGATCACCAGCGGGCTGGCGAACGCGTGCCGCACCGGGCACCCCGGCTCGTCGCAGGCCAGGTCGCGCGGACCGCCCACGACACCGGTCTGCTCGGCCACCGCCCGGGCCGCGAGCGCGGCAGCCTGGTCGCGGTGGTGCTCGCCCCGGCCGTCGTAGCCGAGCAGTCCGGTGGTGTCCGCGATCGCGACCGCCGGGGTGCCGAGCAGGGCGCGCAGGTGCCGCAGCGACTTCTCCACGGTCTCGGCGGTCAGACCCGCGCGCAGGGCGGGCGAGGCGAGCGAGGCGGTGTGCAGGGTCTGGAAGGTGGCGCGGTCGGCGTCGCTGGCGAAACCTCGCCGCGACAGGCGCCATCGGTGCCAGACGACCATGGCGGAAGCCTAGAGTCTCCGGCATGGCGCTCTCCTGGATCGCACGCGCGCTGGCCGCGCTGGCCCTGGTGGCCTGGTTGCTGGAGGACTTCGCGATCGCGGCGGCCGGCGGGCCGGGCGAGTCCGGCCTCGAGGACTCGCTGTTCCGGATCGGACTGGTCGCCTACCTGGGCGGAGCGGTCGCGTTCTCCCAGGTCTACGCGCGCACCCGTCCCGGGGACCAGCGGCTGATGGTGGCCGTGGCGGCGGTGGCGGTGGCCGTGGTGGCGGCGCTGCTGCTCGGCCCGGTGATGGCCGATGCGCTGCCGGGTGGCTGGTTCGCCGACCGGGTCGGCTACCTGGTGGCCGCGCTCGCGCTGCTGCTGGTCACGATGTCGTCGTACGCGCTGCGTCGTCGTGCGCGAGCCTCGGCTCCTGAGGTGACCCCGCCTCCCGTTGCGGCGGAGGACGACGCCGAGCCGGGGGACGCAGCTACCTGAAGTCGATGAGCAGGGTGCCCGGGTCCTCGGGCGGCGCCGGGACGTCGGTCCGCTGGATCGCCTGGGTGGCCTCGGGGTCGCCCGCCGCCGGCTGGTCCGCGGCGACCCGGCTCAGCACGACGGGCGGCTGCGACTGGTGCTGGACCACGGTCCGGAAGCACTTGGTCACGTAGGGCAGCTGCATCCCGTCGGGACCGCGGCCGTAGTCGTCGTACAGGGAACCGACGCGCTCGAGCACCGCGGCCCGCTCGTCCTCGGACATGACCGCGACGTTGGACCGGGACCGCACCAGGTCCGCGAGCTCGTCGCGCCGCAGGCTCTGCCAGAACCGGAAGTCGTGGGAGTCCACGAAGCCGAAGTGCTCGCTGGACGCGGCCGGCTGCTCCAGGCCGGTGTTGTTCTCCTGGTTGCCGATGACCGTGCCGAGCCTGCGCACCCACGGGATGCCCTCGTCGCGGGCGTTCCAGACCAGCGCCAGCACGCCGCCGGGCCGCAGCACCCGCGCGATCTCGGGCAGGGCGACGTCGTGCTCGAACCAGTGGAACGACTCGGCGCAGACGACCACGTCGGCCGAGCGGGACGGCACCGGGATCTGCTCGGCGGTGCCGACCGCGGCCTGGGCGCCGGGTGCCCGCCGGCGCAGCAGTGCGAGCATCTCGGGGGACGGGTCGGTGGCGATCACCTGGTGGCCGGCGGCGAGCAGGAGCTCGGTGAGCTTGCCGGTGCCGGCGCCGAGCTCGACCACCCGGGACGGTGCCGCGCCGACGAGCCAGGTGACGGCGTCGGCGGGGTAGGAGGGACGGGCGCGGTCGTAGGTCTCGGCGACCGTGCCGAAGGAGCGCGCGCGTGCGCGCACCGCAGCCTGCTCGTCCTCGCTCATCGTGGCCTCGAACGTACCCGATAGCCTCCTGGGCGTGACTGACCCTGTGCGTGTGTCGGGTTCGCTCCCCGGCGACCCGTTGGCGTGGCTGAACGACCTGGAGGGGGTTCCCTCCGGTTTCGCCGCCGCCCGCGACGGCATCGACGCGCTGCTGCGCGACCGCGGGCTGCGCCGGACGACTCCCGAGCAGACCGCCGAGTCGCTGCTGCGCGGCGCGCACGCCTCCGCCGTCCTCGAGGGCTCGGAGTCCTCCTGGGAAGAGGTCCAGGCGAGTGAGGGCGACGAGACCGCGCAGGCCGCGGTCCGGGTGAGCACCGGCGTGCTCGGCCTGGTGCCGACGATCGGCTCGACCCCGCTGCAGGCACTGGCCCGGCTGCACGCGCTCGCCGGCGCCGGTGTGGTCGGCGACGACTCGCTCGGCCGGCCCGTCTCCGCCGAGGCCTCCGAGCGGCTCGGTGCCCTGTCCCGGTCGCTGCTGGCCACCACGGCCCCGGCGCTCCTGGTCGGCGCGGTGGTGCACGCGGAGATCGTCACGGTGGCGCCGTTCGCCTCGCACAACGGAATCGTCGCCCGCGCCGCCGAGCGCCTGGTGCTGGTCGCGCGCGGGGTCGACCCGGCCTCGGTGGTGGTCCCGGAGGCGGGGCACCTGGCGCTGCGGGCGCAGTACGAGTCGAACCTGCGCGGGTACGCCGGCGGGGGACAGAACGGGATGCACGCCTGGCTGCTCTACGCGGCGCAGGCGTACTCGGCCGGGACCGAGGCGTCACCACTGCGGGCCTGAGCCGTCACACACGCGAGCCCTCCACACAGATGAGCGGCACCGGGACGCGTGGTCTCCGATGCCGCTCGACACGCGGGTCGGGCTACCAAGCTGCTCGCGTTCTAACTGTTGCCCCGGGAGTGTCCCGGTCTGCAAACGCCCTGTAGGAAGGGTAGATCGCTGCGTGGGTACCGTCGCCGCATGCTGGTCTGTGGACTTGTTGCGTACCTTCCTAACGCGGCAACGGGGCAGGTTCAAGGGTTGACTTTCGCCGCGTCCGGTGGGCCCGCGTGTCGGCCGGTTCGAGGTGTCACGAACCTCGCGTACGGCGGGCGCGGCGGGCGTTGAGCCACACCGCGGTGCCGACTCCGGCCACGCCGGCGACCGCGAGCGCGGCCAGCGTCGGCTTCGCCGGCGGCAGCTTCACCCTGCTGCCCAGGGCGACCGGGCGCTCGAAGACGAGGATCGGCCAGCCGCGCTCCTTGGCGACCTTGCGCAGGTCCTTGTCGGGGTTCACCGCGAACGGGTGGCCGACCGTCTCGAGCATGGTCACGTCGGTGACCGAGTCGCTGTACGCGTAGCACTCGGCCAGGTCGTAGCCGCGCTTGCGGGCCAAGTCGCTGATCGCCTTGGCCTTGTTCTCCGCGTAGGCGTAGAAGCGGATCTTGCCGGTGTACTTGCCGTCGGCGACCTCCATCCGGGTCGCCACCACGTGGTCGGCGCCGAGCATCGCGCCGATCGGCTCGACCATCTCCACGCCGCTGGTGGAGACGATGATGACGTCACGGCCCTCGGCGTGGTGGGCCTCGATCAGCTCGACGGCCTCGTCGTAGACCAGCGGGTCGACGATGTTGTGCAGCGTGTCCGCGACGATGTCCTGCACCGTCTGCACGTCCCACCCGGCGACGAGCTGCGACATGAACTGCCGCATCTTCTCCATCTGGTCGTGGTCCGCGCCGCCGACGAGGTAGACGAACTGCGCGTAGGCGCTGCGCAGCACCGCCCCGCGCGAGATCAGCCCGCCGGCCTGGAATTCCTTGGAGAAGGCGAACGTGCTCGACCTGGCGATGATCGTCTTGTCCAGGTCGAAGAACGCGGCGGTCGGGCGAGCAACGGGGCTCATGGAACGCCAGTGTAGGGAGCGCTCCGGCCGCGTTCGGGCCATTCCCACGGGCGCTGTTGTCCACAGCCCTTGTTCTGCGGGGGTTTTCCACAGGTCGCTCGTCCTCGGCTTCTCGTTGTTCCAGGTGCCGGACACGCTCCTGCCATGGGCGAGACCGAGCTGCTGGTGCTGACCGCGGACGATCACCTGGCCGGGGAGGTGGCCCGGCTGGCGGCGGCAGCCGGTGCCTCGCCCCGGGTGCTCCCGACCGCGGCGGCCGGCCTGCGCGACTGGGCGGCCGCCCGGACGGTGCTCGTCGGCGCCGACCTGGCCGGGGAGGTGGCATCGCTGGGTCCGCCTCGCCGCGAAGGCGTGCACGTGCTCGGGCTCGCCGCCGAGCCGTCGCTGCGCGACGCCCTGGCGTGCGCCGCGGAGTCGGTGCTGGTGCTGCCCCGCGACGACGAGTCGCTGGTGCGGCTGCTCAGCGACGCCGTCGACGGGACGTTCGCCCGAGGACAGGTGGTGGGGGTGGTGGGTGGGGCGGGGGGAGCGGGATCGACGGTGTTCGCGACGGCGCTCGCCCTGGCCTGCTCGGTGCGCGGTCCGACTGTGCTGGTCGACGCCGACTCCCTGGGCGCCGGCGTCGACCAGGTTCTCGGGCTCGATCCCGACGCCGGGATCCGCTGGGACGCGCTGCTGCACGCCGGCGGCCGGATCGGCGCCCGATCCCTGCGCGAGGCGCTGCCGCGGCGCGACGGCCTGGCGGTGCTGGCCTGGCCGCGCACGACCACGGTCGTCCCGTCATCGACGCTGCGCGAGGTCCTCTCGGCGGCTCGGCGCGGGTTCGGGACCGTCGTGCTCGCCCTGCCGCGCCATCCCGACGCGCTCGGCGAGGAGCTGGTGCCGCGCTGCGACCGGATCGTGGTGGTCAGCACCCGCAGCGTTCCCGCGGTCGCGGCCGCGGAGCGGGTGCTCGCCCGGCTGCCCCGGGAACGCGCGTGCCTCGTCCTGCGCGGGTCGGCGGGCGTGCCGGCCGCCCAGGTGGGCGGCTACCTCGGGATCCCGGTGGCCGCGACGATGGCGGACCAGCGCGGCCTCGACGAGGCGCTCAGCCTGGGTGCCGGTCCGCTGCACCGGCGAGGTCCGCTCGCCCGGGCGGTGGTCCGGGTGGCCTTGTCCTTGGAGGAGGCGTCGTGAGCGGCGAGGTCGCTCCCGAGACGCTGGACGCGGTCCGGGTTCGGCTCGCTCGCGACGGCGGCGCGCTCACGCCGGACCGGATCGCGCGGGCGCTGCGTGCCGAGGGCCGCCCGGTCGGGGACGCCACCGTGCTCGCCGTGCACGACGCGCTGCGCCGCGACGTGGACGGCGCCGGCCCGCTCGAACCGCTGCTGGCACTGCCCGGGGTCACCGACGTGCTGGTCAACGGCGCCGGCCAGGTGTGGCTCGACCGGGGCGGCGGGCTCGAGCTCACCGCGGTGCGGTTCGCCGACGACGAGGCCGTACGACGGCTCGCGCAGCGCCTGGCCGCGAGCGCGGGACGCCGGCTCGACGACGCCACCCCGTACGCCGACCTCCGGCTGCCGGGCGGGATCCGGTTCCATGCCGTGCTCGCTCCGGTGTCGCGACCGGGCACGGTCCTCTCGCTGCGGGTGCCCGGGTCGCGCTCCTTCGACCTGGCCGGGCTCGGACGGGCCGGGCTGCTCGAGGCGGACGCCCAGCGGGTGCTGGCGCGGATCGTGCACGCCCGTTGCTCGTTCCTCGTCACCGGTGGCACCGGCAGCGGCAAGACCACGTTGCTGAATGCGCTGCTCGGCGAGGTCGACCAGGCCGAGCGGATCGTGCTCGTCGAGGACGCCGGAGAGCTGCGCCCGAGCCATCCGCACGTGATCGGCCTGGAGGCCAGGCCGCCGAACCTGGAGGGCACCGGCGAGATCACCGTGCGCACCTTGGTGCGCCAGGCCCTGCGAATGCGACCGGACCGGCTGGTGGTGGGCGAGGTCCGCGGTGCCGAGGTCGTCGACCTGCTCGCGGCGATGAACACCGGTCACGAGGGTGGCTGCGGCACCGTACACGCGAACTCGGCCGCCGATGTTCCCGCTCGGATCGAGAGCCTGGCGACGGCGGCCGGTCTCGGTCGGCTGGCCGCGCACAGCCAGCTCGCCTCCGCGGTCGACGTGGTGGTGCACCTCGACCGCGACCGCCGAGGCGTACGACGGCTCCGCGAGATCGGTGTGCTCGCTCGGGAGGGCGACCTGGTCGCGGTGACGCCGGCGCTCGCGTTCCCGGTGGGCCGGGTCGTCGAGGGGCCTGGCGTGGCCCGGCTCGAGGAGCTGCTGGGATGACGTGGCCCGTGGCGTTGCTCGCCGGAGCCGCGGTGCTGCTCTGCTTTTCGCCCTCGCCGACCCTGGTCCGTCGGCGGGCCGAAGGGCTCGTGCTGGCCGCCCCTGCGCCGGTCCTCGCGGTACTCCTCGTGGCGGGCAGGCTGCCGGCGCGTCGCGTGGTGCTGCTCGTGGTGGTGCTGGCCAGCCTCGCCGACCTGGCCCGCAGGTTCCGGCGGCGACGACGCGGTGCGCTCGCGGATCGTCGCGCCGAGCAGCTGCTGGAGGCGTGCGAGGCGATGGCGGCCGACCTGAAGGCGGGCCTGCCGCCGGTGCGAGCGCTGGAAGGGGCGGTCGCGACCTGGCCCGACCTGGCCCCGGTGCTGCGCGCCGCCCAGTGGGGAGCCGACGTGCCCGAGGCGCTGCGTGCCCTGGCGGGGACACCGGGTGGGGAGCAGGCGCGTGTGGTCGCGGCTGCCTGGCAGGTGGCTCATCGCACCGGAGCCGGACTGGCGCCCGCGCTGTCGCTGGCCGCCCGATCGCTGCGGGAGGAACGGGCCACCGCCGCGATCGTGGCCACCGAGCTGGCCGGCGCCCGGGCCACCGCGACCCTGCTCGCGCTGCTTCCGCTGGGTCTGCTCGTGCTGGGTTCCGAGGCCGGGGGGAACCCGGCCGGGTTCCTGACCGAGTCCAGTGCGGGACTGGCCTGCCTGGCACTCGGGCTCCTGCTGATCCACGCCGGCCTGGCCTGGATCGACGTGATCGCCGACGGGATCGGGAGATGACGACACTGGGGGTCGCGGTGCTGGCGGGCGTCGCGGTCCTGCTGGCCTGGCCGCCTCCGCCGGCGCTGGTCCGACGGGTTCCTGTGCGGTCCGGCTCGGAGACCGGCCTGCGGGGCTGGCGTCCGGTGCTGGTCCCACTCCTGGTCGCCGCGGCCTGGACGTTGGTCGGCGGGACGGCCGGCCTGGCCCTGGGGCTGGTGGCGGCGGGGGCCGGGTGGCGTGCGCTAGGGAAGGTGGAGAGCCCGGCAGCCCGACGGCGACGCCACGAGCTCGAGCGCGACCTGCCGATCGCCGTGCACCTGCTCGGGGCGTGCCTGGCATCGGGGGCAGCCGTGACGGTCGCGCTCGACACCGTCGCGAGGGCGGTCGGCGGTGCGGTCGAGGAGGAGCTGGAGGCGGTCCGACGCCGGCTCGCGCTCGGGGCCGATCCCGTCACCGTCTGGCAGGAGGTCGGCCGTTCGGGCCCGCTGGAGCGGTTGGGGCGTCCGCTCGCCCGGGCTCTGCGGAGTGGGGCGCCCGTGGCGGCGGCGATCTCCCGGCTCAGCGACGACCTGCGTGCCGAGGGGCAGCTGCGCCGGCAGGCGAAGGCCCGAGCCGTCGAGGTGAAGGCGACCGCGCCGGTCGGTCTGTGC
Source organism: Nocardioidaceae bacterium (assembly GCA_017744365.1). Lineage (GTDB taxonomy): Bacteria > Actinomycetota > Actinomycetes > Propionibacteriales > Nocardioidaceae > Marmoricola. The sequence continues at coordinate 251,116 of JAGIBL010000003.1, read as the reverse complement.
CTGCTCCCGGCGTTCCTGCTGCTCGGCGTGGTGCCGCTCACCGTCTCCGTCTTCGGGTCGTTGCAGCTGTTCGCGTGACCGATCAGGGTCCGTGGCCTCACGACGAGCGTGCCGAGTTGTCCACAGGCCCGCCGGCGCAGGGCTTTTCCACAGCGCCGCGGATCGGCGGTGCGAGTCGGGGACCGTCCCACGACGCTGGGTTTCCGAACGCCAGCGATGGCCGACCAGCAGGAGGACCGATGCCGAACATCCGACACCGCCGCGCCGAGGACGGCGCCACCACCGCCGAGTACGCGGTCTGCACGGGAGCCGCGGTCGGCTTCGCCGGGCTGCTGTTCAAGCTGCTCAGCGGAGGCGGCGGGCAGCGCCTGCTCGACGCCGTGTACGACAAGGTCCTCGGCCTCCTCCCGTTCTGAGATGGCTCCGACTCCTCATGCTCGACGCCGCCGCGACCAGGCCGGCGCCGTGACCGCGGAGGCGGCGATGGCGATCCCGGTGCTCACCCTGGTCGCGGCCGGTCTGTGCTGGCTGGTCGCCCTCGGGGTCGCCCAGGTACGCGCCGTTGACGCGGCGCGCGAGACCGCCCGGGCGCTGGCCCGCGACGAGGACCGATCGGCCGCCCTCGATCTCGGCCGTCGGGTCGCGCCCGACGGTGCCCGCTTCACCGTCGAGTCCGGCGACCGCGTTGTCCGGGTCACGGTGACGGCGCGGGTGCGTTCGCCGGGCGGGCTCCTCAGCTTTCCGGCCTTCGATGCGCACGCCACCGCGGTCGCCGCGGTCGAGGACCAGCCGTGACGCCGCGGGAGCGTGGCGAGCACGGCGCGGCGACCGTGGCCGCCCTGGCTCTCACGTCCTTGCTGCTGCTGGTCGCGGTCGGGTGCGTCGTCGCGGTCGGCATCGTGCTCGCGCACCGGCGCGCGCAGGCCGCGGCCGACCTCGCGGCTCTCGCCGCCGCCCAGGCGCTGCAGCACGGTGCCGACGGATGTGCGGCGGGTCGGGAGGTCGCCCGTGCCCAACAGGCTGCGCTGACCGGGTGCGTCGTGGATGGTGAGGAGGTGATGGTCGTCGCCACCGTCCGTGGTCCGCACCTGCCGGGAGGTGCGCCGGAGCTCAGTGCCCGGGCGCGGGCGGGACCCGGGCCCTAGCGTCCTGAGGACACTGGCGTCAGCGGACGTTGCCGAGCACGCGGGTGATCGCGATCCGGATCGCGACGCGCTCCGGGTTCTCCCGCGGCGTCTTGTAGCGGGCGGCGTACCGGCGCTCGGCCTCGGAGACGCTCGCAGCATCCGCCAGCACGACGGCCCGGCCCTCGACGGTCGACCAGGACCGGCCGTCGACCTGGCAGACCGCGATCGGCGCGCCCGAGGCGGAGGGGTCTGCCGAGCCGGCTCGGTCAGTGGCGCGCAGGTTGCGGGCCTTGAAGGAGCGGCCCGAGGTGATCGCCCAGGCCTCGTCCGCCTCGAGGTCGAGCACGACACCCATCGGGACGACGTGCGGGGTGCCGTCCGGCCGCAGCGTGGTCACCGTGCACAGCCGGCGCTCGGTCCAGAAGTCACGGAACGCAGGCGAGGTCGGCAGGGTGCTCATGGCGCCCATCCTGCCGGGTCGGCGGGACCCCCGAGACCGCGACGGTGGAGGTGGGAGGGGAGGGGGAGGGCCCCGAGATGGCGCCGAGATGGCGCCGAGATGGCGCCGGGCCGGCCGGCCGAGCTCCGTTCAGACGCAGGCAGGCTCCCGCGGGACCTCGCCGGCTCGGGGCCGGGGAGACGGGGTCGCGGGTTCGGGGGAGACGGCCCGTGGGGTGATGGGAGAGGTCGGTTCGGGATGGCGGGGGGATCGCGAGGGGCGGCCGAGGCGGATCGCGACGAGGACGAGGGCCATCCCGGCGACCTGGCGCAAGGTGAGGATCTCCCCGGCGAGGACGGTGCCGAGGATGACCCCGGTGACCGGGTTCAGCAGGCCGACCAGACCGACGGCGCCGGCGTCGAGGTGGCGCAGGCCGGTGAACCAAGCGGCGAAGGCGAGCGCGGTGGCCACGACGGTGACGTAGCCGAAGCCGAGGACGGCGGGACCGTCGAGCGCCGGCGGACGGCCCTCGAAGGCGATCGCGAACGGCAGCAAGGCCAGGCCGCCGGCGACCAGCTGCCAGGCGGTCAGCGAGAGCACCTCGACCTCGCCGCTCCAGCGCTTGGCCAGCGCGTATCCCGCGGCGGCCATCGTCATCGCGGCGACCGAGGCGAGCACGCCCCACGAGTCGGAGGGTGCGGCTCCGGTGAAGACGAGCTGGACGACGCCGAGGATGCCGATCCCGGCACCGGCCAGGTGGGCCCCGCGCGGGCGGTCGCCGAGGACCAGCCAGGCGAACAGCATCATCACCAGCGGCGAGCCGGCCATGATCGTGGCCGCGATGCTGGTCGGCAGGTGCTGGGCGGCGACGTAGATCAGCACGAAGAACGCGCCCACGTTGAGGGTTCCGAGAACCAGCGAGCGCCACCACCAGGCTCCGTGCGGGAGCTCACGGCACAGCGCCAGCAGAAGGAGCCCGGCCGGCATCGCCCGCAGCAGCGCGCCGAACAGCGGGTGGCCGGCGGGGAGGAACTCGTGGGTGACGTAGTAGTTCGACCCCCAGGCGATCGGGGCGATCGCCGTGACCAGAACCCAGCGCGACTTATCTTCCATGGAAACTAAAATACCTTCCGGAGAAGATATATTCCAGTCCATGACCGAGAACCTCGACCGCGTCGGCCGGATCAAGGCCGAGTGGGCCCGCGAGCGGCCCGACCTCGACATCCGGCCCCAGGGCGTGATCGGCCGTCTGCACCGGCTGGCCGGCCACCTGACCGAGGAGCTCACCCTCGTCTACCGGCGCTACGGCCTGGCCGAGGGCGAGTTCGACGTGCTGGCCACGCTGCGCCGGGCCGGCGCGCCGTACGAGCGAGCCGCCGGCGAGCTGGCCCGGTTCACCATGGTCACCACCGGTGCGGTCAGCAAGCGGATCGACCGGCTCGAGCGCGACGGGCTGGTCACCCGGCGTGTCAGCGCGAGCGACGGCCGCGGCCGGGTGATCGCGCTGACCGCGGCCGGCAAGGACCTGATCGACCGCGCGTTCACCGAGCACATCCGCAACGAGCAACGGCTGCTGGCGATGCTCACCGACGACCAGGCCGACGAGCTCGAGTCGCTGCTGACCACCTGGCTGGCGCACTTCGAGACCGACGAGGCCTAGTCGCTCTCAGGCGGGGGCCGCGCCGGCAAGTAGCACATCGAGGAGGCGGATCGCGCCGGCCTTGTCGAGCGGGTTGTTCTGGTTGCCGCACTTCGGCGACTGCACGCACGAGGGACACCCGTCCGCGCAGGCGCACGACTCGATCGCTTCCCGGGTCGCCTCGAGCCAGTCGTAGGCCGTGTCGAAGCCACGCTCGGCGAACCCGGCCCCACCCGGGTGGCCGTCGTACACGAAGACCGTCAGCTGCTCGGTGTCCACGTGCCGCGCGGTCGAGACCCCGCCGATGTCCCAGCGGTCGCAGGTCGCGAACAGCGGGAGCAGTCCGATCGAGGCGTGCTCGGCCGCGTGCGCCGCCCCCGGCAGATCCCGTACGTCAACGCCGCACTCGTCGAGGACGTCGTCGGGCAGCGTCCACCAGACCGCGGCCGTCTCCAGTGTCCGCTCCGGAAGGTCGAGCGGGAACTCTCCGACGACCTCGCCGGTCGGCACCTTGCGCTTGAGGTACGACACCACCTGGTGGGTGACCCGGACCGTCCCCCAGCTCAGCCGTGCCCGCCCCCAGGTCTCGTGTAGCCGCTCCCGGACGACGGCGATGTCGGTGACTTCGCGAGCCGAGGTGCTGTAGTCCACCTCGGCCGGCACCACCACGGCCACCGACTCCTCCAGGTCCAGCGAGCGGACCAGGTAGGTCTCGCCCTGGTGCAGGTACACCGCCCCTTGGTGCGCGGTGCCGTGCGAGGAGGCGTGGTCCACGGTGCCGAGCACGCGGCCGGTGTCCTCCTCGACGAGCCGGACCGGTGCACCGCCGGAGGAGCGGATGTCCGCGAGGTCGCTGGCCCGGCGCCGGTCGGTCCAGTACCAGCCGCGGGGGCGGCGGCGCAGCAGCCCGGCTGCGGTGAGCGCGTCGACCGCGTCGCGCGCGCCCGGTCCGAAGATCGCCAGCCCGTCCTCGGTCAGCGGGTACTCGGCGGCGGCCGCGCACAGGTGCGGCCCGAGCACGTAGGGGTTGTCCGGGTCGAAGACGACCGCCTCGACCGGTGTGCCGAGCAGGTGCTCGGGATGGTTGACCAGATACGTGTCGAGCGGGTCGTCGCGCGCGACCAGCACCCCCAGCGCATCGCCGCCGGTGCGCCCGGCCCGGCCCACCTGCTGCCACAGGGCCGCGCGGGTCCCGGGGAAGCCGCCGAGCAGCACGGCGTCCAGGCCGGAGACGTCGATGCCGAGCTCGAGCGCGTTCGTCGCGGCCAGGCCGAGCAGGTCGCCGCGCCGCAGCGCCTGCTCGAGCGCGCGCCGCTCCTCGGGCAGGTAGCCGCCCCGGTAGGCCGCCACCTGGCCGGGCAGCGACACGTCGACCTCGCCGAGAAGCCGCTTCGTGGTGATCGCGACCGTCTCAGCGCCGCGCCGGCTGCGCACGAACGCCAGCGTCCGTACGCGTTCGAGGACCAGGTCGGTGAGCAGGTCGGCCAGCTCGGCGGTCACCGAGCGTCGTACCGGAGCTCCGTGCTCGCCGCCGTAGGAGACGAACGGCGGCTCCCACAGCGCCAGTGCCACCTGCCCGCGCGGCGAGGCGTCGTCGGTGACCGCGCGCACCGGGAGCCCGGTCAGCCGGCCGGCGGCGACCTCCGGTTCGGCCACCGTCGCCGAGGCCAGTACGAACGTCGGCTCGGCGCCGTACAGGGCAGCCACCCGGCGCAGCCGCCGCAGCACCTGGGCCACGTGCGCACCGAACACGCCCCGGTAGTGGTGGCACTCGTCGACCACCACGTAGCGCAGTGCGGAGAAGAACCGGCTCCAGCGCTCGTGCCCGGGCAGCAGCGAGCGGTGCAGCATGTCCGGGTTGGTGAGCACGTACTCGCCGTGGTCCCGGGTCCACTCCCGCTCCTCCGGGCTGGAGTCGCCGTCGTGGGTGGCGGCGCGCAGCTCCGGCACCGCGAGCGCGCGCACCGCGGCCAGCTGGTCCTGGGCCAGCGCCTTGGTCGGCGACAGGTACAGCACGCTCGCGCCACGCTGCCCGCGAGGCCCGCGGCGCGCGGTGATCTCGGTCAGCGCTGGCAGCAGGTAGCCCAGCGACTTGCCCGAGGCGGTCCCCGTGGCCAGCACCGTGTGGGTGCCGTCGTACGCGAGGTCCGCCGCCTGCGCCTGGTGCTGCCAGGGCGCCGCGACCCCCGCCCGTCGCAGCGCGGCGACCACCTCCGGATGGACCCATGAGGGCCACTCCGCCGTGCGCGCGAGCCGGGCCGGCAGCACCTCCAGGTGGGTCAGCCGGTCCTCGCGTCCGGGCGCGCCGGTGAGCCTTTCGACCAGGCTCTCCACCGACGACGCGCTCACGACAGCGAGTCTCGCAGTCGCCGGGGACGAGATCCGCGGGGGTCAGCCGCGGCGGGAACGTGGTTGAATGGCGACGCAGCAAACCGGTGCACCCGCCGGAGGAGCCCGCAGCCGATCTTGGGGAGTGATGGTGGATCTGACGCTTGCGACCCGCGAGGTGGACGGCTTCACCGTCGTCACCGTCGGAGGCGAGATCGACGTCTACACCGCGCCCAAGCTGCGCGACCGGATCACCGAGCTCGTCGGCGCCGGCCACCACCGCCTGCTCATCGACCTGGAAGCGGTCGAGTTCCTCGACTCCACCGGCCTCGGCGTCCTCGTCGGCGGGCTGAAGAAGGTCCGAGCCCAGGACGGCTCGATGGCGCTGATCTGCAGCCAGGACCGGCTGCTCAAGATCTTCCGGATCACCGGCCTGGCCAAGGTGTTCACGATCCACTCCTCCGAGGAGTCGGCGCTCAGCGCCTCGGCCTAGCCGCAGTGAGCCAGGAACGTGATCTGGCTCACCCCCTCCACGTGACGCGCGCCACACCTGCGTAGACTCCGCCACGTTTGCTGGCCGCATCACACCGAGGAGACTCCATGACCGGGCTCGCTCCCGCGATCACTCACCTGAAAGACGGCAACCTCGTCCTCGTCATCATCGTCGCCCTGATCGCGCTGGCCGCGCTCGGGATGGCGGCGCTGTTCCGCAACGAGGTCCTCGCCGCCGGTGAAGGCACCGACAACATGAAGAACATCGCGCACGCGGTCCAGGAGGGCGCCAACGCCTACCTGACCCGGCAGTTCCGCACCCTCGGCGTCTTCGCCGCGGTCGCGTTCGTCGCGCTGTTCGCCCTCCCTGCCGACGACTGGGGGGTCCGGTTCGGTCGATCGCTGTTCTTCCTGCTCGGCGCGGGCTTCTCGGCCTCGGTGGGCTACCTCGGCATGTGGCTGGCGGTGCGGGCCAACCTGCGCGTGGCCGCTGCCGCCAACGAGAGCGGTGGGCGTGACAAGGCGATGAACATCGCCTTCCGCACCGGCGCGATGGTCGGCATGGCCACGGTCGGCCTGGGCCTGCTCGGTGCCGCGATCGTGGTGCTCATCTTCGGTGACGAAGCGCCGCACGTGCTCGAGGGCTTCGGCTTCGGCGCCGCGCTGCTCGCCATGTTCATGCGTGTCGGCGGCGGCATCTTCACCAAGGCCGCCGACGTGGGCGCGGACCTGGTCGGCAAGGTCGAGAACAACATCCCCGAGGACGACCCGCGCAACGCCGCGACCATCGCGGACAACGTCGGCGACAACGTCGGCGACTGCGCCGGCATGGCCGCCGACCTCTTCGAGTCGTACGCCGTGACGCTGGTCGCCGCGCTGATCCTCGGCTCGCAGGCCTTCGGCGACAAGGGCCTGGTCTTCCCGCTGATCGTGCCGGCCATCGGCGCGCTGACCGCGGTGCTCGGCGTCTATCTCTGCAAGCCGCGCGCCGGCGAGAGCGGCCTGACCACGATCAACCGTGCCTTCTACATCTCCGCGGCCGTCTCGGCGGCGGCCTGCATCGTGGCCGCGTTCGCCTACCTGCCGGGCAGCTTCGACGACATCGCCGGCGCAGCCAGTGACGCCACCGGCAACCCGCGGCTGATCGCGGCCGGGGCCGTGCTCATCGGCATCGTGCTCGCGGCGATCATCCTGGCGCTGACCGGCTACTTCACGGGCACCGAGCACCGTCCGGTCAAGGACGTCGGCAAGACCTCGCTGACCGGGGCGGCCACCGTGATCCTCTCCGGCCTCGCGGTCGGCTTCGAGTCCGCGGTGTACACCACGCTCATCATCGGCGCGGCCGTCTTCGGCGCGTTCCTCATCGGTGGCGGCTCGGTCACGGTCGCGCTGGCCGCGGTCGCGCTGGCCGGATGCGGCCTGCTCACCACCGTGGGCGTGATCGTCGCGATGGACACCTTCGGCCCGGTCTCCGACAACGCCCAGGGCATCGCGGAGATGTCCGGCGACGTGCACGGCGAGGGCGCGCAGATCCTCACCGAGCTGGACGCGGTCGGCAACACCACCAAGGCGATCACCAAGGGCATCGCGATCGCGACCGCGGTGCTGGCGGCGAGCGCGCTGTTCGGCTCCTACACCAACGCGCTCGGTGACGCGATCGCCGACGCGAACGTCACCGAGGAGCCCGGCAGGCTGACCAAGCTCGCGTTCGTCTTCGACGTCTCCAACCCGAACATCCTGGTCGGCCTGCTGCTCGGCGTCGCGGTGGTGTTCCTCTTCTCCGGCCTGGCCATCAACGCCGTCGGCCGCGCGGCCGGCGCGGTCGTCTACGAGGTGCGCCGCCAGTTCCGCGAGATCCCGGGGATCATGGAGGGCACCGGCCGTCCCGAGTACGGCAAGGTCGTCGACATCGTGACCCGCGACTCGCTGCGCGAGCTGGCCACGCCGGGCATCCTGGCGATCCTCTCGCCGATCGCGGTCGGCTTCGGTCTCGGCGTCGGCCCGCTGGCCGGCTTCCTGGCCGGTGCGATCGGTGCGGGCACCCTGATGGCGGTCTTCCTGGCCAACTCCGGTGGTGCCTGGGACAACGCCAAGAAGCTGGTCGAGGACGGCCACCACGGCGGCAAGGGCTCGGAGGCGCACGCGGCCACCGTCATCGGCGACACCGTCGGCGACCCGTTCAAGGACACCGCCGGTCCGGCGATCAACCCGCTGATCAAGGTGATGAACCTGGTCTCGCTGCTGATCGTCGCCGCGGTGGTGAAGATGAGCGTCGGCGAGCACGAGAACACCCCGCTGCGGCTGGCGATCGCGCTGATCGCCTTCGCCGGCATCGTGGTCGCGGTGTACGTGTCCAAGCAGCGCCCGGTCACCATCGAGGGCGGCGACGAGGACGCACCGGCCCCGGCGGCACCGGCCGAGGTCTGACCAGCAGGAGCTCAGCAAGAACACCAGCGAGGGCGTCGTGCGCGAGCACGGCGCCCTCGCGCACACCAGGAGGCGTTGTGGGGACGCTCGACCGCAGGACACTGATCAAGGCCGGCATCGGAGCGGCCGCCGTCACGACCATCGGCGCACCTGCGTTCGCCAGCACGCCGGGGCGCCGGGTGGCCGTCCTCGGCGGCGGGATGGCCGGGCTCACCGTCGCCCACGAGCTCGCCGAGCGCGGCTTCGAGGTGACCGTCTTCGAGCCGACCGCGTGGGGCGGGAAGGCCCGCAGCATCGGGGTTCCCGGCACCGGGACCAACGGCCGTCGGGACCTGCCCGGTGAGCACGGCTTCCGGTTCTTCCCGGGCTTCTACCACCACGTCCCCGACTCGATGGCACGCACGCCGTACGGCGACAACGCGCACGGCGTCAAGGACAACCTGGTCGCGGCGAAGAACGGCAAGTTCCTGCGCGGCGGCGACCGTGCCGATGCCTTCGTCTTCGGCATCGGGCCCGACCCGCAGGCCCTGCTCACCGTCGACGGCCTGCGCCGCTACCTGACCGAGAGCCTCAAGGGCCAGAACGTGCCGCCCGACGAGCTCGCCTACTTCGTCACCCGGATGCTCGTCTTCGTCACCAGCAGCGACGAGCGCCGGCTCGGGCAGTGGGAGAACGTCAGCTGGTGGGACTTCGTCGGCGCCGGCACCCGCTCGCCCGACTACCGCCACGTCCTCGCCGCCGGGCTGACCCGCAACCTGGTCGCGGCCAAGGAGACCGTCGCGAGCACCCGGACCATCGGCACCATGGGCGAGGCGTTCGTCTACAACATCATGGGGATGGGCAACGACGGCGCGCTCGACCGGGTCCTCGACCTGCCCACCAACGAGGCCTGGATCGACCCGTGGGTGGCGCACCTGCGCAGTCTCGGCGTCACCTTCGCGGGCGGTCAGGGTCTCGCGTCGTACGAGGTGTCCGGCGGCAGGGTCAGCGCGGTCCAGCTGGTCGACGCATCCGGTGTGCGCACCCGCTTCGAGGCCGACTGGTTCGTCTCGGCGATGCCGGTCGAGCGGGCCCGCGGGTTCCTCAACACCCCTGCCCTGCTGGGGATCGACGGCTCGTTCGCGAACCTGAACCGGCTGCAGACCGACTGGATGACCGGCATCCAGTTCTACCTGCGCCAGCGCGTCGACATCGTGCCCGGGCACATCACCTTCATCGACTCGCCGTGGGCGCTGACCGCGCTGACGCAGGCGCAGTTCTGGTCCGAGCGCGACTTCGCGGCGACGTACGGCGACGGCTCGGTCGTGGACTGCCTCTCGGTCGACGTCTCGAACTGGGACGCACCCGGGATGCTCTACGGCAAGCCGGCCCGGCAGTGCTCGCCGCAGGAGATCGCGAACGAGGTGCTCGCGCAGATCCGCTACCACCACACCGCCGGTGAGAAGCTGCCCGACGACGCGGTCGCGTCCTGGTTCCTCGACCCGGGCATGGTCTGGGGCGCGAGCACGGGTCAGAACACCAACGAGACGCCGCTGCTGGTCAACACCGCCGGCTCGTGGAAGGACCGCCCCGAGGTGCGCACCAAGGTGCCGAACCTCTTCCTCGCCGGAGACTTCGTGCGCACCAACATCGACCTGGCCACCATGGAGGGCGCCAACGAGTCCGGCCGCAAGGCGGCCAACGCGATCCTGGCCAGCGCCGGGTCGAACGCCGCCCCGGCGCGGCTGTTCAAGCTCTGGACCAACCCGGCCCTGGAGCCGCTGCGCAAGACCGACGCGCTGCTCTACAAGCTCGGTCTGCCCAACGCGCTCGACCTTCCTCTCCAGGGTCGCTACTAACCTTCGCCGGGTGACCACCATCGCCCGGCTCCGCGACGCCCTCACCGCCGCCGACTACTCCTACGCCGGCGTCAGCGCCCTGCTCGGCCCGACCGCGCACGCCGCGCTGGGCCGCAACGAGACCACGCCCGGGCTGCGCGCGACCCGCGGCGGCACGCCCCTGGAGACGCTGGTCCGACTCTGGCTGCTGCAGACCCCGGTGCCGCTCGACAAGGCAGAGCAGGCGCTGCCCGGACTCGTTGACGAGCTCTGCGCCGAGGGCATCCTGGAGCGCTCGGTGGCCGAGGTCGCGGCTCGCGTCGACCTGCGCCCGTACGGCGCCGACGACCGTGACTTCTGGGTCTTCGGCGACCTGACCCCGGGCCTGGACGGCGGACCGAGCACGGTCGGGCCGGACCACGTCCTCGGGATCAGCCCGGCGGCCACCTCGCTGGCCGAGCTGACCGTGCGCGACCGGGCCGGCAGCGCGCTCGATCTCGGCACCGGCTGCGGCGTGCAGTCGCTGCACCTGGCCGGGCACGTCGGCCATGTCGTCGCCACCGACGTGAACACCCGGGCGCTCTGGATGACCCGGCTCAACGCCGAGCTGAACGGCCTGGAGCTCGACGTACGGGAAGGCAGCTTCTTCGAGCCGGTCCGTGGCGAGCGCTTCGACCTCGTCGTCACCAACCCGCCGTTCGTGATCTCCCCGGCCACCGGGCAGCGGCTGGTCTACCGCGACTCCGGGCTGCCGGGCGACGAGGTGGTCGAGCACATCGTCCGGACCGTGCCCGCGCACCTGAACCCCGGCGGCACCGCGCAGATCCTCGCCAACTGGGCGATCCGCTCGGGTGAGCCCTGGCAGGAGAGGCTCGCGCGCTGGTTCCCCGCGAGCGGCGTGGATGCGTGGGTCGTGCAGCGAGAGGTGCTCGACACTGCCGCCTACGTCGAGCTCTGGCTCAAGGACGCCGGCCTCCACGGCGCCGGCGACTACCGCGAGCGCTACGACACCTGGCTGTCCTGGTTCGACGAGCAGCGCATCGAGGCCGTCGGGTTCGGCTGGCTCAACCTGCGCCGCCACCATCAAGGCGGGGACGCGACGTCTTCCGGCGTACGGCTGGAGGAGTGGCGCTGGGAGGTCGAGCAGCCGCTCGGTCGCGAGATCGGCGCCCACTTCGACCGGGTGGCGCGGCTGCGCGACCTCGACGACCAGGCGCTGCTGGCCAGCCGCCCGCGGCTCGCGCTCGACGTGGTCCAGGAGACGCTCGGGCCTGCCGGCGCGGAGGATCCGAGCCAGATCGTGCTGCGCCGGCAGACCGGCATGAGGCGTGCGCGGCAGGTGGACACGGTGACCTCGGCGCTGGCCGGCGCCGCCGACGGCGACCTCACCCTGGGCCAGCTGCTGAGCGCGATCGGGGAGCTGCTCGGCGAGGTCGACGTACCCTCTCGGCTGGGCGAGGTCCGCGAGCTCGTCGGGGAGGGCTTCCTGGACGTGTGAGCGCACCGGCTGGACGTGCGCGCTACCTTGTCGGTGCGCAAAACCCGGAAGTGAAGGACAACGTGGCACACAAGCTCGTCATCGTCGAGTCGCCGGCCAAGGCACGCACCATCGAGGGCTACCTGGGCCGGGACTACGTCGTGGAGTCGTCGATCGGCCACATCCGCGACCTGCCGCAGACCGCCGCGGACATCCCGGCGAAGATCAAGGGCGAGCCGTGGGCCCGGCTCGGCGTCAACGTCGACGACGGCTTCAAGCCGGTCTACGTCGTCTCCCGGGACAAGAAGTCGCACATCTCCAAGCTCAAGGGCCTGCTCAAGGACGCCGACGAGCTCTTCCTCGCCACCGATGAGGACCGCGAGGGCGAGGCCATCGCCTGGCACCTGCTCGACGAGCTGAAGCCGCCGGCCGGGCTGCCGGTCAAGCGGATGGTCTTCCACGAGATCACGCCCTCGGCGATCCAGGCCGCGGTGCAGGCGCCGCGCGAGATCGACATGGACCTGGTCGAGGCGCAGGAGGCCCGCCGGGTGCTGGACCGGCTCTACGGCTACGAGGTCTCCCCGGTGCTGTGGAAGAAGGTCATGTCAGGCCTGTCCGCGGGCCGGGTGCAGTCGGTGGCGACCCGGCTGGTGGTCGACCGCGAGCGCGAGCGGATCAAGTTCAAGGTCGCTTCCTACTGGGACCTCGAGGGCACCTTCGACGCAGGCGCCGACCACGAGCAGCGGATGTTCCCGGCCAAGCTGCACAGCCTCGACGGGGTCCGGGTCGCGCGCGGCACCGACTTCGAGGACACCGGTCTGCTCAAGGCCGGTGCGGGCGGCAAACCAGGGGTCGTGCACATCAACCAGGCGCGCGCCGACCAGCTCGTCGAGGCGCTGCACGACACGCCCTTCACGGTCCGCTCGGTGGAGTCGAAGCCGTACAGCCGCTCGCCGTACGCGCCGTTCCGGACCACCACGATGCAGCAGGAGGCCAGCCGCAAGCTCGGCTTCTCCGCCAGCCGGACGATGTCGGTCGCGCAGCGGCTGTACGAGAACGGCTACATCACCTACATGCGTACCGACTCGACCACGCTCTCGGAGACCGCGATCACCGCGGCCCGGCAGCAGGCGCAGGAGCTGTACGGCGCCGAGTACCTGCCCGACGCGCCGCGCACCTACGCCAACAAGGTGAAGAACGCCCAGGAGGCGCACGAGGCGGTGCGGCCGGCCGGCGACTCGTTCCGCACCCCGGCGCAGACCGGCCTGTCCGGTGACGAGTTCCGGCTCTACGAGCTGATCTGGATGCGCACGATCGCCTCGCAGATGAAGGACGCCAAGGGCAACTCGGTCAGCGTCCGGCTCGGCGGGCAGTCCGCGGACGGCGAGGACGTGGTGTTCTCCGCGAGCGGCCGGACGATCACGTTCCACGGCTTCCTCAAGGCGTACGTCGAGAGCACCGACGACGCCGACTCCGCACGCGACGACGCCGAGAGCCGGCTGCCGAACCTGACGGAGGGCGCGGGCGTCAGCGCGGCGTCGCTGCGAGCCAGCGGGCACGAGACCAAGCCGCCGGCGCGCTACACCGAGGCGTCTCTGATCTCCGAGCTGGAGAAGCGCGAGATCGGCCGCCCGTCGACGTACGCCTCGATCATCGGCACCATCCTCAACCGCGGCTACGTCTACAAGAAGGGCACCGCGCTGGTACCGGCGTGGCTCGCCTTCTCGGTGATCCGGTTGCTCGAGGAGCACTTCGCCCGGCTGGTCTCCTACGAGTTCACCGCGCGGATGGAGGACGTGCTCGACGAGATCGCCGGCGGGCGCAAGAACATGCCCGACGAGCTGGCCGAGTTCTACTTCGGCAGCGCCGACGTCGAGGGTCTGAAGAAGCTGGTCACCGAGCTCGGCGAGATCGACGCCAAGGAGCTGGCCACCTTCCCGGTCCTCAAGCCCGACGGGACGCCGAGCGGGATCGACCTGCGGGTCGGCCGCTACGGCCCGTACGTCGAGGACACCACCTCGGACGCGGACCCGCTGCCGCGCGCCAACGTGCCCGAGGACCTGCCCCCGGACGAGCTGACCGAGGAGAAGGCGCGCGAGCTGCTGGCCAACCCGGCCGGTGCGGAGCGCGAGCTCGGCGTCGACCCGGAGAGCGGCAACACGATCGTGGCGAAGAACGGCCGCTACGGCCCCTACGTCACCGAGGTGCTGCCCGAGGACGCACCCAAGAAGGCCAAGCCGCGCACGGGTTCGCTCTTCAAGTCGATGAACCTGGACACCGTCACCATCGACGACGCGCTCAAGCTGCTCTCGCTGCCGCGGGTCGTCGGCACCGACGCCGAGGGTGTCGAGATCACTGCGCAGAACGGCCGCTACGGGCCGTACCTCAAGAAGGGCACGGACTCGCGCTCGCTGACGAGTGAGGACCAGCTCTTCGACATCACCCTGGACCAGGCGCTCGCGATCTACGCCCAGCCCAAGCAGCGTGGTCGTGCCGCCGCGGCTCCGCCGCTCAAGGAGCTGGGCAACGACCCGGTCTCGGGTCAGCCGATCGTGGTGAAGGCCGGTCGGTTCGGGGAGTACGTCACCGACGGCGAGTACAACGCGACCCTGCGCAAGGACGACTCCGTCGAGGAGCTGACCCTGGAGCGGGCCGCCGAGCTGCTCGCCGAGCGGCGCGCCAAGGGCCCAGCGAAGAAGACGGCCAAGAAGGCGGCGAAGAAGGCTGCGGCGAAGAAGACCACGAAGAAGACGGCTGCGAAGAAGGCCGCTAAGAAGTCGTAGCGGCGCTGCGGGCGATCCGACGCAGCATCGTCTCGACCGCGAGCACGTGGAACCGGGTGCCGATCACCGCGGCCCGGTAGGCCTTCCCGAGCACCCCGGGGAACTCGGCGCTGCTGCGCGCGGTCAGCCGGGCGCGGCCGTCGCCGGTCTCCTCGACCAGGAAGACCAGCTCGTAGCGGGAGAAGCGGTGCTCACCGACCAGCCCCAGGTAGCCCGGCGGGTCGGCCCGGTCGACCTCGAACGGCCGCTCGCCGCGCACGCCGACCAGCTTCGCGTAGCGCCCGGCGAACGGTCCGAGGCGGCGGTCGAAGAAGGCGGCGGTGGCGCACCAGGTGGCGGCCGCGGAGGCGTCGACCAGCACCGTGTGCTCGTCGACGTACGGGAGGGCCGGGCTGGTCGCCGCCATGCCCATCACGATAGGGGGGCGGCGGCCCTTAGGGTGTGCACGTGTTCCTCGCTTCGCTCGTCAACGCGACGTCGCCCACTCGGCCTCGAGCAAGCTCGGGCGCTCGATAGGCTCCGCGCGTGTCCCCGGGTGTCTACGCCGCGTCTGGCCTGTTCGTCTGCTTCGAGGGCGGCGAGGGGTCCGGCAAGTCGACCCAGTCGGTGGCGCTGCGGGATCGGCTGGTCGAGCTCGGCCGCGACGTCGTGCTCACCTTCGAGCCCGGCGACACCGAGGTCGGCCGCAAGGTCCGCGAGATCGTGCTCAGCCCGGAGACCGGCGAGCTGGCCGACGAGACCGAGGCCCTGCTCTACGCCGCCGACAAGGCCGAGCACCTGCGCCGGGTGGTCCGGCCCGGGCTGGCGCGCGGCGCGGTCGTCATCACCGACCGGTACGTCGACTCGCTGCTGGCCTACCAAGGTGGTGGCCGGGCGCTGGACTTCGACCGGCTCGAGCAGATGGTCCGCTGGGCCACCGGCGACCTGCGCCCGCACCTGACCGTGCTGCTCGACCTGGACCCCGCCGCCGGGTTCGGCCGGTTCGCCGAGCGGGACCGCATCGAGGGCGAGCCCCTGGAGTTCCACCAGCGGGTGCGTGACTCCTTCCTGGCGCTGGCCGATGCCGACCCGGAGCACTACCTGGTGCTCGACGCGCGCGCCGAGGTCGAGGACATCGCCGCCGCCGTACGCAAGCGCGTCGAGGAGCTGCTCCGATGACTGTCTGGGACGACCTGGTCGGCCAGAGCGTCGTGGTCGAGCGGCTCAAGCGCGCGGTGGCCGGGGACATGACGCACGCCTGGCTGTTCACCGGGCCGCCGGGTTCGGGGCGGTCCAACGCCGCGGTCGCGTTCGCGGCGGCGCTGCAGTGCGAGAACGGCGGCTGCGGGCAGTGCCCGTCGTGCCACAACGTGAAGGTCGGCTCGCACCCCGACGTCCGGGTGACGCGGACCGAGAAGCTCTCGATCGGCGTCGAAGAGGTCCGCGGGCTGGTGCGCACCGCCGCGCTCGCACCGGCTGGGAGCCGGTGGCAGGTGCTCGTCGTCGAGGACGCCGACCGGCTCACCGAGCAGGCGGCCAATGCTCTGCTGAAGGCGATCGAGGAGCCCACCGACCGGACCGTGTGGCTGCTGTGCGCGCCGACGGTCGAGGACGTGCTGCCGACGATCCGATCCCGGACGCGCCTGGTCGTGCTGGCGACGCCGGGCAGCTCCGAGGTGGCTGACTACCTCGTGCGCAACGACGGGGTCGACCAGCAGACCGCGCTGCACGCGGCCCGGGCTAGCCAGGGCCACATCGGACGGGCACGGGCGCTGGCCCGCGAGGAGGACACCCGCAACCGCCGTCGCGAGGTGGTCCGGTTCCCGGTCGGGCTGACCTCGCTGCGTGCCTGCATGAACGCGGCCAGCACGCTGCACGACCTGGCCAAGGCCGAGGCGGACGCGATCACCGGCGCGCACGACGCCCGGGAGAAGGAGGAGCTCGACCGTGCCTACGGCGTCGTCGAGCGAGGCCGGCGCCCGCGCGAGTACGCTCCGGCGCTGCGGGCGATGGAGCAGTCCCAGAAGACGCGGGCCAAGCGGCGCCACCTCGATGTGGTGGACCGGGGGCTGATGGACCTGGTCTCGGTCTACCGGGACGCGCTCACCCTCCAGCTCGGGACCGGCGCCGAGCTGGTGAACGAGGAGATCCGTGCGGACCTCGACAAGCTGGCCGGCCTGACGACGGCCGAGCAGAACCTGCGCCGGATCGACGCGGTGTTCGAGGCGCGCGAGCAGATGCTCGAGTTCAACGTGCCGCCGATGCTCGCGCTGGAGTCGCTGATGACTGCCCTGCGACTCGCCGACTGACTCCGCTCGATCCGAGGCGTGGCGGTGGGGGCTGTGGATTCGCGTTGTGCCTGAGGCGATTTCCGGCCTACCTTGAGCCAGGGCGGGTCAGTGGGCCCCACCCGGGTGGGGGTATGCCCGGCGCGCCCTGGACGTGCGGGACCACTCCCTAGAGTGGAGGCATGTCGCAGAGCTTCCCGCCCCCCGGTCCTCCCTCCGGCCCTCCTGAGGGGCCGGGCGGTCCGGGGGAGGGGGAGCGGCTTGGGGGGCCGCTGGCTCCGCTGCCGCAGGCCCGGCCGCCGCGGCGCAGCCCGGTGGCGCTGGGTGTCCTGGTCGGCGTAGTCGTGTTCGCGGTGATCGTGGCCGGGTTCGCCGGCTGGCGCCTGGTCGCGAACGACGACGACCCGGATGCCGCGCCGAGCGGCGACGACACCCCGGCGAGCACGCCGACGCAGAGCGCGACCCCGCAGGCTCCGCCGACCGCGTCGCTGGCCCGGTTCTACGCACAGAAGCTGCACTGGAAGAAGTGCGACCGGGACGTGTGCGCCCGGCTCGAGGTGCCGCTGGACTACGCCCACCCCGAGGGGCGCACCCTCAAGCTGGCGGTGCTCAGGGTTCCTGCCCAGGGCCGCCGGGTCGGGTCGCTGGTAGTGAACCCGGGCGGGCCGGGTGGCTCTGGCGTGAACTACGCCGCGGCCGGATCGCTGCAGTTCGGGCAGCCGCTCTCCGACGCCTACGACATCGTCGGCTTCGACCCGCGCGGGGTCGGCGAGAGCGCGCCGCTGCAGTGCATCTCCACCTCCGAGCTGGACCGGCTGCTGGCCTTCGACCCGGACCCGGACACCCAGGCCGAGCGGGACAGGATGGACCAGCTCATCAACGGTTTCGGGCAGGGCTGCCTGAACAAGAGCGGCGAGCTGGCCCGGCACATGTCCACCGAGGAGGCCGCCAAGGACATGGACGTCCTGCGGGCAGCGCTCGGGGAGGACAAGCTCGACTACCTGGGTGCGTCGTACGGGACCTTCCTCGGTGCGACCTACGCCAACCTGTTCCCGGCGCACGTCGGCCGGTTCGTGCTCGACGGCGCGGTCGACCCGGCGATGTCGAACGCGCAGCTCGCCCTGGAGCAGGCGGGCGGCTTCGAGACCGCCCTGCGCGCCTACGTCACCGACTGCGTGCACGACGGCGACTGCTTCCTGGGCGACACCGTGGAGGCCGGGCTCAAGCGGATCCAGGACTTCCTGGCCCAGGTCGAGTCCGACCCGCTGCCCACCTCCGACGAGGACCGCCCGCTCACCGAGGGGCTGGCGATGATGGGCATCTGGCTGCCGCTCTACGTCAAGGAGTACTGGCCCAACCTGAGCCGTGCGTTGGAGCAGGCCTTCGACGAGGGCCGCGGCACCAGCCTGCTCGCGCTGGCCGACGCCTACTCCTCGCGCGGCCCCGACGGCTACACCGACAACTCCATGGAGGCCCTGTACGCCGTCAACTGCCTCGACCACTCCGACGCGATCCCGACCAGCCAGGTGCCGGCCCACTTCGCCCAGTTCCTCAAGGTCTCCCCGACCTTCGGCCGCGCGTTCGCGTTCAGCCTCTCGACGTGCGCGAACTGGCCGGTCAAGTCCGGCCACGTCACCACCGCCCTGCACGCCAACGGCGCCCCGCCCATCGTCGTCATCGGCACCACCCGCGACCCGGCCACCCCGCTGCGGTGGGCGCAGGCGCTGGCCGCCGAGCTCTCCTCGGGCCGGCTGATCACCCGCGACGGCGACGGGCACACCGGCTTCCAGCGCGGCAACGCCTGCGTGGACGACGCCGTCGAGGCCTGGCTGATCCGGGGCAAGGTGCCGCCGCAAGATCTGCGCTGCTGAGGTCCGGGTCCGGTTTCGCCGGTGCCGCACGACGCCCCTATACTCGTGCGGCGTGCCCGGCTGACCGGCCGGGCACGAGCAGTACCCGCCGCCTTAGCTCAGTCGGTAGAGCGATTCACTCGTAATGAATAGGTCGTCGGTTCGATTCCGACAGGCGGCTCCCGGCATCCGAAGGCCCCGCCCCGCATACTCGCGGGACGGGGCCTTCGGCGTCGGTGGCTACTTCTCCGGGAGCACCGCGGCGGCCAGCGGGTGCGGGTTCCCGAACCGGTGCGCGGTGATGCTGACCGCCTGCTCGCGCAGGAACGGCAGCATCTCGACGCGGCCGGACTCGGTGACCGGGTGCGCGTGGATCGCCACGTCGGGGCGACCGCCGACGACGTCGTACGACGTCCGCGCATCGCCGTGCAGCAGCCGGACCCGACCACCGTCGAGGGCACGCAGCCGCCGCGACCAGGCCTCGTCGTCCTCGATCACCGGGGTGGCCCCGGCGGCGGCCAGTGCCGCGGTGACCTGCGGCGGCAGCTCGGTGTACGACGAGACCGTGACCACCGCGCCGGCGACCAGACCGGCGGCCACCACGCGGACCAGGTCGGTGGTGCTGCCCGAGGCGAGGCGGACCGTCACCGGGTGCGGCAGGTAGCGGAACACGTTGCGCTCCGGCGGCAGCGCGGAGACGTCGCGGACGGTGCCGTACTCGTCCGCCCAGGCCGCGGCGTCGCTGGCGAGCGAACGCTCCAGCCGGTCCAGCTCGGCCAGGCCGTCGGCGTGGGCGGCGACCAGGATCGACCGGGCGACGTCGCCCAGGGGGGCCTGCGCGGTCGCGGGCGCCGTCTCCCAGTCGGTGAGCCCGACCAGGTAGTTCGGCCCGCCGGCCTTGGTGCCGGTGCCGACCGCCGACCTCTTCCAGCCACCGAACGGCTGCCGGCGCACGATCGCCCCGGTGGTGCCGCGGTTGACGTACAGGTTGCCGGCCTCGACGGAGTCGACCCAGAGCGCGACCTCGTCCGGGTCGAGCGAGTGCAGCCCGGCGGTGAGGCCGTAGGCGACCTGGTTCTGCAGCCGGATCGCTTCCTCCAGGGTGGGCGCGGTCATGATGCCGAGTACCGGCCCGAAGAACTCGGTCAGGTGCGTCTCCGAACCCGGGGCGACGCCGTCCTTGATGCCCGGGGTCCAGGTCTGGCCGGACTCGTCGAGCCGCTTGGGCTCCACCAGCCAGGACTCGCCCGGTGCCAGCGTGGTCAGCGCCTTGAGCAGCTTGCCCTCGGCGGGCCCGATCAGCGGACCCACCTGCGAGCGCGGGTCGCTCGGGTCGCCGACGGTCAGCGAGGTGACCGCGTCGACCAGCTGGTTGCGGAACCGCTGCGAGGTGGCCACCGAGCCGACCAGGATCGCCAGCGACGCCGCCGAGCACTTCTGCCCGGCGTGCCCGAACGCCGAGTACGCGACGTCCTTCGCGGCCAGGTCCAGGTCGGCGCTCGGGGTCACCACCAGCGCGTTCTTGCCGCTGGTCTCGGCGAGCAGCTGCAGGTCCGGGCGGAACGAGCGGAACAGCTCGGCGGTCTCGTAGGCGCCGGTGAGCACCAGCCGGTCGACCCGGGGGTCGGAGACGAGCTGGCGGCCGAGCTCGCTCTCGGGCACCTGCACCAGCTGCAGGACGTCGCCGGGAACGCCGGCCGCCCACAGCGCCTCGACCATCGCGGCACCGGAGCGCCGGGCCTGGGTCGCGGGCTTGATGACCACGGCCGAGCCGGCGGCCAGGGCGGCCAGCGTCGAGCCGGCCGGGATCGCGACCGGGAAGTTCCACGGCGGGGTGACCACGGTGAGCCGGACCGGCTTGGCCACGGCGCCGTCCACGTCGTCGAGCGCCTCGGCCAGGCCCGCGTAGTAGTTGGCGAAGTCGATCGCCTCGCTGACCTCGGGGTCGCCCTGGTCCAGGGTCTTGCCGCACTCGGCGGCCATCACCTCGAGCAGGTCGGCGCGGCGGCGCTCCAGCTCGACCGCGGCCCGGCGCAGCACCGAGGCCCGCTCGGCCCCGGAGAGCGCGCCCCAGCGCGTGCCCGCCTCGACCGCCGTCGCCAGCTTGGTGTCGAGCTCCTGGGCGTCGTGCACCTCGGCGGCCGCGACCGCGTCGGCGCCGACGGTGCTGGTCGGCACCTTCGCCAGGATCCGCCGCCCCCAGGCGTTGTTGGCCGGAAGCGACGGATCGGTGTCGGGCACGTTGTGGAAGTCGCTCGCCGGGACCAGGTCGTGCTCGGCGGCGCGGTCCTGGATCCGGTGCGGCTCGGGCACGGTGCGGTCCATCGCGGCCAGCGAGGCCAGGAACCGGTCCCGCTCGCGGGCGAACAGCGCCGCGTCGTCGTGCAGGTCGAAGGCCGCGGACATGAAGTTGTCCTTGCTGGCGCCCTCCTCGAGGCGGCGCACCAGGTAGGCGATGGCCACGTCGAACTCGGCCGGGTGCACGACCGGGGTGTAGAGCAGCAGCCCGCCCACGTCGCGCTTGACGGCCTCGGCCTGGCCCTGCGCCATGCCGAGCAGCATCTCGAACTCGACGTCGTCGCGGACGCCGCGCTTGCCGGCCAGCAGCCAGGCGAAGGCGATGTCGAACAGGTTGTGGCCGGCTACGCCGAGGCGCACGTTGGCGGTGTGCTCGGGCCGCAGCGCGTAGTCGAGCACGGCCTTGTAGCTGGTGTCGGACTCCTGCTTGGTGTGCCAGGTCGCCAGCGGCCAGTCGTGGATCGCGGCGTCGACCCGCTCCATCGGCAGGTTGGCGCCCTTGACCAGCCGGACCTTGATCGGTGCGCCACCCTGCGCCCGCCGGGCCGCGGCCCACTCCTGCAGCCCGATCATGGCGCGCAGCGCATCCGGGAGGTAGGCCTGCAGCACGATGCCGGCCTGCAGGTTCCGCAGCTCGGGCAGGTCCAGCAGCCGGGTGAAGACCCGGATGGTCAGGTCGAGGTCGCGGTACTCCTCCATGTCCAGGTTGATGAACTTCGCCGGCTGCGCGGCGGCGGCGCGCTGGAACAGCGGCAGCAGCGACTCGACGATGTGGTCGACCGCCTCCGCGGTGGCCCACGGCGAGTGCGGCGCGACTGTCGAGGAAACCTTGATGGAGACGTAGTCGACGTCGTCGCGGGCCAGCAGCCGGTGGGTGCCCTTCAGTCGGCGGGCCGCCTCGCGCTCGCCGAGCACCGACTCGCCGAGCAGGTTCAGGTTGAGCCGGGTGCCGTTGCCGCGCAGCTTGGCGATGGTGCGGCCGAGCTGGCGGTCCTCGGCGTTCACCAGCAGGTGGCCGACCATGCCGCGCAGCGTCCGTCGTACGACGGGGATGACCAGCCAGGGAGCGACCAGCCCGACCACCGCGCCCAGCCGCACGGCGAAGCGCTGCCACCAGGGCAGGAAGGCGGGCACGTCGCGGGCCAGCTCTGCCAGGTTGTGCGCGGCGATGCGCTGGTCCTCGGGCCGGACGACCCCGTCGATGAAGCCGACCGTGAAGCCGAGGCCGCGGGGGTCCTTGAGGATCCCGGCCAGCCGCTGCGCCGACTTGTCGGGTGCCACCGACGAGGACACGTCGAGCCAGCGACGGACGGTGGCCTCGACCTCGGGGGCCAGGGCGGTGAGCTCGTCGAGACCGGCGGGGTCGTCGTACGCCGGAAGCGAGTGTGGAGCGGGGTGGGTGGTGGTGGCCATAACGCCAGTGTGCGAGCCAAGATGCATCAGGTAAAGCGATGTTTCCTGAGGCATACTCGTAAGCACAACCGATGGAAAGGAGGACCCGTGCTCGACGTACGACGGCTGCGCCTGCTGCGCGAGGTGCACGTGCGCGGCACCATCGCCGCGGTCGCCGCCGCCCTGCACCAGAGTCCGTCCTCGGTCTCCCAGCAGCTCTCCCAGCTCGAGCGCGAGGCCGGCGTCGAGCTGCTCCGCAAGGTCGGCCGGCGGGTGCAGCTGACACCGGCGGCGGAGCGTCTCGTCGAGCACACCGGGGTGGTGCTGGAGCGGCTCGAGCTCGCCGAGTCCGAGCTGCGCGCCCAGGACTCCGAGGCCCGCGGCACCGTCCGGCTGGCGATCTTCCAGTCCGCGTTCCTGGCCCTGCTGCCTGAGACGATGCGCCGGCTGCGCGAGGAGCACCCGCTGCTGCGCGTCGAGGTGACCCAGCGCGAGCCCGAGACCGCGCTGCACGAGACGTTCCTGCGCGAGTTCGACCTGGTCGTCGCCGAGCAGTACCCCGACCACGCCGCGCCCTGGCACCCCGGCCTGGACCGGGTGCCGCTGGTCAGCGACGCGATCCGGCTGGCGGTGCCGCCCCAGGAGGACTGGGCGCACATCCGGGGGCTGGCCGACACCGCCGGGTTGCCCTGGGTGCTGGAACCACGCGGCGCCGCCACCCGGCACTTCACCGAGCAGACCTGCCGGCGGGCGGGCTTCGACCCCGACGTCCGCTTCGAGACCGCCGACCTCCAGGCGCACGTCGCGCTGATCGCCTCCGGCAACGCGGTCGCGCTGCTGCCCGACCTGCTCTGGCGCGGCCAGCGGCCACCGGTGCGGCTGGTGGACATGCCAGGGCTGCCGCAGCGGACCGTCTTCACCGCCTCGCCGCCGTCGATCCGCGACGCTCCCGCGACGCGCGCGGTCCGGGAGGCGCTCGGGCAGGCCGCGGCCGAGCTCTTCTCCGACTCCCGCGCGACCCACGGCAGGATGAGCCCATGACCCACCTCCCGCGGGACCCGCACGCCGACGGGCCCACGCCCGGCCCCTTCTCGGCCCTGCTCGGATTCCGGTACGTCAGCGTCAGCGAGACTGAGGCCGTCGTCGAGGTCGACCCGGGTCCCGAGCACTGCAACGGCGGCGGCATCCTGCACGGCGGGTTCCTGGCCTCCCTGCTCGACACCGCCACCGGCTGGGCCGTGCACGCCCGGGTCCCGGCCGGCGCGGCGGCCCCCCACGTCCAGCTCAGCGTGCAGTACGTGCGTGCCGCCGTGCCGGGGCCGACCCTGGTCTGCCGGGCCCGGTGCGTCGGCGTCGGCCGCCGGATCGGCTCGACCGAGGCCGAGGTGACCCAGAACGGAACCGTGGTCGCCCGCGCGATCGGGTCGCACGCGGTGCTCAGCGGACTGTGACCCGCGCTTGCCACGCGTGACTAGACCACCCGAAATCACTGGTCTAGCGAAACCCGGAAGAAACGGGACGAACCGAAGGCCGCCGTGCGCTCCGAGACGCGGAACTTTGGACGCCTCGCCCGTTTGGTCCCTATCGTGGCGTAACAGCGAGCGGTCCGGCTCGTTGAGGGGTACGAGGAACCGACCGCTGGGGCCGGTTCTTGTCGATGACTGACACGGGAGTCATTGAATGAAGAAGGTCCTGCTGGCTGCGGCCACGGTGCTCGTCGCGCTGTTCGCGACCCTCGGGGTCGCGCCCGCGGCCAGTGCCTACCCCGAGCTCACCTGCAACCTCACCGTGGACTCCCAGGTCGTGAACGAGGGCGACACGTTCACCGCCACCGGTACCGCGGCCGTCGTCGAGAAGAACGCCCGCGGAGCCGCGGTCGGCGACGACATCCACTGGGTGATGACCTTCAACGGCGAGACCCGCACGGGCGCCGGCGCGGTCTTCACGCAGACCTTCACCGCCCCGAACGTCACCAAGAAGACGGTCTTCCCGCTCACCGCGAAGACCAGCTCGGATGCCGGGACCTGCCAGCGCACCGTGGACATCACCGTCCTGCCGGGCGGCGCCGTCGTCGAGCCGCCGGGCGAGGGTCCGGGCGAGGGCGGCCTGCCGAACACCGGCGGCCCCCGGCTGATCCTGCTGATCGCCGGCATCCTGCTGCTGCTGGGTGGTTCGGGTGCCGTCGTGGTGGCCCGCCGCCGCGCGTCTGCCTGAGCTCCAACCCGTTGGGGTCGCTTCCGACCTGATGCATCGGATCGAGCAGCCGGTTTCCCGAAGGCACATGTGAAACCGGCACGCACGCGCACCCCTTCCACCCAAAACTAGAACACGTTACAGTCCAGGCATGATCCTGGATCGCTTCAAGGTGGACGGCAAGGTCGCGGTGGTGACCGGGGCCGGGCGGGGTATCGGGGCGGGGTCGGCGGTGGCGCTGGCGGAGGCCGGGGCCGACGTGGTCATCTCCGCCCGGCACGGCTCGCAGCTCGAGGAGATCGCCGAGAAGGTGCGCGCGGCCGGGCGTCGCGCGCTGGTCGTCAAGGCGGACCTGAGCGACCTCGACCAGATCGCGTCGCTGGCGCAGGCCGCGTACGACGAGTACGGCCGGCTCGACATCGTCGTCAACAACGTCGGGGGCACCATGCCGCTGCCGTTCCTCGACACCGACGAGGCGTTCCTCACCGACGCGTTCAAGTTCAACGTCGCCACCGCGCACGCGCTCACCCGAGCCGCGGTCCCGCTGATGCTCACCGGCGAGGACCCCGGTGGCTCGATCGTGAACATCTCCTCGGTGATCGGCCGGGTCTCCGGGCGCGGGTACGTCGCCTACGGCACCGCCAAGGCCGCACTCACGCACTGGACGCGCCTGGTCTCCAAGGACCTCGCGCCGCTGATCCGGGTCAACGCGATCGGCACCGGCTCGGTGATGACCAGCGCGCTGGACTACGTCGCCTCCGACGAGGCGGTGATGACCGAGCTCGCCGAGAAGACCACCGTGCAACGGGTCGGCGAGGTCGAGGACATCGCCGCCGCCGTGGTCTACCTGGCCAGCAAGGCCGGCTCCTTCCTGACCGGCAAGGTGATCGAGGCCGACGGCGGCCTGGACATCCCGAACCTCGACTTCCGCCTGCCCGACCTGGAAGCACGATGAGCAAGAGACGCGTCGTCGCCTGGTCCACCGGGACGGTCGGCCGGCACGCCATCGCCGGCATCGACGCCCGCCCCGACCTGGAGCTGGTGGGCCTCTGGGTCTCCAACCCCGACAAGGTCGGCCAGGACGCCGGCCGGCTGGCCGGGCTCGACCGCGACCTCGGGGTGCTCGCCACGAACGACAAGCAGGCGCTCTACGACCTGGAGCCCGACGCCGTCGTGCACACCGCGATGACCGACGACCGGATCTTCGACGCCCTCGAGGACCTCATCGAGATCGTCGAGCACGGCATCAACGTCGTCTCCAGCGGCCCGGTGGTGCTCACCTTCCCGGACGGCACCGGCCTGGACTCCTACGTCGACCGGATCAACGCCGCCGGCGCGAGCAACGGCGCCAGCCTGCACGTCAACGGCATCGACCCCGGCTTCGCCAACGACGTGCTGCCGCTGGTGATGACGAGCCTCTCCCAGCGCATCGACCTGGTCCGGGTCAGCGAGATCTGCGACTACGCGACCTACTACCAGCCGGTGGTGATGGGTGACCTCTACGGCTTCGGCAAGCCGCTCGACTTCCCGGCGCTGCTCTGGCAGCCGGGCGTGCTGACCACGGCGTGGGGCCCCGTCGTACGGCAGATCGCCGCCGGCCTGGACCTCGAGCTCGACCCCGAGCTGCAGGAGTACCACGAGCGGATCGCCTCGAAGGTCGACCTGAGCACCGCCTCGTGCGAGATCCCGGCCGGAACCATGGGCGCGGTGAAGTTCGGTGTGATCGGCACCGTCGACGGCGTCCCGCGGGTGCAGCTCGACCATGTCACCAGAACGGCGCACGACCAAGGCCCGGAGTGGCCGCAGCCCGCCGAGGGCGAGGGCTGCTACCGCGTCGAGATCATGGGAGAGCCGACGATGAAGGTGGACTTCGTGCACCACGGCGAGCACGGTGACCACAACGTCTCCGGGATGATCACCACCGCGATGCGGCTGGTCAACGCGGTCACCGCGGTCTGCGAGGCGCCCGGCGGCCTGGTCAAGGCCTTGGACCTACCCCTGGTCACCGGCCGCGGACTGGTGTCGCGATGATGGGCCGATGACCCAGACGACCGCTTCCAGGATCAGTCCCGACTCCGGCCTCACCTGGACCGAGCCGGGCGCCTGGACGGTCGCTCCCGGCGTCGTCCGGATCCCGCTGCCGCTGCCGATGGACGGGCTGCGCGCGGTCAACGTCTACGTGATGGAGACCGACGACGGCCTGGTGCTCGTCGACGGGGGCTGGGCGATCCCCGAGTCGCGGCAGGTCTTCACCGACTCGATGCGGCAGGCGGGCTACGCCCTGTCGGACATCCGCCGGTTCCTGGTCACCCACCTGCACCGTGACCACTACACCCAGGCCTACGTCGTCGGCCGCGAGGTCGGCGCGCAGGTCAGCCTCGGCCTCGGTGACAAGGCGTCGATGGACTTCATGCACGACGTCACCGTCGACCGGGACCCGAACCTGGACCGGCTCGAGCGTGCCGGTGCCCTCGAGCTCGCCGAGGGCTGGCGGGCGATGATGCCGGGCGGCCGGCCCTCGATGGACGACTACGGCATGCCGGACGTCTGGATGGACCGCGACCTCACCCTCGACCTGGGCGGGCGCAGCGTCGACGCGATCGCCACCCCCGGGCACACCCAGGGCCACTACGTCTTCGCCGACCATGCCGCCGGGCTGCTCTTCGCCGGCGACCACGTGCTGCCGAGCATCACCCCTTCGATCGGCTTCGAGCCCCGCTGGGTCGAGCAGCCGCTGCGCGACTTCCTGGACTCGCTGGCCAAGGTGCGCGCACTGCCCGACCTGATGCTGCTGCCCGCGCACGGACCGGTGGCGCCGTCGGTGCACGCCCGGGTCGACGAGCTGGCCGAGCACCACGCCGAGCGGCTCGAGCAGTGCCGGGTCGCGGTCGCCGGGGGAGCCCGGACGGCGTGGGAGGTGGCAGGCGAGCTGGGCTGGACCCGGCACGAGCGCCGCCGCGACGAGCTCGGCCCGTTCGACGCCGTGCTTGCCGCGTTCGAGACGATGGCGCACCTGGACCTGCTCGCCCTGCGCGGCGAGGTGAACGTCTCCGGGGACGGACCCGTGCGGGAGTACGGCGTACCGCGGGGCTAGTCTGGGGACACACGACAGGGGAGCCCTCACCGGGGCTGAGAGTGCGGAACCGCCGCAGACCCTTGAACCTGATCCGGTTAGGACCGGCGAAGGAAGTCGAAGGAGAGTTCGTTGCGTACCCGTCTCATCACGGCGTCGGCACTGCTGCTGGCCGGCGCGCTCGCCCTCACCGCCTGCGGGTCGGAGGAGAAGAAGGCCGACCAGAAGGTCGACCAGAAGCCCGGCAAGACCCTGGTCGTCGCCACCCACGACTCCTGGGCGATGGACAAGAAGGTGATGGCCGACTTCACCGCGAAGACCGGCATCACCGTGAAGATCCAGGCCCAGGGCGACGCCGGCCAGCTGACCAACAAGCTGGTGCTCACCAAGGACGAGCCGATCGCGGACGCCGTCTTCGGCATCGACAACACCTTCGCCTCCCGCGCCATCGACGAGGGCGTGCTGAGCACCTACGAGCCGACCCTTCCGGCCACCGCGAAGCAGTTCGAGCTCCAGGGCGAGGACGCCGGTTCCCTGACCCCGGTCGACTACGGCGACGTGTGCGTGAACATCGACGACACCTGGTTCACCAAGAAGGGGATCACCCCGCCGAAGACCCTCGACGACCTGGCCAGCCCGACGTACAAGGGCCTGTTCGTCACCCCCGGTGCGACCACCTCCTCACCGGGCCTGGCGTTCCTGCTGACCACCGTCGCGGCGTACGGCGACGACTGGCCGTCGTACTGGAAGAAGCTGGTGGCCAACGACGTCAAGGTCGACGCCGGCTGGACCGACGCCTACACCGTCGACTTCACCGCGGGCGGCGGCAACGGATCCAAGCCGATCGTGCTCTCGTACTCGTCCTCGCCGCCGTTCACGGTCCCGAAGGGCGGCACCGAACCGACCACGAGCGCGCTGCTGGACACCTGCTTCCGGCAGGTCGAGTACGCCGGCGTGCTGAGGGGCGCCAAGAACCCGAAGGGCGCGCAGCTGTTCATCGACTTCATGCTGACCCGTGAGTTCCAGCAGGCGCTCCCGGACAACATGTTCGTCTACCCCGTCGACACCACCGTGCCGCTGCCGGCCGGCTGGGACACCTGGGCGAAGACGGCCACCAAGCCCTACACCGTCGACCCGGCCGAGGTCACCGAGCACCGCAGCGACTGGCTGCGCGAGTGGCGCGACATCACCACCGGCTGATGCCGAGGAGGACCGGCGCGGTCGTGCTGGCGGCGATCCCGCTGGCCGTGCTCGTCGTGTTCTTCCTCTACCCGGTCGCCGGGATGCTCGACCGCGGGCTGCGTCCCGACGGGCACCTCGACCTCGGCGGCGTGCTCGACGTGCTCACCCGGCCGCGGGTGCACCGGGTGCTCTGGTTCACGGTGTGGAGCGCCGGGCTGGCGACCGCGCTGGCGGTGCTGCTCGGCGTGCCGGTCGCGTTCGTCCTGCACCGGCTGCGGTTCCGGGGCCAGGGCCTGCTGCGCGCGGTCGTCGTGCTCCCGTTCGTGCTGCCCACGGTGGTCGTCGGGGTCGCGTTCCGCCAGCTGATCGCGCAGGGCGGTCTCCTCGGCGGGCTCGACCTGGACGGCACCCCGGTCGCGATCCTGGGCGCGCTGGTCTTCTTCAACGTCGGCGTGGTGGTGCGCACCGTCGGCGCGCTCTGGGAGGGGCTCGACCACCGCGCCGAGGAGGCGGCGGCGGCCCTGGGCGCCACTCCGCGGCAGGTGTTCACGACGGTCACCCTGCCCGCGCTGCTGCCCGGCATCGTCTCGGCGGCCAGCGTGGTGTTCCTGTTCTGCTCGACCGCCTTCGGGGTGGTGCTCACCCTCGGCGGCCTGCGCTACGCCAACGTGGAGACCGAGATCTACCTGCTCACCACCCAGGAGCTCGACCTCACCTCGGCGGCGGCGCTCTCGATCCTGCAGCTGCTGGTCATCACGGTGCTGCTCGCCGGCTCGCACCGGGCCCGGCGCGGCGCGGTGCCGCAC
Organism: Nocardioidaceae bacterium; assembly: GCA_017744365.1. Classification (GTDB taxonomy): domain Bacteria; phylum Actinomycetota; class Actinomycetes; order Propionibacteriales; family Nocardioidaceae; genus Marmoricola. The sequence goes on along the minus strand of JAGIBL010000003.1, from coordinate 221,526 downwards.
GCCCACACGGCTGCCGCGCGCCGGCCGCGTCGCGGGGACGCCGGCCTGGTCCTGCTCACCGCGGCGGTGGTGGGGTTCCTGCTCACTCCGATGGTCAGCCTGGTGGTCGCCTCGCTGCGCGACCAGGGCGGGTGGAGCCTGCAGCACTATCGCGACCTGCAGGGCGACGGCGAGGGCAACGCGCTGCTGGTCACCGCGACCACCGGCCTGACCCACTCGCTGTTGGTGGCGGTGCAGGCGGCCTCGTTCGCGCTGCTGCTCGGCGTGCTGGTCGCCTTCCTGGTCTCCCGCCGGCCGCGCTCGCCGGGAGCCGAACGGCTGCGCGCGCTCTTCGACGGGGTCTTCATGCTGCCCCTCGGCGTCTCCGCGGTCACCCTCGGCTTCGGCTTCCTCATCACCCTGGACCGTCCGCCGCTGGACCTGCGCACCTCGCCGCTGCTGGTGCCGATCGCACAGGCGATGGTGGCGCTGCCGCTGGTGGTGCGTACCGTCGCGCCGGTGCTCTCCTCGATCGACCCGCGGCAGCGGGAGGCGGCGGCCTCGCTCGGCGCCGGCCCGCTGCGGGTGCTGCGCGACGTGGACCTGCCGCTGGCCTGGCGGTCGCTGCTGGCCGCCACCGGGTTCGCGTTCGCGGTCTCCCTCGGCGAGTTCGGCGCCACCAGCTTCCTGGCCCGTGACGACCACCCGACCCTGCCGGTGGTGATCTTCCGGCTCATCAGCCACCCCGGCGAGGCGAACTTCGGGATGGCGACCGCGGCCTCGGTGGTGCTCGCGGTCGCGACCACCTCGGTGATGCTGCTGGTCGAGCGACTGCGCGTCAGCTCGGTGGGAGCGTTCTGAGATGGGGCTGGAGATCCGCGACCTGACAGTCCGCTTCGGGGAGACCGCCGCCGTCGACGACGTCTCCCTGGACGTGCCGACCGGTGCGGTCACCGCGGTGCTGGGCCCCTCGGGCTCCGGGAAGTCCACGCTGCTGCGCGTCGTCGCCGGGCTGGAGACGCCCAGCGCCGGCCGGGTCTCGTACGACGGGGAGGACCTCGCCCCGGTGCCGACCCACCGGCGCGGGTTCGCGCTGATGTTCCAGGACGGCCAGCTCTTCGGGCACGCCGACGTCGGCCGCAACGTCGGCTACCCGCTCCGGCTGCGGCACCGGCCCGCCGGCGAGGTCCGGGCGCGGGTCGACGAGCTGCTCGACCTGGTCGGGCTGGCCGGGTACGCCGAGCGGATGCCGGCCACCCTCTCCGGTGGTGAGCGGCAGCGGGTCGCGCTCGCCCGGGCGCTCGCGGTCGAACCCCGGCTGCTGCTCCTCGACGAGCCGCTGAGCGCGCTGGACCGGGGCCTGCGCGAACGGCTGGCCGGCGACCTGCACGACATCCTGCGCGCGGCCGGGACCACCGCGCTGCTGGTCACCCACGACCACGAGGAGGCGTTCGCGATCGCCGACCGGATGGTGGTGATGCGCGACGGTGCGGTGGTCCAGGACGGCTCCCTCGACGAGGTCTGGAGCCGGCCCGCGGACGCCTGGGCCGCCCGGTTCCTGGGCTACGCCAGCGTCGTCTCCGGCGAGGCCGCGCTGCGCCTGCGCGAGCGCGTCGACCCGGGCGCGGACTGGACCGAGGTGGCGCTGCGCCGCTCGGCGATCAGGGTCAGCGAGGACGGCCCGTTCGCGGCGACGGTGCTGGCCGCCCGGATGACCCCGGAGCAGCTCCGGCTCGACCTCGACGTGGACGGACTCGGTCCGCTCGCCGGCGTTGCCGAGACGAACCGTTCCGTCTCGGTAGGTGAGCGGGTGCACGTGAGCGTGGTCACCGACCGGCTCGCTCCGCTCCGTCCGGCCGACGGGCGCTCACGCCGTACACCCTAGAATCTCCTCTCATGACCACCACTGCCTCGTCGACGAGCCCGACCCTGGACCAGGGCTCGCGCGAGGCGGCTTCCCCGACGCGGCGCCGCGGCTACGCGCTGCTGGTGATGGTGGCGGTCATCATGGGCGCGCTCGCGATCATCTGCAGCCAGGCGCTCGGCTACCCGCTGCGCGACCCGGACGGCTTCCTCGGCCCGGCCTGGATCCGGCTGCCCTTGCTGGTCGCCGCCGCGTTCGCCGCGGACATCCTGCCGCGCACCCTGTTCCGCGCCCGCGGCAACCCGGGCCGGTTCAAGGCGGAGGCGACCGTGCTCGTCAAGGAGCACTGGACCAAGGAGCGGATCACCCTGGTGGTGGTCGGGCTGGTCTCCTTCTACATCACCTACGTCAGCTACCGGAACCTGAAGAACTTCCTGCCGTTCGTGATGTCCGACGGCAGCGGGCACGCCAAGAAGTACGACTACCAGCTGTACAAGATGGACCAGTGGCTGTTCTTCGGCCACGACCCGGCCACGCTGCTGCACGACCTGCTCGGCACCGGGATCAGCGCGCACTTCCTCTCGTTCGTCTACGTGCTGTTCCTGCCGATGGTGCCGATCTCCGTGGTGGTCTGGGCGGTCTGGTCGCGCAACGTCAGCTTCGGCTACTGGTTCATCACCGCGCAGTGCATCTGCTGGGCGCTGGGCACCGCGAGCTACTACGCGATCCCGACGCTGGGCCCGAACTTCTACGCGGTCTGGCTCTACCAGGACCTGCCGGACACCGGCGTCGCGAAGCTCCAGGACGCCCTGTTCAACGGTCGCCAGAGCATCCTCTGGGACCCGTTCGCCGACGGCGTCCAGTCGGTCGCCGGCTTCGCCTCGCTGCACGTGGCCATCACAGTGACGCTCGCGCTGGTGGGCCAGTACACCCTGCGCACCAAGGCGTTCCGGGTCGGGCTCTGGGTCTACTGCGGGCTCACCATCGTGTCCACCTCGTACTTCGGCTGGCACTACATCGCCGACGACATCGCCGGCCTCGCCATCGCGCTGATCGCGGTCTACCTCGGCGGCGTGGCCACCGGACAGAAGTTCGACAGACGTGGCCGGAGCTCGCATCCGACCACCTCGACGAGCGACGTCCCGATCGCGGCCGAGGATCTGTAGCGGAACCACACCCTTGTCATTAGTCAAGGGGCCATGCCGCCCGTTCGGGCTATTTTTCGTGAAAGCAGTTCCTCGTGTGACTGCTGGGGTCTAGCGTTGCTCGCGTCTCACGCCGATGGGGATGGGTGTGAGGCCATGACGTGAGGCGACCCGGGGGACAGCAGTGCGAAGCGGCACGAGACGACTCATTGCCACGGTCACGGCTTCGGCCGCGACCGTTGCGCTGCTCTTCTGGGGAGCGCCCGCCGAGGCGGACAAGCACAAGCCCGGCACTCCCACCCAGGCCCAGGTCGACGCCGCGAAGAAGGCGGCCGACGAGAAGGCCGGTGACGTCGCCTCGCTGCAGGCCGAGCTCGCCGTCGCGAACAGCCGGCTGCAGAACGCCGCGGTCCAGGCCGAGGTCGCCGCGGAGGCCTACAACGGCGCCGTCTGGCGACTCGGCCAGGCGCAGCGCAAGACCGCGCACGCCAAGGCGGCGGCGGTCGCGGCAGCCGGACAGGTCGACGCCCGCCGCGCCGGGATCGCCCAGCTGGTCACCCAGAGCGCGCAGGACGGCACCGGGATCGCCCGGATCAACGCCTTCCTCGGCGGCGACGGGCCCGAGCAGATCATGGAGCAGATCGGTGCGGTGCAGAGCGCCGGCCAGTCGCTGCGCGCCCAGTACGACGAGTTCACCGCGGTCACCGCGCTGGCCCAGGTCGCCGAGAAGAACGCCGAGAAGGCGCAGCGGCACCAGGCCGCCCTGGCCGCGAAGGCCGCCGAGCTGCGCGACGAGGCCGCCGCCGCGGCGAACACCGCGCAGAGCGAGGCCGCCCGGATCGCCGGCCAGCGCCGCCAGCTCATCATCGAGCTCGCCGACGCCCAGAAGATCTCCCTGGACCTGGCCACCAAGCGCCAGCACGCGCTCGAGAAGGAAGCCGAGCAGAAGGCCGCGGCCGCCGCGGCGGCGAAGGCGAAGGCCGAGGCAGAGAAGGCCAAGGCACAGGCCCAGCAGGCCAGCGACGACCACCAGAAGACCCAGGACGAGCTCGCCGCGCTCGGTCCGGAGGGCGGCTGGGACGACCCCGGGCTGCCGGTCCCCGCGGGCACCAGCGAGGGCGCCAAGCGGGCCATCCAGTTCGCCCGTGCCCAGCTCGGTGAGCCCTACGTGTGGGCCGCCGCCGGGCCGGACTCGTGGGACTGCTCCGGGCTGACGATGATGTCCTGGCGCCAGGGCGGGGTCGCGCTGCCGCACTACTCCGCGGCGCAGTACCAGCTCACCAAGCACATCACCGCCGCCCAGCTCAAGCCGGGCGACCTGGTCTTCTGGGGCACCTCGCCGAACACGATCCACCACGTCGCCCTCTACATCGGCAACGAGCAGATCATCCAGGCTCCGCGCACCGGCGACGTGGTCAAGGTGAGCCCGCTCTACGCCAGCGGGCCCAACTTCTTCGGGCGCCCCTAGTTCTCCCTCAGGCGTCCCTGGCACAGTGAGGCCATGGCCCCTCCCGTCATCGACGTCCCGGCCCTGACCACGTTGCTGGACGGCACCTACGCCGAGATCCGCAACCTGACCCGCAAGCGCCTGGCCGAGTACGCCGGGTTCCTCGACGAGGCCCTCGAGCTGGACCGGGCGACCTACCGGGAGCGCGTCAAGGAGATCGTCGTCGAGCTGGCCGCGACCGGGCAGACGGGGCTCGGCTTCCCGGTCGCGTACGGCGGGGGCGGCGACATCGGCGCCTCGGTGGCGGCGTTCGAGACGATGGCCTTCGGCGACCTGTCGGTGCTGGTCAAGGTCGGGGTCCAGTTCGGCCTCTTCGGTGGCGCCATCCTGCAGCTCGGCACCCAGCCGCACCACGAGGCCTACCTCGCCGACCTGGTCAGGGCCGACCTGCTCGGCTGCTTCGCGATGACCGAGACCGGGCACGGCTCGAACGTGCAGGCACTGGAGACGGTGGCCCGGTACGACGTCGAGGCCGGCGAGTTCGTCATCACCACGCCGTCGGACTCCGCGCGCAAGGACTACATCGGCAACGCCGCCGCGCACGCGCGCGCCGCGGTCGTCTTCGCCCAGCTCGAGATCGGTGGCGTCTCCGAGGGCGTGCACGCCTTCGTGGTCCCCCTGCGCGACGCGAAGGGCCGGGTGCTGCCCGGCGTCCGGGTCACCGACGACGGCCGCAAGATCGGTCTCAACGGCGTCGACAACGGCCGGCTCGCGTTCGACGACGTCCGCGTCCCGCGCGCGAACCTGCTCAACCGGTACGCCGACGTCAGCGAGACCGGCGTCTACTCCTCGCCGATCGACAACCCGGACCGGCGCTTCTTCACCATGCTCGGCACGCTGGTCCAGGGCCGGGTCTGCGTGGGCGGCGCCGGCATCAACGCCAGCAAGGTCGCGCTCACCCTCGCGATCCGGTACGCCCTGCAGCGCCGGCAGTTCGGCAATCCGGGCGGACCCGAGGAGCTGCTGCTCGACTACGGCCTGCACCAGCGCCGGCTGTTCCCGCTGCTCGCGCGCACCTACGCGCTGCACTTCGCCCAGGAGGTGCTGGCCGGCCAGCTGCACGGCGTCTTCTCGGCCACCGAGGAGGTCGACGAGCGCACCCGGCGGGCGCTGGAGTCGCGCGCGGCCGGGACCAAGGCGCTCGGCACCTGGCACGCCTCGCGCACGATCCAGGAGTGCCGGGAGGCCTGTGGTGGCGCCGGCTACCTGTCGCTGAACAGGTTCGACGCGCTGCGCGCGGACACCGACGTGTTCACCACCTTCGAGGGCGACAACCACATCCTGCTGCAGCTGGTCGCCAAGGGCCTGCTCACCGACTACTCTTCCTCGTTCGGCGAGCTCGACCAGCTCGGCATGGTCCGGTTCGTGGCCGGGCTGACGGTGGAGACGGTGATCGAGCGGACCGCGGTGCACAAGCTGCTGGAGCGGATCAAGGACGTGCTCCCCGGTGGGGACGACTGGGACTCCGACTCCGGCCTGCGCGATCCCGAGTACCACCTGGCGATGTTCCGCTGGCGCGAGGAGCACATGCTCGCCGGGGTGGCACGGCGGCTCAAGCGCGGGATGGACTCCGACATGGAGCCGGCCGAGGTCTTCAGCCGCTGCCAGGCGCACGTCATCGGCGCCGCCCGCGCGCACGTCGAGCGGCTGGTGCTCGACGCGTACGTCGACAAGCTCGCGGCCCTGCCGGACGGCCCCAACAAGGAGGCGCTCAACCTGCTCTGCGACCTGTTCGCGCTCTCGGCCATCGAGGCCGACCGGGGCTGGTTCGCCGAGCACGGCCGGCTCTCCTCGCAGCGGTCCAAGGCGATCAGCCGCGAGATCGACGAGCTGTGCCGCCGGATCCGGCCGATCGCCGCCGATCTGACCGACGCCTTCGGCATCCCGCCCGAGCTGCTCCGCGCGGAGATGCTCGGATGATGCGGGTCCCCGGCTTCGGCGGCTGGAGCGAGGACCCGCTGTGGGCGTCCTTCTACGACTGGTCCGTCGAGCACCCGCGCGCCGGCGGCGTGGTCTGGAAGGCGGGCATCGGCAGCGACCTGTCCCGGCTCTACGCCGCGGCCGCGGAGATCGGCCGGCAGCCCGCCGGCTCATCGGTGCTGGACGTGCCTTGCGGCGGCGGGGTGGCGCTGCGCGGCCTGCGGCCTGGGCAGGGGATCCGGTACGTCGCCGCGGACATCTCCCCGGCGATGCTCGACCGGACCCGCGAGGCGGCGCACGAGCGCGGTGTCGCCGACCAGGTGGAGACGCAGGTCGCCGACGTGGGGGCACTGCCCTTCGGGGACGGCGAGTTCGACCTGGTCGTCTCGTTCACCGGGCTGCACGTCTTCGGTGACCCGCACGCGGCGATGCTGGAGATGGGCCGGGTGACGCATCCGGGTGGCGTGCTCACCGGCAGCGCGCTCCTCAATGACACCGGGTTGCGCACCGTCCCGATCCGCCGCCTCGGCCGCCTCTCCGGGCTGCTCGGCCCGTCGGCCACCCAGGCCGAGGTCCGCACCTGGATGCTCGAGGCCGGCTTCACAGACGTCACCCTGGAGATGTCCGGGGCGATGGGCTACTTCCGGGGTGTGCGACGTTGAGTAGTCAGTTCGTCACCCATGAGTGGTCAGCTCGTCCGCGGACGAGCTGACCACTCAAGCCGGACGAACTGACTACTCAACAAATCAGTGGCCGCCGGACTGCTTGAAGCGCTCGAAGGAGGCACGGACCTCGGCCTCGGCCTCGTCGCGGCCGACCCAGTTGGCGCCCTCGACGGACTTGCCAGGCTCCAGGTCCTTGTAGACCTCGAAGAAGTGCTGGATCTCCAGCAGGTCGAACTTCGGGAAGTGGTTGATGTCGCGGATGTGCTCCATCCGCGGGTCGTGCGTCGGGACGCACAGCACCTTGTCGTCGCCGCCGGCCTCGTCGGTCATCCGGAACATGCCGATCGCGCGGGCGCGGATCAGGCAGCCCGGGAAGGTCGGGGCCTGCAGGATCACCAGCGCGTCCAGCGGGTCGCCGTCCTGGCCGAGGGTGTTCTCGATGTAGCCGTAGTCCTCCGGGTACGCCGTCGAGGTGAACAGCATCCGGTCGAGGCGGATGCGCCCGGACTCGTGGTCGACCTCGTACTTGTTCCGCGATCCCTTGGGGATCTCCACGAGGACGTCGAACTCCAGCACGGTCGTTTCCTTCCGGTTCTGCCACTTCGGCGAGACTCAGGTGACCGGGTTAGTCTCCCGCACATCGTCGTCGAACGTGAATCTGGAGGGCCCGGAAGTGCCGCTGCGTGAGGAACGCCACTCCCGGCGCACCCCATCGCGGCGCTGGCGGCGAGCACTCGGCTGGCTTCCCGAGGTCGTCGTCGTCCTCCTGGTCGTCTCCGCGTTCGTCATCGAGCAGTACGACCTGGCCGACGAGCTCTTCGGCCACGACGCCCGGACGACGCCCGCCGCGGTGCAGCCGCCCGAGGGGCTGAAGCTGTCCGCGCAGGGGGTCGCCGACCCGGTCGCGGTCGCTGTCACGGGCGGATCGGTGGACCCGGCCGCGGTCCGGCGCGCGCTCTCGTCGTACGCGGCGGACGCCGGGCTCGGCGGGCACGCCGCGGTCTGGGTCAGCGAGCTCGGCAGCGGCCGGGTGGTCTACCGGCACGGTGCCGGGGTCGTCGTACCGGCCTCGACGATGAAGCTGCTCACCAGCACGGCCGCGCTGCAGGTGCTCGGCCCGAGCGCCCGCTTCGCCACCACCGTCCGGCTCGCGCCCGGTGGCCGGGTCACCCTGGTCGGCGGCGGCGACCCGTTCCTGGCCAGCAGCAAGGCGAAGGCGAAGGGCATCTACCCGGCACGCGCCGACCTGGACACGCTGGCGCAGCGGACGGCGGCGGCGCTGGTCGCGCAGCAGCTCCGGACCGTGACGCTCGCCTACGACGTCAGCCTGTTCACCGGGCCGCGGGTCAGCCCGCACTGGCCCTCGACGTACCTGCCCGAGGACGTGGTCCCGCCGATCACCGCGCTCTGGGCCGACGAGGGCCGCGGCACCAACGACCGGTACGTCGCCGACCCCGCCGCCGAGGCCGCCGCGCTGTTCGCGAAGGCGCTCGCCCGGCACGGGATCGTCGTGCGCGGCCGGGTCGACGAGGTGCCCGCCGGGGCCGGCACGACCGAGATCGCCCGGGTCTCCAGCGCGCCGGTCGGCCAGATCGTGGAGAAGACCCTCGCGGTCAGCGACAACAACGCCGCCGAGGTGCTCGCCCACCACGTCGGGCGGGTCACCGGCGCCGGGGCCTCGTTCGCGGGCGGGGCCACGGCCGTGAGCAGCGTGCTCGGCAAGCTCGGCGTGCCGATGGCCGGATCGGTGCTGCGCGACGGCAGCGGGCTCTCCCGGGAGAACAGGCTGACCCCCGACGCGCTGCTCGCGGTGCTGCGGCTGGCCGGCGCCTCGGACCACCCGCGGCTGCGCGAGGTCCTCACCGGGCTGCCGGTCGCCGGGTTCACCGGCTCGCTGCAGTGGCGGTTCGAGAAGGGGCCGGCCGACGCCAAGGGCCGGGTGCGCGCGAAGACCGGCACCCTGACCGGGGTCAGCGGGCTGGCCGGGGTCGCGGTGGACGCCGACGGCAACCGGATGGCGTTCGTCGCGATCGCCGACAAGGTGACCTCCTCCGGGCTGGCCCGGGCCGACCTGGACCAGATCGCGGCCGCGCTCGGCGCCTGCCGCTGCGGGACCCCCTCGACCACGGGCCCGTAGGGTCGTGCCATGAGCCAGATGATCGACTGGGACCTCGCCGTCCGCGTCGGGTCGCGCCTCGCCGGCGACGGGCCGACGGTGAGCCGGGCCGAGGCGACCGCCGTCGTCGACGAGCTGCGCACCGGCGCGGAGAAGTCCACGCCGCTGGTCCGCGCGTACACCGGCCTCGTCGCCGAGGCCCGCACGGCGCCGGTGCTCGTGGTCGACCGGCCCGGGTGGATCCAGGCGAACGCGGACGGCTTCGCGACCGTGATCGCGCCGATCGTGGCCAAGCTGCAGGACAAGAAGGGGCCGCCCTCGCCGATGACCGAGGCGATCGGCTCGCGGGTCACCGGCGTCGAGCTCGGCGCCATGCTGGGGTTCCTGGGCAACAAGGTGCTCGGCCAGTTCGACCCGTTCTACGCGGCCTCCGGTGCGGCCGGCCGGCTGCTCCTGGTGGCCCCGAACATCGTCCACGTCGAGCGCGAGCTGGACGTCGACGAGCACGACTTCCGCCTGTGGGTCTGCCTGCACGAGGAGACCCACCGGGTGCAGTTCACCGCGGTGCCGTGGATGCGCGACCACCTGCAGTCGCTGATCGGGCAGATCGTCTCCACGGTGGAGACGGATCCTTCTCGGATGCTCAACGAGGGCATGTCCAAGATCGGCGAGCTGATCTCCGGCAAGGCCGAGGGCAGCCTGCTCGACATGGTCTCCACGCCCGAGCAGCGCGCGATCATCGACCAGGTCACCGGCGTGATGAGCCTGCTGGAGGGCCACGCGGACGTGGTCATGGACGGCGTCGGACCCGAGGTGATCCCCAGCGTCGCGGAGATCCGCCGCAAGTTCACCCAGCGGCGCAGGGGCGTCGGCGCGCTCGACAAGCTGCTGCGCCGGCTGCTCGGCCTGGACCAGAAGATGGCGCAGTACCGCGACGGTGCCGTCTTCGTCCGCGACGTCGTCGACGCGGTCGGCATGGACGGCTTCAACCTGGTCTTCGCGGCGCCGGAGAACCTGCCCACCAAGGTGGAGATCCACGACCCGCGGGCCTGGCTGGCGCGCGTGCACGGCTGAGGCCGCCTCCGATGGCGCTGGATCCCGCGCGCGCGGCGGTGCGCGGCGCCGTACGACGGGTGCTGCCCGGCCAGGTCAGTCGGGTGCTCGTCGCCTGCTCCGGCGGGGCCGACTCTCTCGCCCTGCTGGCGGCCACGGTCTTCGAGGCGCGCGAGGCCGGGCTGTACGTCGTCGGGGCGACCGTCGACCACGGCCTGCAGGACGGCTCGCCGGCGCGGGCGACCGAGGTCGTCGCGCAGATGGCCGCGCTCGGCGTGCACGAGACCGCCTCGATCCGGGTCACCGTCGACCCCGGCCCCGGCGGCGTCGAGGCGGGCGCGCGTGAGGCCCGGTACGTGGCCCTCGGTCAGCTCGCGGCGCACCTCGGGGCCGAGATGGTGCTGCTCGGGCACACCCTGGACGACCAGGCCGAGAACGTGCTGCTCGGGCTGACCCGCGGCTCCGGCGGCCGTTCGCTGCAGGGGATGCGGCCCACGTTCTCCGACGACGGCGGTGCGACCTACCTGCGGCCGCTGCTGGGCCTGACCCGGGAGCAGACCGAGGCCGCCTGCCGCGCCGACGGCATCACCTGGTGGGAGGACCCGCACAACGCCGACCCGCGGTTCGTGCGCGCGCGGATCCGGCAGGCCGTGATGCCGGTGCTGGAACGCGAGCTCGGTCCCGGGATCGCTCCGGCGCTGGCCCGAACCGCGGAGCAGCTGCGCGAGGACATGGCTGCGCTGGACGACTGGGCTGACCGCGCGCTGGAGGAGGTCCGTGTCGCGGGCGAATTCGTCGCGTCCGCGGTCGTCGCCCTTCCCCGGGCGCTGCTGACCCGGGTGATCCGGCTGGCCGCGATCGAGGCAGGCGCGATCCCGTCGGAGCTGACCCGTGAGCACGTGCTGGCGGTCGCGGAGATCGTGGAAGGCGCTCGCGACCACCGGCAGATCCAGCTGCCGGGCCATGTCACGGCGTATCGCGAAGGAACGGACCTGCGCTTCCGCAGGACGGAGACTCCCTAGCCGCCGGGTGGGTCGAGGGGGCGTGGGGTGAGGTCCCGGGTGCCAGTGCCGTCGCGGAGGTAGACGTGGTTCATCGGCGAGCGCCACAGGTACGAGCCGGGCTGGAGCATGGTGTAGGTCCAGGTCGAGAACGTCTTGAGTCGGTGGTGTCCGCGGCACAGGGGTGCGAGGTTGAGGTCGCCGGTGCGGCCGCCGAGGATCCATTCGGTGATGTGGTCGATGTCGGCCTGGCGGGCGCGTTTGGTGCAGTACGGCGCCACGCAGCCCAGGTCGCGGAGGATGACGTGTTCGCGGAGTCGGTCGGGGATCTCGTAGGACTCCACGGAGACGTGCTGGTTGAGGTCGATGACCGGGCGGACGATGACCTGGGTCTCCGGGGCGCCGCACCAGGCGGCGATCTGTCCGGCCGTGAGCAGGATGTTGGGTGACTCGACCCGGCCGACGCCGTGGGGGTTGCCCAGGGCGCGGTCGGAGAGGTGGATGTAGAGCACGATCTGCCGCTTCGGGCGAGCGGGCTGCTGCAGGTCCAGCGCCAGGTCCCCGCGCGCCAGCGCACCCAGCGCCAGGGCGCGGCGCACGTCCAGCGACTCGGTCGACCCCAGTGCCTTCTGCTGCTCGGCCCCGGCCTGGAGGACCTTGTCCAGGTCCAGCGCGTCGGGCAGGTCGAGCTCAGCCTGCAGGAGCGAGGTGCCGGCAAACGAGACCTGCTGATGGTTGATCGTGACGTGCCGCCCCTCCGCGGCCTGCTCGGCGACCTCCGCGGCGGTCTCGGGCATGAACCGCGCGATCGCCTCATCGACCAGCCGGTCCAGGGCGGCGTTCCCGATCCGGGGCGCGTACTGCGCCACCTGCGCATCGACATACGCCGCAGCATCCACCGACAGTGCGATGGTCTTGTCCGCCACCCGGCGTGCCCGCCACGCCGGCAGGCTCCCGGACTGCACCCGCTCCCACAACCGGGGCAGCCGGTGGTGCAGCTCCAACGCATGCGCCACCAGGTAGCGACCCGCCTCCTGGGTCAGTCGCAGCGCGGCAGCGATCTCGTAGAGACAGAACTCCGAGACCAACGGGGCACCCTCACCAGCGATCGGAATCGGCGAGTCACTCCACGTCGCGACCCCGCCTTCGTCAACGGAGCCGACCTGGTGCAGATGCGCCCATGCGAGCGCCTGGGCGAGCACCTCGGCCTCGGCCGCATCCGCCGTCGCGCGCGCTCGACGAGCCGCCGCGAGAACCGCGGTGGCGTCGATGGTCTGCGTCGAGGTCATACCGAAAACCTAGACGTGAGCACCGACAGTTCCCGCCAGAAGGATCAAGGCCTGCTAGGCCGGGCTGCCGACCTTGTCGTCGTCGGCATCGTCGGCCCGATCGCCGCTCCGCGCCGGCGGCTGGGCCACCTTCGCGCGCGGGGTGCGCGGGATGAAGCGGTCGGCCAGCTTGATCACCCAGCGACGGCACGGCACCTCGACGTACCGGTGGGCGCCCTCGGCCACCAGGAGCAGGATGACGACGACCAGGACCAGCGCGACCCAGGAGCGCCAGCCCTCCTCCTGGATGTGCTTGGCGAAGCCGATCCGGCGCAGTAGCTCGCGGTGGGTCAGGTAGAGCGCGAAGCTGGCCACGCCGAGGCTGACCATCGGTGCGGTCGCGAGCAGCTTCGCCAGCCAGCCGCGGCCGGTGGCCAGGGAGAGCAGCAGGATCGCGAACGGGATCGTCCAGAGCGCGGCGTACGAGCCGGCGGCCAGCAGCGGCGAGGACGCCGTCTGCGACTTGATGGTGACGAAGGTCAGGATGTAGCCGCCGACGAGGACCGGGACCAGGTGGTGCACCCAGTCGGCCCGCATCCGGCGGACGCTGCCGAGCAGGTGGGCGGCGGCGATGCCGACGATGAACTGGAGCAGGTTCGCCAGCGGGTTGCGGTAGAGCCAGCGGTGCGCCGAGGACGGCTCGGCGGCGAGCATCGCGGTGTGGCCGGCGGCGTCGAAGGCCAGCCAGAGCGCGATCACGACCAGGGCGATGACGACGATGAGCGTGACCATCGCGCGGTCGCCGTAACGCCGGTACAGCGCCGCGACCAGCGGGACCACCAGCGGGAAGAGCAGGTAGAGGAAGATCTCGACGCTGATCGACCAGCCGGGCCCGTTGTACTGGCCGAGCGTCACGCCGCCGTCCGGGCCCCAGGCCTGCAGGCCGAGCACCTGGATGACGAACCGGACCGGGCGCTGGTCGTGGTTGATGACGAAGAACAGCAGCGCGTTGAAGATGATGACGGCCCAGTACAGCGGCATCACGCGCGCGACCCGGGCCGCGTAGAACCGCAGCGTGCGGCGGCCGTCGCGGAAGCGCAGGTCGGGGTAGTTGTAGGCCAGCACGAAGCCGGACAGCATGAAGAACAGGGCGACGCCGATGTGACCCCACGCGGCCAGCTGTCGCACCACCGCGGGGGCGTCCGCGGGAACCTTCGTGTGGGACAGCACCACCGCCAGCGCGGCGACCGCGCGCAGACCGGTCAGCGCACGCAGCTCGACGCGGTCGGGGTGGGGACCGTGGGGTTGCTCCTGCTCCGTGGACACCGGGGGAGTGTACGCGGTGCGGAATCTAGGCGGCCGACCTGCGTCGCAGGATCGGATCGGCGATCCAGCGGGCCCCGCCGCACAGTGCCTGTCCGTGCGCGTCGAAGAGCGCGTCGCGCGAGGAGTACCGCCCGAGGTCGCCGACGACCTCAGCGGAGAGGTCGCACGGCGACGACATGCCGGGTGAACAGGTCACGCCGTCCCAGTCGACCGCCGTTCGTGCGACCGCGTCGAAGAGCGTCTCGCCCGTCGTGTTCGTGAAGCCTGACGAGGTGTCCAGCGCGGCGAAGGATCCGTACAGCTCCGAGACGCTCAGCCAACGGCCGTCGATCCCGAGCTCCGGCCATGCCAGCAGCACCTCGGCCGGGACGAGCGCGCGCAGCCGTCCGAACCGCGGGTACCAGAAACGCCCGTCGACCAGCAGTCCGCGGACCCGGGTCGGGACCCCGTCGGCGCGCGCCACCGCTTCGAGGATCGCGAGCCGCTGGCTGCACGAGCCGGCACCGCGGGCGAGCGTCACCGAGGCGGGCTGGCGGTCCTCGACCGCGTAGACCGGGCGCACCTCGGCGGCGATGATCCGGTGGGCCTGCTGGAGGCGTCCGACCGGATCGGTCCCGGTCAGCCGATCCTGGAGTGCGCGAAGGCCCGGTGCCTGCCAGTCGAGGATCGGGGTCGGGTCGGCGCTCCCGGTCGCCTCCGCGGGGCCGGGCAGGCGCGAACGCCACCACGGGGTCAGGAGGCGGGAGGTCACCCGGTCATGCTGCCTGCTGCGGCAGCTCCTTGGCCAGCAGCCGCAGCGTGGCCTCCCGGGCGGGCGCGGCGCCGGCGGGGGTGCCGGTGAACGCACCGGCGACCGGGTGCACCATCACCTCGTCCACGTCGTACGTCGCGGCCAGCTCGGACAGGTGCGCAGCCGCGGAGGACGGCGTCCCGATCACCCAGCGGTTCAGCATCGCGTGCACCAGCGGCAGGTGCGCGTCGGGGACCGGGTCCGCCTCGGCCTCCTCGACGAGGCGCTGCGGGCGCAGCGGGCCGCCGGTGCGCAGCGCGACCATCGCCTGCAGCTGCGGGAGCGCGAGCCGGTCGGCCTCTTCCTGGGTCTCGGCGACCACCGCGTTCACGGTGAGGAAGGTGCGCGCGGCGGCCAGCGACTCCGAGGGCTTGAACGAGGACCGGTACAGCGCCAGCGCCTCCGCGGTGCCGTTGCCGGAGAAGTGGTGCGCGAACACGTAGGGGAGCCCGCGCGACGCCGCGAGCTGGGCCGAGTAGTCCGAGGAGCCGAGCAGCCAGACGTCGGGCTGCCCGGTCGCGGCCGGGGTGGCGTTGAGCGCGTGCAGGCGCCCGTTGACGTCGAGGCCGACGCCGCCGGGGCTCATCATCGCGATCACGTTGTCGACGTACGACGGGAACTGGCTCACTGCGTCGTCGGTGACGCCGCCGGCGCCGTGCCGCAGCG
This sequence comes from Nocardioidaceae bacterium, assembly GCA_017744365.1. GTDB lineage: Bacteria > Actinomycetota > Actinomycetes > Propionibacteriales > Nocardioidaceae > Marmoricola. Next base: position 206,226 of record JAGIBL010000003.1, on the reverse strand, counting down.
CGTACGACGTGACCGGGTCGGTTCCCGGCGCCCGGCCGATGCCGAGGTCGATCCGTCCCGGGAAGGCCGCCTCGAGCAGGGCGAACTGCTCGGCGACGACCAGGGGCGCGTGGTTGGGCAGCATCACGCCGCCGGACCCGACCCGGATCCGCGAGGTCGCGGCTCCCACGAGGGCGATCAGCACCGGCGGGTTCGTCGCGGCCACCGCGGGCATGTTGTGGTGCTCGGCCAGCCAGTAGCGGTGGTACCCGGTCTCGTCGGCCACCTGGGCCAGCGACCGCGTCGCCGCGATGGCGTCCGTGGTGGTCTGGTCGGAGCGGACGGGGACGAGGTCGAGGACGGACAGGCGCATGACCCGGCAACGCGCCGCCGACCCCGGATCATCCCTGTGTCAGGATTCCTTTCATGGACGCCGCGGACGTCGAGAAGGACCTCGTCAACATCCTCTTCACCGAGGAGCAGATCCAGGACAAGCTGCGCGAGCTCGCCGGCAAGATCGAGGCGGACTACGAGGGGCGCGAGCTGCTCATCGTCGGCGTCCTCCGTGGCGCGGTGATGGTGATGGCCGACCTGGCCCGCTCGCTGCGGCGGCACGTGGAGATGGACTGGATGGCGGTCTCGTCGTACGGGTCCGGGACGAAGTCCTCCGGCGTCGTCCGCATCCTCAAGGACCTGGACACCGACATCACCGGCCGGCACGTGGTCGTCGTCGACGAGATCATCGACACCGGCCTGACGCTCTCCTGGCTGATCTCCAACCTGGCCTCGCGCAACCCGGCCTCGCTGGAGATCTGCACCCTGCTGCGCAAGCCCGAGGCCCAGCAGATGGAGGTCGGGGTCAAGTACGTCGGCTGGGATATCCCGAACGAGTTCGTCGTCGGCTACGGCCTGGACTACCAGGAGCGGTACCGGAACCTGCGCGACATCGGCACCCTGGCGCCGCACGTCTACTCCTGACGGTCGGCGGGGGTACGTCGGCTGGGACGCTGCGCCCATTCCCGGCGAACGAGTTCGTCGTGGGCTACGGCCTGGACTACCAGGAGCGGTACCGGAACCTGCGCGACATCGGGACGCTGGCGCCGCACGTCTACAGCTGATTCCCCCTCGCGGGAGCGCTTGCTTCGGTCACCTGAGAAGATGACCGGGTGAAGCGAATTCTCCGCGGTCCCTGGTTGTGGATCGGCCTGGCCGGCCTGGGCGTCATCCTCGCCTTGCAGTACGTCGTCCCGAACGGCGGCTACAAGGAGGTCGAGACGTCCACGATGGTCTCCCACATCGACAAGGGCGACATCAAGAAGATCACCTTCGTCGACGGCGGCGACCAGGAGATCCGCGCGGAGCTCGACAGCGGCAAGAAGATCATGGCCACCTGGGTCGACGGTCAGCAGGTCGGCCTCATCGACAAGGTGCAGAAGCAGGTCGACGCCAAGAAGATCGGCGAGTACACCGCGAAGAACCCCAAGCCCAGCCTGCTCGGCTCGCTGGCCGCGACGATCCTGCCGTTCATCATCATCGTGCTGATCTTCCTGTTCCTGATGAACCAGGTGCAGGGCGGCGGCGGACGGGTGATGCAGTTCGCCAAGTCCAAGGCCAAGCTCATCAGCAAGGACATGCCGAAGACCACCTTCGCCGACGTGGCCGGCGCCGAGGAGGCGATCGAGGAGCTCGGCGAGATCAAGGAGTTCCTGCAGGAGCCCGCGAAGTTCCAGGCAGTCGGCGCCAAGATCCCCAAGGGCGTGCTGCTCTACGGCCAGCCCGGTACCGGCAAGACGCTGCTCGCGCGCGCGGTCGCCGGCGAGGCGGGCGTCCCGTTCTACTCGATCTCCGGATCGGACTTCGTCGAGATGTTCGTCGGTGTCGGTGCCTCCCGGGTGCGCGACCTGTTCGAGCAGGCCAAGGAGAACGCCCCGGCCATCGTGTTCATCGACGAGATCGACGCGGTCGGCCGCCACCGTGGCGCCGGCATGGGCGGCGGTCACGACGAGCGCGAGCAGACGCTGAACCAGCTGCTGGTGGAGATGGACGGCTTCGACGTCCGCGGTGGCGTGATCCTGATCGCGGCCACCAACCGTCCCGACATCCTCGACCCGGCGCTGCTGCGTCCGGGCCGCTTCGACCGCCAGATCAGCGTGGACGCCCCCGACCTCAACGGCCGTGAGCAGATCCTGCGGGTGCACGCCCGCGGCAAGCCGATGGCCCCCGACGTGGACCTGGTCTCGGTGGCGCGCCGTACGCCGGGCTTCACCGGCGCCGACCTGGCCAACGTGCTCAACGAGGCGGCCCTGCTGACCGCCCGCCGCAACGCCAAGCTGATCGACGCCGACGCCCTCGACGAGGCCATCGACCGGGTGATCGCCGGCCCGCAGAAGCGCACCCGCCTGATGAGCGAGAAGGAGAAGCTCATCACCGCCTACCACGAGGGCGGCCACGCCCTGGTCGCGGCGGCGCTGCCCGGCACCGACCCGGTGCACAAGGTGACGATCCTGCCGCGCGGCCGTGCGCTGGGCTACACGATGGTGCTGCCCGACGAGGACAAGTACTCCCAGACCCGCTCGGAGATGCTCGACAAGCTGGCCTACATGCTGGGTGGCCGGGCCGCCGAGGAGATGGTCTTCCACGACCCGACCACCGGCGCCGGCAACGACATCGAGAAGGCCACCAGCCTGGCCCGCGCGATGGTCACCCAGTACGGCATGACCGAGCGGCTGGGCGCGATCAAGCTCGGCGACTCCAACTCCGAGCCGTTCCTGGGCCGCGACCTGGGCCACCAGCGCAACTACTCCGAGGACGTCGCCGCGATCGTCGACGAGGAGACCAAGAAGCTGCTGGCCACCGCGCACCAGGAGGCCTTCGACATCCTCGAGGAGAACCGCGACGTCCTGGACGCGCTCGTGCTTGCGCTGATGGAGCGGGAGACGCTGGACAAGGAGGAGGTCGCCGCGATCTTCGAGCCGCTGCGCCGCCGTCCGGTGCGGCCCGCGTGGACCGGCTCGCCGGACCGGGTGCCCTCGACGATCCCGCCGGTGCACATCCCGAAGGCGGCCGCCAACGGCACCGCCGACGAGGGTGGCCTGATCCTGACCCCGCCGAACGACGACGGCGACTCCTTCGGCGAGGCACCCCACCCGGGGAACACCCCTTGAGCATCGGCCCGATCAGCGAGGAGTCGCTGCGGCCGGTCGGCGAGTTCGACCACGACCGTGCCGCCGCGGCCGTGCGCGAGCTGCTCATCGCCATCGGCGAGGACCCCGACCGTGAGGGCCTGCACGACACCCCGGACCGGGTCGCCCGCGCGTACGCCGAGCTGACCGCCGGCCTGCGGATGAGGGCCGAGGACGTGCTCACCACCACGTTCGACCTCGGCCACGACGAGATGGTGCTGGTCCGCGACATCGAGCTGTGGTCGATGTGCGAGCACCACCTGGTCCCGTTCACCGGGGTCGCGCACGTGGGCTACATCCCGGCCGCGTCCGGCAAGATCACCGGCCTGTCCAAGCTGGCCCGGCTGGTCGACCTGTACGCCAAGCGGCCGCAGGTCCAGGAGCGCCTCACCACGCAGATCGCGGACTCGCTGATGGAGATCCTCGAGGCCCGCGGCGTGATCGTGGTGATCGAGGCCGAGCACCTGTGCATGACCATGCGCGGGGTCCGCAAGGCCGGCGCACGCACGGTCACCTCCGCCGTACGGGGGCAGATGCTCAACGCCACCACCCGCTCCGAAGCGATGGCGCTCATCAACGCCGCTCGTTAGTGCCCCGACCGGCGGCGTGGGTAGCATCCCCGGCATGAGCCGAGTCACCGACGTCCTCAAGCGCCTCCGTGGCGACGCCCTGGTCCGCAAGGTCGCCGAGGAGGTGATCGCGGAGGTCCGGCGTCAGGGCAAGGCCTCGGCCGAGCGCGAGCAGGCGCTGACCAACCGGGTGCGCGACCTCGAGGCGCGGCTCGCCGCGGTCGACCCCCGGCTCGCGCCCGGTGCCCAGCGGGCCACCATCGACAAGGGCGAGTGGGCCGACCGCGCCCAGGTCGGCGAGCTCGGCTTCCACGTGCGCAACGCGGGCTTCCGCGGCGACGACGCCGTCTGGTCCAAGGCGATCGACACCGACTGGCGCGCGGCCGGCTTCGAGCCGACCGGCTGGAAGGGCAAGCGGGTGCTCGACGTGGGCGCGGGCTCGCGGCTGCGCTCGCTGTGGTTCGAGGACGCCGAGGTGGTCGTGCTCGAGCCGCTCGCGGACAAGTTCCGCGACGAGGTGCCCTGGAACGACTTCGACCAGGCGGTCGCGGTGTACTCGGTGCCGGGTGAGGAGTTCGTCCCCGAGCTGGAGAACAGCATCGACCTGATCGTCTCGATCAACGCCCTCGACCACGGCTACGACATCGCCCAGTCGATCCGGAACCTCAAGCGCTACCTCAAGCCCGACGGCGAGGCGTTCCTCTCCTTCGACATGCACGACGAGCCGGACTACATGCACCCGCTGGTGCTCTCCAACGAGCTGATGCTGGGCATCTACGCCGACGCGGGCTTCGAGGTCGTCAAGGTCGAGTCCGCGCGCCGCTACCACGGAGCCGAGGGGCCCGGAGCCTTCCACTACTGGCTCCGGCATGCGCCCGCCGCTGGCTGAGCTCACCCCCCGGTACGTCGCCGGGCTGCCGGCGCTCGGCCGGCCGCTGGTGATGGCCGTGGTCAACGTGACCCCGGACTCGTTCTCCGACGGCGGTCGCTGGCTGGAGTCGGACTCCGCGATCGCGCACGGCCGGGAGATGCTCGCCGAGGGCGCCGACCTGCTCGACATCGGTGGTGAGTCCACCCGTCCGGGAGCGACCCGGCCGCTGGTGGCCGAGGAGCTCGCGCGGGTGGTCCCGGTGATCGAGGCGCTCGCCGCCGAGGGTGCGGTGGTCTCGGTCGACACGATGCGCGCCGAGGTGGCCGCCGCCGCGCTCGACGCCGGCGCGCAGCTGGTCAACGACGTCTCCGGGGGACTCGCCGACCCGGACATCCTGCGGGTGGTGGCCGAGCGCGGGGCGTCGTACGTCGCGATGCACTGGCGCGGCCACGCCGACGTGATGCAGCAGCGAGCCTCGTACGACGACGTGGCGGTCGAGGTCCGCGACGAGCTGCGCGCCCGCGTGGACGCGGCCCTGGCCGCCGGGATCGCCCCGGACCGGCTGGCCGTCGACCCCGGGCTCGGTTTCGCGAAGACCGCCGAGCACAACTGGGAGCTGCTGCGCCGGATCGGCGAGCTCGACCTGGGGTACCCGCTGCTGCTGGGCTCCTCGCGCAAGTCGTTCCTGGGCGCGCTGCTCGCCGACCCGGACGGGACGCCGCGCCCGGTGCTGGACCGCGAGGACGCCAACACCGCGCTGACCACGCTGGCCGGCATGCTCGGCGTCTGGGCCGTCCGGGTGCACGAGGCGCGGGCCAGCGTGGACGCGCTCAAGGTGGTCGCGCGCTGGAAGGGAGCCGAGTTTGGCGGCTTCGGAGCCCCGGGTAGGGTCGACGAACAATGAGTGATCGGCTGGCGGTGCGGGGCATCGAGATCCATGCACACCACGGTGTGTTCGACTTCGAGCGACGCGACGGACAGCTCTTCGTGATCGACCTGGTGCTCTCCCTCGACACCGCTTCGGCCGCCGCGTCGGACGACCTGGGAGCCACCGTCGACTACGGCTCGCTCGTGACCGCGGTGGTCGCCGCGGTGGAGAAGGACCCGGTCGACCTGATCGAGACCCTGGCGCAGCGCGTCGCGGACGTGTGCCTCGGGTATCGCCAGGTGGAGTCGGTGGAAGTCACCGTGCACAAGCCGCACGCGCCCATCGAGGCGACGTTCTCGGACGTCGCGCTCACGATCACCCGGAGTCGCGCATGACCGAGACACCCAACCCGGCCGTCATCGACACCGACACGCTCACCGGCGAGATGCACCCCATTCGTCGCGCGGTGGTCTCGCTCGGTTCCAACCTGGGCGACCGGCTGGTCACCCTCCAGGGCGCGGTGGACGCGATCGCGGACACCCCGGAGGTCTGGGTCACCGGCGTCTCGCCGGTCTACGAGACCGCGCCGATCGACGCCCCCGAGGACTCCGAGGACTACCTCAACGCGATCGTCACCTTCGACACCACGCTGTCGGCGAAGACGCTGCTGGAGCGCGCACTGGCGGTCGAGTCCGCCTTCGGGCGCGACCGCGGCCCCGATGTCGTACGGAACGCCCCGCGGACCCTGGACGTGGACCTGATCGTGGTCGGCGACCGTCGCGCCGACGACGAGCACCTGACCCTGCCGCACCCGCGTGCCGCCGAGCGCGCGTTCGTGCTGGCGCCGTGGTTCGACCTGGAGCCGGATGCGGAGATCCCCGGCGCCGGCCCGATCGCCGAGCTGCTGGAGAAGACGGGTCGCGACGGGATCACCCGCCGCGACGACCTGGAGCTCGACTTCGAATGACCCGCGATCTGCCGCCCGAGCGGCAGGACGAGGAGCCGCCACGACCGTCGGGCTACGTCCGCGTCACCGGGCCCGGCCCGCTGGTGGTGATCGGCCTGGCCGGGATGTTCCTGGGCTGGGCGTGGCGCGGGCAGGCGATCCGCACGGACCAGCCGACGCCGATGGTCCCCTGGCTGCTCGTCGGGGTCACCTGGTTCGTGGCCGCGGTGGTCGTCGGGATCGCGTTCCTCACCTGGCGCACCGTACGACGCAACCCGCGGCTGCTCACCGTGCAGCAGGGGCTGTCCCGGCTGGTGCTCGGCAAGACCATCGCCCGGATCGGCGCCTTCGCGTTCGGCGGCTTCCTGGGCACGACGATCTCGAACCTCAACGTCGGCGGCGACGCCGCGCAGCGGGCGATCCTGCACGCCCTGGTGGCCGCGGCCGGCGCCGGTGTGGCCCTCGCGGCGGGCCTGCTGCTCGAGCACGCGTGTCGCGTCCCGCCCCGATCCGACTAGCCACCTACCCTGGCTGCATGGCAGCAACCCGGTCCTCCGCACGTCGTCGACAGCGCAGTGTTCGCGTCACCGTCGCGGTGGCTCTTCTCGGGGTCGCCACCGTTGCCGTCCTGCTCGCCCTGCCCACCCAGTCCCCGGCCCTGCTCAGCGTCAGCTCGGTGGCTGCCGTGGCGCTCGGCTGGGCCGCCCTGCGGATCGTCTGGACCGAGGTGCTCCAGTCGCGCCGCGAGAATGCCGCCGACCGTGCCGCCGCGGCGAACGCGTACCGGTCCCTGTTCACCGAGCGGGCCGCCGAGCACGCCGAGTTCACCACCGCGATGACCGAGCGGCTCGCCGCCTCGAACCTGTCGGTGCGCGAGCTCCAGGGCGCGCTGGTGCAGTCCCAGCAGCTCGCCGCGGCCGAGAAGGTGCGTGCCGAGACCGCCGAGGCCGCGACGGTGCAGGCCCAGCAGCGTGTCGCCGAGCTGGAGAAGTCGATCGAGCTGCTGCGCGAGGAGGCCGCCGCGGTCACCGACGTCGAGGACCTGGTCGCCTTCGACGAGCAGGTCGCCCAGGTGGTCAAGGAGGCCACCCAGGACAAGAAGGCCAAGCTCGCGTAACTAGGCGCCGCGGTTCACGTCCGCGCGCAGCATCCGGTGGATCCCGTTGGGGGTGAGCACGCCCAGGAAGCGGGCTCCGTCGGTGATCCCGACCATGTCCTTGTCCTCGCGCATGAGCAGCGCCATCGCGTCCTCGAGCGTCGAGCCCACGTCCACGGTGCCGGCCAGGTCGGCCGCGTTGATGCCGTCCAGCGGCTCCAGGTGCGCCGGGTCGATCGGGGTGACCGCGAGCCGGCGCATCCCGCGGGCGCTTCCGACGAACTCGGCCACGAAGTCGTCCGCCGGGGCGCCCAGGACGGCCGCCGGGACGTCGTACTGGGCCAGCCGGCCGCCGACGGCGAAGACCGCGACCTTGTCACCCATCTTCACGGCCTCGTCGATGTCGTGGGTGACCATCAGCACGGTCTTGCCCAGGTCGCGCTGGATGTGCAGGAACTGGTCCTGCAGGCGGCCGCGGACCACCGGGTCGACGGCTCCGAACGGCTCGTCCATGAGCAGTACCGGCGGGTCCGCGGCGAGCGCGCGCGCCACTCCGACCCGCTGCCGCTGACCGCCGGAGAGCTGGTGCGGGTACCGCTTGGCGAAGGTCGCCGGGTCCAGCCCGACGAGGTCGAGCAGCTCGAGCGCCCGCTCGCGCGCGCGGCGGCGGTCCCAGCCGAGCAGCGAGGGCACCGTGGCCACGTTGGTGGCGATGTCCTGGTGCGGGAAGAGCCCCACCTGCTGGATCACGTAGCCGATCCCACGGCGCAGCTTGACCGGGTCCTCGCCGGTGATGTCGCGGCCGTCGATGAGGATGCGCCCGGTCGTCGGCTCGATCAGCCGGTTCACCATCTTGAGCGTCGTCGACTTGCCGCAGCCGGACGGCCCGACCAGGCAGACGAGCTTGCCGGCGGGCACGTCGAGGTCCAGCGACTGCACCGCCACGGTGCCGTCCTCGTAGGTCTTTCCCAGTCCTTCGAGCCGGATCGTGGAGCCTTCGGCGCTCGACCCGCTAGGTTCGCTGCGTGGTCTCATCGGTGGCTCCTCCGCTGGACAACTGCCTGACCCGCAACGAGTGGATCTGCGGGCGGTACTACTCCACACGTGCCAGCGAGCTCACCGACGCCCTCCAGCAGCACGTCGAGATCGTGCTGATCTCGGTCCTGCTCGGCCTGGTCATCGCGGCGCCGCTGGCACTGCTCGCCCGACGCTACCGAAAACTCGAGGGGCTGATCGTCGGGACGACCACCGCGATCTACACGATTCCGTCGCTGGCGCTGTTCTCGCTGCTGGTGCCGTGGACCGGCCTGGGCCGCCGGACGGTCGTGATCGGGCTGGCGCTCTACTCGCTGACGATCCTGGTCCGCAACATGATCGAGGGGCTGCGCGCGGTGCCTGCGGACGTGCGCGAGGCGGCGCTCGGGATGGGCTACGGCCGCGGCCGGCTGCTCTGGCGGGTGGAGCTGCCGCTGGCGCTGCCGACGATCATGGCCGGCCTGCGGGTGGCCACCGTCTCCACCGTCGCGCTCACCACCGTCGGCGCGATCCTGGACTACGGCGGCCTCGGTCAGCTGATCGTGGACGGCACCACCACGACCTTCCACGCGCAGGTGCTCGCGGCCACCGTGCTGGTGGTGGCGCTCGCGGTGGTGCTCGACCTGCTGCTGGTCGGGGTGCAGCGGGTGCTGACTCCCTGGACGAGACGCCGTACGACGTCCGCCGAGGCGGTGGTGCCGGGATGAACGGGGTCTGGGACTGGTTCCGCGACGGCGACCACTGGCGCGGCGACACCGGGGTGCCGCACCTGCTCTACCAGCACAGCCTGCTCACCGTGGTCTCGGTGCTGGTCGCCGTCGCGGTCGGCCTGCCGCTGGCGCTCTGGCTCGGGCACCGCGGTCGCGGCGGCGTGCTCGCGGTCAACCTGACCAACGTCGGCCGCGCGGTCCCGATCGTGGCGCTGCTCTCGCTGCTCGCGCTGGGCCCACTGGGCACCGACCCGTTCGGCCCGTTCGGCCGCTCCGGGGAGGCGACCCTGGTCACGCTGGCCCTGTTCGCGCTGCCGCCGATCGTCACCAACACCTACACCGGGATGGTCGAGGTGGACCGCGACGTGGTCGAGGCCGCCCGCGGGATGGGCATGTCCGAGGCGACCCTGCTGCGCCGGGTCGAGCTGCCGCTGGCGGCGCCGCTCATCATCGCCGGCCTGAGGCTGGCGGTGGTCCAGGTGTGGGCGACCGCGACGATCGCGGCGCTGGTGGCCGGGCCCGGGCTGGGCCGGATCATCACCCACGGGTACGCCGCGAACCAGACTGCCGAGGTGGTCGCCGGGTCGCTGATCGTGGCCGCGGTGGCGCTCGCGCTGGAGCTTATTTTCGTTGCGATCCAGCGCTGGGCCAGTCCATTGTCGGTGGGGGGACGCTAGGTTCTGACTCAGGACCCAGAGGTCCCAGATGCGGGCACGAACGACCGGAGGCACCCCACCGGCTGTGGCCAGGCCCGCCGGACACGCGCGGTATCCCCGGTGCCGCGGGACACAGAAGGCGGAACAACCCCCATGAAGAACACCCTCGTACGCCGGCTCCTGGTCGTGCTGGCAACCCTCGGGCTGCTGGCCACCGCGGCGGCCTGCGGCAGCTCCGACGACGACAAGAAGAGCGGTGGCACGGACGCCAAGGCCGACCTCGGCAAGGTGGTGATCGTCGGTCAGCAGTTCACCGAGGCCGACATCATGACCGAGCTCTACAAGGCCCTGCTGGACAAGGCCGGCTTCGACGCCTCGATCAAGAACCTGGGCGCCCGCGACATCTACCTGGACCCGCTGATGAAGGGCGACGTGCAGATCTCGGCGGACTACCTGTCCTCCTTCACCGAGGCGCTCAACCGCAAGGCCAACGGGGACAACGCGCCCAAGGTCGCCTCCCCCGACACCCAGGCCACCCTGGCCAAGCTCAACGAGCTGGCCGCCAAGGACGGCCTGACCGCGCTGCAGCCGGCCGACGCCCAGGACGCCAACGCGTTCGCGGTGACCAAGAAGTTCGCCGACGAGCACAGCCTCAAGACGCTCTCCGACCTCGGCGCCTCCGGGATCGGCATCAAGCTCGGCGGGGCCGAGGACTGCCCGCAGCGCCCGGACTGCCAGAAGGGCCTGGCGGCGACCTACAAGATCAAGTTCACCGGCTTCGAGCCGACCGGCTTCGGCAGCCCGGCGACGAAGAAGGACCTGGTCGACGGGATCACCCAGCTCGGCGCGGTCGGCACCACCGACGCCACCCTGGAGCAGAACGAGCTGGTCATCCTCGACGACGACCAGCACCTGCAGAACGCGGAGAACCTGGTCCCGATCGTGAACAGCGCCTGGCTGGCCGACCACGCCGAGGCCAAGGAGGCCCTCGACAAGCTGTCGTCGGTGCTCACCACCGAGGACCTGACCGAGCTGATCGGCAAGGTCGACAACGACCGCGAGAAGGCGGCCGACGTGGCGGAGGAGTACCTGAAGGACAAGGGCCTCCTCTAGCAGCGGAGCGTCGTCAGGCACGGCACCTGGCTGCGTTGTCGTCGGTCGACGTCCCGCTCCGCTGAAGGACGCCTTCCCTCCTCCGCCTTGCCATGCACCACGCCTGACGACGCTCCGGCCCCGCTAACCTGTCCGGCATGGCCCGGGTCCTGATCCTCCACGTGGGGGCGCCGAAGACCGGGACCACCTACCTGCAGCGGGTGCTCTGGTCGAACCGCGCCCTGCTCGCCGAGCACGGCATCGACCTGCCGTTGGGGGACCGCAACCGCCAGCTCGCGGCGGCCGCCCAGCTGCGCGAGGCCCCGTGGGCCCAGGACCTGCCGCGCGCCGGCTGGCGTGACCTGGCCGCGGCGGTCGACGCCGTGCCGGGCACCGCCGTCGTCAGCGACGAGGTGCTCTGCCGCACCGCTCCCGAGCGAATCCGGATGTTCCTGGACGCGATCGCTCCCGGCACCCAGGTGCGGGTCGTGTACGGCGCTCGCGACCCCGGGCGGCAGGTCCCCGCGATGTGGCAGCACGCGGTCCGGGCGCGCGGCCAGGTCACCTTCGCGGCCTACCTTGACCGTCTCCGCGACGACGCGGACGCGCCGTACTGGCAGGAGCAGGACCCGGTGCACGCGCTCAACCGCTGGGGCGCCTTCGTGAAGCCCGGCGAGTTCCACCTGCTCACCGTGCCCGGTCCCGACGCGGAGCCGTCGCTGCTCTGGCAGCGCTTCGCGGGCATCCTCGGCCTCGACCCGGCCCGCGCCACGCTGCCCGAGGGCCTGCGCAACGAGTCGCTCGGGCTGGCCGAGACCGAGGTGCTGCGCCGGCTCAACGCCCGGCTCGGGGAGCGGTTCCCGCTGCGGCGCCGCTACGTGCACGCGGTCCGGCACAACCTGATCGCGCCCGGTCTGGAGAGCGCGCCGGACCGGACCCGGATCCTGGTGCCCGACGACGCGGCGCCGTGGCTGACGCGGCGCGCCGAGGCCGTCGTGGCCGAGCTGGCCGCGCGCGGCGACGAGGTCACCGTGGCCGGCGACCTGGCCGAGCTGGCCCTGCCGATCGCCACCGCCGGCGCGGACACCCCCGACCGGCTCGACGACGGTGCGCTGCTGGACGCGTTGCTGGACGCGGTGCTCCGCCAGCTGGAGCACCTGGAGGTCCGGCAGTCCGCACGGTCGGCCCGGATCAGGGAGCTCCAGGCGGCGGTCGACCGGCCCACGGCGCTGCAGCGTGCCCGTGCCCGGCTGCGGCGGGGGCGCCGGTGAGGTCGGGGACGAGCGACGCGCTGGCACCGCTGCGTGTGCTGGCCGACTCCTACGCGCGCCGGCTCCCCGTACGACGGGTGGCGGTCGTCGGCAACGCGCCGCTGACCGAGTCGGGTGAGCGGGCCGACGCCATCGACGCCTGCGACGTGGTCGTCCGGGTCAACAGCTTCGTCGTCGACCACCCGGAGCGGGACGGCCGGCGCAGCCAAGGCAGCCGCTGCGACCTGGTGCTCTGGAGCAGGCTGGTGGTCGCGACCCCGGACCTGTTCGACCGCTACAGCGAGCGGCTCTACGTGCTGCTCGAGCCGATGCGGATGTACGGCCGCCCGGAGGTCTGGCCGCCGTCGTGGCCGGCCGACCTCGGCTTCGCCGTCGCGCCCAACGCCGCGGTCGCGATCCCGCTGAACACCGAGCTCGGCTACGCCTGGCGCGAGGAGCACCTCGCCCCGACCACGGGCACCACCGCGGTCTGGCTGGCACACCGGCTCTGGCCCGACGCGGAGATCCTGGTTGCCGGGCTCTCCTTCCTCGACGACCCCGACCAGACCTCCTGGCAGCACCAGTACGGCGACGAGGTGGTGGTCGGCCCGGAGCACCGCATCGCTGCCGAGAGCACGCTGCTGCGTGGCTGGGCGGACGACGGCCGGATAAGGGTGCTGGAAGGATGACCTCCATGAACCCGCTGTCCAAGGTCCGTCGCGCGCTCGGCAAGGCCGACGCCCTGCCCGACGACCTCGGCGCACTGGTCGAGGACCTGCGCACCCGGCTCGGCGACGTCGAGCGCGAGCTGATCCGGGTCTCGCCGCAGCTGGCCGCGGTGGAGGCCCGGCTCGAGGAGCTGCGGCTGCGGCTGGACTCCCCGGAGCAGCCCGGCGACCTCGGTCAGGCCCGCACCGTGCTCGACGAGGTCCGTGCCGAGCACGCCCGGGTCCGGGCCCGGATCACCGCGGCGACGGTGTTCGAGGAGCGGCTCCGAGTGCTCGAGGAGCGTCTCGGCGTGGACTCGCGCACCGGGCGCGACGCTTGAGCGCTGAGGAGGCCGAGCGGCCTCAGCGGGCCGTCCAGCCCCCGTCGACCGCGACGGTGGACCCGGTGACGAACGACGAGGCCGGCGAGGCCAGGTAGAGCAGCGCGCTGGCCACCTCCTCGGGCCGGCCGACCCGGCCGAGCATGGTTCGCGCGCCGATCTTGCCGAGCAGCTCCTCGCCGGCGGCCTCGCCCGGGAACGGCCCCAGCAGGAGGGCGTTCACCCGGATGCCCTCGGGCCCCAGCTCGGCGGCTGCGTACCGGGTCAGCTGCAGCATCGCCGCCTTGGCCGCCCCGTAGAACGGCGGGTTGCGGTGCTCCTCGACCTCGTAGACCGACAGGTCCGGGGCGAGCACCCCGTACATCGAGGAGACGTTCACGACCGAGGCCGGACCACCGTCCCTCGCGGAGTCCGCCAGCGCCGGGCGGGCGGCCTCGATCCCGTTGGCGGAGGCGATGACGGCCAGGTCGAAGGCCTGGCGGTAGTCCTCGGGCGTCGCGGTCCGCAGCGAGCCGCCGCGGGCCACGTGCGCGTTGTTCACCAGCACGTCCAGGCGGCCGTGGCGCTCGGCCACCGAGCCGACCAGGGCAGGCCACTCCTCGGAGGTGATGTCGCAGGTCTCGACGACCACGTGGTCCAGGTGACCGACGGCCTGGTGCAGCCGCTCGGCGGAGCGGCCGACCGCGACCACGGTGGCGCCGGCACCGGCGAGCGCGGAGACCATCGCCGGGCCGAGGCGCCCAGAGGCGCCGCTGACCACGGCGACGCGGCCACTCAGGTCGAAGAGACCGGTCATGCGTTCCTCCAGCGGCTCGGGTCCACCAGGTCCGCGGGGCCGGCCGGGAGCAGCTCGTGCACCCGGGCGATCTCGTCGGGGTGGAGCGGGGTGTTGCGCACCAGCATGGCGTTCTCGCGCACCTGCCCGGGAGTCTCCGCGCCGGCGACGACCGAGGTCACCCATGCGTGCCCGAGCACGTACGACGTGCACAGATCGGCCCGGGATGCCCGGCCCAGCTCGCTGACCGCCGCGTCCAGCGACGCCAGCACCTCCACGGGATCGAGACCCGCGTTGGCCGGCCAGCGCGCCTCGCCGGAGACCAGGAGCCCTTGCAGGTAGGCGGATCTGACCGTCACGACCACGTCCGGCCGGGCCGCGAGCGCGTCCTGCACCTCGGGGGCCAGCCAGCGTCGGTCGAGCACGTTGAAGGGCAGCTGCACGTAGCCGCAGCGCGGGTCGGCGAGCAGCGCGACCAGCTCGTCCGGGGTCGAGAGGCTGGCGCCGACGAGCCGGGCCGGGTACTCCCCGAGGGCGTCCACCACCCCGGGCCTGGTCCAGTCGGCGGCGCGGTGCAGCAGCAGCGCGTCCAGCGCGGAGGCGCCCAGCAGCCGCAGGCTCTTCTCCACCGAGGCACGCACCGCGTCGGCGCCGTCGCCGTCCGCCAACGGCGCCACCTTGGTGACGATGCCGACGTGCTCGGAGAGGCCGCGGGCCAGGGCGTGGCCGATCCGGGCCTCGGACTCGCCGTACGCGCGGGCGGTGTCGAGATGGGTGACGCCCGCGTCGCGGGCAGCCGCGAGCACGTCGGCGGCGTCGGCGGCCGAGGGCATCCCGGCGCTGTTCGCCGCGCCGTAGGCAAGGCCGAGCTGGACGGTGCCGAGCACGAGCGCGGCCTGGCCGATCGGGTTCTCGCGTCGTACGGGCAGCGGGGTGACGGTGCCGCGAGCGGCCACCTCGTCGCACAGGGCCCGCCACGGCGTGGTCATCGGATCCGCGACCGAGCCGAAGACCCGGGCGATGCGGACGAAGTCGTCGAAGGTGTCCACCGTGCAGCGCAGACCCGCCCAGGCCGGCTCCAGCGCGGGCACGTCGAGCCGCCGGTCGCCGTGGGTGGCGCGGATCATCGGCGTCACGTGCTCGCGGTCCGACGCCTCGGTCGCCCGCGCGTCGGCGTCGCGCAGCGCGGCCACCGAGAACGCCTCGCCGGCGACGCCGTACGGGAGCAGCGGATCGTCACCGCCGAACCGGGCATAGCCGCGGCCTGCCAGCGCGGTGACCAGGAAGTCGACGAGCGCGCCGTCCGGGACGACGTTGTCGGCCGTGAGCCGGACCACCACGTCCTCGTCGGCGAGATCCTTCGTGGCGATCACGAACCGTGCCAGCGGGTCGTCGAGGGGGCCGCGCACCACGGCGACGCCGGCGTCCGCGCATGCCGAGGCGATCACGTCGTCCTCGGCACGGTCGCTGGTCGCCACGACCACGTCGTGCCCCGCGTTCCCGGCGCGCTGGGCCGCGAGCACGACCATCGGGCGGCCGGCGACCGAGAGCATCGCCTTGCCGGGCAGCCGGCTCGAGCTCAGCCGCGACTGCAGCACGACCCGCACCCGTGCGCCCATGGGACTACCCGAGCACGCTGACCAGGGTCTCGACGACCTGGTCGACCTGGTCGTCGGTCAGGTCCGGGAAGAGCGGCAGCGAGAGCTCCTCGGCGTAGAACGCCTCCGCGTTCGGGCACATCCCGCGCTGGTAGCCGAGGTCGGCGTACACGGGGTGCCAGTAGACCGGGATGTAGTTGACCTGCACGCCGATGCCGGCGGCGCGCATCTTCTCGAAGACCTCGCGCCGACGGCCGTCCAGGATCCGCACCGGGTAGAGGTGCCAGGCGGGGTCGACCCACGCGCGCTGCACGGGGGTGCGCACCCCGTCGACGTCGGCCAGGGCGGCGTTGTAGCGCGCGGTGATCTCGGCGCGACGCTCCTTGAACCGCTGCAGCCGGGCCAGCTGGGCCAGGCCGAGGGCGCTGGCCACGTCCGTGAGCCGGTAGTTGATCCCGAAGTCGTGGACCTCCTGGTGCCACGGACCCTCGTCGCCGATCCGGAAGCGTGCCGGGTCGCGGACCAGTCCGATGAAGTGGAACTCGTGAGCCCGCTGGGCGATCGCGTCGTCCTTGGCGACGACCGCGCCGCCCTCGCCGGTGGTGAGGTTCTTGGTCGGGAAGAAGGACAGGGTGGTGATGTCCGCCAGGTCCCCGACGGGCCGGCCCTTGTAGGTGCCGCCGACCGAGTGCGCCGCATCGTCCACGGTGAGCGCGCCGACCCTGTCGGCGATCGGCTGCAGCGCGTCGTAGTCGGCTGCGTGCCCGGCGTAGTCGACGGCCGCGATCACCTTCGTCCGCTCGGTCACCACCGCGTCCACCGCTGCCGGGTCGAGCAGGGCGGTGTCCTCCTCGACGTCGGCGAAGACGATCTCGGCGCCGAGGATCGAGGCGCCCGACGCGGTCGCCACGAACGTCATCGGCGTGGTGACGACCTGGTCGCCCGGGCCCACGCCCGCGGCCGCGTAGGCCATGTGCAGCGCTGCGGTCCCGGAGGTGCAGGAGACCGCGCGGTGCCCGCCGGTCGCGGTCGCGATCGCCTCCTCGAAGGCGGTGACCGTCGGGCCGGTGGTCAGCCAGTCCCCGCGCAGGATCGCGGCGACCGCCTCGATGTCCTCGGGCGAGATGGACTGGCGGCCGTAGGGCAACATCAGCGCGCGCTCAGATCCCCGACTCCAGCACGCGCTGGATGTCCTCGACCGAGTACCACAGGTCGTTCTTGTCCGAGGAGCAGTGGAAGCCGTCGGGCACCGGCTTGGCGTCGGCGATCGGCTGGTAGCCGAAGGTGCCGAGCTCGGGCTCGATGACGAAGTACTTGCCGTCCATCACGATGACCGCGCGGCGGCCCTCCTCGGGACTGATCATCTCCTCGTGCAGCTTCTCGCCGGGGCGCAGGCCGATGTCGTGCATCTCGGCGCCCGGCGCGATCGCCTGCGCGAGGTCGACCACCTTGTGCGACGGGATGTGCGGCACCACCAGCTCGCCGCCCTGCATCATGTCGAAGGTGTCGACCACCATCTGCACCGCCTGCGGCAGCGTGATGAGGAACCGGGTGCAGCGCAGGTCTGTGATCGGCAGCGACTCGCCCCGCTCGGCCATCGCGCGCCACTTCGGGATGATCGAGCCGCGCGAGCCGGTGACGTTGCCGTAGCGGACCACCGCGAAGCGGGTCGGGTAGTTGGCCGCGTAGTTGTTGCCCAGGATGAAGATCTTGTCGGCGGTCAGCTTGGTCGCGCCGTACAGGTTGATCGGGCTCGACGCCTTGTCGGTGGAGAGCGCGACGACCCGCTTGATGCCGGCGTCGATGGCCGCCTCGACCACGTTCTGCGAGCCGAGCACGTTCGTCTTCACGAACTCGAACGGGTTGTACTCGCCGGTGTCGACCTGCTTGAGCGCCGCGGCGTGCACCACGTAGTCGACACCGTGCATCGCGCGGAAGAGCCGCTGCTGGTCGCGGATGTCGCCGATGAACCACCGCAGCCGCGGGTCGTCGTTGAACAGCGCCCGGACCTCGAACTGCTTGAGCTCGTCGCGGGAGAACACGATGAGCCGCTTCGGGTCGAGGTTGTCCAGGGCGTAGCGGATGAACGCCTTGCCGAAGGAGCCGGTGCCTCCGGTGACGAGGATGCTGGATCCGTTGAGAATGGACACTGCGAGCCTTTCTTCCGCGGGCGAGCCGCGCTGGACAACCCGCCTGACGATACCGTGACGACGCCCCCGAACCGGCATCGAGGAGTGGTCATGTCGAGCACAACCGGGCCCGTGCTGGCCGTGCTGTGCGACGTCGGGCCCTCGCACGGCGTGGGCCACCTGATGCGCTGCGTGGCGCTGGCCGAGGAGTTCGCGGCCCGCGGTCACCGGGTCGTCTTCGTCTCCGAGGCCGACGAGGTGCCGTTCGCGGCGCGCCAGCTGAGCAGCCGCGGATTCGCGTCCGTCACTCCCGAGCCGCCGTACGCCGCCCAGCTGGCCGCCCTCGGGGCGACCACGGTCGTCATCGACAGCTACCACCTGCCGGCGTCGGCGTACGCGGAGGTGAGCGCGGCCTTCCCGACGGTGGCCCTGGTCGACGGCGACCCCGCGGGCCGGGTCGCGCACACCTACGTCGATCAGAACCTCGGCGCCGAGCACGACACCTGGGACCTGCCCGCCGGGGCGGTCAGGCTGGCCGGCCTGGAGTACGCGCTGCTGCGCGACGAGATCCTCGAGCAGCGGCCCTCGGGCGGGGAGCACGCCGAGTCCGACCCGCTGCGGGTCTTCGCGTTCTTCGGCGGCACCGACGCCTTCGGGGCCGGGCCGGTGCTCGCCCGTGCCCTGGTCGCCACCGGCCGGCCCTTCGAGGCGACCGTGGTCGCGCCGGCGTCGTGGGAGGTCCCCGCGACCGGGCCCGGACAGTCGCTGAGCCTGATCGGGCCCACCGACGACCTCGCCGCCCGGGTGCGGGCCGCCGACCTGGTGGTCAGCGCGGCAGGAACGTCGAGCTGGGAGCTGCTCTGCCTGCGCGCCGCCTGCGGGTTCGTCTGCGTCGCGGAGAACCAGCGGGTCTCCTACGGCCGGGTGGTCGAGACCGGCGCCGTGGTCGGGCTCGGGGTGCTCGACGACGTACGGGAGGACCCGGCGGAGGCGGTCGCGGCGCTGGACCGGCTGCTCACCGACGCCGGCCTGCGCCGCGGGCTGCGGGAGGCCGGCGGAAACCTGGTGGACGGGCTGGGCAGGAAGCGTGTCGCCGACGCCGCGCTGGTAGATTCCGGCTCAGCCTGAGGCCAGAGGAAGCGATGCATCACCACAACCACTACTACGGCCAGGCGCACATCCTGGCGCGGTACTGCGGTCTCAACGACCGCTTCCCGCCGCCGATCCCCGGGTACCTCCAGCACGGCTGGAACATCTTCGACGGGTGGAACCCGCAGCACGAGTTCTACGACGGCGCCTGGCGCTTCGTCTGGAGCGACGCCCCGCGCCGACGCGGCTACATGCTCGGCCGGCGCGAGTACCGGGTGGTCGGCGCTCCCTGGAACTACCTGCTGCAGATGGAGCCCGACCTCGGCGTGGTGGCCGACGAGAAGCGCGAGGGCACCCTCTGGTTCCTCTTCCACGGCTGGGAGGGCGGCAAGATCACCGGCCAGCACGCCCGGCTGATCGACGAGATCAAGGAGACCGAGCCCGGCCCGGTCACGATGAGCCTCTACTACACCGAGTACGAGCGGCCCGAGATCCGGCGGGTCTACGAGAAGGCCGGCTTCCGGGTGATCTCGTTCGGCAAGCGCGGCTGGCTCTACGAGGACACCCACCGGATGTTCCTCTACCACCAGCTCCAGGAGTTCCGCCGGCACGCGCGGGTGGCCTCCAACCGGCTGAGCACCGCCGTCTTCTACGGCGCCTCGGTGGGCTGCGTCCCGGCCGTGTACGGCGACCCGATGGAGCTGGCCGGCGAGGACCAGGCCTTCGGCGGCACCGCCCGGATCGCCCGGCTCTGGCCCGAGCTGATCGGCAAGGACCTCGACCTCACCGCCGCGCGCGAGGTCGTCGACGCCGAGCTCGGCGTCAGCGCGCTGCACAGTCCGGAAGAGCTCCGGATGCTGTTCGACTGGGAGCGTCATGACGAGCGCTGAAAGCAATCCCGAGATCGTCCCCGGCGAGATGCGCTTGTGGACCGACCGCGCCTCGGCCGTCCGGCCGGCCGCGGGCGGACCGGTGCTCGCTCCTCTGGTGGCCGACCTGCTCAAGCAGGTGGACGGCAGCGTGCTCGTGGTCGGGCCGCACGGCGACGAGGTGCTCGCCCCGGTCGCCGCTCGCGGCGGGACGGTGCTGGTCCGGGCACTCCCGGACGGCGAGGAGATCGCGGGCCGGCACCCCGGGCTGCGGGTTGTCTGTGGCGACCTGGTGCACGCCGCCCTCGAGCCCTTCGACCTGGTGGTCGCTCTCGACGGCGTCGACCGGGTCGCCTCCAACGACTTCGACCCGACCCCGTGGCGGGAGCGCTTCGACCGGCTGGTCTCGCTGGTCGCACCCGGCGGGGTGCTCGCGGCGACGGTGGACAACCCGGAGTCCGTGCTGGCGCTGGCCGACGGACGCCGGCTCACCGAGCGCCGCGAGTTCGGCGACTGGGAGCCGCCGCACGACACCGACCCGACCCGGCCGCGGCGCGCCGGCGACGTGGTCGCGATCCTCGAGGCCGCCGGCCTGAGCGCGACTGCGTTCGCCTCGGGCTGGGTGCCGAGCTCACCGGGCGTGATCGCCGGACCCGGGGCCCGTGACGACCACCGGCTGCGCTGGGCCCTGACCCGCGACGTCGCCCGGCTGACCGGGCCGTTGCTGCTGGACCCGCGCGGACCGGTGCTGGCCCGGCTCGCGGACGGGCGTTTCGCCGAGGTCTCCAGCGGCTGGCTGCTGGTCGCCGCCGGTGCGGGCCGTTCGCTGGCGCTGCCCGGCGCGGTGGCCGCCGTCGGGGAGACCCGGCTGGAGCTTTCCGCCGCCGAGGCGACCGCAGCGCCTGCCGGGCCGACCGTCGCCGACGCGGCGGTGACCCTGGCCCAGGCCGAGGACCTGGTCGGCCTGCGCGCCCTGGTACGGGGCTACCTGACCTGGGCGGCGAGCGAGACCGGTCCGCGGCTCCCGGACGCGGTGCAGGTCACCGGTGACGAGATCACCCGGGTGGTCCCGGCCGACGACGTGCTCGCCGAGGGTGGCGACCCGGCGGCGGTCGCCGCGGTCTGGCTGGCGCGCCGCCTGCTCGCTCCCGACGTACGACGGATCTGGCCGGCCTGGCTCGGCGAGGACGGCGTTGCCCGGACTCTCCTGGCGATGGCCGGGCTCGACCGCGACGACGCGGCCCTGGGCTCGGCCGCGGCCGACCCGGTGGCAACGCTGCTGGTGCTCGACGACGTAGCCACGCTGCTCGAGGTGAACGCCCAGCTGCGCACCGAGCTCACCGCGGCCCGCGGCGCGGTCTTCGCCCACGAACGACTGGCGGGCAACCGCGACCGGCAGCTGGAGCAGCGCTCGGTCAAGCTCGCCCAGGCGGCGCACCGGACCGAGGTGGCCGAGCTGCGCGCGCAGCAGGCCGAGGACGAGCTGAACCGGCACCGTCGGCGATTCTTCCGCCGGGCGCTGCGGGCGGCCCGGCGGCCACGGTCTTCGGCGAAGCGGATCCTCGCCAAGCTGCGCGGGTGAGCCTCAGACGCTGAGGTCGCTGACGGCGAGCCGGGCGGCCAGCTGGCGGTGGGTGCTCAGCTCGACCGTGCCACCGGGCGTGCGCACCGGGCCGGGCAGTCGTCGTACGGCGGTCGGCGAGAGGTGCGCGGTCACGTCCCGTGCGTCCACCCGGAACGACATCAGCCACTCGCCGGCATGGGTCCGGGCCTCGAGCGAGGCGCGGTCCTCGCCGAGCACGGCGGCCATCCGCTCGGTCAGCAGGGAGAGGTCGAGATCGAAGCGGAAGTCCTCGGCGTTCTTGTCGAGATCGACGGTGATCTCCTCCGGCCGGTCCGGGTCGTGGTGCCAGCGGAGCACCACCTGCTCCACCGGCGCCCGCTCGCCGAGCCAGCGGCCGGCGAGGCTGAGGACGGTGCCGTTCACTCCCGTGGACTCGACGGTGAACTGCGGGTCGAGCTCGTCGATGCGCATCCGGAAGAACCGGCCGCCCACGACCTGGACCTCACGGCCGCCGTACGCGAACCGGCCGGTGTCCACCCCGGGCGCGATGAACAGGTCGTAGCTCCGCGCCGGGGTGAGCAGCTGGACCGGCAGCTCCGTCGTCTCGGGGACGAAGGGGTCGACGTGTCGGCGGTCGGCCAGCGCGGCCAGCTGCACGTGCGCGTTCCAGCGGCGCGGATCGGAAGGATCCACCGCGACCGGGAACAGGTGGGTCCGCTCGCCAGTACCGACCTCGAGCTGGGTGTCCGCGACCGGCAATGGCTCGGCGCAGTGACCGGAGAGCCGGAACTCGGGACCGAAGCCCGGAGCGAGGCCGTCCACCTGGGCGGTCGGAGCGAGCACGCGGATCGCGTACTCGCGCAGGTGCCGCCCGGGCACGACCCAGCGACCGTCCGGCGCCACCCAGCCCTCGGCCAGGGTGGCAGTGCCCGGAGCGATCCCGGTGACCTTGCCGGAGCGGTGCACCGAGCCGGTGTCGAGGTCCAGGTGCACGACCCAGCCGTTCTCCCGCGCGGGAGCGAGCAAGTCGCGGGCCGGCACGGTCAACGTCGCAAGCACGCTGTCGCCGTGCACCTCGAGGTCGCCGGCGACGGTGACCGGGAGCTTGTCGCCCTCGCGGCGGGGCACCAGCGTCGCGCGCAGCCGCGGTTTCGTCGGCGTCCCGGCGAAGCCGATCTTGGCGGAGACCCGTAGGTGCAGCACGTCGTCGTGCCAGCGCGCGTCCTCGACCTTGCCGGTGAGTCCGACGCCGCTCTCGGTCACCCGGCGGACCGACGCTGGCAGTGCGTTGAACCTCTCGGCGGCCGGCCCGTCCTGGTTCGACCACATCGTCCGCAGCGGACCGTGCCGCCGGCTGGCCAGTGGTGGCGCCACCTCGTCGAGCACTTCGAACAGGTAGCTGAGCTCCTCGGCGGCGCCGAGGCGGATCAGGTCGGCCTGGAGCCGCTGGTAGCGACCGGCCCGGTCGATCACCGCGCTGTCGAGGGCGCCGACGAGCTTCTGGCCGGCGGCGACCTGCACCCCTTCCGCCTCGGTCCCGGCGCTGAGTGCGATCGCCCGGGCAACCGCGCCGACGTCGGTGCGCAGGAAGTGCTGGTGCACGTTGCGCCGTACGTCAGGCCCGACCCGCGCGCGGTCGTTGCACAGCTCGAGCACCATCAGCGCCGAGGTGACCCGGTCGGCGATGTTGCCGACCTCGAAGACCCGCTGCGTGATCGACTTCTCGCCGCCGTCGCGCTCACGCCACAGGTAGATCGGTTGGCTGACGACCTCGACCGACCTGGCCTCCACGTGAGCCCGGAAGGTGACCGGGTAGTCCTCGTAGAGCATCGCCGGGAACCGAAAGCCGTGCTCCTCCCAGAAAGAGCGCCGGTAGACCTTGTTCCAGACCATCCGGTCGTGGGCCAGCTCGGGGAACCGGCTGATGTGCGTGCGGGTGTGGTCGGCTGCGAACGGGACCCGGTGCACCCAGGACTCGCGGACGCCGTGGATGTTGAAGCGGCGGGCGTCGCCGGCGGCGAAGTCCGACCCGCTGCGGTCCAGCCGCCTGACCATCCGTGCCCAGGCCTCGCGCGGGATGATGTCGTCGGAGTCGATGAAGGTGATGTAGTCGCCGGCGGCGTCGCGCATCCCGGTGTTGCGGGCCGGTCCGAGTCCCTGGTTCTGCTGCTCGACGACCCGGAAGCGCTTGTCCTCGGCAGCGAACGCCTCGGCGATCTCGCGGCTTCCGTCCGGCGACCCGTCGTCGACGAGGATCACCTCGAAGTCCCGCATGGTCTGGCCCGCGATGGAGGCCAGGCAGTCGTGCAGGTAGGCCTCGACGTTGTAGAACGGGACCACCGCGGTGAGCTTCACGGCCGCGAGTCTAGGCGTTGGCCGAGGGCGAAGGCCCGGGCACTACGATGCTCGGCATGGCTCAGTTCGGCGCTGGGGACTCCCCGTCGGCGGCGCCGGTACGACGTGTCTTCATCCACGCCGGGCTGCCCAAGACCGGTACGTCGTACCTGCAGAGCGTGCTGTGGAACTCGAAGGTGGAGCTGCTCGCTCAAGACGTCTCGATGCAGCCGGTCCGCCGGCGCGACCACCTCCGGGTCGTG
Organism: Nocardioidaceae bacterium; assembly: GCA_017744365.1. GTDB lineage: Bacteria > Actinomycetota > Actinomycetes > Propionibacteriales > Nocardioidaceae > Marmoricola. Next base: position 182,303 of record JAGIBL010000003.1, on the reverse strand, counting down.
CTCAAGGTGCGCAACATGTTCAAGGAGTTCGACAACGACTGGGTGCGCGCCTGCATGGAGCGGTTGCAGCGCGGCCTGGAGAACACCACGGCCTCGACGGTGATCTTCTCCCACGAGTCGCTGGCGCCCGCCAGGCCCGAGCACGCCCGTGAGCTGGTCGATGCCTTTGCCGGCTTCGAGCCGCACCTGGTGCTCACCGTGCGGGATCCGGCCAAACAGATCCCCTCGGCCTGGCAGCAGCGGATGCAGGGACGGGAGACCTACACCTACGAAGAGTTCCTCGACGCGGTCTTCGCCCGGACAGCGCTGGCCTCGGACTTCTGGTGGAACCAGGACGTCGAGGACGTTCTCGCCCGCTGGTCGAAGGTGATCCCGCCCGAGCACATCCACGTCATCACCTGCCCGCCGAGTGGCGCCGAGCGCCGGCTGCTGCTGTCCCGGTTCTGCTCGGTCGTCGGCCTCGACCCGGCGACGCTGCACGACGCCGACGCCACCTCGAACATCTCGCTGGGCCAGCCGCAGGCCGAGCTGCTACGTCGGGTGAACGTCGCGCTCGGCGACCGCTTCCCGGATCTGCGCTCGCGGTACTGGCAGCTGGCGCAGGTCTACCTGGCCGGCCGGATCCTGCGGCCGCAGGCCGGCCGACCCGCGCGGTTGCCGGTCGGGCGCCGCGCGGAGGTCGAGGCCCTGTGCGAAGAGTGGATCCGCTACATCGAGGAGCGCGGCTTCGACGTCGTCGGCGACCTGGACGAGCTTCGTCCGCGCCCGGACGGGTACGAGACCGCGCAGGTCGAGATCGGCGACAGCGAGCTGCTCGAGGTCGCGGTCCGCGCGCTGGCCGACGTTCTGGAGAACCGCGATGGGGAGCTCGACGAGCGCAACGAGCTCAAGGACCGGGTCAAGGAGCTCGAGGACCAGCTCCGGCACGCGCGCAGCGGCCGGGGCGCCGCTCGCTCGCTGGCCCGCCGGGTGATCCGCGGCCGGTCGTCGTCAGAGCTGCCGGTCGCCCCGGCGGCCGAGACGGTGGAAGGCCCGGTTCGCAGGTCGCTCTAGCGAGTGGTCACAGGAGCTCGTACGACATCGGGGTGCCCATCGGGACGTCCTGACGGAACACCAGGCCCTCGATCTCGCGGAAGGCGTCCGGGGGCAGCCCGTCGGCGGGGCGCACCGAGCGGACGTTGTCGGCCGAGACCTTCTCGCCGGCCTTCACGTCCCGGGTGACGAACAGCGAGCGCCGGAAGCGCAGTCCCTCCGCCTCGATCTGCTTCGGTCCGACCCGGGCCTCGCCGAGCGCCTGCCAGGCGATCCTCGACTCCGTGACCAGGGAGGCGAACTCGCCCGGGTCCAGCGAGAAGTCCGCATCCACGCCGCCGTCGGCGCGGTCCAGGGTCAGGTGCTTCTCGATCACGGTGGCGCCGAGCGCGATCGCCGCCACCGAGGCGCCGATGCCGAGCGTGTGGTCGGAGAGGCCGATCTGCGCGTCCAGGCCGTCGCGCAGCACCGGGATGCCGCGCAGGTTCGAGGCCTCCGGCGGCGCCGGGTACGACGCGGTGCAGGAGAGCACGATCACGTCCTCGTTGCCGGTCTCGCGGGCCGCACGCACGGCGGCGTCGATCTCGCCGAGGGTGGCGGTGCCGGTGGAGACGATCGTGGGTAGCCCGGTCCCGGCGATCTCGCGCAGCAGCGGCAGGTCGGTGATCTCGCTGGAGGCCTGCTTCATCAGCGGCACCCCGAGCTTGACCAGGAACTCCACCGCGGTCGGGTCGAACGGAGCGCTGAACCCGATCAGGCCCAGCTCTCCTGCCAGGGCGAAGATCGGCTCGTGCCAGTCCCACGGCGTGTGCGCCTCGGTGTAGAGGTCGTAGAGCCGGCGGTTCGGCCACAGCGGGTGGTCGGCCGAGAGCCGGAACATCGGTGAGTCCACGTCCAGCGTGATCGTGTCCGCGGTGTAGGTCTGGATCTTCACCGCGCTGGCCCCGGCTTCGGCGGCGGCGCGGACGATGTCCAGCGCCCGCTCCAGGTCGCCGTTGTGGTTGCCGGACATCTCCGCGATCACGAACGGCTCGTGCTCCGGGCCGATGCTCACCGGGCCGTTCGGGCCGGCCACGGTGATGGTGCGGATTGCGCTCACTGCTTGCTCCCTGTGGTCTTCCGGGTCGGGCGGCGGTCCTCGCGCCGCAGGCTGATCGGGTAGAAGACGCGGCCGTCCTCCAGTGTGCGCGGCTCACCCTCGGTGAACCGGAACCGCCGGTTCATCGTCCGCACGGCCTCGTTGTCCTCGTTCACCTCGCCGGTGAGCAGGTCGACGCCGAGGGTGTCGAAGGCGTACGCCGTCGCGTCCTTCATCACCTGGATCCAGGCCATCATCGCGATGCCCTCGGCGGTGGTGGTCTCGTGGTCGAGGTAGAAGCCCCAGCCGGCGCTCTTCTCGTCGAGGTCGATGTCGAAGAACGTGACCACGCCGAGCCCGCGCCCGTCCTGCTCGAAGACGAGCACCTGCCGGCTGGGATCGTCCTTGACCGCTGCCCACCAGCGGGCGTGCTCCTCGGCGGTGATCTCCTGCTGGTTCGTGCTGACGGCGCGGTTCGCCTCCTGGTTGCGCCAGGAACGCAGAGAGGCGAGGTCGGTATCCGAGGCAGGTCGCAGCACGGGACAACGGTAGTCTGCGGGCCATGAGTGCTGTGTCCCGCGAGCAGTTGCGTGCCCTCATGGGCGAGGTTCTCGCCCAGCAGGGCAAGACCCTGCCCGAGGGTGACGACGCCCTGCTGAGCGACATCGGGTTCCGTTCCCTCGACTTCAGTGAGCTCGCGCTCCGGGTCGAGGACGAGCTCGACGACGAACTGAACTTCGACGCCGCCGGGCTGCGCCAGATCAACACCGTCGGCGACGTGCTGGACCTGCTGACCGAGATCCAGGCGGCATGACGCTGGGTCTGTCCGGGCCTCACCTCGGCAACCGGATCACCGACGTACGGTCCGGGAAGACGACCACCTGGGCCGAGCTGCCGGGCTTCACCATCCCGGCCCCGGCGGCCGTCGTCGTCGTCTCCTCGTACGACGCCCTGCCGGCCGTCCGCGCGCACGCCGAGACCGGGGCCGAGTTCCTGGTGGTGGCCGCCGGCCGGATGGAGGCCAACCTGCGCGCCGAGCTGCGCGAGGCCGGCTTCGCGATCGTCGACCCCTCCGGCGAGGTCGAGCCCGCCGCGGTGTCCCGGGAGCCCGAGGACGGCCGGCTCTGGCTGCTCACCTCGGGCTCGACCGGCCGCCCGAAGCGTATCGGGCACACGCTCGCCTCGCTGACCACGGTCTCCGGCGAGATGGCCCCGCGCACCTGGCTGTGCCCGTACTCGCCGGGCACCTACGCCTGGTGGCAGGTGGTCACCCTCGGCCTCGGCTCGCCCGGCCAGGACCTGGTCGTCGTGGACCCCGCCGACCTGGACTCGTGGGTGGAGGCCGGGATCGAGCACGGCGTCACCGCCGCCTCGGGCACGCCGACGTTCTGGCGGCAGACGATGATGGCGCACAAGGACAAGCTCGCCCAGGTGCCGCTGCAGCAGATCAGCCTTGGCGGCGAGCCGGTCGACCAGGCCGTGCTCGACCAGCTGAAGAACTTCTTCCCGGACGCCCGGATCTCCTGGATCTACGCCTCCTCCGAGGTCGGCGCGTCGATCGTGGTGCACGACGGCCGCGCGGGCTTCCCGGTGGAGTGGCTGGGCCGCAAGGCCGAAGGCCGGCCGGTCATCGACGTGGACGGCGACGAGCTGGTGATCGCCTCCCCGCACCACGGCGAGGGCCTCGACGGGGCCGTCCGCACCGGCGACGCGGTGGTGGTCGAGGACGGCCGGGTGCTCATCACCGGGCGGATCAGCTCCGACGAGATCAACGTGGGCGGCGCGAAGGTCTCCGCGGGCGTCGTACGGGCGGTGCTGCAGTCGCACCCTGACGTGGCCTGGGCGCACGTGCGCGGCCGGAAGTCGCCCCTGGTCGGCAGCCTGGTGGTCGCCGACGTCGTGCTCACCTCGGGCGCGACCGACGCCCCCGACGTGCTCGCCGACCTGACCCGGTGGAGCACCGAGCGGCTGCCCGAGTACGGCGTGCCGCGCAGGATCAAGCTGCTGGACGCGATTCCGGCGAAGGAGACGCTGAAGAGCGATGTCTGAACTCGAACCGGTTCCCGCCGCGAGCGTGGTGCTGATCTCCGGGGCCTCGCGCGGCCTCGGCCTGGCGATGGTGACCGACCTGCTGGAGCGCGGCGTCAAGGTGGCTGCCTTCGCGCGGACCATCACCCCGGAGCTGGAGGCGCTGGCCGTCCAGTACCCGGACACCTCCTGCTTCGGATCGGTGGACATCACCGACGCCGCGGGGACCCAGGTCTTCGTCAAGGAGGTCGAGGCCAAGCTCGGCGTGATCGACGGCCTGGTCAACAATGCCGCCGTGGGGCAGGACTCGCTGCATGTGCACACCGCGCCGGAGCGGATCGAGCAGATCATCGAGACCAACCTGACCGCGCCGCTGGTGCTCACCCGGTTCTGGCTGCGCCGGCTGCTCGGCAAGGGCCGCCGCGGCCGGCTGGTCAACGTCACCTCGATCTGTGGCCAGCGCGGTTACCCGGGCCTGGTCGCGTACTCGGCCACCAAGGCGGGCCTGGACGGCGCGACCCGGTCGATCGCCCGGGAGATGTCCGGACGGGTGCTCGCGAACGCGGTCGCGCCGGGCTTCTTCGCCTCCGAGATGTCCGCGGTGCTCGGCCAGACCCAGCTCGACGCGATCCTGCGACGGACCCCGTCCGGCCGGCTCACCACGCCGGAGGAGGTCGTCCCGGTGGTGCGGATGCTGCTGCTGGAAGACACCAACATCAACGGCCAGGCCATCGTGATCGACGGTGCCGGCTCCATCTGAGCACCTGCGGATCGGGCCCGCGCTCCCCGATGCGGTCACGCGCCCTGAGCGAGCGATAGAGCCGAGCTTGCTCGTGCTCTGGCCGAGCGATGAAGCGTTGAGCGAAGCGAACACCCGCTCGCACCTCGCCGACGGCCGCGTCGTCGGCTGGTACGGCGACCCCGGCCACGTCATCGACGCCGAGCTCGCCGACCAGCCCGTCCCGCCGGCGCTGGCCGCCCGCTACGGCGCCGAGGACTTCTGGGGCCGCTGGACCCGGACCGAGTGCGCCGCCAAGGCAGCCGACCTGCCGATCGCCCTCTGGCTCCGCGAGCACGGCCTGGACGCCGGGATCGGCGAGACGCACCAGCTCGACGGCGTCACCGTCAGCGTCGCTCGTACACCTTGTTCGCGATCCACCAGCGGTCCTCGACCCGGAGCAGCACGAACGCGTCGGTGAACGTGTCCGGGCCGTGCCAGAGGGTCATCGTGGCGGTGGCGACGGTCTCGGTGGCGGCGAGGGTGTCGATGCGCCGCCGCCGGGACTGCTCGTCGGCGGCCGGCTGCCCGGAGAACAGCCCGGCGTAGGTGTCCAGGTCCCAGGAGACGAACGAGCCGTCGCGGAGGCCCTCGACGTGCGCGGTCGGCAGGAACGCCTCGCGGAAGTGCGCGGGATCCCCGGTGGCGTGCCCGGCGACGTACGCGCGCAGCGGCGCCAGCACCTCCTCGGTCGCGTCCACCCCGTCGGCCAGCATCAGTCCGTGCGTCATGCGGCCAGTCTGCTGTGACCCACCCCACGTGGTCGAAGGACTTACGGAGTCCCGGGAATGCGACGTACGCTCGTCAGCGTCATTGAGTAGTGCGGTACCCGCGAGGGACTGCAACGAAAGGCGATGAGTCTGATGACCCGTATCGGGGTTGTCGGCGCCGGCAGGGTCGGCGCCGTCCTGTCCGCCGCGTTTGGCGCGAGCGGCCACGAGATCGTGGCCGCAGCCGGTGAGTCCACCGCGTCCCGCGAGCGCATCGCTGCCCTGCTGCCCAGCGTGCCGGTGATGAAGCCGACCGACGTCGCCCGGGCGAGCGACCTGCTGCTGCTCACCGTTCCCGACGACATGCTGCCCAATGTGGTGATCTCGCTGGTCGGCTCCGGCGTGATCCGCGAGGGCATGTACGTCGCGCACACCTCCGGCCGGCACGGGCTGGCCGTGCTGCAGCCCGCCGCGGATGCCGGGGCGAAGCCGCTGGCGATGCACCCGGCGATGACGTTCACCGGCACCGCGGTCGACCTGGACCGGCTGCCCGGCTGCGTCTTCGGCATCACCACCCGCGAGGAGGACCGCGCCTTCGCCGAGTCGCTGGTCACCGGCCTCGGCGCGGTGCCGATGTTCGTGCCCGAGGACAAGCGCACCCTGTACCACGCGGGTCTGGCGCACGGCGCGAACCACCTGGTCACCCTGGTCGCCCAGGCGATGGAGCTGCTCGCCGCCTCCGGTGCCGAGGACCCGGCCGCGACGCTGCGCCCGCTGCTCACCGCCGCCCTCGACAACGCGCTGCGCTCCGGCGACGCGGCGCTGACCGGCCCGATCGTGCGCGGCGACGTCAACACCGTGCGCGCGCACCTGCACGACCTCGCCGAGACCGCGCCGGCCACCATCCCGTCGTACGTGGCGATGGCGAAGGCCACCGCCGACCGGGCCGTGCTCGACGGCCGGCTGCTCCCGATCCGCGCGGTGAAGATCGTGCGGCTGCTCGACGAGGCCCTGGCCAAGGTCGAGAACCCGCAGGCGTACCGCACCAGCGAGAAGCGGTGACCAGCACGCTCGTGCGCGCGGAGTCCCGCGCCGCGCTGCAGGACGCGCTCGCCCCGCACCGGGCCGCGGGCGCCCGGATCGGCTTCGTGCCGACGATGGGCGCGCTGCACGCCGGCCACCGCTCTCTGATGCACGCGGCCCGCGAGCAGATCGGCGCCGACGGCGTGCTGGTGGTCTCGATCTTCGTGAACCCGACGCAGTTCGCCCCCGGCGAGGACCTGGACAAGTACCCGCGCACCCTGGACGCCGACCTGGAGGCCTGCGCCGCCGAGGGCGTGGACGTGGTCTTCGTGCCAGGCGTGGCGGAGGTCTACCCGGCCGGCGAGGGGCAGGTGACCGTGGACCCCGGCCCGCTGGCCACCGTGCTCGAGGGCGTCTCCCGGCCGACCCACTTCCGCGGCGTGCTGACGGTGGTGGCCAAGCTGTTCGGCCTGGTCAGCCCGGACGTGGCGGTCTTCGGCGAGAAGGACTACCAGCAGCTCGCGCTGATCCGGCGGATGACCACGGACCTGTGCCTGGGCATCGACGTGGTCGGCGCCCCGACAGTCCGCGAGCCCGACGGCCTGGCGCTGTCGAGCCGGAACCGGTACCTCGACCCGGACCAGCGCGCTGCCGCGGTGGTCCTGTCCCGGGCACTCTTCGCGGCCCAGGAGGACGCGGCCCGCGGTGCGGCCGCCGCCCTCGGCGCCGCGCGCGCGGCCCTGCGCGGCACCCCCGGCGTCGACCTCGACTACCTGGAGATCGCTGCCCCCGATCTCGGCCCGGCGCCCCCCGAGGGCCCTGCCCGCATGCTGATCGCCGCCCGCGTGGGCAGCACCCGGCTGATCGACAACGTCGCGCTCCACCTCGGAGCGCCGGAAGGAGGCGACAGCTGATGCTGCGCACCATGATGAAGAGCAAGATCCACCGCGCCACGGTGACCCAGGCCGACCTGCACTACGTGGGCTCGGTGACCGTCGACGAGGACCTCCTCGACGCCGCCGACCTGCTGGCCGGCGAGCTGGTGCACATCGTCGACATCACCAACGGCGCCAGGCTGGAGACCTACACGATCGCCGGCGAGCGCGGCTCGGGCGTCATCGGCATCAACGGCGCCGCGGCCCGGCTGGTGCACCCCGGCGACCTGGTCATCCTGATCGCCTACGGCCAGATGGAGACCGCCGAGGCGCGCGAGTACCAGCCGCACGTGGTCTTCGTGGACGCGGAGAACCGGATCATCGGCACCGGGCACGACCCGGCCGAGGCGCTGCCGGGGACGGGACTCGTCCGCGGCGACCTCGTCGCCCGCTAGTCTCGCCGAATGCAACTTCCCGAGCGGCTGGCAGCCGGCTCACCGGGCTGGTCGACCGAGGCCGACGTCGTCGTGGTCGGCTCCGGCATCGCCGGCCTCACCGCGGCGCTGCGGCTGCGCGGTCGGGTCTCGAAGATCCTCGTCGTCACCAAGGACGTGCTCTCCGCGGGCTCGACGCAGTGGGCGCAGGGCGGCATCGCGGCCGCGCTCGGCCCCGGGGACACCCCGCGCGAGCACGAGATCGACACCCTGGTCGCCGGCGCCGGCGCCTGCGACGTGGACGCGGTCCGGGCCCTGGTCACCGAGGGCCCCGAAGCGGTCCGCGAGCTGATCGCGCTCGGCGCCAAGTTCGACCAGGCCGAGGACGGCGAGCTGTCGCTGACCCGCGAGGGCGGCCACCACCGCGACCGGATCGTGCACGCCGGCGGGGATGCCACCGGTGCCGAGATCCAGCGGGCGCTCGTCGCGGCGATCGAGGCCGCGCCGGACATCGAGGTCATCCAGCACGCGCTCGCCGTCGACCTGCTCCTCGCCGACGACGGCTCGGTCGCCGGCATCACCCTGCACGTGCTCGGCGAGGGTCAGCGCGACGGCGTCGGCGCGGTCCGCTGCCGGGCGGTCGTGCTCGCCTCCGGCGGGCTCGGCCAGGTGTTCAGCCAGACCACCAACCCGGCTGTCTCCACCGGCGACGGGATGGCCCTGGCCGCCCGCGCCGGCGCGGTGCTGCGCGACCTGGAGTTCGTCCAGTTCCATCCCACGGTGATGTACCTCGGCCCGGACTCGACCGGCCAGCAGCCGCTCATCTCCGAGGCCGTCCGCGGCGAGGGTGCCTTCCTGGTCGACTTCGCGGGCAACCGGTTCATGCAGGGCGTGCACGAGCTGGCCGACCTGGCACCGCGGGACGTGGTCGCCAAGGCGATCACCCGGCGGATGCACGAGGAGAACCAGCCGCACATGTGGCTGGACGCGCGGCACCTGGGCCGCGAGTTCTGGGAGAAGCGGTTCCCGACCATCCTGGCCACCGCCCGCTCGCACGGCATCGACCCGGTCACCGAGCTGATCCCGGTCGCGCCCGCCTGCCACTACGCCTCCGGCGGCGTCGCCACCGACCTGTGGGGCCGCTCCTCGGTGCCCGGGCTCTACGCCACCGGCGAGGTCGCCTGCTCGGGCGTGCACGGTGCCAACCGGCTCGCCTCCAACTCGCTGCTGGAGGGCCTGGTCTTCTCGCGCCGGATCGCGCAGGTGCTGCCGGCCGAGCTGGGTCCGCAGCGCGGGCCGGCCGCGGACCGTCGTACGGCGGGGGTGGTGGACGCGGACGTCCGCACTGCGATGCAGGCGACCATGACCGAACGGGTCGGCGTGCTGCGCAACGCGGACGGGCTCTCCATCGCCGCCTCCGAGCTCGCGGGGTACGCCGCCAAGCCCGGCGAGGACGGGCCGGCCGCCTGGGAGACCACCAACCTGGTCACCATCAGCGCGGCCCTGACCGCCGCCGCGACGCTGCGCGAGGAGACCCGCGGCTCGCACTGGCGCGAGGACTTCGGCGAGCGCGACGACGCCCGGTTCGCCGGGCACGTGGACGTGGTGCTGCGCGACGGGACGCCGGTGCCGACGTTCCGCAGGTCCGCCGCCACCGACGGCCTGGACGCGGGAGTGCTGCCGTGAGCGTGCCCGGTTCCGGCACCGCGACGAGTGCGGCGACGCCGTACGACGAGCTGCCCGGCGACCTGCTGGCCGAGCTGAGCGAGGCCGGGCTGGACCCGCGGGCGGTGTACGCGCAGATCGCGCAGGCGCTCGCCGAGGACCTCCCCCCGGACGGCGCCGGCGTGGACGTGACCAGCGCGGCCACGATCACGCACGATGTCGTCGGCACCGCTGAGTTCGGCGCCCGCGAGGACGGTGTCGTGGCCGGTCTGGCGATCGCTGCGCTGGTCTTCCACTACGTGCTCGGCGATCAGGTCCAGGTCTCGGACCGGCTGCCCGACGGGACCGCGGTGACCAAGGGCGACGTGGTGCTGCGGGTGACCGGGCCGGTGGTCCGGCTGCTCATCGCCGAGCGGACCGCGCTCAACTTCGCCTGCCACCTGTCCGGGGTCGCCACCGCCACCCGGGAGTGGGTGCGTGCGCTGGAGGGCACGAACGCGAAGGTGCTCGACACCCGCAAGACGCTGCCGGGCTACCGCGCGCTGCAGAAGTACGCGGTCGCCTGCGGCGGCGGGGTCAACCACCGCTTCTCGCTCTCCGACATGGCGCTGGTCAAGGACAACCACGTGATCGCGGCGGGCGGGGTGGTGCCGGCGTACGAGGCCGTGCGCGCCGCGTACCCGGACCTGCCGGTCGAGGTCGAGGTGACCACGCTGGACCAGCTGGCCGAGCTGCTCGAGGCCGGCTGCGAGCGGATCCTGCTCGACAACATGAGCACGTCGACGATGGCCGAGGCCGTCGCGCTGACCGCGGGGCGCGCCACGCTGGAGGCCTCCGGCGGTCTCACCCTGGAACGGGCCCGCGAGGTCGCGCTCACCGGGGTCGACTACATCTCGGTCGGCGCGCTGACGCACTCGGTGAAGGTCTTCGACCTCGGCATGGATCTCCTGTCGTGACTCTTCTCGCCGCGGACATCGGGAACTCCCACACGACGCTGGGTCTCCTGGCCGACGGCGAGGTGCTCGAGCACTGGCGGGTCTCGACGCTGGAGACCCGGACCGCGGACGAGTGGTTCGTGCTGCTGCAGGCCCTGATCGCGCAGTCCTCCGGCGTCCCGGCGGTGCACGGGCTGGCGGTCTGCTCGACGGTCCCGGCGGTGCTGCACGAGTGGCGGGACATGCTCGCCCGGCACTACGCCGCGATCGACTCGGTGGTCGTCGAGCCGGGCGTGCGCACCGGGGTGCCGGTGCTGATGGACAACCCCCGCGAGGTCGGCGCGGACCGGGTGGTGAACGCGCTGGCCGCGGCCACCTTGTACGACGGCCCGGCGATCGTCGTGGACTTCGGCACCGCGACCACCTTCGACGTGGTCAGCCCGCGCGGCGAGTACGTCGGCGGCGCGATCGCCCCGGGCATCGACATCTCCCTGGAGGCGCTCGGCCGCCGCGGCGCGCAGCTGCGCAAGGTGGAGCTGCTCCGGCCGCGCACGGTGATCGCCAAGAACACCGTCGAGGCGCTGCAGTCGGGCATGGTCTTCGGCTTCGCCAGCCAGGTCGACGGCATCGTCGCCCGGATGATCGAGGAGCTCGGCGTCCCCGCCGACGAGGTGCACGTGATCGCGACCGGCGGCCTGGCCCCGGTCGTCGTCGACGAGTGCCGCTCGGTCACCGACCACCAGCCCTGGCTCACCCTGCGCGGCCTCGAGCTGGTCTTCGCCCGCAACACCTAGCTGAATCCACGGAGCGAGATCAAAGACTATTAAGTCGAGTGGATCACTAGAGTATGGCCATGACGCCTCGCTCTCGCGCTCGCAGCGCACTCCTCCTCGTCGCCGGCGCCGTCACCGCGGCCCTGGTCACCCTCCCGAGCCGCGCCCCCGCGGTGACCCCGCCGGCCGGCCACCTGCTCGGCTGGTACGACGCCACCGCCTCGGTCGTGGCCATCTTCGCCTCCCCGGTCCAGGCGCCCAGCAGCGCGATCTGGGCGACGGCCTGGAGTGCCGCGGACCGCGCGGTCTCGCGTCCTGGTCCCGCCGACGGCCCGTACGCCGTGGCCGCGGCCGCGCAGGCGCTCCGCGACGTGCTGGTCCAGCGGGTGCCGGCCGCGACCGCGGCTCTGGACGCTCGCCTCGCCGAGACGCTCGCCACCGTGCCGGACACCGGGCCGCGTGCCCGGGCGATCGATGCCGGGAAGAAGGCGGCTGCCGCCGTGCTGGCCGAGCGAGCGAGCGACGGTCTCTCCGTGGCCGCGGTGAACACCCCGTACACGCCCACCGCCGGGCCCGGCTTCTGGGTGACCACGACCGCCGGGAAGCCGGCCATCCAGGCCTCCCTGGGCCACGCCACTCCGTTCCTGCTCGGCACCGGTGACCGGTTCGCCGTGGGCGCGCCTCCGGCGCTCGGCACCCCGGCGTACCGGAGCGACCTCGACGAGGTGCGCACCTACGGCGCCAAGACCGGTTCGCTGCGTACCGACGCGCAGACCCAGGTGGCGCTCTTCTGGGGGCAGAGCAGCCTGAACGCCTACACGCAGGTCCTGCGCGCCGCGCTCACCCAGCTCCAGGCCGAGGGCGCCTCGGTGCGGCGCCAGGTGCACCTGGTCGCGCTCTTCCACCAGGTGACCACCGATGCGCAGATCGCCGTCTACGCCAACAAGTACGTCTACGAGCACTGGCGACCGCTCACCGCGATCCGGGAGGCGGACCTGGCCGGCAACCCGATCTCCGACGGGGACCCGCTGACCACGCCGGCTCCTGCCTGGGAGCCGCTGATCGCCACCCCGCTGCACCCGGAGTACCCCAGCGGTCACACCGGGTACGCCGGCGCCGCCGAAGCCGTGCTGACGGCGCTGGTCGGCACCCCGGCACCGTTCACGGTCACCAGCACGGTCGCCGGGGCGAGCCCGCGCACCTACACCGACTGGGCCACCCTCACCAGCGAGAACATCGACGCCCGGGTCTGGGAGGGCGTGCACTTCCGTACGTCGGACACGATCGGCGCCTCGCTGGGCCGCACCGTCGCCGCCTACGACCTGGCCGCCGCGGGGTAGTCCGCGTACCCGGGCCTGCGAATGTCGCGGGTGGTGCTGGTGGGATCCGCTGGCGCCACTCGCGCAACATTCGCAGGCTGGTGTACGCGCGCCCGGACACCCTGATTCCGGTCATGACGCCCGCCGATAGCCTGTGCGGCATGAGCACCGAGCCCGAGCACCCCGCCGACGACCTGCCCGAGCAGATGCAGGTTCGCCGGGAGAAGCGGGCCCGGCTGCTCGAGTCCGGGGTCGAGCCCTACCCGGTGACGGTGCCGCGCACGCACACGATCAAGGCGATCCGCGAGGCCTACGACCCGCGGCTCGAGGCGGGCGAGCTGGAGCCGGACACGCACACCGGTGAGACGGTCAGCATCACCGGCCGGGTGATCTTCCTGCGCAACACCGGCAAGCTCTGCTTCGTCCGGCTGCGCGAGGGCGACGGCTCGGAGATCCAGGTGATGCTCTCGCTGGCCGACGTCGGCGAGGAGTCGCTGGCCGAGTTCAAGCACGTGGTTGACCTCGGCGACCTGCTCGCGGTCACCGGCGAGGTCGTCACCAGCCGGCGCGGCGAGCTCTCCGTGCAGGCAGCCAGCTGGCAGATCGCCGCGAAGACGCTGCGACCGCTGCCCAACGAGCACCGGCCTCTCTCCGACGAGGCGCGGATCCGGCTCCGGTACGTCGACATGATGATCCGTCCCGAGGCCCGCGAGATGGTCCGCACCAAGGCCGCCGTGCTGCGCAGCCTGCGCGAGACCCTGGACGCCCAGGGCTACGTCGAGGTCGAGACGCCGATCCTGCAGCTGACCAACGGCGGCGCGGCGGCCCGGCCGTTCAAGACCCATCTCAACGCCCTCGACCAGGACATGCTGCTGCGGATCGCCCTGGAGCTCGACCTCAAGCGGGCGATGATCGGCGGCGTCGACAAGGTCTACGAGATCGGCCGCACCTTCCGCAACGAGGGCCTGGACTCCACGCACGCGGCGGAGTTCTCGATGCTGGAGGCCTACCAGGCGTACGGCGACCAGTTCACCATGATGGCGCTGACCAAGGACCTCGTCCTGAACGCCGCCCGCGCGGTCGGGCGCACCGTCGTACCGGCCCGGGACGGCACCGAGATCGACCTCGAGGGCGAGTGGCGCCAGGCCCCGATCTTGACCCTGGTCTCCGAGGCGCTCGGCGAGGAGATCACCGCGGAAACGTCCGCCGAGGAGCTGCGCAAGCACGCCGCGGACCGTGAGGTCGAGCTGCAGCCGAAATGGGGTGCCGCGGAGATCGTCGTGGAGCTCTACGAGCAGCTGTGCGAGGACGCCCTCATCCAGCCGACTTTCGTCATGGATTACCCCGCGGCGGTCAAGCCGCTGGCGAAGGCCCACCGCTCCGAGCCCGGGCTCAACGAGGCCTGGGACCTCATCATCAACGGCGTCGAGCTGGCTCCGGCGTACTCCGAGCTCAACGACCCGGTCGTCCAGCGCGAGCGGCTGACCGCCCAGTCCCTGCTGGCCGCGGCGGGCGACCCCGAGGCGATGGAGCTCGACGAGGTCTTCCTCAAGGCGATGGAGTACGGGATGCCCCCGGCCGGCGGCATGGGCATGGGCGTGGACCGGCTGGTGATGCTGCTGACCGGCGCCGGAATTCGGGAGACGATCCTGTTCCCGCTGCTGCGCCCGGAATAGCCCCGCAAATGATTTCTGAATGAACTCCGCCAGGTCGCATGGCATTGTTCTGGTGCGGCAGGGGTATTCTGCGAGAAATCGCGAAATTTTTTTCTCACGAAACGGGGCGCCGAATATGGCTCAGAAGGTGAACATCGTGCTCGTCGACGACATCGACGGCAGCGAGGCCGCGGAGACGGTCTCCTTCGCCCTGGACGGTCGCGAGTACGAGATCGACCTCAACGAGAAGCACGCCGCCAAGCTCCGCGACGTGCTGGCGCCGTACGTCGGCCACGCCCGTCGTGCCGGGGGCAGCCGCCGACGCTCGCGCAACGGCAGCGGCCCCAGCCCGGCCGACATCCGCGCCTGGGCCCGCGACAACGGGTACGACGTCCCTGACCGCGGCCGGGTCTCCACCGAGGTGCGCGAGGCCTACCTGGCCGCCCACTGACCCTCGTCGCACTTGCCCACCCCGGGTTCTGGGCACTGTCTGTTCGCTGAGAGCGAAGACGGGCTTTCGGCGGAACACGTAGGGTGGATGCAGGGTTGAGCAGGCCGTGCGGGTCGCAGGCTGCTTGACCCGCGGAAGCAAGGAGCGATGCCCATGTTCGAACGGTTCACCGACCGTGCTCGACGCGTTGTCGTGCTGGCCCAAGAAGAGGCCCGCATGCTCTCGCACAACTACATCGGGACCGAGCACATCCTGCTCGGCCTCATCCACGAGGGCGACGGCATCGCCGCGAAGGCGCTGGAGAGTCTCGGGATCTCGCTCGAGGGTGTCCGCGCCCAGGTCGAGGAGATCATCGGCCAGGGTCAGCAGGCGCCGAGCGGCCACATCCCGTTCACCCCTCGGGCCAAGAAGGTGCTGGAGCTGTCCCTGCGCGAGGCGCTGCAGCTCGGCCACAACTACATCGGCACCGAGCACATCCTGCTCGGCCTCATCCGCGAGGGTGAGGGTGTTGCCGCCCAGGTGCTGCAGAAGCTCGGCGCCGACCTCAACCGGGTCCGCCAGCAGGTGATCCAGCTGCTCTCGGGCTACCAGGGCAAGGAGGCCCAGACCGCCGGGACCGCCCCCGAGGCGGCCCCGTCCTCGTCCCTGGTCCTCGACCAGTTCGGCCGCAACTACACGCAGGCCGCCAAGGAGGGGAAGCTCGACCCGGTCATCGGGCGCGAGAAGGAGATCGAGCGGGTCATGCAGGTGCTGTCCCGCCGCACCAAGAACAACCCCGTCCTGATCGGCGAGCCCGGCGTCGGCAAGACCGCCTGCGTCGAGGGCCTGGCCCAGGCGATCGTCCGCGGCGACGTCCCGGAGACGCTGAAGGACAAGCAGATCTACTCCCTCGACCTCGGCGCGCTGGTGGCCGGGTCGCGGTACCGCGGTGACTTCGAGGAGCGCCTCAAGAAGGTGCTCAAGGAGATCAAGACCCGCGGCGACATCATCCTGTTCATCGACGAGCTGCACACGCTCGTGGGTGCGGGTGCCGCCGAGGGTGCCATCGACGCCGCCTCGATCCTCAAGCCGATGCTGGCCCGCGGCGAGCTGCAGACGATCGGCGCCACCACGCTCGACGAGTACCGCAAGCACCTGGAGAAGGACGCCGCGCTCGAGCGCCGCTTCCAGCCGATCCAGGTCGCGGAGCCGTCGATCGCGCACACCATCGAGATCCTCAAGGGGCTGCGCGACCGCTACGAGGCGCACCACCGGGTGACCATCACCGACGAGGCGCTGGTCTCCGCGGCGACGCTGGCCGACCGGTACGTGTCCGACCGGTTCCTGCCGGACAAGGCGATCGACCTCATCGACGAGGCGGGCTCGCGGCTGCGGATCCGCCGGATGACCGCGCCGCCCGACCTGCGCGAGTTCGACGACAAGATCTCCGAGGTGCGCCGCCGCAAGGAAGGCGCCATCGACGGTCAGGACTTCGAGGCAGCCGCGCGCCTGCGCGACGAGGAGAAGCAGCTGATCCTGGCCAAGGCCGAGCGCGAGAAGCAGTGGCGCGCCGGTGACATGGACGTCGTCGCGGAGGTCGACGAGGAGCTCATCGCCGAGGTCCTCGCGGTCGCGACCGGCATCCCGATCGTGAAGCTCTCCGAGGAGGAGTCGACCCGGCTGCTCAAGATGGAGGACGAGCTGCACAAGCGGGTCATCGGCCAGGAGGAGGCCGTCAAGGCGCTCTCCCGGGCGATCCGCCGTACGCGTGCCGGCCTGAAGGACCCGAAGCGTCCCGGTGGCTCGTTCATCTTCGCCGGTCCGTCCGGTGTCGGTAAGACGTGGCTGTCCAAGACGCTGGCCGAGTTCCTGTTCGGCGACGAGGACGCCCTGATCCAGCTCGACATGTCGGAGTTCTCCGAGAAGCACACGGTCTCGCGGCTCTTCGGCTCGCCGCCGGGCTACGTGGGCTACGAAGAGGGCGGCCAGCTGACCGAGAAGGTCCGCCGCAAGCCGTTCTCGGTGGTCCTCTTCGACGAGGTCGAGAAGGCGCACCCGGACATCTTCAACAGCCTGCTGCAGATCCTGGAGGAAGGTCGCCTGACCGACAGCCAGGGCCGGGTGGTCGACTTCAAGAACACGGTCATCATCATGACCACGAACCTCGGTACCCGGGACATCAGCAAGGGCGTCAGCCTGGGCTTCGGCAACGCCTCGGACTCCCAGGGCACCTACGAGCGGATGAAGACGAAGGTCCAGGAGGAGCTCAAGCAGCACTTCCGGCCGGAGTTCCTCAACCGTGTCGACGAGGTCATCGTGTTCCCGCCGCTGACGCAGGAGCAGATCATCTCGATGGTGGACAACATGATCGCCTCGGTCGAGCTGCGGCTGAAGGACCGGGACATGTCCATCGAGCTGACCCAGACGGCCAAGGACCTGCTCGCCAAGAAGGGCTTCGACCCGGTGCTCGGCGCCCGGCCGCTGCGCCGGACGGTGCAGCGCGAGATCGAGGACGTGCTGGCCGAGAAGATGCTGTACGGCGAGGTCGGACCCGGCCAAATCGTGCTCGTCGACGTCGAGGGCGAAGGCGCCGAGACGACGTTCACCTTCCACGGCAACCCGCGCGCGGTGCTGCCGGACGCCCCACCGGTCGAGGTGGCCGGGGGCGGCGAGGAAGCGTCGGTCTAACCAGGCAACGAGTAACGCTGGCCTTCCTGCACCACGAGACCGTCGTGGAGCAGGGAGGCCAGGGATCGCTCGCGTTGGATGGCGCTGGGCCAAGCCAGCGCCAGGCGGTCCGCCGTGACGGGCTCATCGCTATGCCGGAGCACCGCCAGCAGCCGGCCGCGGCACTGCCGGTCGGTGCCGTCGTAGGTCTGCACCTTGCGCGCCGGTCCCTCGTACGGCGGCCTCCCGGCGGCCTGCCAGGCGCACGTGTCCGCGATCGGGCAGGCCTCGCAGCGGGGACCGTTCGCGGTGCAGACGAGCGCGCCGAGCTCCATCACCGCGACGGCCCAGACCTCGGGGTCGGTGTCCGGGACGAGCGCGTCCGCGCGGTCCCGCTCGGCCCTGGTCA
This sequence comes from Nocardioidaceae bacterium, assembly GCA_017744365.1. Lineage (GTDB taxonomy): Bacteria > Actinomycetota > Actinomycetes > Propionibacteriales > Nocardioidaceae > Marmoricola. The sequence goes on along the minus strand of JAGIBL010000003.1, from coordinate 164,492 downwards.
CCGACGGTGAGGGGTACTCGACCCCGGCGACGGCACGACCGAGGACCCGGCGGACGTTCGTGTCCAGGACGGCGTGCCGGCGCCCGAACGCGAACGACGCGATCGCGGACGCGGTGTAGTCGCCGACCCCGGGCAGCTCCCTGAGCGCCTCGTACTCCGACGGCACCGCGCCGCCGTGCCGCTCGGTGATCGCCACCGCCGCCGCGTGCAGCCGGAGCGCGCGGCGCGGGTAGCCGAGCCGCCCCCAGGCCCGGACCGCCTCGCCGCTCGGCTCGGCGGCCAGCGCGGCCGGGGTGGGCCAGCGCTCCAGCCACGCCTCGTACGGCGCGAGCACCCGGCTCACCGGTGTCTGCTGCAGCATGAACTCCGAGACCATCACCGCCCAGGGGCTGGTGCCGGGCCGCCGCCAGGGCAGGTCGCGAGCGTTCGCGGCGTACCAGGCCCGCACGGCCTCGTGCAGGCCCGTGGGATCGGTCGCCGCGGTCACGGCGGCACCCTAAGCCATGTCCGGCCGGGGCCGGCCCGGTGTGCCTCCGACATCCGGTACGGCAGATTTCCTACGGTTCCCCCATGAGCACCGTGACCCGGCCGCGAGGGCGCCACCCGGCGTCGGTGTACTGGGCCCGGCGGATCATGGTCGTGCTCACCGCGCTGGCGCTGGTGTACTTGGGGGCCCGTGCGCTGGGCGGCGGATCCGGGAACGGCTCCGGCAACGGATCCGCCGGTGGCTCGGGGGACCAGGCGGAGGTGGTCGCTGGGAAGGCGTCCGGCTCGCCCACCTCGACGACCAGCCAGGCGCCCCGGCCGATCGGCCCGGTCGCGGTCGCGACGGCCGGTGGCGTGGTGACCAGGGCGCCCAGCGGCACCCCGACCGGGACCGCCCCACCGGTGGTGCTCGCCGCGCCGACCGGACCGTGCTCGCTCGACGAGATCAGCGTGACCCCGACGATCGCTACCGCGCCCGCCGGCCGGCCGGTCCCGCTGACCCTGCAGCTGACGGGGATGCGCCCCGCGTGCACGTTCGTGGTGTCCTCGCGCACGCTGGCCGCGAAGGTGATCTCCGGCAAGGACCGCATCTGGACCAGTCAGCAGTGCCCGCGCTCGATCCGGCAGCAGTCGGTCGTGGTCCGCAGCGCGGCCCCGACGACCGTCACCGTGAGCTGGAGCGGTCGACGCTCCGACCCCGGCTGCACCCGGTCGACCTCCTGGGCCCTGCCGGGGTACTACCACGTGACCGCGGCCGTGATCGGCTCCGAACCGGGCGACGCCCAGTTCCGCCTCACCAGCCCGCCCCGCCCGGTGGTGACCAAGACGGTGACCCCGAAGCCCAAGCCCAAGCCGTGACCGGGCAGTTTGTACGCGCCTGAACGCGCCGAGCGGGCACGACGTCGTGCCCGCTCGGCGCGTTCTCAGGCGCACAAACTGCCCGCTCGCGCCAACTAGACGTAGCGCTCGAGGATGCTGGACTCGGCGAGGCGGGAGAGGCCTTCGCGGACGCTGCGGGCGCGGAGCTCGCCGACGCCCTCGACGATCTGGAGCTCCTCGACGCCGGCGGAGAGCAGCTTCTGCAGGGTGTCGAACTGCTCGACCAGGCCGTCGACGACCGAGCCGGGCAGCCGGGGGACCTTGGCGAGCAGACGGTAGCCGCGCGGGGTGACCGCGCCCTCGAGGTGCTCGCTCTGGCCGAGGCCGAGCGCCTTCGCGACCATGGAGATGTCGACCAGGTCGGTGGGGGACAGGTTCTCGAGCGCGGAGAGCACGGCCTCGGGCGTCTTGCGCCGGCGCCCGCCAGGCAGGTAGTCGCGGACCACCAGCTCGCGCTCGGCGTCCACCCCGGTGACCAGCTCCTCCAGCTGCAGTGCGAGCAGCCGGCCGTCGTCGCCGAGCTCGAGCACGTAGTCCTCGATCTCGCGCGCGATCCGGCGGACCATCTCGAGCCGCTGGGCGACGACCGCGACGTCGCGCACGGTGACGAGGTCCTCGACCTCGAGCGCGGACAGGGTGGAGGAGACCTCGTCGAGGCGCAGCTTGTAGCGCTCGAGGGTGGCCAGGGCCTGGTTGGCGCGGGACAGGATCTGCGCGGAGTCCTCCAGCACGTACCGGGTCTCGCCGACGTACGCCGCGATGATCTGCATCGACTGCGACACCGAGATCACCGGGAACCCGGTCTGCTTCGCGACGCGGTCGGCCGTGCGGTGCCGGGTGCCGGTCTCCTCGCTGGGGATGGTGTGGTCGGGCATCAGGTGCACGTTCGCGCGCAGGATCCGGGTGATGTCCGCGTCCACGACGATGGCGCCGTCCATCTTCGCCAGCTCGCGCAGTCCGGTCGCGGTGAACGGCACGTCCAGGGTGAAGCCGCCGGTCGAGATCGTCTCCACGACCTTGTCGTGACCCAGCACGATCAGCGCTCCGGTGCGCCCGCGCAGGATCCGCTCCAGACCGTCGCGCAGCGCGGTCCCGGGCGCGATGCTCGCCAGGGTCGCCCGCAGGCGCACGGGATCGGTCGCGTCGTCAGGGGCAGCCACGGCGACAACTCTAGAGCGCCCGGCCCCTGCTGCCGACCTACTTTGGTATCGCGCGAGACAGTCCTTGGTCTAGGCGGAAGTCACGTGGCGACCACCCCCGCCTCCTCGGTCATCCCGAGCATGGCCAAGGCGCGCGCGATCGCGTCGACGTCGACGACCCGCATCCCGTCCATCACCCGGCTGCGGCCGACCGTCTCCGGGCTCTCGGCCGGGACCGCTGCCGCGCGGAACCCCATCCGACCGGCCTCGGCCAGTCGCACGTCGAGGTCGCGCACCCGGCGCAGCTCCCCGGACAGGCCGAGCTCGCCGACCGCGACCACCTGACGGCCGAGCGCCCGGCCCTGCCAGGCCGAGACGATCGCCAGCGCGATGGCCAGGTCGTTGCTCGGCTCGGTCAGCCGGGCCCCGCCCACGCTGGAGACGAACACGTCGTGCCCGTGCAGCCGCACCCCGGCGTGCTGCTGCAGGATCGCCAGGATCATCGCCACCCGGGACGAGTCCACCCCCGAGGTGGTCCGGCGCGGACGTTCGGAGGCGGTCGGCGTCACCAGGGCCTGCACCTCGGAGAGCAGCGGGCGTCGGCCCTCCATGGCCACGGCCACGCAAGTGCCCGGCACCGGCCCGTGCCGGACGTCGAGGAAGAGCCCGGTCGGGTCGGTGATGGCGACGATGCCGGTGGCGGACAGGTCGAAGCAGCCCACCTCGTCGACGGGCCCGAACCGGTTCTTCATCGCGCGCACCATCCGCAGCCGCGAGGATCGCTCGCCCTCGAAGTGCAGCACCACGTCGACGAGGTGCTCGAGCACGCGCGGCCCGGCGATGCTGCCGTCCTTGGTGACGTGGCCGACCAGCACCAGGGTGATGTTGCGCAGCTTGGCCATCCGGATCAGGGCCGCGGCCACCTCCTTGACCTGGGTGACTCCGCCGGGCACGCCGTCGACGTCGGCGGCGCTGATCGTCTGGATCGAGTCGATGACCAGCAAGGTCGGGCGCACCTCCTCGACGTGGCCCAGCACGGCACCGAGGTCGGTCTCGGCGGCCAGGTAGAGCTCGTCCTGGATGCCGCCCGTGCGGTCGGCCCGCAGCCGCACCTGCGCGGCCGACTCCTCCCCGGTCAGGTAGAGGGTCCGGTGCTGGTGGCGCGCCGTCTGGGCGGCCACCTCGAGGAGCAGCGTCGACTTGCCCACGCCCGGCTCGCCGGCGAGCAGGATCGCGGCGCCGGGGACCAGCCCGCCCCCGAGCACCCGGTCGAGCTCGGGCACGCCGCTGGGGCGGGCCTGGGACTCCTCCACGGGGATCTGGCCAATCGGGCGGGCCGGCTCGGTGACCGGGCCCGCCTGGACCCGGCTCTTGGTGCCGCCGCGCTCGACGACCGTCCCCCAGGCCTGGCACTCCCCGCACCGGCCCACCCACTTGCCTGTCTCCCAGCCGCACTCGCCGCAGTGGTAACCCGCGCTGGTCCTCTTCGCCTTGCTCGCTGCCATGGGTCGAACATACGTGCGAACACCGACAAGACCCTTCGGGACACCCCGAGAGCGTCGTACGCCTATCCTTGGATCGTTCCAGGACAGGAACCCAGGACGGGAGGGGGTGCCATGAGCCCGAGCCGCCGGCTCACCGACGCGCACCCGACCCTGGCCACCGTCGCGCAGCGGGCCGGCGTCTCGCGGCAGACCGTCTCGAACGCGCTGAACAACCCCGAGCTGCTCCGGCCCGACACCCTGGCCCGGGTGCAAGCCGTGATCGAGGAGCTCGGCTACACGCCCAACCGCGCCGCCCGGCAGCTGCGCACCCGTTCCTCGCACCTGATCGGGCTGCGCTTCGAGCCCGCCCAGGAGGGCACCAGCAACGCGATGATGGACCGGTTCGTGCACACGCTGGTGGAGACCACCGCGCGCACCGGGCACCACATCCTGCTGTTCTCCGGCGACCCGGCGGACCCGCTCGACGGCTACGACGAGCTGCTCCGGGCCACCGCCGTGGACGCGTTCGTCATCACCGACACCTACGCCGGCACCCCGCAGGCCGACCTGCTGCGCCGGGTGGGCGCGCCGTTCGTCACCTTCGGCCGGCCCTGGGACGAGCCGGACGCACAGCACCCGTGGGTGGACGTCGACGGCGCCTGCGGGGCCCGGCTCGCCACCGAGCACCTGCTCGAGGCGGGGCACCGGCGGATCGCCTGGATCGGCTGGGAGGAGGAGTCGCGGATCGGCGAGGACCGGCGCTCCGGCTGGGAGTCCGCGATGGACGCGGCCGGCGAGGACACCGGCGGCCTCGGGATCCGGATCACCGACAACGTCGACGCCGCCCGGATGGCCGCGCACGCGCTGCTCGAGGACCCGGCCGTCACCGGGTTCGCCTGCGCCAGCGACACCCTCGGCATCGGCGTGCTGCACGCGCTCCACGAGCGCGGGCTGCGCCCAGGCGCGGACGTGGGCGTGGTCGGCTTCGACGACTCGATGGGGGCGCAGGTCGCCTGGCCGGGCCTGACCTCGGTCCGCCAGCCGCTGGAGCAGGTCGCGGTCGAGATCGTCGACCTGCTGCACACCGTGCTCTCCCTCAAGCCGGTGCTGGAGCCGGCCAGGATGCTGGAGCCGACCCTCGTCGTACGGCGCTCGACGCAGCGGAGCTAGAAGCGGCGCCACCAGAGGTTGACCGCGTAGTCGACCGACGTCCCGTCGTACGACGCGAGTACGTCCTCGGCCACGGCCGTCGGCAGCTCGATCCGTACGACGGCCTCGAGATCCTCGCGGGAGTCGAAGGTCCACGCGGTGGTGATCCGCTCCCGCGACCAGCCCTGCGAAGCCCAGAAGCCCTCAACGGCAGGGGCATCGACCGCAGGGAACCCGCGTGCGAACCAGCCGCCGAAGGTCGAGGTCGTCGGGTCGTTGTCGATCACGAAGGCGGTCCCGCCCGGACGCATGACCCGATCGAGAGAAGCGAGCCCCGGCTCCGAGCCCGGCCCGAAGAAGTACGCCCAGCGCGCGTGCGCAAGGTCGACCGAGGACGCGTTCAGCGGCAGCGAGGCGGCGGTGCCCTCCAGCACCGCGACATGCGGCAGCCGTCGTACGCGGCGACGGGCGATCGCGGCCAGCGGCGGGTGCGGCTCGACGCCAGTCACCGACGACGCGGACGACGCGAACACAGGAAGGTGGAACCCCGTGCCGCAGCCGATGTCGAGCACGTCCCGCCCGGCCCAGTCGCCGAGCGAGCGCATCGCCGCGAGCACGAGACCCGCACGGTCGAACGCCAGGTTCTCGATTTCGTAGACCGACGGGTTGTCCCAGATGTTCGGCGAACGCCGGATTGACTGTCCTCGCTCCGCTCGGACTGCTGCGCCGCCTTCCACGGTGCTTGATTGTCCTCGCTCCGCTCGGACTGGTGCGCCGCCTTCCACGCTCCGTCTTCCCTCGTCGCTGGCTCGCAAGCTCGCTTCGCTCCTCGGTCCAGACGGAGCGGGCGGCGCACCGCGCGGGCTCCTCGGTCCAGACGGAGCGGGCGGCGCACCGCTCAGAGGCGCACCAGGCCCTGGGGCGTCTGGAACTGCGCGGCCACGATCCCGGGGGTGCCGTGCGGGGCGACCCACTCGACCTTCACGTCCTCCAGCGGCTGCTCGACCGGCTGACCGAGCCACTCGCTGACCCGGGCCGGGTCGCCCGCGATCTCCAGGGAGACCAGCGAGATGTTGCCCGAGGCGCCCTGCGAGGGGTGCTCGGTGGCGGGGGACTCCCACTCGATGAAGAACGGGAGCTGCGGGTCGGACTGCAGGCCCTTGACGCCGAGCTGGCGCCAGAGCAGCTCGGTGCCGTCGGGGCGGTGCCGGTTGCCCTTGACCGCCTCGCGGCCCAGGCGCTGCTCGAGCGGGGCGAGGTCGTCGACCGCGACGACCCAGCCCATCCAGCCACCGCCGAGCTCGGAGCGCGCCCGGACCGCCTGGCCGAACGGGGCCTTGTCGGAGGCCGGGTGGTCGAGCACCTCGACGAGCTCGAGGTAGGTGCCGTCGGTCAGCGGCAGGATGCGGTTGCGGGTGCCGAAGCGCGGGTGCACACCGCCGTCGAGGAACTCCTCGCCGAGGGCGCTGGAGAGGCGCGCCGCCGTCCCGGAAAGACCATCGGGACCGGCGGCGAAGACGATGTGGTCGAGACGCATGGAAGGATTCTCACCCGGCCGCGACGGGGGTCACACACCGGGGTCACCTCAACGAGTCACCTCAACGGGGCGACGCGGGATGCAGCGCCAGCGCCGAGCGCGAGCGCAGCTGCTTCTCGCAGGCATCGGCCAGCACGTCGTACGCGGCCTGGCCCATCAGCGCGATGAGCTCGGTGGCGTTCGACAGGTACACCGGCTCGGCCCCGACGTGGGCCTCGGTGTTGCCCGAGCAGTACCAGTCCAGGTCGTGCCCGCCGGGGCCCCAGCCGCGCCGGTCGTACTCGCCGATGCTGACCTCGGTGTACGTCGTGCCGTCCTGGCGCTCGACGTCGCGGAAGGTCCGCCGGATCGGCAGCTGCCAGCACACGTCCGGCTTGGTCTCCACGAAGTGCACGCCCTCGCGCAGCGCCAGTGCGTGCAGCGCGCAGCCGTACCCGCCGGGGAAGTCGCGGCCGTTGTGGAAGATGCAGGCCGGCCCGGCCGGGTTCTCGACGACGCGGGTCTTGCGCTCGCCGTCCTCGACCTCGGTCCACTTCTTCCGTGAAACCTTCTGGGAGACCTTCCCCTTGCCGGTCAGCGCCAGCGAGCGGTGCTCCCACAGCGAGTCGTCGAGGCGGTCGACCCAGCCGGCCACGCGCTCCTCGTCCTCGGCGTCGGAGAAGTGCGCGCCGAGGGTGCAGCACCCGGCCTCAGGGGACGTCTCGTAGATTCCCTGGCATCCGTTGCCGAAGATGCACGTCCAGCTCGAGGTGAGCCAGGTCAGGTCGCAGCGGAACACCTGGCCCGCGTCCGCGGGGTCGGCGAACTCGAGCCAGGCACGGGGGAAGACGAGATCGACCTCGGGCACGCACGAACCCTACGCGGCCGGGTACGGAATCGAATCTCGGGAAACCCTTGACGAGATCTTCCACACGTTCGTAAGGTGAACCATCGGTTCACTTAGTGATCCAGTCAGCGAACGACCAAGCGCAGCAGCCGGCACAACCACGATGGGGGACTCCGGATGACGGCCACCACCACCGAGCCTCGGCCCGCAGGCAAGCACGCCAGCGAGCAGGCGGCCGAGACCAGCCCGAACCGCCCTCGGCGGCAGCGTCCCGCGATCGGGCCGAAGCTCGTCAACAGCCTCGGCGCGGCCGTCGTGATCGCCCTGCTCGGGGCCCTTTGGGAGGGCTACAAGGCGCTCGGCCAGGCCTGGGACGACAAGATCCCCGGTCTCGGGTGGAAGTTCCCGGTGGCCACCGACGACATGTCGATGCCGCACCTGTCCGCGATCTTCCACGCGCTCACCGAGCCGGCCAGCCGTGCCGACTCGACCACGCTGTTCAGCTACCTCATCACCGAGACCTCGGTGACCCTGCGCGAGGCGGCCTACGGCCTGGTCGCCGGCTCGCTGCTCGGCCTGGTGCTGGCCACCGTCTTCCTCTACTCCGGTCCGCTGCGCAAGGGCCTGATGCCCTGGCTGGTCGCCTCGCAGACGGTCCCGCTGGTCGCGATCGCCCCGATGATCGTGATCTGGGGCGGCAAGTCCGGCGCCCCGCCCTGGGTCGCGGTCACCGGCATCGCGGCGTACCTGGCCTTCTTCCCGGTCACCATCAACACCCTGCGCGGCCTGCGCTCGCCCTCGCGCGTGCACCTCGAGTTCGCGCGCTCGATCGCGACCAACCGGCGCCAGCAGCTGTTCCTGCTGCGGATCCCCTCCGCGCTGCCCTTCGTCTTCGCCGGCCTCCGGCTCGCGGCCACCGCCAGCGTCGTCGGCGCCATCGTCGGCGAGCTCTCCGCCGGCACCGGTCGCGGCATCGGCCGGGCCATCCTGACCTTCGCCTACTACTACTCCAACGGCCCCGAGAAGCTCTACGCCGCCGTCCTGGTGGCCGCCGTCGCGGGCATCGTCTTCGTCGAGCTGCTCGGCCTGCTCGAGCGCCTCGCCCTCCGTCACCGGCACACCGCCTGATCGCCTGACCTCAAGGAGAACAACCATGACCACCACCGAGATCAGCGCCCCGATCATCGCCGTCGACGGCGTCAGCAAGCGGTTCAACGCCGGCACCGACAAGGAGGTGACCGCGCTGGAGAACATCGACCTGGCCATCCGGCCCGGCGAGTTCATCTCCCTGCTCGGTCCCAGCGGCTGCGGCAAGAGCACCCTGCTGCGCTGCCTGGCCGACCTGGCCGAGCCGACCGGCGGGACCGTCACCCTCAACGGCAAGACCCCGCGGGCGGCCCGGCAGGACCGCGACTACGGCATGGTCTTCCAGCAGGCCGGCCTCTTCGACTGGCGCAGCGTGCGACGCAACGTCGAGCTGCCGCTGCAGGTGGCGGGCGTGGACCGGGCCACCCGGCGGGAGAAGGCCGAGGAGATGCTCGAGCTCGTCCGGCTCTCCGAGTTCGCCCGGCACTACCCCTGGCAGCTCTCCGGCGGCATGCAGCAGCGGGTCGCGATCGCCCGGGCGCTCTCCGCGGACCCCTCCATCCTGTTCATGGACGAGCCGCTGGGCGCGCTGGACGAGATGAACCGCGAGCGCCTCCAGGGCGAGCTGCTCCGGATCTGGTCGGACACCCAGACCACCGTCGTGTTCGTCACCCACTCCATCTCCGAGGCGGTCTTCCTGTCCTCGCGGATCGTGGTGATGTCCGCGCGGCCGGGCCGGATCGCGGCCAGCATCGACGTCGACCTGCCCTACCCGCGGACCGCGAAGACCCGCACCCTGCCGGAGTTCTTCGACAAGGTCACCGAGGTGCGGCAGGCCCTGTACGGCGCCCCCTCGGACCAGGCCGTCTGATGGCGACCCTCACCCTCGCCCCCGGCACCGGCTGGACCGAGCGACTGCTCCCCGCCGTACGGCGTGCGCTGCCCGTCGCGGTCACCGCGGTGGTCATCCTCGGCGGCTGGCAGCTGGCCGTGCGCGCCTTCGACGTGCCCAGCTTCATCGTGCCCGCGCCGACCGAGATCCTGGCCGCGTTCGGCCACGACTTCGGCACCATCATGTCGGCGTCGCGGATCACCGTGCAGGCGGTGCTCCTCGGCCTGGTCGGCGGCTCGCTCCTCGGCATCGCGGTGGCGCTGCTCATCAGCCGGCTGCCCGCTGCCTCGGCACCCGTGCTCACCGCCGCGGTGGTGCTCAACTGCGCGCCGATCGTGGCGCTGGCGCCGATCTTCAACAACTGGTTCGGCGTCACCAGCATCCAGTCCAAGGCCGGCGTCGCCGCGGTCATGGTCTTCTTCCCGGTCCTGGTCAACACCACCCGGGGCCTGCTCCAGGTCACCCCGCTGCACCTGGAGCTGATGAGCTCGATGGCCGCCCGCCCGCGGCAGGTCGCGGTGATGCTCCGGTTCCCGAACGCACTGCCGTACCTCTTCAACGCGCTCAAGCTCGGCACCACCCTGTCGGTGATCGGCGTCATCGTCACCGAGTACTTCGGCGGTCCGAGCAACGCGCTCGGCGTCTACATCGCGTACCAGGCCGCGCTGCCGCGGTTCGAGTACGCCTGGGCCGGCATCCTCGTCGCCAGCGCCCTCGGCTTGCTCATGTTCGGTCTCGTCGGCTGGATCGAGCGCCTGCTCACACCGTGGCAGGAGCCCGACCACGACGACCTCATGAGTTGATCTGCGTCCCAGTCCTGGAAAACCTCTCAACGGGAGAACACATGTCGGTTTCACGATCCCAGCGCAGGCGCGGGCTGGTCAGGTTCTCGGTCGCCCTGATCGGTCTTGCGTTCCTGGCCTCCGCATGTGGCGGCATGTCGGAGGAGACCTCCGGCAAGGCGGCCGAAGCAGGCAAGGACTGCACCTCCAAGACCAAGGTCAAGGTGGTGCTGCAGTGGGTCGCCCAGGCCCAGTTCGCCGGCTACTACGCGGCGAAGGACCAGGGCTTCTACGACAAGGAGTGCCTGGACGTCACCATCCAGGAGGGCGGCGTGAACATCGTGCCGCAGCAGCTCCTCCAGGCCGGCAACGTCGACTTCGCGGTCAGCCACGTCACCAAGACGATGGTCACCCGTGAGCAGGGCGCCAACCTGGTCAACATCGGCCAGGTCTTCCAGCGCGGCGCCTACCTGCAGGTCGCCTGGGCCGACTCCGGCATCAAGACCCTCGCCGATCTCAAGGGCACCAAGGTGGGCAGCTGGGGCTACGGCAACGAGCTGGTCCTCTTCGCGGCGATGAAGGCCGCCGGCGTGGACCCGAAGAAGGACGTCAAGGTCATCCAGCAGCCCTTCGACATGAGCCTGCTGCTCAAGCACGAGGTCGACTCCGCGCAGGCCAAGACCTACAACGAGTACGCCCAGCTGCTCGAGACCAAGAACCCCAAGACGGGCAAGCTCTACCAGCCCTCCGACTTCACCGCGATCAACCTGGACGACAGCGGCTACGCGTCGTACGAGGACGGCATCTACGCCCGCGGCGACTGGCTGGACGACCCGAAGAACGCCGAGACCGCGGTCAAGTTCCTCAAGGCCAGCTACGAGGGCTGGGGCTACTGCCGCGACAACCTCGACGGCTGCGTGGACGTCGTGCTCAAGGCCGGCAGCGCGCTCGGCGCCGGGCACCAGACCTGGATGCTCAACGAGGTCAACAAGCTGATCTGGCCCTCGCCGCAGGGCATCGGCGTGGTCGACCCGAAGCGGTGGAAGCAGACCATCGACATCGCCAAGCTCGGTGGCGTGCTGAAGAAGGACCCCGACTCCGGTGCCTACCGCACCGACCTGACCGAAAAGGCTCTCGCCGAGCTGAAGGCCGACGGTTTCGACACGACCGGCGACTCCTTCCAGGGCGAGCAGGTCGAGGTCACCCCGGGCGGGGAGTGACCCGATGACCCTGCCGTGTGGGCGTCCATTCACGGGACGCAGACCAAGAACCGGGCGCCCACACGGCAGACCTGCCAAGATGACCGGGCCGAGGGCCTTCATCGAGACGAACGAACGACGGAGGAAGCATGCCGCCGAGTGAGGCCGGACTCGTACGCCGCACCATCTGGTTGCTGCGCACGGTGGCCGCCCACCCCGAAGGTGTCGGACTGAGCGACATCGCCCGGGAGTCGGGCATCCCCAAGGCGACCTGCTACCGGGTGCTGACGGTGCTCGAGCGGGAGAGCTGGCTCACCCTGGACCCGGTCACCCGGCGCTACCGCGTCTCCCTCGGCCTGCTCTCCATCGTCGGCGGCCTGCTCGACGGCGGCGGCTCCTACGGGCACATGCGCGAGGTGGTCCGCCAGCTCGCCAGCGACACCAAGGAGACCGCCGGCTTCGACGTGCTGCTGGCGCCGCAGGTCATGGTCGTGGCGCAGACCCAGGGCCCGTCGCTGATCGGCCAGACCCCCAAGCCGGTGCCGCGGACCCAGCCGGTCTGGGCCACCTCGACCGGCAAGGTGCTGCTCGCCGCGCTCACCCCCGAGGAGGTGCGCGCCGAGTTCGCCGAGGAGTTCACCAAGCACGCGCCGAAGCAGCTCGGCAGCTTCGCGGACTTCATCGACTCCCTCGACGAGGTCCGCGAGCGCGGCTACGCCTTCTCCGTCGACGAGCTGGAGACCGGCGCCGCGTCGGTGGCCGCTCCGGTGCGGGTGCGCGACGCCACGCCGTACGCCGTGTGGATCGGCGGCCCCAGCTACCGGCTCACCCCCGAGGCCATCACCGATCTCGCCGAGACCGTCCGCAAGGCGGCCCGGCAGCTCGGCGACCTGCTCAGCGTCAGTGACCTCGAGCTGCCCAGCGCGCTCACCGGCCGCTGACCTTCACATCGACGAACGACCGTGTCCGCGGGACACGGCGGCTGCGCCGTCCCCGGACGGCGGGAAGACGAGACTGACATGACGACGCTCCTCCAGGAGATCCAGCGGGCACGGGCGATCGCGACCGCCACACCGCGTGGGCTGTTCACCGCCGGCGAGTGGCGCGACGCCGAGGGCGCCCGGGTGCTCGGCGTCGAGGACCCGGCCACCGGCGAGACCGTCGCCGAGGTCGCCGACGCCAGCGAGAAGGACGCGCTGGCCGCCGTCGCCGCGGCCGCGGATGCCCAGCAGGCGTGGGCGGCCACCCCGCCCCGCGAGCGCGGCGAGATCCTCTACCGCGCCTTCGCGCTGGTGCTGGAGCGGCGCGAGGACCTGGCCCGGCTGATGACCCTGGAGATGGGCAAGTCGCTGGCCGAGTCGCGCGCCGAGATCACCTACGCCGCGGAGTTCCTGCGCTGGTTCTCCGAGGAGGCGGTGCGCATCGACGGCGGCTACCTGGTCGCCCCCGGCGGCGGTTCGCGCGTCCTGGTGATGCGCCAGCCGGTCGGCGTCTGTCTGCTGGTGACCCCGTGGAACTTCCCGCTGGCGATGGGCACCCGCAAGATCGGCCCGGCGCTGGCCGCCGGCTGCACCGTGGTGGTCAAGCCGGCCAAGCAGACGCCGCTCTCGATGCTCGCCTTCGCCGGCATCCTCGCCGAGGCCGGCGTCCCGGCCGGCGTGGTCAACGTGGTCACCACCTCGACCTCGGGTCCGGTCACCGCGGCGATGATGGCCGACGGCCGGGTCCGCAAGATCTCCTTCACCGGCTCCACCGAGGTCGGCCGGGTGCTGCTGCGGCAGGCCGCCGACAACGTGCTGCGCACGTCGATGGAGCTGGGCGGCAACGCGCCGTTCCTGGTCTTCGACGACGCGGACCTGGACGCGGCGGTCGAAGGCGCGGTGCTGGCCAAGATGCGCAACGTCGGGGAGGCCTGTACGGCGGCCAACCGGTTCTACGTGCACGAGGCCGTCGCCGAGCCGTTCGCGGCCGCGCTGGCCGAGCGTCTCGCCGCGATGACGGTCGGGCACGGGCTGGACCCGGCCACCGACGTCGGCCCGCTCATCGACGCGAACGCCGTCGGCAGCGTGGCCGGGCTGGTCGCCGACGCGGTCGACGGTGGTGCCCAGGTGCGCACCGGCGGCGCGGCCCTCGACCGGGACGGCCACTTCTACGCGCCCACCGTGCTGACCGGGGTCTCCCCGGACGCCCGCTCCGTGCGCGAGGAGATCTTCGGGCCGGTGGCGCCGCTGGTCACCTTCCGCGACGAGGACGAGGTCATCGCCCGGGCGAACGACAGCGAGTACGGGCTCGCGTCGTACGTGTTCACCGAGAGCCTGGACCGCGGCCTGCGCGTCACCGAGCGGCTGCAGGCCGGCATGGTCGGGCTCAACCAGGGCATCGTCTCCAATCCGGCGGCCCCGTTCGGCGGGGTCAAGCAGTCCGGCACCGGCCGCGAGGGTGGCTTCACCGGCATCGAGGAGTACCTCGACGTCAAGTACGCCTCGGTGCGGGTGCGGTCGTGACCGCCTTCCTGCTCGCCGGCGCGCAGTTCGACCCGGTCTTCGGCGAGCCCGAGAGCAACCGGGCCACCACCGAGGACTGGATCCGGCGGGCGGCGCGGGCCGGCGCCCGGCTGGTGGTGCTGCCCGAGGCCTGCGTGTCCGGCTACGTCTTCGACGACCGCGCCGAGGCGCTGCGCTACGCCGAGGAGGTGCCGGACGGGCCGTCGGTGACGCTCTGGTCGGCGCTGTGCCGCGAGCTGGACCTGTACGTCGTCGCGGGGATCGTCGAGCGGCGCGGCGAACAAGTCTTCAACGCCGCGGTCCTGGTCGGTCCCGAGGGCTGGCTGGGCACCTTCCACAAGGCCCACCTCTGGAACGACGAGAAGGAGCTGTTCGACCCGAACACCGAGGGCTTCCCGGTCGTGGAGACCGAGCTCGGCCGGATCGGCATCGGCATCTGCTATGACGCCTGGTTCCCCGAGACGTTCCGCACCGCCGCGCTCGCCGGCGCCGACCTGCTCGCGCTGCCCGCCAACTGGGTGCCCGTGCCCGGGCAGCCGGAGACGGTCCCGACGATGGCCGCGATGCTCTGCATGACCGGCGCGCACAGCAACCACTTCTACGTCGCCGGGATCAGCCGCACCGGGATCGAGCGCGGGCAGCCGTTCATCGGCCGCTCGCTCATCGTCGGGCCCGACGGCTGGCCGCTGGCCGGCCCGGTCTCGGGCGAGTCCGAGGAGCTCCTGCTCGCCGAGGTCGACCTGGTCGGCACCCGCGAGCAGCGCTGGGGCAACCCCTTCAACCAGCCGGTGCTCGACCGCCGGCCCGACCTGTACCGCAGCGACCCGGCCCAGAAGCCGGCCGACTAGCGAAAAGTCCGCGAATCCTCTTGACGCAGGGGATCTGCAACCATCAATATTGAACCAACGGTTCACACAATGAACCAGCCAAGGAGGAAGCAATGAGTGTCCGGGTCCGCAAGATGGTCCATCACCTCGAGGAGACCCATCTGGAGAACGGCCAGGAGGTCAACCCGGTGCACCGGGTGGCGTTCGTCGGCGCGGTGATCGAGAACCCCTACCCGAGCGAGTACGTGCAGGACCTGGTCACCCTCGCCGACGCGATCGGCGAGGAGATCGGCATGCTGGTCGGGCCGGCGTGCGTGAAGCTGCTCGGCGCCGAGGTCGAGGCCTTCGGCAAGGCCGCCCTCGTCGGCATCGACGGCGAGCTCGAGCACGGCTCCGCGCTGATCCACAACCTGCGCTTCGGCAACGTCTTCCGCGACGCTGCCGGCGGCACCGAGCTCCTCCCGGCCGCCGAGAAGGTCGGCCTCCCGGGCGCCCCCATCGACATCGCGCTCAAGCACAAGCTCGACGCCAAGACCCGCTCGCACCACCAGACGGTCACGCTGCAGGTCGCCGACGTGCCCCGGCCGCGGGAGATCTTCGTGGTCTGCGCCGCCGCCAACACCGGCCGTCCGCTGGCCCGGCTGGCGACGTTCGGCGCCGAGACCAAGTGAGCCGAGCGCGATGACCCTCACCGACATCGACGCCGGCTCCGACGCCTGGGGTCCCGACCGGATCAAGAAGGCCGACCGGGACTACGTGATCCACTCCTGGTCCACCCAGGGCAAGCTCAACCCGATCCCCGTCGCCGGCGGTCAGGGCTCCTGGTTCTGGGACTTCGACGGCAACCGTTACCTCGACTTCCAGTCCCAGCTGGTCAACCTCAACCTCGGCCACCAGCACCCCAAGCTGGTCGAGGCGATCAAGAAGCAGGCCGACGAGCTCTGCTACATCGGTCCCGGCTTCGCGGAGCGCTCGCGCGCCCAGCTCGCCGAGATGCTCGCCGACCTGACCCCGGGCGACCTGCGGATGAGCTTCTTCACCACCGGTGGCGCCGCCGCCAACGAGAACGCGGTCCGGCTCGCCCGGCACGTCACCGGCCGGTCCAAGATCGTGGCCCGGTACCGCTCGTACCACGGCGCCACCGCGGGCGCGATGTCGCTGACCGGCGACCCGCGCCGGTGGGCCGCCGAGCCCGGCATGACGGGCGTCGTACGGATGCTCGACCCGTACACCTACCGCTGCCCGGCCGGGCACCCGGACCCGTGCCCGGTCTGCTCCGGCGGGCCGCACCTGGAGGAGATCCTGCAGTACGAGAACCCGGCCACCGTGGCCGCGGTGATCGTCGAGCCGGTGACCGGCACCAACGGGTTGCTCTACCCGCCGGACGGCTACCTGGCCTCGCTGCGCGAGGTCTGCGACAAGTACGGCATCCTGCTCATCTTCGACGAGGTGATGGCCGGCTTCGGGCGCACCGGCGAGTGGTTCGCCTGCAACCACTGGGACGTCGTCCCGGACATCCTCATCACCGCCAAGGGCCTCAACTCCGGCTACGTGCCGCTGGGCGCGATGACGGTCAACGGCCGGGTCGCCGACTGGCTGATGGACAACATGTTCTGGGGCGGGCTCACCTACGCCGGTCACCCGCTGGCCTGCGCCTCCGGGGTCGCCTCGCTGCAGATCATGGCCGAGGAGAAGATCGTCGAGAACTCCCGCGCGATGGGCGAGCGGCTCGGCCGCGGCCTGGCCGCGCTGGCGGAGCGGCACCCGAGCATCGGCGACATCCGCGGCCGCGGCCTGTTCTACGGCGTCGAGCTGGTCAAGGACAGGGAGACCCGGGAACCACTCGTCGGGTTCAATGCGAAGGGAGAGGCCGCGGCGCCGGTCACCCGCATCACCAAGGCGGCGATGGAGCGCGGTCTCTACCTGACGGCCAACTTCAACGTGCTGCGGCTGACGCCGCCGCTGGTCATCGAGGAGGGCGAGATCGACCTCGCTCTGGAGATCCTCGACGACGTGCTCGCCCTGGCGGACGAGCACGCCCAGGCCTGAGGGACGAGCGAGGAGAGGCGGGGGACCGTGGGCAGCACGATCATCAAGGGCGGGACCGTGGTCAACGCGGACGCCACCACCAGGGCGGACGTGCTCGTCCGCGACGGGAGGATCGCTGCCCTCGGCCTCGGCGAGGACTGGGCCGCCGACGAGGTGATCGACGCCGGCGGGCTGCTGGTGATGCCCGGCGGCATCGACGCGCACACCCACCTGGAGTACCCGGTCGACGGGTTCACCACCAGGACCGCCGACGACTTCCACGACGGCACGGTCGCGGCGGCGTACGGCGGCACCACCACGGTGCTCGACTTCGTGAAGAAGGAGCCGGACGCCACCCTGCGCGACACCTACCTGCGCCGCCGGGCCACCGCCGCGAGCAAGACCGTCGTGGACGTGGGCCTGCACGCGATCGTGCCGCCGCGCGACCAGCAGCCGGACGTTCTCGACGACCTCCGGCTGCTGGTCGCCGAGGGCGCCCGCAGCTGGAAGTTCTTCATGGCCTACCCGGGCACCCAGATGGTCGACGACGGAGAGCTGCTCGAGGGCTTCGACCTGGCCCGGCGGATGGGCGTGCTGCCGCTGGTGCACGCGGAGAACGGGCACATGGTCGCCCGCGAGACGAAGCGTCTCGTCGACGGCGGGCACACCGCCGAGCGCGACCACGCCACCGCGCACGGGCACGACTCCGAGGCCGAGGCGGTGCACCGGGCGATCGTGCTCGCCGAGTCGATCGGCACCCCGCTCTACGTCGTGCACGTCTCCTCCGCGGCCGCCGCCGAGGAGATCGCCCGGGCCCGCTCGGCCGGCGCCAAGGTCTGGGGCGAGACCTGCCCGCAGTACCTGGTGGTCGCCTACGAGGACTACGAGGGCCTCGGCGACCAGGCCGCCCGCTACGTCTGCTCGCCGCCGATCCGCGAGCGCAGCAACCAGTCCGGGCTCTGGCACGCGCTGCGTACCGGCGCGATGTCGACCGTCGCGACCGACCACGCCGGCTTCTGCCTGCACCAGCCCGAGGACCTGCCGCCGCAGAAGCTGCGCAGCCCCGGCTTCTTCCCGAAGGTGCCGAACGGGGTGCCCGGCATCGAGGACCGGCTGATGGTGCTCTGGGAGGCCGGCGTCGTGGGCGGCCACCTGGACCCGTGCCGGTTCGTCGAGCTCACCTCGACGGCGCCCGCCAAGCTGTTCGGGCTGGCCGGGCAGAAGGGCGTCGTGGCGGTGGGCGCGGACGCCGACCTGGTGGTCTGGGACGCCCACGCCGACCACACCATCACCGCCGCGGGCTCGCACCTGCGCACCGACTACAGCATCTACGAGGGCATGCGCGTCACCGGGAAGCCGGTGCACGTCCTGTCCCGCGGCCGTCACGTCGTCGACGCCGACGGCACCTTCCGCGGAGACCCCGGCGACGGGGAGTTCCTGCTCCGCGGCGAGTCCGAGACCTTCGCAACCACGTACTGATCGGAGCACCATGAAACTGCCCTTGGGTATCCACGTCGGCGAGCGGCTCAGCCTCGAGCAGACGTACTGGCAGGCCGAGCTGGCCGACCAGAACGGCTTCGAGTCGGTCTGGGTCGCCGAGGGCCGGCTCTCCCGCGACGGCATCACCGTCGCCGCGCTGGTCGCCAGCCGCACGAACCAGGTCAAGATCGGCACCGGGGTGCTCAACAACAAGAGCCGCAACGCCGCGCTGATGGCGGTCACCTTCAAGACGCTCGACGAGATCGCCCCGGGCCGCGCCATCCTCGGCATCGGTGCCTGGTGGGAGCCGCTGGCCACCAAGGTCGGCCAGCCGATCTCCAAGCCGCTGAAGTCGATGCGCGAGTACATCGGCGTCTGCCAGGCGTTCTTCCGCAACGAGGTCGTGAACTTCGAGGGCGAGTTCGTGCAGATGCGCGACGTCCGCTTCGACTCGATGTACCGGGAGAACAAGCCGGTCGACGTGCCGGTCTACATCGGCGCGGTCGGGCCGAAGATGCTCGAGCTGGCCGGCGAGATCGCCGACGGCGTGCACATGGACTTCCTGCTGCCGCCGTCGTACATGGAGGGCGCGATCGCCGCGATCGACGCCGGCCTGGCCAAGCGGACCGACGGCAAGGACGCCATCGACCTGACCCAGATCGTCTCCTGCAGCGTCAACGACGCCGACCCGCAGGAGGCCATCGACGCCTGCAAGGCGTTCCTGACGCTGTACCTGTGCCAGCAGCCGCACATCGCCGCGCACAGCGGTGTCGAGCCCGAGCTGGTCGAGCGGCTGCAGGAGATCGCCGGCTGGCCGGCCACGCCCGAGCAGATCAAGAAGGCGATGGTGCTGGTGCCCAACGAGCTGGTGCAGCGGGTGACCGCGTGCGGCACCACCGACCAGGTCGTCGAGAAGCTGCACGAGTACCACGCCGCCGGCGTGCGCTCGCCGATCGTCTCCACCCTCGGGGACAAGGAGCAGACGCTCACCCGCATCGCCGAGGCGCTGAAGGACTGATCGGGGTGGACCACAGCATCGCTGCCCGCATCGCCATCCTCGGCGGCACCGGTCCGCAGGGCCGCGGCATCGGCTACCGGCTGGCCCGGGCCGGCTACGCGGTCGTGCTCGGCTCGCGCGATCAGGCCCGCGGCACCGAGGTCGCCGCCGAGCTGGCCGCGCTCCCGGGCGCCTCCGCGGGCACCCTGTGCGGCACCACCAACCGGGCCGCGGTCCAGGCCGCCGACGTGGTCGTCGTGGCCGTCCCGTACGACGGGCACGCGGCCCTGCTCACCGAGCTCGCCGGCGACCTGGCCGGCAAGCTCGTCGTCGACTGCGTCAACCCGCTCGGCTTCGACAAGCTCGGCCCGTTCGGCCTGGCCGTGGAGGCCGGCAGTGCCGCCGAGGAGGCCGCCGCGCTGCTGCCGGACTCGACGGTCACCGGCGCCTTCCACCACCTGGCGGCGCCGCTCCTGCTCGACCCGGACATCGACCTGTCCCACGAGGACGTCCTCGTCTGCGGCGACGACCGGGCCGCCAAGGAACGGGTGATCCGGCTCGCCGAGGCGGTCACCGGCGGTCGCGGCCTCGACGCCGGCCGGCTGCGGCTGGCCCGCCAGCTCGAACCGCTCACCGCGGTGCTGATCTCGGTCAACAAGCGCTACCGGACCCGTGCCGGGGTCGCGCTCACCGGCCTGTTCGACCTGCCCCAGGAGGAGTCCGCATGAAGCTCGCCGCCGTCCAGCTGCAGCCCACCGACGACCGCGCCAAGACCATCGAGCGCGCCGGCGAGCTGATCGACGAGGCCGCCGCGCAGGGCGCGGACGTGCTGCTGCTGCCCGAGCTGTTCGCCGTCCCGTTCGTGCAGCCCGAGCCCGACCCCGAGTACTTCGCGCTCGCCGAGCCGCTCGACGGCCCGTCCAACGCGATGGCCGCCGAGCGCTCGCGCCGGCACGGGATGACCGTGGTCTCCTCGGTCTTCGAGCAAGGCGCGATCCCGGGCACCTACTTCAACACCGCCTGCACCTACGTCGACGGCGAGCTCGCCTCGGTCTACCGCAAGTCGCACCTGCCGTTCTCCAACGGCTTTCCGGAGAAGTTCTACTTCCGGCCGGGCGCGACCGAGCCCGAGGTGGTCGACGCGAACGGCGTCGGCGTGGGCACGATCATCTGCTACGAGCGGCACTTCCCCGAGCTGAGCCGGGTGGTCGCGCTGCGCGGCGGCTCGGTGCTCTGCGTGCCGGTGGCCTCGGCGAGCGCGCCGATGAAGGAGGTCTTCCAGATCGAGCTGCGCGCGCACGCGATCTTCAACGGCCTGTTCGTCATCTGCTCCAACCGCGTCGGCGTCGAGGGTGTCAAGGAGTACTTCGGGCTCAGCGCCATCTACGGGCCCAACGGCGAGGTGCTGGCGCAGGGCTCGCAGGACCAGGAGGAGGCACTGGTCGCCGAGGCCGACCCCGAGCAGATCGCGCGAGTGCGCCGGACCCGGCCGTTCCTGCGTGATCGCCGCCCCGACCTGTACGGCCGCCTGGTCGCCGAGCAGCAGTGACCGCGCTCGATCTCGCCCGGGCCTCCGCGCCTGACACCGCGACCGGTCCGCTGCGCGACGCCCTGGTGCAGCTGCGCGACGCGATCGACGTGCTCGGCTACGACGAGGGCACCTACGCGATGCTCGCCACCCCGCGCCGGGAGATGACGGTGAGCGTGCCGCTGCGCCGCGACGACGGCAGCATCACCGTGGTCACCGGCCACCGGGTGCAGCACAACCTGTCCCGCGGCCCGGCCAAGGGCGGCCTGCGCTACAGCCCGGACGTGACCCTCGACGAGGTCCGTGCGCTGGCGATGTGGATGACCTGGAAGTGCGCGCTGCTCGACGTCCCGTACGGCGGCGCGAAGGGCGGGGTGCGCATCGACCCGCGCGCGTTCAGCCGGCCCGAGCTCGAGCGGGTGACCCGCCGCTGGACCAGCGAGGTGATGCCGATCCTCGGACCCGACCAGGACATCCCGGCGCCGGACGTCGGCACCGACGAGCGCACCATGGCCTGGATCATGGACACATTCTCGGTGGCGCGCGGGCACACCGTGCTCGGCGTGGTCACCGGCAAGCCGCTGGCGCTCGGCGGCTCCCTGGGACGGGCCAGCGCGACGTCACGCGGGGTGGTCCACGTCGCGCTGGCCGCCCTGCGGCACCGGGGCATCGAGCCGGCAGGGGCGCGGGCGGCGGTGCAGGGATTCGGCAAGGTCGGCCGCGGCGCCGCGGTCTTCCTCGCCGAGGCGGGCGTCCGGGTCACCCATGTCAGTGACCAGTACGGCGCCGTCGCCGCTGCCACGGGTCTGGACATCGCCGCCCTGGAGCGGCACCTGGACGCGACCGGCTCTGTGGTCGGCTTCGCCGGCGGCGACGCGGTCCCGGGCGCCGAGGTGATCGAGGCCGACGTGGACCTGCTGGTCCCGGCCGCGATCGAGGGCGTCATCACCGAGGAGAACGCCGCGCGGGTGCGGGCCCAGGTGGTCGTCGAGGGCGCCAACGGGCCGACCACGCCCGAGGCGGACCGGATCCTCGAGGACGCCGGGCGGCTGGTGGTGCCGGACATCCTGGCCAACGCCGGCGGCGTGATCGTCTCCTACTTCGAGTGGGTGCAGGCCAACCAGGCGTACTGGTGGAGCGCACCCGAGGTGGAGCTGCGCCTGGAGGAGCGGATGCTGCGCGGCTGGGAGCGGGTGCTCGGGCACGCGGAGGCGCACGGCCTCTCGCTGCGGCGGGCGGCCACCGCGCTGGCCGTGAGCAGCGTGGCGGAGGCTCACCTGCTGCGCGGACTGCATCCCTAGGACCACTCGAACGGTCATCGTCGCTGCGCTCCTCAACGCTCCTCGCTACGCCGGCATCCGAGCAAGCTCGATGCGGCTCCGCTCGTTCGCGTGATCGTCGCAAGCTCCTCAACGCTCCTCGCTACGCGACATGCGAGCAAGCTCGATGTCGCTCCGCTCGTTCGCGTGATCGTCGCAAGCTCCTCAACGCTCCTCGCTACGCGACATGCGAGCAAGCTCGATGTCGCTCCGCTCGTTCGCGTAGCCTCGAACCATGCGTCTGGGCGTGCTCGACATCGGCTCCAACACCGGCCACCTGCTGGTGGTGGACGCCCGGGGTGGCGCGGCCCCGATGCCGGCGTCGTCGTACAAGGAGCCGCTGCGGCTCGCCGAGCACCTCGACGACGACGGCGCGGTCAGCCAGGCCGGCATCGAGGCGCTGACCGCCTTCGTGGCGAACGCGCTGGCGCTGGCCGAGGACAAGGGCTGCGAGGACATCTACGCGTTCGCGACCTCCGCGGTGCGCGACGCCAGCAACGCCGACGACGTGCTGGCCCGGGTCCGCCAGGAGACCGGCGCGGACCTGCGGGTGCTCTCCGGGGAGGACGAGGCCCGGCTGACCTTCCTCGCCGTACGACGCTGGTTCGGCTGGTCCTCCGGGCGCCTGGGCGTCTTCGACATCGGCGGCGGCTCGCTGGAGATCGCGGCCGGTGATGCCGAGGCCCCCGACGTGGCCTGGTCGCTGCCGCTGGGCGCCGGCCGGCTCGCGCGCAGCTACTTCCGCGACGGCCGCCCCGACGACGAGCGCCTGCGCGAGCTGCGCCGGACCATCCGCGCGGACATCGCCCGCGACGCCGGCAGCCTGCTGCGCGGCGGCCCGCTCGACCACGCGGTGGCCACCTCGAAGACCTTCCGCTCGCTGTCCCGGATCACCGGCGCGGCGCCGTCGAGCGAGGGCCTCTTCGTCCGGCGCAGCCTGTCCGCCGTCGAGCTGGACCGGTGGCTGCCCAAGCTGCTCGAGATGAGCGCCGAGGAGATTGCCGCCCTGCCCGGGGTCTCACCGGACCGGGCGCACCAGGTGGTGGCCGGCGCGTACGTCGCCTCCGCCGTGCTGGACATCTTCGACCTCGAGGCGCTGGAGATCTGCCCCTGGGCGCTGCGCGAGGGAATCATCCTGGAACGGCTGGACAAGCTCAGCGTCCTCGACTGATGTCCCGTCCGCTCTTCGCCCTCTCGACCGCCTCGGTCTACCCCGAGTCGGTGGCGCACGGCTTCGAGTACGCCGCCCGGCTCGGCTACGACGCGGTCGAGGTGATGGTCAGCATCGACCAGATCAGCCAGGACGTGATCAAGGTCCGCAAGCTGCGCGACTACCACGAGGTGCCGGTGTGCGCGGTGCACGCGCCCTGCTTGCTGATCACCCAGCGGGTGTGGGGGACCGACCCGTGGGCCAAGCTGGAGCGCAGTGCCGAGATGGCGCGCGAGCTGGACGCCGACGTGGTCGTGGTGCACCCGCCGTTCCGCTGGCAGAAGGAGTACGCGGCCGGCTTCGTCGAGGGCATCGCCGATCTCGAGGAGCGCACCGGGATCGCCTTCGCGGTGGAGAACATGTACCCCTGGCGGGCGACCTCGCGCCGCGAGATGGACGTGTACCAGCCGCACTGGGACCCGAGTCGCGAGGACTACGCGAACACCACCCTCGACCTCTCGCACGCGGCCACCGCGCACTCCGACCCGGTCGCGATGGCGCAGCGGCTGGGTGACCGGCTGCGGCACATCCACCTCACCGACGGCACCGGCTCGGCCAAGGACGAGCACCTGGTGCCCGGCCGCGGGAAGCAGCCGTGCGCGGAGCTGCTCGAGCACCTGGCCACGACCGGGTTCACCGGCCACATCGTCGCCGAGATCAACACCCGCAAGGCGGGTTCGCGGGCGGCGCGGGAGGCGGACCTGCTGGCCTCGCTGGCGTTCGCGCAGCTGCACTACGCGACGGTGCCCGGGACGGCGCGCGTGCCGGAGACCGGATGACCGCCCAACCGCGCGGGCGACGGCCCGGCTCGCCGGACACCCGCGCCGCGATCCTCGAGGCGGCCCGTGCGCTGTTCGCCGAACGAGGCTTCGCCGGGGCGTCGGTCCGGGCGATCGCCTCCGCCGCCGGGGTCGACCCGGCGCTGGTGCACCACTACTTCGGCAGCAAGGACGACTTGTTCATCGCGGCCCTGCAGATCCCGGTGGATCCCCGCGAGCTGCTCGCCGGCGTGGTCGCGCGGGGCGCCGAGGGTGCCGCGGAACGGCTGTTGCACACCTTCCTGTCCGTCTGGGACGACCCCGAGCTGCGGCTGCCCTTGCTCGGCGTGGCGCGCAGCGTGATGGACCCGTCCGGCGCACGGCTCCTGCGCGACGGCTTCCTGCCGGTGGTGCTGCTCCCCGTCGGCGCCGGGCTGGGCATCGAGCGGCCCGAGGTGCGGATGCCGTTGGTGGCCAGTCAGGTGATCGGCCTGATCCTGCTGCGCTACGTCGTGGCGGTCGAGCCGCTGGCCTCGATGACCGCCGAGGACGTGGTGGCGATCTACGCGCCGACGATCCAGCGCTACCTGACCGGGCCCTTGCCGTCGTGATCTGACCCGACCTAGAATTCATCACATGATGAAAAACGGGGTGGCGGTCGCCGACCTGGGGGTGGTCCGAGGCGGCGTCGAGGTGCTGCGCGGGCTGACCTTCGAAGTCGGACCGGGCGAGGTCACCGGTCTGCTCGGCCCGTCGGGCTGCGGCAAGTCCACGCTGATGCGCGCGATCGTCGGGGTGCAGCGGATCACCCGGGGCTCCGTGACGATCTTCGGCGAGGCCGCGGGTGCCAGGGCCCTGCGGCACCGGATCGGCTACGTGACCCAGGCGCCCAGCGTGTACGACGACCTCACCGTCGCCGAGAACCTGACCTTCTTCGCCGCCGTCCTCGGTGGCCCGCGCACCCGCATCGACGACTGCCTGGCGCTGGTCGACCTCGGTGCCCAGCGCGACCGCGTCGTCGGCCGGCTCTCCGGCGGCCAGCGGTCCCGGGTCTCGCTGGCGGTGGCCCTGCTCGGCGAGCCCGAGCTGGTCGTCCTCGACGAGCCCACTGTCGGCCTGGACCCGGTGCTGCGCCGCGACCTGTGGGAGACCTTCCACCGGCTGGCGGAGGCGGGCGCGGCGGTGTTCGTCTCCAGCCACGTGATGGACGAGGCCACCCGCTGCGACCGGCTGCTGCTCATGCGCGAGGGCCGGATCATCGCGGACTCCTCGCCGGACGAGCTGCTCGAGAAGACCGGTGCCGCTGACGTCGAGACCGCCTTCCTGTCTCTCGTGGAGGAGTCATGAGCCTTCGCATCACGCTGGCCGTCGCCGCCCGGGTGCTGACCCAGCTGCGCCGCGACCACCGGACCCTGGCGATGCTGCTGGTGCTGCCCTGCCTGGTGATCGCCCTGCTCTGGTGGATGTTCACCGACCTGCCCGGGCGTGGCTTCGACGCGCTGGCGCCGGCCCTGCTCGCGCTGATCCCGTTCATCGTGATGTTCCTGGTGACCTCGGTGACCACGCTGCGCGAACGGACCTCGGGAACCCTGGAGCGGCTGCTGGCGATGCCGCTGGGCAAGGGCGACTTCCTGCTCGGCTACGCGCTCGCGTTCGGCTTGGTCGCGGCGGCGCAGTCGGCGCTCGCGGTCACGGTCGCGACCGTGTTCCTGGACCTGTCCCTGGAAGGGCCGGTCTGGATGCTGCTCGTGGTCGCGGTGCTGGACGCGATCCTCGGCTCCGCGCTCGGGCTCTTCGTCTCGGCCTTCGCGAGGACGGAGTTCCAGGCGGTCCAGTTCATGCCGGCGCTGGTGTTCCCGCAGATCCTGCTCTGCGGGCTCTTCGTGGACCGGGACCTGCTGCCGAGCTTCCTCGACGGCGTCTCCCGGGCGCTGCCACTGACCTACGCCGTGGACGCGATGTCCTCGGTGGCCGACCACGCCCACCCGAGCATCGCTGCCGACCTGCTGGTGATCGTGGCCTTCACCGCCGCTGCCCTCGTCCTCGGCGCCCTGACCCTGCGCCGCCAGACCGACTGATCGCCGACCTGGCGCAAAGGTGCACGTGTTTGGCGCCGACCCGTCGCAAAAGCGCACGTGCGACTCGCACTTTTGCGACGGGTCAGCGCAATTACGTGCACTTCTACGACGGGTCGGCGATCTCGATGCGGATCCGCTTGTTGTCCTTGCCCTTGGACTCGGTGCCGGTGACGCGGACCCGGCCGACCTCGGCGGTGCTGAGCAGGTGGGTGCCGCCGTCGGCCTGGCGGTCGAGGCCGACGATGTCGATCACCCGGAGCGGGTCGATCTCGGCCGGGATCAGGTTGGCCGCGGTCCGGATCAGCGCCGGGTCGGCGTCGGCCAGCGAGCGCGGCACGAAGTCGACGACGATCTCGTGCGCCTTCTCGATCTCCTCGTTGATCCGCTTCTCGATGGTCGCGCCCAGGTCGGCGCTCATCGCCGGGAACGGAAAGTCCAGCCGTCCGCGCAGCGGCTCCATGTTCCCGCCCGTCACCGGGATCGCGTAGTCGGCCCAGATCACCCCGCACAGGATGTGCAGCGCGGTGTGCGTGCGCATCAGCTGGTGCCGCCGGGTCCAGTCGATCTCGCCGAGCACCTCGGTGCCGACGGCCGGAAGAGCCCCGTCCAGGGTGTGCCAGATCGCGCCGCGCTCCCGTCGTACGGCGGAGACAGGCGCAGCGCCGAGGGTGCCCAGGTCGCACGGCTGCCCGCCCCCGCCGGGGTAGAACGCGGTCCGCTCCAGCCGCACCCGGGACCCGTCGTGGTCCACCTCGGCGACGCGCGCAGAGAACTCGGTCGTGTAGGCGTCGACCGCGAACAGCTCGGTCGCGGCCAGGGAGGCGGGGGCTCGTCCGGGAACGCTCATCGATTTCCTTCCGTGGTGCTGGTCGGGTCCTCGCCGACGTAGTCGCCGGCGCTGTCGTAGGTGAAGGTCAGGACGCTGGTGTCGTCGGGTTCGTCGGCGAGAAGACGTTCGGTCGCGACCAGGTTCGCGGCCGAGGACGGGCCGACGGCGAGGCCCTCGAGCCGGGCGCAGCGGCGCATCATCGCGTGGGCCTCCTCCACGGCGACCTCGACCTCGGCGTCGATGAGCGCCACGTCGAGGATCGCCGGGACCAGGCCCACGGACAAGCCCTGCAGCCGGTGCGGGACGAACCGGTTCGCCACCAGCGAGCAGCCGGGCGGCACCACCGCGACGATCCGCAGATCGGGCCGCACCTGCCGGAGCCGGCCGCCGACCCCGGTCAGGTGGCCGCCGGTGCCGACGCCGCAGACGAGCACGTCGGGCACGCCGCCGTCGACCGCCTCGATGATCTCCGCGGCGGTGGTGCCGTGGTGGGTGGCGCTGTTGGCCGGGTTGGCCTGCTGGTTGAGGAGCACCCAGTCGGGGTTCTCGAAGAGCAGCTCGACCGCGCGTTCGCCGTGCGCGTTCAGGCCGCGGCGGTGGTCGGCCAGGACCACGTGCGCGCCGTACAGCCCGAGGAGCCGTTGCTTGCGCTCGCTGTAGTCGTCGGGCACGACCAGCACGCTGCGGTAGCCGCGAAGCGCGCAGGCGATGGCGAGCCCGATCCCGGTGTTGCCGCCGGTGGGCTCGACGATCGTCTGACCGGACCCGGGGGTGAGCCAGCCGCGGCGCTCGGCGTCGGCCACCATGCCCAGCGCGATCCGCACCTTGTGGCTGCCACCGGGGTTCAGGTGCTCGAGCTTGGCGAGGACCCGCTGCGGTCCCGGGAAGAGCCGGTCGAGCCGCAGCAGCGGGGTGCCGCCCACCAGGTCGAGCACCGAGTCGGCGACGGTGCTCACTCCGCGGCCTCGTACGCCTGCGCCTCGACGTAGGTCCCCCGGGCCACCGAGAACTCGTAGAGGCGGGCGCCGTGCACGCCGTCCTCCCGGGCGTCGATGACCAGGTGCAGCACCGGAAACGTCGCAGTCCCGTCCTGGACGGCGAAGTGGAGGTCCTCCTCGCTCAGGTACGCGCCGACGTCCGGGTGCGAGTGGTAGATCAGCCGGGCAGGATCCGGGGAGTCCAGCGATCGGGCCAGCTCCAGCAGGTCGGCCGACCCGAACGCGTAGCCGGTCGCGGCCGAGCGCTGCGACACCGCGTTTGCCGGGCTCGGGACCGCGAGGACGTTCGAGCACGGGCGCACCTCGTCGGTCAGGCAGTACCCGCACGCCTCCTCCGGGTAGCGGCTCAGCGCGTCGGCGTACATCTGCCGCAGCTGCGACGCTGTCGGCCGCCAGGCGCGATCCGCCGAGCGGCGGTGGTGGAGCCGCAGCGTGCAGGCCATCGCGCTGACGATCGCCAGGATCAGCACGAGCTCGGTGCCCGACATCCGGGTGCCGTCGACGACCTGGGAGAGCACCTGCGCCAGCAGCGGGAAGATCACGAAGACGAAGCTCATCGTCAGCGCGGAGAGCCGTTGCAGCAGCGCGAAGTAGACGACCAGGCCGATCACGGAGGCGACCAGTGCCAGGTGCAGTGTCGCCAGCAGGCTCGTCGCGCTGATGTCCGCCACCGAGGGGTGCTCGAACGCGAGGGACGCGAGCACGAGGAGGATGCCCGCGGCTGCGACCGGCAGGCTGTTCAGGGTCAGCGTGTGCACGTCGGCGCCGTACCTCTTGATGAGCACGTACGACAGCGCGTGCATCGCCGCCGCGAGCAGGGCGCCGGCGACGGCCCAGCGGTTGCCGGCCGAGATCTCCGTGGACCGGGACAGCAACAGGACGAGCGCGACGAAGGAGACCACGACGCCGAGGCCCTCGCCGAGGCCGATACGGGCGCCGAGGATCGGCACGCCGAGCACGACGATGAGCAGCGAGATCATCGAGAAGCAGATGGCGGTCAGGCCGGAGGAGATGTGCTGCTCGGCGAGGTTGAGGAACAGGTACGGCAGCGTGAAGTAGTTCAGGGTCACGAAGACCAGGTACGGGACCTGGGCGCGGCGCACGAAGATCGGCTTGCCCGCCAGCCGGCAGATCGTCAGCAGCACCGGGGCCGCGAACACGAACCGGAGCCCAGCGGCGAGCAGGGGCGGCATCCCGGTGACCGCGAGCTTGATGGCAACCCAGTTGGTGCCCCAGATCGCGCACACCAGCGCGTACCCGAGCACGACGAGGACGGTCGGCAGGTGACGGCGGGCCGGCTGGTTCATCGGCAGGACCTCCCGATCGTCGGCTCACCGGGGTGGACTCGCGTACCGGCGGGGACGTCGTCGAGGACGAGTGACATCGCCCCGATGAAGGCGCCGTCCCCGACCCGCACCGGCCCGAGCACCCGCGCGAACGCACCCACCTCGACGCGGTCGCCGAGGGTCGGGTGCCGCTGTCCGGGTCTGTTGTCGGCGATGCCGGTGGCGCCGAGCACGACGCCCTGCAGCACGTAGCAGTCAGCACCGATCGTGGTCGTCTCGCCGATCACCGTGCCGTAGCCGTGGTCGACGACGAAGCCCGGCCCGATCCGGGCGGCCGGGTGGATCTCGACCCCGGTCCGGACCTTCGCGTGCTCGGAGATCTGCCGGGCGAGGACGTGCTCCGGCCCGGGGGTCCCCAGGGGTGCCGGGGCGGAGCTCCAGATCGCGTGGGCGAGGCGGTGGGCGAGCAGCGCCTCGAGCCCGCCGTACGAGCTGAGCACGTAGCGCCAGTCGCGGTGGCTCGCCGGGTCCCGCTGCACCAGCGCGTCCAGGTCCGCGCGGCCGAGCCCGGCCGCCCGCGCCACCAGGGCCTGGTCGTCCTGCGCGAGATGGCGGCGGGCGATCTGGCGGACCCGGGCCTCCACGGCACGGTCGGGATCGAGCGGGAGCATGCAGGGATCGAACTAGACCAAAACAGCCCACGTCCAGCAAAAGGTGGCAAAGTGCGCATCTTTCTTCTTGCCCGCAGGGGGTGGCCGGGTCCCCAGGGCGAGGCGCGAGGGTGCCGGCGGTACGGTGAAACTCGCGGTACGACGGGGTGCCGCACGACCTCGCCAGGGAGGCTGCGCGTGCTGCGTCAGGTGCTGACCAGGCTGCCGGTGAGCAGCGACGTGGTCTCCCGCTACGTGCCCGGCGAGACCGTCGGGGCCGCGGTCGCGGCGACCCGCCTGCTGGTGGAGGACGGGCTCATGGTCACCGTCGGCCACCTCGGCGCGGAGGTCGCCGACGAGGACGCCGCCGAGGCTTCGGTGCTCGGCTACCTCGACCTGCTCGAGGCCCTCGGCAAGAACGGGCTGGCCCGGCACGCCGAGCTCAGCGTCAAGCTCAGCTCCCTCGGCCACGACCTGCCCGGGGTCGGCGCGAAGCTCGGCCTGGAGAACGCCCGCCGGCTCTGCCGGGCCGCCCGCAACGCCGGCACCACGCTCACCCTGAGCATGGAGGACGCCAGCAGCACCGACCGGACCCTGACCACCCTGCGCGAGCTGCGCAAGGACCACCCGGAGACCGGGATCGCGCTGCAGGCCAACCTGCGCCGGACCGAGGACGACTGCCGCGCGCTCGCGTTCGAGGGCTCCCGGGTCCGGCTGTGCAAGGGCGCCTACACCGAGGCCGCCGAGGTCGCCTTCCCCGACCGGCACGAGGTCGACAAGTCCTTCGTGCGCTGCCTCAAGGTGCTGATGGCCGGCCAGGGCTACCCGATGGTCGCGACCCACGACCCGCGCCTGGTCCGGATCGCCGGCGCGCTGGCCACCAGGTACGGCCGGGACGCGGACAGCTACGAGTACCAGCTGCTGCACGGCGTCCGGCCCGAGGAGCAGCGCCGGCTGGTCGCGGCCGGCGAGCGGGTGCGCGTCTTCGTCCCGTACGGCGAGGACTGGCACCCCTACCTGCTGCGTCGGCTCGCCGGACGTCCCGCGAACCTGCCATCCTTCCTGCGTTCGCTGATCCTGCAGAAGTGAGGAGCCCGGCCATGACGGTCGCCATCATCGGAGCCGGCGTGATGGGGGAGACCCTGCTCGCCGGCCTGATCCGGGACGGCCGCGACCCCGGCTCCCTGACCGTGGTGGAGAAGAGGGCCGAGCGCGCCGCGGAGCTGCGCGACAAGTACGGCGTGAGTGTCGCCGGTGACCTCGGTGCCGTCACCGCCGAGACGATCGCGCTGGTCATCAAGCCGCAGGACATGACCGCGGTGCTCACCGACCTCGCACCGCACCTGCGCCCCGGCCAGCTGCTGGTCTCCCTGGCCGCCGGGATCACCACCGCCGCCATCGAGGCGCAGGTCCCCGCGGGCGTCGCGGTGGCCCGGGTCATGCCGAACACCCCCGCCCTGGTCGGCGAGGGGATGGCGGCGGTCTCGCCCGGCGCGCACTGCACCGAGGAGCACCTGGCCACCGCGGAGTCGATGCTCGGCGCGATGGGCCGGGTCGTCCGGGTCCCGGAGTACCAGCAGGACGCGGTCACCGCGGTCTCCGGCTCCGGTCCGGCCTACGTGTTCCTCGTCGTCGAAGCGATGATCGAGGCCGGCGTGCACCTCGGCCTGCCCCGCCCGACCGCCACCGAGCTCGCGGTGCAGACCGTGCTCGGCGCGGCCACCATGCTCCGCGAGACCGGCGAGCACCCGGCGCTGCTGCGCGAGCAGGTCACCTCGCCGGGCGGGACCACGGCCGCGGCCCTGCGCACGCTGGAGGACCACGGCCTGCGCGCCGCGTTCCTGGACGCGCTCGAGTCGGCCCGCGACCGCTCCCGGGCGCTGGCCGGCGGAGCCTGATCCCTTGGCCTGCCCCGCCTGCCTGGTCTACGACGGCTCGCTGACGTCGTACGACTTCGGGCCGGGCCACCCGATGCAGCCGCTCCGGGTCGACCTCACCGTCCGGCTGGCCGAGGCCCTCGGCGTGTATGGCGGCACCCTCGCCGCGGCGGCGGCGCCCGATGCCACCGACGCCGACCTGCTCACCGTGCACGACCAGGCCCTGCTCGACGCCGTACGACGAAGCTCCGCGGACCCGCGCGTGCACGACCCCGCGCACGGCCTCGGCACCGACGACAACCCGACCTTCGCGCACATGCACGAGGCCACCCGGCACGTGGTCGGCGCCAGCATCGAGGCGGCCCGCCGGGTGTGGACCGGCGAGGTGCTGCACGCCGCGAACATCGCCGGGGGTCTGCACCACGCGATGCCGAGCACCTCGAGCGGGTTCTGCATCTACAACGACGTCGCGGTCGCGATCCGCTGGCTGCTGGCCAACGGCGCCCGCAAGGTCGCGTACGTCGACGTGGACGTGCACCACGGGGACGGCGTGCAGCAGGTCTTCTACGACGACCCGCGGGTGCTGACCATCTCGCTGCACGAGACCGGGCAGATGCTCTTCCCGGGCACCGGCTTCCCGGCCGAGACCGGCGGCCCGGGGGCCGAGGGCAGCGCGGTCAACGTGGCGCTGCCGCCCGGCACCGCGGACGCCGGCTGGCTGCGTGCCTTCCACGCCGTGGTGCCGCCGCTGGTGCGCGCCTTCGCCCCCGACGTGCTGGTGACCCAGCACGGATGCGACTCCCACCGCGACGACCCGCTGGCCCACCTCATGCTCACCGTCGACGGCCACCGGGCCTCGTACCTGGCGCTGCACGACCTCGCCCACGAGGTCTGCGGCGGCCGCTGGCTGGCCACCGGGGGCGGCGGCTACGCGATCGTCGACGTGGTGCCGCGCTCCTGGACGCACCTGCTGGCCGTGGTCGCCGGCGAGCCCCTGGAGGCCCGGCAGGAGACCCCCGCGGCGTGGCGGGCCGAGGTCGCCGCGCGCCTGGGCAACCGGCTGCCCGCGCCACCGCCGACGCGGATGACCGACGGTAACGAGCCGGCGTTTCGGAGCTGGGAGGACGGGTACGACCCGGACACCTGGTTGGACCGGGCGATCCTGGAGACCCGGGCGGCGGTGTTCCCCGAGCACGGAATCCCCCTGGTGTAACTCGCCGGCTTGGGCGGCATCGTCCTTTTGGTCCCACGGATAGCCTGAATTCACCTCTTCCCCACCAGTCACACCAGGCCCTATCCTCGCTTCAACGAGTCCGCGTCAGCTCCGGTGGGGAAGCCGGAGGGCGGACTCCTGAGAAAGTGCGGTGCACGATGGGTTCCAACCTGTCCGGAGACATCTCCGAGGTGAAGTTCCTGACCATCGCCGAGGTCGCCTCGGTGATGCGGGTTTCCAAGATGACGGTCTACCGTCTGGTGCACAACGGCGAGCTGCCGGCTGTGCGGGTCGGGCGTTCCTTCCGCGTCAGCGAAGAGGACGTCAACGAGTACCTGAAGAACTCCTTCTACCAGACCGGCTGACCAGCCTCGCCGACGCCGGAGCCTGCTCGGGCAGGCGTCCCGCGTTCCTTCCGGACCCGTCGGACGTGAGACAACCCACGTCCGATTCGTATGTCTCGGGGCGGACCGATACCCTTGTGCCTTCGTAGGGGCCCCGACAGCCGCGGCTCCACCCGAGCACGAAAAGGCATTCCGTGGGTTCTGTCATCAAGAAGCGCCGCAAGCGCATGGCGAAGAAGAAGCACCGCAAGCTGCTGAAGAAGACGCGCGTGCAGCGTCGTCGTCTCGGCAAGTAACGAACTTCTCGGGAGGCCGCGGTGGGGCGCGTCGTACTCGTCACCGGGGTCGCACGTGACCTCGGCCGGCGGTTCGCCAAGCAGCTCGCCGCCGCCCCCGCCGTCGACCGCGTCATCGGCGTCGACGTCCAGCCGCCCCGCGGCGACCTCGGCGGGGTGTCCTTCACCCGGGCCGACATCCGCAACCCGGTGATCGCCAAGGTCATCATGCGCGAGCAGGTCGACACCGTGGTGCACATGAGCGTGCTCCCGTCTCCCGGGGGCAACACCGGCCGGGCCACGGCCAAGGAGCTCAACGTCATCGGCTCGATGCAGCTCCTCGCCGCCTGCCAGCAGTCGCCGCACCTCGAGCACCTGGTGCTGCGCTCCAGCACCGCGGTCTACGGCTCGTCCAACCGCGACCCGGCCATGTTCACCGAGGACATGGCCGCCCGGCGCATCGGCGGGCTGGGTTTCGTCAAGGACGTCAACGAGGTCGAGGGCTACGTCCGCGGCTTCGCCCGCCGGCGTCCCGACGTCCGGGTCACCACGCTGCGGACGGCCAACGCGATCGGCCCGGGTCTCAACACCCCCACCACCGCGTACTTCCGGCTGCCGGTGATCCCGACCGTGCTCGGCTTCGACCCGCGGCTGCAGTTCGTCAACGACACCGACCTGCTCGACGCGATCGAGCACGCCACCCTCAGCGACGTGCCCGGCATCTTCAACATCGCCGGCGACGGCGTGCTCATGCTCTCCCAGGCGCTCCGCCGGCTCGGCCGGCCCGCACTGCCCCTGCCCGGCTTCGCCGTCGGTGCGGTCGGCTCCGCGATGCGGCAGGCCAAGGTCGCCGACTTCTCCCGCGAGCAGGTGGCCTTCCTGGCCTACGGTCGCGGCGTGGACACCACCCGGATGAAGGAGGTCCTCGGCTTCCACCCGTCGCGGACCACCGCGCAGGCCTTCGCCGAGTTCGCCGCCTCGCTGGAGCCGGGGTTGATCTCCGAGCAGCGGGTACGGGCCGTCGAGGCCGGCCTGGTCGGCGCGCTCGGAGGCGCCCGCGAGGGCCTGCAGGAGATCGTCGGAAAGGGTGAGGACCGTGGGTGACGCCGAGATCATCCCGATCGGGACCCGGGGCAAGCCGGGTCGTGGCACCGGCAGCGCGAAGCCGTCCAGCTCGGCCCGCAGCCTGGCCAAGGCGCCGGCCGCACGCAAGCACGCCGAGCCGGTTCCCGAGGCTGCTCCTGGGGCCACGGACGAGCACGAGGCCCCGGTGGTTCCCGAGCCCAGGCTGGCGGAGCCGTCGTACGACGACGCCGTCGACCTCGCCCACCCCGAGCCCGCCGACCCGACCCGCGGCATCCCCGCGGTCGACTGGCTGGCCGGCTTCACCAGCGCCGCCGTCGAGGTCTTCGGCGCGGACTGGGAGCCACGGCTGGCAGCCTTCCTGGCCTTCCTGCGGCGCCGGCTGACCGGCGACTACACCGTCGACGAGTACGGCTTCGACGCCGAGATCACCCAGCACTTCTTCATGGCCGCGATCCGGCCGGTGGCGGAGAAGTGGTTCCGGATCGAGGTCCGCGGCGTGGAGAACATCCCCGCGCACGGCGGCGCTCTGGTCGTCTCCAACCACTCCGGCACCATTCCGGTCGACGGGCTGATGACCGCGGTCACCATCCACGACCATGCGCACCGGTTCCTGCGCCCGCTCGGCGCCGACCTGGTCTTCAAGCTGCCGGTGGTCAGCGAGCTGGCCCGCAAGGGCGGCGTCACCCTGGCCTGCAACGAGGACGCCGAGCGGATGCTGCGCGGCGGCGAGATCGTCGGCGTCTGGCCCGAGGGCTTCAAGGGCATCGGCAAGCCGTACAGCGAGCGCTACAAGCTGCAGCGGTTCGGCCGCGGCGGCTTCGTCTCCGCGGCGATCCGCACCGGCGTGCCGATCATCCCGACCTCGGTGGTCGGCGCCGAGGAGATCTACCCGCTGGTGGGCAACATCCCCTCGCTGGCGCGCCTGCTCGGGGTGCCGTACATCCCGATCACGCCGTTCTTCCCGGCGCTCGGCCCGCTCGGCCTGATCCCGCTGCCGTCGAAGTGGGTGATCGAGTTCGGCGAGCCCATCCGCACCGACGAGTACGACACGGGCGCTGCCGAGGACCCGATGCTCGTCTTCAACGTCACCGACCAGGTGCGGGAGACGATCCAGCAGACGCTGTACACGCTGCTGATGCAGCGCAAGTCGGTCTTCGGCTGAGCTGTCGGCCGAGGCCGGTCAGAAGGGCCCGATCAAAAGATCAGCAGGGCCCGGTCAGGGCTTGGGCGTCGCCGTCGGCACGCCGAGCAGCGTGCTCAGCGTCGCGGCGAGCGGGTCGGTCAGCGGCTTGGTCGCCTGACCCACCGTGTTGGTCACCTGGTTGAGCAGCCCGCCGACGCCGTCGGTGACACCGGTGACCGCGCCACCCACCGTGCCCGGGGTCGGGGTACCGCTGGGCAGCGGCAGGCCCGGCGTGCTGGGCGAGCCGGCCGGCGGGGACTGCGGCGAGGTCGGCAGCGGCAGCAGCGGGGTGCCCTTGGCGATGCTGCCGGCCTTCGCGGCCAGGTCGATCGCGGCCTGGTCCGACGGCGAGACGCCGGTGGCGCCCTGGGCCGGCGGGAGCAGCAGGTTCTTCAGCGGGTGCGCCGCGGTCAGCTGCGGCGCGGACAGCGCGCCCGCCGGGCCGCAGTCGGTGCACAGCGTGCGGGCCTGCTCGTCGAGGTCGGCGACCAGGTTGCGGGCCTTGGTGAAGTCCGCGTCGGTGTCCGAGGGCGCGTCGTCGGAGAGCCGGTCCAGCTCGGTCAGCTGCGAGCCGAGCAGGGTGCGCAGCCGGGTGATGTCGCTGCCGTCGCCGTTGCGCTGGTAGGAGACGAAGATCAGGTCCGCGCCGTCCGCGGCCGCGTGCCGGTACGACGACAGCGTGCTGCGGATCTGGCCCGAGGAGTGGTCGCCGTCGATGAGGCCGCCGACCTCGTCGAGGCGGGTGCTGGCCTGGCGGAGCAGGTCCTGGCCCTTGCCGGAGTCGCTGGAGTTGAAGGACGCCTGCGCGCTCTCCAGGCCCCGCTTGATCGGGTACAGCGGGTCGCCGGGCAGGGCGTGCTCGGAGGCGGCCGCGACACCGGCGGTGCCACCGACCACCACGAGCGCGGCGGCGGCGAGGCTGAGCTTGCGCTGGCGCCGCTGACGACGGGCGTCGAGGGCGACCACGGCGGCCGGGGCCCGGTCGTCGGCCGGCAGCAGCAGCGTGTCCGCGGCGTCCATCAGCCGGGCACGCAGGTCCGCGGCGAACTCGGGACGGGAAGCCGGAGCCTCCTGGGCACGGAGCACCTCGACGTACGCGAGCAGGTCCGCGTAGCGGTCGTCGGCACGGGTGCCGTCGACCACGCTCGCGAACTCGTCGGCTGCTCGTCGCGCCGGGCTCAGCGGGGCCATCAGAGGTGTCCTGCTTCCTGGGAGGGATCGATCAGTAGTTCCAACGAACTAGACCATCCCGGGGTTATGCGTGATTTCGTCATCATTCACGCTCCCCGGCCGGCAGGAGCTTGGCGAGGTTGCGCACCCCGCGCAGCTGGAGCTGCTTGACCGCGCCGCTGCTGCGGCCCAGGATCTCGGCGGTCTCGGCGATGGAGAGGCCCTGCAGGAACCGCATGATGAGGCACTCGCGCTGCTCGGTGGGCAGCTCGCCCAGCGCCTTGAGCAACGACTCGTTGGTCAGCGACGACAGCACCTCGAGCTCGGGGCTGTCCGAGGTGCTGTCCAGGGTCTGCATGTCCTCGGTGGTCTGCTCGAGGCGGGTGCGGCCGGCCTTGAAGTGGTCGGCGGTGAGGTTGCGCGCGATGGTCATCAGCCAGGCGCCGAAGTCCTTGCCCTGCC
The DNA here is from genome assembly GCA_017744365.1 of Nocardioidaceae bacterium. Classification (GTDB taxonomy): domain Bacteria; phylum Actinomycetota; class Actinomycetes; order Propionibacteriales; family Nocardioidaceae; genus Marmoricola. The sequence continues at coordinate 126,932 of JAGIBL010000003.1, read as the reverse complement.
AGCGGAACGAGTGCATGCTCCGCAGCGCCCGGAAGAAGGTCTCCGCGGTCAGGTCCTCGGCCAGCGTCATCGAGCCGACGCGGTAGTAGAGGAACCGGTACACCGAGGGCTGGTAGTGGTCGTAGAGCTGCCCGAAGGCCTCCTTGTCGCCGCCACGGGCGAGCTCGACCAGCGCGATCAGCCGGGAGGCGACCGCCTCGTCCTCGACCGAGGAGGCGGCCAGGTCGGCGTCGCCGTGGTCGTTCTCGCGGCCGCCGCCACCGCCGGTGGCCGGCGGCGGGTGCGCGCCGGAACCCTTGCGACGGGCGCCGGAGACGGTGGTGGCTTCGGCCAGGACGAGGGTGGGTCCCAGGACGTCGGCGAGGGCACGGCGCAGCGCGTCGAACCCACGCGCGTACTCCTGACTCACTCCCATTTTCCCGGTCTCCCTCCCCGGCCCCCCAGCCAGAGTCGGGTTCAGGATAGACGCCTTTCCGGTCGTTTGTGAACGAAACCGGGAACCTGGACCTGCCGGACGTGTCCGGATTTGTCCGGACTACCGCAGGCGACGCCGTACGGCGGCCCCGGCGGCGAGGCTGCCCACCGCCGCTCCCGCCACCGCCGCGCCGAACGCCCCGACCCGGGCCGCCTTCCGGCCGGTGCGGTAGTCGCGGATCCGCCAGCCGTGCTCGCGCGCGTAGGCACGCAGCTTGGCGTCCGGGTTGATCGCGCACGGGTCGCCGACCAGGGAGAGCATCGGCAGGTCGTTGGCCGAGTCCGAGTACGCCGAGCAGCGGCTCAGGTCCAGCCCCTCCCGCTCGGCCAGCGCCAGCACCGCCTCGCCCTTGGCCGGCCCGTGCAGCATCTCGCCGACCAGCCGGCCGGTGTAGACGCCGTTGAGGTGCTCGGCCACGGTGCCCAGGGCGCCGGTCAGGCCGAGCCGGCGGGCGATGATGGTGGCGATCTCGATCGGCGCCGCGGTCACCAGCCAGACCCGCTGGCCCTGGTCGAGGTGCAGCTGGGCCAGCGCGCGGGTGCCGGGCCAGATCCGGTGCGCCATCGCCTCGTCGAAGATCTCCTCGCCGAGCTGCTCGAGCTCCTCGACGGTGTGCCCGGCGATGAACGCCAGCGCTGCGGACCGGGCCTCGGCCACGTGCTCGGGATCCTCGACGCCGACCACCCGGAAGTAGGCCTGCTTCCAGGCCGCGCCCACGATGTCCTTGGTGGTGAAGAACTTGCGCCGGTGCAGCCCGCGGGCCAGGTGGAAGATCGAGGCGCCCTGCATGACGGTGTTGTCGACGTCGAAGAAGGCCGCCGCCGTCGGGTCCGCGACCACCGACAGCGCGCTCTCCACCTCGGCGTTCGCGGCGGCGGCCTCGCCGGCCAGCCGGGAGCGCCGCTTGAGGTTCACCGGGCGCGGCTTGGACGGCGGGCTCACGGGTTCCACCCTAGAGCGTCGGGTTCTCCCGAAGCGCTGCGCTCGGCTCGATCGCCTGTGCGAGACTCCCCGGATGGCGACGAACCTGGCTGAGCTGCTGGAGACGGCCGCCCGGACCGAGCCCGACAAGATCGCCGTCTCCGAGGCCGCGACCGGGCGCACCGTGACCTGGGCCGCGCTCGACGACCTGGCCGACCGGGTCGCGCACGGCCTCTCCGCCGCCGGCATGGTCGCCGGCTACCGGGTGATGATCGCGACCACCAACCGGATCGAGTTCGTGGCCAGCTACCTCGGCGTTCTCCGGGCCCGGATGGTCGCCGTCCCGGTGAACCCGCGCAGCGCCACCGGTGAGGTGCTCCGGATGCTCGTCGACTCCGGCTCCCGGATGGTGATCGCCGACCCGAGCACGATCTCCCTGGTCCGGGCCGCCGTGGCCGGCGTCGCCGAGGCGATCGCCGCCGGTGCCGAGGGTCACCCGGACGCACCGGCGCCGCCGCGGATCGTCAGCATCGGCACCACCCTCGAGCCCGGCGAACGGTCCTGGGACCACCTGGTCCTGGAGACGGGCGACCCGGTGCCGGGGGAGACCGACCCCGAGTCGCTCGCGGTGCTGCTCTACACCTCGGGCACGTCGGGCCGGCCGCGCGCGGCGATGCTGAGCCACCGGGCCCTGCGCGCGAACATCGACCAGGTCGCCGAGGTCGAGCCGGCCATGATCACCGGCCGCGACGTCGTCTTCGGGGTGCTCCCGCTCTTCCACGTCTACGGCCTCAACGCCGTGCTCGGCCAGGTGGTCCGCCAGCACGCCCGGATCGTGCTCGTCGACGGCTTCGACCCGGAGGGGTCGCTGGACATCGTCGAGGACGAGGCGATCTCGGTGCTCCCGGTCGCGCCGCCGGTCTTCGCCTACTGGATGCAGCTGCCCGGCCTGGAGGACCGGCTCGGTCCGGTGCGCACGGTGCTCTCCGGCTCGGCGCCGCTGGATCCCGACCTGGTGGAGGCCTTCGAGAAGCGCACCGGGATCCGGGTGCAGCAGGGCTACGGGCTCACCGAGGCCGCCCCGGTGGTCACCTCGACGCTGTGCAGCACCGACCCGGACCGGCGCTCGGTCGGGGCCGCGCTGCCCGGCATCGAGCTGCGCCTGGTCGACGAGGACGGCCGGCCCCCGGAGGACGAGGACGGTGGCGAGATCCTCGTCCGAGGCGCGAACCTGTTCTCCGGCTACTGGCCCGACGGCGCCGACGGCCCGGACGAGGACGGCTGGTGGCCGACCGGCGACGTCGGCTACCTGGACGCGGCCGGCGACCTGATCCTGGTGGACCGGCTCAAGGAGCTGGTGATCGTCTCGGGCTTCAACGTCTACCCCTCCGAGGTCGAGGAGGTGATCGCCGAGCTCGCCGAGGTAGACGGCGTCGCGGTGATCGGGGTCGACGACGAGCTGACCGGCGAGGCCGTGGTCGCCTACGTCAAGCCCGCGGGTGAGGTGGACCCCGGCACGCTCGCCGAGCGGGTGCGCACGCACGCCGCCGGCCGGCTGGCCGGGTTCAAGCAGCCCTCGGTGATCCACGTGGTCGAGGCGCTGCCGTACACCGTGACCGGCAAGGTGCAGAAGGGCCGGCTGCGCGCCACCGAGCGGCGCCGGGCGCTGGGCTTGCTCGAATGAGCGCCCGCGTCACGCTGTACTCCAAGCCCGGCTGCCATCTGTGCGACGACGCCCGGGCGGTGATCGAGCGCGTCTGCGCCGAGGTCGGCACGTCGTACGACGAGGTGGACATCACCACCGACCCCGACCTGGTGCGCCGCTTCGGGGAGCAGATCCCGGTCACCTTCGTGGACGGTGCCCAGCACGACTTCTGGCGGGTGGACGAGGCGAGGCTGCGCGCGGCGCTCACCCGATAGCCACCCCCCTTCGTGGCATACATCTCACCTGTGGTAGCTCAGTTTGTTCTCGCGTTCACAAACTCTTATGGTGAGTGAGCTAACGCGCATCCGAGCGTGTTGCTGGAGAGTTGACCGTGAGCCCTACGCGTATCCCCGAGGCGACCGTCGCGCGCCTCCCCGTGTACCTCCGGGCTCTCAACGCACTCCTCGAGGGCGACATCCGCACCTGCTCGTCGGAGGAGCTGGCGACCGCCGCCGGCGTGAACTCGGCGAAGCTGCGCAAGGACCTCTCCCACCTCGGCTCCTACGGCACCCGCGGCGTCGGGTACGACGTGGAGTACCTGCGCTACCAGATCTCCCGCGAGATCGGGCTGACCCAGGACTGGCCGGTCGTCATCGTCGGCATCGGCAACCTCGGGCACGCGCTGGCGAACTACTCCGGGTTCAGCTCGCGCGGCTTCCGGACCGTCGCGCTGCTCGACGCCGACACGAGCCGGCACGGCGAGCTGGTCGCCGGGCTGCAGATCCGGCCGTTCACCGAGCTGGCCGCGATCGTCCGCGAGCACGGGGTCGCCATCGGCGTGATCGCCACCCCGGCCGCCGCCGCGCAGTCGGTCTGCGACTCGATGGTCGGCGCCGGCATCCGCAGCATCCTGAACTTCGCGCCGTCGGTGCTCTCGGTGCCCGAGGAGGTCGACGTCCGGATGGTCGACCTGTCCAGCGAGCTGCAGATCCTCGCCTACCACGAGCAGCGCAAGTCGAACGGCGGCCCTGACCTCGAGGGGGTGCCGGCATGAGCGAGCGCAGCGAGCGACTCATCCAACGCAGCCGTCCGCACGCTCAGCGTGCGGCCGACGCGAAGCGAGGCCGCCGATGAGCGTTCTGATCGTGGGCGTCTCGCACAACTCCGCGCCGGTGAAGGTGCTGGAGCAGGTCGCCCGTGACTCCGAGGGCACCGCCAAGCTGGTCCGCGAGGTCGCCGACCTCGAGCACGTCACCGAGGCGACGGTGCTCTCGACCTGCAACCGCATCGAGGTGTACGCCGAGGTCGACCGGTTCCACGGCAGCGTCGAGGCGATCTCCCGGCTGATCCTCACCCCGAGCCCGGAGCCCGCCGAGCGGCTGGTGCCGAACCTGTACGTGCACTACGACGACGGCGCCGTCTCGCACCTGTTCCACGTCGCCTCCGGCCTGGACTCGATGGTGGTCGGCGAGAGCCAGATCCTCGGGCAGGCCCGCGAGGCACTGCGGGTCGGGCAGGAGTCCGGCACCGTCGGCCCGGCGCTGAACTCGCTGTTCCAGCAGGCGCTGCGGGTCGGCAAGCGCTCGCACGCCGAGACCGACATCGACAAGGCCGGCCCCTCGCTGGTCTCCGCCGCGCTCGCCCAGGCCGTTGACCACCTGGGCAAGGAGGAGGGCCTGCGCGCCCTCGTCGTCGGCGCCGGCGCGATGGCCGGGCTCGCCGCCGCCACCCTGTCCCGCACCGGTGCCTCGATCGTGGTCGCGAACCGGACCCCGGCACGCGCGAAGCGACTGGCCGAGCAGTACGGCGGCCGCGCGGTCGGCCTGGACCAGGTCGGCACCGAGCTGTCCGGCGTGGACCTGGTCATCAGCTGCACCGACTCCACCGGGCTGCAGCTCGACCTGGACGGCCTGCGGGCCGCCCGTGCCGACGAGCGCCCGCTTGCCGTCATCGACCTGGCCCTGCCCCGCGACGTCGACCCGGCGGTCGGCGACGAGCCGGGCGTGCTGCTGGTCGACCTGGCCACCCTGGCCGCCGAGCTGGAGAGCACCGGCGAGCGCGCCGAGGTCGCCGACGTACGCAGGATCGTGGGCCAGGAGCTCGCCGCCTTCCTCAGCGCGCGCCGCTCGGCCAGCGTCACCCCGACCGTGGTCGCGCTGCGCACCATGGCGACCGGCGTGGTCGAGACCGAGCTGCAGCGGCTGGCCGGCCGGCTGCCGGACCTCGACGACGCGGCCCGTGCCGAGATCGAGCAGGCCGTGCGGCGGGTCGCCGACAAGCTGCTGCACCAGCCGACCGTGCGGGTCAAGGAGCTGGCCAACGAGAGCGGCGCGATCTCCTACGCCGCCGCGCTCGCCGAGCTGTTCGCGCTCGACTCCGACGCTGTCGACGCCGTGACCCGGGTGGAGGGCGTATGACGACCCTCCGACTCGGTACCCGCGCGTCCGCGCTGGCCCGTACCCAGAGCCAGTACATCGCCGACCTGCTCACCGAGCGCACCGGTCGTGCGGTCGAGCTGGTCACCGTCTCCACCGAGGGCGACGTGAGCACGGCGCCCCTGGCCAGCCTCGGCGGCACCGGCGTCTTCGTCAGCGCGCTGCGCGAGGCGCTGCTGCGCGGTGAGGTGGACCTGGCCGTGCACTCGCTCAAGGACCTGCCCACCGCCCCGGCCGAGGGCATCGCGCTGGCCGCGATCCCGACCCGCGAGGACCCGCGCGACGTGGTCGTCGCCCGCGACGGGCTCACCCTGGGCGAGCTGCCGCCGAGCAGCAAGGTCGGGACCGGCTCACCGCGACGGGTGGCCCAGCTGGCCGCCCTCGGTCTCGGCATCGAGCTGACCGGGCTGCGCGGCAACGTGGACACCCGGATCGGCAAGGTTCGCTCCGGCGAGCTGGACGCGGTCATCCTGGCCCGTGCCGGCCTGGCCCGGCTCGGCCGGCTCGACGACGTCACCGAGGTGCTCGACCCGATCCAGGTGCTGCCCGCGCCCGGGCAGGGTGCGCTCGCTGTCGAGTGCCGTGCGGCCGACGCCGACCTGGTCGCCCTGCTCCGCGATGCTCTCGACGACCCGCACACCCGGGCCGCCGTCACCGCCGAGCGGGTCGTGCTGGCCGAGCTCGAGGCGGGCTGCTCCGCCCCGGTGGGTGCTCTGGCCGAGGTGGTCGAGGGCGACGAGGGTCCCGATTCGCCGCCCGAGCTCTGGGTGCGGGCGGTCGCCTGTTCGCTCGATGGCGCTCTCGCCGTACGACGCTCCGCCGCCGGCCCGGCCGGCGACCCGGAGGACCTGGGCCGCAAGCTCGCCGCCGAGATGATCGCCGACGGCGCCCACGATCTCTTGAACGAATCACCAGCCCCCGCCGGCGAAGCCGCGGGGGAACGAAGTGACCGACCGCAAGGACAGCAAGAAGGCAGACAGTGACCAAGACTGCAACTAGCACCAGCCCCACTGGTCGGCAGACCCGGTGGGTGTCGTTCGTCGGCGCCGGCCCCGGTGATCCCGACCTGCTCACCGTGCGCGCCGTCGAGCTGCTTCGCGACGCCGAGATCGTGGTGACCGAGCAGCCCGAGCACGAGACCATGGTCCGTGCGCTGCTCGGGCTGACGATCCACCCGGTCGAGGAGGCCGAGGAGGGCGCCGAGGCTCCGGTCGAGCCGGCCGGACCGCTCTTCGTGGACGGTGGCTTCGGCGAGGACGGCCAGCCGCTGACGCACGCCGCGCGCGCGAAGGTGGTCACCAAGCAGGCCCGCACCGGCAAGCGCGTGGTCCGGCTGATGACCGGCGACCCGTTCCTCTACGCCTCGGGCCCGGAGGAAGCGCAGGCGTGCTCGAAGGCCGGCATCGGCTTCGAGATCGTGCCCGGCGTCTCCGCGGTCAACGCGGTGCCGGCGTACGCGGGCATCCCGCTGACGACGAAGAACCACCGTGAGATCACCGTGCTGTCGTGCAGCGGTGCGTCGATCGACTGGAGCTCGTACGTCGACCGCCCGGTGCTGGTGCTGCTCTCCGCCGTCGGCGGCATCGCCGACATCGCCGCCGAGCTGGTCGCCGCCGGCCGGGACCCGCAGACCCCGGTCTCGATGACCCGCACCGGCACCGTGACCACGCAGCGCACCCTGGTCTCCACGCTGGCGAGCATCGCCGCCGACGCCCGCGCCGCCCGGATGGAGGCGCCCGCGGTCACCGTGATCGGGCCGGTCGTGGACCTGCGCGAGCAGCTGAGCTGGTTCGAGAACAAGCCGCTGTTCGGCTGGCGGGTGCTGGTGCCGCGCACCAAGGAGCAGGCCGGCGGGCTGTCCAGCCGGCTTCGCGGCTACGGAGCGGAGCCCGAGGAGGTGCCGACCATCTCGGTCGAGCCGCCGCGGAACCCGCTGCAGATGGACAAGGCCGTCCGTGGCCTGGTCGAGGGTCGCTACGAGTGGATCGCCTTCACCTCGGTCAACGCGGTCCGCGCCGTACGCGAGAAGTTCGAGGAGTACGGCCTGGACGCGCGCGCGTTCTCGGGTCTCAAGATCGCCGCGGTCGGCGAGAAGACCGCCGCGTCGCTGCTCGAGTGGGGCCTGCGGGCCGACCTGGTTCCCTCGGGGGAGCAGTCGGCTGCCGGGCTGCTGGAGGACTGGCCGCCGTACGACGAGGTCCTGGACCCGATCAACCGGGTGTTCCTGCCGCGCGCGGACATCGCCACCGAGACCCTGGTCGCCGGCCTGGTGGACCTGGGCTGGGAGGTCGACGACGTGACCGCGTACCGGACCGTGCGGGCCGCCCCGCCGCCGGCGCCGACCCGCGAGGCGATCAAGACCGGCAAGTTCGACGCGGTCGTGTTCACCTCGTCCTCGACGGTGCGCAACCTGGTCGGCATCGCCGGCAAGCCGCACGCCTCCACGATCATCGCCTGCATCGGCCCGGCCACGGCGAAGACCGCCGAGGAGCACGGCCTGCGGGTCGACGTGATGGCCGCGCACCCCTCCGCCGAGGAGCTCGCCGACGCGCTCGCCGACTTCGGTGCCGCGCGCCGGGCGTCCATGGTCGAGGCCGGCCAGCCGGTCACCAAGCCGTCCGAGCGGCGTCCGTCCGGTCGCCGGCGGGCAGGGTCCAAGTAGCCTGAAGGGCATGGTCTTTCCCGACGTACGCCCTCGTCGTCTCCGTCGTACCCCGGCGCTGCGCCGGCTCGTCGGGGAGACCGACCTGGACCCGCGGCACCTGGTGCTGCCGCTGTTCGTGCGCGAGGGGGCGACCGAGCCGGTCCCGATCGGCTCGATGCCCGGCGTCGTCCAGCACACCCGGGAGACGCTGAAGAAGGCCGCTTCCGAGGCGCTCGCCTCCGGGCTCGGCGGGGTGATGCTCTTCGGCATCCCGGCGGAGAAGGATCCGCTCGGGTCCGGGGCCACGGACCCGCACGGGATCCTCAACCTGGCGATCACCGACGTCGTCGCCGAGGTGGGTGACCAGCTCACGGTGATGTCGGACCTGTGCCTGGACGAGTTCACCGACCACGGCCACTGCGGCGTGCTCGACCCGGACGGCAACGTCGACAACGACCGGACCCTCGAGGTGTACGCCGAGATGGCGGTCGCCCAGGCCGCGGCCGGCGTCGACCTGGTCAGCCCGAGCGGGATGATGGACGGCCAGGTGGCCGCGATCCGGCGCGCGCTCGACGAGGCCGAGCACCAGGGCACCGGCATCCTGGCCTACTCGGCGAAGTACGCCTCGGCGTTCTACGGCCCCTTCCGCGAGGCGGTCGACTCCTCGCTGCAGGGCGACCGGCGGACCTACCAGCAGCAGCCCGGCAACCGTCGCGAGGGCGTCCGGGAGGCGCTCATCGACGTCGCCGAGGGCGCCGACATCGTCATGGTCAAGCCGGCACTCGGCTACCTCGACGTGCTCAGCGCCGTGCGGGCCGCGGTGGAGGTCCCGGTGGCGGCGTACAACGTCTCGGGCGAGTACTCCATGATCGAGGCCGCCGCCGCGAACGGCTGGATCGACCGGGAGCCCGCCATCCTCGAGGCGCTGACCTCGATCCGCCGCGCGGGCGCGGACATCATCCTCACCTACTGGGCGCTCGAAGCAGCCTCGCTGCTGCGCCGCTGAGGGAGCCGACCGAAACCGGGTTGGGCTTCAGGCCAACCCGCGCGGGGCCAGCTCTTGCCTCACTACAGCGTGCGTGGACCCCTCGCCGACAGGGCAGAAAGCGCTCCGTCGCGCAAACGCTCCTCCGCACTTTCGGCCCGGTCGGCTTCCTCTGACTACGTCAGAGTCAGAGACGCAGGCCCAGCCAGGACAGGATCGCGTTGAGGGTGTTCGGGATCAGCGCGCCGGCGTCGCTCTTGGTCATCCCCTGGACCCGCGCGGCGCACTTGGCCTTGGCGGCGTCGAGCAGGTGCAGCGGGTCGGGGATCGAGGCGAACTGCTGGTTGCAGAAGTCCAGGGCCTCGGTGAGCGTGTTCAGGGTGTCCACGACCGGCTTCACGGCGCCGCCAGTGACGTTGTTGAGGGTGTCGGTCAGGCCCTCGGTCGCCTTGGTGATCGGGTCGGTCGTCTTCGGCGGCACCACCGGGGTGGACGGGTCGACCGGGGTCTGCGGGGTGCTCGTGCCGGGCTTGCTGGTGCCCGGGGTGCTGCCGCTGGTCGGCTGGCCCGGTCGCGCCGGCCGGTTCTTCTTGGCCTTGGCGTGGTGGTTGTCGATCGCCGAGGAGTAGCTCGGTGAGAACACGGTGCCGCCGTAGGTGCCCGAGGGGATCGCGGTGTAGTCGCCCTGGCTGTAGGCCTCCATGATCCGCAGCACCAGGTCGACGTACGCGCGGCTGTGGTTGTAGCGGAAGACCGCGGCCTCCTGGCCCGCCCGGGTGGACAGGTCGTCGGAGCCGGAGCAGAGGTAGACCGCCGAGGCCAGCGAGGCGTCGTCGATGTCCTGCGGGTTGCGCTTGCCGTCGCCGTCCGCGTCGACCTTCACCGAGGACCAGGTCGAGGGGATGAACTGCATCGGGCCGACCGCGCGGTCGAAGACGGCGTCCTTGTCGAGCTGGCCGCCGTCGGTGTCGGTGATCGCCTGGGTGCCGTTCTTGCCGTTCAGCTGCGGGCCGAAGACGCCGGGCCGGCTGACGCCGTCGGAGCCGAGCGCGTTGCCGCCGTACTGGCCGTGGTTGGACTCGACCCGGCCGATCGCGGCGATCAGCTCCCAGGGGATGTTGCAGGTGGTGTCGGCCGCGTCGATGATCTGCGCGCCGCGCTGGTAGGCCGACAGGGCGGCCGACGGGATGCCGCTGGTGGAGGCACCGGCGACGACCGCGTCCGCGGTGCCGTCCGGGACGGCCGGGGCGATCGCGCCCGGGATCGGCACGCTGGCCGGGGCCTTGATCGCCTGGCTGGGGACCGCGCTGCCGTCGGGAAGGTCGGTGTTCTGCTTGTTGCCGGCGTTCGCGGTGCTGTCGATGCCGAAGGCCGTCGTCGTGACGACGGCGGAGAGCATGGCCAGTGGCACCAGCGAGGCGGCCTTGGCCTTCCTGCCGTTCATGAGTCCGGACATATGCGGTGAGTCTCCCAGTCGTATATCGGACCGATGCGAAAAATCGGACGATACCTTCTCAACGAGTGTGCCCCAGTCTGGTCACGCCCGCAGGTGATCGCACCCATGAGACGCACCAGTTCCCAGATTATGGCGCGAAAACCGGAAAGAGTCTTTAGCGGATTTTCAGGGCTTGGCGGCGGAGGCGCGCGGGGACCGATTAACGGGCATCGCGGGGGGTCGGGGAGAATGCCCGGGTGCCCGACGTGTCCCAGCAGTGGTTCGACCGCGCCCGCGCCGTCACTCCCGGCGGGGTGAACTCCCCGGTCCGCGCGTTCGCGGCCGTCGGCGGGACCCCGCGGTTCATGGCGTCGGGCCGGGGTGCCTGGCTCACCGACGTCGACGGCGCCTCGTACGTCGACCTGGTCTGCTCCTGGGGACCGATGCTGCTCGGGCACGCGCATCCCGAGGTGCTCGCCGCCGTTCAGGACGCGATCGCCCGCGGCACGTCGTACGGGACTCCCACCACCACCGAGGTCGAGCTCGCCGAGGAGATCGGCGCGCGCACCCCGGTGGAGAAGGTGCGGCTGGTCTCCTCGGGCACCGAGGCGACCATGTCCGCGATCCGGCTGGCCCGCGGGTTCACCGGCCGCGACCTGGTGGTGAAGTTCGCCGGCTGCTACCACGGGCACGTGGACTCGCTGCTGGCCAGCGCCGGCTCGGGGCTCGCCACTTTTGGAGTCAGTACGACACCAGGCGTCCCGGAGTCCTCGGCGGCGCAGACGATCGTGCTGCCCTACAACGACCGGGCCGCGGTCGAGGCCGCGTTCGCCGAGCACGGCGAGCGGATCGCCTGCCTCATCACCGAGGCCTCTCCCGGGAACATGGGCGTGGTCCCGCCCGAGCCGGGCTTCAACGCCTTCCTCGCCGAGACCTGCCGCCGGCACGGCGCGTTGTTCATCTCCGACGAGGTGATGACCGGCTTCCGCGTCTCCCGCTCCGGGCAGTGGGGGACCGACGGCGCCGTCGAGGGCTGGGTGCCCGACCTGATGACGTTCGGCAAGGTGATGGGCGGCGGCTTCCCGGCCGCGGCGTTCGGCGGCCGTGCCGAGGTGATGGCGATGCTCTCGCCCGAAGGCCCGGTCTACCAGGCCGGCACCCTGTCCGGGAACCCGGTCGCGACCGCCGCCGGACTGGCCACGCTGCGGCTGGCCGACGAGTCCGTCTACACCCGCGTGGACCAGGTCGCCGCCGCGATCTCCGAGGCCGCGAGCGAGGCGCTGACCCAGGCCGGCGTGCCGCACCGGCTGCAGAGCAACGGCAACATGTTCTCCGTCTTCTTCGGCGCGAGCGTGGCCGGGAGCCCGGTGCGCGACTACGCGACCGCCGCCACCCAGGACACCGGCGCCTTCAAGGCGTTCTTCCACGCGATGCTCGACGCCGGGGTCTACCTGCCGCCGAGCGCGTTCGAGGCGTGGTTCGTCTCCTCCGCGCACGACGACCGTGCGGTGTCGCACGTGCTGGCCGCACTGCCGGTCGCCGCCACCGCGGCTGCCGCCGCTCTGGAAGGGGCTTCATGAGCCAGACCACCGTCCACCTGCTGCGCCACGGCGAGGTCTACAACCCCGAGGGCATCCTCTACGGCCGCGCGCCCGGCTTCTTCCTCTCCGACCGCGGCCTGGCGATGGCCGAGCGGGTCGCCGAGCGGATCGGCGACCGGGACATCTCGTACGTCGTCGCGTCACCGCTCGAGCGGGCCCAGCAGACCGCCGCCCCGATCGCGAAGGCCCGGGGCGTCGACGTCGCCACCGACGACCGGGTGATCGAGTCCGAGAACATCTTCGAGGGCCGGCCGTTCTCGGTCGGCGACGGCGTCCTGCGCCGCCCGTCCGCCTGGCGGCACCTGTGGAACCCCTTCAAGCCGTCGTGGGGCGAGCCCTACGGCCAGATCGCCGCGCGGATGTGGGCCGGCGTGATGGACGCGCGCGCCGCCGCCGAGGGCCACGAGGCCGTGATCGTCTCGCACCAGCTGCCCATCTGGGTGTGCCGGCTGCACGCCGAGAAGCGCCGCTTCCTGCACGACCCACGCCGCCGGCAGTGCACCCTGTGCTCGCTGACCTCATTCACGTTCGAGGGCACCGAGCTGGTCTCGGTCGGCTACGCGGAGCCGGTCGGCGACATGATCCCCGAGGCCGAGCGGCGCGCTGCGTTCTCGTCCGGCCACGGCTTCACCGAACCCAACGACCTGGACGCGCAGCCCGGGTCGCAGCCGAGGGACTGAGTTGCCGCTCCGCCGTACGTCGCTCGCGGTCGCCGTCGCGCTGACCGCCACCCTCGCCCTGGCCGGCTGCGGCTCGGGAGTCGGGGGTGCCGGCGATCGCGGGTACGTCGACGGCAAGGGCGTCATCACCCGGCTGGCCGAGGGCGACCGCAAGAAGATCGGCGACGTCGAGGGTGAGACGCTCACGGGTGAGAAGGTCTCGCTGGCCGACTTCCGGGGCAAGGTCGTGGTCGTGAACGTGTGGGGTGCCTGGTGCCCGCCGTGCCGCGCCGAGGCCGACGACCTCGCCGAGGCGGCGAAGCAGCTCGCGCCCGAGGGCGTGGTCTTCCTGGGCATCAACACCCGCGACGCCAGCAAGGACAACGCGCTCGCCTTCCAGACCAACCGCGAGGTCCCGTACCCGTCGCTCTACGACCCGGACGGGAAGAACCTGCTCGCCTTCCACGGCACCCTGACCCCGAACGCGATCCCGAGCACCGTGGTGATCGACGAGAAGGGCCGGGCCGCGGCGAGCATCATCGGCGAGCTCACCTCCGCGCGCACGCTGGTCGGCCTGGTCGAGGACGTGCGCTCGTGACAACGCTGACCACCTCGCTGGAGCTCGGCACCTGGTTCCGGGACACCGCACTGTCCGGCTCGCTGCTGCTGGCGATCCCGGTGGCTCTGGTCGCCGGCCTGGTCTCGTTCTTCAGCCCGTGCGTGGTGCCGCTGCTGCCGGGCTACCTCTCCTACACGACCGGGCTGTCGGGCGCGGACCTCGAGTCGGCCCAAGGATCGAAGCAGCGAGGCCGGATGCTGGCCGGGTCGCTGCTGTTCGTGCTCGGGTTCTCCTTCGTGTTCGTCTCCTACGGGACGTTGTTCGGCGCCGTCGGCGAGTGGATGTTCGAGTACCGCGACACCCTGACCAAGGTGCTCGGCGGTTTCACCATCCTGCTCGGCATCGCCTTCCTGGGCGCGGTCCCGTGGCTGCAGCGCGACTTCCGCATCCACCGGGTGCCCAACGTCGGCGTGGCCGCAGCGCCGCTGCTCGGCGTGCTCTTCGGGCTCGGCTGGACGCCCTGCATCGGCCCGACCCTCGGCGCGATCCTGAGCCTGGCCACCAAGGAGGCCAGCGCCGGACGCGGCGCCCTGCTCAGCTTCGTCTACTGCCTCGGCCTCGGGCTGCCGTTCATCGTCGCCGCGCTGGCCTACCGCCGGATGCTCGGCACCGTCGGCTGGGTACGACGCCACCAGCGCTGGGTGACCTGGGCCGGCGGGCTCATGCTCATCGCGGTCGGGCTCATGCTCGTCACCGGCTGGTGGGACCTGATGATCGACCAGCTGCGCGGTCCGATCCAGAGCTTCGGGCCGTCGCTGTGACCAGCACCGAGGCAGCCGACCGCACGCCGGCGTACGGCGAGGATCCGCGCCCGGACCCGGGCCCCGCGCCGCTGGCCCCGCTGGAGCTGCTGCGCTGGTCGTGGCGGCAGCTCACCTCGATGCGCACCGCGCTGATCCTGCTGTTCCTGCTGGCGCTCGGCGCCGTGCCCGGCTCGGTGGTGCCGCAGGAGGCGGTCGACTCGGTGCGGGCCGCGCAGTGGAAGGACCAGCACCCGACGCTGACGCCGGTCTACGAGAAGCTCGGGCTGTTCTCGGTCTACGACTCGCCCTGGTTCTCGGCGATCTACCTGCTGCTGATGATCTCGCTGGTCGGCTGCATCCTGCCGCGCACCGGCGTGTACCTGCGCGCGCTGCGGGCCCGGCCACCGAAGCTGCCGAGCCGGCTGGACCGGCTCCCGGAGCACCGCTCGTTCTCGGTGAGCGCCTCGGAGGAGGACGTGCTGGCGCGGGCCCGCGAGGCGCTCGGTGGCTATCGCAAGGACGTCACCGCGACCTCCATCTCCGCGGAGAAGGGCTACCTGCGCGAGGCCGGCAACCTGCTCTTCCACGTCTCGGTGCTGATCGTGCTGGTCGGGTTCGCCTACGGCGCGCTGTTCGGGTTCCGCGGCGGCGTGATCGTGGTCAGCGGCAGCGGCTTCTCCAACCGGCTCACCCAGTACGACGACTTCGACCCGGGCCGGCTCTTCTCGCCGCAGGACCTGAAGCCGTTCTACTTCAAGGTCGACGACTTCGACGTGACCTTCATCGACCGCGGCCGCTCGCGCGGGATGGCCCGTAAGTTCTCCGCCGGGATCACCTACTCGACCGCGCCGGACGAGCCGGAGAGGACCACCCGGATCCGGGTGAACCACCCGTTGAAGATCGACGGCACCGACGTCTTCCTGATCGGCCACGGCTATGCGCCGGTCATCACGGTGCGCGACGCCGACGGCCGCAAGGTGTTCACCGGCCCGGTGGTGTTCCTGCCCGAGGACGCGACCTTCCGGTCCTTCGGGGTGGTCAAGGCGTTCGAGTCGACGCCGCAGCTCGGCTTCGAGGGCGAGTTCTACCCGACGTACGGGTTCACCAAGGCGACCGGGCCGTTCACGCTGTTCCCGGACGCGAAGAACCCGACGCTGTCGATGCTCGCCTACGCCGGCGACCTCGGCGTCGACGACGGCGAGCCGCAGTCGGTCTACGCGCTGAAGAAGGACGGCCTCAAGCCGGTCAAGGGCGCCGACGGCAAGCAGGTGCGGGTCGACCTGCAGCCCGGCCAGACGGTGGTGCTGCCGAACGGCCTCGGCTCGGTCACCTTCGACCGGCTCGACCGGTTCGTGAAGCTGCAGGTCAGCCGGAACCCCAGCGGCGGGGTGGCGCTGGCCGGGGTGCTGCTCGCGCTGCTCGGGCTGCTCGGGTCGCTGTTCATCCGGCCTCGCCGGATCTGGGTCTCGGTACGACGTGAGGGTGGACGTACCCTCGTGGAGGTCGCCGGTCTCGACCGCTCGGCGGGGGGCAACCTCGCCGGGGAGGTCGACGAGCTGGTGAGGACGTTGGAGGACAAGGCATGACGCACGACCAGTTCGAGCAGCTGAGCAACTGGGCGGTCGCCGGGGCCGGGGTGTTCTACTTCCTGGCTCTGCTCTCGCACCTGGGCGCCTGGGCGTCCGCGCGGACCGTCGAGGTCGCGGCGGCGACCCAGGAGGTGCTGGAGCGACCGGGGACCGAGGTCTCTCCTCGCCGCGCGAAGCTGACCCGCTACGGCCTCACCTTCACCGCGGTCGCGGCCGCCTTCCACGTCGTCTCGGTCGCCTCGCGCGGTCTCGCCGCGGACCCGGTCCGGGTGCCCTGGGGCAACATGTACGAGTTCACCCTGACCGCGACGTTCGTGGTCACGCTCGGCTACCTGCTGCTCTACAAGCGCTACTCGCTGGGCTGGCTCTCGACGTTCGTCACCGCGTTCGTCTTCGTCGTGCTGATGATCGACGTGACCGTGCTCTACGACCCGGTCAACCCGCTGCAGGACTCGCTGCAGTCGCCCTGGCTGGTGATCCACGTGATCTCCGCGATCATCGCCACCGGCGCCTTCACCCTCGGCGGGATGACCTCGGTGATCTACCTGGTCAAGGAGCGCTGGCCCCACATCGCGGCGCCGGACCTTCCGCAGCTGGACCGGTTCGCCTACCGGACGCACGCCTTCGCCTTCCCGGTGTGGACCTTCGCCGCCCTGGTGACCGGCCCGATCTGGGCCCAGGCGGCCTGGGGTCGCTACTGGAACTGGGACCCCAAGGAGATCTGGGCGTTCATCACCTGGGTCGTCTACGCCGCCTACCTGCACGCCCGCGCGACCGCGGGCTGGAAGGGCAAGGCCGCCGCGATCATCGCGCTGGTGGGCCTGGCGACCCTGTGGTTCAACTTCGTCGGGATCAACTTCTTCTTCGGCAGTGGGAGCCAGCACTCCTACGCCTGAGCCGGCACTAGCGATCCGCGGTGAGATCGCGGAGCCGAACGGCGACGGCGGCGATCGCGTCGTCGAGCAGGTCTTGGAAGTCGTCGATCGCACCGTGCAGCCTCGACTTGTCCACGGGCTGACCGGTGGCGACGACGAGGGCGCCGACGCTGATCCGATCCGCCGGTCCGCCTCGCAGCCGGACCGGGTGGGCGAAGTACGACTTCCACGCGTCGTCCGCCGTGTAGGACGACCGGTCCGCCCGCTCCGCGGTGCCAAAGGTGAGCGCGCGGATGGCGGCGATCTTGGACTCGGGGCTGAAGGCGAAGCGCGGCGCCCGTGCGGTGTCGAGCAACCGGGACTCGGTCGAGATCCACAGCCAGACGGTCTCCGGCCTCTTGAAGTCGCGCATCCAGAGCTCCACCTTGACCTTCTCGACTGTCTCGTCGGGGCCCAGAGACAGGTCCTCCTCCAGCGCGTCGCGCAGGTGGGACAGAACCTCGCGGAGATCGTCCTCGAGCGAGGTGCGCTCGTCCGCGTCGAGGTCGAGCGTGCTCCGCCAGAGGTTCACGCGATCGCCGTAGTGCGCCGTCACGCCTCCTGCCTGGTGGCCGATCTCCTCGAGGAACACGACCTCCTGGAAGAAGTACGACGTCGCGACGGCGAGCATGTCGAGCTCGCCCAGCCGCTTCTGCTCGGCCTCCGCCAGCATCTGCAGCGTGCCCGCATCGAGCTCGTTGGAGAACCAGCCACGTCCCTGGGCCGAGAACAGCCCGATCGGCCGCGACGCCCAAGTCGACGCCACGCGGTCGGTGCCCGCGCTCGAGGCGGCCGCGAGCGCGATGGAGCGCGATCGCCTGCGCAGCATCCAGGTGATGTGCGGATCCTGGAACGACATGCCCGCCATCAGCCACTGGGACGGGGCGAGCCGGTCGATCGCGGCTTCGCTCCAGTGGCCGGATACGGCGTCGGCGAACTCGGCCGCCGAGAGGACGAAGGTCTGCGGCTCGACCTTCGGCAGACCTTCGCGGGGCACGTAGCCGTGCAGGTGGTAGATCGGGAAGAGCGACTCCTTGCCCACGGTCTTGTCGAAGGTCTCCTGCGAGTACACCGGGACGACCCTCTTGATCCCCAGGTCACGGAGCTGGTCGGCCCGGTCGAGGTTCTGGTAGCTGGTCTCGAGGGAGTCGTCGAAGTTCATCGTGACGATCGAGGTCGTGCGGCCGGCACGCAGGCGCTCCCGGACCAGGAACCAGATCGCCTCGGCGTACCCGCTCGCGATGCGGTACTCGTCGCGCAGGGGCTCGGGACTGGCCGCATAGAGGGCTTTGCGCAGGTCCGCTCGGAACGTCTCCGGACGCCGGTAGTCCGACCGCAGGACCGACGCGGCGGCGAGCGAGTCGTAGGTCTCGACGATCCGCGCGGCCCACGGACCGCGGCGTTCCTCGTCGAGCCGCCGCGCCCGCGTGGCGCTCTGGACGAGCATGCGACGAAGGAGCTCGTTCCACGTCGGCATGCCCAGCGCGACCGATGTGCCCGCGCCCAGGAACAACGTCAGGTCGGTCTCGGCCGCCAGGCCCTCAATCAACCCGCGGACCCGCGGTTCGCGCCAGAGCGGCTTGCCCTTGCGGTAGAGGAACTTCTGCAGATCGGCACGGCTGTGGTCCACGGGGGCCGACTGTAGGGGTCCGCGGGGCCCCCGGTGGCGTGAATCGTCGCGAAGGTCGATTCGTCCCGGTCGGCTCCGGGAGCCAGCACTCCTACGCCTGAGCACCACTCAGCTCGGAGAGCCGGGCCAGCCCAGGTCGTAGGTGCTGTGCGAGGCGCTCGCGAGCGTCGTCCAGCGCCGCGGAGCCCGGGTGCTCGGGCGGGATCCGCGCCGGGTTGATCGCCACCCGGCTCGCCCACTCCTTGATGTCGGGCTCGGCCATGAAGGACAGCACCGCCTGGGTGCCGCGGACGTTCATCCGGGCCCAGTCCGCCATCGAGTTGCCGTAGCCCGTCGGCGGGCAGAGCCGGTTCTTCTCGTCGTCGTCGCGACGGGTCGCCTCGACGTAGCCGACGAGGGCAGCGCCGAAGCACGGGAACCCCGCTCTGATCGCCTGCAGCGTGATCCCGTCCGGCCGCCAGACGGGGACGAGCGGCGGGTACTTCAGGCCGTCCGCCGCGCAGTGCACCACCACCGCGTCGTCGGCGACCGCGACCGATCCGTCACCGAAGGTGAGCTTGCCGCGACCGACGGACACGAGGTGCCCCCGTCGTACGACGTTCTCGAGGGTGCGCAGCTCGTCGAGCTCCCACGCGGCGAGGGTCGGCGCCTTGGCCATCGTCGGCAGCACGGTGCGGTCGATCCGGAGCATGATGCCGGCGTCCTCGAGCCGGAGGAACAGGTCCTCCAGCGAGACCGACGCGGCGCCCGCCTGCATCGTGTCGGCGGCCATACCGGTGAAGACCGCCGGGTCCGGCTGGACCACGGCCCGGTTCATCATCCAGGGCTCGCGTGGCCGCACCCAGCAGATCGCGTCGGGATCGACTCCGCGCGAGAGCAGCCAGATGCACGCGTCGGTGGCGGTCTTGCCCGACCCGGCAACGACGTACTGGCCCGGCGCGTCCTCGAGCCGGGCCAGGCTGTTGACCGGCAGCACCCGCGCGTCCGCGGCGACGTCGAACGGCGCCGGCTTCTCGGCCGGGATGCTGGGCGCCAGGTAGTGGGCATCGACGATCCGGCAGCGCTCGGGCACCGCGAAACGCTTGCCCGAGATCCGGGAGACGACCGTGCGGTCGCCGGCGTACTCGCTGTTGGGGAAGAACTCGACCTTGCCCGAGGCGACCATCCGGTCGAGCGTCCGCGCGTAGTAGGCGCAGATCTCCGCCTGCGTGGCGCGTTCCTGCAGGCCCTTCTCGGGTCCGCGCTGCTGCAGCTGACCGCCGCCGAGCAGCGTCGAGCCGACGCCGTAGAAGGCGGAGGCCTGGTGCAGCCGGACGAAGGGGTAGGCCTCGAGCCAGTGCCCGCTGACGGCGTGCCGGCGGTCGACCAGCGCCACCCGCACGTCGGCGTGCTCGATGAGCGCATCGGTGAAGGCCATGCCCATGGCACCGGCCCCCACCACGAGGTAGTCCACGTCGACGGTCAGCGTCACGGGACCACGCTGGCACTACCGCCGGACCACGTCCATGGCTACATCAGAGGGATCCCAGGATCCTTCCGCGCTGCGCCTGGTACTCCTCGTCGCTGATCTTCGACTCCCGGTGCAGCCGGTCGAGCTCGTCGAGCCGCGTGGAGACGTCGGTGTCCTCGGCGCCGCTCGCCGCGGTCGCGGAGACCGGCTCGTCCCAGAAGATGTCCATCGCGGTGGGCTCCTCCGGGCCGGCGACCCGCGCCCGGAACCCGTCGCCGACGCGCAGCGAGCCCATGGCCGTGAACGGCACCGTCGCCTTCTTCGTGACCTCGTACGACGCCACGCCGCTGGCCGGCTCGGGCTCGACGGTCAGCTCGAACTCCAGCCGCGGGCGCTCGTTGATGTAGGTCCCGGTCTCGCGCATCGCCCGGATCCGGACCGTGGCCGGGACGGTCTTGGCCGGACCGCGCTCGGCGACCTTGAGGGCAGCGCCGCCGAGCAGGTAGAGCATCGCGCTCACCACACCGATGCCCAGGGCGAACCCGCCGACCACGATCGGCAGCCAGCGCCAGTCCTCGTGCTCGGCACTGATGCCGATCTCGAAGAGGCCGACGGCCAGGGACGGCAGTCCCAGCCCGAGCCAGAGTGCCGTGCCGAGCGCGAACGTGCGCCCGTCGATCGCGGGCTTCGCCTTCTCGTCCTCGGCCTTGTTCTGGGCCTGCAGCTCCTTGAGCCGCTGCCCGTGGACGCGCGCCAGGAGCCCCATGAGCACCCAGAACGCGCCGATACCGATCAGTCCGGGCTCGGTCAGCGCAACGCCGACGCCCATCGCCACCACACCGAGAGCAGCAAGTTTCATGGCACCGGAGGCTACCCGCCCGGACCGGGCAGCAGGTCGACATTGCCGGCATGCATCGGTTCGCGGCAGTGGGCGCAGACCAGGTCGACGTGGCTGATCTCGCCGCAGTCGTGGTGCCGGTACAGCACCGGCGGGCCGGCCTCGCCCGCGAGCCACTTGTCGCCCCAGCCGATCATCACCATGAGCATGTCGACGAGCTCGGTGCCCTTCTCGGTCAGGTGGTACTCGTAGCGCGGGCGGTTGTCGTAGGGCCGGCGCTCGAGGACGCCACGCTCGACGAGGTGGTTCAGCCGCTCGGTGAGAACCTTGCGGGAGATACCGAGGTCGGCCTGGATCTGCTCGAAGCGGGTCACCCCGGCGAACACGTCACGCAGGATCAGCGGCGACCAGGGCTCGCCGACCACGTCGAGGGTGCGTGCGATCGAGCACGCGAGCTGGCCGAAGTCGGTCCGTTGCATGGCGACAATCTAGCATTTGGGGTTCCCTCAAGGAACTTCGTCATGCTACGGTCGCTGAGTCTCTTCAAGGAACTCCGAAAGGATCTCGGCATGAGCAAGGTCATCACCGCCCTGTCGGTCTCGGTCGACGGCTACATCACCGGACGCGACCCCGGGAGCGGCCGCGGGCTCGGCGACGGGTCGATGCTGTTCGACTGGTACTTCGACGGCGACACCCCCAGCCAGGAGCTCGGCGGCTTCCGGCTCAGCGAGCCCAGCGCCCGCGTCTTCGACGCCCTCGCCGGCCGCGTCGGCGTCTCGCTGGCGGGTCGCAACACCTACGACGACTCGGGCTGGGCCGCCGGTGGCACCCCGCACCCGACCGCTCCGCTGGTCGTCCTGAGCCACCGGTCGATCCCCCCGAACGAGCGTCAGACCCTGGTCACCACCGGGATCGAGGACGCGGTCGCGACCGCGCGCGGCCTGGCCGGCGACAAGGACGTCGCGCTCATGGGCGGAGGCGTGGTGACTGCGGCCCTGGCCGCCGGCCTCGTCGACGAGGTCGTGCTCCACCAGGTGCCGGTGCTGCTCGGCGGCGGCCGGCCCTTCTTCGGCTCCCTGCCCGAGCACGTGAGCCTGCGCCTCGTCGAGGCCGTGCCGGCTCCGGGCGTCACGCACCTGCACTACGAGGTCGTCCGATGAGCCTCGACCCCGATCTGCGCCGCGTCCTCGACGGCCCCGCGATCGGCCACCTGGCCACGGTTCTTCCCGACGGCTCGCCGCACTCCACGCCGGTGTACGTCGGCACCGAGGGCGACCGCGTGGTGCTGTTCACCGGTCCCGGCACCCGCAAGGCGCGCAACCTGCGCCGGGACCCGCGACTGGCGATCTCCATCGCCCCCGCGGAGAACCCGTTCGCGCCGACGCTGCTCCAAGGACGGGTGGTGGCCTGGATCGAGGGTGACCAGGCGTGGGAGATCATCGACCGGCTGGTCGCCAAGTACGTCGACGAGCCGTACCCGCGCACCGAGGAGCGCGTGGTCGCGGTGATCGAGCCGGCCGGGAGCTGAACCGGCGCCCGGCCCCGGGTTCAGGAGGCGAGCGCAGCCTCGATGTCGGGGATCAGCTTCTCCGGCTCGGTGGTCGGCGCGAAGCGCTTGATGACCTGCCCGTCCTTGCCGACCAGGAACTTGGTGAAGTTCCACTTGATCGCGTCGCCCAGCAGGCCGCCCTTCTCGGTCTTGAGCCACTGGTAGAGCGGGTGCGCGTCGCCGCCGTTGACGTCGATCTTCTCGAACATCGGGAAGCTGACCCCGTAGTTCTTCTGGCAGAACGCGCCGATCTCGTCGGAGTCGCCCGGCTCCTGCCCGGCGAACTGGTTGCAGGGGAAGCCGAGGATCACCAGCCCCTGGTCGACGTACTTCTCGTAGAGGCTCTCCAAGCCCGAGAACTGCGGGGTCAGCCCGCACTGCGAGGCCGTGTTGACGACGAGCACCACCTTGCCGGCGTAGGCCGCGAGGTCCTGCTCCTGTCCGGTGAGGGTCGTCGCGGAGAAGTCGCTGAGGCTGGTCATGAATCTCCTGGGTTCTCGGGCCGGTCGGGCGGGTGCCGATCCGTCGGGTTGTGCCTCCGGCGCTCGAGGTCGCGCAGGAAGCTCTCGTCGTCGTCCGGGCCGACAGGGCCACGGGGGGAGGGGCGCGACGAGGGGCCGGATCCGTTGTTGTTCCTGCGGTCGATCGCCCAGAACACGCCGTACAGCGCGACGGCGAGGAGCAGCAGGAAGACCACGAAGCGGATCACCACTCCAGCGTAACCAGGCCGCGGAAGCCGCCGGAGGCGGATCTATCCTGAACCGGTGAAGCCCTTCCTCGTCTACACCGGTCTCCGTATCGGCCTGTTCGTGCTCGTCTGGGTGGTGCTGACCGGCATCGCGGCCCTGTTCGGGGCCGGCGAGGAGGCGGTCATCTGGCTCCTCGTCGTCGCCGCGGTGCTCTCCTCGGTGCTCTCGCTGCGGCTGCTGGCCGGCCCGCGGGAGGAGTTCGCGAAGAGCGTCCAGGCCCGGGCCGAGCGCGCCTCCGCCAGGTTCGAGGAGATGAAGGCCAAGGAAGACGCCTCGGAAGACGCCGACTGATGCCCACCGAGACCCCGCCCGCTGAGACGGCACTGCTGCGCCGGATCCGGGAGTCGGTGATCGGCGACGACCAGGTGATGGTCGGCCCCTACGGTCCCCGCCGGGTGACCTACGCCGACTACACCGCGTCGGGTCGGGCGATCGGCTTCCTCGAGGACTTCCTGCGCACCCAGGTGCTGCCCCGCTATGCCAACACGCACACCGAGTCCAGCGGCACCGGCCTGCAGACGACCCGGCTGCGCGAGGACGCCCGCCGGATCATCCACGAGGCGGTCGGCGGCGACCCGGACGTGGCCGTGTTGTTCACCGGCTCCGGCAGCACCGCGGCGATCGCCAAGCTGGTCGGCATCCTCGGCCTGCGCATCCCCTCCGCGCTCGAGGACCGGCACGCGCTCTCCGCGCACATCCCCGCCGACCAGCGGCCGGTCGTGTTCATCGGCCCGTTCGAGCACCACTCCAACGAGCTGCCCTGGCGCGAGTCCATCGCTGACGTCGTGGTGGTGCCGGAGGACCCCGACGGGCACATCGACCGGGCGTTCCTGGCCGACGCGCTGACGACGTACGCCGACCGCCCGCTGCTGATCGGGTCGTTCTCAGCGGCCTCCAACGTGACCGGCATCCTCTCCGACGTGGCCGGCATCTCCGCGCTGCTCCACGAGCACCGGGCGCTGGCCTGCTGGGACTTCGCGGCCGCGGCGCCGTACGTCGGTCTGTCGATGGACGGCCTGGACGGCATGTACATCAGCGCGCACAAGCTGATCGGCGGCCCGTCCACCCCGGGCCTGCTGGTGGTCCGGCGGGAGCTGCTGACCAACCGGGTGCCGGACGTGCCCGGCGGCGGCACGGTGGCCTACGTCAACGAGCTCGAGCACCGCTACCTCGACGACCCGGTCCAGCGCGAGGAGGGCGGCACCCCGGCCATCGTCGAGGCGATCCGCGCGGGCCTGGTCTTCCAGCTCAAGGACGCCGTCGGCATCGAGGTGATCCGTGAGCACGAGGAGGACTACCTGCGCCGCGCGGTCGCCGCCTGGCAGGCCGAGCCGGGCCTCCAGATCCTCGGCAACCTCGAGGCGGAGCGGCTCTCCATCGTGTCGTTCGTCGTGGTCGGTCCGAGTGGCCGGTACCTGCACCACAACTTCGTGGTGACGCTGCTCAACGACCTGTTCGGCATCCAGTCGCGCGGCGGCTGCTCGTGCGCCGGCCCGTACGGGCACCGGCTGCTCGGCATCGACCTGGAGCGCAGCCACGAGTTCGAGCACGAGATCGCCTCGGGGTGCGAGGGCATCAAGCCCGGCTGGGTACGGGTGAACTTCAACTACTTCATCAGCGAGGCGACGTTCTCCTACGTCGTCGAGGCGGTCCGGCTGGTCGCCCGGCACGGCTGGCGGATGCTCGGCGACTACCGCTTCGACGCGACCCACGGCCTCTGGCACCACCGCGACGGTCTCGTCGAGCCGCTGCTGCGGCTGGACCAGGTCGGCTACTCGCCCGAGGGCGAGATGACCTACCCCCGGTACGACGACCGCGCACCCGAGTCCGCGCTGGCCGACTACCTCAAGGAGGGCGAGGCGATCATGCTCGCCACCACGCCCGCCCCCGACGAGCCCCCGGCCGGGGTCAGCGAGGAGTTCGAGCAGCTGCGCTGGTTCGAGCTGCCCGGGGCCTGCCTGCCGTCCTGACAACCCCGACCTGTCGCAAAGGTGCACGTAATTCGCGCCGACCTGGCGCAAAGGCGCAGGTACTACCTGCGCCTTTGCGCCAGGTCAGCGTCAACACGTGCACCTTTGCGCCAGGTCAGCGTCCGATGAACAGCCCCGCGAAGATGCCGGCGGCGTAGAGCAGCTCGCCGACGCCGGTGAGCTGGAGGGCCGGGATCAGCGCGGGACCGACGGCCTTGCGGCTGACGATCATCTCGGCGCGGGTCAGCGGCACGAAGCCGAGGTAGCCGAGCACGACCCACCAGGTCGTGTGCGCGGCGAGGGCGAACAGCACCGCGAACGCGACGGTGGTGAGCACCACGTAGAGCATCCGGGTTCCCTGATCGCCGAGCCGGACCGCCAGGGTGCGCTTGCCCGCGACGGTGTCGGTGGGGATGTCGCGCAGGTTGTTGGCCACCAGGATCGCGCAGGCCAGCGCGCCGATGCCGATCGCCGGCCACCACGCGTAGCCGGGGAGCTCCTCGGCCTGCACGTACGTCGTGCCCAGCACCGCGACCAGGCCGAAGAAGACGAACACCATCACCTCGCCGAGGCCCAGGTACCCGTACGGCTTCTTCCCGCCGGTGTAGAACCAGGCCGCCAGGATGCTCACCGCGCCGACGAGCACCAGCCACCAGGACGTGCTCACCGCGAGCGCCAGCCCGGCGACCGCGGCGGCGCCGAAAGCGGTGAACGCGGCCGCCTTGACGGCCTCGGGCCGGGCCAGGCCCGAGCCCACCAGCCGCATCGGCCCGACCCGGTCGTCGTCGGTGCCGCGGATGCCGTCGGAGTAGTCGTTGGCGTAGTTCACGCCGACCTGCAGCAGCAGCGAGACCAGCAGCGCCAGCGCGGCCTTCCACCACACCTCGTCGTGGTGCCAGGCCGCGACGCCGGTGCCCGCGAGCACGGGGGCCACCGCCGCCGGGAGGGTGCGCGGGCGGGCGCCCTGGATCCACTGGTCTGCCGTTGCCATGGCGGGGATTCTGTCAGTCCCGCCGGTGGATAGATTCCCGGGTGTGAGCAGCCTGCGGCCCGTGTCCGGTGACGCCGACGGCATCCGCGCGCTCCTCACCGCGTGGGAGGCCGCCGTCGACGAGCCCGAGCCGCTGGTGATCGCGACCTCGGGCTCGACGGGCGAGCCGAAGCGGGTGGTGCTCTCCCGGCGGGCGATGCGCGCCTCGGCGGACGCGACCCACGCGCGGCTCGGCGGGCCGGGAGAGTGGGAGCTCAACCTGCCGCCCACGTACGTCGCCGGCGTGCAGGTGCTCTACCGGACGATCCGCGGTGGCTCGTCGGCGAGACGCTACGTCTCGTTGGTACCGACGCAGCTGGTGCGCTCGCGTGCGGAGTGGGCGTCGCTGTGCGCGTACGACGCCGTGCTGGTCGGCGGCGGCCCGCTCGACCCGGACGTGCGCGCCGAGGCCGAGGACGCCGGCGTGCCGGTGGTGCAGACCTACGGGATGTCCGAGACCTGCGGCGGCTGCGTGTACGACGGAGTCCCGCTCGACGGGGTGGAGGTCCGGATCGCCGAGGACGGCCAGGTGCTGCTGCGCGGGCCGATGCTCTTCGACGGCTACCAGGACGAGCCCGAGCGCACCGCTGCTGCCTTCCGGGACGGCTGGCTGGTGACCAACGACCTCGGCCACTGGGCCGAGGACGGCCGGCTCAAGGTGGACGCGCGCCTGGACGACCTCATCAACTCGGGCGGGGTGAAGGTGCCGCCGCAGGCCGTCGAGCAGATGCTCGCGCGGAGGTTCGGTGCCGAGGTCGCCGTGGTCGGCGTCCCGGACGAGGAGTGGGGGCAGCGGGTGGTCGCGATCCTGGCGAGACGAGACGTCTCGTTGTCCGACGTACGGGAGGCGGTCGAGCCGCGCACCTGGGCGCCGCGCGCGCTGGTCGCGGTGGACGCGCTCCCGCGGCTGGAGAACGGCAAGCCCGACCGGGTGGCGCTGACGAGGATGGCCGCCGATGCCTGAGGCGCTGGTGTACTCCATCCCGCTGACCACGCGCTTCCGCGGCATCGACGTGCGCGAAGGGATGCTGCTGCGCGGCGACGCCGGGTGGGGGGAGTTCAGCCCGTTCCTGGAGTACGACGACGCGACCGCCGCGCCCTGGCTGGCTGCCGCCCGCGAGGCCGCGGACGAGGGCTGGCCCTCGCCGCTGCGGACGAGGATCCCGGTCAACGTCACCGTGCCCGCCTGCGATCCCGAGCGGGCCCGCGCGATCGTGCTCGCCTCGAACGGCTGCCGCACCGCCAAGGTCAAGGTGGCCGAGCCCGGTCAGGCCCCCGGCGAGGACGAGGCCCGGCTCGAGGCGGTGCGCGACGCCCTCGGTCCGGACGGGCTGGTCCGGATCGACGTCAACGGTGGCTGGGACGTCGACACCGCGGTCGCACGGATCCCCGTGCTGGACCGGGCCGCCGGCGGGCTTGAGTACGTCGAGCAGCCGTGTCCCTCGGTGGAGGACTTGGCGCGGGTGAGACGCCGCGTCTCGACCAAGATCGCCGCGGACGAGTCGATCCGCCGGGCCGAGGACCCCTACCGGGTACGCGACCTGGATGCCGCCGACATCGCCGTGCTCAAGGTGCAGCCGCTCGGCGGCGTGCGCGCCTGCCTGCGGATCGCCGAGGACATCGGCCTGCCGGTGGTGGTGAGCAGTGCCCTGGAGACGAGCATCGGCATTGCCGCGGGCGTCGCGCTGGCCGCCGCGCTGCCGTCGCTGGAGCACGCCTGCGGACTGGCCACCGTGCAGCTGCTCGCGAGCGACGTGGTCAGCGACCCGCTGCTCCCGGTCGACGGCGCTCTCGCCGTACGACGCCCGGTCGTGCTCGACCCGCTGCCGGCGACCGCGGCTCCCGACCGCGCGGCCTGGTGGGCCGAACGTCAGTCCAGGGCGGCGGCGATCTCCTCGTAGGCCGGCGTCAGTGCGACCCAGCGCTCGCGCCAGCTGCCGGTCTCGCTGCCGGCCAGGTAGGCAACCAGGTCATCGACGTGCGCCTGCCAGCCGGCGCCGTGCCCGGCGAGCGCGGAGACCGGCAGCCCGCGCTCCTCGATGACCAGCCGGGTGCGCTCGCCCTCCGGAGTCAGGATCGCCTCGAGCTCGGTCTCGTCCTCGTCGCCGGGGTCGAGCGTCACCACCAGCCGGTGCGGCGCCTGGCAGACGTCGATCCGCGCGGGACCGGTCCACGTGCTGGTGAAGCGGGCCTGGACCTCGCCGCCGACGCGCAGGTCGTCGCCGTCCACCTCGACCAGCCAGCGGGCCAGCCGCTCCGGCTCGGTCAGGGCGGACCAGAGGTCCTCGATCCCGGTGTCGTAGACGTCCTCCAGCCGCACGACCCCGCGCTCGTCACCGGACCGCCGCAGCGTGCCGAGCGGGCGCGAGTCCGACCTGGTCTCGCTCATGTGCTCCTCCTTCGTTGACGCTTGCCGCGGGCGACCTCGGTGTGCAGGGCGTCGAGGCGCTGCCGCCACAGCGACCGGTACTCCTCGAGCCAGGCGTCGAGCTCGGCCATCGGCTCGGGGCGGAGCCGGTAGATCCGCCACTGGGCCTCCTGCTCGACCTCGACGAGGCCGGCCTCGCGCAGCACCCGCAGGTGCCGGGAGACGCCCGGCCGCGCGATCGGCAGCAGCTCCGCGAGCTCGCTGACGGTGGCAGGGCGGTCACGGAGCGCCGCGAGCAGGGTGCGCCGGCTCTCGTCGGCCAGGGCGTGCAGGACGGCGTCCATGGTTTGTATGTAACCAGATGGGTACGTAACAAGCAAGGTACATGAGCCGGGGTAGGGCAGGATCGGCTCCGTGAGTGCCACCGACCTCGCCCGCGCCGTCGTCGACGCGCTGCTGCACGCGGGCGTCCGCCAGGTGGTGATCGCCCCCGGCTCGCGGAACGCGCCGCTCTCGTTCGCCCTCAACGACGCCGCCGAGGCCGGCGCGATCGACCTGCACACCCGGATCGACGAGCGCACCGGCGCCTTCCTGGCACTCGGCATGGCGAAGACCTCCAAGCGCCCGGTGGCGATGGTGACCACCTCGGGGACCGCGGCCGCGAACCTGCACCCGGCGATGCTCGAGGCAGCGCACGCCGGCGTCCGGCTGGTCGCGATCACCGCCGACCGGCCGGCCCGGCTGCGCGGCACCACCGCCAACCAGACCACCGACCAGGTGGGTCTCTTCGGGTCCGCGGTGGTCAGCGGCGCCGACGTCACCGAGCCGGCCGACCTGGCCGAGGGGCTGGCCGGGATCACCCGCGGACCCGTGCACCTCAACGTCCAGCTCGACGACCCGCTGGTGCCGCCGGACCGGTACGTGCCGCATGCCGCGCTGCCCGAGGACGAGCCGCGCGCGGTCGAGGAGCCGTTCGTGCTCGACGTCGGCCCGCGCACCGTCGTGGTCGCCGGGGACGACGCCGGCCCGAACGCCCGGCTGCTCGCCCAGGACGCCGCCTGGCCGCTGCTCGCCGAGCCGACCAGCGGTGCCCGCAACGGCCCGAACGTGATCCGCGCCTACCGGCTGCTGCTCGACACCGCGCTCGGGCAGGAGATCGAGCGGGCCGTCGTGGTCGGGGTGCCGACGCTCTCGCGTCCGGTGCAGCGGCTGCTGGCCCGCGACGGCGTCGAGGTCGTCGTACGGCGGGCTCCGGGGACGTGGGCCGACCGGCCGCACCCGGTCACGCTCGAGCACGACGGCCGGTTCGCGGTCGAGCGGGCCGACGAGAGCGACTGGTTCGCCCGCTGGCGGCAGGCCGACGCCCGGCTGGGCGACGACATCGCGGCCCTGCTCGCCGGCGAGGACGGGCTCACGCCGTACGACGTCGCCGCCGAGGTGCACGCGGCGGTCCCGCCCGGCGGGCTCCTCTTCGTCGGCGCCAGCAACCCGATCCGCGACCTCGACCTGGTCGCCGGGGCCTACGACGTCGGCCAGCGGCGGCTGGTGATCGCCAACCGCGGTCTCGCCGGGATCGACGGCACCCTCTCCTCCGCGCTGGGCGCGCTGCTGGGCCGGCCGCACACCACCCGGGCGATCGCGTACGTCGGCGACGTGACGTTCCTGCACGACCTGACCGGCCTGGTCACCGGGACCACCGAGGCCCGGCCCGACCTGACGATCGTGGTCGCCAACGACGACGGCGGCTCGATCTTCGCGACCCTGGAGCAGGGCGACCCGTCGTACGCGGAGGGCTACGAGAAGCTCTTCGGCACCCCGCACGGGATCGACCTCGAGCACCTCTGCACCGGCCTGCGGATCCCGCACTGGCGCGTCCACGACCGCGCCGAGCTGGCCCAGGCGCTGGCCAACCCGAACGGGGGCGTCGAAGTCGTCGAGGCCCGGCTGCGCCGGGACAACCGGCGCGAGCTGGACGCGCGGATCCGGTCCTTGGCGTAGCACTCTGTGCTACACCGTGCTACGGTTGCCGACGTGAGGACGATCAGCCAGCGCGAGCTGCGCAACGACAACGCGGAGGTGATCCGAGCCGTGCTCGAGGGGGAGACCTTCCTGATCACCCGGAACGGCGAGCCGGTTGCAGTCCTGCACGCGCCGGACGACGTCGTCCGGGCGCCGGGTCTGCCCCTGGGTCGCCCGGCCCGTCGCCGCGAGCGCTACGCGGGGCGTCCGCGGGTGCGCGGAAGCGTCCCGACCGAGCGCCTCCTCGACGAGCTCCGTGGGGACCGGTAGCCGGTCCGTGGAGACCTGGTACCTGGACACCTCGGCCGCGCTCAAGCTCCTCGTCGAGGAGCCCGAGTCGCCGGCCCTGGCGGCGGCGGTCGACGCGGCCACGCCGCACCTGTTCGCCTGCCGGCTGCTGGAGACCGAGCTGCGCCGCGCGGCGCACCGGGAGCCGGCACTGCCGCAAGAAGCAGTGACCGAGCTGCTCGACGGCGTGGACCTGTTCGAGATGCCGGCCTCCTTGTTCCGCCAGGCGGGGCTGCTCCCCGGCGCGACCCTCCGGTCCCTGGACGCCCTGCACCTGGCGGCGGCGGTCGCGCTCGACGTCGATGCCGTGCTCACCTACGACGTCCGGCTGGCCGCCGCGGCGCACGACGTCGGGCTGGCCGTCGTGCAACCGGCGTGAACGCGACTACCGTCTGCTCATGACGCTGCCCGAGATGCTGCCGGTCCTGCCCGACCAGGACTTCCGCAAGGTGCTGTGCGTGGTGGCCCATCCCGACGACGTCGAGTACGGCACCTCCTCGGCCGTCGCGAAGTGGACCAGCCAGGGCGTCGAGGTGGCGTACCTGCTGCTGACCCGCGGCGAGGCCGGGATGCCCACGCCGCCCGAGGAGACCGCGCGGATCCGGCGCGCCGAGCAGGAGGCCGCCTGCGAGGCCGTCGGGGTCAGCAACCTGGAGGTGCTCGAGCACCCGGACGGGGTGCTGCAGTCTTCGCTCGACCTGCGCCGCGACATCGCCCGGACGATCCGGTCCTTCCAGCCGGACGTGGTGGTGACCGGCTCCTGGGAGGTCGAGTTCGTGGCCGGGCTCAACCAGGCCGACCACCGGGTCGCCGGGATGGCGGCGCTGGACGCGATCCGGGACGCGGACAACCCGTGGGTCTTCCCCGAGCTGCGCGACCAGGGCCTGGAGCCGTGGAAGGTGCGCTGGTTCCTCGTCGGCGGGCACACCCAGCCGACCCACGGCGTCGACGTCACCGGGGAGCCGCTCGCGCGCGGGGTCCGCTCGCTGGAGGCGCACCGCGACTACCTCGGCGCGATCGAGGGGCACCCGCCGCCGTCGGCGTTCATCCCGGCGATCGCGGCGATGGGCGGCCAGCGGATCGGGACCGAGCACGCGGTGCTGTTCCGGGCCTGGGACTTCTCCGCCCCGCCGGCCGCGCTGCGCGCCGCGGCCGCGAATCGGACATGATCGTCGCGTGCATCTCGTCGTCACCCTGGTCGCGGTCGTCGCGACGGTCCTGGCCACCACCGCGATCTGCTCCCGGCTGGACCTGTCCTCACCGCTGGTCCTGATCGTCGTCGGGATCGTCGGCTCCTACCTGCCGTTCGTGCCGGACCTGCACCTGCACCCCGAGGTGGTGCTGTTCGGGATGCTGCCCCCGCTGCTCTACGCGGCCTCCCTGCAGACCTCGCTGGTCGACTTCAACAACAACCGCCGCCCGATCCTGCTGCTCTCCGTCGGCCTGGTCGCCTTCACCACGGTCGGGATCGCGGCGCTGGTGCACGCGCTGATCCCCAGCCTGGGCTGGGCTCCCGCGTTCGCGATCGGTGCGGTGGTCTCGCCGCCGGACGCGATCGCCGCGACCGCGATCGGCCGCCGGATCGGGCTGCCGCGCCGGATCGTGACGATCCTCGAGGGCGAGTCGCTGTTCAACGACGCGACCGCGCTGGTGGCGCTGAACACCGCGGTCGGCGTGATCCTCGGCGGCTCGGCGGCCTGGTACCTGATCGCTCGCGACTTCGGCCTGGCGGCTGGGGGTGGCGCGCTCATCGGCCTCGCGTTCTTCTTCGTCATCGGGCTGCTGCGACGGCAGGTCACCGACCCGCTGCTCGACAGCGGGATGTCGCTGCTGACCCCGTTCGCGGCGTACGTCGCGGCCGAGGAGGTGCACGCCTCCGGCGTCATCGCCGTCGTCGTCTCGGGACTCCTGCTCGGGCACAAGGCGCCGATCCTGCAGACCGCGCAGTCGCGGATCGCCGAGCGGATGAACTGGCGGACCATCGCGTTCCTGCTGGAGAGCGCGGTGTTCCTGCTGATCGGCCTGCAGGCGCGCTCGATCATCGTGGACGCCGGTGACGACCCGCTCGGGGGTGGCCGGATCGCGCTGGTCTGCGGGCTGACCCTGCTCGCGGTGATCGTCCTCCGGCTCGCGTGGGTCTTCGTCGCCCGCTTCCTGATCGTCCGGCCCGGGCCCGACCCGGACAGCCACCAGCGGCCGCCGTGGACCTACACGTTCCTGCTGGGCTGGGCCGGCATGCGCGGCGTGGTCACCCTGGCCGCGGCGTTCGTCATCCCCGCGGACACCGAGCACCGCGAGGTGCTGCTGCTGATCGCGTTCACCGTGGTGGCCGGGACGCTGTTCCTGCAGGGGACCACGCTGCCCTGGTTCGCGCGCCGGCTGCGGGTGCCGTCGCCGGACCCGACCGCGGACGCGCTCGCCCGGGCGAACCTGCTGCACCAGGCCTCCGCGGCCGGGCTGGCCGAGCTCGACCAGATCGACGAGGAGGACCCGCACGAGGTCAGCCACACGCTGCGCGAGCGGATCCGGTCCCGCGACTACGCCGCCTGGGAGCGCGTCGGCGCCAGCGCGGCGGAGACGCCCAGTGAGATCTACTCGCGCCGCCGGCACCTGATGATCGAGGCCGAGCGCCGGCGCGTGCTGGAGATCCGGTCCACCGGCACGGTCGCGCACGAGGTGGTCGAGCAGGTGCTGGCGATGCTCGACGTCGAGGAGTCGATGCTCGAGTACAGCGACGCCGAGCGGAACCGGGTCCGCAGCGCCCAGCAGCCGATCTCCTTCGAGGGAGGCTGCGAGGACCTGCGCCTGGTCCGCCCCCCGGTCGAGCCGGACACGCCCGGCGAGTGCCGCGCATGTGTGGAGGAGGGCATCGCCTGGGTACACCTGCGGATGTGCCTGACCTGTGGCCACGTGGCCTGCTGCGACTCCTCCCCGCGCCGGCACGCCACCGCGCACTTCCACGAGACGCTGCACCCGGTGATGCGCTCGGCCGAGGTCGGCGAGTCGTGGCGCTGGTGCTTCGTGCACGAGCTCACCGGCTGATCGTGCGCGTCCTGGCGGCGGTGCTGCTGCTCGGCCTGCTCTCCCCGCCGGCGCTGGCTGCCGACGTACGGGCTGCCGACGTACGGGTGATCAAGCTCGACGGCGTCGAGGTGCGCCTCCTGCCCGGCACCCGGCAGGTCGTCACGGTGAACCGGACCACGGGCACGCACGCGCGGATCGTCTTCTGGCAGCACACCGCGCGCGGCTGGGTGAACGTGGTGCACAGCCCGCGGGCGCGGATCGGGTACGGCGGCCTGGTGGCGCCGACCCGGCGGCGGCAGAACACCGGCACCACCCCGATCGGCACCTACGCGCTGCCGTTCTCGTTCGGCTCGCACCCGCGCCCGCCGGCGTGGCGGCTCCCCTACCGCCGGTACGACGCCAACGACTACTGGGTCGAGGACAACGCCTCCCGCTACTACAACCGGTACCGCAGCCGTGAGCTCGGCGGGTTCCGCTGGTGGCTCGACCCGAACACGCTGAACGGGTCCGAGCGCCTGGCCGCCTACCCGCGGCAGTACGAGATGGCGGTCGTCATCGCGTTCAACTACACCCGCCCGGTGCGGTACCGCGGCGCCGGGATCTTCCTGCACGTCAACGGCTCCGGCCCGACCGCCGGCTGCGTCTCCGCTCCCCGCCCCTTCCTCGCCTTCACCCTCCGCACCCTCCGCCCCGACCTCCACCCCGTCATCGCCATCGGCCGTTGAGTAGTCACTTCGTCCCACGTGAGTGGTCAGCTCGTCCCCGTCGAGATCGGGCGGACGTGACCACTCGAGCGGATCTGGTGACTACTCGACCGGATCGGGCGACTACTCAACGTCAGAACAGCGGCTTGAGGGCGAGGGCGGCGATGACGAGGGCGGCGATGATGCCGGTGGTACGGCGTCCGCGGGGGCCCGAGACCCAGGCGCCGAGGCCGGTGCCGAGGAGGGCGACGACGGTCTGCCAACTGGCACTGGCAGCGAAGGCGGCGAGCACGAAGGCCGTTCCCTCCAGAGGCCCGTCGATCTCCACGGTGCCGCCGAGGACGATCGCGGCGAAGTAGATCACCGTGGCCGGGTTGACCGCGGTGATCCCGACGAAGGTGAGCCAGGCGCGCAGCGGGGTCCAGGTGCGGCCGTTCCCGTCGCGGGCGCCGTTCTCGGGGCGCAGCGCGTGCAGCAGGGTGAGCACCGCGATGACGAGCAGGGCGACCACCGAGACGACCTGCAGGGTGTCCTGGACGGGGCCGAGCGCCTCGGCGACCGCCTTGCCCGCGAGCACCGCGACGGCGGCGTACAGGCCGTCCACAGTGGCCACGCCCAGGCCGGCGGAGACGCCGACCCGCCAGCCGGACCGGGCGCTGAGCGCGACGATCAGCGCGGCCACCGCCCCCACCGGAACGGCGATCGCGTAGCCGGTCACCAGGCCGGAGAGGAGGACGTCGAGCACGAGCGCGATCTTCGCGCGCGGAAATCCCCTTGCGCAAAGCGGTTACGCGAAGGCGTAGGCCTCCAGGTCGAACTCCTCGACCGCCTTGCGGGCGTTGGCCGAGGACGTCGGGCGCAGCAGCACCGCGTCGCCCTCGTTGGTGTAGTAGTAGCTGCGCGCGGTGGCGCAGGAGCCGCGGTTGAAGACGGTGTCGTCCATCCGCTCGAGCATGTGGTCGAGGAACGCGCGGTCGGCGGGCTCGGTGATCTCGAACGTCCGCGACCCGCGGGACCGCAGCGCGCCGAAGAGCCGCTCCAGGTGCCGCATCTGGACCTCGATGGTCATGAAGTAGCTCAGCCCCGAGTAGGAGTACGGCGAGTTCAGGCTGACGAAGTTGGGGTAGCCGGCCACGGTGACGCCCTCGAACGCGTGATAGCCGTGCGTGCGCCACGACTTGCCGAGGTCCTTGCCGTCGCGGCCGATGACCTCGATCGCCGGGAAGTTCGTGTCCCACAGGTTGAAGCCGGTCGCCAGCACCAGCACGTCGACGTCGTACGAGGTGCCGTCCCGGCTCACGATCCCCGACGGCGTGATGTGCGAGATGCCCGCCGTCTCCAGGGTCACGTTCGGCCGGTTGAAGGTCGGGTAGTACTCGTTGGAGAACGTCGGTCGCTTGCACCCGAAGGAGTAGTCCGGGGTGAGCTTGCGCCGGGTCTCGGGGTCCTTCACCTGGCGGCGCAGGTGGGCCTTCGCGAGCGCGGCGGCGCCGGCGTTGAGGGCCTTGGCCTGCTTGTAGTGCAGCACCGCGGTGACCATCATCCCCTCGAGCCAGGCGCTGTTGACCGTGCGCGCGGCCCGCTGGGTCCAGGGCTGCGCGGCGAACACCTTCTGCACCGCCCCGGGGATCCTGAAGTCGGCCTTCGGGGTCACCCAGATCGGCGTCCGCTGGAAGACCGTGAGGTGGCCGGCGCGCTTGGCCAGCTTCGGGATCAGCTGGACCGCGGTCGCGCCGGTCCCGATCACCGCGATGCGCTTGCCGTCCAGGTCGGCGGAGTCGTCCCACTGCGCGGTGTGCACGACGGTGCCGGCGAAGTCCTGCACGCCCTCGATGTCGGGCAGCTTGGGCTGGGAGAGGAAGCCGGTCGCGGTCATCAGGTAGCGGGCGGTCCGGGTCTTGCGGCGGCCCTTCCCGACCGGTCTGGTGGTGACCACCCAGTGCTGCTCGTCCTCGTCCCAGCGGGCACCCTCGACGAGCACGCCGAACTCCATGTGCCGGCGCAGGTCGTACTTGTCGGCGACGTGCTCCGCGTACCGCTTGAGCTCGGGCCCGCGGGCGAACCAGTGCTTCCAGTAGGGGTTCGGCTCGAAGGAGTAGGAGTAGGTGACGCTGGCGATGTCGACGGCCAGGCCGGGGTAGCGGTTCACGTGCCAGGTGCCGCCGAGGTCGTCCTCGCGCTCCAGGATCGCGATGCTCTCGTAGCCCAGCCGGCGCAGGCTGATGGCCGCGCCCATGCCGCCGAAGCCGGCGCCGATGATCAGGATCTCGTGGTCAGCCATGCGTAGCCCACTCCTTGCTGAACTTTGTTCAATAGCGCCCACCGTAGCCTGGCGGCATGCGGATCATCAAGCACGGGCACTCCTGCGTGACGATCGCCACCGGGGACCACCGGCTGGTCGTGGACCCGGGCGGGTTCACCGAGCGCGACGTCGCCGCGGACGCGACCGCCGTGCTCATCACCCACGAGCACGCGGACCACTGGACCCCCGAGCAGCTCGCCGCGACCGACGCGCCGGTCTTCACCATCGAGGCGGTGGCCGCGAAGATCGCCGACGCCGACCCGGCCCTGCGCGAGCGGGTCAGCGTGGTCGCACCCGGCGACCGGTTCGACGCCTTCGGGGTGGCGGTCACCGTCGTCGGCACCAAGCACGCGGTGATCCACCCCGAGCTCCCGCACTTCGACAACTCCGGCTACCTGGTCGAGGCCGACGGGGTCAGCGTCTTCCACCCGGGCGACGCGCTGACCACCCTGCCGGCCCCGGCCGACGTGCTGCTGCTGCCGGTGAGCGCGCCCTGGATGAAGGTCGCCGAGTGCATCGACTACGCCCGCGACTTCGGGGCGGCGCGCTCGGTCGCGATCCACGACGCCGTCTACAGCGAGGCGGGGCTCGGCGTGGTGGACGGTCACCTCGGGAGGTTCCTGGAGCCGCGCCAGCAGGAGTACCGGCGGCTGCGCTCCGGCGAGGAACTGACCGTCTGATGTGACGCACGTCGTACGACGGTGAGTTGCAATCTTATCTAAGTCGAGTAATCTACTCGACATTATGAACCTCTCGGCCGACCTGATCTCCCGCTTCCACGTGGACCTGATGCGCGTGGTGAGTGCCGCCTGTCGCTGAGCCGCTCCCGCCCGTTCGGATCCACCATCCCGAGGAGAAGCTCAGATGTCCCTGTCTGTCGAGAAGATCACCGCTCACATCGGCGCCCGTGTCCACGGCGTCGACCCCGCCGACGAGCTGTCCGGCGAGACCATCGCCGCGATCCGGATCGCGCTGACCGAGCACAAGGCGCTCGTCTTCGACGCGCCGACGCTCGACGCGGCCGGCCAGGAACGGTTCGCCGCCCGGTTCGGCCCGCTGACCGCCGCCCACCCGACCGTCCCCGGCGGCGAGACGCCGCAGGTCCTCGACGTCGACGGGGAGGTGAACAAGGCCAACGAGTGGCACACCGACGTCACCTTCGTGGTCAACCCGCCGGCGATCAGCACGCTGCGCTCGATCGTCGTCCCGTCGTACGGCGGCGAGACGCTGATCGCGAACAGCGCCGCCGCCTACGAGAGCCTGCCCGAGCGGCTGCGCGACTGGGCCGACACGCTCTGGGCGGTGCACACCAACGTCTACGACTACGCCGAGCCGCGCCCGGTCCGGAAGGCAGCCGAGGCGGCCTACCGCGCGATCTTCGAGTCCACGCCGTACGAGACCTCGCACCCGGTCGTGCGGGTGCACCCCGAGACCGGTGAGCGGGGCCTGTTCATCGGCGGCTTCGTGCGCGGCATCGAGGGCCTGTCCACCACCGAGTCGCGCGACGTGCTCCGGCTGCTGCAGGCGCACGTCACCAAGCCGGAGCACGTGTTGCGCTGGTCGTGGCGGCCCGGTCAGCTGCTGGTCTTCGACAACCGGATCACCCAGCACTACGCCATCGACAACTACGACGACCAGCCCCGCAAGCTAAGCCGGGTCACCGTGGCCGGCGACGTGCCGGTCTCGGTCGGCGGCGAGCGGAGCCGGTCGATCATCGGCGACTCCTCGCACTACTCCGTCGTCGCCGACCCGTGGCGGGAGGTCGCGGCATGAGCCTCCTCCTCGAACGCCCGCAGGCACCGCCGGGCGACGTCATCGCCACCGAGCGGTTCGTCCCGCGGGCCCGGCACCGCTCCGCCGTACGACGAACCCTGGACCGGCTGCGCTGGCCGCTCGGCATCTACACCACGCCGGTGACGCTCTTCCTGCTCTGGGAGCTGGTCAGCCGCCTCGGCTGGCTCTCCGAGCGGGTGGCCCCGGCGCCGAGCACGATCCTGCGTGCGGGCTGGGACCTCTACCAGCGCGGTGAGCTCGTGCCGAGCATCGAGACCTCGCTCGGCCGGGCGGGGGCGGGGTTGCTGCTCGGTCTCGCCGTCGGCGTCACCGCCGGTGTCCTCGGTGGCCTGCTGCGCAGCGGCGAGTACCTGTTCAACGGCGTCTTCCAGATCCTGCACACGATC
Organism: Nocardioidaceae bacterium; assembly: GCA_017744365.1. Classification (GTDB taxonomy): domain Bacteria; phylum Actinomycetota; class Actinomycetes; order Propionibacteriales; family Nocardioidaceae; genus Marmoricola. The sequence goes on along the minus strand of JAGIBL010000003.1, from coordinate 88,166 downwards.
CCGCTGCTGGCGATCCTGCCGCTGATGATCGTCTGGTTCGGGATCGACGAGCTGACCAAGGTGCTGCTGATCTCCTTCGGGGCCGCCGTGCCCATGTACCTCAACCTGTTCGCGGCGATCCGCGGCGTCGACCACCGGCTCGTCGAGATGGCCCGCGCCGCCGGCGCCTCCCGGTGGCGGCAGGTGACACGGGTGCTGCTGCCCGGCGCGCTGCCGGGGTTCCTGGTCGGCCTGCGGTTCTCGCTCGGCTTCAGCGTGCTCGGCCTGGTGGCCGCGGAGCTGGTCAACGTGGACACCGGCATCGGCTTCCTCATCAACCGCGCACAGACCTACCTGCAGACCGACCAGGTCTTCTTCGGCCTGGTGATCTACGCGGTGCTCGGCCTGCTGGCCGACCAGGTCGTGCGCGTCCTGGAGCGCGTGCTGCTCGCCTGGCGCCCCGGATACGAGGCGTCATGAGCACCAGGACGCTGCGAGGAGCCGTCCGGGTCCGCGACGTCGTCCGCCGCTTCGGCGACCGGACGGTGCTCGACCACCTGGACCTGAGCATCGACCGCGAGGAGTTCGTGGTGCTGCTCGGCCCGTCCGGCTGCGGGAAGTCCACCCTGCTGCGGCTGCTGGCCGGGCTCGACCTGCCCGACGGCGGCGAGGTCGAGGTGCCCCGGGAGCGCGCGATCGTCTTCCAGGGCGACCGGCTGCTGCCCTGGCAGAAGGTCTGGCGCAACGTGACCATCGGGCTGGACGGCAGGGACGCCAAGGCCCGCGCCCTCGACGTGCTCGGCGAGGTCGGGCTGGCCGAGCGCGCGAACGCCTGGCCCAAGACGCTCTCGGGCGGTGAGGCCCAGCGGGTCGCACTCGCCCGCGCGCTGGTCACCGAGCCGGACCTGGTGCTGCTCGACGAGCCGTTCTCCGCCCTGGACGCGATCACCCGGCTGCACATGCACGACCTGGTCCGCCGGCTCCACCACCGGCACCAGGCGGCGATGCTGCTGGTCACCCACGACGTGGCCGAGGCGATCGCGCTGGCCGACCGGATCCTGGTGATGCAGGCCGGCCGGATCGGCAGCAGCTACCAGGTCACCCTCTCCGCCGAGGACCGCCGCTCCAGCCAGGCCCGCGAGGACCTGCGCGGCCGGCTGCTGTCCGACCTCGGCCTCGCCAACCGCTGAATCCCCCTCTACCGCTAGGAATTCTCATGCACAAGAAGCTTCTCGCTGCCCTGGCCGCACTCGCACTGAGCGCGGGCCTGGCCGGGTGCGGCAGCAACGACGACAAGGTCGGGGGCGCCACGGCCGGCGACCATCCCGAGTGGAAGAAGCTGACTTTCACGGTCGGCGAGCAGAGCGACGGCATCAAGACGCTCATCTCGACCTCGGGCGCCTTCGACGACGTCTCCTACAAGATCAAGTTCGCCAAGTTCGACTACGGCCCGCCGCTGGTCGCGGCCGCCGGCGCCGGTGACATCGACCTCGGCATGGTCGGGTCGGTGCCGCCGATCGCGGGTGCCGCCAAGGACCTCGGCTTCAAGGTCGTCGCGCTGCAGACGCCGAACGACACCAGCAAGCCCCTGGAGAACATCATCGTGCCGAAGGGCTCCCCGGCGAAGACGATCCAGGACCTCGAGGGCAAGCGGATCGCGGTGCCGCAGGGCTCCTCGGCCCACGGCCTGCTGCTCAACGCCCTCGAGGCCGGCGGGCTCGGCCCGAAGGACGTCAAGATCGTCTACCTGGACCCGAAGTCCGGCGCCGCCGCGTTCGACAGCGGCAAGGTGGACGCCTGGTCGATCTGGAACCCGCAGGGCGAGTTCGCCGTCCAGAAGGGCGCCAAGGTGCTGGTGCCGGGCGTGCCGCCGGTCGACCCCGGAGTCCAGTACTACGTGGCCGCGGACAAGTCCCTGCAGGACAAGACCCGGCGGGCCGCGCTGACCGACCTGCTCGAGCGGATCGGGCACGCCTACGCCTGGGGCAACGGCCACCCGGACCAGCACGCCGAGGCGATCTCGAAGGACAGCGGCATCCCGCTGGACCAGGCCAAGGCCACCGAGCCCGCGTGGCGCTTCGAGCTCGCGTACGTCGACCAGGCGCACGTCCAGGCCGGCCAGCAGCTGGCGGACAACTTCCTGGAGGCCGGCGAGATCACCCAGAAGGTCGACTTCACCAAGGTCGTCGACAACCTGCTCGGCCCCGACTACGACCCGGAGAAGTGAGATGACGCGACAGCTGCACCTCAACGCGTTCCTGATGGAGGCCGGGCACCACGAGGCCGCCTGGCGGCTGCCGGGGAGCAACCCGCGCGCCGACTTCGACCTCGACCACTGGATCGGCCTGGCCCGGCTGGCGGAGGCGGCGAAGTTCGACTCGCTGTTCCTCGCCGACGGGCCGGTGCTCCAGGGCTCGGGGGAGTTCCGTCCCCCGGGCCAGCTGGAACCGCTGACCCTGCTGACCGCGCTGGCCGGCGTCACCGAGCGGATCGGGCTGATCGCGACGGTCTCGACGACGTACAACGACCCCTACAACCTGGCCCGCCGGTTCGCCTCGGTCGACCACGTCAGCCGGGGTCGCGCGGGCTGGAACATCGTCACCTCGGCGACCGCCGGCGAGGCGGCGAACTTCGGGCTGGACGAGCGGCCGCTGCACGCGGACCGCTACCAGCGCGCCGACGAGTTCCTCGACGTGGTCACCAAGCTGTGGGACTCCTGGGACGACGACGCGATCGTCGCCGACCAGGCCGCCGGGCGCTGGGCCGACCCGGACCTGATCCGGCCGGTCGAGCACCGCGGCGAGCACTTCCGGGTCGCCGGCGCGCTGAACGTGAGCCGGTCGCCGCAGGGGTACCCGCTGCTGGTGCAGGCGGGCGCCTCGGAGGCGGGTCGCGGCTTCGCGGCTCGCTACGCCGAGGCGATCTTCACCGCCAGCCAGACCCTGGAGCACGCGCAGGAGTTCTACGGCGACATCAAGAAGCGGGCGGCAGCCGCCGGGCGCGACCCCGACCAGGTGATCGTGCTGCCCGGCATCGTGCCGATCATCGGCAGCACCGAGGCCGAGGCGCAGGCGCTGGCCCGCGAGCTCGACGAGCTGCGCGTCCCCGAGTACGGGCTGCGCCAGCTGGCGACCGTGCTCGAGGTCGAGCCGGACGAGCTGGCCCTGGACGCCGAGCTGCCGCGGCACGTGGTGGAGCGGCCCCGGCGCGAGGGGTTCGTCAGCCGCTCCGAGCTCATCATCGACTTCGCCACCCGTGAGCGGCTGACCGTGCGCGAGGTGCTCTCCCGCCTCGGCGGCGGACGCGGCCACCACGTCGTCGCCGGCACGCCCGAGCAGATCGTGGAGATCCTGGTGACCTGGTCCTCCCAGGGTGCGGCTGACGGATTCAACGTGATGGGGGCCGCGCTGCCCTCGGGCCTGGAGGCGTTCATCGAGCACGTGCTCCCGGAGCTGCGGGCGCGCGGGTTGTTCCGCGAGGAGTACGACGGCAGCACGCTGCGCGAGCACTACGGGCTGCCACGCCCGGCCAACCGGTTCGACGCGGCTCCCGACGTACGGCGAGAGCAGCGGAGTGCCTGAGCCGGCGCTCGCGGTCACCGGTCTGCGCAAGACGTACGCCGACGGCTTCACCGCCCTCGACGACCTCGACCTGACCATCCCGGCCGGCTCGTTCTTCGGGCTTCTCGGGCCCAACGGCGCCGGCAAGACCACGCTGATCGGCTCGGTCTGCAACCTGGTCCGGCCGACCGGCGGTGCCATCGAGGTCTTCGGCCACCGGGCCGGGACCCGCGAGGCGCGCGCGTCGGTCGGGCTGGCCGAGCAGGACATCAACGTGGACCGCTTCCTCAGCGTCCGGCAGGTGCTCGTCTACCACGCCGGGTACTACGGCCTGGGCCGTCGCGAGTCCGGTCGCCGGGCCGACGAGGCGCTCGAGCTGGTCGGCCTGACCGGCAAGGCGCGGGTGACCGCGCCCGAGCTGTCCGGCGGCATGCAGCGCCGGCTGGTGTTCGCCCGCGCGCTGCTGAACCGACCGCGCCTGCTGATCCTGGACGAGCCGACCGCGGGGGTCGATGTCGACCTGCGCGCGGACATCTGGCGGCTGCTGCGCACCCTCAACGCGGCCGGCACCACGATCCTGCTGACCACGCACTACCTGGAGGAGGCCGAAGCGCTCTGCGACGAGATCGCGCTGATCCGGGCCGGGTCGATCGTGGCCCGGGGGAGCGCCGAGGAGCTGCGCGCCCGGTACGCCGCCGGCAGCATCGCCGACCTCTACCAGCGGGTGCTGGCGGTGGCCTCGTGAGCCTGCTCGCGCCGGCGCCCGCGATCACCTCGTTCGTTCCCGAGCGGGCGCCGTTCCGCTGGCTGCTGGAGCGCGAGGTGCTCCGTTACCTGCGGATCTGGCGGTACGCGCTGGTCGGGCCGGTGCTCTCCACCGTGCTGTTCGTGCTCGTGTTCGGCACCGTGCTCTCCCGGCACGTCGACGGGCTCGGCGGGGTCGGGTACGGCGTCTTCATCGTGCCCGGCCTGGTGGTGCAGGCGGTGATCAACGTGGGCTACTACAACGGCACCACGTCGCTCTACGAAGCACGGCGGGACCGCTACCTGCACTGCGTGCTGGCCAGTCCGCTGCGCTGGTGGGAGGTCGACGCGGCGCTGACGCTGGCCGCGGTCGTGCGCGGCATCCTGGTCGCCGGTGCCGTGCTGGTAGTCGCGGTGCCGCTGACCGGCATCGGGGTCGAGAGGCCGGGCTTCCTGCTGCTGGCCGCGCCGGCCATCCTGCTGGTGGCCGCGCAGTTCGGGATCATCGCCGGCGCGGTCGCCGGCTCCCTCGACCACGTGTACTCGGTGGAGTCGCTGGTGCTGCTGCCGCTCGGTTTCCTCGGCGGCATCTTCTACCCGCTGGGCACGCTGCCGGACGGGTGGCGCTTGCTCAGCGAGCTGAACCCGCTCTTCTGGCTGGTGCAGGCCGGCCGGACCGGGTTCCTCGGCACCGCCGACGTGCCTGGCTGGGCCTCGCTGTTGGTGGTGTGGACGCTCGCCGCCGGGCTGACCGCGGTCTCGGCGACGATGTTCGCGCGCGGGGCCCGGCTCCAGGCCTGAGGACCGGGGCAGGAGAGTCTGCCTCCTGCCCCGGTCCCGGTCGTTCTCAGAAGGCGCCGACCCCGTTGGGTACGCCGAGGCCGGTCGGCCCGTCCCAGCCGGTGCGGGCGTTGCACCACTGCGTCGTGGGGCAGGTGCCGTTGCTTCCGCTGGTCACGTCGCGCAGCGACCCGGTGTTGCCGTACGGCGTGGTGTTGGCCTGGGTGCCGGCCGGGACGCCACCGCCCAGGGCGTAGACCGAGGCGATGATCGGTGCCGACTCGCTGGTGCCGCCGACCTGGGCCCAGGTCGAGGTGGTCCGCGAGGTCGGGTAGTACACCGCCATGCCGCCCTTGCCCGGGTCGGCCGCGGCGGAGACGTCGGCGATCGCGCGCTTGGCGCAGCCGGTGCCCGACGAGGCCGCCGCCGCGAGCGCGGCGTTGACCGTCGAGCAACCGCTGCCAGCGCCGCTCCATGCGGTCTCCGAGACCCGGGTGGTGCCGGACATGGTCAGCGAGGTGCCGCCGACCGCGACGACGTACGCCGACGAGGCCGGGAACGAGCCGCCCTGGTAGCCGTTGTCACCGGTCGACGCGGTCACCGCGATGCCCGGGTGGTTGTAGTAGCTGCCGTACGTCGCGTCGGACAGGTCGCCGCCGCCGTAGCTGTTGCTGATCGCGACCACGCCGGCCTGCCGGGCGGCGGTGTTCACCGCGGTGCCCAGGTTGACGATCGAGGCCGACTTCGCCTGCACCACGACGATCTTGCAGCCGGGGCAGATCGCCGAGACCGCGTCGACGTCGAGTGCCTGCTCGCCGGCCCAGCCGGCGTCGAACCGGGGCAGGCTGCTGCCGCCGTTCTGGTCCAGGATCCGCAGGCAGCCGTTGGCGCGGGTGCAGGCCGGCAGGCCGAACTGGCTGCGGTAGACGCCGAGGTCGCGCTCCAGGTTCGGGTAGCCGTAGGCGTCGACGATCGCGACGGTGCCGGTCGCGTCGCCGGTCAGCCCGTACGCCGCGCGCAGCTGCGCCGGTGTCAGCGCGGAGCCCGGCGGCGTGGTGGCCGCGGGCACGGTGCCGGTCTTGTCGCCGACCATCACCTTGGCCAGGCAGGACGTCACGTCGGCGTGGGCGGTGGCGGCGCAGACGCGGACGGCGTGCCGGCCGTTGCTCGCGGCGTCCGCGGGTGCGACGGCGAGCACCGTCCCGACCAGCGCCAGGACTCCCAGGCAGGCAGACAGGATCTTTCGGTTCACGGTTCCTCCCCCGTAGCGGCCCGGTCCGACGGCGCCGGGCATCGGGACAACTGTGCGCCCGCACGGGGACTCGCGCCACCGGAACGAGGTGAACACTTCTGCACTGCACGAACGTGCAGCGGCCGGGTCAGGAGGCGCAGTAGACCTTGGCTGCGCCGATCCCGACGAACGTGTTCGCCGACTGCACGGCTCCCTCGAAGTTCAGTGCTATCGCTTGGGTGATGACCGTGCCGCTGCGCACGACGTGAGCCGGGTCTTCGTTGACGGTGATCCAGCGGCCGAGGATCTGCTTGAAGCCGTCCTTGGTGACCACACCGGCATTGACCAGCTGATCGCCGGCGGACACCGAGTCGACGGTGACCCCGATGTGGGCGTCGAGCACCGTGCACTTGTTGTCGAGTCGGTAGGTGACGTTGCCGACGTTGCCCGCCGGGCTGCCGAGCCGGATCACAGGGCGGAACGTGCTGGGGTACAGCGACGGGCCGAACTGGGCGCTCGACAGGACGACCATGTTCGTCGCGGGCTGGTAGAGCGGCAGCGTGTGCAGGGCCCGCCAGCGCCAGCCGGTGATCGCGACCGCCTTGCTCACCCCGGCCAGGTGCCCGTTCGACCTCGTCTTCAGCACCCGGAACAGGTTGGTGCCGCCGGTCGCGATGCGGACGCTGGCGGCGTACCGGCTCTTCCGGCTCAGCACCGGACGCGCGACGGTCACCCAGGAGACGCCGACGCGGCGCTGCACCAGCACCCGCTGGCCCTTCGCGTTCGGCGAGACACCGCCGCGCAGCACGACGCTCTGGCCGACGTCGGCGCGGCTCGCGCTGGCGGCGACGCTGACGGTGTACCTGACCGCGGCCTCGGCGGGCGCGACGATCAGCAGGACGGTGAGGGTGAGGGCGAGGACGGCCGCGCCCGAGACGGCTTTGCGCATGAGGACTCCCGAGAGGTTGGCAAGGCCTCACCAGGATGGACCGGAGGCGGCCGGTCCGTCAGCGTTTTTCAGCGACGCGTGAGGCTGTCGCGCACTGGGACGAACTTCGCCTGCGCCTCGGCCAGCTCGGCCTCGGGGTCGGAGTCCGCGACGATGCCGCAGCCGGCGAAGAGCCGGACCCGGGTCCCGTCGTACTCGGCGGCACGCAGCGCGATGCCGAACTCGCCGTCGCCGTGCGCGTCCATCCAGCCGACCGGCCCGGCGTACCGGCCCCGGTCCATGCCCTCGATCTCGGCGATCATCGCGACGGCCGTCTCGGTGGGGGTGCCGCCGACCGCGGCGGAGGGGTGCAGCGCGGCGGCCAGCTCGAGCACGGTGCTGCTGTCGGTCTCGGGGACGACGCCGGCGACGTCGGTGGCCAGGTGCATCACGTTGGGCAGGTGCAGGACGAACGGGGACTCGGGCACGTTCATCGAGGTGCAGTGCGGCGCCAGCGACTCGGCCACCGAGCGGACGGCGTACTCGTGCTCCTCCAGGTCCTTCGAGGACCGCGCCAGCGTCGCGGCCAGCGCGAGGTCGCGCTCGTCGTCGCCGGTGCGGCGGATGGTGCCGGCCAGCACCCGCGAGGTGACCAGGCCGCGCTCGCGGCGCACCAGCATCTCCGGGGTGGCGCCGAACAGCCCGTCCACGTGGAAGGTCCAGCACATCTCGTAGTCGGCGGCCAGCCGGTGCAGCGGCGCGCGCACGTCGAGCGGCTGGTCGAGGGTGGCGACCAGGTCGCGGGCGAGGACGACCTTCTCCAGCTCGCCGGCGTTGATCCGCTCGACGGCCGAGGCGACGATCGCCTCCCAGGCCGCGCCGTCGACCTCGCCGTCGGCGAAGACCGCGCTGGCCGTGGAGTCCGGCGGCGGCTGCGTCGCGAGCGCCGGTGGGGGAGTGAGCTCGTCCTCGCCGATCACGGTGACCCAGGCGCGCTCGCCGCGCCGGCCGACCACGACCCGGGGGACGGTCAGGATGCTGTCGCCGGGCTCGTCGGCGAACGCGAAGCTGCCCAGGCAGACCAGCCCGGTGCCGGGCACCTCGACCTGGTCGCGGACCACCGCGCTTCCGGAGACCTCGTGCCACCAGGCGACCGCGTCCTCGAAGCGGGTCGGTCCCTTGGTGCGGATCGAGGCGGCCGTGCCCCAGCCGACGATGCCCTCGCCGCGGCGCAGCCAGGCGGTCGGACCCACCTCGTTGGTCACCGGGTCGGGAAGCAGGTCGAGCAGCGGTCCCGGGTCGGGCACCTCGACGGTGCGAGCGACCAGCCGGCCGACGGACAGCGGGACGTCCGGGTCGGGCCGTGGAGAGCTGGTCACGAGGAAGCAGCCTACGCCGGGACGTGGCTCGTCCTGGGCCACGGGGGCGTGGGGTGCATCACGACCAGTAGATGACCACCTTGTCCCCCACGTGAACCTGCCCGAAGAGCCACTCGATGCCGGCGTGGTCGCGCACGTTGACGCACCCGTGGCTGGCGCCGTTGTACCCGCGCGCGGCGAAGTCGGAGGAGTAGTGCACCGCCTGGCCGCGGGAGAAGAACATCGCGAACGGCATCGCCGAGCCGTACAGCGAGGACACGTGGTCGCGGGACTTCCGCTCGACGTGGAAGACGCCCTCGCGGGTCGGGGTGTACGAGGCGCCGAAGCGGACCGCCATCGTGCGCTGCACCTTCCCGTCGACCACCCAGCGCACCGTGCGGCTGGACTTGTCGATGCAGAGGACCCGGCCGGTCGTGCAGCGCGCGTCCAGCGGTGCGTTGGTCGAGGTGCCGTCAGGGATCTTGTTGGCCAGCTCGTCCTGGGTCGGCGGCCGGGTCATGTCGTGGAGCCGGGTCAGGGTGGCGGCGTCGACGTACCCGAGCTTGGGCAGGCCGCGCTTGCCCTGGAACCCGGCGACCGCCTCGGAGGTCTTCGGGCCGTAGCGGTCGGTGACGTTGCCGGCGAACCAGTCGAGCTGGCGCAGCCGGGCCTGCAGCTCGCGCACCTTCGGGCCGTTGTCGCCGGGCTTCAGCACCGGCGGCTTCGGCTCCGGCGCGGGTGCGGCCGGGGTGGCCACCCGGGTCGGCGAGACCGGGGCGGGCTGCGGCGTGGGGGTGGGATCGGACGTGGGGTCGGCCGGGTTCTCCCGTACGACGTGCGCGGGCGTGCGCGCGGCGGGCTTGTCGTCGAGGCTTCCGGTGGCGCGGGCGACGCCGTACCCGAGCCCGCCCATGGCGAGGAGGAGCACGACGAACATCGTCACTCCAGTCACACGCTTCACTTCAGATCCCACCCGTCACATGGTGCCGCTTCCCGAGTCTCATGCCCTCAACGACGCACCGAGGGGCCGGAAGGTTGCATCCTCAGGCGGCCCAGCTCTTAGGCGGCCCAGCCTCCGTCGACGTTCACGGTGGTCCCGGTCAGGTAGCGCCCGTCCGGCCCGGCCAGGAAGGCCACCGCGGCGGCCACGTCGTCCGGGCGGGCGTAGTGACCGAGCGCGGTGAAGCCGGTGACCGTCGCCGCCAGCGGCCCGTCGGCCGGGTTCAGCTCGGTGTCGGTCGGACCCGGGTTCACCAGGTTGACCGTGATCGCCCGCGGCCCGAGCTCGCGGCCGAGCGCCTTGGTCATCCCGGCGAGGGCGGACTTGCTGGCGGCGTACAGGGAGAAGCCGGGGAAGACCGCCCGCTCCGCGGCGTTGCTGCCGATGTTCACGATCCGGCCGCCGGCACGCAGGTGCGGCAGCGCCGCCTGGGTCGCGACGAACGGGGCTCGCACGTTGACCGCCATCGTCTCCTCGTAGTCGTCGAGGGTGAGCGCGCCGACCTCGCCGACGATGAACGCGGCGGCGTTGTTGACCAGCACGTCCAGCCGGCCGAACGTCTCGGCCACCCGCCCGACCGCCTCCCGCATCGCGGTCGGGTCGGCGCCGTCGGCCTGGATCGCGAGCGAGCGACGGCCGAGCGCCTCGACCTGGCGGGCGACCTCGCGGGCGCGGTCGTGGTTGCTCTGGTAGGTGAAGGCGACGTCGGCGCCGTCCTGCGCGAGCCGCAGCACGGTCGCGGCGCCGATGCCGCGGCTGCCCCCCGTGACGAGGGCGGTCTTGGTGATCTCCTGGTTGTTGTCCATGCCGTCGAGGATCCCGGGCGCGAGGACGGCTTTCTGGCGGCAATCGGCCGCTGCGTTCGCCCGCCGCACGGCCGCATAGGGTGTCCGGGTGACTCGCGCTGATCTGGACAAGAAGCCCGCCGAGGTGCAGGCGATGTTCGACGACGTCGCCCCGCGGTACGACCTGACCAACGACGTGCTGTCGATGGGGCAGGACCGGCGCTGGCGCAAGCAGGTCATCGACGCGGTCGCCCCGGCGGCCGGCGAGCGCGTGCTCGACCTGGCGGCCGGCACCGGCACCTCGAGCCAGCCGTTCGCCGAGCGCGGTGCCCTGGTGGTGCCCTGCGACTTCTCGGTCGGGATGCTGCGGGTGGGCAAGAAGGCCAAGCCCTACCTGCCGTTCGTGGCCGGCGACGGCACCCGGCTGCCGTTCGGCGACGACACCTTCGACGCGGTGACGATCTCCTTCGGGCTGCGCAACATCGTCGACACCGACGCCGGCCTGCGCGAGCTGCGCCGGGTCACCAAGCCAGGCGGGCGGCTGGTGGTCTGCGAGTTCAGCTCCCCGACCTGGGCGCCGTTCCGGACCGTCTACCTCGAGTACCTGATGAAGACGCTGCCCGCGGTCGCCCGCGCGGTCTCCTCCTCGCCGGACGCCTACGTGTACCTCGCCGAGTCGATCCGCGCCTGGCCCGACCAGCCGGGCCTGGCCGCCCGGATCCAGCAGGCCGGCTGGACGGGTGTGGAGTGGAAGAACCTGTCGGGCGGGATCGTCGCGCTGCACCGGGCCCGGAAGGCCTGAGCGCGAACTGTGGTTCGAATCGGACCCCGCAAGGGCCGACGAACGACCTTGACAAATCCGTTTGGCGCCGTCGGCATAGTTCAAATTTACTATTTGCGCCGAGCGCTGTCTTGAGGCAGTGTCAATCCGGACGGGGGCGATCGGGGGTGAGCCCCTCACTTAGGAGAACAACGTGCGCCGGATCCAACGGCTTCGCCTCCACGCTATGGCCTTCGCGGTGACCGGTACCTTCCTCGTCGTCCCCCTGCCTGCTAGCGGCACGACGGGTGCCGCGAACGGCGAAGGAATCACAACGAGGGGGTCCGCAGAGACCGTGGCTCCGAACAGCGCGGGCGGCTTGGCCGTCACCTTCAACGCCGACGGTGATCTTGTCCGAGCGACGAGCGGGGCCCCCACCGCGACGTCCGCGATGAACGGGACTGGCGCGCAGGGGGATCTGAATCTGTTACCGCTCATCACGGGACGGTTGATCGACTCCGCTGGGACCGGCGCGGGAAACGTCGAGATCCAGCTCTTCAAGCAAGTGCCGAGCGACGTCCTCGGCGACGATGGTGCGCCCGAGTCGATCGACCTCGATCTGGTCGACACGGTCACTACCGATGCCGATGGGTTCTTCACATCTTTGGTCAGCACGATCAGTCCGTCGAGCAACTACGAACTGTTGGCGGTGGTCGGCGACGAACAGGTCGCGTACGACTTCACGCCAACGGTGAATGGACTTGTCCAAGGCATTCTTCAGCTCCTGACGCCGGCGGTCGCAGTCATCAACACGGCCACTGGATCGATCGCCGACGCGGTCGGTTATCTCGGAGATCTTGGAGCTCTCGTGCCGGGGTCGATTCTGAACCTGATCGGCAACTTGATCGGAGACGGAAGCAACGCCGTCGCCGTCGCGCCGGAAGGATACGAGCCGCCTGATGCTTCGGATACGTCTGGAGCGTCATCCATGGCGGCCACCGCGAATGCGGTCGCTACGCCGAGCGTCGTGTGGCCGGGGGCCGCGTGCGACAGTTCCGCCCACCTCGCCTACAGAAAGACCAGCAATCACAAGACTGTGATGGTGCCTGTCCACTCGATCGAAACCGGGTTCAAGTCGAGGCACCTGTACACGTACCACACGGCGAAGAAGACCAAGCTGGGAGTTGCCTTCAATCTGAACGGCAAGCCCGTGGACGGCGGCCTGCGGTACGGAACCTCGGCAACTTCCGGCCAAGCGATCTCCTGGACTGCGCCGAATGACCTTCTCGCCACCGAGCATGTCGGATGGGATTGGGTTCAGTACAAGCAGATGTGTCTGTCGGGGGTCTCGTACTCGAACCGGCTGGATGGAGTGGTCAACGTCAAGTGGGTTGCCACAGACGCCGAAGGCAGCAGCAGCACGATCCGTCAGTATCCCTTTGTGGACGAGTGGGGCTGTCCCCACTCCCACAACGTCGGAACAAAGACAAGCTATGCGTCGAGCAGCACCGTGACGTACTCGAACTGGTTCAGCATCGCCGGCGTGCGGGTAGATGATTCGCAAGCGCAGAGCACGGATACCAAGACGACCATCATCCCCGATCCAGGCATCTCTGCTCCGTATTGCTCGTCCGGCACCTATATGGCTAGTTCCGCGCGGATCAAGGAGAAGCGTTAGTTTGCGCGGTTCCCGTTGGGCAGGACTGTTTCTAGGGTCGCTGATCCTCCTGAGCGGGTGCTCCGAAGCACCGGCGCAGGAAGGCCCCGACGACCTGAAGCCGAGGGGTCACGGCCCGATCGGCGGTCAGCGTGAAGGGGTGGCGTATGCCCAGGTTGCGACGCCCGGGACGACCTTCACAGACGGCACGGGACTGCTCGTCGTCCCAGGCGACAGGCCGGCGAAGGTCCTGAAGATCGAGAGCTTGGGCGGCCGATCTGCGATGACCTTTCTCGGCGCGAAGCTCGCTGGGCCCCACCGTGAGTTCACGACCAACACGAGCTGGCCCACCTGGCCACCGAATATTGCAGGCGATCCCCTCCAAGAAGCGGAGGGAGCCACGATCGAACCTGTCAGCCGGACGTTCAACAAGAACGGCTACGAGTTGCTCCTCGGTTACCGCATCGACCACGCCAAGTACGCCGTGCGTCGGGGGGTTCGCGTCACCTATCGAATCGGGGACAGGACCTATCGGGCTGTGCTGCCACTCGTCTTCGCGACATGCCCTCCAGGCCGCGACCTGGACTCATGTCAGGAAGAGGCGACCACCGTGATGCAGTCGGTGCTGCCGCGCGATGGTTGAGCGACTTCAGGCTATTTAGACAACAAATCCGTTCGCTAAATCCGCAGGTCAGAAGCGGAATTCGGTTCCCGTGACCCCAGAGTCGCGCTCTGTGATGCACGCCTCTATGCTGCGTAGGTCACGAGTTCGTGAAGATGTTCACAAGGGCACAAACAAGCCCTGTGCTTCGCGGTGGAAGGTGAGGAATGGAGCTCTACACACCGGTTCTGGCGCTCCTGATCCTGGCGTCCGGGTTCGCCATTTTCTCGGTCATCATGAGCGCGCTGGTCGGCCCGAAGCGGTACAACCGGGCCAAGCTCGACTCCTACGAGTGCGGCATCGAGCCCACGCCGCAGCCCGTCGGCGGTGGGCGGTTCCCGATCCGCTACTACATCACCGCGATGCTCTTCATCGTCTTCGACATCGAGATCGTCTTCCTCTACCCGCTGGCGGTGTCCTTCGACCGGATGGGCACCTTCGCGCTGGTGGAGATGGTGCTGTTCATCGTTCCCGTCTTCGTCGCCTACATCTACGTCTGGCGACGCGGCGGCCTGGACTGGGACTGACATGGGTATCGAAGAGAAGCTTCCGTCCGGCGTCCTGCTGACCACCGTCGAGGGGGTCGCGGGCTACATGCGCAAGGCGTCGTTCTGGCCGGCGACGTTCGGCCTGGCCTGCTGCGCCATCGAGATGATGACCACCGGCGGTCCCAAGTACGACCTCGCCCGGTTCGGCATGGAGGTCTTCCGGGCCAGCCCGCGCCAGGCCGACCTGATGATCGTGGCCGGCCGGGTCAGCCAGAAGATGGCCCCGGTGCTGCGCCAGATCTACGACCAGATGCCCGACCCGAAGTGGGTGCTGGCGATGGGCGTGTGCGCCAGCAGCGGCGGCATGTTCAACAACTACGCGATCGTCCAGGGGGTCGACCACGTCGTCCCCGTCGACATGTACCTGCCCGGCTGCCCGCCGCGCCCGGAGATGCTCATCGACGCGATCCTCAAGCTGCACGAGCAGGTCCAGGGCACCAAGCTCGGCGCGAACCGGCTGGCCGAGATCGAGGCCAACGAGGAGTCCGCGCTCAAGGCACTGCCGACCAGCCAGATGAAGGGACTCCTGCGATGAGCGAGACGCAGGACCCCAGCCACGACGTGGTCAAGGCTGCCACCGAGGAGCAGGTCCCCACCGAGGTCATCGGCCAGAAGCACGGCATGTTCGGCGTCCAGGGCACCGGCGACACCTCCGGGTACGGCGGCCTGGTCCGCAACGTCGAGCTCCCCGGCGCCAGTACCCCGCCGTACGACGACGGCGGCTGGATGGACGACGTGGCCACCGCCCTCGCGGCCGCCTCGCAGGAGGCCGGCATCGACACGGCCGTGGAGAAGGTCGTCGTGCACCGCGGCGAGATCACCTTCTTCGTACGGCGCGAGGACCTGGTCGCGATGGTCAGGCTGCTCCGCGACGACGAGAAGCTCCGCTTCGAGTTCTGCTCGAGCGTCAGCGGAGTGCACTACCCGGGCGACGCCGGCCGCGAGCTGCACGCCGTCTACCACCTGCTCTCGATGACCCACAACCGCCGGATCCGGCTCGAGGTCACCGCGCCCGACAGCGACCCGCACATCCCCTCGGTGTGCGCGACGTACCCGACCGCGGACTGGCACGAGCGCGAGACCTTCGACTTCTTCGGGATCGTCTTCGACGGCCACCCGGCGCTGACCCGGATCCAGATGCCCGACGACTGGCCGGGCCACCCGCAAAGGAAGGACTACCCGCTGGGAGGCATCCCGGTGGAGTACAAGGGCGGGACGGTGCCCCCGCCCGACCAGCGGAGGAGCTACAACTGATGACTGCTGATCCGTACGCCGCGACCGAGTCCGAGACCACGCAGGGCAAGGTCTACACCGTCACCGGCCAGGACTGGGACTCCGTCGTCACCGGCATCGCCGAGGATCACGACGACAAGGTCGTGGTCAACATGGGCCCGCAGCACCCGTCCACGCACGGCGTGCTCCGGCTGATCCTCGAGCTCGAGGGCGAGACGGTCACCGAGGCCCGCTGCGGCATCGGCTACCTGCACACCGGCATCGAGAAGAACATGGAGTTCCGCTCCTGGACGCAGGGCGTCACGTTCTGCACCCGGATGGACTACCTCTCGCCGTTCTACAACGAGGCCACCTACGTGCTCGGCGTCGAGCGGCTGCTCGACATCGAGGACCAGATCCCCGAGAAGGCCCAGGTCATGCGGGTCCTGCTCATGGAGCTGAACCGCATCTCCAGCCACCTGGTCTGCATCGCCACCGGCGGCATGGAGATCGGCGCGCTGACCGTGATGACCATCGGCTTCCGCGAGCGCGAGCTGGTGCTGGACCTCTTCGAGCTCATCACCGGCCTCCGGATGAACCACGCGTTCATCCGTCCGGGCGGCGTCGCCCAGGACCTGCCGGCCGGCGCCCTGGACGAGATCCGCGACTTCGTGGCGCTGATGAAGAAGCGGCTGCCCGAGTACGCCGACCTGTGCAACGCCAACCCGATCTTCAAGGCCCGGCTCGTCGACGTCGGCCACCTCGACCTCGCAGGCTGCCTGGCGCTCGGCATGTCCGGGCCGGTGCTGCGCTCGACGGGCTACCCGTGGGACCTGCGCAAGGCCCAGCCCTACAGCGGCTACGAGGACTACGAGTTCGACGTCTGCACCTGGGACACCGCCGACGCCTACGGCCGCTTCCGGGTCCGCCTGGCGGAGATGTGGGAGTCGCTGAAGATCGTCGAGCAGTGCGTCGAGCGGCTCGCCGGCCTCGAGGGTGCCCCGGTGATGGTCGGCGACAAGAAGATCGCCTGGCCGAGCCAGCTGGCCATCGGCAGCGACGGCATGGGCAACAGCCTGGACCACATCAAGCACATCATGGGCGAGTCCATGGAAGCGCTGATCCACCACTTCAAGCTGGTCACCGAGGGCTTTCGGGTCCCGGCCGGCCAGGCCTACGTGCCGGTCGAGTCGCCACGCGGCGAGCTGGGCGCGCACGTGGTCTCCGACGGTGGTACCAAGCCGTTCCGGGCGCACTTCCGCGACCCGTCCTTCACCAACCTGCAGGCGACCTCGGTGATGAGCGAAGGCGGCCAGGTGGCCGACGTCATCGTCGCGATCGCGTCCATCGATCCCGTGATGGGAGGCGTCGACCGGTGATCGACGAGAAGACTCGGTCCGAGCTCGCGGAGATCGCGGCGCGGTATCCGCACAAGCGGTCCGGCCTGCTGCCGATGCTGCACCTGGTGCAGAGCGCCGAGGGCCGGATCACCGCGGACGGCATCCGTGTCTGCGCGGAGATCCTGGAGATCTCCGAGGCCGAGGTCAGCGGCGTGGCCACCTTCTACACGATGTACAAGCGGCGCGCGGTCGGCGACTACCACGTCGGCGTCTGCACCAACACGCTGTGCGCGGTGATGGGCGGCGACCTGATCTTCCAGCGGCTCAAGGACCACCTCGACGTCGGCAACGACGAGACGACGGAAGACGGCAAGATCACGCTCGAGCACGTCGAGTGCAACGCGGCCTGCGACTACGCGCCGGTGATGATGGTCAACTGGGAGTTCATGGACAACCAGACGCCGGAGTCGGCGGTCGAGCTGGTCGACGACCTGCGCGCCGGCAAGGAGCGCCACTCCACCCGCGGGCCCAAGCTGGTCACCTGGCGCGAGGCCGAGCGCGTGCTCGCCGGCTTCCCCGACGACCTCGCCGACGAGGGCCCGTCGGCCGGACCGGCCTCGCTGGTCGGGCTGGCGATCGCCCGCGAGAACGACTGGAAGGCGCCGGAAGCATGACCGACGTACTGACCCCGGTCCTCACCGACAACTGGGACGCGGACCGGTCCTGGACGCTGGCCTCCTACGAGTCCCGCGGCGGGTACGGCGCGCTGAAGACGGCGCTCGGCAAGACCCCCGACGACATCATCACCGCGGTCAAGGACTCCGGCCTGCGCGGCCGTGGCGGCGCGGGCTTCCCGACGGGGATGAAGTGGAGCTTCATCCCCCAGGACAACCCGAACCCGAAGTACCTCGTCGTCAACGCGGACGAGTCCGAGCCGGGCACCTGCAAGGACATCCCGCTGATGATGGCCAGCCCGCACACGCTGGTCGAGGGCGTCATCATCTCGTCGTACGCGATCCGCGCGAACAAGGCGTTCATCTACGTCCGCGGCGAGGTGCTGCACGTGATCCGCCGGCTGCAGCGCGCGGTCCAGGAGGCCTACCTGGCCGGCCACCTCGGTCAGAACATCCACGGCTCCGGCTACGACCTCGACCTCGTCGTGCACGCCGGCGCCGGCGCGTACATCTGCGGCGAGGAGACCGCGCTGCTCGACTCGCTGGAGGGTCGGCGCGGCCAGCCACGGCTGCGGCCGCCGTTCCCCGCGGTCGCCGGCCTGTACGCCAGCCCGACCGTCATCAACAACGTGGAGTCGATCGCCTCGGTGCCGAGCATCATCGGCAACGGCGCGCAGTGGTTCTCCTCGATGGGCACCGAGAAGTCCAAGGGCTTCGGCATCTTCTCGCTGTCGGGCCACGTGGCGAAGCCGGGCCAGTACGAGGCGCCGCTGGGCATCACGCTGCGCAAGCTGATCGAGCTCGCCGGCGGCATGCGCAACGGACACCAGCTGAAGTTCTGGACCCCGGGCGGGTCCAGCACCCCGCTGCTGACCGCCGAGCACCTCGACGTCCCGCTGGACTTCGAGGGCGTCGGCGAGGCCGGCTCGATGCTCGGCACCCGGGCGCTGCAGCTCTTCGACGAGACCACCTGCGTGGTCCGCGCGGTGCTGCGCTGGACCGAGTTCTACAAGCACGAGTCCTGCGGCAAGTGCACCCCGTGCCGCGAGGGCACCTGGTGGCTGACCCAGACGCTCGCCCGGCTGGAGAAGGGCCAGGGCAGCGCCGAGGACCTCGACCTGCTGCTCGACCAGTGCGACAACATCCTGGGCCGCTCCTTCTGCGCGCTCGGTGACGGCGCCACCAGCCCGATCACCTCCTCGATCCAGTACTTCCGCGAGGAGTACCTGGCGCACCTGGAGCAGGGCGGCTGCCCGTTCGACCCGGCCGCATCCGCGGTCTTCGCCCGGGAAGGTGCGAACGCATGACCCAGGAGATCGTGAAGAGCGACCTCGTCACCCTGACCATCGACGGCATCGAGGTCAGCGTCCCGGCGGGCACCCTGGTCATCCGCGCCGCCGAGGAGATCGGCATCCAGATCCCGCGGTTCTGCGACCACCCGCTGCTCGACCCGGTGGGCGCCTGCCGCCAGTGCCTGGTCGACATCCCCGACGCGGGCAACGGCCGTGGCTTCCCCAAGCCGCAGGCCTCCTGCACGCTGCCGGTCGCCGAGGGCATGGTGGTCAACACCCAGGCGACCAGCCCGGTGGCGGACAAGGCGCAGCAGGGCGTCATGGAGTTCCTGCTCATCAACCACCCGCTGGACTGCCCGGTCTGCGACAAGGGCGGCGAGTGCCCGCTGCAGAACCAGGCGATGAGCAACGGCCGCGGCGAGACCCGGTTCGAGGAGGCCAAGCGGGTCTTCCCGAAGCCGATCAACCTCTCCCCGCAGATCCTGCTGGACCGCGAGCGCTGCATCGTCTGCCAGCGCTGCACCCGCTTCGCCGACGAGGTCGCCGGCGACCCGTTCATCGCGCTGGTCGAGCGCGGCGCACAGCAGCAGATCGGCATCGCCGAGGGAGCGGAGTTCCTCTCCTACTTCTCCGGCAACACCATCCAGATCTGCCCGGTCGGCGCGCTCACCTCGGCGGCGTACCGGTTCCGCTCGCGGCCCTTCGACCTGGTCTCCACCCCGTCGATCACCGAGCACGACGCGTCGGGCTCCGCGATCCGCATCGACCACCGTCGCGGCAAGGTGATGCGCCGGCTGGCCGGCAACGACCCCGAGGTCAACGAGGAGTGGATCACCGACAAGGACCGCTTCGGCTTCGCGTGGTCCCGCCAGGACGACCGGCTCACCCACCCGCTGGTCCGTGACGAGGAGTCCGGTGAGCTCCGCGCGGCCTCCTGGCCCGAGGCGTTCGCGGTCGCGGCGCGCGGGCTCAAGAAGGCCAAGCGCAAGGTCGGCCTGCTGCCCGGCGGCCGGCTCACCGCCGAGGACGCCTACGCCTGGAGCAAGTTCGCCCGGGTGACCGTGCGGACGAACAACATCGACTTCCGCTCGCGCCCGCTCGGTGCCGACAACGGGGCCGAGGAGGCCGCGTTCCTGGCCTCGACGGTCGCCCTGACCGCGCCTGGCCACGGCGGCGTCACGTACGGCGACCTCGAGGCCGCGCGCACGGTGGTGCTCGCCGGGCTCGAGCCCGAGGACGAGGCCGGCGCGATCTTCCTGCGGCTGCGCAAGGCGCACCGCGCTCACCGGACCCGGGTCTTCGCGATCGGCTCGCACACCACGCGCGGCCTGCGCAAGATGGGCGGCACGCTGCTGCCGACCCGTCCCGGCGACGAGGCCCGCGCGCTCGCCGCGGTCGCCGAGAACGGGGAGGTCGCCCTCGACGGCGGCGGCGTGATCCTGGTCGGCGAGCGGCTCGCGACCGTTCCTGGGGCGCTGAGTGCCGCCGTCCGGCTGGCCGCCACCACCGGCGCCAAGCTGGCCTGGGTGCCGCGTCGCGCCGGTGACCGCGGTGCCGTCGAGACCGGCCTGCTGCCCACGCTGCTGCCCGGCGGCCGCCCGGTCGCCGACGCGGGTGCGCGCGTCGACCTGGCCGCGGCCTGGGGCGTCGAGTCGGTCCCGGACAGCGAGGGCCTGGACGCGGCCGGCATCGTCGCCGCGCTCGAGGCCGGCGACCTGGAGGCGCTGGTCGTGGGCGGTGTCGACCCCGCCGACCTGGCGATCGGCAAGAAGGCCCTGAAGAAGACGCTGAAGAAGGCGTTCGTGGTGGCCCTGGAGGTCCGTGAGTCGGTCTTCACCGAGCACGCCGACGTGGTGCTGCCGGTCGCGCCGCCGGTGGAGAAGTCCGGCTCGTTCGTCAGCTGGGAGGGCCGGGTCCGGTCCTTCGAGAAGGTGCTCGACGTGCCGAACGCGCTGCCCGACGTCCGGGTCCTTGCCGGGATCGCCGAGGAGCGCGGCCGCCCGATCGGCGTCCGCACGCCCGAGCAGGCCGCCGCCGAGATGGCGCAGGTGGGGCCGTGGGAGGGTGCGCGTCCCGCTGCGCCCGACGTACCGGCGGAACCGGCTCCGGCAGGCCTCGTGCTCTCCTCCTGGAAGCAGCTGGTCGACGACGGCCGGCTCCAGGACGGCGACGACTTCTACCGTGCCACCGCGCGACCGCCGGTGCTGCTGGTCGGCCAGGCCACCTTCGACTCCCTCGGGGTCGAAGAAGGGGCGATCGTCACGCTGACCGGACCGCTCGGCTCGGCAACGCTGCCGGTCTACGTCGGCGACCTCGCCGAGGGCACCGTCTGGGCGCCGGCCAGCTCGCGGGCGGTCTCGGTACGGCACCTGGTCGGACCTGCCGGGAGCACCGTCACCATCGAGGGAGGCGTCCGATGAGCCCGCTGTTCGCCGCGCTGGACACCGCGAAGGGGCTGGAGAGCTTCGGCCACGACCCGGTGTGGGTGGTCATCCTCAAGTCGGTCTTCATCTTCCTGATCCTGGTGCTGCTCACCCTGTTCAACATCTGGTGGGAGCGCCGGGTGGTGGCGCGGATGCAGCACCGGATCGGCCCGAACGTGAACGGCCCCTTCGGCCTGCTGCAGAGCCTCGCCGACGGCGTGAAGCTCGCGCTCAAGGAGGACATCATCCCCAAGGCGGCCGACAAGGTCGTCTTCCTGCTGGCCCCCGTGCTGGCCGCGATCCCCGCGTTCCTGACCTTCTCGGTGATCCCGTTCGGCCCGGAGGTCAGCTTCTTCGGGCACCGGACGCCGCTGCAGTTGACCGACATGCCGGTCGCGGTGCTGTTCGTGATGGCCATCGCCAGCATCGGCATCTACGGCATCGTGCTCGGCGGCTGGTCGTCGGGCTCGACGTACTCGCTGCTCGGCGGCCTGCGCTCGAGCGCGCAGATGATCTCCTACGAGGTCTCGATGGGGCTCGCCCTGGTCGCGGTCTTCCTGTACGCCGGGTCGATGTCGACCTCGCAGATCGTCGATGCCCAGGACAAGGTCTGGTACGGCCTGACGCTGGCGCCCTCGTTCGTCATCTACGTGATCTCGATGATCGGTGAGACCAACCGGGCGCCGTTCGACCTGCCCGAGGCCGAGGGCGAGCTCGTCGGTGGCTTCCACACCGAGTACAGCTCGCTGAAGTTCGCGCTGTTCTTCCTCGCCGAGTACATCAACATGGCGACCGTCTCCGCGCTGGCGACCACGCTGTTCCTCGGCGGCTGGCACGCGCCGTTCTGGATCGACAACGTCTGGGAGGGCGCGAACAGCGGCTACTGGCCCTTCCTCTGGTTCATGGGCAAGGTGCTGTTCTTCATCTTCATCTTCATCTGGCTGCGCGGCACGCTGCCGCGGCTGCGCTACGACCAGTTCATGGCGTTCGGCTGGAAGGTGCTCATCCCGATCTCGCTGCTGTGGACGGTCGCGGTCGCGGCGATCCGCACGGTGAACCTCAACGGCGGCTTCGACCGCACCTGGCTGTACGTCGCCTGCGGCGTCCTGCTCGCGCTCACCATCGTGCTGCTCTTCGTCAAGGAGAAGGAGCCGGAGGTCGAGGAGACCGACGTGGACGCCCCGTTCGACGCCTTCGCCGGTGGCTACCCGGTCCCGCCGATGCCCACCGCCGTCCCGACCACCGGTCCCGGAGGAACCCGCTGATGGCTTCGTTCACCGACCAGCTCAAGGAACAGCTCTGGGACCCGGTCGCCGGGTTCGGGGTGACCTTCCGGACGATGTTCCGCAAGGTCGTCACCGAGCAGTACCCGTTCGAGAAGAACCCCACCGCGCCGCGGTTCCACGGCCGGCACCAGCTCAACCGCTGGCCGGACGGCCTGGAGAAGTGCGTCGGCTGCGAGCTGTGCGCCTGGGCCTGCCCGGCGGACGCGATCTACGTCGAGGGTGACTCCAACACCGAGGACGAGCGGTACTCGCCCGGTGAGCGCTACGGCCGCGTCTACCAGATCAACTACCTGCGCTGCATCCTGTGCGGGCTCTGCATCGAGGCCTGCCCGACGCGCGCGCTGACGATGACGAACGAGTACGAGCTGGCCGACTCCTCACGGGAGAGCCTGATCTACGAGAAGTCCGACCTGCTGGCGCCGCTGCTGCCCGGGATGGAGCAGCCGCCGCACCCGATGCGGCTGGGCAACGACGAGGGCGACTACTACCGCGGCAACCTGCGCAAGCCCGCCGAGGGAGGGGACGCCTGATGGTCGCGTTCTGGATCCTCGCTCCGGTGATGGTCGCCGCCGCGCTCGGGCTGCTCTTCGCGCGCAAGGCGGTGCACGCCGCGCTGCTGCTCGCCGTGGTGATGATCTCGCTGGCGGTGCTCTACGCCGTCCAGGACGCCCCGTTCCTGTTCGCGGTGCAGATCATCGTCTACACCGGCGCGATCCTGATGCTCTTCCTCTTCGTCATCATGCTCGTCGGCGTGGATGCGTCGGACTCGATCGTGGAGACGATCCGCGGTCACCGGGCCGCCTCGATCCTGGTCGGCCTGGTGTTCGGGCTCACCCTGGTGCTCGGCGTCGCCCAGGTCTCCTTCGGTGCCCCGCTCGGGCTCGACGAGGCCAACAGCGAGGGCAACATCCCCGCGGTGGCGAAGATCCTGTTCACCCGGTACGTGTTCGCCTTCGAGATCACCTCGGCGCTGCTCATCACCGCGGCGCTGGGCGCGATGGTGCTGGCGCACCGGGAGCGACTCACCCCGAAGCCGACCCAGGCCCAGCTCGCCGCCCAGCGGGTGCGCGACTACGCCGAGCACGGCAAGCACCTCGGTCCGCTGCCGCCACCGGGTGTCTTCGCCCGGCACAACGCGGTCGACACCCCGGCGCTGCTGCCCGACGGGACCGCCGCGGAGGCGTCCATCTCGCGGGTTCTCGCCGCCCGCGGCACGGTCAAGTCCGCACCCGAGCTCGCCGAGGACGTCAAGGCGCTGACGGAGGGAGACGACTGATGGACGTGACGCCGTTCATCGTGCTGTCCGCGATCCTGTTCACCATCGGCTGCGTGGGCGTGCTCACCCGGCGCAACGCGATCGTGGTGTTCATGTGCGTGGAGCTGATGCTCAACGCGAGCAACCTGGCCCTGGTGACCTTCTCGCGCGCCAACGGCAACCTGGAGGGGCAGATCGCCGCGTTCTTCGTGATGGTCGTCGCCGCCGCCGAGGTCGTCGTCGGGCTCGCGATCATCATGACCATCTTCCGCACCCGCCGGTCGGCCTCGGTCGACGACGCGAGCCTGCTGAAGTACTGAGGAAGCGACCATGTCACTGACTCCCCTCCACGACGCTGCCGCCGTCCCGGCTGTGCACCCCACCGACGCCGGCTCGCTCGGCGTGCTGCTCCTGCTGGTGATCGGCCTGCCCGCCCTCGGCGCGGCGGTGCTGCTCCTCGGCGGCCGCCGCACCGACAAGTGGGGCCACCTGCTCGGCTGCGCGACCGTCATCGGCTCGCTCGTGCTGAGCCTGGTGCTGTTCTTCGACCTGCTCGGCAAGGACGCGGGCGAGCGGCAGCTGACCCAGGACACCTGGACCTGGTTCACCGCGGGCAGCTACAAGGTCACCTTCGACCTGCTCTACGACCCGCTCTCGGCCGTCTTCCTGCTGCTCATCACCGGCGTCGGCTCGCTGATCCACGTCTACTCGGTCGGCTACATGGCCCACGACGAGCGGCGGCGCCGGTTCTTCGGCTACCTCAACCTCTTCGTCGCCGCGATGCTGGTGCTGGTCCTGGCCGGCGACTACGTCGGCGTCTTCCTCGGCTGGGAAGGCGTGGGTCTCGCGTCGTACCTGCTGATCGGGTTCTGGCAGCACAAGCCGTCCGCGGCGGCCGCCGCCAAGAAGGCCTTCGTCATCAACCGCGTCGGCGACATCGGCCTCTCCCTGGGCGCCGCGCTGATCTTTGTCACCTTCGGGTCCACCTCGTTCACGGTGGTCTCGGCGGCCTCGGAGCACGCCGGCGACGGAGTCCTCACCGCGATCGGCCTGCTGCTCCTGCTCGCCGCCTGCGGCAAGTCGGCGCAGTTCCCGCTGCAGACCTGGCTGCTGGACGCGATGGAGGGCCCGACCCCGGTCTCCGCGCTGATCCACGCGGCGACGATGGTGACCGCGGGCGTCTACCTCATCGTCCGCTCGAACTTCATCTTCAGCCTCACCGAGGACGCCCGCACCGCGGTCATCGTGGTCGGCTGCATCACGCTGCTGATGGGCGCGATCATCGGGTGCGCCAAGGACGACATCAAGAAGGCGCTCGCCGGTTCCACGATGAGCCAGATCGGCTACATGGTGCTGGCCGCCGGTCTCGGCCCGGCAGGCTACGCGTTCGCGATCTTCCACCTGCTCACCCACGGTGCCTTCAAGGCGAACATGTTCCTCGGCGCCGGCTCGGTGATGCACGGGATGGACGACGACGTGAACATGCGCCACTACGGCGCGCTGCAGAAGGCGATGCCGCTGACCTTCGCGACGTTCGCGGTCGGCTACCTCGCGATCATCGGCGTCCCGCCGTTCGCCGGCTTCTGGTCCAAGGACAAGATCATCGAGTCCGCGTTCGCGGACAACTTCGTGGTCGGCCTGTGCGCGCTGGTCGGCGCGGGCGTCACCGCGTTCTACATGAGCCGGCTGATGCTGCTGACCTTCTTCACCAAGAAGCGCTGGGAGAAGGGCGTGCACCCGCACGAGTCGCCGAACGTGATGACCTGGCCGCTGATCGGCCTCGCGGTCCTCTCCGCGGCCGGTGGCCTGCTGCTGGTCAACGACTGGATCGTGGACTGGCTGACCCCGGTGGTCGGCGAGCACGCCGAGGAGCACCTGTCGGTGAGCCCGCTGGTGATGAGCTTGATCGCGCTGCTCGTGGTCGCGCTCGGCGTGCTGGTCGCCTGGGTCTTCGTCGGCCAGCGCGACGTGCCGCGCGAGGCGCCGGTGAAGGTCTCCTTCGTGACCCGGGCCGCTCGTGCCGAGCTGTACGGCGACGCGTTCAACGAGGAAGTGATCGTGAAGCCCGGCTGGTCCGGCGTCCGCGGGCTGGCGGTCTTCGACCGCGGCTTCGTGGACGGGATCGTGGAGGGCACCGCGGCGTCGTTCGCGGGCATCTCGTCGCGGTTCCGGCTCGCGCAGAACGGCTTCGTCCGCTCCTATGCCCTGGCCCTGCTCGCCGGCGCCGCGATGGTGCTGCTGGCCCTCCTGGCGGTGAACTTCTCATGAGCAACGACTTCCCCTGGCTCAGCGTGCTGCTGTTCCTGCCGCTCGTCGGCGCGGTGGCGGTGATGTTCCTGCCCAAGGAGGGGCCGCTGGCCAAGCAGGTCGCCTTCGGCGTCAGCCTGCTCACCCTGGCGCTGGGCATCGCGATCGCGATCGACTACTCGCCCGACGGCGGCACCCAGTTCACCGAGAACGTCGAGTGGATCAAGTCCTTCGGCGCGCACTACGCCCTCGGCGTCGACGGCGTCGGGCTGACCCTGGTGATGCTCACCGTGATCCTGGCGCCCGTGGTGATCCTGGCGTCCTGGAACGACGGGGACGCCGGCCGCTGGTCGCCGCGTGCGTTCTTCGCCTGGATGCTGGCCCTGGAGGGCCTGTCCATCGGCGTCTTCGCGGCCACCGACGTGTTCCTCTTCTACGTCTTCTTCGAGGCGACGCTGATCCCGGTGTACTTCCTCGTCGGCGGGTACGGCGGTCCGAACCGGGCCCGCGCCGCGGTGAAGTTCTTGCTCTACTCGCTGGCCGGCGGCCTGATCATGCTGGCCTCGGTGATCGGCCTGTACGTCGAGAGCGCGAAGACGGATGGCGGCGCGACCTACCTGGTCTCGGAGCTGGCCAAGATCGACTTCGGCACCGACGTGGGCCGCTGGCTGTTCCTCGGCTTCTTCGTCGCGTTCGCGATCAAGGCGCCGATGTTCCCGGTGCACACCTGGCTGCCGGACACCACCGAGAACGCCACCCCCGGTACGTCGGTGCTGCTGGTCAGCGTGCTCGACAAGATCGGCACCTTCGGGATGATCCGGTTCTGCCTCGAGCTCTTCCCGGAGGCCTCGCGCTGGGCGACCCCGGTGGTCGTCGTACTGGCCGTGATCAGCATCGTGTACGGCGCCCTGATGGCGATCGGCTCGGACAACATCCCGCGGCTGATCGCGTACACGAGCGTGTCGCACTTCGGCTTCATCGTGCTCGGCATCTTCGTGATGAACAGCCAGGGCCTGTCCGGTGCGAACCTCTACATGTTCAACCACGGCCTCTCCACCGCGGCGCTCTTCCTGGTCACCGGTTTCCTGATCTCGCGGCGCGGCTCCGCGCTCATCAGCGACTTCGGCGGCGTGGAGAAGGTGGCGCCGGTGCTGGCCGGGTTCTTCCTGGTCGCCGGCCTGTCGTCGCTCTCGCTGCCCGGCTTGTCGCCGTTCGTCAGCGAGTTCCTGGTCATCGTCGGCGCGTTCGTGCACAGCAAGGTGGCCGCGGCGTTCGCGGTCAGCGGCATCGTTCTCGCCGCGATCTACATCCTGCTCATGTACCAGCGCACGATGACCGGCCCGACGCGCGAGGAGGTCGCCGGCCTGCCGGACCTGCGCCCGCGCGAGGTGCTGGCGCTGGCGCCGGTGCTGGTGCTGGTGGTGGTGCTCGGGTTCTTCCCGAAGCCGCTGCTCTCGATCATCAACCCCTCGGTCGACCACACCCTGAGCAAGGTGGACAAGCACGACCCGGCGCCGACCGTGGCCGAGTCGACTCCGGAAGGAGCCCACGAGTGAAGTTCACCGCCCCGCACATCGAGTACGACCTCGTCGCGCCGATCCTGATCGTGCTCGGCGTGGCCGTCCTCGGCGTCCTCATCGAGGCCGCGGTCCCGCGGGTGCACCGCTACCTGGTGCAGACCGTGCTCGCCGCCGTCGGCATCGTCGCCGCGATCGTGGCCGCCGTGTTGGTGCTGAACCGGATCCACCCGCGCGCCGAGAACCCGAAGCCGGGCTTCCTCTCCGCCGAGGGGGCACTGGCCATCGACGGGCCGACGCTCTACGCCTGGCTGCTCATCCTCGGCCTGGCCCTGCTCGGTGTCCTGCTCTTCGCCGAGCGCCGGCTCGAGGGCGGCGTGACCGCGTTCGCCGGCCAGGCGGCCGCGCTGCCGGGCACCGAGGCCGAGCGCGAGGCGTCCGCCAAGGGCCTGGAGCACACCGAGGTCTTCCCGCTGCTGATGTTCGCGGTCGCGGGCATGCTGATGTTCCCGGCGGCCAACGACCTGCTCACCCTCTTCGTCGCGCTCGAGGTGCTCTCGCTGCCGCTGTACCTGCTCTGCGGCCTGGCCCGCCGGCGCCGGCTGCTGAGCCAGGAGGCGGCGCTGAAGTACTTCATGCTCGGCGCGTTCTCCTCCGGCTTCTTCGTGTACGGCATCGCGCTGGTCTACGGGTACGCCGGCTCGATGCGCTTCGAGCGGATCGCGGACGCGGTCGCCGCCGGCGCGGGCAGCCACGCGCTGCTGCTCGGCGGCATGGGCCTGGTCGCGGTCGGCCTGCTCTTCAAGGTCGGCGCCGCGCCGTTCCACACCTGGACCCCGGACGTCTACCAGGGCGCTCCGACCCCGGTGACCGCGTTCATGGCCGCCGCCACGAAGGTCGCCGCCTTCGGCGCGCTGCTGCGCTTGTTCTACGTCGCCTTCGGCGCGGACCGCTGGGACTGGCGGCCGATGTTCTGGGTGGTCGCGATCCTGACCATGGTGGTCGGCTCGGTGCTGGCGCTGAGCCAGACCGACGTGAAGCGGCTGCTGGCGTACTCCTCGATCGCGCACGCCGGCTTCCTGCTCACCGGCTTCCTGGGCGCCCGTTCGCTCGGGGACATCCATGCCGGGGACATCAACCCGGTGCAGGCGGTGCTGTTCTACGTCACGACGTACGGTCTGACCACGATGGCCGCGTTCGCGCTGGTCACCGTGGTCCGCGACGCCGGCGGCGAGGCCACCCACCTGTCCCGGTGGGCCGGCCTGGGCAAGGAGTCGCCGCTGGTGGCCGGTTCGTTCGCCTTCCTGCTGCTCGGCATGGCCGGCATCCCGCTGACCAGCGGCTTCACCGGCAAGTGGGCCGTCTTCGCGTCGGCGCTCTCCGCGAACGCGTGGCCGGTGGTGATCGTGGCCGTGCTGATGTCCGCGGTGGCCGCGTACTTCTACGTCCGGATCATCGTGGTCATGTTCTTCGCCGACCCCGTCGGCGACGGTCCCACGGTCGCGGTGCCGAGCATCATGACCAGCGCGGTCATCGCGGTCGGCGTCGCCGCGACCCTGGTCCTGGGCGTGTTCCCGGGCCCGCTGCTGGACATGCTCGGCCGTACTGCAGAATTCATCAGGTGAGCACCGCCCTCGCCCTGCCCATCCTCGACGCCGAGCTCGAGGCCCGGTTGCGTGCCCGGATGGAGCAGGTCGAGGAGGCGATGCTGGGTCACGTCGAGAGCGAGGCCCCGTTCGTCACCAAGGCGGCCCGGCACCTGATGGAGGCCGGCGGCAAGCGCTTCCGGCCGCTGCTGTGCTTCCTGGCCGCCGAGTCCGGCCCTGAGGCGGCTGGCACGACCGACGGGGACCGCGTGCTGACCGCGGCCTGTGTCGTCGAGCTGACCCACCTGGCTTCGCTGTACCACGACGACGTGATGGACGAGGCCGCGCTGCGCCGCGGTGCCGAGTCCGCGAACGCGCGCTGGGACAACCACGTCGCGATCCTCACCGGCGACTTCCTGTTCGCGAAGTCCTCCGAGCTGACCGCCGACCTGGGCCCCGACGCCGTCCGCATCCAGGCGCAGACCTTCTCGCGGCTGGTCGAGGGCCAGATCCTCGAGACGCTGGGCCCGGGATCGGAGGACGACCCGCTGGAGCACTACCTGCGGGTGGTGGCCGGCAAGACCGGCTCGCTGATCGCGACCTCGGCGCGCTACGGCGCGACGTTCGGCGGCTCCTCGGAGGAGGTCGTCGAGGCTCTCACCGCGTACGGCGAGAAGGTCGGCGTCGCCTTCCAGCTCTCCGACGACATCCTGGACATCGCCTCGGAGAGCGCCGAGTCCGGCAAGACCCCCGGCACCGACCTGCGCGAGGGCGTGCCCACGCTGCCGGTGCTGATCGCGCTGCGCTCGGCCGACCCGGTCGACGCCCGGTTGCGCGAGCTGCTCACCGGCGACCTGACCGACGACGCCCTGCACGCAGAGGCCCTCGGACTGCTCCGTGTGCACCCGGCGATGGCCGCGGCCAAGGAGTACGTGGCCGCCGAGGCCGCCGACGCCAAGGCCCTGCTCGCGGTGCTCCCCGAGGGCCCCGTCCGCACTGCCCTGGAAGCCTTCGCCGACGTCGTCGCCGACCGCTCCGCCTGAATCCCTGCACCCGCCGAGGCGTCTCATCTGAAACCCCACCTCACGCCGAGGCGTCTCATCTGAAACTCCTGAGCCCCCCGAGGCGTCGCGGATGAAACTCCAGTAGGCATCGAGCAGACCTGTCGTTTTCAGATGAGACGCCTCAGCGGGTTCTGCGCTTTCAGATGAGACGCCTCAGCGTGCCGGGGGCTTTCAGATGAGACGCCTCGGCGATCTCAGGGGTGCTCAGGGGAGAGTGATCGTCCTCTGGCTGGATCCGAGGGTGGCGGTGACGCTCGTCGGGGCGTCGATCTCGTAGTCCAGGGTGAGGGAGTTCCCGGCGTCGGGTTCGGGGCCGACGTGGCCGTCGTAGGTGCAGGTCAGCACCGTGACTCCGTCCGTGGTCGCAGGGTTGTCGCAGGTCCAGCCCCGGGTGTCCGTCCCGGTGACGTGCACGCCGGTGGTGTGCGCGCTGGTCAGCCGCAGGGTGCTGCCGGTGACGGCGCCGCTGACCGTGACGCCGACCTCGTACCAGGTGCCGTTGCCGTGATCGACGGCCGTCGCGGTCAGCGCGGTGATCGCCGGACCGGGCGGCGGAGCCGGCGGCGGGGTCGGCGGCGGGGTCGGCGGAGCCTTCGGGCGCGGCGTCGCGGGCGCGACGGGCTTGGCCAGCACCGGCGCGGTCGCCGGGGCCGGGACCGCCGTCGGGGTCGCCGCGGGCGTGGACGTGACGCGGGCCGCGACCGGGCTCGGTGTGACCGCGGCGCGTGCGGGCGCGGCGACGACCGCTCCGCCGCCCAGGGACGTGAGGCTGTCCGCCGTACGGGAGGAGGACGGGCCGGAAGGGGACGGGCCGGGCACGGACGCCGCCCCGGCCACGACGACGGCCGCGGCGACGGCCCCCACCCCGGCGCTGCGGACGATGTCGGTGCCCCGGGAGACGAATCCCAGGAAGCCCGGGGCGGCGGCCCCGTGCCCGGCCAGCACCCCCGCGACGACGGGGACAGCAGGCACACCGGCCGTGGCCGGCCAGAGCGCGACGGCAGCGGACCCCAGCAGTGCGGGCGCGAGCAGCGCGCCGAGCCGGCGGTCCACGTCGGCGAGCTCGGCCGCGGCGACGGAGCAGCGCGAGCAGCGATCCAGGTGCGCCTCGACGACCGCGCGCCGGCGCGGAGCCAGCGTGCCGCGCAGGTACGCCGGCAGCTGCTCGCCGGTGCGGGTGCACTCGGCGTCCGCGCTCAGCCGCAGGTGCTCGGCGAGGTAGGCCTGACGCAGCCCGGCGCGGGCCCGGAAGGCGAGTGAGGCGACCGCGCTGCTGCGGATGCCCAGGTGCCGGCTGACCTCCTCGGTCGGGCGGCCCTCGACCGCGGTCAGCCAGAGCGCGCTCTGCCACCGCTCGGGCAGCTCCCGGAACGCCCGCGCGATCGCGGTGGCGTCGAAGCGCGCGTCCGGGTCCTCGGTCACCGGGGTGGTCAGCCCCTCCAGGTCGGCGTCGTCGGTCGCGGTCTCGCGCCCACGCCGGACCTGGTTGAGGTAGAGCGAGCGGACCGTGGTCAGCAGGTAGGCGCGGAACGCGATGTCGGGCCCCTTGCCGCGGCGCAGCAGGTCGAGGATCCGGGCGAACGACTCCGCGACCAGGTCGTCGGCGCGCTCGGCGTCGGTGAGCCGGCGCGCGAGCCGGAAGGCGACGTCGCGGTGGCGGAGGAACAGCTCGTCGTAGGCCGCGAGGTCGCCGTCCCGGACGAGCGCGAGGAGCTCGTGGTCGCTGACGGCGTCGATGGTGAGCGACGCCTGCTGCTCGGGAGGCATGACACAGGGGAGACGCCCGACATCGGGCCTCGTCACGCGGAAAGCGCTGTGACCCAGATCACACGGAAGGGCCGAAGCGCTCCGCGTTGCCGGGGTCGTGCACAGCCACCGCGTGGTCGCAGGCAGCCCGGTAGCGCTGGATCGCCCGCCGGGCGGCGGCGACGTCCTCGGCGATCCCGATGGGGGTGCCGGCGTCGAGGTCGGCCTGCAGGAAGGACGTCTCCAGCAGTCCCACGAGACCCGCGGCGGTGCGGACCTGGACGGCGGCCGAGCCGGGGTGGTGCCCGCCGGTGACCTCGTAGCGGACGCCGTCGGCGATGTCGGCCGCGTCCTCGACCAGCCGCAGCCGGCCCTCGACCGCCAGCCGGCGCAGGGCGGTCCAGGACCGGTCGGTGAAGTACAGCTCCGGCGCCGGGTGCCCGGGCGGGTCGACGAGCAGCTCGCGCACCCCGGCGTACGGCAGGTAGACGGTGGCGTTCGGCAGCAGCCCGGCGTCCAGCCCGCCGGTGTGGTAGGTCACCGTCTGGGTGATCGCGACGAAGTCGACGTCGCCGCCCTCGAGGCCAGCCTCGCGGAGCAGCTCGGGCAGCAGCCGCACGTCGCGGAAGCCGTCGTCGCCGAAGGCCCGGTTCGAGGTGCTCAGCAGCGCCGCGTCCGCAGGGTCCAGCGGCAGGCCGAGGTCGACGAGCCCGGTGGTGCGGCCGTCGCTGACCACCCAGACGTAGAACGCCAGGTCGACCAGGGCGGTGTCGTGCGCGCCGAAGGTGGTCGCCCAGCGCGGCGTCGGCAGCACCCCGGCGAGCAGGGCCGTGACCGTGAACGTCTTGCTAGGCACCGGGGCGCACCCACCGGTCCTGCTCGGCGGCCTCACCCGCGGCCGCCGCGGCCAGGACCGCTGCCCGGCCCTCGGCGAGACCGGGGTAGCCCGCACCGCTGCCGTCCACCGCGGCCGCGAAGGCGGCCAGCTCGCGCCGCAGCCAGTCGTCGGTGCCGTGGTCCTCCTCGACGGTGCCCTCGGCCGTGGTGACCCGGAGCACCCGGCGCTCGTCGATCTCGAGCATGCCGCGCTCGGCCTGCACCACGAACAGCGAGCGCGGCGCGGCGTCGTACGAGCGGCCGAAGGAGAGCGCGATCCCGGCCTGGACGCCCGACTCGTAGCGCGCCGCGATCTGGGCGGAGACGTCGGCCGACCCGGGCGGGCGCACCACCCGGCAGGCGATCTCGGCGGGCCGGCTGCCGAGGATCCAGGCCAGCCGGTCGAAGGAGTGGTGCGACTGCAGGTGCAGCGCGCCGCCGCCCTCCTCCCAGTACCAGCCGGGCGTGGCGGCATAGGCCTCGACGGAGGTGTCGGAGGCGAAGTACGGCCGGCCCAGCGCGCCGGTGGAGACCAGCGCCTGCGCGAGCTGCCACTCGGCGCGGTAGCGGTAGCTGAACCCGACCATCCAGACCCGGTCCGAGGTGGCCGCGGCGTCGCGGATCGCGTCGGCCTCGGCGACGGTGGTGCACAGCGGCTTGTCGACGAGCACGTGCAGGCCCGCCTCGGCGGCGGCCAGGCAGGCCTCCAGGTGCAGCCGGTGCGGCAGGCCGACGTACACCGCGTCCAGGCCGCCGGCCGCGCACAGCTCCCGCACGCTCCCGTACGACGCCGCGCCGAGCTCGGACCCGAGCGCCCGGGCACGACCCGGATCGCTGTCCGCGACCGCGACCGGCTCGAACCGCGGAGACGCCGCGGCCACCGCGCCCACCCGGCGGCCCATGATCCCGGCGCCCACGACGCCGAGCCGGATCGCCGCCACCGTCACATGCCCAGCAGCTCGCCGCCGTCGACGACCAGGTCGGCCATCACGACGTGCTCGCTGGCGGGGGAGAGCAGGTAGGCGACCGCGGTGGCGATGTCGTGCGCGGTGGCCACCCGGCCGGCCGGGATCCGCGGCCGGGACGCCTCCAGCGAGCCCTGGGCGAGGTCGGCGACGTTGGCGTGGTCGGTGGCCAGCTCGCGCATCATCTCGGTGTCCGTCGGACCCGGCGAGACGGTGTTGATCCGCACGCCCTGGCTGGCGACCTCCATCGCGAGCACCCGCAGCGACTGGCGCTGGGCGGCCTTCGAGGCCGAGTAGGCGGCCTGGCGCATCCGCGGCATCCGGGCGGCGATCGAGGCGACCGCCACGATCGCGCCACCGCCGCGGGTCACCATCTCGGCGGCGTAGAGCTGGGCGACGTGGAAGCTGCCGACCGCGTTGACCGCGAGCAGGTCGTCGAACTCCGAACGCGGGGTGACCAGCGCCGAGGAGCTGCGGAAGATGCCGGCCGCGATGGCGACCTGGTCGGCGTCCGTGCTCGTGGCGACCAGTGCGGCGACCGAGTCGGCGTCGGCCACGTCGACGACCTGCGCGGAGACGTCCGCGCCGGCTGCCTCCAGCTCGGCCGCGGCCCGCTTCACCGCGGTGTCGTCGATGTCGGCGAGCAGGTACGAACGCCCCGGGTCCGAGGACGCGAGGGTGTCCGCGATCGCGCGGCCGATGCCGCGCGCCGCTCCGACGATGACTGTGCGACTCATGGATGTGTCCTCATCTCGTTCTTGGTGCGGTCCAGGAAGGGCGGGTGCGGGTGCGCGGCCAGCAGGCTCTGCGTGTAGGGATGCGCCGGTGCTCGCAGCAGGTCGTGCGTGGGAGCCAGCTCGACGATCGCGCCCGACCGCATCACGGCGATGCGGTCGGTGATCGCTGCGAGCACCGGCAGCTGGTGGGAGACGAAGACGATCGAGAGGCCCAGGTCGTCGCGCAGGTCGAGGAAGAGGTTGACGATCTCGGTCTGCACCGAGACGTCCAGGGCGCTGACCGCCTCGTCGGCGACGATCACCTCCGGCGAGGTCGCCAGGGCGCGGGCGATCGCGACGCGCTGCCGCTGGCCGCCGCTGAGGTCGCGCGGCCGGCGATCGCGGAACGACGCGGGCAGCCGGACCATGTCGAGCCGGTCGCGGACGAACTGGTCCGGCGTCGCGGTGCCGAGCCGGCGGTGCACCCGGCCGGCCTCGAGGATCGCGTCGCCGATCGACATCCGCGGGTTCAGCGAGGAGAACGGGTCCTGGAAGACCATCTGGATCCGGCGCCGCACCTCGTTGAGCGCGCGGCCGCGCAGGTCGCCGATGTCCTCGCCGTGGAACAGGATCCGGCCGCTGTCCGGCTCGACGAGCCGGTTCAGGCAGCGCGCGGTGGTCGACTTCCCGCTGCCGGACTCGCCCGCCAGGCCGAGGATCTCGCCGCGGCCCAGGGAGAAGCTGACGTCGTCGACGGCTCGGACGACCTCCGGCTGCCGGCCGGTGAGCCGGTGCGCGAGCGAGGTGCGCAGCCGGAACTCCTTGACCAGGTGGGTGACCGTGAGCACGGGCGTCATCGCGGATCCCCCTCCGCGAACGGGCAGGCGGACAGGTGCCCGTCGCCGGCCGGCCGCAGGGACATGTCCACCTCCGCGCACGCCGGGCCGGCCAGCGCGCACCGGGGCGCGAACGGACAGCCCCCGTCGTACGACGTCGAGCCCAGCGGTGGCCCGGGGATGGCCCGGCGGCGCTCGCCCGGCTCGGGCACCTCCAGGCTCGGCACCGCGTCCAGCAGTGCCCGGGTGTAGGGGTGTGCCGGCGTTCGGTAGACCTGCTCGACCGTGCCCGACTCGACCACGAAGCCGCCGTACATCACCACGACCCGGTCGCACACGGCGGCGATCACGCCGAAGTCGTGCGAGACCAGCAGCACCGACATGCCGCGCTCGCGCCGCAGCCGCTGCAGCAGCGCGAGCACCTGCGCCTGGGTGGAGACGTCGAGCGCCGTGGTCGGCTCGTCGGCGATGAGCAGCAGCGGGTCGCACGCCATCGCCATCGCGATCATCACCCGCTGGCGCATGCCGCCGCTGAGCTCGTGCGGGTAGGCACGCAGCCGTTCCTCGGGCCGCGGGATGTCGACCTGGTCGAGCAGCTGGACGGCACGCCGGCGCGCGGCGTCGCGGGTCAGGCCGGCGTTGACCCGCAGCGTCTCGACGAGCTGGGCACCGATCCGCAGCGTCGGGTTCAGCGAGGTGAACGGGTCCTGGAAGATCATCCCCACCTGGTGCGCGCGCAGGTCGCGCAGCTCGGGCGCGGACAGGCCGAGCACGTCCCGCCCGGCCATCCGGACCGTCCCCGACCGGATCCGGCCGCGACCGGGAATCAGTCGCAGCACCGAGCGGCAGGTGAGGCTCTTGCCGGAGCCGGACTCGCCGACCAGGCCGACGACCTCGCCCTCCCCGACGGTGAGGCTCACGTCGTGCACCGCGAGCGGACCGTCGTCGCCGAAGCCGATGGCGATGTTCTCCAGCGTGAGGAGCACGCTCATCGCCGGCCCACCTCGAGGTCGCGCCCGGTGAGCCCGTCGCCGATGAGACCGATGCCGATGCCGAGCAGCACCAGCATCAGTGCCGGCAGCGTGCAGATCCACCACGCCGTGAGCAGGTAGGGCTGCCCGCCGGCGATGATCGAGCCGAGGTTGGGCGCCGGGGGCTGCGCGCCGAAGCCCAGGTAGGACATCGCCGCCAGCGCGACCAGGTTCGCGACCGAGTCCAGGGTGGCGTAGGTGAGCCCGGCCTGGGTGACGTTGGGCAGCACGTGCCGGACGATGATCCGGGGGTGGCTGTAGCCCAGCGCGCGGGCGGCGAGCACGAACTCCTGCTCGCGCAGGGCCAGCGTCTCGCTGCGGGCCAGCCGGGCGTAGACCGCCCAGCCGACGGCGACGATGCCCAGGCAGACGCCGAAGGTGCCCACGCCGATGACCGCGACGATCGCGAGCACGACCACCAGGAACGGGAACGCGACGGCGGTGTCGGCGAGCCGGGAGACCACCACGTCCGGCCAGCGGCCGAAGTAGGCGGCGACGGTGCCGGCCAGGGTGCCGACCACGAACCCGATCGTGGTCACCAGGATCACCACGGCCAGGTCGGCGCGCATGCCGTAGAGGACGCGCGAGAACACGTCGCGCCCGGCGAAGTCGGTGCCCATCCAGTGCGCTCCCGAGGGAGCCAGCAGGCTGTCCAGGACGCTCGGCCGGTTCGGGTCGTACGGCGCGAGCAGCGGCGCCAGCAGCGCGGCCGCGCCGATCACCAGCACGATGACGGCGCCGACCATGGTCTCCCGGGGGAGCCGGCGCAGGAAGGAGCGGTCAGCCACGGGACACCGCCACCCGGACCCGCGGGTCTACCGCGGCCTGGAGCAGGTCGGCGGCCAGCCCGGCGACGACCACGACCGCGCCGGCCATCACCGAGATCACCTGGATGATCGGGTAGTCGCGTCGCTGGACCGCCTGGATCAGCAGCGAGCCGATCCCCGGGATCTGGAAGACCTGCTCCAGCACGGCGGTGCCGCCGACCAGGGCGCCGACGCTGACCGCGAGGACCGAGACGGTGGGCATCGCCGCGTTGCGCAGCACGTGCCGGCCCACGATCCGGGGGCTGCCGAGACCGCGCGCGGTGGCCGCCTCGACGTACTCGGTGGCGAGCACCTTGCGCATGCTGCCGCGCAGCGTGCGGACCACGACGGCCAGCAGGGAGAGCCCGAGCGCGAAGGCGGGCAAGGTCGTCGAGCGCACGTGCCCGGCGAACCCGGGCTCGTAGCCGGAGACCGGGAACCAGCCGAGCCGGAGCCCGAAGACCAGCGCCAGCACCAGGCCGAGCCAGAACGCCGGCATCGTGAACGTGGCGGTGACCAGCACCCGGATCACGTGGTCGACCGCACTGCCGGGACGCAGGGCCGCGACGATCGCGAGCGGGGCGCCGAGCACGACGGCGACCAGCATCCCGTAGCCGATCAGGAACATGCTCGGCTCGACCCGGCCGCCGAGCAGCGAGCCGATCGACTGGTTGAAGGTGACCGACTGGCCGAGGTCACCGGTGAGGAGGTCCCGCAGGAACGACACGAGCTGGGCCGGGAGAGGCCGGTCGAGCCCGAGCTCGCCTCGTACCTGCTCGACGTAGCCGGCCGGGATCCGGTCGCCGAGCATGGTGCGCACCGGGTCGCCGGGCACGAGGTGCATCACCAGGAACACCACGATCGCCAGGAACACCAGCTGCAGCAGGCTCGTCGACAGCCGCCGGACCAGGTACGTCGTCACCGGGACCTCCTCACACGCATCACGTCACCGGCTCACTTGACCAGCCAGGTCCGGCCGAAGGAGCTGTTGCCGGTGGCGTTGGCGGCGAAGTCGCAGACCGCGTCGCGCCGTGCCTCCAGCAGCGGCAGGTCGAGGACGTTGATGACCGGCTGCTGCTCCTGCAGCGCGGCCTGGATCTTCGGCCACTGCTCGGCCCGCGACGCCTCGTCCGTGGTGTGCACGAACGCGGTCGTCATCGCCGCGATCTTCGGGTCGGACCACCACGAGAAGAACCCGTTGGTGCCGCCGGGGATCGCGTAGAAGGTCGCGAACTCGTCGGGGATCGGGACGTCGCTGGCCGCGAAGGCGTAGGGCAGGATCACGTCGTACGTGCCGCCGTTGAAGCTCTTGCTCAGGGTGGCCTGGTCCTCGGGGTGCAGGGACAGGTCGACGCCGAGCTGCGACCACGCCTCCTTGAGCACCAGCGCGAGGCTCTGGAACGCGGCGTTGCCGCTGGGGTACTCGAGCTTGGCCTTGAAGCCGTCCGCGAAGCCGGACTTCGCCATCAGGTCCTTGGCCTTGGCCACGTCGAACGCGGCCGGGGCGACCTCGGAGTCGGAGGCGTCGTACTTGAGCCGCGGCAGCGGGCTGTTCGGGATCTCGCCGAGACCGTTGTAGATCTTCTCGTTCACCGCCGCGCGGTCGATGGCGGAGGAGAGCGCCTGCCGGACGCCGAGGTCCTTGAACTGCGGCTTCTGGTGGTTGAGCGAGAGCAGGATCCAGGAGGCGATCTTGAAGGCGTCGATGTGCACGCCCTTCTCCGACTGCAGCGAGGCGGACTGCGCGAACGGCACCGAGTCGACCAGCTGGGCCTGGCCGGAGCGCAGCGCCAGCATCCGGGTGTTGTCGTCGGTCACGAAGTTCACGACGATCTTGTCCAGCCGCGGGACGCCGGGCTCCCAGTACTGGTCGTTCTTGCCGAAGGTGATCGAGGAGCCCTTGGTCCAGGAGAGCACCTTGAACGGGCCGCTGCCGACGGGCTTCTCGAAGAACGCCTTGCCCTGGGCCTCGGCCTTCGCCGGCAGGATCGAGGCGGCGACCATCGCCAGCGAGTACAGGAACCCGCCGGTCGGCTCGGAGAGGTCGATGCGCACGGTGGCCGGGTCGAGCACGGTGGCGGACTTGTAGCCGGCGGCGAAGGCGGCCCAGGAGTTCTTCTTCGGGTCGGCCCAGGTGTCCAGCGAGTACTTCACGTCGGCCGCGGTGACCGGGGCACCGTCGGAGAACTTCGCGTTGCCGCGCAGGTGGAAGGTGTAGGACTTCCCGTCGGCGGCGGTCTCCCACTTCTCGGCGATGGCCGGGACGATGTCCTGGGTCTTGCCGCTCGGGTCCATCCGGACCAGGCCCTCGTAGATCATGTTGAGCGCCTCGGTGTCGCCGAAGCCGCCGGGGGTGTTGTACGGGCTGAGCGAGAGCGTCTCGTTCTGCTTCGCGGCCACCAGGGTCCCGCCCGGAGTCGGCGTTCCCTCGCAGGCGGCTGCCTGGGCTCCCGACCCGGTCGGCGCTGCCCCCGGGTCCTTCTTCGCATCGCTCGAGCACGCCGCGACGCCGACCGAGGTCACCAGCAGCAGGGCGGTTGTGGCTGTCAGGGATCTGTTCACGGCTGCTCCTCGAATCGTTCACATACGTGAATACTAGTTCAGAAACTAGGACGTTTATAGCACCGCGCTTCGTGGCCCGCAACGGGTGCGGACAAAGAGAAGCCCGGCCACGCGGGCAGCCGGGTGAGGGTTCGCGAGGGAGTCAGGGTCTGCGGAGACCCGCCAGCCCGGTCGGGTCGAAGACGACCCTCCCGGCGCTGAGGGTGAGCACCGGCACCAGCGCGTGGCCGGCCCGGTAGTGGTGCCCGAAGCCGTCGACGTGGTCGTGCTCGTCGTCGGTCTCGGCCTCCGTCCAGGCGAGCACCGCGACGTCCGCGGGCGTGCCGGGCGCGAGGATGCCGAGCTCGGGCCGGCCGAGCACCCGGGCCGGGATCTCGGTGGCGGCGCGGAGCGCCTGGGCCAGGGGCATCCCGAGCGCGACCAGGCCCGCGATCACCCGTGGCAGCCCGCCGACCGTGTCCAGCGAGTAGGCGTGCAGGTCGGTGCTGATCGTGTCCGGCGCGAAGCCCTGCGCCAGCAGCCGGGAGGCCACCGTCGCGTCGAAGCCGGACTTGCCGTGCCCGACGTCGAAGACCACCCCGCGCTCCCGGGCGGCCAGCAGCGCCGGGCCGAGACCGGGCCGGGCCAGGTCGTTGCCGAACCCGGTGAGGCAGTGGGTGAGCACGTCGCCGGCACGCAGCCGGGCCAGGATCTCGGCCGCGTCGGCGGGCGACGGGCCGAGGTGGACCATCAGTGGCAGGCCGGTCTCGTCCGCCACGGCGCGAGCGGTGTCGAGCGCCTCGACCGCGCGCGGCCCGGCCACGTCGGCGGAGGCACGCACCTTCACGCCGACGATGTCGCCGCCGTCGGCGATCGCGGAGAGCGCGGCCTCGGTCGACAGGTACGGCGGGTGGTGCAGCTCGCCGGAGAGCGTCAGGCTGGTGATGCCGATGGTGGCGATGTTGAGGAACGGCAGCACCCGGACCGGGCCGTCCGCCGGCATCGACGTACGACGGAAGGCGCCGATCAGGTGCGCCCCGGCGCTGCCGGCGTCGACCATCGTGGTCACGCCCGTCGGCGGCCCGATCGCCTGCGCGTCGACCCCGGCGTCCTGGCCGGAGAAGACGTGCGTGTGCAGGTCGACGAGACCCGGGAGCACCAGCAGGCCGGCGACGTCGACGACCACCTCGTCGCTGGCCGGAGGAGGCCGCGGGTCACCGAGCACGGGTCCGTCGACCCGCACCCGTCCGGGTTCGAGGGCACCCCCGGGGGAGAGCACCCGGCCGCCGTCCAGGATCACCGGCGGCTCCCGAGCTGGGTGCCGAGCTGGGTCACGTGCTCCGGCCCCAGGTCGGCCACGTCGGTGACGCCGAGCAGCTTGAGGGTGCGGGTCATCTCGTTCTCCAGGATGGCCAGGCACCGGTCCACCCCGGCACGGCCGCCGGCCATCAGCCCGTAGAGGTAGGTCCGCCCGACCAGGGTGAAGTCGGCGCCGGCGGCGAGCGCGGCCAGCACGTCCTGGCCGCGCCGGATGCCGCCGTCGACCCACACCTCGACGTCGCGGCCGACCGCGCGGCGGACCTCGGGGACCAGCAGGAACGGCACCGGTGCCCGGTCGAGCTGCCGGCCGCCGTGGTTGGACAGCAGGATCGCGTCCACCCCGCAGCCGGCCACGCGCTCGGCGTCCGCGACGGACTGGACGCCCTTGACCACGAGCTTGCCGGGCCACTGCTCCCGGATCCAGCGCAGGTCGGCCAGCTCGACGCTCGGGTCGAACATGCTGTCCAGCAGCTCTGCGACCGTGCCCGGCCAGCGGTCCAGGGAGGCGAACGCGAGCGGCTCGGTGGTGACCAGGTCGAACCACCACGACGGGTGCCGCGCGATGTCGGCCAGGGTGCGCGCGGTCAGGGTCGGGGGCAGCGTCAGCCCGTTGCGGACGTCGCGGAGCCGGCCGCCCGCGACTGGCACGTCCACGGTCACCACCAAGGCCTCGTAGCCGGACACCCGGGCCCGCTCGACCAGGGCCATCGACCGGTCGCGGTCCTTCCACATGTACAGCTGGAACCAGTGCCGGCCTCCGGGCGCCGCCGCGGCGACGTCCTCGATCGAGGTGGTCGCCATCGTCGAGAGCGCGAACGGGATGCCCTTGTCGCGGGCCGCCGTGGCGCCGGCGATCTCGCCCTCGGCGTGCATCAGCCGGGTGAACCCGGTCGGCGCGATGCCGACGGGCAGCGCGCTCGGGCTGCCGAGCACGTCCGTGCCGAGGCGGACCTCGGTGACGTCGCGCAGCACCGAGGGGTGCCAGACGATGTCGTCGAACGCGGCGTGCGCGCGGGCGATCGAGGCCTCCGACTCGGCGCCGCCCTCGGTGTAGTCGAAGGCGGCCTTCGGGGTGCGGCGCCGGGCCAGCCTGCGCAGGTCCTCGACGGTGAGGGCCAGCTCGAGCCGTCGTCGCCGGCCGAAGCGGGGACGACGCAGCTTGAGCAGCG
This sequence comes from Nocardioidaceae bacterium, assembly GCA_017744365.1. GTDB lineage: Bacteria > Actinomycetota > Actinomycetes > Propionibacteriales > Nocardioidaceae > Marmoricola. The sequence goes on along the minus strand of JAGIBL010000003.1, from coordinate 46,273 downwards.
GCGCCAGCTCGCGCGGCCGCGGGACGCGTCGCCTCATTGCTCTCCCACCGCGGCCAGCGCATCCACCTCGACGAGCAGGCCCTCGGGGAGGCCGACGTACACCGTGGTCCGGGCCGGGTAGGGATCGTCGAAGAACTGCCGGTACACCTCGTTCATCGCCGCGAAGTGCGCCACGTCGGTGAGGTAGACGCGGACGTGCAGCACGTCCGCGGGCGTCGCCCCGGAGGCGGCCAGGGCGGCCACCACGTTGGTCAGGGTGAGCGCGGTCTGCTCCTCGATGCCGGCGCGCACGATCTGGCCGTCGGCGTCGATCGCCGCCTGGCCGGAGCAGGCCACGATGGCGCCGACGCGGACGCTGGGGGAGTACGGCCCGGCCGGTGGGGCCAGCCCCTCGCCGTTCCCGGCGACGCGGCTCATGCGACCACCCGCTGCCGGATCTCGCCGAGTCCGCCGCCCTGCATCCGGATCTCGTCGCCCGGGACCAGGTAGGGGAACCGGCCGGAGAGTGCGACGCCCTGCGGGGTTCCGGTGAGCACCAGGTCGCCGGGCTCCAGGGTCATGTACCGGCTCAGCGTGCGGATCGTCTCGGCCACACCGAAGATCATGTCCGCCGTCGTCGAGTCCTGGCGAGGGTCGCCGTTGATCCAGCTGCGCAGCGGCACCGCGGTCGGGTCCACCTCGTCGGCGGTGGCCAGCCACGGGCCGAGCGGGCTGAAGGTCGGGCAGCACTTGCCCTTCGACCACTGGCCGCCGGATCCCTCGAGCTGGAAGCGCCGCTCGCTGACGTCGTTGACCAGCACGTAGCCGGCGACCGCGGCCAGCGCGGTGGAGTCGTCCTCGACGTGGTCGCACGCGCGGCCGATCACCACGCCGAGCTCCACCTCCCAGTCCAGCCGGTCCGCGGACCGGGGCATCAGCACGTCGTCGTACGGGCCGACGACGGAGTTCGGCTTCTTCAGGAAGAAGACCAGCTCGGTGGGGGGCAGGTCGCCGGACTCGGCCGCGTGCGCCGCATAGTTCATTCCGACGCAGACGACCGTCGGCGGCTGGGCGATCGGCGCGAGCACGCCGAGGCCGGCCGGGTCCAGGGACGGCAGCTCGCCGGCGGCGAGCGCGGACCGGGTGCGGTCGAGGCCGTCGGCAGCGAAGAACGCGGCGTCCACGTCGGCGGTCACCGGACGCAGGTCGTACGTCGTCCCGGCGTTGTCGCGGACCACGGGGAGCGGCGCGGCCGGGGTGCCCAGGCGCTGGAGCCTCATCGGGCACCTCCGGTCACCGACAGGGCGGCGGCGATGTTGTGCACCAGCAGGTCCTCGACGACGTCGCCGGGCAGGCCGGACTCGCGCAGCCGGGGCACGAAGCTCTCCAGCAGCCAGCCGTAGCCACGGCCACCACCGGCCCGCAGCGCGTCCATCGTGGAGATGTCGGTGCCGAGCACCACCTGGGCCCGGTGCCCGCGCTCGACCAGGGTCCGGATGTTCGCGATCCGCACCGCGTCCTCCGGGTAGCCGTCGCCCTGGTAGCCGATGTTGTCGATGCTCAGGTACACCCCGGTCTCGGCGATCCGCAGCAGGTGCTCGGGGTCGTGCCGGTCCCCGAGGTGGCTGACGATGATCTTCTCCGGCGCCAGGCCCGTCGCGGTCAGCAGCGCGATCTGCTCGAGCGCCAGCTCGCCGAAGTGCGTGGTGTGGGTGAGCACCGAGACCCCGGTGCGCTGGCTGGCGATCGCGGCGGCGCGGAAGACCCGCTCCTCGGCCGGGGTGATCCGGTAGCGCTCGGTGCCGATCTCGCCGATCACGCCGGCGCGCACGTCGGTGCCGTCCATGCCCTGCTCGATCTCGGCGACCAGCACGTCGGCGAGAGCCTCCGAGGTCCGGTCCTGGACGACCTGCGGGTAGAGCCGCTCGCGGTACCAGCCGGTGCCGGCCACGACGTGCACCCCGGTACGACGGGAGACCTCCCGGATCTTCACCGGGTCGACCCGGATGCCGACCGTGCTGGCGTCGACCATCGCGCCGCCGCCGGCCGCCTTGAACAGGGCCAGCTCGGCGCTGGCCACCGCGACGTCGTCGTGGATGTGGTTGTAGGAGGGGAGCAGGTCCCAGTAGTCCCAGAGGATGTGCTCGTGGCTGTGCGTGACCCCGAGGTCCGCCGCCGCGATCGTGCCGTTCACGGTGATGATGTCCGTCATCGTCGTCCTCTCAGGTCAGCTCGGTCAGGAGGGCATCGGCGAGGAGGGCGCCGTCGCCGGGCAGCAGGGCCATCGGGTTGAGCAGCAGCGCACCGCGCCAGACCGCGCCCTCCTCCACGAAGATGGCGGGCGCCCGGTCCGCGAGCCGGGCGAGCACCGCGTTCGCGTCGACCCCGGTGACGTCCACCTCGAGGTTGGTCACGTCGAGTGCCGTGTCGTGGTGCCAGCGCGCCGCGACGCCGGCACCGGTGAGCGCGGTCATCACGACCTCGAGCTCGTCGCGGCCGACCGGGTCGGGTCCGTGCTCCAGGTAGGTCTCGACCGCGACGACCAGCCCGAGCAGCTGCTCGCGGCCGATCTTGAGCGACCGGCCGATCCCCTGCCGGGGTGCCCCCCGCGGGTCGCGCTCGCCGGGCCGGCTCCAGGTCGCGTCGCGCACGTCCATGTCCTGGTGGTGCAGCGCGACCGCCGCGAGCAGGTCCGGGTCGCCGAGCAGCAGCCCGCTGGCCTGCGGCCCGCGGAAGACCTTGCCGCCGCTGACCGCGACCAGGTCGGCGCCCTGGTCGACGTACGCGCGCAGCCGGTCGGCCGGCGGGACGTGCAGGGCGCCGTCGACGATGACCCGGGCGCCGACGGCGTGGGCCAGCGCGGCGGTCTCGTGCAGCCCGACGTGCTCGCCCGGCCGGCCCGGCCGGTAGAGCACCGCCGCGGTGCACTCGTCCAGGGCGCGGGCCAGCTCGTCGCGCCGGGTCGAGGCCGGGTAGCCGACGGAGACCAGCCGGGCGCCGGTGGCGGTGACCGCGTGGTCGTAGGGATCGCGGTGCGCGGCCTGCACGACGACGGTGTCCCGGGGTCCGCGCACCTCGGGCAGCGCGTCGACCAGGCCCGGATCGGTGCCGGTGAGCACGGCGGCGGTGCCGAGCAGCAGTGCCGCGGAGGCGCCCGGGGTCACGTAGGCGCCGGGAACCCCGAGGAGCCGGGCCAGGTGCGCGCCCGCGGTGCGCTGCAGCTCCTCGACGTCGACGGCGAGCGTGGTCGCCTCGGCCATCGCCGCCAGCACCGGCGCGCTCAGCGGCACGCCGCCGAAGCGGGTCGCGGGTCCCACCGCGTTGACGACCCGGGGCACGCCCAGGCGCTCGTAGAGGCTCATCGCTCCGCTCCGTTCGTGGTGGCCGGGGCGACGAAGCCGAGCCGGGCGGAGAGCTCGCCGGCCGCCTCGACGACGAGCCCGCCGAGCCGGCGCTCGGTCTCGGCGTCCATCCGGTGCGCGAGCGTCGAGATGCTGACGCCGGCGACGACCCGGCCGCGGCTGTCGCGCACCGGGCTGGCCACGCAGCACACGTCGGCGCTGGACTCCTCGCGGTCGTAGGCGACGCCCTCGCGGGCCACCGAGGCGACGTCGGCGCGCAGCGCGTCCGGGTCGGTGATGGTGGCGGGGGTGAGCCTGGTCAGCGGCGATCGGTCCAGGAACGCGGTCAGCTCCTCGGCCGGCAGCGCGCCGAGGATGGCCTTGCCGACACCGGTCGCGTGCGCGGGCACCCGGCCACCGACCTCGGAGCCCATCCGGATGTGCTGGCTGCCCTCCTCCTTGACCAGGTAGACGACGTCGTCGCCGTCCAGCCGGGCCACGTGCACCGTGGAGTCGGCGCGCCGGGCCACCGCACCGGCCAGGTCGCTGGCCTCGGCGACCAGGTCGATGCCCCTGGCGTAGGCGCTGCCCCACTCGAGCAGCTTGGGCCCGGCGACGACCAGGCCGCCGTCGAGCAGGTCGACGAGCCGGGCCTCGGCCAGGGTGCCGATCAGCTCGTAGGCGCTGTTGCGGGGGATCTCCAGCGCGGTGGCCAGGTCGGCCACCTTGCGGGGTGGTCCGGCCGCGGTGACGGCGTCCAGGATCGCGATCGCTCGCTGGAGGGCGGGGACTCTGCGCACGAGGACTCCTCTCTTCTCGGCAGTTCTTCTCGGGGGTCAGTGGTCGAGCAGCCGGCGGAGGAACCGCTGGGTGCGCTCGTCGGCGGGGTCGGCGAGGACGGCGTCCGGCGGGCCCTGCTCGACGACCGAGCCGCCCTCCATGTAGATCACCCGGTCGCTGACGTCGCGGGCGAACTGCATCTCGTGGGTGACGATGAGCATGGTCACGTCGCTGGCCGCGGCCAGGCCCCGGATCACCTCGAGCACCTCGCCGACCAGCTCCGGGTCCAGGGCGGAGGTGACCTCGTCGAACAGCAGCACCGAGGGCCGCATCGCCAGGGCCCGCGCGATCGCGACCCGCTGCTGCTGGCCGCCGGAGAGCTGGCTCGGGTAGGCCCGCGCCTTGGCGGCCAGGCCGACGAGCTCGAGCAGCCCCTCGGCGCGGGCACGGGCCTCCTCGGCGCCGAGCCCGAGGACGCGGGTCGGCGCGATGGTGAGGTTGTCCATCACCGACATGTTCGGGAACAGGTTGAACTGCTGGAAGACCATGCCGACACCGCGCATCGCGGCGGCCACGTCCGCGGCGGGCGGGCCGGTCCGCTTCTCCGTACGACGCGCGACCTCGGTGCCCTCGACGGTGATCGAGCCGGACTGGATCGCCTCGAGCCGGGCGATGCAGCGCAGCACCGTGGTCTTGCCGGAGCCGCTGGGCCCGATCAGCGAGACCCGCTCGCCGGCGGGCACCTCGAGGTCGATGCCGTCGAGCACCACGTGGTCGCCGTACCGCTTGGTGACACCGGCCAGCGAGATGCCGCTGCCCCGGTCGTTGACGAGCTCGGTCATGCGCGCGCCGTCCTCCTGCTGAGTCGGTGTTCGAGGCGCCGGACCGCGAGGGACGCCGGCAGCGCGATGGCCAGGTACATCAGGCCCATCGCGGTGAACAGGGTCGTGTACTGGAACGAGGTCGAGGCCAGGTTCCGGGTGGTGCCGAGCAGCTCCAGCACGGTGATCGCGGAGAGCACCGCGGAGTCCTTGAACATGGAGATGAGCAGGTTGGTCAGGGTCGGCACCACCGGCGGCAGTGCCTGCGGCAGCACCACCTTCCACAGCGTGGTGGTCCGGCTCAGTCCGAGCACCGAGCACGCTTCCCACTGCCCGCGCGGCACGGCGAGGAAGCCACCCCGCAGTGCCTGGGCTGCGTAGCAGGAGAAGTGCACCCCGAGGGCGAGCACACCGACGGTGAGCGCATCGAGGCGGATCCCGTAGCGCGGCAGCACGTAGAACATGAAGAACAGCTGGCCGAGCAGCGGGGTGTTGCGGATGACGATGACCAGCACCGTGATCGCCTGGAACAGCACCGGGACCCGGGCGAGCTGCACGCAGGCGATCAGCAGCCCGAGGACCAGGGCGATCGCCGCGCCGAGCAGGGTGGCGACCACGGTCAGCCGGAGCCCGTCGAGCAGGACGCCGTCGACGGAGGCGAGGTAGTCGAGGTTCATCAGGCCACCGCCCCCAGGTGGCGCCGGGACCGCTTCTCCAGCAGGTGCCCGAGCCAGGTGATCGGCAGGGACAGCACCAGGTAGCCGGCCAGCAGCAGCGTGAACGCGAGCGTCACGTCCAGCACCCCGGTGGTGGCCCACTGGGTCAGCTCGCGGGTGAAGTCGGAGACCGTGATGAGCGAGACCAGCGCGGAGGCCTTGAGCACGTCGATGGCGACGTTGCCCAGCGCCGGCAGCATGATCGGCCAGGCCTGCGGCAGGATCACCCGGCGCATCGTGGTGGCCGTCGAGAGGCCCATCACCTGGGCGGCCTCGGACTGGGCGGCCGGCACGGCCTGGATGGCGCCGCGGATGATCTCGGCGGCGTACGCGCTCGCGTTGACGCCGAGGACCACGAACCCGGCGACGAACGACGAGATCGTGGCTCCCAGCTCCGGCAGCACGAAGTAGACCCAGAACAGCTGCACCAGCGCGGAGGTGCCGCGCAGGAACTCCACGTAGGTGAGCGCGATCGCGCGCACCAGCCGGAACCTGCTGCCCCGGGCCAGGGCGACGGTGAGGGCGAGCGGCGAGGCCACCGCGAGGGCCAGGACCACCACCTCGGTGGTGACCAGCGCGCCGTCGAGCATCGACCGGACGACGACCTCGTTCACTCCGCTCCTCCCGCACCGTCGCTCGTGGACATGGTGGCTGCTACCCGGCTCTCAGCTGGCCCGGTTCACTTGGCCCAGGTGGCGTCCGGGCAGAGCGAGGCCGAGGTGACCGACGGGTCCGGCATCGCGTCGGCGTTGTAGCCGAAGGGCTCCTGCAGCTTGAGCAGCTCGCCGCTCTCCAGCAGCTTCTTCAGCTCGGCGTTGAACGCGTCGCGCAGCTCGGTGTCGTCCTTGCCGAGTGCCCAGGCGCCGTACGCGACGACCTCCTTGCCGTCGATGATCGGTCCCTCGAACGGCGAGGCCATCTCCAGCCCGGAGCTGCCGTAGGTCTTCATGGCCTGGATGATCGCGAACTCGGCGTTGAGGTACACGTCGATCTGCTTGTTCTTGACGGCCTGGACCGCCAGCGCCTCCTCGGAGAAGAGCTTGATCTGCGAGTCCTTGACGCCGTTCTGCTTGGCCCAGTCGATCTCGGCGTTGCCGGACTGGATGCCGACCTTCACGCCGTCCTTGGCGAGGTCCTGGTAGCTCGCCAGGTGCTTGGGGTTGCCGGCCTGGACGAGCGCGCCCTCGAGGTACTGCGCGGTCGGGTTCGTGAACGCCACCTCCTTGCACCGCTCCGGGGTCACGTAGAACGGGAAGGCCGAGATCCGCCAGCGCTCGGCCTTCAGCCCCGGGATGATCGCGTCGAAGTCGGTGAGCACCGGGTCGACGTTGGCCACCCCGATCCGCTTCATGATCTCCCGCAGCACGGTCGGGCCGCTGCCGTCGAGCTTCCCGGACTTCTCGTCCATGAAGGCCAGCGGCTTGGCGTTGATGAACGCCGACCGGATGGTGCCGGACTTCTTCAGGGTCGCCAGCGAGCCGGCCGAGCTCGAGGCGTCCTTCGAGGAGGAGCCGCAGGCGGCCAGGCTGAGCGAGAGCGCCGCCGCCATCGCACCCACGGTTGCCATGCGCCAGATCTGTCGTGAGGTCACGAGGATTGCCTTCCGTAGTACGAGATTTCGAACAGCACCCGAGATTTCGTACTGAGGAATGTAGGTCCGGGGGTAGGGACTGTCAACGAGTTCGGGAAGGAGAAATCAGGCAAGCCCGGCGGTGAGCCGGGCAGAACGCCCCAGCTCGGCGCGGACCCCGGCGCGGTCCGCTCCGGCGCGCACCAGGTCGGCGGCCGAGCGGACCAGGCCGGCGACCAGAACGGTGCGGACCCGGACCAGCGCCGGATCGTCGCCGGCGGGCCCGGCGAGCAGCGGAGACACGGTGGCGTAGAGCTCCCGGTGCCGCGCCCCGAGCCGCTCCCGTACGTCGTCGGGCAGGTCCTCGGACTCCAGGGACGCGGCGACCAGGGCGGTGTGCTCGTCCTCGAGCAGGAAGGCCAGCTGGACGTCGAGCCAGGCCTCCAGCCGCTCGGCGTCGGTGCCGGGGGCGTCGACCGCGGCCCGGCTGCGCTCGACCAGCGGGGTCATCGCCTGCTCGAACCAGCCCTGGACCAGGTGCGCCTTGGTGGGGAAGTACCGGTACAGCGAGGTGCGGCCCAGGCCGACCTCGGCGGCGATGTCGGAGAGCGAGACCTGGCGGAAGCCACGCGCGTCGAAGAGCCGGCGCGCGGCCTCGATGACCGCGGCCTCCTGCTGGGCGACGTGCTCGGCGATCGTCGCCGCGTTGATCCGCGGCACCTCAGGCCACCGTCGTGGGCGTGCGCTCCAGCCGGACCTCGCGGTCGGCGTTCGCGGTCTCGTCGGGGTCGTGCGTGACCAGCAGGGTGGCGGCCCCGATCCGGCGACCCTCCTCGCGCAGCAGCCGCATCACCTCGGCGCCACGGCTCGGGTCCAGGGAGGCGGTCGGCTCGTCGGCCAGCAGCACCGCCGGCTCCATCATCAGCGCCCGGGCGAGCGCGACCCGCTGCCGCTCGCCGCCGGACAGGCCGCTCGGCCGGGCGTCGATCCGGCTCTCCAGCCCGACGCGGACCAGCAGCTCCTCGGCACGGGCGCGCGTCCCGCGACCCAGCCGGCCGTTGACGTGCGCGACCACCTCGACCTGCTCGCGCGCGGTCAGCGAGGGCAGCAGGTTGGCCGACTGGTAGACGATCCCGATGCCGGTCCCGCGCAGCCGGGTCCGGTCCCGGTCGGCCAGGGCACTGGCGTCGGTGCCGCCGATGCTCACCCGGCCCTCGGTCGGCCGGAGCAGCAGCCCGGCGACGGCCAGCAGGGTCGACTTTCCCGAGCCGGACGGCCCAGTCAGCGCGACCAGCTCCTTCGGGCGCACCCGCAGCGAGACTCGGTCGAGCACGGTCAGCGTCTCCCGGCCGTCCGGGACGGTCACGGTGATGTTCTCCAGGACCAGGGACATCGCGGCCTCCTCAGTCCACCAGGCGCAGCGCGCCGGCGGGGTCGACGCGGGTGATCCGGCGTACGGCGGCCAGGCAGCCGCCCAGGCCGAGGACGACGAGCAGCGCCATCGCCAGCAGCACCGGTCCGGCCTGCAGCCGAAACGGCACCGCGCCGCCCTGGATGGCCAGGCCGCCGAGCCAGCCGAGCCCGGCGCCGACGGCCGTCGCCGCGAGCAGGACGATCGTCATCTGCCCGAGCGCGTCGCGCACGACGTACGACGTGGAGGCCCCGAGCGCCTTGAGCAGCGCGATCTGCCGGGTCCGCTGCACCGTCCAGACCACGAAGAACGCGCCGACGACCAGGGCCGAGATCACCAGCAGGAAGCCGCGGATCAGGTTCATCGTCTGGGTCTCGCCGGTGTAGCCCGGCGACCCGGCGTACGCGGCCTCCTTGGTCAGCGTCTCGGTGCCGGTGGTGGCGTCCATGCTCTCGAGCACCGACGGGTCGTGGACCTTGAGCGCCACCGCGGAGACCCGGCCGCGCGCGTCGGAGCCGAAGTAGAGGTGCTGCCAGGTGTTCAGCTGGGTGAACGCGATGTCGACGTGGCCGTAGGAACCGGTGTAGGTGAACCCGAGGACCGGGAGCTTGATGTCGCTGCCCGCGATGGTCAGCTCGTCGCCGACGCGGATGCCCTCGTCGCGCAGCTCGCTGCTGAGCACCAGGCCGTCGGGCCCGGCGAGCGCCTCCCGGGCTGCCTTCCGGGTGGCCAGGAAGCTGTCCTGGGGCACGCCGAAGAGCGCGATGCTCACCGTTTTGCCGTTCTCTCGCTTGGCGTTGGCGAACGAGACGCCGAGCGGCGAGGCCTCCACCTCCGGCAGGTTCTGCCAGGGCGTGAGGTTCTGCAGGGTCAGGGTGGAGCGGCTGAAGGTGCCGCCCGAGTCCGGCTCCATGGCCAGGTGGGTCAGCGGCATCCGGCGCAGACCGGAGATGCCGTCGTCGACCAGGCCGGCGGCGAGTCCGCTGAGCAGCGTGGACAGCAGGGCGATCAGGGCGATCACCACCCCGACGAGCGCGAACCTGCCGCGCGCGGCGCGCAGGTCTCTGATGGCGACGTACATCGGCCCCCCAAAAGAATGCAGCCCCCGGTGTTGGTGACGCTGTGTCGATATCTTAACGACAGGGTGTCTCCAAGCCAAGGCTCGGTGCCGGGGACCTCAGAGGGCGCTGGCCTCGGCGGCCAGGGCCAGCTCGCGGCGGTGGTGGCGCACCGACTCCACGGTGAACACGACCAGGGCCAGCCAGACCAGGCCGAAGCCGGCCCAGCGCATCGCGGACATGTGCTCGTCGAGGAGGGTGATGCCGAGCAGGAACTGCAGCGTCGGAGTGACGTACTGCAGCAGCCCGAGGGTCGTCATCGGCACCCGGATCGCGGCGGCGCCGAAGCACATCAGCGGGATCGCGGTGACCACGCCGGTCGAGACCAGCAGCAGCGCGTGCCCGGTCCCGTCGGAGGTGAAGTGGCTCTGGCCGGCGGCGCCCTGCCAGACCAGGAAGGCGATGGCCAGCGGGGCCAGCAGCATGGTCTCGAAGGTGAGGCTCTCCACCGCGCCGGCCCCGGCCTGCTTCTTGAACAGGCCGTAGGTGCCGAACGAGAACGCCAGCACCAGCGCCACCCAGGGCGGCCGGCCGTACTCGACGGCGAGCCCGACGACCGCGACCGACGCGATGCCGACCGCCACCCACTGCCACCGGCGCAGCTGCTCGCCGAGGACCAGCACGCCCATGAGCACGGTCACCAGCGGGTTGATGAAGTAGCCCAGGGCCGATTCGACGACCCGGTGGTTGTTGACGCCCCAGATGTAGGTGCCCCAGTTCACCGCGATGACCGCGGCCGCGCCGGCGAGCAGGGTCCGGGCGCGCCGGTCCGCGAGGATCGCCCGCAGCTGCGCCCGGCGGCCGGCGGCCACGGTGATCGCGGCCATGGTGAGCAGCGCCCAGGAGACCCGGTGGCTGAGGATCTCGATCGCGCCCGCGGGCTCGAGCAGCGGGAAGTACAGCGGGAACGCGCCCCAGAGCAGGTACGCCGCGGCGCCGTACAGGAAACCGCGGCGCTGCTCGGACACGAGGGTCACCCTAGGCGGCGCTCGGGCTCCTAAGGTGGCGGGCATGAGCGAGTTCACCGTCAGCCGTCGCCGTCATGCTGGCTACTCCGCGGTGTCGATGAATCGTGCAGGAACGCTGTCAGTGAGCCAGACCAACTCGCTGCCTCGGTAGAACGCTGTCCCAGCTCCAGCGGCCGCCGATGCGTCGACCACCAGCAGGACTGGGCTGAAGGTCTTGCGTCGGCCCACCATCAGTGCGGTCTCGCGATCCATGGACAGGTGCACGAACTGGCGTTGCATCGGCAGCAGGCCACCGGCCCGGATAGCCGCCCAGGTCTGTGGCGCGGTTCCGTGAAACAGACGAGTGGGCGGGATCGCGGGCTGCAACTGGATACGGCCAGGCACCGAGTGGCCGTAGAGCGCTCGGATCCGATCGCCATGGAGCTCGTGCCTCTCCTTCGCGCCGGTCGTGACCATTCGCTCCAGCGCGTCGCGGTCGACGGCATCCCAGTCGCCGCCTTTCTCGCGTAATGAGGTAAGCAGCTGATCGACCGGGGCCCAGCCTTCTTGGTCCAATTCCAGCTCGTATACCCAGGGCTCGTGGCGAAGGGCATGAGACACGACCCGGCTCAGCTCAGCGTCGGTCACCGTCACGATGCCGGTTCCTCCGGCAGCCACTCGACGTCCTCGGAAGCGACCTCATAAGCACCCGCGCCGTCCAGGTAGATCAGAAAATGCCGGATCTTCCAGTGGCCCCAAGTCTCGCTCGGCTCAGCCGCCAGCAGCTCCGCGACCCATTCGGACTGTTCCACCTCGACGAGGGTGTCATAGGCGTCTTCAATGTGCCAGGGCGTGCAGTGCCCTTCTGCTCGGAACCTGTAGGCGCGCACCCGCTGAAACCGAAGGCCGCCGATGTACATCGATCCGCTTCGCTCGTAGCGGCACCGTAGTTCAGCATCCCCGCCCGGGTGAGTGAACACGACGTCCTCGGTGAAGGCCGACGGCGGCGGAGATAGTGGCCCGACTACTCGCTTCGTTCCGATGGCTGTCATGGCAGCTCAGTCCCAGAACTCGTGAGCCCATTGCGATTGAGCTGGCCCGTGAGCCGAGCTTCGTAAGCCGCCTGCCCGGTCCGATCGATCACGTTCCACGACGATCGCGGGATGCCTGCCCTGATGAGAGCCTGCGCTGAGCGCGTGTTGAGGATCAGGGTGTTCCCGTCTCGCACGATGACGTCGATCGGGACGTCCTTCGGGGACAAGGCCCCCGACCTGAGCAAACTAGCTACATCATCGATGCTCTTGCCTGCGAATCGCCCGCCACTGCTGAACATCTCGGTGAAGGACTTCTGCGCGAATCGGGCGCCGCCGATGTCCACCGCGTTTGCGGTCGTGATCGGTCCGGAGCTCCTGAATAGTCCAAACAGCCTTTCGCAGAAGGTCGACGCCTCGCCTTCGATCTCGGCGCTGCGGCCACGCGAGAGAAGGGCCGTGAAAGTGTAGATGAAGAGCAATCCGCACTGAAGGCTCTGGTGGTCTGCACAGCCGGTGACGCTGTTGACGATGCCTCTGGCGGTGTCCTCGAGTCCTTGGAGTTCGTCGCCCATGGTCTGGCTGGGCATCATGGGATCCGGGAGGTATTGGCCGATCTTCTTGTCGAGCTCCCAGATCGTGTTCAGCCCGTCCTTTGCCGCGCTCGGACCCTTTTCGAAGGGATTCGGCAAGCCGACCTGACACCACACGTCGTATCGAGAGCAATCGCGCATGCCGCTGGGGTCGATCCGGGTAGCGGGCTGATCGTTGGCGTAGATGTATTCGCTCACGTATGGGTCGGTGATGTCTTGGGCCCGCGGGTCCAGGGAGTTGAAGCGACCGGTCGTGGGGTCGTAGTCGCGGGCCCGCAGGTGGTAGCGGTTGCTGTTGGAGTCCAGGTACTCGCTGGCGAACTGGATCGGGTTCGCGACGCTGTCCTGGTTGGTCGGGCTGGGCCGGTTGGAGCCGAACGGCTCGTAGCTGTAGCTGTTGTCGCGCACCCCCGCGGAGTCGGTCAGCGCGGAGATCGAGCCGTTGCCGTTGGGATGCAGGTACTGGATACCGGAGCCGGTCCCGGTGCCGGGGTTCACGATGGCGATCGGATCGCCGTCCGGGTCATCGAGATACGTCCGGGTTCCGGTCGGCATCGCCTCGGCCATGAGCTCGGGCAGTGGGTAGTTCTTGTCCCAGGTGAAGTTGGTCGTGCTGGTGCCGGTGACCGCCTTCAGACGAGTTCCCTCGCCGTCGTAGGTGTAGGTGGTCGTCGTCGCGCCGGTCGTCGAGGTCTTGAGCCGGTTCTCCAGGTCGTAGGTGAACGTCTTGGACCCCGCAGTGATCTGGTTGCCGTTGGCGTCGTAGGTGAAGTCGACGTCGACTGCCTGGTTCAGCGCGTACGGCGGCTTGTGCGTGTGGGTCAGCTGGTCGGCATCGTTGTAGGTCGAGGTGATCGTGCCGATGAATCCGCCCTGCCTTCGGAACTCGGCGACCTTGTTGCCGACGGCGTCGTAGGTGTAGCGGCTCTCGGGGGTCGTGCCGGGGATGCAGTTCCCGGACCAGCAGATGCTGGCGACGCGGTTGTTCTCGTCGTAGGTGTAGGTCTCGCCCTGACCGCCCGGGTAGGTCCGGCCGATGCTGGTCGGGTTGCCGTTGGCGTCTCGGGTGAAGGTGTGGGTCGAGATCGTGGTTGTGCCTTTCTTGGTGCTCAGGTTCGCGAGTCGGCCGGCTTCGTCGTAGGTCCTCGTCTCGGAGACGCCGTTGCCGAACGTCGTACCGGTTCGGTTCCCGGCAGCGTCGTAGGTGTAGCTCGTCGTGACCGAGCCGCTGGTGACGCCGGTTGGACGGGAGTCGTCGTCCCAGGTCTGGGTGATCGTGCGGCCGTCGGGAACGACACGACTGGTCAGGCGACCGTCGTTGTCGTAGGTGTAGGTGAAGGCTGAGGTGCCGCGTGCGATCCCGGTCAGTTGTCCTGCGTCGTCGTACGTGTAGGTCTCGCTGGCTGCTCCGGAAACCGCGTTGTCGGTCATCGATGTCGGATGGAGTTCGTCGTAGCCGAACGTCACGTCGGGTGTGGTGTCTGAGTAGTCAATGCTGGTGAGGCGGTCGAGCGCGTCGTAGGTCTTGACGACGGTGCCATCGCCAGCGGTCGGTGTAGCGACGCCAGCGGCTGTCTCTGTCTTGGTCAGGTTGCCGGCGGCGTCGTATTCGTTCTTCCAGGTTCCGATCGGAGTTGTCTTCTGGGTCATCCGGCCGGCCTGGTCGTAGGTGTAGGTCGTGACGTGTGAGTTGGCGTCGGTCCGACTGGTCACGTTGCTGCCAGCGTCGTAGGCATAGGTCGTTGTCTTGCTGAGCGGGTCGGTGACGGTCTTGAGCCGGTTCATGACGTCGTAGCTGTACGTCGTGGAATTGTTGCGCGGGTCCTTTCTGCTAGTCAGGTTCCCCACACGGTCATAGCTGTAAATGGTGACGTGGCTCAGTGGATCGGTGACGGTGAGCAAGTGACCCGCGGGGTCGTAGGTGTTCGTGGTCGTGTATTGACTCGGAGTTCCGCCCGTGACGTTTCCGCGCGGGTCGACGCTGGTGACCTGGCGCCCGTCGCCGTCGTAGGTCCACTTCTGCACGTTTCCGAGTGGAGTCGTCGTCGACGTGAGGTTGCCGGTGAGGTCGTAGCCGTACTGGGTGACCTTGCTGAGCGGGTCGGTCATCGAGATTGGCTGGTCGGCGTCGTCGTAGGTGTAGGTGGTGGTGTGGTTCAGCGGATCGGTCGAGGAGGTCAGCTTGCCGTCGGCGTTGTAGGCCTTCGTAGTCACTTTGCCGTGGGCATCGGTGATGCTGACTGGCCGGTTGAGTTCGTCGTAGGCGATCGTCGTTGTGCCCGCGGTCGGATTGGATTTGGTGAGGAGGTTGCCGTTGCCGTCGTAGGTGTAGGTCCGGGTGAATACGCTCGGCGTCTCGCCTGGGGTGCTGCCACGTGGCATGACCTCGGTGGCGACCCGGTTCACGTTGTCGTAGGTGTACGTGGTCGAACCTGCGGGTGTCGATACGCTCGAGACGTTGCCGTTGTTGTCGTAACTGGTGGTGGTCTCCGAGCCGCGCGGATCGGTCACCTTGGTGACCTGATTGTCCTCGTCGTATTCGAACTTGGTGTCCTTCAGGTCGGCATCGGTGACCTTGATCAGGTTTCCGGTGTCGTCATAGGTATTCGTCGTGTCCCGTCCGAGGGCGTCCGTGACCTTCGTGACCTGGTCTTCGGCGTTGAACTGCCAGGTCGTCTTGTATTGGTTGGGATCAGCCCCCGAGACATTTCCCCGTGGCTCGACCATCGAGGTCCGCCGCCCATAGCCGTCATACCCAAAGGTCGTCAGGTTTCCCTCTGGCGAAAGCATCGATGTCCGGTTGCCGGCGGCGTTGTAACCGAAGTCGGTGACCTTGCCGCGCGGGTCGGTCACCGTGTCCAACAACCCGCTGCTGGTCCAGGTGTATGAAGTGGCGCGACCGAGCGGATCGGTGACCTTCTTGGGCAGCTGGTTCGCGTAGTACTCGTTGGTCGTCGTCTTCCCGCGCCCGTTTGTGTAGGTTGCGACCGCGTTGAACGGCGTATAGGTCCACGTCTCGGAGACCGACGATGGCGCCGGGCCCTTGCGGGTCAGCATGTTGCCCGCGGCGTCGTAGGTCATCGTCGTCTTCTTGCCGCGCGCGTCGATGATCGCTGTCTTGTTGAGCTGGTCGTCGTACTCGTAGCTGGTCGTGTTACCGAGGGGGTCGGTCTGCTGGAGCAGCACGTTCGAGCTGTAGACCTCGGTCCAGACCTTGCCGCGCGGATCGGTGCGAGTAGATGTCTGGGTGCCGGGGTCCCAGGCGAACGACGTGAGCTTGCCGCGAGGATCGGTTTGCTGGATCACCCGGCCGGTCGAGTCGTAGACCGTCTGGAACAGGTAGTGGCCGTTCGGGTCGAGGATTGATGCCAGCCGACCGGCACTGTCGTAGGCGAGCGTGGAGGTCTTCCCGCGCATATTGGTGACACTGGTGAGCCGTCCACTCGTGTAGCCATACACGACGGTGCGTCCATCCGCGAGTGCCACTTGGGTCAGCAGACCCCCGGAGTAGGTGAAGCTGAAGACGCGGCCGGCAGCGTCGGTGGCGGTGACGAGGTTGCCGCCGCTGTAGCTGAAGGTCAGGCCTTGTCCGAGTCGGTCGTAGGTTCCGGTGAGCTTGCCGGCTGAGTTGAAGCTCAAAGTTGATTGATCGGTCTTGGTGAAGGTCCATCCGGTGGAGGAACTTCCGCTCAGTCGCGTGGTCGTGCCCAGGGGCGGGGTGTAGTTGGTTCCACTTGCTGGGGCGGTGAAGTAGAGTTGCTGGCCGTCCTCGCTGCGGACCACAATGTCGCTCCCGACGAACGCCAGCGATGCGTTATACCCGAATGTCCATCCTGGCCCCATTGCGCCCGATGTGGTGTCTGCCGAGGTGTAGGACCGACTCATCTCGAAGTTCACGCCCGGGGCAGGCACGGAGATGTCGGTGAATTGCTCCGTCAGCGCGCCGGTCGCGGTGTTCACCGGGCGGCCGGTCTGGAACTGCTTGGGAGAGTCGCAATTGCAGGTGCCGTTGCCGAAGGTCTGGGCCAAGGGCAGCGCACCGAAGTAGGATCCGTTAGCGCAGAACATGTCGATGATTCCGGAGTTTGACCAGTCCTGGTGCCAGACCACGTGGTCAATCACCGGAGCAGAAGCCACGATCCGGAACTCGGTCTCGGTTCCGCTGTAGACATTCGACCCCGAGGGCCCAGCAGTTGCCAGCAGGTTGCCCGACGAGTCGTAGGCATCCAGGTAGGAACTCGTGCCGATTGAAGCCAATAGGCTGAACGACGAGACGGGCCCCTTCGCGAAGGTGATCGTGCCGGAGGTGCCGGCGAAGTCCATCCAAGCCCCACCGGTCAGCTGCGTGGTGTAAGCCGGGTGGTTGTAGTAGCGGATACTGCGCCACATCGTCGAGTTCCCAGTGAACGTGAACCCATGGATCGGGCCGAGCAGGTCGAGCTTGGTGTAGTCGGCGTTTGCAAACTGCTCGAAGTCCAGTGAATAGGATGACGAACAGCCAACGGCGTTGGGATTGATACCACCTCGAGTCCCACCGCCAACCACCACCGGATCGTCCGTCGCCACCGAACTACGAACCTGGGCCTTGGGCGCCAACTCCGGGGCCGGAGCGCCTTGCACCTGCGGAGTCTGCGTCGCGTGGTATTTCCCACCGCCCGAGACGGGGACGACGGCCGGCACATCCGTTCCATGCTTCGCACGTCGCCCGAACCAGGTCGGGACCTCGGTCTTCCGCGCGGCGCGCCAGTCCGTTCGCGGCGCCGTGACCCTACGTGGATGCAAGTTTCGCTGCGTACCTGCGATGCGTGGTGCCTTCGTCTTTGTCGTCTCCTGGCCGGAATGGGGGTTCTGAAGGACCAGGCTGGAGCCTGATCGGGAAAGAATCGGCGTCGCGACAGCCGGCGACGACTCGAGCGCGAGCGTCAGGGCCAGGCCAATGAGAATGAAAGAAGCCGAACGTCGCAGCATCGAGCCCTCCAGAAGGAGTCCATGGGCGGTTCACACGGTTTGGCAGCGATGCTAGGGCAATCGAAACTCGGGCGTATACAAGAGTGTCAAAATCTTCCAACCGTGCAGGCAGATCACCGAGCAGAACAGATATATCGACAGTTTATCGTTCTGTTAATGAGTTTGCTGGACATCGCCGGTGCTGCTCGGACACGAGGTCACCCTAGGCGGCGCTCGGGCTCCTAAGGTGGCGGGCATGAGCGAGTTCACCGTCAGCCGTCGTACGACGATCGCCGCACCCGCCGAGAAGGTCCGCCCGCTGATCGAGGACTTCCACGCCTGGCAGTCCTGGTCGCCGTGGGAGGGCCTGGACCCGAACCTGGAGCGGACCTACACCGGCCCCGACTCCGGCGTGGGTGCGCACTACGCCTGGAAGGGCAACAGCAAGGCCGGCCAGGGCTCGATGGAGATCACCGGGATCACCCCCGAGCGGATCGACATCACGCTGGCGTTCCTCAAGCCCTGGAAGGCCACCAACCAGGTGCACTTCGAAGTGACCTCCGAGGGACAGTCCACCGAGGTCACCTGGACCATGGCCGGCGAGCACCGCGGCCTGGGCCGCTTGTTCGCCCTGTTCATGAACATGGACAAGCTCGTCGGCAAGGACTTCGAGAAGGGACTCGCCGGGCTGAAGCAGCAGGCTGAGCAACGCTGACCCGGCTCAAAGGTGCACGTAATTGCGCTGACCCGTCGCAAAGGTGCACGTACACGTGCACCTTTGCGACGGGTCAGCGTTCAGATGAGTACTTTTGCGACGGGTCAGCGTTAGACGACGGTCCAGGTGTCGCTGCCCTGGATGAGCTTCGCCAGGGCGGCGGGGCGGTCGTCGAGGCCGGCGGAGGCGGTGGCGATCTGCTCCCGGGCGCCGTCGTCGTACGTCGGGCGCTGCACCGACCGGAAGATGCCGATCGGCGACTGGTGCAGGACGCCGGCGTCGGTGAGCCGGGAGATCGCGAAGGCGGTGGACGGGTCCGGGTTCTGCTCGTCGTGGACGAGGAGGTCACCGACGTTGGCCTCGGTCACCTCGACGACCTCGACACCGCCGCCGGCCGCGCGGACGACGCCCTTGGAGCCCAGGCCGTCCTCGCCGAGGGTGCCGAAGCGGATCGGCTCGCCGTGCACCAGTGGGATGATCGCGTCGGCCTTGGTGTCGTTGTCCTTGACCGCGTCGAAGGCGCCGTCGTTGAAGATCGGGCAGTTCTGGTAGATCTCCACCAGCGCGGTGCCCCGGTGGGCGGCGGCCGCGGAGAGCACGCTGGTCAGGTGCTTGCGGTCGGAGTCGATGGTGCGGGCGACGAAGGAGGCTTCCGCGCCCAGGGCCAGCGAGACCGGGTTGAACGGCTGGTCGACCGAGCCCATCGGGGTGGACTTGGTGATCTTGCCGACCTCGGAGGTGGGCGAGTACTGACCCTTGGTGAGCCCGTAGATCCGGTTGTTGAACAGCAGGATCTTCAGGTTCACGTTGCGCCGCATCGCGTGGATGAGGTGGTTGCCGCCGATGGAGAGCGCGTCGCCGTCGCCGGTGACCACCCAGACCGACAGGTCCTCGCGCGCGGTGGCGACGCCGGTGGCGATCGCCGGGGCACGGCCGTGGATCGAGTGCATCCCGTAGGTGTCCAGGTAGTACGGGAACCGCGAGGAGCAGCCGATGCCGGAGACGAAGACGATGTTCTCCCGGCGCAGGCCGAGCTCGGGCAAGAAGCCCTGCACCGCGGCGAGCACGGCGTAGTCACCGCAGCCGGGGCACCAGCGGACCTCCTGGTCCGAGGTGTACTCCTTGCGGTTCTGCGGCTCGGCGTTCGTCGGGACGCCGGCCAGGCCGGGGAAGGGCAGCTCTGTGGTGGTCACTGGACGGTCTCCATCTTGCCGGTGTCCGCGGTCGGAACCTCGCCGGTCGTGTGCGCGATCAGGTCGGTGATGGCCTGGGCGAGCTCGGCGGCCTTGAGCGGCATGCCGTTGACCTGGTTGTAGCCGACCACGTCGACCAGGTACTTCGCCCGGATCAGCAGGGAGAGCTGGCCGAGGTTCATCTCGGGGATCATCACGGCGTCGTACCGCTTGACGATCTCGCCGAGGTCCTTGGGGAACGGGTTCAGGTGGCGCAGGTGCACCTGAGCGACGTCGAGGCCGGCCTTGCGGACCCGGCGGCAGGCGGCGCCGATCGGCCCGTACGTCGAACCCCAGCCGAGCACGAGCACCTTCGCCTTCTGCGAGGGATCGTCGACGACCGTCGGGGGCAGCGAGTCAGCGATCCGGTCCACCTTGGCCTGGCGCGTGCGGACCATGAAGTCGTGGTTGGCCGGGTCGTAGGAGATGTTCCCGTGCCCGTCGCCCTTCTCCAGGCCGCCGATGCGGTGCTCCAGGCCCTTGGTGCCGGGGATCGCCCACGGCCGGGCCAGCGTCTCCTCGTCACGCAGGTAGGGCCAGAACTCCTCGCCCTTGTCGGTGCTGTGGTTGGGCCCGGTGGCGAAGTTCGGCTCGATGACCGGCAGCTCGTCGGCCTCGGGGATCCGCCACGGCTCCGACCCGTTGGCCAGGTAGCCGTCGGAGAGCAGCATCACCGGGGTCCGGTAGGTGACCGCGATCCGGCATGCCTCCAGTGCCGCGTTGAAGCAGTCGCCCGGCGACTGCGGGGCCACGATCGGCACCGGCGCCTCGCCGTTGCGACCGAACATCGCCTGCAGCAGGTCGGCCTGCTCGGTCTTGGTGGGCAGGCCCGTCGACGGGCCGCCGCGCTGCACGTCGACGACGACCAGCGGCAGCTCAGTCATCACCGCGAGGCCGATGGTCTCCGACTTCAGCGCGATGCCGGGGCCGGACGTGGTGGTGATGCCGAGGGAGCCCGCGAACGAGGCGCCCAGCGCGGCGCCGATGCCGGCGATCTCGTCCTCGGCCTGGAACGTGGTGATCCCGAACCGCTTGTGCTTGCTCAGCTCGTGGAGGATGTCGCTGGCCGGGGTGATCGGGTAGGTGCCCAGGAAGACCGGCAGCCCGCTCTGCACCCCACCGGCGACCAGGCCGTAGGCCAGCGCCAGGTTGCCGGAGATGTTCCGGTAGGTGCCGGCCGGCAGCGAGGCGGGCTTGATCTCGTACTGGACGGCGAACTGCTCGGTGGTCTCGCCGAAGTTCCAGCCGGCCTTGAACGCGGTGATGTTGGCGTCCCGGATGTCCGGCGCCTTGGCGAACCGCGCGGTGAGGAAGTCGATGGTGGTCTCGGTCGGCCGGCCGTACATCCAGGAGAGCAGGCCGAGCGCGAACATGTTCTTCGCCCGGGCGGCGTCCTTGCGGGAGAGCCCGTACTCCTTGACCGCCTCGACCGTCATCCCGGTCAGGTCCAGCACCGAGAGGTTGTAGTCGGCCAGCGAGTCGTCCTCGAGCGGGTTGCCGTCGTAGCCGGCCTTCTGCAGGTTGCGGGTGGTGAAGTCGTGGGAGTCCACGATGATCGAGGTGCCCGGCTTCATGTCGGCCAGGTTGGCCTTGAGCGCGGCCGGGTTCATCGACACCAGCACGTCCGGGGCGTCGCCCGCGGTGAGGATGTCGTGGTCGGCGAAGTGCACCTGGAAGCTCGAGACGCCCGGCAGCGTGCCCTGCGGCGCCCTGATCTCCGCGGGGAAGTTCGGGAACGTCGCCAGGTCGTTGCCGAAGGCGGCCGACTCCTGGGTGAACCGGTCACCGGTCAGCTGCATGCCGTCACCGGAGTCCCCGGCGAAGCGGATGATGACCCGGTCGAGCTGTTGGACCTGCTTGGCCACGGGATACGCCTTCACTTCCTGGTCGATGCTACGGCCCCATCGTACGGCGAAAAGTAGAACGCGTTCTACGTACACCGGAGCCGTCGTCCACGATAGTCCGCCGCGCGCCAAACCGGGGCCGATCTCACGCTCCGAATCCGCGGGTGACGAGGCTCACTGCCGGTTCAATTTGCTATCGACCTACTTAAGTGTAGTAAATTACCTGACTAAGCCCGAGATCGGGACAATGAACCCAAGGAGAAGAACGATGACGAGCAAGCTGGGCTCCCGTCGTCGCCTGGTGGCCCTAGCGGCCGCCGCGACCGCTGCTGTGGCGGCACTGACAGGATGTGGCTCTTCCGCGGACGGTTCGTCGGACGGTGGTGGCGCGATCAACCTGGTCGCCTACTCGACCCCGCAGACCGCCTTCGGCTCGATCGAGGCTGCGTTCAAGAAGACCTCCGAGGGCAAGGGCGTCTCCTTCAAGGAGTCCTACGGCCCTTCCGGTGACCAGAGCCGCGCCGTCGCGGGTGGTCAGCCGGCCGACTTCGTGAACTTCTCCCTGGAGAGCGACGTCACCCGCCTGGTCGACGAGGGCCTGGTGGCCTCCGACTGGAACGCCGGCGAGCACCAGGGCATCGTCGCCGACTCGGTCGTCGTCATCGCCGTGCGCAAGGGCAACCCCAAGCACATCACCGGCTGGGACGACATCGTGAAGCCGGGCGTCGGCATCGTCACCCCGAACCCGGCCTCCTCGGGCGGCGCGCGCTGGAACACCCTGGCGGCGTACGGGCACGTGATCGCCGACGGCGGCAGCGAGGCGGACGCCGAGGCCTACCTGACCAAGTTCTTCAAGAACGCGGTGGCTCTGCCGGGCTCGGCGCGCGACGCGCTCACCTCGTTCACCAACGGCAACGGCGACGTGCTGATCTCCTACGAGAACGAGGCCATCCTGGCTCGCCAGAAGGGCACCGACCTGGACTACATCGTCCCGGACCAGACCCTGCTGATCGAGACCCCGGCCGCGGTCACCAAGAAGGCCCCGAAGGTGGCGACCGACTGGCTGAACTTCCTGTTCACCAAGGAGGCGCAGACCGACTTCGCCAAGTCCGGCTACCGCCCGGTGATCGACGGCATCCAGACCGACGTCGAGGGCGCCAACGACCCGTCGAACCCGTTCCCGGCCCCGGCCAAGCTGCTCACCGTGGCCAAGGACTTCGGCGGATGGCCGGCCGCGCAGAAGAAGTTCTTCGACGACGGCGGGATCGTGCCCAAGATCCAGGCTTCCACCGGCAAGACCCAGTAGCTCCATGAGCACGTCGACCCTGTCGACGGAGACCGGCCGGGTGGTGCCCCCTGGGAAACCAGGGCACCGCTCGGCCCGCTCCGTGAACGCGCTCGGTCGGGGTAGCGGGCTGGCGCTGGGGATCTCCCTGGTGTGGTTCAGCCTGCTGGTGCTGATCCCTCTTGCCGCCGTCGTGGTCAAGTCGACCACCGGCGGCTGGAGTGGTTTCACCGACACCCTGACCAACGACCAGACGATGGCGGCCCTGCGGCTGACCATCGGTCAGTCCCTGCTGGTCACGATGGTCAACGTCGTGATGGGCACGATGATCGCCTGGGTGCTCGTCCGCGACCGGTTCCCCGGCGCGGCGATCCTGGACGTGATCATCGACCTGCCGTTCGCGCTGCCCACCATCGTGGCCGGCCTGGTGCTGCTCTCGCTGTACGGGCCGAAGAGCCCGCTCGGCGTCAACGTGGCCAGCACCCGGACCGCGGTCTTCGTGGCACTCGCGTTCGTGACGCTGCCGTTCATCGTGCGGACGGTGCAGCCGGTCCTCGAGGAGCTCGAGCCCGACGTCGAGGAGGCCGCCTCGTCCTTGGGCGCCAGCGGCTTCACCACGTTCCGCCGGGTGATCCTGCCCAGCCTGGTGCCGGCGATCGCGGCGGGGGCGGCACTCTCCTTCGCCCGCGCGATCAGCGAGTACGGCTCGCTGGTGCTGATCACCGGCAACCTGCCGAACCGGACCGAGGTCGCGTCGGTGCGGATCGTCGGGTTCATCGAGGGCAACAACACCGCCGGCGCCGCGGTCATCGCCACCGTGCTGCTGGTCTCCGCGCTCGCGGTGATCGTGGCGCTGGACCTGATCCAGAGGCGGGTGGCGCGACGATGGTGAGGACCTCACCGCTGCTGCGCTGGGTCCTTCGCCTGGTCGTGGTGGCCTACCTGGTGCTGCTGATCGGCTGGCCGGTCTCGATGGTGGTCACGCACACCTTCGACCACGGCTTCAGCGCGCTGGACAAGGCGCTGGCGGACCCGAACGTGACGCACGCGCTCTGGCTGACCGCGCAGGTCACCGCGATCTCGGTGCTCATCAACACCGTCTTCGGCGTGACCATCTCGATCCTGCTGGTGCGCTACGAGTTCCCGGGCAAGCGGCTGCTGTCGGCGCTGCTGGACGTGCCGCTGTCGATCTCCCCGGTCGTGGTCGGCCTCTCCCTGCTGCTGGTCTACAACCCGCGCAACGGCTGGTTCGGCCAGGGGCTCTCCGACGCCGGCTACCAGATCATCTTCGCCACCCCCGGCATCGTGATGGCGACCACGTTCGTGGCGCTGCCGCTGGTGATCCGCGAGGTGGTGCCGGTGCTGGAGGAGATCGGCGACGAGCAGGAGTGGGCGGCGCGCAGCCTCGGCGCCAGCCCGGTCCAGACGCTGCGCCGGATCACGCTGCCGGCGATCAAGTGGGCCATCGTGTACGGCGTCGTGCTGGCGCTGGCCCGGTCGCTCGGCGAGTTCGGCGCGGTCAGCGTCGTCTCCGGGAAGATCGTCGGCTCCACCCAGACCGCGACCCTCGTCGTCGAGGAGCGGTACCAGAACTTCGACCAGCCCACGGCGTACGCGGTCGCCTTCCTGCTCGCGTTCGCATCCGTGGTCTGCATCGCCATCGTCGCGATCCTGCGACCCAAGCAAGAAGGCAAGTCATGAGCATCGAGATCAAGGGTGTCGGGAAGAAGTTCGGCGACTTCGTGGCGCTCGACGACGTCAACCTGACCATCCCGACCGGCCAGCTGACCGCCCTGCTCGGGCCCAGCGGCGGCGGCAAGTCCACCCTGCTCCGGATCATCGCCGGCCTGGAGAACGCCGACACCGGCTCGGTCACCATCGAGGGCGTCGAAGCCACCCACCTGCCGGCGCAGAAGCGCAACGTCGGCTTCGTGTTCCAGCACTACGCGGCCTTCAAGCACATGTCGGTGGCCAAGAACGTCGCGTTCGGCCTGGAGATCCGCAAGCGGCCCAAGGCCGAGGTGAAGGAGAAGGTCGAGGAGCTGCTCGGCCTGGTGCACCTGTCCCAGTTCGCCGACCGGCTGCCCTCGCAGCTCTCCGGGGGTCAGCGGCAGCGGATGGCGCTGGCCCGGGCGCTGGCGATCGAGCCCACCGTGCTGCTCCTCGACGAGCCGTTCGGCGCCCTGGACGCCAAGGTCCGCAAGGAGCTGCGCGACTGGCTGCGCCGGCTGCACGACGAGGTGCACGTGACCACCGTGTTCGTCACCCACGACCAGGAGGAGGCCCTCGAGGTCGCCGACGAGATCGTGGTCATCAACGACGGCCGGATCGAGCAGGTCGGCTCGCCGAGCGAGCTCTACGACAGCCCCGCCAACGACTTCGTGATGTCGTTCCTCGGCCCGACCACGATGATCGACGGGGTGCTGCACCGGCCGCACGACATCGACATCGTCACCCACCCGGGCGTGCCCGGCTCGCTGCCCGCGCGGATCGTCCGCGAGCTGCGGGTCGGCTTCGAGGTGCGGCTGACCGTCGAGCTGCTGGACGCGGCGCACGAGGAGATCCAGGTGACGGTGACCCGGGCGCACCAGCGCAGCCAGGGCCTGCGCGAGGGCATCGACGTCTGGCTGACCCCGACGCACGCCAACGGCAAGGTCAGCGAGTCTCCGCTCGGCGTCTGAGCGCCTCCGCGTGCCGCTGGAACCCCTCGGCCACCCGCTTCGGGCCGGCGAGGGGGACCAGCGGCCCGGAGAACTCCTCGACGGTCTCGTACGTCGTCGGCCCGCCGGGCTCCTGGGTCAGCTGCTGCAGCCGGGTGCCCCGGACCAGGCCGAGCCGGGCGGGCAGGCCCTCGTAGACGTAGGCGAGCAGCGCGCGGGCGGTGCCGTGGTCGTCGTACGGCGGGACCACCTGGGAGATCCGCTCGGGTGAGGTGGTGGTCCGGCCGTTGGCCCAGCGCACGTGCAGCCGGATCGGGTCGCCGGGCTCGGGCGGCGAGGGGCACTCGGCCTTGAAGAGGAAGGGGTTCCACTCGCCGTACGCCGCGATGTCCATCATCACCGCCCAGACGGTCTCCAGCGGAGCGTCGATGGTGACGCGGGCGCGCGGGTTCTCGGGCATGAATCGGAGGGTAGCGTCGTTGCCGTGGGCGTGAAGAAGATCGGATTTCTCTCGTTCGGGCACTGGTCGGACACACCGCACTCGCAGGCGCGGACGGCGGCGGACGTGCTGCACCAGTCGATCGACCTGGCCGTCGCGGTCGAGGAGCTCGGCGCCGACGGTGCCTACTTCCGGGTGCACCACTTCGCCCGCCAGCTGGGCTCGCCGTTCCCGCTGCTGGCCGCGGTCGGTGCCCGGACCTCGCGCATCGAGATCGGCACCGCGGTCATCGACATGCGCTACGAGAACCCCTTGTACATGGCCGAGGACGCCGGTGCGGCCGACCTGATCGCGAGCGGCCGGCTGCAGCTCGGCATCAGCCGCGGGTCACCGGAGCAGGTGATCGACGGGTTCCGCTACTTCGGCTACGTGCCGGGCGAGGACGACCCGACGGGCGCGGAGATGGCCCGCACCCACACCGAGGTGTTCCTGCGGATGCTCACCGGCGAGGGCTTCGCCCAGCCCAACCCGCGACCGATGTTCGCCAACCCGCCCGGACTGCTGCGCCTCGAGCCGCACTCCGAGGGGCTGCGCGAGCGGATCTGGTGGGGCGCCGCCTCCGACGCGACCGCCCGCTGGACCGCCGAGCAGGGCATGCACCTGATGAGCTCGACCCTCAAGGTCGACGAGACCGGCGAGCCCTTCCACGTCCAGCAGCGCAAGCAGATCGAGGCGTTCCGGGAGACCTGGGCGGCGGCCGGTCACGACCGCGAGCCGCGGGTCTCGGTCAGCCGCAGCATCTTCCCGCTGGTCGACGACCGCGACCGGGCCTACTTCGGCGGCGACACGAACTCGCGCGACCAGGTCGGCACGATCGACGACTTCCAGGCGATCTTCGGCCGCTCCTACGCCGCCGAGCCGGACGCGCTGGTCGAGCAGCTCGCCGAGGACGAGGCCATCGCCGCCGCGGACACGCTGCTGCTGACCGTGCCCAACCAGCTGGGCGTGGACTACAACGCGCACGTGGTGGAGAGCGTGCTGAAGCACGTCGCTCCCGAGCTCGGCTGGCGCTAGCCTCGATGGTCGTGGGGAACTGGTTCGGGGCCGTGCGCACCCCCTTGTGGGTGAGCCGGATCGTGTTCGTGGTCGGCGTCGTGGTGCTGGCCAGCGCGTACCTGCCCGGGATCGCGGCCCGCACCCGGCTCGTCAACGAGCTGGTCCCGGACTCCTTCCCGGCGGCGGCGACCACGGGCGGCGCCGCCATCGGCGTGATCCTGATCGTGCTCTCCCGCGGGCTGCGCCGGGGCAAGTACCGGGCCTGGCTGCTGGCGCTGCTGCTGACCGTGCTGGCCGCCGGGATTCACCTGCTCCGCGGCCTGCAGGCCGAGCAGGCGTTCCTCTCGGTGCTGCTGGTGGTGCTGCTGGTCACGGCCCGGCGCAGCTTCACCGCCCGGCCGGACCCGCGCTCGCTGCGCCGGGTGGTGCAGGTGCTCGTCGCCGGGCCGGTGCTCGCGGTCGCGCTCGGCTGGCTCTGGCTCACCCTGGACAGCGACGGCCAGGTGCCCGGCACCGACGGCTGGGACCGGCTCAGCCAGGCCGCCCTCGGGCTGCTCGGCATCCCCGGTCCGGTCGACTTCGTCTCCACCAGCTCGCGGACCGTGGCCGCGGTCGGGCTGGTGATCCTCGGCGCCGCGGTGCTGCTGGTCGCGGTCGTCACCGCGCTCGCGCCGGCCGGCGGGCCGCACCCGATCACCGCCGCCGAGCAGGCCCGGGTGCGCGGGCTGCTGCGCGAGTGGGGCTGGGTCGACTCGCTGGCCTACTTCGCCACGCGCGACGACCGCTCGGTGGTGTTCAGCCCGACCGGCCGCTCGGCGGTCTCCTACCGGGTGATCGGCGGCGTCTCGTTCTCCGCGGGCGACCCGCTCGGCCACCCCGACGACTGGCCGCAGGCGGTCGCGGCCTGGCTCGAGGAGACCCGCTCCTACGGCTGGGCGCCCGCCAACCTGGGCTGCAGCGAGCGCGGCGCGCACGTCTACCACCAGGCCGGGCTCGAGGTGCTCGAGGTCGGCGACGAGGCGGTGCTGCACGCCTCCGAGTTCAGCCTCGACGGCCGGTCGATGCGGCACGTGCGGCAGGCCATCTCCCGGGCCCGCCGCGCCGGCATCACCGTGTCCGTACGACGGGTGCGCGACCTGGCGCCGGAACAGCGGGAGACCCTGCGCGGCAAGGCGATCGCCTGGCGCGACGGCTCCATCGAGCGCGGCTTCGCGATGGCGCTGGGCCGGTTCGGGCAGGCCCGTGACGACGGCGGCCTGGTGGTCATCGCCACCGACGCCGACGGCGAGCTGGCCGGGCTGCTCTCGTTCGTGCCGTGGGGCGACGACGCCCTCTCCCTGGACCTGATGCGGCGTACCAGCGACGCCACCAACGGCATCGTGGAGCTCATGGTCGCGACGTTGATGGAGGAGGCCGAGCACTTCGGGATCAGCAAGGTGTCGCTGAACTTCTCCGCGTTCCGCAGCGTCTTCGCGCGCGGCGAGCGGCTCGGCGCCGGGCCGGTGCTGCGGGCCTGGCGCTCGGTGCTGCTGTGGGCCTCGCGGTTCGCCCAGATCGAGGCGCTGTACCGCTCGAACGCCAAGTACCACCCCGACTGGGTGCCGCGCTTCCTCGTGTACGGCGACATCACCGACCTGCCCCGGGTGGCCACCGCGGTGCTGCGCGCGGAGGCGCTGCTGGTCGCCCCGGACTGGTACCGCCGGCTCAGCCGCAAGGCGCCGCGGGCGGGCGCGGTCGAGGAGATCCCGTCGATCGCGGCGGTCCCGGAACAGAGGCCGACGCCGAGCGACGTACGGGAGTCGACCAGGCGCTGAGGTGCTTAGAGTTCCTCATGGCCGCTCCCGAGGAACCCGGACTCCGTCCCGCGCTGCGCACCTGGTTCCAGCCGCCACGCCCGCACGGCACCGTTGTCGACGGCCGGGTGGTCAGCCCGCTGGAGCTCTTCTACGACCTGGTCTTCGTGGTCTTCGTCTCCGAGGTGGCGCACGCGCTGGCCGCGCACCCGGACGCGACCGGCGTGCGCAGCTTCGTGGTGCTGTTCACGGTGCTCTGGTTCGCCTGGTTCAACGGCACCAGCTACCAGGACCTGCACGGCAGCGACGACGGCCGCTCGCGGACCTACATGTTCGTGCAGATGGGGTTCGTCAGCCTGCTCGCGGTCTACGCCGGGCACGCGCCGGACCGGGCCCACGACGGCCGGGTCTTCGGCGGGCTGCTGGCCGCGTTCATCGCCTGGATGGCCTACCAGTGGTGGGTGGTGCGCCAGCAGGACGACCCGGAGTCGGCCGCGATCACCACGCCCTACTTCGCCGGCCTGGCGGCCATCTTCGCCGCCGCCGTGGCCAGCGCGTTCGTGGCGTCGAACGACCTCCGGGTGCTGCTCTGGGCGACCGGGGCCGCGCTGGCGATCGTGCTGCCGATGTTCGCCCGGCTCGGCGACCACCAGGCCGCGCTCGACCGGGCCTTCCAGCTGTCCTCGTCGATGGTCGAGCGGTTCGGCCTGCTCACCATCATCGTGCTCGGCGAGGTCATCGTCGGCATCGTCGGCGGGCTCTCCAGCGCCGAGCACACCACCGCCACGACCACGGTCGGGCTGCTGTGCCTGCTGGTCTCGTTCGGGATCTGGTGGACCTACTTCGACTTCGCCGGTCAGCGGCCGCCGCGTCCGCGTACGTCGACGCGGGTGCTCTGGCTGGTCACCCACCTGCCGCTGACGATGGCGGTCGCCGCGACCGGGGCGGGCATGGTCAGCCTGATCGAGCACGCCGGCGAGGAGCGCACGCCGGCCGGGACCTCCTGGCTGGTCGGCGGCGCGGTCGCGGTGCTCTGCCTGAGCGAGGCCGCGCTGATGCGGCTCACCGAGCGGCGGCCCGGCGTGCGGCTGGTCCCGGCCGGGCTCGTGCTCGCCGCCGCGGTCGCGCTGCTGGCCGCGGCCTTGCGGCCGGAGCCGTGGTTGCTGGCGACGGTGCTGGTCGGCGCACTGACCGCGGTCTGGGTGGAGTCGTTCGTCCGGCACGCCCGGCTGGGGCAGCAGTTCCTGGAGGAGGGCTGAAAGCTAGGCGTGGTGCGCCGGGGCGTCGCCGCGGATCGCGGCCGCGACCGCCTTGGGCACCTCGGGGTTGAAGACGCTCGGGATGATGAAGCTCGAGTTGAGCTGGTCCTCTCCGACCACGTCCGCGATCGCCCGGGCCGCGCGCAGCAGCATCTCGGTGGTGATGTCCTTGGCGCGGGCGTCGAGCAGACCGCGGAAGACGCCGGGGAAGGCGAGCACGTTGTTGATCTGGTTGGGGTAGTCGCTGCGCCCGCTGGCCACCACCGCGGCGTACCGGGCGGCCTCGGCCGGGTCGATCTCCGGGTCCGGGTTGGCCAGCGCGAAGACGATCGGGTCGGTCGCCATGGTGGCGATCCACTCCGGCACCAGCACGTCCGCCCCGCTGACCCCGATGAACACGTCCGCGCCCGCGAGCCCGTCGGCCAGGGTGCCCTGGACGCCGCGCGGGTTGGTGCGCGCGGCCAGCTCGGCCTTGGCGCCGGTCAGCGCCGGGTCGCCGTCGTACAGGCAGCCCTCGCGGTCCCACACGACCACGTCGGAGACGCCCGCGGCGGTGATGAGCCCGACGATCGCGGTGCCCGCCGCGCCGGCCCCGGCGACGACCACGCGGACCGTCCCGATGTCCTTGCCCACGCAGCGCAGCGCGTTGAAGAGCGCGGCCAGCACGACGATCGCGGTGCCGTGCTGGTCGTCGTGGAAGACCGGGATGTCGAGCCGCTCGCGCAGCCGCGCCTCGATCTCGAAGCAGCGCGGCGCGGCGATGTCCTCGAGGTTGATGCCGCCGAAGCCCGGCGCGATGCCGGCGATGATCTCGACGATCTGGTCGGTGTCCTGGGTGGCCAGGCAGATCGGCCAGGCGTCGATGTCGGCGAACTGCTTGAACAGCGCGGCCTTGCCCTCCATCACCGGCAGCGCCGCACCCGGGCCGATGTTGCCCAGCCCGAGGACCGCGGAGCCGTCGGTGACCACGGCCACCGAGTTGCCCTTGATGGTCAGCTTGGCGACGTCCTCGGGGTGCTCGGCCAGCGCCAGGCTGACCCGGCCGACGCCGGGGGTGTAGGCCATCGAGAGGTCGTCACGGGTCTTGAGGGCGACCTTGGAGTGCACCCCGATCTTGCCGCCCAGGTGCAGCAGGAAGGTCCGGTCGGAGACCTTGTGCACGGTGACGCCGGGGATGCTGCCGACCGCCTTGACCAGCTCGTCGGCGTGCTCGGAGTCGGTGGCCGAGCAGGTGACGTCGACGACGAGAGCGTCGTTGCGGGAGTCGGCCACGTCGATGGCGGTCACGATGCCGCCGCCGTTGGCGATCGCGGTGGCGACGGTTCCGATCAGCCCGTGGTCCAGGGCGGTGTGGAGCCGCATGGTGATCGAGTACGACGCGCTGGTCGCTTGCTTGCGAGGACGGTCAGGCACGACTTGATCGTGCCAAATTTCCAGGTGACCCGCAGGTAGCGTTCGTAGAGTTCACGGCCGCCGGGCCGCTCACGGTGAGGACGGCGTCGAGCGTGACCGCCCCGTCGGGCCGCGCGGCCACCGGGTTGAGGTCCAGCTCGATCCCGCTCCCCGCCTGGTCCAGGCCGATCTGCTGCACGGCCATGACCACGTCGGCGAGGGCCTCCAGGTCGGCCGGAGCGGTGCCACGTGCCCCGGCCAGCAAGGGGAAACCGCGCACCTCGCGGATCATCGCGAGCGCCTCGTCCCGGCTGAACGGCGCCACCCGGAAGGCGACGTCGCGGTAGATCTCGACCGCGGTGCCGCCGATCCCGAACATGACCGTCGGCCCGAACACCGGGTCCTCGACCAGCCCGACGACCGTCTCCACGCCGCCGTCCACCTGCTCGCAGACGAGTACGCCGTCGACCTGGGCATCCGGCACCGCGGCGGCGCGGGTCATCAGCAGCTCGTACCCGGCGTGGACCTCCGCGGCGCTCGCGCACCCGGTCAGCACCAGCCCGTGGTCGGACTTGTGCACGATGGTCGGGCTGGCGACCTTGAGCACCACCGGGAAGCCCAGCGCGGAGGCCGCCTCGACGGCCTGGCCGGCGTCGGCGCAGAGCACGTCGCGGGTGACCCGGACGCCGTACCGGGCGACGAAGGCCTTGGAGTCCGCCTCGGTCAGGGTGCCCCCGGAGGACGGCAGCGGCACGGGGTCGGCCGTGGGCTCCGGGAGCGGGCCGGAGGCGAGCAGCCTTGCCCGGAACTCGTGGTGGCCGAGGTACGCCGCGACCGCGGTCACGCAGTTGCGGAACGTGCGGAAGACGGGGATGCCCGACCCGAGCAGCACCGTGCGGTAGGCCTCCTCGAGCCCGGTCGGCGAGCCCCAGACCACGCAGACCGGCTTGCTGGTGCGGGCTGCGGCCTCGACGAGGTCGTTGACGAAGACGTCGCTCATCGGCGGGAACGCCCCGGTGATCGGCACCACCAGCACGCCGACCGCGGGGTCGGCCAGCAGCGCGTCCAGGATCTTGGGCCCGCGCCAGTCGCCGCTCGGGTGGCCGCCGCTGTCGACCGGGTTGGTCACCCGCAGGTACGGCGCGATCCACTCGTGGAGCTGCGCCTGGGTCTGCTCGCTCAGCTCGGGCAGGTCGAGACCGGCGGCCGAGAGCATGTCCGCCATGTGCGCGCTGGTGCCGCCCGAGATCGAGTAGACGCAGACGCCCGGAGCCGTCGGCGGTGCGCAGCGGGCGAGCATGGCCGCGGTGTCGAGCAGCTCGTCGAGGCCGTCGACGCGGATCACGCCGGCCTGGCGCAGGGCGGCCGAGACGACGGTGTCGCTGCCGGCCAGGTGGCCGGTGTGCGACTGCGCCCAGGAGGCGCCGATGTCGGTCCGCCCGACCTTGACGACCACGACCGGGACGCCTCTGCCGGCGGCGTAGCGCGCGGCGTCGAGGAACGCCCGCCCGTCCTTGAAGCCCTCGATGTAGGCCGCGATGGCGCCGGTCTCCTCGAGCCCGGCGAGGTAGCGGACGAAGTCGGCCGACTCCAGGTCGGCCTCGTTGCCGGTCGGCGCCCAGTGGCTGAACCGGATCCCCAGCTCCTGGCCCTGGAAGACGGGCCGGCCCTGGTGCCCGCTCTGGGTGACCAGTGCGATCGCCTTGCCGGGCAGGTCGTCGCGGAAGGTCTCGAAGGCGTTGAGGTTCGTGTTCGGCCCGAGCAGCCGGGTCGCGGATCCGTCGAGCAGCCGCTCCAGCTCGCGCTGCCGGGCGGCGCCGTCCGCGCCGGTCTCGGCGAAACCGGCGGCGAAGCTGATCGCGAACGGGATCCTGGCCTCGATCACGTCGGGGATGATGCCGAGCACGTCGGAGATCAGCAGCACCGCGACGTCGATCGGCTCGGGGAGGTCCGCGAGCCGCGGGTAGGCGCGCAGGCCGTCGACGGTCTCGTACTTGGGCGTCACCGGGTAGGCCGTGGCCTGCACCCGCTCCGCCCACTCCTTGATCCGGCGCCAGTTCATCGTGGTCGGCCGCCCCTCGGTGTCGGAGGCACCGACCACGGCGACCGCGCGGGGCCGGAAGAACCGGTCGAGATCGGGGACGGGCTTGCTCGTGCTCACTGCTGCTCCTCGGAGTGGGGGGGACGGGTGACGGCCCCGGACGCGAGCAGGGCGGCGATCCGCTCGGTCGGGTAGCCGAGCTCGCCGAGGATCTCGGCGCTGTGCTCGCCGGGCTGGGGCGCGACCCGGGGCCGGACGCGCTCGGTGCCGACGACGTTGACCGGGATCGGCAGCAGGTCGGCGTGGTACTCGCGCGCGGGCAGCCAGGGCAGCCGGTCGGCGAACTGCGGGTCCGCGGCGATGGTGGCGGCGTCGTTGACCGGGACGATCGGGCAGTTGCGCTCCAGGCCGAACTCGGTCCAGGCGGCGGTCGTCCGGGTCGCGAAGATCGCGGCGATCTCGTGGCGCAGCGCGACCTCGCCGGTCGCGTGGTCGCCGTACCGGCGGCCGGGGTGGGCGTCGTACAGGTCGAGGCGCCCGACGCCCTCGCAGAAGTTGCGCCAGAACTCCTGCTCCGACGCCATGAACAGCACGTGGCCGTCCTCGGTCGCGTAGTACTGGTAGCGCACGGCCGGCTCCATCCCGCCGGGCCCGGCCGGGCGCCGGGCGCCGCCGTCCGCGGGGTTGCCGGTGACCTCGGGCTCGGGTCGCCGGTAGGCCTGGGTGCCCTCGATCGGCAGCCAGTTCGCGTACGCCGCCGCGTCGCTCTGCGCGATGTCGAGGTGGCAGCCCTGCCCGGACGTGCGGGCGCGCAGGACGGCGGCGCTGATCGCGAGCGCCGCCCAGACCGCGCCGACCTTGGTGCCGATGGTGGCGTGGTCGGGCAGGTAGGGAGTGCCGTCCTCGCGGTACGCCGGGGGCGCGACCCCGGCCCAGGCGTCGAAGCCGACGCCGTGCGAGGGCAGGTCGCGGTAGGGCCCGGTGGCCCCGAAGCCGGAGATCGAGCAGAGCACCACCCGGGGGTTGAGCGCGCGGAGGCGGTCGTAGCCGAGCCCGCGCCGGGCGAGCGCACCGGGTCGCATTCCCTCGACGACCACGTCGGCCGAGCGGACCAGGTCCTCGAAGACGGCGACGCCGTCGGGGTCGCGCAGGTCCACCTGCACGCTGCGCTTGGCCTTGTTCACGTGCCAGTGCAGGATCGAGACGCCGTCGACGAACGGCCAGCCGAGGGTGCGCACGTAGTCGCCGCCAGGCGGCTCGACCTTGACCACGTCGGCCCCGAGCTCGCCCAGGATCATGCCGACGCTGCCCGGCTCGAGCAGGGTGCACTCGACGACGCGCAGGCCGGCGAGCAGTCCGGGCTCCGGCGACCTCATCGGACCTCCTTGACACAAAGTGAACGCTTGTTCATGATGGCCGAGAGTACGCCCGCCGATCATGAGGGAGCAAGAGTCTTGACCCAGAAAACCAAGCGTTCATTTGGTGAGGCGGAGGGCGGGCTGCTCGATGGGATCACCGTGCTCGACCTGTCCCGGGTGGGCCCGGCTACCCGCGCCGCGCGCTGGCTGGCCGACTACGGCGCCTCGGTGGTCAAGATCGGCCGGCCCGGCGACCCGGGGCCGGCGCCGTACGCCTACCGGGGCGGTCGTGGCTGGCGGTACCTGGACCTCGACCTGCGCGACGAGCGCGGTGCCCGGGTCTTCCTGGCCCTGGTCCGCGACGCCGACGTCGTGCTGGAGTCGTTCCGGCCCGGCGTGCTCGCCCGGCTCGGGCTCGGCTACGACGTGCTCTCCGAGGCCAACCCCGGGATCGTGCTGTGCTCGACCACCGGCTACGGGCAGGACGGGCCGCGGCGCGAGTGGGCCGGGCACGACCTGAACTACCTCGCCGCCGGCGGCTACCTCGGGGCTCGCGTCCCGGGCTCGCCCGCGGTTCCGCCGGCGACGATCGCCGACGCCGCGGCCGGCGGGATGCAGGCGGTCATCGCGATCCAGGCCGCGCTGCTGGCCCGGGCCCGCACCGGCCGCGGAGCCTGGCTGGACGTCGCGGTCGTCGCGGGGGTCGCCCAGCTGATGGCGCTGCGGCTCGAGGCCCACGCCGCGGCGGAGGACGGGTCGGGCGACACCGGCCTGCTCGACCTGACCACCGGCGCCTTCGCCTGCTACGCCACCTACCCGACCGCGGACGGGGGCGAGGTCGCGGTCGGCGTCATCGAGGACCGCTTCTGGCGCAACCTGTGCCGGGCGCTCGGCCTGGACCGCTGGGCCGACCACCAGCTCGACCGCGCCAGTCAGGAGGACATCCGCCGCGACCTCGCGGAGGTCTTCCGCACCCGGACCCGCGACGCGTGGGTCGAGCTGCTCGCGGCCGCGGACACCTGCGTCGCGCCGGTGCTGACGCTCGACGAGATCGGCGACCCGGCCGGGTCCGGTCTCGCCGGGCACGAGCTCACCGGCCCGCTGCCGCCACCGGAGCGCGTCGCCGCCGAGGACCTGCTCGCCGACGGGGTGCGCGGATGACGACCGATCTGCCCGAGGAGGTCGCGCGCATGGTCGGCGTCCGGCAGTACCGGCAGACCGGGCCGCTCGTCGTCGACGTGACCACCATCAGGAACGCCTGCGCGTCGGTCGAGAACGGCAACCCGCTCTACTGGGACGAGCAGCTCGCCACCGAGCTGGCCGGCAGCCCGGTCGCGCCGCAGGCGATGGTCTCGGCGTGGACGCGCCCGTTCCACTGGACGCCGGACCCGAGCGAGCCGTCGCTCCCGCTGCAGGTGCACTTCGACCTCAAGGAGGCGCTCGGCTTCCCGGAGGCGATCATGAGCTCCGACGAGCTGGTCTTCCACGAGCCGGTGCGCGTCGGCGACCGGCTGACCAGCACGCAGGTGCTGCTCTCGGTGAGCGAGGAGAAGACGACCGCGGTCGGCCGCGGTCGCTTCTGGAACA
Organism: Nocardioidaceae bacterium; assembly: GCA_017744365.1. Classification (GTDB taxonomy): domain Bacteria; phylum Actinomycetota; class Actinomycetes; order Propionibacteriales; family Nocardioidaceae; genus Marmoricola. The sequence continues at coordinate 10,358 of JAGIBL010000003.1, read as the reverse complement.
TCGCCGTCGAGTACCGCAACCAGGACGACCTGCTCTGCTGCCGCGAGGTCATCGCCGGCTTCGGCTACCGGAGGGCTGCCTGATGGCGGCGCGCGGACTGCTCGAGGTCGGCAGCACGCTGCCGCCGCTGCGCCACGAGGTCACCGTCACCTCGGTGGTGCTCGGCGCCCTGGCCAGCCGGGACTGGCGCCCGATGCACCACGACCCCGGCTTCGCGCGCGAGCGCAACGGCGTGCCGGACATCTTCCTGAACACCCCGCACCAGGCGCTCTGGATCGAGCGCTACCTGACCGACTGGTTCGGCCCGCTGGCGCGGATCGGCCGGCTCCGGTTCCGGATGAGCAGGCCGGTCTTCCCCGGCGAGGAGATGACGATCGGAGCGACCGTCACCGGGGTGGACACCGGCCAGGCCGGCGTGGCCTGGGTCGAGGTCGAGATCGAGGTCCGTGCCGCCGGCGAGCTCAGCACCGCCGGCACCGCGCGCATCGCGATCCCGGCCGCCGAGGGGGACAACCCCTGGTCGCTGACCGGTGACGACTGGAAGCCCTGAGAGGAGAGAGTGATGGAGACCCAGCTGAACGCCGACCAGGTCGCCGTACGGGACATGGTGCGGCGGATCTGTGCCGACGCCGCGCCGCTGGACCGGGTGCGTGCCCTGGAGGACGACCCGGTCGGCTACGACCCCGAGCTGCGCAAGGCGCTCGCCGAGGCCGGGATCCTCGGCATGGCGGTCCCGGAGCGGTTCGGTGGCAGCGCGCTGACCTGGACCGAGATGGCGGTGGTGCACGCCGAGCTCGGCCGGGCGCTGGCGCCGGGGCCGTGGTTCGCGAGCTCGGTGCTCGCTGCCCGGCTCCTCGCCCGTACGGCGACCACGGACGTGCAGCGGGCCTGGCTGCCCGGCATCGCCGACGGCAGCCGGCTGGTCGTCCCGGCCTGGCTGGAACCCGGCGGCAGTGCGCGTGCCACCGGGATCGCCCTGCGCGGGGAGAAGGTTCCGGGTGGCTACCGGCTCTCCGGCCTCAAGCGGCACGTCCCGTGCGCGTCGAGCGCCGATCGCCTGCTGGTGCTCTTCGGGACCGACGCCGGCACCGCGATCGCGCTGGTCGACCCGGCCGGGCCCGGCGTCGACCTGGAGCAGGCCTTCTCGCTCGCCTCGGACACCCAGTACGACGTCCGGCTCGACGACGTGCACGTGGCCGACGACGATCTCGTCGGCCGCCCCGGTGAGGGCTGGTCGCACTGGTCGGCGACGCTGGGCGAGGCGCTGGCCCCGCTCGCGGCGTACGCGGTCGGCGGTGCCGAGCGGGCGCTGGAGCTGACCGTCGACTACGCCCGGACGCGTGAGCAGTTCGGAAAGCCGCTCGGGGCGTTCCAGGCGCTCGCGCACGAGCTGGCCGACTGCGCGACCGAGGTCTCCGGGGCGGAGCTGATCGCCTACCGCGCCGCCGATGCGCTCGACCGCGGTGCGCCCGAGGCCGGCCGGCTGGCGGCGATGGCGAAGCTCTACGCCTGCGAGACCTTCCGGCACGTGACCCGCTCCGGCGAGCAGATCTTCGGGGGCGTCGGGTTCACCCTGGAGTTCGACATCCAGCTCTACTTCCGCCGCGCCAAGCAGCTCGAGCTCTCCTGGTGGTCGCCGCCGGAGCTGGAGGACCGCATCGCCGACGACCTGCTGACCGCCTGAGACCGAGAGAGAGCGAGACCCATGGACTTCGAGCTGGACGACGAGATCGTCGCCTTCGCGCGCGAGGTCGAGGAGTTCCTCGACGCGCACCACGACCCCGACGTCTTCGACGTCACCCGGGAGAACATGGCGCAGATCGTCGACACCCCGGCGCGGCGTGCGTTCCTGAAGAAGCTCGCCGAGCGCGGCTGGCTCGGCATGACCTGGCCGCGCGAGTGGGGCGGGCAGGAGCGGCCCGGCGTCTACGAGTACGTGCTCAACGAGGCCCTGGCCCACCGCGGGGGACCGCAGACCGGCAAGGGCGTCGGGATCATCGGGAAGACGATCCTGGCCCACGGCTCGGAGCGCCTCAAGCGCGAGTTCCTGCCGAAGATCCTGGCCGCGGAGATCGAGTTCGCGGTCGGCTACTCCGAGCCCGAGGCCGGGTCCGACGCGGCCTCGATGCGGCTGCGCGCGGTCCGCGACGGGGACGGCTGGCGGCTGGACGGGCAGAAGGTCTGGACGACCTCGGCGCACTTCGCCGACTGGTACTGGGTCGGCGCGCGGACCAACCCGGACAGCAAGCACCACGGCATCACCCTGTTCCTGGTGCCGATGGACCATCCCGGCATCACCGTGAAGCCGATCTGGACGATGGGCGGGGCGCCGATGGGCGCCGAGCGGACCAACGAGGTCTACCTCGACGACGTCTGGGTCTCCGACGACTACGTGGTCGGCGAGGTCGACAAGGGCTTCCAGTACATCTCCCAGGCCCTGGACCTCGAGCGGTTCAGCATGTTCACCTTCGGGCCGATCGACGAGCGCCTGGAGACGCTGGTCGAGCACGTGCGCACCGCGACCGTCGACGGCGTGCCGGTGCGCGAGGACTCCGGCACCCGGCGCCGGCTGGCCCGCCTGGTCACCGAGGCCGAGGTCGCCCGGCTGCTGGGCCTGCGGGTGCTGGACGCCTCCATGCGCAGCGAGCGCGACGGCGGTGCGCCGCCGACCACGGAGGCCTCGGAGTACAAGCTCTACGCGACCCAGTTCTCCCAGCGGCTCGCGGACGCCTCGATGGACCTGGGCGGGCCGGGCACGCAGCTGAGGGTCGGCACCGGCTCGGCGCCGATGCGCGGGCGGGCGGAGTCGACGTACCGCTACACGGTCATCGACACCATCGGCGGCGGGACCTCGCAGGTGCAGCGCAACATCATCAGCCGCCGGCGGCTCGGGCTGCCGCGCAGCTTCTGAGGCTCCTGGCGGTCAGCTCCGTCGTACGCCGTCGAGGATGACCGAGCACACGTCGTCGAGCGGCGGGCTCGGCTTCACCGCGATGTCGGACCAGTAGCCGGAGTCGACGAGCGAGGTGATCGCCGCGAAGAGCAGCCAGATGATCGAGGAGTCGTCGACGTCGGTGCGCAGGCTGCCGTCGACGGCACCCTCGGCGAGGACCTCGTGCCACAGGTCGATGCACGCGCGCCGGCGGGCGGCGAGCACCGAGAGCGCCTCGCTGCGCCGGATGGTGCGCCACTCGTCGGTGAGCATCATGTGCTCGGCGCGGAGCCCGGCGGCGGTGTTGACCGAGGCCGCGACCATCGCCGCGAGCCGGTCCGCCGCATCGCCCTCGGCATGGCGTGCCGCCTCCAGGGCCGGGTACATCGCATCGAAGTACCGCGTCCCGAGCTCGACGAAGATCGCGTCCTTGCCGTCGAAGTGGTTGTAGAGCGCGGCGGGCACCACGCCGACCCGCTGCGCCACCTCGCGCATCGAGGTCGCGTGGTAGCCGCGCTCGGCGAAGAGCTCCACGGCGACGGTCAGGATCGCGTCTCGGGAGGACACCGGGGAGGTGCTGCTACGGCGTGGCACGCGCTGATCCTAGACGCTCGGAGGCTTGTGAACGAACATTCGTTCATAAACCTCGGCCGAATCCCTTGACGGCCGGCCCCCGCCCGAGATTATTGTATGAACGCTTGTTCACATGACCCACGTCACACCCCCGGAGAACCCGTGAGCCTCCTTCTCAACGCGATCGTGACCGGGATCGCCATCGGCGCGGTCTACGGCCTGATCGCGATGGCCTACTCCGTCGTCTTCGTCGCGACCCGCGTCTTCAACCTGGCCCAGGGCGACCTGGTCATGGTCGGCGTGCTCGTCTCGTTCTGGGCGATCGAGATCCGGCACTGGCCGCAGGTCGTGGCCCTCCTGGTGGTGATCGGCGTGGTCTGCGCGCTGAGCCTCGTCGAGGAGCGGATCGCGGTCCGGCCCTTCCTCGGTCGCGGCGTCGACGACATCGGGTGGTTCATCTCGACGCTGGCGTTCGGCCTGGTGATCGCGACCATCGCCACCAACCTGTACGGCAACCGGCCGCCGCTGCCGGTGGCCAGCCCGCTGACCAAGGACGCCATCCGGATCGGGTCGGTGACCACCACGCCGCAGCTGCTGCTCGCGTTCGCCACGCTCGTCCTGGTCACCGTGCTGCTCGAGCTGTTCTACCGGCGGACCTGGCTCGGCCACGCGCTCCGCGGCACCGCCGAGGACCGCGAGGTGGCCGCGCTGCGCGGCATCTCGGCGGTGCGGATGAGCCGGATCGCCTTCCTGCTCGGCGGGGTCATCGCGGGCCTGGCGGCGTTCGTGATCGCACCGGTCGTCTACGCCGACGTGAGCCTCGGCCTCAGCTACAGCATCAAGGGCTTCGTGGCGCTCGCCGTGGGCGGCTTCGGCAGCACCCGGGGCGCGCTCGCCGGAGCGCTCAGCCTCGGCGTGGCCGAGCAGGTCTTCGACCTGTACGCCGACCCGCACTACGAGCTGCTCGCTGCGCTGCTGCTCCTGCTGGTCGTGCTGACCGTGCGCCCGCACGGAATCTTCGGCTCCGCCAAGGCGAGGACCGTCTGATGAGCGCGCGCGTCGAGCTCGGCCTGGTCGCGCTCATCGGGATCGGGCTCGCCCTGGTCCCGGTGGTGGCGCCCGGCGACACCTACCTGCTCAACTCGATGCAGTACGTGCTGGCGCTGGCGATGGTGGCCGTCGGCCTCAACATCGTCACCGGTTACGCCGGCCTGCTCTCGCTCGGGCCGGGGGCGATCTTCGCGGTCGGCGGCTACGCCGCGGCGCTCCTCGTCGAGCACCACCACAGCGCGGACCTGGGGCTGATGTGCCTGGTCTCGCTGGTCGTCTCGGCCCTGTGCGGCGCCGTCATCGGCATCCCGGCGCTGCGGATCGGCGGCTTCTACCTGGCGATGGTGACGCTGTTCCTGGCGCTGCTCGTGCCGGTGATCGCGGGCTCGTGGGACGTCACCGGCGGGACCACCGGCATCTCGCTGGTCTCGATCCTCGACTTCACCCCGCGCTGGACCGGGGTGCCGCTCTACGAGCTCACCACCGGCGTGCTGATCGCGGTCACCGTGCTGTCCTGGCTGCTGCTGCGCTCCCGGCTCGGCCGGCGGCTGCTGCTCATCGCCGGCGGCGACGAGCTGCCCGCCTCCCTGGGCGTGCGGCCGTACTCGACCAAGCTGCTGGCGTTCGTGCTCAGCGCCCTGCCCGCCGGGCTCGGCGGTGCGTTCTACGTCTACAGCCAGCAGTTCATGAGCCCGCAGAGCGCCAGCGCGAACCTGTCCATCTACCTGGTCGCCGCCTGTGTCATCGGCGGGCTCGGCACAGTGGCGGGACCGCTGGTCGGCAGCCTGCTGGTGCTCTGCCTGATGCAGTTCCTCGGCGGCCTGCAGGCCCACGCCGGGATCTACTTCGGCATCGCGCTGATCGTCTTCGCGCTCGGGCTGCCCAAGGGCGTGGTCGGGGAGGCGCTCGAGGCCGGGGGACGGGACTGGCGCGGTCTGCTGCGCCGGACCGCCGCCGAGATCGGCGTGCCGGCCCCGGCCGGTCGGGCCGCGGGGAACCAGCCCAGCCCGGTGGCCCGGGCTCGCGCCGTGCTCACCCCGGCTCCCGCGGCGACGACCGGGCTGCGGGTGCTCGGAGCGAGCCGCGCCTTCGGCGGCGTGCAGGCGGTGGCGGGGGTCGACCTCGCCGTGGCTCCCGGGACCGTGCACGGGCTGATCGGGTCGAACGGGTCGGGCAAGACCACCCTGCTCAACCTGATCTCCGGCTACTACGCGCTCGACGCCGGTGAGATCTGGCACGACCAGCGCCGGGTGGACGGCCTGCCCGCGCACGTGGTCGCGCGCACCGGGCTCGCCCGGACCTTCCAGACCCCCAAGCTGGTCGAAGGCCTCAGCCTGCTCGACAACGTGGTCTGCGCGACCTCGCAGGTGCACCCGTGCAGCGCGGCGAGCTCGGTGCTGCGCCTGCCCGGCGGCGTGCGCGCGGACCGGGCGGCGCGGGAGCGCGCGCTCGAGTGCCTGGACGCGGTGGGCCTGGCCGACCGTGCCGACCAGCTCGCGGACAAGCAGTCGCACGGCGTACGACGGACGCTGGAGATCGCGCGCGCCCTGGCCGTCGCGCCGGCCACGCTGATGCTCGACGAGCCGGCCGCCGGCCTGTCCGAGGCCGAGCTCGAGCAGCTGCGCGAGGTCATCGACGGCGTCACCGCCGCCGGCGTGGGCGTGCTGCTGATCGAGCACAACCTCGCCTTCGTCTTCGGGTGCGCGACCGACGTCACCGTCCTGCACCAGGGCCGCTGCCTGGCCTCGGGCCCGGCCGACGAGGTCCGCTCGGACGAGCGCGTGCGCGGCTCCTTCCTGGGAGCGATGGCATGAGCGCAGCCGTTCTCCAGGTTCGCGGCCTCAGTGCCGGCTACGGCCGGATGACCGTGGTCCGCGACATCGACCTCGAGGTCGCGCCCGGCGAGGCGCTCGCGGTCGTCGGCCGCAACGGGGTCGGCAAGACCACCCTGCTCAAGGCGATCGCCGGTGTCCGGGCCGGGTCGAACAGCGGCCAGGTCCTCCTCGACGGCGCGGACGTCTCCCGCGCGCCGGCCGACACGATGGCCCGACGCGGGCTCGCCCTGGTCCCGGAGGGCCATCGTGTCTTCGGCGGCCTGACGGTGGCGGAGAACCTGATGCTCGGGTTCTTCCCGTGGCGGCGCAGCAGGACCCGCAGCCTGGAGGAGAGCCTGGCGCGGGTGCACGCGCTGTTCCCGATCCTCGCCGACTTCGCGGACCGGCCGGCCGCCGCGCTGTCCGGCGGCCAGCAGCAGATGGTCGCGCTCGGCCAGGCGCTGATGGCATCGCCGCGGGTGCTGCTGGTCGACGAGCCCTCCGCGGGCCTGGCCCAGGTCGTGATCGCGGAGATCTACGCGGCCCTGCGGACGCTGCGCGAGTCCGGCACCGCGGTCGTGGTCGTCGAGCAGAACCTCGACATCGCGCTGCGCCAGTCCGACCGCTGCCTGCTGGTCGACAACGGCCGGGTGGTCGTGGCCGGCCGGTCCGAGGAGCTGCTGGTCAGCGGCGAGCTCACCGAGACGATCCACGGAGGAGCCCGATGACCGCGGCCGGCCGGACCGACCCCGCCGAGGCCGAGGTGCTCGGCTACTTCGAGTCCCTCTCGAACTGGGGCCGCTGGGGCACCGACGACGAGCTGGGCACGATCAACCACATCACTCCCGACGTACGCGTCCGGGCGGCCGGGCTGGTGCGGCTCGGCGAGTCGGTCTCGTGCGGCTGGGACATCGACCCGCGCGACCGCGCCGACCCGCACAGCCCGCCGCCGCTGCGGATGTACCTGCAGACCGGGCAGGGGCTCTGCGACGGCAACCGGGTGTACTCCGACTACATGCGCCCGGGCGAGCGGCAGGCCTCCGCGCACGAGTGGGTGGGGCTGCAGTTCCACGGCTACTCCCAGACCCACCTCGACGGGCTGGCGCACATCTTCTGGGACGCGCGGATGTACAACGACCGCCCGGCCGAGCTGGTGACCGCGGCGGACGGCGCCACTGCGAACTCGGTGCACCGACTGCGCCACGGCATCACCACCCGCGGCGTCCTCGTCGACGCCGCGCGTCATCGCGGGGTCGACTGGCTCGGGCCCGGCGAGAGCGTCGGCGCCGAGGAGCTCCGCGAGATCCTGCGCGAGCAGCACGTCGAGCTCGGCCCGGGGGACGCGGTCCTGCTGCGCACCGGGGCGGCGCGGGCGCGCCGGGAGCGGGGTGCCGACGACGTCGAGGCGGCCGGCCAGCCCGGCTGGCAGGCTTCCTGCCTCCCCGTCTTCCACGACCACGACACCGCCGTCGTGGGCGCCGACGTCAGCCAGGACGCGATCCCGTCCGGGTACGACGAAGTGCGCTTTCCCCTGCACGCGGTGGGCATCTCGGCCCTCGGCCTCTGCCTGATCGACAACTGCGACCTCGAGGAGCTGGCGCGGCGCTGCGCCGAGCTCGGTCGCTGGGAGTTCCTGCTCACGGTCAGCCCGCTCCGCCTGGTCGGCGGGTCCGGCAGCCCGGTGAACCCGATCGCCACCTTCTAACCCACTCGTTCTCACCCACCCCGGGCGGCGTCCAGCCGTCGTACATCGAAAGGGACACATCCATGAAGAAGCTCAAGGTTGTCGTCGCCGCGGTCGCGGCCTCGACGGCAGTGGGAGGTCTCGCCGCCTGCGGCTCCAGCGACAAGTCGGGGAGCGAGGGGCTGCCGAAGGGGGAGATCAAGATCGGTGCCCTGTTCACCCTCAGCGGTCCGTCGGCCGCGATCGGCGGGGCCCAGAAGGCGGCGTTCGACGTCCTGGTCGGGCGTCTCAACGCGGCGGGCGGCATCGCCGGTCGCAAGGTGAAGTTCCTCGCCGTCAACGACCAGGGCGATCCGGCCGTCGCCGTCTCCGGTGCCAAGAAGCTGGTCGACCAGGGCGTCGCCGCCGTGGTCTACGCCGGCACCTCCGCGGTGAGCGGCCAGACGATCCCGGTGCTGATGAAGTCGAAGGTGCCGATCGTCTCGCTGGACAGCAACACCGCCTACGCGGACCCGTCGAAGTACCCGTACATGTTCACCACCTACCCGAGCGACGAGCAGACCATGAAGAACCTGGTCTCCGCCGCCCAGAGCCGGGGGTCGAAGAAGCTCGGGATCATCAGCGACGGCCTCCCGTACGGCGACAACATCGCGAAGTTCCTCGGGACCGCGGCCGAGGAGGCCGACCTCGCGGTGACCAAGAAGGTCACCTACGCCGCCAGCGCGGTGGACGTGACCTCGCAGCTGCGCCAGCTCAAGTCCGACGGCGCCGACGCGCTCGCGGTGCTCTCCACGGCCGGGCTCGACCACGTGTACGACGGCCTGCGCACCATCGGCTGGACGCCGCAGATCTTCACCACCGCGGTGGCCTACTTCGTCGGCTACGACAGCCTGGGCAACCTGTCGGGCAGCGCGTTCGCCAACTGCAACGTGCCGCTGGCCCAGGGCGCCTCGCCGGACGCCGGGACCGAGGCCGTGCTCAAGGCGGTCAGCGACAAGACCGGGGTCACCCCGTCGACGCCGACGGCGATCATCTTCAACGACGACCTCGGCCTGGTGAAGGCGGCCATCGAGACCAGCAAGTCGGTCGACCCCGACAAGATGCGGGCGGCGCTCGAGGGCATGACGGACTTCTCCTACACCTCCCCGACCTACACCTACGGCTTCAGCGCCTCGGACCACGCCGGGTTCCCAGACGAGGAGGTCGGCCTGTGCCGGCTGAAGCCGCTGGGCCCGTACGACTACCCCTACAGCGCCGACTGATGGCGGTCGCCGGCCTCACCACGTCGACGGCGGTGCGGGTCGCGGTCTGCTCCTACCCGGGCAGCCACGACCTGGCCGAGAACCTGCGACGGCACCTCGACTACCTCGACGAGGCGGCCGACGCCGGGGCGGACCTGGTGGTCTTCCCCGAGGTGAGCCTGCACGGCTACCCGCGTGGTGGCGGGGGTCTCGACCCCCGCCACCTGGCGGCCGTGTACGCGGCGGCCGAGCCGGTCCCGGACGGGCCGAGCGTGGTGCGCATCGCGGAGCGGGCTCGCGAGCGCGGGCTGCACGTGGTCTACGGGCTGCACGAGCACTCCGGGTCCGCGGGCGTCGTCTACAACACCGTCGTGCTGACCGGGCCCGATGGCTTCATCGGCCGCTACCGCAAGGTGCACATGGGTGTGGTCGAGCACGTCACCTGGGCGCGCGGCGACGACTGGCCGGTCTTCGACACGCCTCTGGGCCGGATCGGCCTGATGATCTGCTACGACAAGATGTGGCCCGAGGCGGCCCGCGAGCTGGTGCTCCGCGGCGCGCAGATCCTGGTCACGTCCTCGGCCTGGGGCGCCGGTCCGCCGGTGGAGTCGTGGGACCGCAGTGCGTGGGTCGAGTACTTCCGGCTCTTCGACCGGGTGCGTGCGGCGGAGAACGCGCGCTGGGTCGTCTCGGCCAACTACGCGGGCTCGTTCGGTGAGTCGACCTTCCCGGGCGACAGCGCGATCCTCGACCCGATGGGCCGGGTGGTCGCCGCGACCCCGACCGGTGAGGTCGGCCTGGCGGTGGCGGACATCGAGGTCCGTGCCGGCATCGAGGCGGCCTACGCGAACACCTCGGGTGCCCGGCTCCAGCGCGACCGCCGGGACGAGACCTACCGGGCGCTGCGTGGCGAGCTGGCCCGGGAGCACGAGCTGTGACGGTGCCCGAGGGCTGGTTCACCACCGGGGACGAGCCCGCGCTGCTGGCCTCGCGGTGCACCACCTGCGGCACCGTGTTCTTCCCGCAGACGAGCGGCTTCTGCCGCAACCCGGCGTGCGACGGGG